>CAWERJ010000001.1:0-45392 GCA_963811475.1 uncultured Actinomycetota bacterium
ACGCGGCGCGCTGGTCGTCGGGGAGCTCCGTGCCGTCGACGACCACGACCTCGCTGTCGGGCACCGGGGGCACCACGTCGGGGGTCTGGTCCGGGTTCAGCTCGGGCTGCTGCTCCGCCACGGGGCTCCTTCGTCGGCAGGTCCCGCCGGCCGGCCGGCAGGGCTCATGGCGCACGCCCAAGGGCGACGAACGCCTTGGGCGTGGTTTCGGCTCCCAGTCTACCGGTCAGCGGGGACAGGACATGCCCCGGGGAGGCCCGTGCGGGCACCTTTCGGGCGAAACAGGGGCCTTTCCGACCCCCGTCACGCGACCGGCCCCCTCAGGGCCGCGAAACGGCCTTTCCCGGATGCCGTGCCACCGGTCGGTGGGCCGGCCGCCGGGGCCGCTCGGGCCCGGCGCCTCAGACCCGCTCGGGCCCCGGCGCTCCAGACCCCGCTCAGGCGTCGCCCCTGTGGAGGGTTCGCTCGAACAGGGCCCGCACGTCGTCGGACAGCTGGGGCTCGGGCAGCTGCACGTCGAGCGGCGGTGCCTCGCAGCGCACGCCGTAGCAGAAGGTGTCGGGCAGGGTGCGCTGCCCGGCGGCCGCGGCCTCGGCCGCCAGCGCCGGGAGCCCGTCGTCCGCGAGGAGCGACCGCCAGGCCCGGGCGTCGGGGCGCGGGAGCTCGTCGAGGGTCACGGTGCGCTCGACGGTGCGGCCGGCGAACCCGCCGGTGCGGCGCAGGCTCACCTCGGTGGTGGAGGGCGGACCTCCTGGTGACGTCGCGGCCGTCCTCCGTGCGGTCGGCACCCGACCCGGCAGTGGACGCGCCGACGCCGCCCGCGCGCGACCCGGCATCCGGGATGCCGACGGACTCCCATCCGGCGCGCACCGCGGCGACGACGTCGGAGCCGGCGCCGTGCCGGGTGGTGGCCGCCGCGACGGTGAGCCGGGCGAAGGTCTCGAAGTCGCAGTCGGCGCTGATGTCGCCGGTGATGGTGTCGAACCAGACCTGGCCGGCGACCTCCCAGGCGTTGCCGCCGAGGGTCGTCGCGAGCACGTGGAAGGCCTTGTTGGGGATGCCCGAGTTGATGTGGACGCCCCCGTTGTCGTCGGTCGTGTCGACGTAGTCGCGCAGGTGCGCGGGCTGGGGGTCGGTACCGAGGCGCGGGTCGTCGTAGGCAGTGCCCGGCGCGGCCATCGACCGCAGCGCGACGCCCTGCACGTCGGGGCCGAGCAGCTCGGCGCCCACCAGCCAGTCGGCCTCGTCGGCCGTCTGCCCGAGGAGCCGCTGCTTGACGAGCACCCCGAAGACGTCGGAGACCGACTCGTTGAGGGCGCCGGACTGGTCCTGGTAGTTCAGGCCGGAGGTGTACTGGGTGACCCCGTGGGCCAGCTCGTGGCCGATGACGTCGAGGCTGCGGGTGAAGGGGAGGAAGACCACGCCGTCACCGTCGCCGAACACCATCTGGGTGCCGTCCCAGAAGGCGTTGTCGTAGTCGCGGCCGAAGTGCACCGTCGCGACGAGGGGCAGGCCCCGGCCGTCGAGCGAGTTGCGGCCGTACTGCGCCTGCCACAGCTGCCAGGTCGCGCCGAGGCCGTCGTAGGCCTCGGTGACCTCGCGGTCGCCGGTGTCGGGGCCGCCCTCGGCGCGCACCAGGGTTCCGGGCAGGTCGGTGCCCTCGGCAGCGTCGTGGACCGACCGCTGGGGGCCGTCGGCGGTTCCTCGCGCCAGCCGCGGGCGCGTCTGCCGGCGGGGCTCGGGCCGCACCTCGGCGGTGCGGCGGTCGCGGCGCAGCTCGGCGTCGACGTCGAGGGTCGCCTGCGCGTGGGCCGCGAGGCGCGGGTCGCCGGACGCGGCGAGCGCCTCGAGCACGTACGGCGGCACGATCGAGCAGGCGCGTGCGCTGGCGGCACGGTCTGCGTCGAGGCGGCCGAGCCGGGTCAGGAGGCCGGACGGGACGTGCCGCGAGAGCGGGCGTGGTCGGGACGGCATCCGCCCAGCCTGCCGCGACGCCGCCGACAGCCGCGACCGCAGACGCTCGTCGACAGGAGAGAACACTGCCGCGTCGGCGCAACGGCCAGCGGAGTGTTCTCTACGGTCGACGGAGACCGGAGCGTCAGCCCTCGAGTCGCCGACGGACTGCTCTCGCGGATGCGGATGCCTCAGCGGCGCAGTGCCGCCGCCATCCGCTCCTGCGCGACCTCGGAGTGGAACAGCAGCCCCGACAGGCGGGCCATCTCGTCGCCACGCTCGTCGAACGACCGGACGAGGTCGGCACCGAGCAGCCGCTTGGCCTCGACCAGGCCCTGCCGGGCGCCAGACCGCAGGTCGTCGAGCACACCGGCGACCACGGCATCCAGCTGCTCGGGGGAGGCGACGTGCGTGACGAGGCCCTGCTCGCGCGCCTCCGCCGCCCCGACCTGGCGGCCGGTGAGGAACCAGTCGGACGCCGCGCGGGGAGTGAGACGTGCCCGCAGGGGGATCGAGATGACGGCCGCGGCGAGGCCCAGGCGCACCTCGGTGAGCGCGAACGTCACGTCGTCGCGGCAGACGACGACGTCGGACGAGGCGACCAGCCCCAGGCCACCGGCCCGCACCGGGCCGTCGAGGCGGCACACGACGGGCACCGGCAGGGCGGCGATGGTGCGCTGGAGGGTGATGATCCTGCGGGCGGCCTCGACCATGTCGACGGTGGCGGCCTCCTTGAGGTCCGCCCCGGCGCAGAACACCGGGTGGGCCGAGCGCAGCAGCACCCCGTGCAGCGACTCGTCGGCCCCCGCCTCGGCGAGGTGCTGGGTCAGCTCGGCGACGAGGCGCCGGGAGAGCGCGTTGCGGTTGGCGGGGGAGTCGAGGGTGACGACCGCGATCCGGTCGTCGTCGGCCCGGTGCACCAGCGCGTCGCTCACGCGCCCGACCCTAGCCACAACTCCTCGACCGTTGGGTGCCCGGGCGGTTGCCCTGGCCGCCACCTGGGCACCCGACTCGTCGTCAGGCGGCGGTGGTGAACGAGGAACACCGGCATGCCGGGCGCCTCGGCGGCGATCTCGGCGTCGGTCGAGGACTTCGAGAGCCCCTCGACGAACCGCCCGACCTCCCAGCCCCACTTCGTGAGGTAGACGCGCAGCACGGGCACCCGCTCGCCGACGGGCAGCTCGGTGAGCTCGACGTCCTCGGTGCGCCGGCCCAGCCGCAGCTGGCCGGCGCCGGCGGCACGGGCGTTGCGCACCCACTGGGTGTTGCCGCGCGGGGCGACGAGGTACCGCTCGCCGTCGAGGACGAGCAGGTTGACCGGGGTGCTGCGCAGCTCGCCGGAGGTTCGGCCGCGCAGGACGAGCACCCGGGAGCCGGCGAGGCTGATGCCGTGCTCGGTGAGCCAGCGCACGGCGACGGCCGACCACCGGTCCATCCGGCCGCCTGGAGCCACGTAGCGGGTCGGGTCGCCGGGCGTGCGCGGGGCGGGGCCGGGTGTCGGGTCGGTCATGGCGATCCTCCGGGAGTTCGTGAGAGCACTGCTCTCGTTCGTTGTCACCACTGTGACCGGTCGGCGCGACGAAAGTCAAGAGCAGTGCTCTCGTTCCTGTGGCAGGATGCCGTCATGCCCACCTCCCGCGCCCGCCGCCGCGAGGACGTCACCGCCCGGGTCCTCGAGATCGGGCGGCGGCACCTCGCCGAGCACGGAGCCGCCGGGCTGTCGCTGCGAGCGGTGACGCGTGACCTCGGCATGGTCTCGTCCGCGGTCTACCGCTACGTCGCCAACCGCGACGAGCTGCTCACCCTGCTGCTCGTCGACGCGTACACCGACCAGGCGGATGCCGTGGACGCCGCCGTCGCGGCCCGGGCGGGCGACCCGTGGCACGACCGGCTGCTGGGCGCGGCCCACGCCTTCCGGGCCTGGGCGGTCGCCGAACCCAGCCGCTACGCGCTGCTCTACGGGAGCCCGGTGCCGGGCTACGCCGCACCGCCGGAGGTGACGATCGAGCCGGGGACCCGCGTCATCGGGACCCTCCTGCACCTCGTCGGCGAGGGGGTCGCAGGAGGTGACGTTCCCGACCGGCCCGCGCCGGACGACCCGCCCGAGCCGCTGGCCGGTGAGCTGCGGGCGGTCGGCGGCGAGGTCGGCCTGGCCACCCACCCGGCGGTGCTCTCACGGGCGCTGCTGCTGTGGGCCACCGTCGTCGGCGCCACGAGCCTGGAGGTGTTCGGGCAGTACGGCCCGGACACCTTCGCGGGAGCCGGCCCAGGCCTACGACGCGCAGGTGCGGATGGCCCTCGGCGTGCTCCGCGGCGGCCTCGACTGATTGCGGATTCCCCACACCCGGAGGGCCCCGCGGCGTGGGAGATCCGCAAGAAGTCGGGTCAGCGGCCGGCGGCCACCCTCGCGAGGTGCGCTCGCACGACCGCGTCGACGAGGAGGGTCGGGAACTCCGCGCGGTAGGGCAGCTTGAGCGTGCTGGCTCCCGAGCTGTGCGCCTCGAGGGCCGCGGCGGCCGTCGGGGTCGAGGTCCTCCGCCGGCGGCAGGGGGTAGATCGCGAGGTGCTCGGTCCACGCCGACGCGTGCAGCAGGCGGTGGCCGTCGACGAGGAAGGTCGGCATGTTGTACGACATCGTCTCGGTCGCGTGCGGCGCGTGGCGCAGCACCAGCTCGCGGACGCCGAGGAAGAACGCGCGCCCGGTCTCGGGCACGCTCTCGAGGTAGCTCTCGACGGCATCGGATGTCGGGCTCATCCCGGCATCCTGCCGTACCGCGGACCGCCCGCGCCGGTCAGCCGTAGGTGTCGCGCGGGCCCCGGCCGTCCTGCACCCGGCGCTGCCCGCGCGACCACGACGGCGCCCCGGGACCGACGACGCGCAGCTCGGCCACGGTGCCCTCGCCGACGTCCTGGGCCAGCCGGCTCAGCAGGCTCGAGGACAGCAGCCGCAGCTGGGTGGCCCACGCCGTGGAGTCGGCGCGCACGGTGAGCACCCCGTCGACGAAGTCCACCGGGGCGCAGTGCTGCGCGATCTCGGCCCCGACGATCTGCGGCCAGCGGCCGATGACCGCGCCGACCGCCACGTCGACGACCCACCCGCGCTCGACGACGAACTGGTCGAGCTGGTCCCCGAGCAGCTTGGGGTCACGCCCTCCGTCCTGCCGCTGGCCGACCGGGACGTCCTTGCTCCGCCGGCGTGGCCGCAGCCCCGGCCGCAGCCCCCTGGCGCGTGCCGCGGCCCGGGCCCGGGCGAGCGCCGCCGCCGCGGCCTCGGCCGCGTCACCCACCTCGGAGGTCAGCCGAGTCCTCGCCCACGGATGGCGGAACGGCGCGCGAACTCGCCTGTGCCGGAGTCCTTCTCGTGAGGCGCGGTGACCTCGTCGTCAGGCACGTTCGGTCACCGACCCCGTCGTCACGGCATACGTCCGCCCGACGAGGCCGGAGGGGACGTCCTCGGGGACCGCCGCGGTGATGATGACCTGCTCGCAGTCACCGATCATCGTCGCCAGGCGCTCGCGCCGGCCGGTGTCGAGCTCCGCGAAGACGTCGTCGAGCACGAGCACCGGGTCGTCACCGAGGTCGTGCCGGAGCAGCTGGTAGGCGGCGAGCTTGAGGCCGAGCGCCAGCGACCACGACTCGCCGTGGCTGGCGTACCCCTTGGCCGGCAGCTCGCCGAGGGTGAGCACCATGTCGTCGCGGTGCGGCCCGACGAGGCACACGCCCCGCTCCACCTCCTGGCCGCGCACCTCGGCCAGCGACGCGAGCATCTCGTCGTGCAGCTCGGCGGGCTCGGGCACCTCACCAGCGGCGATCCGGGCGGCGGTCGCCTCGCGCAGCGAGGAGCGGTACGCGACCCGGGCATCGCACTGCCCCGCGCTGACCTCCTCGTACGCCTTGCCGAGGTAGGGGCCGAGGTCCCGCAGCAGCCGCAGCCGCGCGTAGAGCAGCTGCGACCCGACCTGGGCGAGGTGCGAGTCCCACACGTCGAGCGTGTGCAGCGCCGACTCGCGCCGCTCCGCCGCGTCACCACCGACGTCGGATGCCGGCCGCGCGCCTCCGCGCCCGCGCCGCAGCACCGGCGCCGCCGACTTCAACAGCGCCCCGCGCTGGCGCAGGATCTTGTCGTGGTCGGCCCGCACGCCGGCCCAGCGGGGCTGGCGGGCGACGAGCAGGTCGTCGAGGAAGCGGCGGCGCTCACTGGGGTCGCCCTTGACGAGAGCGAGGTCCTCGGGGGCGAAGAGCACGGTGCGCAGCGTCCCCAGCACGTCGCGCGGGCGGCTCACGGGTGAGCGGTTGAGCCGGGCGCGGTTCGCGCGACCGGGCGTGATCTCGATCTCGACGAGCGTCTCCCGCCCGTCCCGGACGACCGCGCAGCGCACGACGGCCGACGTCGCCCCGAAGCGGACGAGGGGGGCGTCGGTGGCGACGCGGTGGCTCGACAGCGTCGCGAGGTAGCCGATCGCCTCGACGAGGTTCGTCTTGCCCTGGCCGTTGAGCCCGACGAGGGTGGTCACCCCGGGCTCGAGCGGCAGCTCCGCGCTCGGGTAGCTGCGGAAGTCCGCGACGGTCAGGTGCCGGACGTGCACCCGTCAGCTCTTCTTGGCGGCGCGCTTCCGCGTCGACCCGGTGCCCGAGGTCGGTCCGCTCGTCGGCCCCGACCCTTTCGACGTCGTCTCGCCGCCGCCGGACGACGGGCCGGCGGTGGCTGCATCCCGACCCTTGGCCGCAGCGTGCTCGGCCGACTTGGTCGGCGTCTCCTTGCGGGCCGCCTTCTTGCGCGCCTCGTCCGCACTCGCCGGACCTGCGGCGGCCTCGGCCCGCAGCGCCTGGCCCTCGTCGACGGTCATGACCTGGTGGCCGCCGAACTCGCCACGCAGTGCGGCGACCGCCTGCATCGTCGGCGAGTACTGCTGGCGGGAGGCGAACCGCGCGAACAACGAGGCCGAGATCACCGGCATCGGGACCGCGAGGTTGATCGCCTCCTCGACCGTCCACCGCCCTTCGCCGGAGTCCGTCGTGTAGTCCGAGACGTCGTCGAGGTCGGGGTTCTCCTCGAGCGCCTTGACCATGAGGTCGAGCAGCCAGGAGCGGACGACCGTGCCGCGGCTCCACGCCTTGAACGCCCCGGGCACGTTCTCGACGATGTCCTTCTTCTGCAGCAGCTCGTAGCCCTCGGCGTACGCGTGCATGAGGCCGTACTCGATGCCGTTGTGGACCATCTTCGTGTAGTGCCCGGCCCCCACCTTGCCGGCGTGCACGAAGCCCTCGTCACGGGGCCCTTCGGGGCGCAGGGCGTCGAAGATCGGCATCGCGCGCTTCACGTTGGCCGCCGACCCGCCCACCATGAGGCCGTAGCCGTTGTCGAGGCCCCAGATGCCACCGGAGACACCACAGTCGAGGTAGCCGACGCCGTCGGCCTTGAGCAGCTTCTCGTTCTCGAGGTCCTCGGTGAACTTGCTGTTGCCGCCGTCGATGACGAGGTCGCCCTTGTCGAGCAGGCCGGCGAGCTTGCGGACGGTGTCACGCGTGGGGGCGCCGTGCGGCACCATGACCCACACGACGCGCGGCGCCTGCAGCTTCTTGACCATGTCGGCCAGGGTGCGCGCGTCCGAGACGTCCTGGTTCTGGTCGTAGCCCACGACCTCGTGACCGGCTCGACGGAGCCGCTCGCGCATGTTGCCGCCCATCTTGCCCAGCCCGACCAGACCCAGCTGCATCTCGCTACTCCTCGTGGTGTGTGGTGCGTCGACGACGTGGTGCTGATCCGCGAAGGCTACTGCCGCGGCATCCGCAAAGGGCTGGTCAGGACGCGAAACGGACGGGCATGAGGACGTAGCGGTACGACGTGTCGGCCTCGCCGTCCTCCTCCGCCTGGCCGGAGAGCACGGCGGGCCGCGACGGCTGGGTGAACGAGATCCGGCTGAACGGCGTCCCGACGGCCCCCAGGCCGTCGAGGAGGTACGTGGGGTTGAACGCGATCTCGATCTCGGGCCCGGTGAGCACGGCCTCGACGGCCTCGGACGCCTGGGCGTCGTCGCCGGCACCGGCCTCGATGCTCACCTGCCCCTCGGAGAACCGCAGCCGCACCGGGGTGTTGCGCTCGGCGACGAGCGCCACGCGCTTGACGGCCTCGACGAGGTCGGCGGTCCGGATGACCGACTCGGTCTCGGACGTCGTCGGGAAGATCGAGGAGACCTTCGGGTACTCGCCGTCGAGCAGCCTCGTCGTCGTGTGGCGCTGCCCCGCCTCGAACCCGACGAGTCCGTCGCCGCCGGCTGCGGTGCCGAGGGCGACGTCGATCGAGCCGCTGGCCCCGAGCGAGCGGGCGATGTCCGACAGGGTGCGGGCCGGGATGAGCACGACGTGGCTCGCGTCGGTCGCCGAGGGGTTCCAGTGCAGCTCGCGCATGGCCAGGCGGTACCGGTCGGTGGCGAGCAGGGTCATCGTGTCGCCCTCGATCTCGACCCGCACCCCGGTGAGGATCGGGAGGGTGTCACCGCGGTCGGCGGCGACGGACACCTGGCCGACCGCCTGGGTGAACAGGTGGCCGTCGATGCTGCCGCTGGGCTCGGGCGAGGAGGGCAGCGTCGGGTAGTCGTCGGCCGGCATCATCAGCAGGCTGAAGCGGGAGGAGCCGCACGTCACCTGCACCTTGGAACCGTCGGTGGCGACGTCGATCGGGCGGTCGGGCAGGTTGCGCGAGATGTCGGCGAGCAGCCGGCCGAGCACGAGCACGGTCCCGGGCTCGGCGACCTCGGCCGCGACGGTGATCCGCGCCGACACCTCGTAGTCGAACGCCGACAGGGTGAGGGTGCCCTCGTCGTCGGCCCGCAGGAGGATGCCGGCGAGCACCGGTACGGGGGGACGCGCCGGCAGCCCGCGGGCCACCCAGGTGACCGCCTCGGCCAGGACGTCGCGCTCGACGCGGAACTTCACGGCACCACCAACCTTCGTCCGGCGCGAGTGTCGCGCCCCTTCGTGCACACAGGTCCCCGTCCGCGTGGCCGGACGCGCAGCAGCAGCGCCGACGCAGGCGGGGTCATGACACTAGTGCACGCCTCGACGCCGTGGCACCTCATCGCGGGTACGCCGGCGGGGTGCGTTCCCGGCGGTCGGGACCGGGGTTCGGGGTGTCGTCCGGGTCGTGCTCGGGGCCGGATCAGGGTGCTAGAGGTCTCGTCGTGGGAGTAGGAGCTGTGGAGACTGTGGACGGCGAGGTGTCGGCGCAGGTCGGCTCGCACGAAGGGGGGTGTGGACGAGGGGTGGACGAACCCGTGGACGACCCGAGCCGCGTGTGCGCGGCCGGCGGGCGTTCACAGGGCATCCACTCGTCGTCCGTCGTGCCGTCCACACCGACACGCTGCCCGTCCACAGCCGTCCACAGGGCCTGTGGACAACCGGGGTGCGTCTCGTGGGACTGGTGGTGACACGCGAGGTTGTCCACCGTGTTATGCACAGGACGTGGATGCCGGGGATCGCCCTGTCCGTGCGGCATCCCGGGCGCGCCTCTCCGCCACAGCACCGGCCCGGCGGCCGGGTCCGACGTTCGACGAAGGTTCTACGCAGAGGTGGGGACAACCTGTGGACAACCGACCTCAGTGCGACTGCTGCTTGATCCGGTTCGTCAGCTCGGTGACCTGGTTGTAGATCGCCCGGCGCTCGGCCATGAGCTGGCGGATCTTCTTGTCGGCGTGCATCACCGTGGTGTGGTCGCGGCCGCCGAACTGCTGGCCGATCTTCGGCAGCGAGAGGTCGGTGAGCTCGCGGCAGAGGTACATCGCGATCTGCCGGGCGGTGACGAGGACCCGCGAGCGCGACTGGCCCTGGAGGTCGTCGAGGGTCAGCCCGAAGTAGGCGGCCGTCTGGGCCATGATCGTCGCCGGCGTCACCTGGCTGGAGGCGTCGTCGGGGATGAGGTCGCGCAGGACGATCTCGGCCAGGCTCATGTCGACCGGCTGGCGGTTGAGGCTGGCGAAGGCGGTGACCCGGATCAGGGCGCCCTCGAGCTCGCGGATGTTGGTCGAGATCCGCGAGGCGATGAACTCCAGGACGTCGTCGGGC
Source organism: uncultured Actinomycetota bacterium (assembly GCA_963811475.1). GTDB lineage: Bacteria > Actinomycetota > Actinomycetes > Actinomycetales > Dermatophilaceae > Fodinibacter. The sequence goes on from CAWERJ010000001.1 coordinate 10,015, forward strand.
ACCGACAGGCGCTCCTGGATGGCCTTCTTGCGCAGGATGGCGATCCGGGTCTCGAGGTCGGGGGGCTGCACGTCGGTGAGCAGGCCCATCTCGAACCGGCTGCGCATCCGCGCCTCGAAGCCGCTGAGCAGCTTGGGCGGCACGTCGCTGGTGATGACGACCTGCTTGTTGGCGTTGTGCAGCGTGTTGAAGGTGTGGAAGAACTCCTCCTGCGTCTGCACCTTGCCCTGGAGGAACTGGATGTCGTCGATGAGCAGGACGTCGACGTCGCGGTAGCGCCGCTGGAAGTTCGCCGCCTTGTCGTCGCGGATGCTGTTGATGAAGTCGTTGGTGAACTCCTCGGAGTTCACGTAGCGCACCTTGACGTGGGGGAAGAGGTTGCGGGCGTAGTGCCCGATGGCGTGCAGCAGGTGCGTCTTGCCCAGCCCCGAGTCGCCGTAGATGAACAGCGGGTTGTACGCCTTGGCCGGGGCCTCGGCGACCGCGACGGCGGCCGCGTGGGCGAACCGGTTGCTCGCGCCGATGACGAAGGTGTCGAAGGTGTACTTCGGGTTGAGCCGGGTGAGCTCGACCTGCTCGGGGAGCTGGTTGCCCGGGCGCGGCCGGCGGGCCCCGGGGACCTCGACGAGGTCGGGGATGCCGTCGCGCTCACCGAGGCGGGTCGCGGCCGGGGCGCCGTTGACCTCGCCGCTGTCGCCCTCGTCCTCGCCGATGTCGAGGTCGTCGATCTGCCGGCGGCGGTCGGCGACCCGCAGGTCGTGGGCGTCGTCCGAGGCCGTCTCGAGCGCGGGCCCGTCGGCCAGGGAGGGGTCGACGGTCACGGCGAGCCGCACGTCGCGGCCGAGCTGGGTGCCGAGGGTCGTCGTGACCCGGTCGCGCAGCCTGGTCTCGACGATGTCCTTGGTGAAGTCGTTGGGGACGGCGATGAGGGCGGTGTCGTCGAGCAGCCCCACGAGCCGCGCCAGTGACAGAAAAGCCCTCTGCTGCACCGGGATACCGTCGGAGTCGAGGACCTCGAGGGTCGTTCGCCACAGCTCGGTCATCGTTGCGTCCGCCACTCGCCTCCCCCTCCCTTCCGCCGCCCGTCGTGCCGTTCGTCTGCGCCCGGGTCCCGGGAGCGCACCCCGTCCACATGGTTGTCCACAGACTGTGGGTATACCGCGTGGTCGCCGAGGGTGTGTCGCACCGGGCGACGGGCCGTGCTCCGTGCGATCCTATGGGCTTTCCCGAGTTCGGGGTACCGCATCCACGGGTTTGACCCCCGTGGCCGCTCTCGCGTACCGTGGGCGGGCCTGTTGTTCGGCTGTTTTCGCATGCCCGTGACCCGGTTTTCTGCGCCGCAGGGGGTCACGCGCTTCCGATGGCAGCCGACCGCCACCGGCGACCCGACCACCCGGGCCTCGGCCCGCCGCCAGATGAGAGACGAACGTGAGCAAGCGGACCTTCCAGCCGAACAACCGCCGCCGGGCCAAGACGCACGGGTTCCGCCTGCGCATGCGCACGCGCGCCGGTCGCAGCATCCTGTCCGCCCGCCGGCGCAAGGGCCGCTCCGAGCTGTCCGCCTGAGGTCGGCGGTGCTGCCGGCGCCGAACCGACTCCGGTCGCGGGCGGACTTCACGTCGGCGGTCCGTTCCTCGGGGGGTAGCCGGGCCGGCTCCAGGCTGCTCGTCGTGCATGCCACCCAGACCGACGCGCGCGCGGGACTCCCGCCGCGGGTCGGTTTCGTCGTGTCCCGGGCCGTCGGCGGCTCGGTCGTCCGCAACCGGACCAAGCGGCGGCTGCGGGCGCTCGTCGCGCAGCGGCTGCCCGGCATCCCGGCGGGGGTCGACGTCGTCGTGCGGGCGAACCCGGCGGCCGCCGACGCGAGCAGCGGGGAACTCGCCGGTGCGCTGGACCCGTTGTTGCACCGGGTGGTCAACCGACGTGGAGGCGCAGCGTGAGCATCGGACGGCTGCTGGCCACGCCCGTGATCTGGCTGATCCGCGGTCTACCAGCGGGTCATCTCGCCGATGCGGCCGCCCACCTGCCGCTTCTACCCGTCGTGCTCGGCCTACGCCGTCACTGCGCTCGAGCGCTACGGCGTGCTGCGCGGCTCCTGGATGGCGGCGCGCACGGATCGGCCGCTGCCACCCCTGGACCCCCGGAGGCGTCGACCACGTGCCGCTGCGCGACCCCGTCACCGGCCGCCCGATCCCCGGCACCACCGGGCCGCGGGGCGTCGGTGCGGGCCCGGAACCCGCGAAGCCGACCGACACCGCCCCGGCGGACACCCTCTGACCCTGTCACGATCGTGACCTCACCCCGCCGGCCGCGCCCGGCACACCCCTAAGGACGACATGGGCGACTTGTTCAACACGATCATCGGGCCCATCGAGTGGCTCGTGGCCTGGATCATGTACCTGTTCCACCAGGCCTTCACCGCCATCGGGATGGACCCGGCCTCGGGGTGGACCTGGGCCCTGTCGATCGTCGGCCTCGTCGTCGTCATGCGCGCCGCGATGATCCCGCTCTTCTACAAGCAGATCATGGCGTCGCGCAAGATGCAGCAGATCCAGCCCGAGCTGCAGAAGATCCAGAAGAAGTACAAGGGCAAGAGCGACCCGGAGTCACGCCAGGCGCTCACCCAGGAGACGATGGAGCTGTACAAGAAGGAGGGGACCAACCCCTTCAGCTCGTGCCTGCCGATCCTCGTCCAGTCGCCCTTCTTCTTCGGTCTGTTCCGTGTGCTGAACGGCATGGACGAGGTCGCGGCGGGCAAGATGAAGGCGATCGGCCCGATCACGCAAGTCGGTGGCCGAGCAGTTCGAGCAGGCGACGATCTTCGGCGCCTCGCTGTCGGCGACGTTCCTCGGGTCGGACTCGATCAACGTCAAGATCGTCACGAGCATCCTCATCGTGCTGATGTCGGCCACGACCTTCACGACGCAGCGCCAGCTGATGACGAAGAACATGCCGGCGTCGGCGCTCGACAACCCGTTCGCCAAGCAGCAGAAGCTGCTGCTCTACGTGCTGCCGCTGGTCTTCGCCGTCTCGGGCGTGAACTTCCCCATCGGCGTGCTCATCTACTGGTTCACGACCAACGTGTGGTCGATGTGCCAGCAGTTCTACGTCATCCGCCGGATGCCGGCTCCGGGCTCGGCGGCCGAGCGGGCCTACCACGCCCGCCTCGAGAAGAAGGGCAAGCCGATCCCCGGTGCGGCCGCCGCTGCCGCCAAGGCGGCGGAGGCCCAGGCCGAGGCCGAGGAGGCGGCGCGCGTCTCGGGGCAGCGCCAGCAGCCGACCTCGAAGAAGCGCAAGAAGGCCAAGGGACCGGCTCACCAAGACGACCGGCGCGAAGATGAACGCCAACCGCCAAGCCGAGCAGTACCCCGAAGGCGAACGGCGCCGCCACCGCGCCCGGTTCGCCGAACGGGGCGGAGCCTGCGCCGGGCACGGCGGCCCCGGGCAAGGCGCGGCGCAAGCCGACCGTGCCCCCGACGACCTGATCCCCCTGACCCCAGGAGAACCCCCATGAGCGAAAACCTCACGCAGGACCCGGTCGCCGCACCCGTCGGCGAGCCGGACGAGCACGACGAGCCCGCCCAGCCCGTGGACGTGGCGAATGACCTGGTGACGGACGAGCCGGCGGATCCGTCGGCGCCGCACGACGACCTCGAGCCGGCGTCCGCGGGAGGACGGCGGCGTCGCCGACAGCGACGACGAGAGCGCAGCTCCCGCCGCTCCCGTGGACCGGCGTCGCCAGCTGGAGCGTGAGGGCGAGGTCGCGGCCGACTTCCTCGAGACGCTCCTCGACATCTGTGACCTCGACGGTGACATCGACGTCGACATCGACGGTGACCGTGCTGCCGTGTCGGTCGTCGACTCCGAGGACGGCCGGGTGCCGCGCCGTCTCGTCGGAGCAGAACGGGCAGGTGCTCGACGCCCTTCAGGAGCTCACTCGCCTTGCCGTGCAGTCCGCGACGGGAGAGCGCAGCCGCCTCATGCTCGACGTGGCCGGCCACCGCGCGGAGCGTCGCTCGGCTCTGGTGTCGCTGGCGGCCACGGCGATCGAGGAGGTGCGCGCCACCGGCGAGCGCACGGCGATGTCGCCGATGACCGCCTTCGAGCGCAAGGTGGTGCACGACGAGGTCCTCGCTGCGGGCCTGGTCTCGGAGTCGGAGGGCACCGAGCCCCGTCGTTTCGTCGTCATCCTTCCGGCGTCCGGCTGACGTTTCACGTGAAACACTCCGGCCGGCGACGAGACGCCCGCTCCAGTGCCAGCCGCACCTTCGGGTGCGGCTGGCCTGTTCGGGAGCCGGATGCCGCTCGCGGTGCGGTTCGTCGAGATCCTGGCCGACACCGGGGTGAGCCACGGGCTGCTCGGTCCGCGGGAGGTCCCTCGGCTCTGGGAGCGGCACGTGCTCAACTGCGCCGTCGTCGAGGACGCCTACCCGATCGGCGCCCGGCTCGTCGACGTCGGCTCCGGGGCGGGGTTGCCGGGCGTGGCCCTGGCCCTGGCTCGCCCGGACCTCGAGGTCCACCTCGTCGAGCCGATGCTGCGGCGCACCCAGTGGCTCACCGACACCGTCGCCGAGCTGGGCCTCGAGGGGGTCACCGTGCACCGCGGCCGCGCCGAGGAGCTGGCGGGAACCCTGGCGGCGCCCTTCGTCACGGCTCGAGCCGTGGCCCGGCTCGACAAGCTCGCGCGGTGGTGCGTGCCCCTGCTCGAGCCCGGCGGCGGCACCGTCGTCGCGATGAAGGGAAGGTCGGCGACCGAGGAGCTCGAGCAGGACCGGCGCGCCCTGCAGCGCCTCGGGCTCGTCGCTGCGGCTGTCACCGAGCACGGGGGAGACGATGCTGCCCGAGCCCGTGCTCACCGTGGACCTGACGTTCGGACCGCGCCCGGCCGGCCGGCCGACCCGCCGCCCCAAACCGTCGAGGGCGAGCACTCGCAACCGGTGACAGGGCCGGAGCCCAGCCGCGCTCGGCGCGGAGCGCTGAGGGCGTTCGTCGGCCGGCGTGGTGACAAGCGCCCGGGACCGGCTGGCGCCCGCGACGCCACGTCCCGGGCAGCGGAACCCACGGCCCGGCATCCGAGGCGGACGCGGACCCTGAGCATGGTGGTGTACACCGGTGGAGGCAGTTGCGACCGCTCGGAGGCGGCCCCTTCGTTTCACGTGAAACATCGCGACGTCTGGCTTCGAGAGCCGTGTTTCACGTGAAACGTCGCAGCTCTGGGCACCAGCATGGGGGTAGTGCTCAGCGACCGTGGCGCGCCCGTCTTTCGACGGGTGGCGCTCAACGGCGGCCCATGCCGATGGCAGCCCCCGTGTGGGAGAGACCTCAGCGGCTCGGCCGGTGGCCGTTGGGAGCCCTCACGGGTCGGGACCGGTCCCGCTGCAAGAGTGGCGGCGCAGGATGGACGCCGCTCGAAGGTCACCAGTGGGGCAGGCGCCACCGGACCCGCGGAGCGGTGGTGCCGGGGGATGCCACGAGAAGCACGGGTTTCGCCCAGCTTGACTGCTCCTGGACACGGCCGACGCCAGACGATGCGATTCGGAGGCGGCGCTCCTCGGCTGCAGGGCGGTTCGCAGCATCGGATCCAAGGCTCCGCCAATGAGAGCTTCCGGCGCAGCGTGAGCTTCCGTCCGGCACGGATGGACGTCGGCGGGCCCAGGGTGACCGGCCGACGGTTCCCTCGCCCGCGTCCTCTTCCCCACCGCTGGCCCGGAGTACTCCCCGTCTGGAGGTGTGCACTCCGGGGGCGAAGCCAGGCACCCGAGGCCTTGACCCGCCCAACGTCACCGTCAGCCCGCCAGCTCGGGGGTAGGCGGGGGAGAGCCCCCTCCGGGTGCCGTCACCTTCGCGGTGGGCATCGGTTGCGAGCAGCCACGACGTCCCCGATTCCGACAGGAGGAGCGCCACGGTGGCGCTCAGCTGCGGTTCACCACCCGGAGCAGTTCTGCCACGCGCAATCGCGGAGTGGGTGATGCGTTCCCTTCGACAGGACCTCCGGCTCGCCCAGCCAGTCAGTCAAGCCCAACCATCCGCGCTCATCAGTGTTCATGGAGCCTCGAGCGGCTTGCGTCGACCATCCTGTCGTCCGAGTCGGGCCTGCTCGTGCTCTCTTGTCATGAGACCGTGCCTGACCACCCACTGGGCGCAGTGGCGGAGGATCCCATTCCAGGAGGTCGTCCACCTCTGAGGTCGGCGACCCGGGGGCGCCGGCACTGTCATGGCTCCATCCGCCCCGAGTAGTGGTGCCACGTTCAGCGGGTCGTCCGGGAACTGATCGCCCGGACCTGCCGCCGGCTGACCACCGCTCTGGCGCGGACACGCTCGCCAGAGCGGCCGGCGCGATGGCCACCTGGTGCTACAACCCATGCGAGTCGAACCAGCAATGACAGACCGACGAAGGATGGCCACGAGTCACACTCTCAGCGTCGGCCCGATCGACGGATGAGCATGACGACGGCCCGGATGTTTCACGTGAAACACGCAGGCTCGCGAACCCCTTGACGCGAACCCATGCCGGCTTCTCCCCAGGGAGTCGCTGTGCTTGGCGTGTCGACGCGCCGTGGGGTTGGATGACGGAGTTCCAGCCCTACATCGACGAGAGTGGTCGGATGAGCAGCACGATCGACATCTCTGCGCGCAGGTCCGCCGCTCCGGGCCTCGGCTTCCCGCGGCTCGTCGGCCCGCCGACGTCACCTCTTGGGTGGCCGGCTCCGGACACCGTTTCACGTGAAACGGTCGACCCGGCCGGCTTCGCCGGGCGCCCCGGCAGCGGATGCCGACAGGGTGGCGGCCGCCCCGATACCAGCCAGCTCCCCAGCCGACGACGACCTCCCCCGAGGTGCGAGAGGACTCCATGGACCACCCGGCCGCCGAGGACGCCCAGCAGCGTGCCGAGATCGCCGCCGCCCTGCCGGGCAGCGACGAGCACACGCCGCTCGCTCGTGCCGTCGCCGAGGACGCGCGCAAGCGGATCACGCTGAGCGGGCGGGCACGTGCCACGACCGAGCGCGCACGCGGGTCCTCACCGTGGCGAACCAGAAGGGTGGGGTCGGCAAGACGACGACGACGGTCAACGTGGCGGGAGCCCTTGCCCAGGCCGGCAGCTCGGTCCTCGTCATCGACCTGGACCCGCAGGGCAACGCCAGCACCGCACTGGGTATCGAGCACCACGCGGAGGTGCCGAGCGTCTACGACGTCCTCGTCGACGGGCGGCCGGTCGCCGAGGTCGTCCAGACCTGCCCGGACATCCCCGGGCTCACCTGCGTGCCCGCGACCATCGACCTCGCCGGTGCGGAGATCGAGCTCGTCTCGCTCGTGGCCCGCGAGACCCGCCTCAAGAAGGCGGTGTCGGCGTACATCGAGGGGCGCGTCGCGGCGGGGGAGCAGGTCGACTACGTCTTCATCGACTGCCCGCCCAGCCTCGGCCTGCTGACGGTCAACGCGTTCGTCGCGGCGAGCGAGGTCTTCATCCCCATCCAGTGCGAGTACTACGCCCTCGAAGGGCTGTCCCAGCTGCTGAAGAACATCGAGCTCATCCGCAGCCACCTCAACCCGGGGCTGCACGTGTCGACGATCCTCCTGACGATGTACGACGGCCGCACCCGGCTCTCGGCCCAGGTCGCGGACGAGGTGCGCGAGCACTTCCCCGACCAGACCCTCTCGGCCAGCGTGCCCCGGTCGGTGCGGATCTCGGAGGCGCCGAGCCACGGGCAGACCGTCATGACCTACGACCCGAACAGCAGCGGTGCCCTGTCCTACCTCGAGGCGGCGGTCGAGCTGGCCGAGCGTGGCGTCGGGCACGACGAGACCGCCGAGGAGTCCGCATGACCGAGAAGCGACGCGCCCTGGGCCGTGGCCTGGGAGCGCTGATCCCGAGCGGTGCGTCGGCGGCCGACCGGCCGGTCGACGTCTTCTTCCGTGACCAGGACCGCCCCCGGCCGCCGCGCCGCCCGGCCGCGGCACGCGAGCGGGGGTCCGGCCGGCGGCAGCGCCGACGGCCACGACACCGCGGCGGCGGTGGCGGACCCCGCCTCGCAGCTGCGACCCGTCCCCGGCGCCGAGTTCGCGGAGATCCCGGTCGACCAGATCCGGCCGAACCCCCGCCAGCCCCGGACGGCGTTCGACGAGGACGAGCTGGCCGAGCTCGTGCACTCGATCCGCGAGATCGGTGTCCTGCAGCCCGTCGTCGTGCGACGGGTGCCGGAGGGGATGGCCGAGGACGGGGTCCGCTACGAGCTCATCATGGGCGAGCGGCGGTGGCGAGCCTCCCGGGAGGCGGGGAAGGACGTCGTCCCGGCCATCATCAAGGCCACCGACGAGGACGACCTGCTGCGCGACGCGCTCCTCGAGAACCTCCACCGCAGCCAGCTCAACGCCCTCGAGGAGGCCGCCGCCTACCAGCAGCTGCTCGACGACTTCGGCTGCACCCAGGAGGAGCTCGCCCGGCGCATCGGTCGGTCCCGACCGCAGATCTCGAACACCCTGCGGCTGCTCCGGCTGCCCCCTGCCGTCCAGCGCCGGGTCGCCGCCGGCGTGCTCAGCGCCGGCCACGCCCGCGCCCTGCTCGGCCTCCCCGACGCCGAGGCGATGGAGCGGATGGCGAGCCGCATCGTCGCCGAGGGGCTCTCGGTCCGCTCGGTCGAGGAGCTCGTCGCGCTCGGGGACGACGGTGGCCCGGCGCCGCGCCGCGCCCCGCGCGCGGGGACCCGACGGCCGCAGCTCGACGACCTCGCCGCCGACCTCTCCGACCGGCTCGAGACGCGGGTGCGCATCGCCCTCGGTCAGCGCAAGGGCCGCCTCACGGTGGAGTTCGCGTCGGTCGAGGACCTCAACCGCATCCTCGACGCGATGCACCTGCGCGACGCCGACGCCGCGGCGGACGACCCGGCATCCGCCGGACAGGACAAACGCAGGAGGCGCGGAAACCCGTTGCGCCGCAACGGGTTCCGCGCCCTCGGGCGTCGGCGAGGTCAGCCCAGGAAGGGCTCGAGCTCGCGGAGCAGCTTCGGCTTGGGCAGCGCGCCGATGATCGTCTTGACGATCTCGCCGTTCTGGTAGACGTGCATCGTGGGGATGCTCGTGATGCCGAGCTGGCCCGTGATGGCCGGGTTCTCGTCGGTGTTGAGCTTGACGATCGAGACCTCGTCGTGGTCGCGGGCGATCTCGGCGAGCACCGGCGCGACGGCGCGGCAGGGACCGCACCAAGGGGCCCAGAAGTCGACGAGCACGGGCTTGTCGCTCTTGAGGACGTCGGCCTCGAAGGTCGCGTCGGAGGTGGTGGAGACGGCTCCCATGGGGGTCCTTTCGCAGGGTGGGTGTGGGGTCTGGGGTCGATGGTGCCGGAGGGGTCCGACACCGCTGTGGTCAGTGGTGGGAGAGGAAGCGTTCGGCGTCGAGCGCGGCGGCGCAGCCGGAGCCGGCGGCGGTGACGGCCTGGCGGTAGGTGTGGTCGACGAGGTCGCCGCACGCGAAGACGCCGGGCACGTTCGTGCGGGTCGAGCGGCCCTCCACGAGGACGTAGCCCTCGGCATCGAGCTCGATGACGCCCTTGACGAGCTCGTTGCGCGGGTCGTGCCCGATGGCGACGAACAGACCGGTGACCGGTAGCTCGCGCGTCTCGCCGGTGACCGTGTCGCGCAGGGTGACGCCGGTGAGCTTGTCCTCGCCGTGGATGGCGTCGACGGCGCTGTTCCACGCGAAGCGGATCTTGGGGTTGGCCGAGGCACGCTCGGCCATGATGGCGCTGGCCCGCAGCTCGTCGCGGCGGTGCACGAGGGTGACCGAGCGGGCGAACTTCGTGAGGAAGGTGGCCTCCTCGACGGCGGAGTCGCCACCGCCGACGACGGCGATGTCCTGGTCGCGGAAGAAGAACCCGTCACAGGTCGCGCACCACGAGACGCCGTGACCGGAGAGCCGCTTCTCGTCGGGCAGGCCCAGCTCGCGGTAGGCGGAGCCCATGGCGAGGATGACGGCCCGCGCCCGGTGCTCGGTGCCCTCGGAGTCGGTGACGACCTTGACGTCGCCCTCGAGCCGCACGGACTGCACGTCGTCGGTGACGACCTCGGTGCCGAACCGCTCGGCCTGCGCCCGCATGTTCTCCATGAGGTCGGGGCCCATGATGCCGTCGCGGAAGCCGGGGAAGTTCTCGACCTCGGTGGTGTTCATCAGCGCACCACCGGCGGTGACGGCGCCCTCGAACATCAACGGCTCGAGGTTGGCGCGCGCCGCGTAGACGGCGGCGGTCCAGCCGGCCGGGCCGGAGCCGATGATGATGACGTTGCGGACGTCGGAGGTCAAGGACACATCCCCTTGTGGTGTGAGCGGGCGGCAACCGCAACATGCGGTGCCTTCGTGGAACCGATCCTAGGCCCGCGATGTTCCCCGGCCGCTGCCGCCCCGCCGGCCGTCAGCCGGGCCGTGAGTGGCCGAGGCTCATCCGTCGAGGGCCACCGGACCACGGATGAGGCCGGTGGTGCCCGTGGTGCAGGAGCGGTCGACGGCGTACGCCGTGCGCCCCGCCTCGTCGTGCACGACGAGGACCGCTGCCGGTGACCCGTCGACCTCGGCGACGTCGACGAGGAGGCCGGCCGTCGGAGGGACGCCGAGGGCGTCGGCGCAGGAACGGGCTCCGATGGGCGTGCCGACCGGGCCGAGCCGGGGGACTCGGCGGCGAGGGCGGCGAGGGGCTCGTGACGGGCGTCGACCTCGCGTGCGGTCACGTCGAGCCGCTCGGACACGTGGTCGACGCCCGACATGACGACGACGACCTGGCCGGTCCCCGCGTCCGGAGCGACCCGGGCCGCGGAGTCGGACTGCTCCTGTACCGCCGCCCCGGCGTCGTCGCCGTACCCGGCCCCGATGGAGGCCGTCAGCCTCCGACCCGGAAGAGGCCGCCGGGGGCGTACCCACCAAGCCCCACCGCCGATGACGACGGCCGCGGCGACCCCGAGGTGGCGCAGCCGGATGCCGCGGCGCAGCGGCACGACGCGGGGGCGGCCGAGCCCTCCTCCGGCCCGGGAGCGCGACCTCACCGGCCAACGCGGCGCTGATCCGTGCGACGAGGTCGTCGGGCATCGGACCGGGGTCGGGGAGGGACGCCAGGAGGTCGCGCATCCCCGTGGGGTCGTGCTCGGCGGGTGCCGTGTCGTCGTGCGGGTGGGTCACGAGGTCCTCCGGGACATGCCCTGGGGGGTGGTGGGCGGGTCGGGCGGGGCCGACAGGGGTCGGGCCGGGGGTGGGACGTCACGGGGCCTCCTGCGGTTCCGCCGGGCCACGCACCGGTGCCTCGTCGGGGTCGTCCCCACGAGGACGCAGGATCGCCGCGAGTGCCTCGCGGCCCCGGAAGCACCGGGACTTCACCGTGCCCTCGGCGACCCCCAGGACCTGGGCCGCCTCCGCCACGGGCAGGCCGTGCATGTCGACGAGCACGAGAGCGAGCCGCTGGCCCTCGGGAAGCCGCGCGAGCGCCTCGTGCACGTCGAGGTGGGCCTCGACGGCGGCGTGGTGGTCGTGACGGTCGGGCAGGTCGAGCTCCCCGAGGTCGCCGGCTCGCCGCACCTGCACCCGCTCCCGCCGGATGCGGTCGAGGCAGGCGTTGACGACGATGCGGTGGAGCCAGGTCGTGACCGCGGCCTCGCCCCGGTAGGCGTCGGCGCGGCGGAAGGCCGAGACGAAGGCGTCCTGGACGGCATCCGCCGCGAGCTCGCGGTTCGACGTCGTCCGCAGCGCGACGGCATACATCCGGTCGCGGTGTCGGCGGAACAGCTCGCCGAAGGCGGGGCCGCCGTCTCCGGCGACGTGCCGTTCGAACGAGCTCCTTGTCGCTGAGCGTGCTGAGGTCGTCGAGCATGCGGAGCGCCCGGCGTCAGCCGGTGACGACGACCTCGTCGAGCCGGGCGCGGCGCTTGCCGTCGTCGTCCGTGGTCAGTTCCGTGAACCACACGACGATGTACTGCCCGCTGACGTCGGCCGGGACGTCGAACGTGACGGTGCCCTCGGCCTTGTCCTGTTCCCCGATCTTCGTGGCGCCCTCGAGGCGGTTGTCGGGGCCGACGTACACCTCGATGTCGGCGGCGACCGGCACGTCGAGCTCGACGCTCTGGGGCTTCTTGTTCGGGCCGAGGTCGACGATGACCCCGAGCCCCTTCTTCAGGCCCCCGAACTTCTCCGAGCGGTAGTTCTCGGACGCCCAGCCGGTGCCCTTGTCGCCGTCGTAGTCCTTGGGCGTGAACTTGTTGTTCTCCTCCCCGTCGCCCTCGGGGTCGTAGGCCTCGACCTTGAGGATCGCAAGGGGCTCGGCCGCGGTGGCGCCGTCTGCCGGCTCCGACGCGCTGGCGGTCGGGGCGGGGGTGCTGGGCGCGACGGTCGTGGTGCGGGTCGCGGGGGCCGCCGAGCCGCCGAGAACCCCTCCGCTGTTCGACCCGATGCGCGAGACGCCCCAGATGCCGATGACGAGGGCGAGGATGAGGAAGCCCGCCACGATGCCGAGGGCGAGCTTGGACTCGTCCTTGGTCAGCGGCTCCGCCGGGACGAGCGGTGCCGGCGCCTCGAGCCCGTCCTCGCTCGTGCGCGGGGCGGTGTCGGGGCTGAGCTCGGAGACCTTGTCGACGGCCCGGCGGGCGAGGCCCCCCACCCGGCCGCCGACCGTCCCGAGCGCACCGGCGACGGCCGCGCCGGCTGCGGCCGTCCCCGCGGCCGCGGTGCTGCGGGAACCTCCGCGGGCGCGATGCCGTCGGGGTGGTCGCGGTCGGGGTGGTGCTCGACCGCCACCGTCCCCGCAGGGCGCCTGGGTCCGTGCGCAGCCAGTCGAGGTCGTCGTCCACGGGGCCGGCCTCCTCGCGGTCGTCGCTCGAGGGTCTGCGTCGCGTGACGCCGTCCGCGACGCGCCGGATGCCGGGCGCCCGGCGGTACCCGCCCCCCGCCCCACCCGCCGCTGGGGCCCCGACGGTGGGCAGCCCGGGCGGCTCCAGGGTGTCGGGGCGCCCACCGGGGCCGGGCCTGCCGGATGCGCGGAGGGAGAAGGTGTCGGCGGGCGGCTCGGCTCAGGGCGTCCCGCAGGGCCGTGGCACCACGGCTGCGGCCCCCACGGCCGGCGGCCGGCTCGGGCGCCCGGCCGCCGGCGTCAGGGTCAGGGTCGGCGGTGGCGTCGGGGACCGGTGCGGCCGAGCCGAGCGGGCGGTCGGGCGGCCGACGACCTGCCGCGAGGGCCACGGGGCGACCTGCCGCGCGTAGTCGCCCGGGCTCGTGGGCCCCTGGTCGTCGTTGAGGGTCAGCCGGCAGATCGCGTCGAGGTCGCGCGGGACGCCGGCGGCGATCTCCGAGGGGGCGGCCACCCCACCGGGGACGCGGGGTGCGGGGCCGAGGCCCGAGCCACCGGCGCCGAGCGGCCAGAGGCCCGTGAGGCCGGCGTAGGCGAGCGCGACGACCCCCACGGCGTCGCGCCGGGCGGCGTCCTCGGCCTCGGCGCCGTCCTCCCCGGCGCGCACGGCGGCGGTCTCGAGGCCGCGGACCCGCACGTCGCCGTCGGGGGTGCGCAGCACGTCCTCGGGCTTGAGGTCGAGGTGGTGCATCCCGCGCTGGCGGGCCGACTCGAGGGCGGCGGCGACCTCACCGGTGATCCGGCGGACCTCGTCGCCGGGGACGCCACCGTCGGTGACGAGCTCGGCGAGCGTGCTCGCCTCGCCCAGGTCCTCCTCGACGACGAACGCGACGTCGTCGTCGGACCGACGTCGAGGATGCGGACGAACACGCCATGGGTGACCGAGGCGGCCCGCCGGGCGGCGTCGAGCAGGGCGGGCGTGCGGTGGTCGTCACCGGCCATGCAGAGGACCGAGACGGTGCGCCCCAGCGTCGTGTCGTCGGCGGACCAGCGCTCCGTGCGGTGCAGCTGCTCGAGGCGCCGGCGAACGGTGTATCGGCCACCGAGGACGGTGCCGGGACCCACACCCCTCACCGCTGCTCCTCTCGCTCGTCGTGCCCGGCGCGCGTGGCGCGCCCTCCACCCGCGGCCGGCGGGTGTGCGCCCATAGTAGGCACTGGAGGTCAGCGGCGCCGGAGCCTGCGGGTGATCGGCTCGAGGGCGGCGCCGATCTCGCGGACGCCGAGAGGTGCGCCACCCCCCAGGTGACGGTCGAGCTGGATGACCCCAGCCACGGCGAGCACGGTGCCGCCGAGGACCAGCCCGCGCACGCCGCGGGCCTCGCCGAGGTCGGGCAGGAGGGTGTGGATGCGCCAGAGAGGGCCAGGGCCGTGAGCACGGCGGGCACGGCGAGCTTGACGTAGACCACGACCGTGCCCCGCAGGCCCAGGTGGCCGTGCTGGCGGCGCAGGACGAAGAACCCGACCGAGCGCCGTGACGACGTAGGCCAGCGCCTGCCCCAGGCTCAGGGTGAAGGCCGTGGGGCTCGGCGCCAACGTGGCCGCGACGAGGGCGCCGACCGTCGACAGGGTCGTGGAGACGCACTGGAGCCGGAACGTCATCCAGGTCATCTGGTGGGCGTAGAAGACCCGGTCGTTGAGGTAGGTCCAGGCCATCGGGATGACCAGCCAGATGAGGCCGGAGAGCACGACGGCGATCGCGCGGGTCTCCTCCAGGGTGTTCTTGAAGAACAGCGTGGAGGCGACGTAGGGCGCGAGCACGCCGACGAAGACGACTCCGGGCACGAGGATGACCGACGGCATCCGCAGGCCCTGGTGGTGGTAGCGCATGACCGGGCGTGGTCGCCCCGGCTGGCCGCCTCGGACAGCCGGGTGTAGAGCGCGGTGATGAGCGAGACCGTGATGAGGCCGTGCAGCAGCATGGCGATGAGCAGGGCGGGGTTGAACGCGGCGAGCCCGGCGACCGGGTCGCCGGCCGCCTGGCCGAGCGGGGTCGCGCGGGTCAGCACCCGCGAGGTGACGACGAAGCCCAGCGGAGCTGACGACGATGGAGCCGAAGGTCCACTTCGCGACGGTGCTGACCTCGCCCAGGCCGTGGCCGCGGATGCCCCAGACAGGGCGGTAGCGGAAGCCGATCCGGCGCAGCGGGACGATCAGCGAGAGGGCCTGGACGACGATCGAGAGCGTGGCCGACCCGGCCAGGATGGCGATCATCTCGGGGGTCCAGTCGGCCGGGGCGGCGGCCGTGGGGAAGCCGGCCCGCTGGAACCAGACCAGCCCGACGATGGCGACGATGTTCGCCAGGGCGGGTGCCCACATGTAGCCGGCGAAGCGGCCGTGGGCGTTGAGCACCTGCCCGAGGATCGTGTAGAGCCCGTAGAAGAAGATCTGCGGCAGGCAGATGACCGCGAACACCGTGGCGAGGCCGAGGGCCGCCTCGTTGTCGACGTTGTAGTAGAGCCGCACGGCCAGGGGCGCGAGCAGCGTCATGACGACCGTCGCGCCAGCGAGGAGGGCGAGCGAGATGGTGATGATCCGGTTGACGAACTCGTCGCCGTCGGGCCGGAGCTTGGCCCGCACGATCTGCGGCACGAAGATCGCGTTGACGGCGCCGCCCGCGATGAGGAGGTAGAACGTGTTCGGCAGCGAGTTCGCCGCGGTGAAGGCGTCGGCCGCGTAGCCGGTGGTGCCGATGACGCCGGTGAGCAGGGCCGCCCGCACCAGCCCGAGCATCCGGCTGACCAGCGTGCCCGAGGCCATGATCGCCCCGGCCCGCCCGATGCTCTGCGTGGCCCCGCCGGGGCTCTGCCCCGCCTCGGCGGCCAGCGTCGCGCCGCCGGGGTCACGACGCTCGTCGCCCGTCGTCGACCGGCTCGTCGTCGTCGGCGTCGTCCGCGCCGTCGTCGGAGCGGTCGCCGGGCGGGGGGCCGGGGGGCTCGGTGGTCATGGGGTCGGGGGTCTTCCGGGGACGGGGAGGGCTCAGGCGTCGCCGGCGAGCCGCTGCCAGGCGACCCGGGCGATGCGCCGCTCGTTCGGGAAGGTCAGGTGGCGGTGCGCCTCGCGCAACGGTAGCCACGCGACGTCGATCGCCTCGTGGTCGGGGTCGTTCTCGATGGTGAGGTCGCCCCCGACCGCCTCGAGGAGGAAGTGGTGGACGTACTTGTGGATGCGCCGCTCGCCGGCCGCGAACCAGTAGTCGATCGTCCCGAGCTCGATGAGGACGTTGCCGATGATGCCGGTCTCCTCCGCGACCTCCCGCGCGGCGGTCTCGCGGCAGCGTCTCCTCGCCCTCGATGTGGCCCTTGGGCAGGCACCACTCGACCCGGCCGGCGCGGTTGCGCCGGGCGATGACGGCGATCCGCGCCTCGCCCTCGTGCACGTCGACGACCACCCCGCCCGCGCTGCGCTCCTCGACCGCCGGGAGCCGCCGGGGGGGCACCCCGGGCGGATCTGCGGCGGCGTGGCTCATCTGGTCACTGTAACCAGTGTGCCGACGGGCGGCCCGTGGCCTCGGTGCCGGTGCCGGCGCCCGCGTCGGCCGCTCCGGGCCGGCGCGCGGTCGGCATACCCTTGGTCCTCGTGTCCACCCGTCCTCCGTCCTCGGCCCTGCTCCGGCAGGCGGTCACCCACCTGGCCCCCGTCCTGCCGCTGCTCACCGACCTCGGCGTGCGGTTCGCGGCGGCCGGGCACGACCTCGCGCTCGTCGGGGGCCCGGTGCGCGACGCCCTGCTCGGGCGCACCGCCACCGACCTCGACCTCACGACGTCGGCCCGGCCCGACGACACCGAGGCCCTGCTGGCGGCGTGGGGGAGCACGACCTGGGACATGGGCCGCGAGTTCGGCACCATCGGCGCCCGCCGGGGCAGCACCGTCGTCGAGGTCACGACCTACCGCGCCGACGCCTACGACGGGCGCACCCGCAAGCCAGTCGTCGCCTTCGGCGACTCGCTCGACGACGACCTCGTCCGCCGCGACTTCACCGTCAACGCGATGGCGCTGCGGCTGCCCGACCTCACCTTCGTCGACCCGCACGGCGGCCTGGACGACCTGGCCGCCGGCCTGCTGCGGACGCCGTCACCGCCCGAGGTCTCCTTCGGCGACGACCCGCTGCGGATGATGCGCGCGGCGCGGTTCGTCGCCCAGCTCGGCCTCGCGCCGGCATCCGAGGTCGTGGCGGCGATGCGCGACATGGCGGCGTCGATCGAGATGGTCTCGGCCGAGCGGGTTCGCGACGAGCTCGTCAAGCTCGTGCTCGGCAGGTACCCGCGCGCCGGCCTCGAGCTGATGTGCGCGACCGGGCTGGCGGCGCACGTGCTCCCGGAGCTGCCCGCGCTCCAGCTCGAGGTCGACGAGCACCACCGCCACAAGGACGTCTACGAGCACTCCCTCACCGTGCTCGAGCAGGCCGTCGACCTCGAGGGGCCGCCCGACGGGCCCGCGGAGTCGGTTCCCGGCCCGGACCTCGTGCTGCGGCTGGCCGCGCTGCTCCACGACATCGGCAAGCCGGGCACCCGGCGCTTCGAGGCCGGCGGCGGCGTCTCCTTCCACCACCACGAGGTCGTGGGCGCCAAGCTCGTCGCCAAGCGGATGCGGGCCCTGCGCTTCGACAAGGACACGACCAAGGCGGTCGCGCGGCTCGTCGAGCTGCACCTGCGCTTCCACGGCTACGGCGAGGGCCAGTGGACCGACTCGGCGGTGCGCCGCTACATCACGGATGCCGGGCCGCTGCTACCGCGCCTGCACCGCCTCACCCGGGCCGACTGCACGACCCGCAACGTCCGCAAGGCGCGACGGCTCGCCGCGACCTACGACGACCTCGAGGCGGCGGATCGAGCGGCTGCTCGAGGAGGAGGAGCTGCGGGCGGTGCGCCCGGAGCTCGACGGCAACGAGATCGCGGCCGTCCTCGGCATCCGGCCCGGGCCGCTGCTCGGCCGCGCCTACCAGCACCTGCTCGCGGTGCGCCTGGACGAGGGGCCGATCGGCCCGGACGCGGCCCGCGAGCGGCTGCTCGCCTGGTGGGCCGAGCAGCCCGAGTCGGCCGAGGGCGGCGCAGGAGGCGGCTGACCCCGCGCACCCCCGACGGGGGGCGAGCACGGCGAGCAGCGCCGAGCGACCCAGCGGGGGGGTGAGTGCACCTCAGGCGGCACGAGGCGGTGGCAGGAAGGAACGGCGGTGCGACGCCGACGACGAGGTGAGGAGAGAGAGGGTAAAAGAAGTAGAAGAGGGTGTAGTAGTGTAGTAGGAGAAGAGGAGAGTGTGGGAGAGAAATTGGTAGAGAAGGTGAGAAGAAGTGAGTAAGGGGTAGAGGGAGTGAAAAGGCAAGGGGTGGAAGAGAGGAAGAAGAGGAAGGAGGTAGATGTAGTGGGAGCGATGGGTGAGGGAGGTGTAGTAGAGAGGGAAGAGCTAGATGAGGAAGGAGAAGTTGGTAGAGGTGAAGTAAGAGACGAGGGAGGTGAGGGAGTGGGACACGGCAACGAATAGGAAGAGGAGTGGGGGGAGGAAGGCAGCGCAGCGAGGAGGGTACTCGTAGAGACAGGGCACTGAGACGGCCACGAGGTCAGGGTAGGCCTGGAAAGCTGCGTAGATCAGGGTCAGCGAGTAGGGCGGGTGCACGGTGTCGGCGTCCGTGGACACGACGACCTGGCGGGGGGCGAGGTGGGTGCGAAGCTGCCGGGCAGCGCACACGCGGAGCGTGGGCTCCTCGGCGACGCGCGCCCGGGCAGCACGGGCGACGTCGGCGGTGGCGTCGGTGCTGCCGTTGTAGACGACGACGACCTCCACGGGGCACGCGAAGTCCTGGTAGCGCAGCGACGCAGGGTGCGGCAGAGGACCTCGGCCTCGTTGTGCGCCGGTACGACGACGGAGAACGGGGGGGCGGCACCGGGCGGGGCCGGAGGTCACCTGGCGACGGCGCCAACCGACGATCGGCCTCGGTCGCGACGCTGTTCACCGCGACCTCCCGGCGGCGTCGTCGCCCGGGCTCGGCAGCGCCGTCGCGAGGTGGAGGCGACGGACGAGGAGGAGCAGCACGGCGCCGACCGCGACCGGCACGGCGAGCGCGAGGAACACCGGCGTCAGCGCGTCGGCGTAGGCGCCGGCCACCTGAGCCCGAGCACCCGGTGCGAGCGCGGCGACGCCTTCGGGGGTCAGCGAACCCGCCGTGACCACCGTCTTGTTCTCCGACAACCGCGTCGTGAAGGCCGCGCCGACCGCGGCCGATCCGACGAGCACGCCCACCTCGCGGAAGAACCCGTTCGTCGCCGTCGCGATGCCGAGGTGCCGCGCTGGAACGGTGCCCTGGACGACGACGACGAGCACCTCCCAGCGCGCACCCGATGCCCACCCCGAGCAGGGCCAGGCAGCCGCCGACGACGACGAGCGAGGTGTCCGGCTCCCAGCGCGACATGAGAGCGAGCGCGGATGCCGTGAGCGCCGCTCCCAGCACCGGTAGGGCTCGGTGTCGGCCGGTGCGCGCGACGACCTGGGCGGCGGCGACCGCGGCGGACCCGAGACCGCCCACGAGGGCCAGCATCATCAGCCCGGCCCGGGTGGGGGACAGCCCGGCGGCCAGCTGCAGGTACGTCGGCAGGTACCCGATCGTGCCGAACATCGCCGCACCGAGGACGAGCCCACCGAGCACGGCGACGACGAAGGTGCGGTCCCGGAACAGGAGCGGCGGGAGCAGGGGCTGGGGCGCGCGCCGCTCGACGCGGACCAGCGCCCACCCACAGGCCAGGGTCAGGCCCACGCCGGCGGCCACCCAGGTCACGGGCACCCGGGGGCGGGCGGCCGCCGCGACGACCAGGGTGACGAGGAGGACCGCCGCGGTGAGCAGGGCGGTCCCGGCGACGTCGAGGTGTACGTCGGCCCGCGTGGGTCGGTGACGGGGCAGGTGGCGTGCCGCGAGGACGAGGGCCACGGCACCGAGCGGCACGTTGAGCCAGAACGCCCACCGCCACCCCACGGTCTCGGCGAGCCAGCCACCGAGGAGGGGTCCGGCGATCGCCGAGAGGGCGAAGACGGCACCGATGGTGGTCATGACCGGGGGCCGGCGGCGCTCGGGGACGAGGTCGGCGACGACGGCGTAGACGAGCACGAGGAGCGCGCCCCCACCAAGGCCCTGCACGGCCCGCGCCGTGACGAGGGTGGGGAGGTCGGCGGCGAGCCCGCCGAGCGCGGAGCCGGCCACGAGCACGGCCAGCGCCGCGAGGAAGACCCGGCGCCGGCCGAGGAGGTCCCCGAGCCGGCCGAGCACGGGCATCATCACCGTGCCGGTGACGAGGTAGGCCGTCGTCGCCCAGAGCAGACCGTTCCTGCCCCCCAGCTCCCCGGTGACGGTGGGCAGGGCCGTGGAGAACACCGTGGCGTCCAGCTCGGCGAGCGCGAGGCCCACCATGAGCGCGGCGAGGACCGGGCGCAGGCGCGGAGGGGACGCGACCGGCATCCGGGCTTCAGGGGCGATGTCGAGCCGGCTCATGCCGCGACCTGCACGTACGCGGGAACGCCGAGCAGCCGGTCGACCGTGGTGAAGGTGTAGCCCTGGTTGCGCAACCTGTCGACGAGGGGGCCGACCGCGGCGACGGTGGAACCCCGGAAGCCGCCGCGCGCCTCCCGGCCGTCGTGGAGGATGAGGATGCTGCCCGGCCGGGTCCGCCGCAGGGCGCCCGCGAGGATCACCTCCGGACGCGGCTGCACGAGCTCCCACGGGTGGGCGAAGGTCCCGGACACGACCGAGGACCCGGTGGCGCGGATCCCCCGCAGGACCCAGGGCCAGTGGCACAGCCACGGCGGCCGGTAGAGCAGGGGCACGCGCCCGGAGATCTCGGCGAGGGTCGCGCGCCCCCGCTCGACCTCGAGGGTGTGGGCCGGCTCGGTGAGGTAGCGCGAGAACAGGTGGCTCTCGCTGTGGTTCGCGAGCACGTGGCCCTCGGCGACGACCCGACGGGTGACCTCGGGGTGGCGGCGGGCGCACCGGCCGACCTGGAAGAACGTGCCCGGGACCCCGCGGTCGGCGAGGACGTCGAGCAGGCGCGAGGTGTGCGGCTCGTTGGGGCCGTCGTCGAAGCTCAGGGCCACGACCCGCGCGGTCGTCTCGGCGCGATGGGGGAACGCCCCGAACAGCTGCGAGGTCGGCCCCAGTCCGGCCCGCGCCACCCGGCGCCGGCCGCCAGGGCGGCGGCGCCGAGCAGGGCGGAACGGCGAGAGGCTGGCACCCGGCCACGGTAGGTCGGCGTCACGGCGACGGCGCCGCGAGCGTACGGTGTTCCGGCCGTGTCGAAGGTCGGGCGACGCGCGCTCGCCGGAGGCCGGAGCGTCGGCCGCCCGGGGTCATGGCCCGGCTAGGCTCGCCCTGCCCGATCCGACGTCCGAGGGAGCTCGTCCATGCCGGTCCCCGTGAAGCCGTTCCTGCCGTGAGCGCGGCCCGTCGGCGACCCCTCGCCGGCACCGGCGCTGTCGGTGCGCTGGGGCGCGGCCACCCACGTCGGCCGGGTGCGCGACCACAACGAGGACAGCGTCCTCGCCGACGGCGTCGTCTTCGCGGTCGCCGACGGCATGGGCGGCCACGCCGCGGGGGAGGTGGCCAGCCGGCTCGTCGTCGAGGCCCTGGCCCGGCTCGAGGCGCAGCGAGCCCCGCAGCCGCGAGGACGTCGCGGCCGTGCTCGCCGAGGCGAACCGGCGGATCCTCGACTCGCAGGCGCACGACCCGGGCCAGCGGGGGATGGGCACCACCGTCTCGGGCCTGGCCGTCAGCGGCGGCGACGGGCACGACGCGTGGGTGGTGTTCAACATCGGCGACTCGCGCGTCTACCGCCTCACCGGCGACGGTGCGACCCAGGTGACCCGCGACCACTCGGAGGTCCGCGCGCTCCTCGACGCCGGGCTCATCGACGAGGCCGAGGCCGCCCAGCACCCGATGCGCAACGTCATCACCCGCTCGCTCGGGTCGGACCCGCCGCCGGACGCCGACCTCTGGGTCCTCGAGCCCGAGGCGGGTGAGCGCTTCGTCGTGTGCAGCGACGGGCTGTCCAACGAGCTCGACGACGACGAGATCGCGCGGGTCGCCTCGGCCCACGCCGACCCGCAGGCGGCCGCCGACGCGCTCGTCGAGGCGGCGGTGGATGCCGGGGGGCGCGACAACGTCTCCGTGGTCGTCGTGGCCGTCGATGCCGACGCGTAGCCCCGCCTCGAGTGCGCAGGTGGTCGCCCCGGCAACCGCCTGCGCACTCGCCGCGGCGCACACGCGCGAGCGGGCGGCATCCGACCGGTCTCGGATGCCGCCCGCTCGGGTCAGGCGTGGGGCGTCAGAGCGCGCTCAGCGCTCCTCCTCGCCCCGGATGAAGGCCTCGAGCTTGGCGCGGCCGAGGTCGTCGGGGCGCTGCTCCGGCGGCGACTTCATGAGGTAGGACGACGCCGACAGCAGGGCGCCGCCGATGCCGCGGTCCTTGGCGATCTTCGCCGCGCGGATCGCGTCGATGATGATGCCGGCCGAGTTCGGGCGAGTCCCAGACCTCGAGCTTGTACTCGAGGTTGAGCGGCACGTCACCGAAGGCGCGACCCTCGAGGCGCACGTAGGCCCACTTGCGGTCGTCGAGCCAGGCGACGTAGTCGGACGGGCCGATGTGCACGTTGCGGTCCTCGGTCTTGCCGGCGAGGGCGCCGGTGAGGTTCGAGGTCACCGCCTGGGTCTTGGAGACCTTCTTGGACTCCAGGCGCTCGCGCTCGAGCATGTTCTTGAAGTCCATGTTGCCGCCGACGTTGAGCTGGTAGGTGCGGTCGAGCTGCACGCCGCGGTCCTCGAACAGCTTGGCCATGACGCGGTGCGTGATCGTGGCGCCGACCTGGCTCTTGATGTCGTCGCCGATGACCGGCACGCCGGCCGCCTCGAACTTCGCGGCCCACTCGGGGTCGGACGCGATGAACACCGGCAGGGCGTTGACGAACGCGACGCCCGCGTCGATGGCGCACTGGGCGTAGAACTTGTCGGCGTTCTCCGAGCCCACCGGCAGGTAGGACACGAGCACGTCGACCTTCGCGTCGCGCAGCGCGGCGACGACGTCGACCGGCTCGGCGCCGGACTCGTCGATGGTCTGGCGGTAGTACTTGCCCAGGCCGTCGAGGGTGTGACCGCGCTGCACCGTGATGCCGGTGGTCGGCACGTCGGCGATCTTGATCGTGTTGTTCTCCGAGGCGTTGATCGCCTCCGCGAGGTCCTTGCCGACCTTCTTGTCGTCGACGTCGAACGCCGCGACGAACTCGACGTCGCTGACGTGGTACTCGCCGAACTTCACGTGCATGAGGCCAGGGACGGTCTGGGACGGGTCGGCGTCCCGGTAGTAGTGCACGCCCTGGACGAGCGACGACGCACAGTTGCCGACGCCGACGACGGCGACGCGGATGGAACCCATGGGCTTCTCCTGGGAGGTCGGGGTGAGTGGTGGACGGGGTGGAACGGATGCCGTGCGCGCCGGCTGGCACGCGCGGCACCTACGGCTGGGGGCCGGGGTCGGTGGGGTGGCGCCGTTCGGCGTCGAGGAGCTCGCTGAGCCAGCGGACCTCGCGCTCGGTGGTCTCCTCGCCGTGCCGCTGCAGGGCCGAGGTGTACGCGTCGAGGCGCTCGCGGCCGCGGGCGTGCGCGCCGCGAACCCGCTCGAGGTTCTCCTCGACCCGGGAGCGGCGGCCCTCGAGGATGCGGATCCGCACGTCGCGCTCGGTGCGGGCGAAGAACGCGAAGCGCACGTCGAAGCCGTCGTCGTCCCACGAGGAGGCGTCGGACCGGGCGACGAGCCCGGCGAAGTGCTCCTTGCCGGCCGCGGTCAGCTCGTAGACCACTCGCGGCCGCTTCCCAGCGGGCCGGGACCGGGTCGGACGCCTGCGCGATGAGCCCGCGGTCGAGCAGTCCCTTGAGCGCGGGGTAGAGCGTGCCGTACGACAGGGCGCGGAAGGGACCGAGCGCGGTGTTGAGCCGGCGGCGCAGGTCGTACCCGTGCGTCGGGCCCTCGTGGAGCAGCCCGAGGACCGCGAACTCGAGGAGCTGCGCGCGACGGCTGACCACGGCATCCTCCTCGGGTCTGGAGACGGTGGACACGGACATACGGGCTGTTTGTCGGCGCGACGCTAGCACAGATATATCGGGCCGATACATCGCAGGAGCGGCCCTTCCGGCCGGGTCGGCACACCCCGGGATTCAGGTTTCTCCAAGAAAGACCGTCATACTGGCTGTCGGTCCGTGCGTCCCGAGCCCCCACGCCGGCGCACGGCATCCTCTCCCCACACCACGTCCCGGAAGTCGCATGAGTCAGAGCAAGCCCCGAACCCGGGCCGAGGCCAGGCAGGCCCGGGCCGCCGCCGCCTCGTCCGGACGCCACGCGAGTGCCGGTGGTGCCGGTGAGTGGCGTCGGCCCGCCGGCGAACCCGCGCCGCCGCCGCCGTCGTGGCTCACCCGCGGCCTGTGGACCGTCTTCGTCCTCGGGGTGCTCGCGCTGGTCGGCCTGGGCGTCGCCTACGCGCGGACCGACGTCCCCGAGCCGAACGAGATCGCCACGGCGCAGGCCTCCATCGTCTACTACGCCGACGGCAAGACCGAGATGGCCCGGCTCTCCGACGCCGAGGGCAACCGCGAGTCGGTGCCGCTGAGCAAGGTGCCCGACTCCATGCAGAAGGCGATGCTCGCGGCGGAGGACCAGGACTTCTACCAGAACAACGGCATCTCGCCGACCGGCATCGCGCGGGCCGTGTGGGTCGCCGTCAAGGGCGGCCAGGCCACGCAGGGCGGGTCGACGATCACCCAGCAGTACGTCAAGAACTACTTCCTCACCGCCGACCGCACCCTGTCGCGCAAGGCCCGCGAGATCCTCATCGCGGTCAAGATCGACAAGCAGCAGACCAAGGACGAGATCCTCGAGAACTACCTCAACACGATCTACTACGGGCGGGGCGCCTACGGCATCCAGACGGCGTCCAAGGCGTACTTCAACAAGGACGTCTCCAAGCTCACCCCCGCCGAGAGCGCCTTCCTCGCCGCCGTCATCCGCGGCCCGTCGCTGTACGACCCCGGCCTGGGCGAGCAGCAGGAGTCCAACGCGCGCGAGCGCTCCGGCTTCATCCTCGACGCCATGGTCGAGAAGGGCTGGCTGAGCCCGGCGGAGCGGGCCGAGGCGACCTTCCCCGACACCTTCGTCGACTACAAGCCGCGCAAGCAGGGCGGGACGACCGGCTACATCGTCGAGATGGTCAAGAACGAGCTGCTGCGCAAGCACAAGCTCACCGAGTCCGACATCGACCGCGGGGGCCTGCGCATCGTCTCGACGGTGGAGCGCCCGAAGCAGACGGGCCATGGTCGACGCGGTGAAGGAGGAGCGCCCGGAGAAGACGCCGAGCGTGCACGTCGGCATGGCCTCGATCAAGCCCGGCGACGGGGCGATCGTCGCGGTGTACGGCGGCGAGGACTTCGCCAAGCGGCCGCAGAACTCGGCGACCCAGGACAAGATGCAGGCCGGCTCGACGTTCAAGATCTTCACGCTCATCGCGGCGCTGCAGACCGGCGACGTCAGCCTCAAGTCGCGCTACGACGGGTCGAGCCCCCAGTACTTCGAGGAGTTCGCCGACCCCGAGGCCGACACGGCGAGCGGCAGGCGCGGCCGGGTGAAGAACTTCGGCAACGAGTCCTTCGGCCAGATCGACCTGCGCCGCGCCACGGGCCGGTCGGTCAACACCGTCTACGCGGCCCTCAACATCGAGGCCGGCCCCGAGGCGGCGATGAAGGCCGCGGAGGACGCCGGCGTGCGCAGCAAGCTCGAGCCGAACATGGCGAACGTCCTCGGCACCGACTACGTCACCGTCATGGACATGGCGACCGCCTACGCGACGATCGCGGCGGAGGGCGTGCGCGCCGACCCGTACATCGTGCGCGAGGTGAGGTTCCTCGACGAGAGCGTGCCGACGATCAAGGCCGAGAAGGTGACGAAGCGGGTCTTCAAGAAGGACCTCATGTCCGACGTCATCGACGCCATGACCTACCCCGTCGAGGGCGGTACCGCCCGCTACGTCGGCGAGAACCTCGGCCGCCCGGCCGCCGGCAAGACCGGCACGTCGGAGAGCTTCCGCTCGGCCTGGTTCGACGGCTACGTGCCGCAGCTCCAGGCCGCCGTCGGGCTCTTCCGCAGCGGGAAGGACGGCGAGGAGCTCGCCATGGAGGACCTGCCCAACGCCGGTGACATCACCGGCGGCACCTACCCCGCGCGGATCTGGACGGCCTACATGAAGGCGGCCCTCAAGGGCACCGACGTCGAGCAGTTCCCTGAGCCGGCGAACATCAACAAGGACGCCGAGCCCCCGCCGCCCCGTCGCCGACGTCGCAGGCACCGGCGCCCACGACGAGCGCGCCGCCGACGACGAGCGCGCCGCCCACGCCCACCGTCGAGCCCACCGACCCCGACCCCGTCGCCGTCGAAGACGAACGGCAACCCCAGCCCGGGGCCGCCGCAGCCCGTCGCCCTCGGTGACGGAGTCGCCGGCCGCCCTCTCCTCCGGGTGACCGGCCGGTGGCCACCACCTCGGGGACCGCTGACCGCGCCCCCTCCCTGCTGCCGGCCGGCCTGACGGCGCCCCTCGGGGGTCCGCCGGGCCGCCGGCTGCGGCCGTCCGGCGGCGGGCCGCTCGCGCGGCTCGCGCCCGTCGTCCTGCTCCTCGCGCTGCCGCTGTCGGTCGCGGCGCTGCGCCAGGCCGGCTGCCTCACCGCCGGCTGGCAGGGGCGCACCCCGGTGTGGCGCCAGTGCGCGTCGCCGCTCGTGGAGTCGGTGCAGGTGGCCGACCTCGGGCGCGGGGTCACGGCGTGGCTCACGGGGTCGGTGCGCCTCGACGACCCGGTGCTCTCGGGCGCGGTCACGAGCCTCCTCGCGGGCAGTGGCGCCGGGCACCGGCACGGCCCAGCAGCGGTGGTTCCTCGTGCTGTGGATGGCCCTCACGGCGGCCGTCCTCGCCGGGCTCGTCGTGGCGGTCGGCACCGTGCGCGGTCACCCGCACGCCGACCCGGTGGCGCTCGCGCTGTCCCCGGTGCTCGCGCTGACGGTCCTGCTGTCGGCCGACCTCGTCCCGGTGGCGCTCGCCGTCGTGGCGGTCTGGGCGTGGAGCCGTGGCCGCACGACCCTCGCCGGCGTGCTGGCCGGGCTGGCCCTGCTGGCCGGGCCGACGTCGGCCGTCGTCCTGCTCGCCCTGGCGCTGGTGCCGCCCGGGGAGGCGGAAGGGGCCACGGGGCGCGGGAGACGAGGGCCCGGCATCCGAGGAACTGGCATCCTGGGAACCGGGCCGTGGGAACCGGCGACCTCGGAGCCCGGGTTCTGGGAACCGGCGTCGCCCGAGTCGGCGCCGCTCGGGCGGTGCGGCGGTCCGCCGGCTCGTGGCCACGGCGGCGGCGGTCGTCGTCGTCGTCGCGGTGGTGGTGGCGCTGTTCGACACCCGGACGCTGACCCGCCCATGGACGGCATGGCTGGATGCCGGCGCGGGCCCGGGCTCGCCGTGGTACCTCTTCACGCTGGCCGGGCACCCGATCGCAGCCCACCGTCGTGGCCGTCATCGCCGGCGCTGGGCTGGGTGCTGGCGGCGGGCCTCGTCGTCCTCCTCGCCCGCAGCCGGCCGCGGCCGACCGCGTCCGCCGTGGCGCTCGTCGGGATCGCGACGGTGCTGGTCACGGGAGCCGCGTTCCCGGCATCCTCGGCACTGTGGCTGGTGCCGTTCGTCGCCCTCGTCGGCATCGGGTGGCGCGACCACCTCGTGTGGGCCGGTGCGGAGGTCGTGCAGGCGGTCGCGCTCTTCGGCTACCTCATCTCGCGCACCGACCCCTCGCACGGGCTGCCGCCGGGCTGGTACGCGCTGGCGCTGTCGCTGCGCCTCGTCGCCGTGGCCTGGATCGCGCACCGGGCGTGGGTGTCCGCGAGTTGGGGGGATGCCGTGCCGGCCGGTACCCTGTGGAGGTTGCCCTCGTCGCGCCCTGTGGAAAACTCCGCGGGCGGTGTGGGCAGCAATGCATACCCTCCTGTCACGGAGAGACCGTGACCGCCACAGACCAGAGGAGGCGGGTTAACGCATGCGTCAGTACGAACTCATGGTCATCCTCGACCCGGAGCTCGACGACCGGACGGTCCAGCCGTCGCTGGAGCGGTTCCTCAAGGTCGTGACCACCGACGGCGGGTCCGTCGACAACGTCGACATCTGGGGCCGGCGCCGTCTGGCCTACGAGATCAGGAAGAAGTCCGAGGGCATCTACGCCGTCGTCAACTTCACCTCCGAGCCGGCGACGGCCAAGGAGCTGGACCGCCAGCTCGGCCTCAACGAGTCGGTCATGCGGACCAAGCTCATGCGCCCCGGCGCCTGAGCTTCCGTCCGCGCCGCACACCGTCGGAACGACTGGAGAAGGAGCCCCCGCCCATGGCAGGCGAGACCATCATCACCATCGTCGGCAACCTCACCGCCGACCCCGAGCTCCGGTTCACCCCCTCCGGGGCGGCCGTCGCGAACTTCACCGTGGCCTCCACGCCGCGCACGTTCGACCGGCAGTCCAACGAGTGGAAGGACGGCGAGACCCTGTTCATGCGCTGCTCGGTCTGGCGCGACGCGGCGGAGAACATCGCCGAGTCGCTCCACCGCGGCACGCGGGTCCTCGTCACGGGTCGCCTGAAGTCCCGGTCCTACGAGACCAAGGAGGGCGAGAAGCGCACCGTCATCGAGCTCGACGTCGACGAGGTCGGCCCGTCGCTGCGGTACGCCTCGGCGAAGGTCACCAAGGCCGAGCGTGGCGGCTCCGGTGGTGGTTTCGGTGGTGGCGGCGGCCAGCAGGCCGACCCGTGGGCCACCGGTGGCTCCGCCCCGGCGCCGCAGGGTGGCCAGGGCGGGTGGGGTGGCCAGCAGGCTCCCCAGCAGCCGCAGGCGCCGCAGCAGCAGCCGCAGGGTGGCCAGCAGGGTGGCTGGGGCCAGGCCCCCAGCTACGACGAGCCCCCCTTCTGACCCGACCGACATCCGGGGGCGCCGCACCACGGTGACGGCGCACCCCCACCACCGCACGACACCATCCCTGGGAGACCAGGGCTCATCCGCCGGGACAGCTCCGGCAGAAGGAGAGCACCACGATGGCCAAGCCCGCCATTCGCAAGCCCAAGAAGAAGGCCAACCCGCTCAAGGCGGCGAAGGTCGAGAACATCGACTACAAGGACGCAGCGCTGCTGCGCAAGTTCATCTCCGACCGCGGCAAGATCCGCGCCCGTCGGGTGACCGGGGTGTCGGTGCAGGAGCAGCGCCTCATCGCCAACGCCGTCAAGAACGCGCGCGAGATGGCCCTGCTGCCGTACTCGAGCTCGGCCCGCTGACCGCCCGAGAAGGAGCGAGAACGATGAAGGTCATCCTCACCCACGAGGTCACCGGCCTCGGCACCGCCGGTGACGTCGTCGACGTCAAGGACGGCTACGCCCGCAACTTCCTCTTCCGTCGCGGCCTCGCGACGGCGTGGACCAAGGGCGGCCAGAAGCAGGTCGACGCCATCGCGAAGGGCCGCGAGGTCCGCGAGGTGAAGTCGCTCGAGGAGGCGCAGTCCATCAAGG
This sequence comes from uncultured Actinomycetota bacterium, assembly GCA_963811475.1. GTDB lineage: Bacteria > Actinomycetota > Actinomycetes > Actinomycetales > Dermatophilaceae > Fodinibacter. The sequence goes on from CAWERJ010000001.1 coordinate 39,478, forward strand.
GCAACCTCGAGTCCAAGGCGATCCCGGTCGCCGCCCACGCCGGCTCGAGCGGTCGCCTCTTCGGCGCCGTCTCCACCGCCGACATCGCGGCGGCGGTGCGCGCCGCCGGCGGGCCCGAGCTCGACAAGCGCCGCATCGAGGTCCCGACCCCGATCAGGACCACGGGCACGCACTCCGCGCTCGTGCGCCTGCACCCCGAGGTGCAGGCCACCGTCGAGCTCGACGTCGTCGCCGGCTGACGCCGCAGCGCGTACGGCACCGCACGAGGCCCCCGGACCGTCCACGGTCCGGGGGCCTCGTCGCGTCTGGCCCTTTCCTGGGTTGGGTGCTCAGCTGGCTGCCCTCGCGACCGTTCGAGCACCCAACGCGGGGGTGCCGCCCGTCGGTGCCGCGTCGTGTCGGTGTCGCCGCCTACGGTGAGGCGCATGGCGACCGCAGCGAGACGCACCCCCCGCACGAGTGCGACGTTCCGGTGCTCGGAGTGCGGCTGGCAGGCGGTGAAGTGGGTCGGCCGGTGCGGTGAGTGCCAGGCGTGGGGGAGCGTGTCCGAGGTGGGGGCGGTGACCGTGCGCACCACGGCGGCCAGTGCGGTCGAGCGGCCGGCCGTGCCGATCGGCGAGGTCGACGCCCGTCGGGCGATGGCCCGCCCCACCGGGGTGCCGGAGTTCGACCGGGTCCTCGGCGGCGGCCTCGTCCCCGGCTCGGTCGTGCTCGTGGCCGGGGAGCCGGGCATCGGCAAGTCGACCCTGCTGCTCGACGTCGCGGCACGGGCGGCCCGCTCGGGCGAGCACGGTGAGCGCCGGGTGCTGTACGTCAGCGGCGAGGAGTCCGCCGCCCAGGTGCGCACGCGGGCCGAGCGGATCGAGGCGATGGCCCGCTCGCTGTACCTCGCGAGCGAGACCGACCTCGCGACGGTGCTCGGCCAGGTCGAGGAGCTGTCACCCGAGCTCGTCGTCGTCGACTCGGTCCAGACGATCAGCAGCGCCGAGGTCGAGGGGTCGGCCGGCAACGTCAGCCAGGTGCGCGAGGTGGCGGCCTCCCTCATCCAGGTGGCCAAGGCCCGGGGCATCGCGGTGCTCCTCGTCGGCCACGTCACCAAGGACGGCTCGATCGCCGGGCCGCGCGTCCTCGAGCACCTCGTGGACGTCGTCGTCCAGTTCGAGGGCGACCGGCACTCCCGCCTGCGCCTCGTGCGTGCGGTCAAGAACCGGTACGGCCCCACCGACGAGGTCGGCTGCTTCGACCTCTCCGACGTCGGCATCGTCGGTCTCGCCGACCCCAGCGGGCTCTTCCTCTCCGGCCGCACGGCCGAGGTGGCGGGCACCTGCGTCACCGTCACCCTCGAGGGGCGCCGGCCGCTCGTCACCGAGGTGCAGGCCCTCGTCACGGCGTCGAGCCTCGCGACCCCGCGTCGGGCGACGAGCGGGCTCGACACCGCCCGGGTCAGCATGATCCTCGCCGTGCTCGACAAGCGGGCCCAGGCGCCGATCGGGGGGAGCGACGCCTACCTGTCGACGGTCGGTGGGGTGCGGCTCACCGAGCCGGCCGCCGACCTCGCCATCGGACTCGCCCTCGCCGGGGCGATCACCGACCGCCCCCTGCCCCCCGGCACCATCGCGTTCGGCGAGGTGGGGCTCGCGGGCGAGGTGCGGCCGGTGACCGGTGCGCACCGCCGCCTCGCCGAGGCGGCCCGGCTCGGGTTCACCAGGGCGGTCGTGCCACCCGGGGTGGTCGGCGCCGGGCCGGTGCCGAACGGCATCCGGGTCGTCGAGGCCGCGACGGTGAGCGAGGCGGTGGTGCGTGGACTTCACGAGATCGTCACGAGCCGGGGAGCGCGCGCACCGATAGGATGCCGCAGACTGGCTGTGGAGACGCCCCGGCCGGGGGATCGGAGTGACGAGGCGGTGAGCGTGCCCATCCAGCAGAGCGACGACGAGCTCCTGCGCGCCACCCTGGCCGCCGTCGCGCCCGGGACCGAGCTGCGCGACGGGCTCGAGCGCATCCTGCGCGGGCGCACCGGTGCCCTCATCGTGATCGGCAACGACCGGCTCGTCGAGACCGTCTCGACGGGTGGCTTCCCCCTCGACGTCGAGTTCTCGGCGACCCGCCTGCGGGAGCTCGCGAAGATGGACGGCGCCATCGTCATCGACCGCGAGGTCACCCGCATCCTGCGGGCCGCCACCCAGCTCGTCCCCGACGCGCAGATCGAGACCAGCGAGTCGGGCACGCGACACCGGACCGCGGAGCGCGTGGCCAAGCAGACCGGCTTCCCGGTGGTCTCGGTCAGCCAGTCCATGCGGATCATCGCCCTCTACGTCGCCGGTCGCCGGGTGGTCCTCGAGGACTCCAGCGCGATCCTGTCCCGCGCCAACCAGGCGCTGCAGACCCTCGAGCGCTACAAGTCACGCCTCGACGAGGTCACCGGCACGCTGTCGGCGCTCGAGATCGAGGACCTCGTCACCGTGCGCGACGTCGCCAACGTCCTCCAGCGCCTCGAGATGGTCCGCCGGATCAAGGACGAGATCGCCGACTACGTCGTGCAGCTCGGCACGGACGGGCGGCTGCTCAGCCTCCAGCTCGAAGAGCTCACCGGCGGCCTGTCGGACGACCTCGGCCTCGTCATCCGCGACTACCTGCCCGAGGCGCGGGCCGGCTACACGCTCGAGGAGGCCATCGCCAACCTCGAGGCCATCGACTCCACCGAGCTGCTCGACCCCTCGGCGGGGGCGCGAGCCATCGGGTTCACCATCGTGGGCGACTCGATCGACTCCTCGGTCAGCCCGCTCGGGCACCGCCTGCTGTCCAAGGTCCCACGACTGCCCGGTGCGATCGTCGACCGCCTGGTGTCGCACTTCGGCAGCCTCCAGAAGCTCCTCGCCGCGAACATCGACGACCTCATGGACGTCGACGGTGTCGGCGAGGGGCGCGCGCGCCTCGTCCGCGAGGGCCTGTCGCGCCTCGCGGAGTCGAGCATCCTCGAGCGCTACGTCTGACGTCCGCCGCGCGGTGGCCCGACCTCTCGCACCCGCCTTCCCGGTGAATCTACCGCTGCTGCACGGGCGTGTCCTCGACTGGTATGCCGGGAGCGCGCGCCCGCTGCCGTGGCGGGAGACGGGCGCCACGCCGTGGGGGGTCCTCGTCTCGGAGGTCATGTCGCAGCAGACCCCGGTGGCCCGCGTCGAGCCGGTGTGGCGGGAGTGGATGCAGCGGTGGCCGGCGCCGGTCGAGCTCGCCGCCGAGTCGCCCGGTGAGGTCGTGCGGGCCTGGGGCCGGCTGGGCTACCCGCGCCGGGCCCTGCGCCTGCGCGAGGCCGCCGTCGCGATCGCCGAGCGCCACGGAGGCGAGGTCCCGTCGGACGAGGCGCTGCTGCGCGCCCTGCCCGGAGTGGGTGGCTACACCGCCGCGGCGGTCGCGGCCTTCGCCTTCGGCACCCGCACGACGGTGGTCGACACCAACGTCCGCCGGGTGCTCGTCCGCGCGGTGGAGGGACGCGAGCACGCGGCCCCGGCGCTCACGCCGCCGAGCTCGCCCTCGCCGGCTCGCTGGTCCCGGCGGACCCGCCGACCTCGGCGACGTGGAACGTCGCCGTCATGGAGCTCGGCGCGCTCGTCTGTCGCGCCCGGGCACCCCGCTGCGACGCCTGCCCGGTCGAGGACCTCTGCGCCTGGGTGGCTGCCGGCCGACCCGCCCACGACGGCCCGGCACGTCGCGGCCAGGCCTGGCACGGCACCGACCGGCAGGTCCGGGGCGCGGTGCTCGCCCTGCTGCGAGAGACCTCGCGGCCGGTCCCGCGCGTCGCGCTCGAGGCGGCCGGGCCGGACCCCGTCCAGGTCGACCGCTGCATCGCCTCCCTCGTCGAGGACGGCCTCATCGAGCCGACCGGTCGCCGTTGCTACCGCCTGCCCAGCTGACCCGGACCCGGGCGAGGGCCGGTCCGTGGAAGGCCGGTGGGGCCACGGCATCCGGACGGCACACTGGAACGGTGACCGCGACGCCGACCTCCCCCGCGACGACCGAGGGCGACCTTCCCGCCGGTCCGGAGCCGGTCCACCGCACGACCCACGAGCTCGCAGGCGTTCCTCCCCGTGCTCATGGCCGCCCCGCGTGAGGTCGGCACCGTGCGGCTCCTCGTCGCGCGGCCGAGGCCTGGTGCCCGCGAGGTGCTCGACGAGGGCCGGTTCGACATCGAGGTCGGCCTGGTCGGCGACGACTGGTCGGTGCGGGGCAACCGGCACACCGCCGACGGCGGCCCTCACCCGCTCATGCAGGTCACCGTGGTCCATGACGGCCTCGCGGCGTTCCTCGCCGGGGACCGCACGCGCCAGCCCCTCGTCGGCGACCAGCTTCACGTCGACCTCGACCTCTCCCACGAGAACCTGCCGACCGGGTCGCGGCTGGCCATCGGTGAGCCCGGCACCGGCGGTGCCGAGCTCGAGGTGACCGAGGCCCCGCACACGGGGTGCGCCAAGTTCGTGGCGCGCTTCGGCGCCGAGGCGATGGCCTTCGTCAACGGCCGCACCGGCCGCCCCCTGCGGCTGCGCGGCCTCAATGCCCGGGTCCTCGTCCCCGGCCGGGTGCGTCCTGGTGACCCGGTGCACGTCCGCCGCCCCTGACCAAGCCCGTCCGCTGTCGATCCGGCTGACGCAACACAGCCCGGCGGCATACAGTGCTCCGAGCGCGCCCCGAGGCCGGCGGGCGATCGGAGCACGGAGGTCGATGGTGGGGGCAGGTCAACGGGCCGGGCGGGTGCTCGGTCGGGATTCGCGTGCCGGCACCGGGACGCCGAGACGACTACCCCGGATGCCGTGGGCGCTCGCGCTCGTCGCCGTCGCCGTGCTCGTCGGCGCCCCGCCCGCCAGCGCGGACGACGGGCTCGCCACCTCGGCGACCAGTCGCTACGTCCTCGACCCGAAGGCCACGACCGTCGAGGCGTCCATCCGGCTCGACGTGCGCAACGTCGCCCCCGACCGGGGCGACACCTACTACTTCTACAACGCCTTCTCCGTGCCCGTTCCGGCCGGCGCCGAGGAGGTCAGGGCGCGCAGCAACGGGTCCTCGCTGCCGGTGGACGTGCGCCGTACCGAGGACCCGTCGACCGACCTCGCGCGCATCTCCTTCCCGGACCTGCGCTACGGGCGCTCGCGCAGCATCGACCTGACCTTCGAGGTCCCGGGCGAGAAGCCCCGCGCGCGCGACAGCACGCGGGTCGGCCCGGGGTACGCGACGTTCGCCGTTTACGGGTTGGGCGACCCGGGCCAGAGCACCGTCGAGGTCGTCGCGCCGTCGACGATGACGTTCGACGCGACGAGCGACGACTTCACCGCGACCCAGAGCGGGGACACGACGACCCAGACGGCCACGACGACGAGCGACGAGGGTGGGTTCTGGGCCGTCGTCTCCCTGCGGGACCCCGAGCGCACCGACGAGCGTTCGGTGGACGCGGCCGGCACCTCACTGCTCCTCAACGGCTTCCAGGACGACCCGAAGTGGGCCGACTTCGTCGCCGATCGCGTGACCACCGGCCTGCCTGTGCTCGAGAAGCTCGTCGGGGCTCCGTGGCCCGGGGGGCTCGAGCGCATCCGGGAGGATGCCTCCCCGTCCCTGCGCGGCTACGACGGCTGGTTCGACCCCAGCGACGACGAGATCGTCATCGGCGAGCGGCTCGACGCCGACCTCATCTTCCATGAGCTCTCGCACGCGTGGATCTCCGGCGACCGCTTCGACGAGCGGTGGGTGTCGGAAGGCCTTGCCCAGGTCGTCGCCGAGCGGACCGTCGAGGCCACGGGGGGCAAGCCGGTGGACCACCCCAAGGCCTCGAGGGGCTCGAGCGCGGCCGTCGCGCTCAACGACTGGGGTGGGTCGGCGAGCAGCCGCTCGAGCGACGTCGACGCCTATGCCTACCCCGCCGCCTACAC
>CAWERJ010000002.1:0-83161 GCA_963811475.1 uncultured Actinomycetota bacterium
ACCGGATGCCGTGTCACCGACGCCATCGCCGGTTCGTCACCGTCGGCTGAGGATGCCGCTCGCGTAGGCCGCCTGCCCGACGTGCTGGACGCAGTCGTCGACGGCGCTGACCAGCCGCACGCCGAGCGTGACCGGAGGGTCCCAGTCGTCGTCGACGACGCGGTCGAGGTCGTCGTCGGTGACGTCGCGCAGGGCCGACGCGGCCGCATCGAACGCGGCGTCGAGGTAGCCACGCAGGTTCTCGGTCGAGGCCCGGACGAGGAGCACCTCGTCGAAGGTCATCCCGTAGCCGTGGGCGTCGAGAGGCAGCGGGAGGTCGAAGCGCTCGCGCCACCCCCCCGCCTCCCACACGGCGTCGTAGCCGAGCACCTGCGCGACCTGCTCGTCCATGGCGCGGGTGAGGTGCCAGAGCAGCCACGCGACGGTGTTCGTCCCCGGAGCCGGTGGGGTGGAGAGCTGGTCCTCGGGGGTCTCGTCGAGCACGGCGTGCGCGGCCTCGCGGGGCCGGCCGAGGAAGTCGAGGAGGAGGTCTGCCGTCGTCGCCATGGTGGCCGACGCTACTCGGGCCGCCCGGTCCGCGACGCCCGGTCGGTCGCAGGGCCCGGCGGCGTGGCATGCACGGGCGCGTCCTCGGAGAGGCGTCGCGGTCGTAGACCCAGCGCCAGTGATGCCACCGCTCCCAGCCCCGCCGCCACCGCGGCACCCCGGAAGACGGAGGCCACCTGGAGCACGGCGGCGCCGGTGAGGGCGTCCGTGTCCGTCGGGTCGGGCAGGGCCGCCACGGCGGCGTAGTAGCGGTGCAGCCCGATCGCGGTGAGCAGGGCGACGCCGACGACCATGCCCACCATCCGGGCGACGACCACCAGGGCGGATGCCGTGCCGTGCGAGTCCGCGGCCGACTCCGCCAGCGCGGCGTCGTTGACCGGCGCGAGGGCCAGTCCGATGCCGAGGCCGGTGGCGGCCAGGACCACCGTCGACGAGGGCGCGTCGAGCGACCCCCGGCCCCACGTCGTCATGACCGCGAGGCCGAGTGCGGCGAGCGCCAGACCGGCCGCAGCGACGATGCCGTTGCCGAGCCGCCGCAGGGCCCAGCCCCCGGCGAGCGCCCCGACCGGGACGGCCACGAGGAAGCGGACGAGCACGAGCGCCGCCTCCGTCTGGCTCGACGACTGCACCACGCGCGCGAGGAGCGGCACGTCGACGACCACGGCCACGAGGGCGACCCCGACGAGGAGGGAGACGACGAGCGCCCAGACCAGGCGCCCGCGCACGAGGCCGCGGGGAACCAGTGGCGACGAGGACCGGCGGTGGTGCACGGCGTACGTGACCATGAGCAGGGCCGCCACGGGCAGCAGGGCGTAGCCGAGCGGGCCCACCACCTCGCTCTCCGGCTCCGACGCCGCGAACGTCAGGACGACGCAGCCGAGAGCACCACCCACGAGGAGCGCCCCGAGCCCGTCGGCCCGCCGGAGGAGGGCCCACGTGCCGCGCCCCCCGACCGCGAGCGTGACGAGGAGGAGGATGCCGGCGAGCAGCCCGATCGGGGTCGCCAGCCTCGAGGACGCCTCGCCGAACGGCACGAACGGCAGCCCCCACGACACGCTCGTGACCAGCCGGTCGGGTGCGGCCAGTGCCAGGACCCCCACCGCAGTGGCGGCCGCGCCGAGCACGACGACGAGCGCCCGCGGTCGGGGCAGCCCCCTCCCGCCGGTCACGACGACGGCACCGGCCAGCACCAGGCCGAGCACCGCGTTGAGCCAGAAGATGGCTCGCCACTGCGCGACGACGAGCACCAGGGCGCCCAGCACCGGGCCGAGGACCGATCCGAGCTCCTGCACCGCCCCCACGACGCCGAGCGGCACCCCGCGCCGGTCGGCGGGCCACAGCTCGGCGACGATCGCCAGCGTCGCGGGGACCAGGCCGCCGCCGCCCACGCCCTGCACCACCCGGCCCGCGACGAGGACCGGCAGCTCGACGGCGAGCGCGGTGACGACAGAGCCCGCCACGAAGACGCCGAGGCAGGCCAGCAGCACGCGCCGGCGGTCGACGAGGTCGGCGACACGGCCGATGAGCGGCAGGACGGCGACGTAGCCGAGGAGGAAGCCGGAGATGATGGGCGTGGCCCGCTGGAGGGAGTCGATGCCCACGCCGACCCCTCGCATCATGTCGGTGAGGGCGAGGACGACGACGTAGGTGTCGGCGGCCGCCAGCGAGACGGCGACCGCCGCGGTCGTCAGCAGCGCCCTAGGGGCGGGTGATCTCAACGGGCGCCCCGTAGTCCGCCAGCGACAGCAGGTAGGTCGCCTCCGACGCCCGGGAAGAACGGCCCGACGAGGGAGGCCGTGCGCAGCTCGTCGGAGTCGGTGATGCCGTAGCTGACCTCGAAGGTGCCGGTGCCGTCGCCGAGGTGGAACAGGTCCTCGACGACCGCCCCGGGCAGGGTCCCGGAGATCTTGTCGAGGACCTCCGCTGCCCGCCCTGGTCTGCCCCGCGGCCATCGGGTCGGACGTCTGGGTCAACAGCGACGAGATGCCGGTGGCGGGGTCGAAGAACATCGCCGGGTTCGGCGCGTTGAGGGTGTCGAGGTCGGTCTCGCGGTAGTCGGGGGTGAAGAACTTGAGGTAGGCCGTCTCGCCGATCGCGATGACGTCGATGGTGCCCGCGACGCCCTTGATCGTGCCGGTGATCGTGCCGTCGAACTCCGGCTCCGTCGCACTGATGACGCCCGCACCCTGGGCCGCCGTCACGCCGTTCTCCCTCGGGGGCACGTCGCGGCTCGACAGGTCGAGCTGGACCGTCTTCGCCGCGTCGAACACCGCCTTGGTGGCGGTGAGCCGCTCGGCCGGCGGGCGCTCGGGCGGTGGCTCCTCGTCGCCCGAGCAGCCCCCCAGCGCCAGGAGCGCGCCGAGCGCGACCGGTGCGACGAGGGCGAGCGGCCGTCGCAGGAGCGGGGGTCGGCGCATGGCGGCAACAGTAACCGCACCCCTCACGCCACTGATTGCGGATTCCCCACCCCGGCGCCCCGGTCTGGAGGCGGCTCGGCGTGGGGAATCCGCAATCGGTCGGATGCCGTGGGCCGAGTTCTGCTCCCGTCACGACCGTGCGCTGCTCAGCGCAGGGCGAGCCCGCCGTCGCCGAGGTCGACGGTCACGGTGTCGCCGTCGCGCACCGTCCCCGCGAGCAGTGCCGTCGCGAGCCGGTCCCCGATCTCGCGCTGGACGAGCCGGCGCAGCGGCCGGGCCCCGTACGCCGGGTCGTAGCCCTGCTCGGCGAGCCACCCGGCAGCAGCATCCGTGACGAGCAGGGTGATCCGGCGGTCCCGCAGGCGGGTCGAGAGGGCCCGGACCTGGAGCTCGACGATCCGGCCCAGCTCCTCCCTCGACAGCGCGTCGAAGAGGACGACCTCGTCGAGCCGGTTGAGGAACTCCGGCTTGAACGCCTGGCGCACCGCGGCCATCACCGCCTCCCTCTTGGCGCCCGGTTCGAGCAGGGGGTCGACGAGGTACTGCGACCCGAGGTTCGACGTCATGACGAGGATGACGTTGCGGAAGTCGACGGTGCGGCCCTGGCCGTCGGTGAGCCGGCCGTCGTCGAGCACCTGCAGGAGGATGTCGAAGGTCTCCGGGTGGGCCTTCTCGACCTCGTCGAGCAGCACCACCGAGTAGGGCCGGCGCCGCACGGCCTCGGTGAGCTGGCCGCCCTCCTCGTAGCCGACGTAGCCGGGGGGCGCCCCGATGAGCCGCGCGACCGCGTGCCGCTCGGAGTACTCCGACATGTCGATGCGCACCATGGCGCGCTCGTCGTCGAAGAGGAAGTCGGCGAGCGACTTGGCGAGCTCGGTCTTGCCCACACCGGTGGGGCCGAGGAAGAGGAAGGACCCGGTCGGCCGGTCGGGGTCGGCGACACCGGCACGGGAGCGGCGCACGGCATCCGACACCGCCCGCACCGCCTCCGTCTGGCCGATGAGGCGCGCCCCGAGGATCGACTCCATCGAGAGCAGCTTCTCGGTCTCGCCCTGGAGGAGCCGCCCGGCGGGGATGCCGGTCCACGCCGAGATGACCTCGGCGATGTCGTCGGCGCCCACCCGCTCCTTGACCATGAGGTCGGCGGATGCCGTGGCCGACTCCGCTTGCTGGGCAGCGTCGAGCTCGGCCTCGAGAGAAGGGATCTCGCCGTACAGCAGGCGCGACGCACCCTCGTAGTCGCCCTCGCGCTGGAGCCGGTCGGCCTGCGTCCGCAGGTCGTCGAGCCGGGCCTTGAGGTCACCGACCCGGTTCAGTCCGGACTTCTCGGACTCCCAGCGGGCGGTGAGCGCGGCGAGCTCCTCGGACTTGTCGGCGAGGTCGGCGCGCAGCCGCTCGAGCCGCTCGACGGACGCCTCGTCGGTCTCCTTGGCGAGGTGCAGCTCCTCCATCTTGAGCCGGTCGACCGCGCGGCGGAGCACGTCGATCTCGACCGGGCTGGAGTCGATCTCCATCCGCAGCCGCGAGGCCGCCTCGTCGACGAGGTCGATCGCCTTGTCGGGCAGCTGGCGCCCGGAGATGTAGCGGTCGGAGAGGGACGGCCGCGGCGACGAGGGCGCTGTCCTCGATCTCGACCTTGTGGTGCGCCTCGTAGCGCTCCTTGAGCCCGCGCAGGATCGCGATGGTGTCCTCGACCGACGGCTCGCCGACGAAGACCTGCTGGAAGCGTCGCTCGAGCGCGGGGTCCTTCTCGACGTGCTCGCGGAACTCGTCGAGGGTCGTCGCGCCGACGAGGCGAAGCTCGCCGCGGGCGAGCATCGGCTTGAGCATGTTGCTCGCGTCCATGGCCGACTCGCCGGTGGCACCGGCGCCGACGACGGTGTGCAGCTCGTCGAGGAAGGTGATGACCTGCCCCGCGGACTCCTTGATCTCCTCGAGCACGGCCTTGAGCCGCTCCTCGAACTCGCCGCGGTACTTCGCCCCGGCGACCATCGCGCCGAGGTCGAGCGCGATGAGCCGCTTGCCGCGCAGCGACTCGGGCACGTCACCGTCGACGATCCGCTGGGCGAGGCCCTCGACGACGGCGGTCTTGCCGACGCCGGGTTCACCGATGAGCACGGGGTTGTTCTTCGTGCGCCGGCTGAGCACCTGCACGACGCGGCGGATCTCGTCGTCTCGCCCGATGACGGGGTCGAGCCGGCCCTCGCGGGCGGCGGCGGTGAGGTCGGTGCCGTACTTCTCGAGCGACTCGCCGCCCTCCTCCGGGTTCTCGCTGGACACGGTCGCGCCGCCGCGCAGCTCGTCGAGCCGCGCCTCGAGCGCGCGCGCGTCGCCCTGGACCGAGCCCTTCTCGAGCAGGGCGAGGAGGAGCAGGTCGGTCGAGAGGTAGGAGTCACCGCGCGCGGTCATGAGGGTCGAGGCGTGCGTGAGCACGGCGAGCGCGGCCTGGCCCAGCGCGGGGGTGGCGACGGTCGCGCCGCTGCTGCGCGGCATCCCGGACAGCACCGAGCGGGCGGCTGCGGCGACGGCGGCTGCGGACGTGCCGGCGGCCTCGAGCAGCGCGGGTGTCGTCGTGCCGTCCTGCTCGGCCAGGGCCAGCGCCAGGTGGGCCGGCGTGATCTCGGGGTGGCCGGCGGTCTGGGCCGCGCGCTGGGCGACGGCGAGCGCCTCGGCCACCTTGGTGGTGGGCTTCAGCTCCATGAAGGACTCTCCTCGGACGAGGCAGGAGGGAAAGGGATCGTCGGGTCCAACCTCGGTAAAGTTGAGTCTATTCCACTCAACCCTCGCGCGCGACCGGCACCGTACGAGTGGTGCTGCGCCGCCCGGCGCAAGCACCCCGGCCCGTGGGGTGATCGGGTGGTCATCGCGAGCCGTAGCCGAGGTGATGTCCGGGGTGAGCTCGCACGGCATCCGGCCTCGGCCCGGGCTACCGCGCGGTAGGTCGAGTGATCAGTGGACCTACCGAGCAATAGCCGAGGCGACGTCCGGTGGTGAGCTCCCGGCATCCGGCCTCGGCCCGGGCTACCCCGCGGTAGGTGGCAGTGATCAGTGGACCTACCAGGCGGTAGGCGAGTCCGTCCGCGGGGCGCCTGCACCCGAGGCGGGTGCGCAGCGAGGTCAGCAGGTGGCCGACAGGTCGGCCGCGGCTGCGTCGTCCGGGGTCGGCGTCGGGCTCGGTGCGCCGCTCGTGTCCTCGCTCGGGGTCCGCGTGGGTGACGGGGTCGCGCTCGTGGAGGCGCTCCCCGAGGGGGTCGGGCGCGGCTTGAGCGCCTTCTTCACCAGGGAGCGGATCTTCGCGAAGTCGGGGTTCCCGGGCTCGACGACCTTGCTGGTCAGCGGGAGTGAACGGATGGAGTCGCCCTTCTGGATGCGCAGCACGAGCTCGACCCAGGCCGGCAGCTCGGACGCCGGGACGTCGATGCTGACGTTGTTCTTGATGACCTTGGCGAGCTCGGGGTAGCGGCGCAGCAGCGAGACCGGGTCGGCCTGCTCGATGAGCGCACCGGCGACGCAGCGCTGCCGGCGCATCCGGCTGAAGTCGTCGCTGCCCGCCCGCGAGCGGGAGTACCACAGGGCGCGCCGGCCGTCGAGGTGCTGCAGGCCCGGCTCGATCCACTCCTCCTTGTCGCCGGTGAAGACGACCCCGCCCGAGGTGCCGCTGTGGCACTCGACGCAGACCCGCTCCTGCACGTTGACGTCGACGCCGCCCATGGCGTCGACGAGCGACCTGAATCCCTTGAGGTTGATGACGACCGACTGGTCGATCTGCAGGCCGGTGATCGCGCCGACGACGTCGACCGTCGACTGGCGGCCGGGGTTCTCACGCCGGGGAAGAGGTCGGGGCGTCCCTCGGCGAGCGTCCAGATGCCGTTCATGAGGCACTCGTCGCCGCAGTCGTAGCCGTTGGGGTACAGCGCGTGGAGCGGGTTGCTCTCGGGGATCGGGACGCGCTCGAGGTTGCGCGGGATGCCGACGAGCAGGGTGTCACCGGTCTTGGTGTTCGTGCTGACGACCATGAGCGAGTCGGTGCGCGTGCCCCAGCGGTCCTTGCCGGCGTCCGAGCCGATGAGCAGGGTGTTGACCCGGGGCACGTCGGCCCACGGATCGGGTGCGGTGGCGTCGGCGTAGGCCGCACCTCGCCGCCCCGGCCGTCCGGACGCGAAGACCTCGTCGATGACCGTCGACTGCACCCCGAGGTAGCGCACGGCCAGCGCAGCCGGGGCGGCGATGACGACGCACGCGAGCAGCGGCGAACCCGGCCCGGACCCAGCGTCCCTGCGCGCTTGGCCGGCCACCAGTGCTCGGCGGTGAGGACGATCGACCCCACCCACAGCACCGCCCCGACGCCGATGGCCACCGCCACGGCCTGCAGCAGCTCCGGGCGGACGGCGGCCTCGAGGGCCGTGCGCACGAGCCCGCCCTGCAGGAGCCGGAAGGCCACGGCGACCCCGGAGGCCAGGGCGACGACGACGAGGAACCAGCCGAGGATGCGCCAGCGCGTGCCGAGCAGGCCCGCCCCGGGCAGCACCGTCCCCACGGCGACCCGGCGGTAGTACGTCGCCGGGGGACGCCTGAGCTCGGCACGGCGCTGCGGCGACGGGGTGTCGTCCGGTCGCCGTGTCGAGCGCGGCTCCTCCGCGTCGGACATGCCCACCATCCTTCTCGGCAGGTCATGGCGCGCGAGGGACCCCTGTCGGGGGCGCGCACCTGACGCCCGCACCATAACGTGGCTTTCTGGGACCTTCCTGTCACGCCACGATCCGGGACCGGCCCGACGCCCGCGACGGCGGGTGCCACGGGGCTGGTGGGGCGGCTCGGCACTCGTGGTGCAATGGCGGCATGACGACCGTCACGCGAGCGACCGTGGAGCCGTCCGACCGACTGCGGCAGGTGGGGGTGACCGCGGCCGAGGTGTTCTGCGTGCTCGGCACGCTCGTCGGCGTCGGGGTGCTCGGCACCCGGGTGGCGGAGTCCTCCGGCGGTGCCCTCGCCGCCGACGCCACGCTCCTGGCCCCGGCCGGCCCTGCCTTCGCCATCTGGACCCCCATCTACCTCGGCCTGGCCGGGTTCACCGTGTACCAGTGGCTGCCGACGCAGGCCGCCGAGCCCCGGCACCGCGCCGTCGGGTGGCTCGCCGCGGCCTCGATGGTGCTCAACGCGGCCTGGCTGCTCGTGACCCAGCAGGACTGGATCTGGGTGAGCGTCCTCGTCATGGCGGCCCTCGTCGCCTGCCTGGGCCTGCTCGTGCGGCGGCTCGAGGAGCACCCGTCGTACGGCCACGGCGAGACCGTGCTCGTCGACGGCACCTTCGGGCTGTACCTCGGCTGGGTCGCCGTGGCGGCGTGCGCCAACGTCACCGCCGCCCTCGTCGCGAGCGGGGTCGACCCCGGCGGGGCTGCGCCCAGCTGGCCGCGGTGCTCGTGCTGGCCGTCGCCGCGGCGGTGGGGGTGCTGCTCGCGCGGCGGCTGGGGGGCCGGTGGGCGGTCGCGTGGCGATGGCCTGGGGGCTGCTGTGGATCGCCTGGGGCCGGCTCGCCGACGAGCCACGCTCGGTCGTCGTCGCCCTGGCCGCGGTCGTCGCCGCGGTGGTCGTGCTGGTCGCCGCGGCACGTGAGCACGCGCTCGCCGAGGACTGATCGGCGGACGGCATCGACGCGATTGCACCGGGCGCGCCCGGTGCCTCACGTCGCCACGCACACTCAGCCCTGGGCACCGGCCGCGTAGTCGGGCAGCTCTTGGAGCGCCCAGCGGTTGCCGTCGGGGTCGCTGAAGAAGACGAACCTGCCCCACGGCTGGTCGCTCACACCCTCGGCCTCGACGCCGCGGTCACGCAGGTGGGCCAACGCGGCATCCGCGTCGGCGACCACCGCCTGGAGGTTGTCGAGCGACCCTGGTGCCATTGCGGTGAGCCCGCGACCGATCGCGATGGAGCAGGCGGACCCCGGCGGGGTGATCTGCACGAACCGGACCTCGTCGCTCACCGTGTGGTCCATGTCGACGACGAAACCGACCTTCTCGTAGAACTCCTTGGCCCGGTCGACGTCGGTCACCGGAACCCCGATCAACTCCAGCTTCATGTCCATGTCCACCACCGTAGGACCGCAACAGGACAGATTCGGTCCGCCTGACGTCACACGGTTCCGGACCGCCACCGGAGCCGTCCGCGGCAGCGCCCCCACGAAGGTGTCGGTGCTCGAGCTGTCGCGGCGTCGCCGCGGCTGGGTCGAGACGTGGCAGGAGGCCCTCACCGAGGAGGCCCTCGACGTGCCCCTCGACCGCGGCCTGGCGGTCAGCCGTGGTGGGGGTGCCAGACGACGAGCGCCTGGGAGCGGCCGTGCCGCGGGCGCTCGCCGAGCCGCGAGGCGTACACGTCACCCGTGGCCGACACCGAGAAGACCCGCGCGGTGCGCCCGGTTGCCGTCTGGAGCACCTCGAGCTCGGCGCCCAGCTCGGCGACCCGCGAGCGCAGGGCGGTCACCTCGTTCTCGAGCTCGAGGATCCGGGCGATGCCGGGGAGCGAGACGCCCTCCTCCTGCGAGAGCCGCTGCACCTCGCGGAGCAGGGCCACGTCGCGCTGCGAGTAGCGACGACCGCCGCCTCGGGTGCGCGACGGGGTGACCAGGCCCAGTCGGTCGTACTGGCGCAGGGTCTGGGCGTGCATACCCGCGAGCTCGGCGGCGACGGAGATGACGAACACCGGGGTGTCGTCGTCGGGGCTGAAGGCGCTCAGGCGGACCGACGTCATGGCGACCTCCTCAGGTCCTGGCCTGCTCGAACAGTCCGGCCCGCGGGTCGACGCCGGCCTCCTCGGCCTGAAGCGCCTCGACCGCGGTGCGAGCCGTGTCGGTGAGCCGCTGCGGCACGACGACGGTCACGCGGGCGAGCAGGTCCCCGGTGCCGTGCCGCCCCGCGACCCCGCGGCCCTTGACGCGCAGCACGCGCCCGCTCGGCGTCCCCGGGGCGACCTTGACCCGCACCGGCGTGCCGTCGAGCGTCGGGACCGCGACCGTGGCCCCAAGGGCCGCCTCGGCGAAGGTCACCGGCAGGTCGACGGTCAGGTCGTCGCCGTCCCGGCCGAAGACGGGATGCCGCTCGACCGCCACCGTGAGGATGAGGTCGCCCTTCGGAGCCCCGGGGTCGCCCTCGCCGCCCTTGCCGCGCAGCCGGATCTTCTGGCCGTCCTTGACCCCGGCGGGGATCTTGGTCTGGATGCGGCGGCCCTCGGCGGTGGTGAGCGTCACGGTGGCGCCCTCGACGGCATCCCGGAAGCTCAGCGTCGTGCGCGCCTGGACGTCGGCGCCCGGGCGCGGTCCGCGCGGGGCGCCGAAGCCGGTGAACGGGTCGGCACCGCGTCCGCCCGCGCCCCGGGCGCCGGCACCCGTGGCCGCCCCGCCGAACATCTGCGCGAGGAGGTCGTCGAGGTCCGGCTGGCCGGCCGCGCCGGCCCCCGGCCCGCCGGTCGAGAAGCGCACCCGCTGGCCGCCGCCGCCGCCGAAGGCGGAGAAGACGTCCTCGAAGCCGCCGGCTCCACCGGGCCCCCCGGCGCGGAAGCGGGCGCCGCCGTGGGCCATCTGGCGGATCGCGTCGTACTCCTCGCGCTGCTTGGGGTCGCCGAGCACCGCGTGGGCCTCGCCGATGTCCTTGAAGCGCTGCTCCGCCGCCACGTCACCGGCGTTCTGGTCGGGGTGGTGCTTGCGGGCGAGCTTGCGGTAGGCCTTCTTGATCGTCGCGGCGTCGGCGTCCTGGGGGACGCCGAGGATCGCGTAGAAGTCCTTCTCGAACCAGTCCTGGCTGGCCATCGGCGCCTCCTCTCGGGCCCTCGGTCGTGCGGTTTCGTGCGGTCGTGCGGTCAGTCCGGGTCGGCGACGGCGACGCGCGCCGGGCGCAGCACCTGCTCACCCGCACGGTAGCCGGGCTGGAGCACGGTGACGACCGTCGTGCCCGTCGCCCCACCGGGCA
Organism: uncultured Actinomycetota bacterium; assembly: GCA_963811475.1. GTDB lineage: Bacteria > Actinomycetota > Actinomycetes > Actinomycetales > Dermatophilaceae > Fodinibacter. The sequence goes on from CAWERJ010000002.1 coordinate 10,922, forward strand.
GCTCGTCGTCGTCGGCGGGCCACGGCGCGTGCATGAGCGCCTCGTGCTGCATCGGGTCGAAGGGCTCCCCCTTGTCGCCGAAGCGCTGCAGGCCGTACTTGCCGAGCGTGGCCTCGAGCTTGTCGGCGATGGCCGCGAACGGGCCCTCGACGAGGTCGCCGTGGTCACGCGCCGCCTGGATGTCGTCGAGCACGGGGAGCACCGACTCGAGCACGTCGCGCACGGCCCGCTCCTGCACGAGGGCGCGGTCGCGGTCGACCCGGCGCTTGTAGTTGACGTACTCGGCCTGGAGCCGCTGGAGGTCGGCGAGCCGCTCGGCGGCGAGCGCCGAGTCGGGGTGAGGTGCACCGGCATCCGGGATCGTGCCAGGGACCACACCCGGGTCGGATGCCGTCGGGCCTCCGGCGTCGGTGCCCGCCCCGGGCGGGGTGGCCCCGGGGTGCTCCGGGGCCACCTCCTCGCCGTCGTTGACGGACTCGGTGTTGATCGCGTCGTCGACGTCCGGGGTCACCGTGGTGTCGTCCTCGGGCGAGGCGCCCTGCGGCACACCGGGACCGGTCGGCTCGGTCACTTCTTGTCCTCGTCGTCCTCGACGACCTCGGCGTCGACGACGTCGTCATCTCCGGCGTCGGTCGCCGGCCGGTCACCGTCGGTGCGGGTCCCACGCTCTGCGTGGGCCTCGGCGCCCGGGACGTCACCGGACTCGCCCTGCTCCGCGGCGGCCGCGTACATCGCCGCGCCCATCTCCTGGGACTTGGCGTTCAGGGTGTCGATCTTGGCCTGGATGTCGTCCTTGGACGCGCCCGAGTCGGGCTTGATGGCGTCCTTGAGGGCGCTGAGGGCCTCGTCGACCGGGGTGCGGTGCTCCGGCGACACCTTGTCACCGGACTCCGAGAGGAACTTCTCGGTCGAGAACACGAGGGACTCGCCCATGTTGCGGGTCTCGGTCTCCTCGCGGCGGACCTTGTCCTCCTCGGCGTGCGCCTCGGCGTCCTTGACCATCCGCTCGATCTCCTCCTTCGACAGCGCGGAGCCGCCGGAGATGGTGATCTTCTGCTCGCGGCCGGTGCCGCGGTCCTTGGCCGTCACGTGGACGATGCCGTTCGCGTCGATGTCGAAGGTGACCTCGATCTGCGGGACGCCGCGAGGCGCCGGCGCGATGCCGGAGAGCTCGAAGGTGCCGAGCGGCTTGTTCTGCTGCGCGATCTCGCGCTCGCCCTGGAAGACCTGGATCAGCACCGAGGGCTGGTTGTCGTCGGCCGTGGAGAAGACCTCGCTGCGCTTGGTCGGGATGGCCGTGTTGCGCTCGATGAGCTTGGTGAACAGGCCGCCCTTGGTCTCGATGCCGAGGGAGAGCGGGGTGACGTCGATGAGCAGGACGTCCTTGCGCTCGCCCTTGAGCACCCCGGCCTGGAGGGACGCGCCGAGGGCGACGACCTCGTCGGGGTTGACGCCCTTGTTGGGCTCCTTGCCGCCGGTGAGCTCCTTGACGACGGCGCTGACGGCCGGCATCCGGGTGGAGCCGCCGACGAGCACGACGTGGTCGATGTCGGCGAGCGCGATGCCGGCATCCTTGATGACGTTGTGGAACGGCTGCTTCGTGCGGTCGAGGAGGTCCTTGGTCATCTGCTCGAACTGGGCGCGGGTCAGCGTCTCGTCGAGGTGGATGGGGCCGTTCTCGGACATCGAGAGGTACTGCAGCGAGATGTTCGTGCTCGACGCCGAGGACAGCTCCTTCTTCGCCTGCTCGGCCGCGTCGCGCAGGCGCTGCATGGCGATCTTGTCCTTGGACAGGTCGACGCCCGAGCTGTTCTTCACCGTGGTGAGGAGGTGGTTGACGATGCGCTCGTCCCAGTCGTCGCCACCGAGGCGGTTGTCACCGGAGGTGGCCTTGACCTGGATCGTCGAGAAGCCGTCCTCGGGGTCCTTGCCGACCTCGAGGAGCGAGACGTCGAAGGTGCCGCCACCGAGGTCGAAGACGAGGATGAGCTCGTCCTCCCTGCCCTTGTCGAGGCCGTAGGCCAGCGCGGCCGCGGTCGGCTCGTTGACGATGCGCAGCACGTTGAGGCCGGCGATCTCCCCGGCGTCCTTGGTGGCCTGGCGCTCGTGGTCGTCGAAGTAGGCGGGGACGGTGATGACGGCATCCGTCACGGTCTCGCCGAGGTAGGCCTCCGCGTCGCGCTTGAGCTTCTGGAGGATGCGGGCGCTGATCTCCGGGGCGTTGTACTTCTTGCCGTCGATGTCGTCGGACCGCCAGTCGGTGCCCATGTGGCGCTTGACCGAGCGGATCGTGCGGTCGGCGTTGGTCACGGCCTGGCGCTTGGCGATCTCGCCGACGAGCACCTCACCGCCCTTGCTGAACGCGACGACCGAGGGGGTGGTGCGACCGCCTTCAGCGTTCGCGATGATGGTGGGCTCGCCGCCCTCGAGGACGGCGACGGCGCTGTTGGTGGTTCCGAGGTCGATGCCGACTGCACGGGCCATGGTGGCTGTTCTCCTTGCGTTGACGCTGGGTTGAGTGCTCAGGACTCAAGGTAGACCGGTCGGGATGCCGGAGGCAAACCGGATCGGTCCAAACTTGCGTTCACCTGGCTCAACTTCGAGGCGCCGCTCGATGTTCCCCCGTGCGCCCAGATCGCCCGACAGGTCACTCGAGGTACACCCGGGACCGTGCTCCGAGTGACACTGGATTGGTCGATGTGGCGACGCGGACGGTGGAAGCGTTCCGTCGCACCGGGCGGAAAAGGTCGTGAGGGCCGGCGGACGTCGGGGGGCGGTGGCAGGGTGCCGGCATGGACAAGCTCAGCACCCAGGACATCGTCGACGCCGACCTGGCCGACTGGCGCAAGCTCTCCCAGCGCCTCCACGCGCGCTTCCGCACCGCGAACCCCGGCGTCGGAGCGGCGTTTCTCGCGGATGCCGTGCGCGCCGCGTCCGCGGCCTCGCTCGCCGACCACCTCGAGGCGTCGCTCGACGCCACCCACGTGGACCTGCGGGTCGCGAGCCACCTCGGGTCCGACGGGCATCTGGGTGCGCCACGACGACGTGACGCTGGCCCGGCTGCTCAGCGACGTGGCCCGGCGGCACGAGGTGGCCTCCGTTCCCGCCGAGGTCAGCCAGGTCGAGTTCGCGCTCGACACCGCGGACGACGGTCGGATCGGTCCGTTCTGGGCCGCGCTGCTCACGGGGACGCCGGCGCGGTCGTGCACGACACGGTGTTCGACCCGACCGGCCAGCTGCCGTCGGTGTGGTTCCAGGAGCACCGAGCCGCACGAGGCGCCGCGTCAGCGCTGGCACCCGGACGTGTGGGTGGCACCCGAGGTGGCCGACGCCCGGATCGCCGCCGCGGTGGCGGCCGGCGGGGCGGTCGTGTACGACTCCGAGGCGCCGTCGTTCACGATCCTCGCCGACCCCGACGGCAACAAGGTCTGCGTCTGCACCTTCCTCGGCCGCGCCTGAGCCCGCGTGCCGAGGCGGCCGTGACAGCGAGCGGTCTGCCGGTGACGGCGGTCGGTCCGGGACGGGTGCGGGAAGGGAGGAGCGCGAGACCGTCCGAGACACGGTCGGCCGCGGCCGGCTCAGCCCGAGCCGGTGGAGCCCGCGTCGATCTCCTCCCCGTACGTCGTGTCGACGACGATGCGCAGCCCGTCGGGCACCTGGCCCTCCAGGGCGCCGAGGAGCTCGCTGGGTCGGTGGCAGCTGGCCGGGCGGGGTGCGCACGTCGACGCGGAACGCGCTCGCCGTGTACTCGACGTCGGTCACCTCGGCCTGCGGGCTGCCGGCCAGCCAGGTCTCGGCGACGGACTGGATCCGGGTGCTGAGCCCGTGGAGCACGACGACGAGGGCGGTGTTGGCGGCCAGGGGGACGAGGACGAGCGCCAGCACGATGCCGAGGGTCAGGAACGACTTGCGCTCCGCGCCCACGCGGCGGGCCTCGCTGCTCCGCCTCGCTGGCGTAGCCGAGGGCCGCGAAGAGCACGGTGCCCGCGATGACCATCGACACGAGGTTGGAGACGAACAGCAGCAGGGCACCCAGGGCCATGAGCACCGCTCCCTCGCCGAGGCACACCCCGACCACCGCCAGCGGGGGCACCAGCGAGATGGCGATGGCGACGCCGGGCAGCACCGCTGCGACGTCGCGCCGGGAGAGCCCGACCGCACCGGCGAAGCCCGTGGCGATGGCGGCGACGAGGTCGACCACCGTCGGAGACGTGCGCCCGGTGATCTGGGAGTTCGTGTGGAGGTCGACGCCCCCGGGCACGAGGAAGGCGCCGAGGGCACCGAGCAGCACGACGACGACCGCGCCCGATGACGACGAAGCGCCCGGCCCGGATGCGCTCGCGCCGCACGATGCCGAGGGCGATGGCCATGATGGGCGTCGACAGCGGGGCGATGATCATCGCCCCGATGACCGTCGCCGTGGAGTCGGAGATGATGCCGGCGGTCGCGATGATCCCCGAGAGCACGAGCATCGTCCAGAAGGCCGACTGCTTGGCCCGGGCGTCGCCCGAGCGCAGGTCGAGGTCCTCGGTCAGCTCCTCGAGGGTCCGCCGCTGGCTCTCCGGCAGCACGATGTCCCGCAGCCCGATGTCCATGGCGCGAGTATGCCGCTGAGCCGCACGGGGTGTGGGCCGCTCGCGCGAGGTCGGCCCGGCGACACGCGGGGTCCCGCCGCACGCACCGGAACCGGCAGCGACCTTCGGTACCGTCGACGCAGGAGGTCGTCATGGACCGGGTACACCGCCGTGCTGCTGCCGTTCGTCGTGCTGGTCACCGGGGCGCTCGTCCTCACGGCGTGCAGCGACGAGCCCGCGCCCCGGCCGAGCCCCGCACCCACCGCGGCGCCGACCTCCACGGGAGCGGCGACGACCGCGGGCCCCTCGACCAGCCCGGCAGCGCCGACCCCCACGTCCACGGCGAGCGCGACGGCATCTCCGCTCGCCGGCTTCTCGCTCGACGAGAAGGCGTCAGCGACCTTCCCCCGGCTCGGGGGCGACCTCGGCAGCACCGGCGTCGTGCGGGTGGGGCGGCACCCGGGCTTCGACCGCGTGGTGTGGCAGTTCGCGGGCCCGGGCCGGCCGACCTTCCGCGTGCACTACGTCGACACCCCGACGTCGGAGGGCGGCGGTGACGTCGTGCAGGTCAGTGGCGACGCCTACCTCGAGGTCGTCGTCACGACCGTCACCGTGCCCGACGAGGGGACCGCCCGGCCGACCGATCCCTCCCCCGCCTCACTCGCGGGCACCGTCGTCGCGGAGGCGAACGCGATCTTCGGCGGGTTCGAGGGCTACGGACAGTCGTTCGTGGGGGTGCGCGGCCGCGAACGCCCGTTCCGGGTCATCGTGCTGGGCGACCCGACCCGGCTCGTCGTCGACGTGGCGACCGGGTGAGTCGGCGCCTCAGCGCAGGTCGACCTCGCGGTGCCACGACTCGGTGCGGTGGTCGGTGACCCAGCCCATCGCGGAGTAGAGGCCGTCGGCGCCGGTGGGCGAGTCGGCATCCACCTCGAGGCCGACGCGGTTGCGGCGGCGGCGCGCGGCATCCCGGATGACGGTGTGCAGCAACGCCTTGGCGACACCACGTCCGCGGGCGCGCCGGTGCACGCCGATGTAGTCGACGTAGCTGCCCTCGATGCCGTCCGAGTCCGGCCGCAGGACCGTCGAGACGAGTGCCCCGGCGGGCAGCAGGCCCTCGTCGGTCTCGACCGTCGCGAGCCACCAGTGGTCCCAGCGGTGGCCGGGGTCCTCGCGCAGCCGCATGACGAACTCGGGGAAGCTCTCGCGGTAGGAGCTGAAGTGGTCCTGGAAGGACTCCTCGAGGACGCGGTGGACGTCCTGGAGGTCCTGCGCCACCGGCAGCCCGTCCCCGTGCTGCTCGACGGGGCGCACCGTGACACCGGGCCGCGGCCCCGGCAGGGCGGTCGCCTCCTCGGGCGACACCGGCCGGGTCATCTGCAGCCAGGTGCGCGCGTGCGTGAAGCCGGCGGCCGTCAGCCAGGCCTGCTGGCGGGCGTCGTCGGCGTAGGCGCCCGAGTCGACGAGGGTGGACGGCAGCCCGCGCATGGCGGTGATGTCGGCGGCCCGGCGCTCGCCGGCACCGAAGAGTGCTGCCGCCAGGGCGGCGGCCCGGGACGCGGCCAGCTGCGGCGCCACGGTGACCTCGACCAGCGTGCGGCCAGCGGCCCGGTCGTGCACCGACAGCCACCCGACGAGCGCGCCCGCCTCGTCGTGGACGAGGGCCTGCCGGCGGGTCCACGAGCCGGTCCCGGCCAGCTGGGCGAGCACCGCCGCGGCGTCGACACCCGCCGACCCCTTGGCCGCCCGCTGGTGGGCCGAGAGGAGAGCGGCCACGGCGGGTGCGTCCGCGGCCGTGGGCAGCCGGGCCGTGAGGCCCGACGGGAGCCGGTCGATGACCACGGAGGTGTCCTGCACGCCGCCCACTCTCGCATCCCGTGCGGACCTAGACTGCTCGCCCGACGACGAGAGGAGCCGGGATGGACTCCGGTACGGACGACCGGTCGCAGCCCTCACCGGAGACGCTGACCCGCAACTGGGACGAGCTGCTCCAGGAGATCCGGGTGACCCAGACCGGGGTCCAGATCCTCACCGGCTTCCTGCTGACCGTGCCGTTCTCCAACCGCTTCGAGGACCTCACGAGCTTCCAGCGGGCGGTCTACCTGACGGTGCTGGCCGGGTCGGTGCTCACGACAGCCCTCGTCGTGGCACCGGTCGCCATGCACCGGGTGCTGTTCCGGCGCCGGCGCCGCGAGCTGCTCGTGGAGTCGGGCAACAGGTTCGCGCTGGCCGGCCTCGCGATGCTCGCGGTGACGGTCTCCGGGGTCGTGCTCCTCGTCGTGGACGTCGTCGTCGGTGTGACCCAGGGCTGGGTCGCGGGCGGCGCGATCCTCCTCGTCTTCACCGTGCTCTGGGCGGTGCTGCCCCGGGTCCTCGACCGGGTCGACGACTCGCCGCGCAACCCGGCGCCCTCCGCCGAGGACGAGCCCGGCGGCTGACGGGGCGCCCGCCCTTGCACCCACGGGATGCCGGGGAGCACGACCGCGACTGCGGCCGCCTCCGCCTCCGCCTCGGCTCAGTGCCGGACGCGGTGGTGCAGGTGCACGACCTCGCCGACCCGGTCGAGGGCCACGAGCTCGAGCTCCGCACGCACGCCGTCGGGGAGCGCTCGGGTCCCCCCACCCACGACGACGGGGTGGAGGAAGAGGTGCACGTCGTCGACAAGGTCGGCCCGGAAGGCCTCGGCGGCGAGGGTCGGCCCCCCGATGCTGACGTCGAGGATGCTCGACTCCTTGAGCTGCGCGACGGCGGCAGGGTCGAACGACGCGACGAGCCGGGTCCGGGCCGTCGTGACGGCCTCGAGGGTCGACGAGTGCACGACCTTGTCGGCGGCCCGCCAGATGCGGGCGTACTCACCGACCGGCCCCGGCACGTCGCCGGGGGCGGTCTCCCAGTACCGCATCGTCTCGTAGAGCCGCCGCCCGAGGAGGTACGTGCCGACCTCGCGCTCCTGGGCGTTGACGACCTCGTGCAGCTCGTCGGAGGGCGCGGCCCAGCCGAAGCCGCCCTCGGCGTCGTTGACGTAGCCGTCGAGGGACGTGATCGCGGTGTAGCGCAGCCGGGCCATCCCGGCATTGTGCCCACTCGTGCGGCCTCCCGCAGGTCGGCGCGCCCCCCTTGTCGCCGTGGCCCGCGGGCCACCACACTGTGCCGATGGGCCTGGAGCCGGGGCGCCCCCGATGAGGCGAGCGCGCGGCCGCGTCGCGCAGGTGCTCGGAGCGCCGTTCCGCGCCGTCCGTGACCTGCCCATCGTCCGGCGGGTGTCGTTCCACACCAGCCGGATCCGCGCCGGGCTGGACTTCCACTTCTTCCGCACGCTCGCCGTCGCCCTCGTCGTCATCGTCGTCGTCGCGGCCTTCCTCGTCACGGTGCTGGAGCCGGAGAAGAGGTCCGCGCAGGGCCTCACCGACTCGGCCTACTGGGCCGTGACGACGGTCATCGGGTCAGGGGACTCCTCCTACGTCACGAGCCCCGGCGGGTACGTCATCGGGTGGCTCCTCGCCTTCTTCGGCGTCGCGATCGTCGCGGCGCTCACCGCCGCCATCGTCGGCTTCGTCATCGACTTCCTGCTGAAGGAGGGCCAGGGCATGGGTGCCGCCGGCTACCGGGACCACATCGTCGTCTGCGGGTGGAACTCCACCGCCCGAGAGCTCGTCGACGAGCTCAGGGGCGACGAGTTCACCGCCCGGGTCGTCGTGCTCCACGACAGCGAGCACAGCCCCGCGGGGGACGACGTCTACTTCGTGCGCGGCGACACGACGAGCGCCGCGGACCTGGAGCGGGCCGGCATCCCGGACGCCGCCGCGGCGATCGTGTGCCCGTCGAACGCGAGCAACGAGGCCGACATGCGCTCGATCCTCACCGTGCTCGCCATCGAGACGATGGCGCCGGACGTGCGCACCGTCGTCGAGGTGAACAACCCCAAGCACGCGGAGCACGTGCGGCGGGCGCACGCCGACGAGGTGCTCGTGACCTCGGCCCTCGCGTCACGGCTGCTCGCCCGCACCGCCCTGTACCCGGGGCTGGCCGCGCTCGTCACGGACATCGTCTCCGGCGGCGACGGGTCGGAGCTCTACCGGGTCGAGCTGCCCGAGGAGTACACCGACCTCGGGATCGAGGACCTCTCGGCGCGGCTGCGACGCGAGCACAGCGCCACCCTGCTCGCCGTCATCCGCGACGGGCGCACCCTCACCAACCCGTCCTCGGACTTCCGGCTCGCCACCGGCGACACGGCGGTCGTCGTGGCCGACGGCCTCAACGACCTGCACCCCCTGCAACCCGACGAGGCGCTGCGGGTCGCCGACTGAGCACGCACGTCAGTGCGCCCCGAGCCGCCGCGCCGCCAGGAGGGCGAGCGCGCGAGCCACGTCGACGACCTCGGCGAGCGGCACCAACTCCCGTGGGGCGTGGGCCAGCCGCACGTCCCCGGGGCCGTAGTGCAGGGTCGGGATGCCGCCGACGTCGGCGTAGATCCGCAGGTCGGACCCGTAGGGCGCGGCCGCCTCGACCGGCCGGGCGCCGGTCAGCACCTCGACCGCGTCGGCCACCTCGCCGACGAGCGGGTGACCGGCCGGCAGGCGTCCCGAGGCGAACTGCCCACCCGGCCAGGTGACCCTCGGCTCGTGCTCCCGGAGCCAGGGGTCCGCGGCGGCGGCTTCGGCGACCGCCTCCTCCAGGGCGGCACGGGCGGTGGCCGGGTCCTCCCCGAGCCGCACCCCCATCCGGCCCTCGGCGACGAGCAGGTCCGGCACCGAGCTGGCCCAGTCCCCGGCCCGCACGGTGCCGACCGAGATGCCGTAGGGCAGCGGGTTGTCGCCGAAGAGCGGATGCCGGTCGCGGTTGCGCCGCTCCTCGAGGGCCCGCAGCGCGAGGTGCACCGGCCAGAACGCCTCCACCGCCGAGACGCCCTCGTGGCGGGTGCTGCCGTGCGCCGCCCGGCCGGGCACCTCGACGCGGAAGGTGAGGGCGCCGGCGTTCGCGGTGACGAGCCGGCCGCTCGTCGGCTCCGAGATCACCGCCACCTCGCCACCGTGGCCCCGGCGCACGGTCGCGAAGGCGCCGAGCCCCCCGTCCTCCTCGCTGACGACGCTGTGCAGGGCGAGCCGTCGCTCGGTGCGCACACCGGAGCGGTGCAGGGCACGGGCGACGGCGAGGTTGACCGCGACACCGGCCTTCATGTCGCAGGCGCCCCTCCCGTGGAGCACCCCGTTCTCGATGCGCGCCGAGAACGGCTCTCCACCAGCCCAGTTCGCGAGGTCGCCGACGGGCACCACGTCGACGTGACCCTGGAGCACCAGCCCCGGAACCCCCTCACCGGATGCCGTGCCGACGACACCGTGCCCCTCGAGCCTCGGCGCCTCCGTGCCCGGGAACTGGGGGTCGGACCGCAGCTCGTCGAGGTCCAGCGGCCAGAGGTCGACCTCGAGCCCGGCCTCCTCGAACCAGCGGGCGACGGTGTGCTGGAGGTCGGCCTCCGCGTCGGTCCCCGTGACGCTCGGGACCCGGACGAGCTCGACGAGGGTGGCCACGAGCTCCGCCTCGTCGAGGGCGTCGAGCACGCGCCGCTCTGCGTGCGTCGTGACGGTGGGGTCGGGGCCCGGCATGCACGGCACTGTATGCCGGGTCCGCCCGACGCCGCCGGGTAGCGTCAAGGGGTGCCGAGCGCCACCGGCCGGCGACCGGCACGGCACCGGGCACCCCACCGGTGGCGGCAGCGCACCCGGCGCCCCGGCATCCGGGGTCGTGAGGAGGAGGTGGCACGGTGAGCACGAACGGTCGAGCGGCTGCCCACGGACACGGCCACCCGAACGCCGGGGCGACCCACCGCTGGCGGCTGCGCGTGGCGTTCGCGCTGGTCGCCGCGTTCTTCGTCGTCGAGCTGGGGTCGGCGGTGGCCGGCGGCTCGCTCTCGCTGCTCAGCGATGCCGGCCACATGGCCGCCGACGTCGTGGCGCTCGGCGCGGCCCTCGTCGCGACGCGCATCGCCTCGCGCCCGGACACCACCGGCCGCCGGACCTTCGGCTCGTACCGCGCCGAGGTGTTCGCCTCGGGCCTCGCCGCCCTGCTGATGCTCGGGGTGGCCGTCTACATCGTCGTCGCGGCGGTCGGCCGCATCGGTGACGAGCCGGAGGTGGCGTCGACGCTCATGGTCGTCGTCGGCCTGCTGGGGCTCGTCGTCAACGTCGTCGCCCTCGCGCTGCTGCGCGGGGGCGCCGCCGAGAGCCTCAACGTCAAGGGCGCGTACGTCGAGGTGGTGGCCGACACCGTCGGCTCCGTCGGGGTCGTCGTCGCCGGCCTGCTCGTCTCCGCCACCGGCTCCTCCGCCTGGGACACCGGCATCGCCCTGGCCATCGCGGCCTTCGTCGCCGTGCGTGCGGTGCTGCTCGGGCGCGAGGTCCTCGCGGTGCTCGGCCAGCACGCGCCCGCCGGCATGGTGCCGGCCGACGCGGAGGCGGCCCTGCGCGGCGTGGGCGCGGTCGTCGACGTCCACGACCTGCACCTGTGGACCCTCACCTCGGGCATGCACGTCGCCACGGTGCACCTCGTCTGCGACGACGACGCCGACCCGACGCAGGTGCTCACCGAGGCCGCCGCCCTGCTGCGCGAGCGGTTCGCCATCGAGCACGCGACCATCCAGGTCGAGCCGCGCAGCGCCCGGGCCTGCGTCGAGACGAGCTGGTGACTCCCGCCCCCCGACGTGCGCGACGGCATCCCCTGTCGAGGGTCGGAATGCCGGCCGGGGGCCGCGGGTTGGTCGTGGGGTGACGACCTCCGCCGACCCGAGTCAGCCGTGCCAGCGTGGGCCTGCGCAGCGAGCGGGGGCCGGTCCTCCTCTCCGTGATGCTCAGCACGGGGCTCGTGGCGATCGACGCGACGATCCTCGCGGCCGCGGTGCCGGCGGTCGTGCGCGACCTCGGCGGCCTCACCCAGTTCCCGTGGCTGTTCTCGATCTACCTCCTCGCCCAGGCGGTGTCGGTCCCGATCTACGGCAAGGTCGCCGACCTCTACGGCCGCAAGCCGGTCATGCTGCTCGGGGTCGCGCTCTTCGTGCTCGGCTCGCTGCTGTGCGGGCTGTCGTGGTCGATGGGCAGCCTCGTCGCCTTCCGGGCGGTCCAGGGGCTCGGGGCCGGGGCCGTGCAGCCGGTCGGCATGACGATCGTCGGCGACATCTACTCCGTCGCCGAGCGCGCGACGGTCCAGGGCTACATCGCGGCCGTGTGGGCGATCTCCTCGCTCGTGGGCCCGACCCTCGGCGGGGTGTTCGCCGACTACCTGTCGTGGCGCTGGATCTTCTTCGTCAACCTGCCGCTCGGTGCGCTCGCCGCCTGGATGCTGTGGCGCCGGTTCCACGAGGACCGCACCGCGCGTGGTCCTGCGGCGGCGCGACCGAGGGTCGACGTGCTCGGGACGGTGCTGCTCCTCGTCGGCACCGTGGCCCTGCTGGTCGCCCTGCTCGAGGGCGGGGTCGCTGTGGGCGTGGGCCTCGCCGGTGAGCATCGGGCTGCTCGTCGGCGCGGTCGTCGTGCTCGTGGCCTTCGTGCTCGTCGAGCGGCGGGCGGCCGAGCCGGTGCTGCCGCTGTGGGTGTTCCGGCACCGGGTGGTCGGGGCCGCGATGGCGACCTCGCTCGTCGTCGGGCGTGCTCCTGCTCGGCCTCACGTCGTACGTGCCGCTGTTCTCGCAGGGCGTGCTCGGCACGGGGGCGATCGTCGCCGGCTTCGCCCTCGCCGCGATGACCATCGGGTGGCCGATCGCGGCGTCGACCTCGGGGCGGCTGTACCTGCGCTTCGGGTTCCGGTCGACCATGCTGATCGGCTCGGTCATCGCGCTGGCCGGGGCGGCGCTCCTGCTCACCGTCGACGCCGACAGCTCGGTGCTGCGCCTCGCGGCGCCGAACTTCGTCATGGGGCTCGGCTTCGGGTACGTCGCCAGCCCGGCCATCGTCGCCGCGCAGTCGTCCGTGGGCTGGGCCCGCCGTGGGGTCGCGACCGGTGCCACCCTCTTCGCCCGATCGGTCGGGAGCGCCGTCGGGGGTGGCCGCCTTCGGCGCCATCGCGAACACGGTGGTCCGCGACCGGCTCGGCAGTGGGCCGACCGACCTCGAGTCGCTGCCGCCGGGCGTGCTCGACCCGGCGATCCACGCGGTGTTCGTCGCCTCGTTCGCGGTGGCCGTCACCCTGGTGCTGGCGGCGGCCTTCATGCCCCGGAGGGTCGACGAGGTCACCGACTGATCCTCGCTCTCTGCCGAGTTGGGTGCTCTGGTGGCTGTCCTGGCCAGCCAGCTGCGCACCCAACGCCGGTCGGGCGGGGGTGTGACGGTGCGGACAGCACCGCGCACGGGCGCCCTCGTGGCTAGCGTGGAGGTGGTGACGGCTCTGCCGGCCCGCGGGGCCGCGCCCTTCTCGAGGAGCACCCGATGCACCGCGACCCGCACGACACGCCCATCCTCCGACCGGGTCCGCGGCTCACCGCGGCGTGGGTCCTCTCCGGGGTGCTGCTGCTGCTCATGGTCGTGCAGGCCGCGCTCGGGCTGGCCGTGGGCGACCTCTACCCCGAGGAGCCCTGGGCGGTCGCGGCGTTCCGCGGCAACGACCTGGTCACCCTCCTGGTCGCGGCCCCGGTGCTCGCGGTGGCGATGTTCGCCAGCCGCCGTGACGCGAGCAGCGCCTCGGTGCTCGTGTGGCTCGGGATGCTGCACTACGGCGTCTACAACTACGCCTACTACTCGTTCGGCGGAGCCTTCAGCTCGGTCTTCCTGCTGCACGTGGCCGCGTTCGTGGCCTCGATGGCCGCGCTGCTGATGCTCGCGACGAGCATCGATGCCGGTCGCGCCGCCCGGGGTGTCGCCGGTGGCACTCGCGGCCGCGTCGTCGCGGGGTTCACCACGCTCGTCGGGCTCGCCCTCGTCACGGCGTGGGGCGGCCTGTCGGTGCGGTTCGCCCTCACCGGCGAGCTGCCGCAGGACGTCATGCCCCCGTCGGCGGTGCACCTCGTCTACGCGATCGACCTGTCCCTGCTGGCACCGGTGTTCGTCGTCGCCGGCGTCCTGCTGTGGCGCCGCGAGCCGTGGGGGTCGGTCCTGGCCGTCGCGATCAACGCGAGCGGTGCGGTCTACCTGGCCGTGCTCTGGGCGGTCGGCGGGTTCCAGGCGGATGCCGGGATCGCCGGCAAGCGTGGCTCTCACCGGTCGCCATCGGCTCGGTGCTCGCCTGCCTGGCTGCCACCCTGGCGCTGCTGGTCCGGCCGCAGCAGGCATCGGAACCGGCCCCACCCACGGCGTCCGCCGTGGATCGATCCGGGCACCTCACCTCGCCTCGGACGTGAGGTCCTCCGTCTGCCTCCCGGGCGGGAGGTGAGGTGGCGGCGGATGCCGGCTCCCCGGCATCCCCGCCGATGGTCGTCAGGCGACGCGGGAGCCCGCCGAGGCCACCCCGAGCCAGTCGTGGGGGTTGCCGTCCCAGCACCAGCCGAGCTTGGGCGCCTTGGCCGAGATCCACATCGCGGGGACGCGGCGGTCGCCACGGCGAGACCCGGACAGCATGAAGCACCGGTTCTTCTCCAGCACGTGTGGCGCATGGGTCACCAGGGCGATGCCCTCCTCGATCGTCAGCGGCGTGCGGCCGCGGCCGAGGATGACCGGGAACGCCTCCTCGGGGCGGACGCCGAGGAACTCCTCGCCCCGCTCGACGTCGAGCAGCAGGTAGGCGCCGGGATCCGGGAGCTCGACCTGCTCGACCGGTCGGTAGGGGGCCAGCCCGGCCTCGCCGTGGTTGCGGTCGAGGATGCCGGGCGCGGTGCCGTTGGGGGCCAGGCGGAGCAGCCCGACCGTGCGCTCGGGGTCGACGAGCTCACGGGTCACGACGAGGACCAGCGGGGCCCGTCCCGGAGCGTCGTCGGCGGGCACGTCGGGGAGGCGTTCGGCGGCATCCCTCAGGGGTGCGAGCCGGGCGGTGAGCTGGGCGTCGGTCAGGCCGCCGAGGGCCGGGTAGCCGAGGTTGAGCAGGGTGTCGACCTGGCGGTCGAGGAGGGTGACGGCGGGCACGGTGGCGAGGGCTGCGGGAATGGGGGACCTCCGGGTCTGGTGCGTCGAGCGGCCATGGATCAACGCGTCGCGGCGCAACGACGTTCCGGCCTCGCCAGTCGAGGTGATACCGCTCGCGGATCCGCGTGTGCTGTCTCGGTAGATGTGGGACATGGATGTCTTGGGAGATGTGAGACAGGTTAGGCAGCGATGAGCCGGCCTTGGTGCTTCTTGGCGTAGTCGAGGCGCAGGTGTCCCAGGGGCTGGCCGTCCGCCGCGTAGACGGTGAGGTGGTCGCCGTCGAGCAGGGTGGTGACGCTTTGTCCGGCGCGGCGCAGTCCGATGGTCACTGGTCGGCTGCGGATGGTGATCGCGCCGGTGGAGGAGACCTTGCGGACGGTGACGAAGGCGTCCTGCTGCACGGGCAGGTGCTGCGGCCCGCCGAGCTGGGGTGCGTCCTGCCAGGCCTGCTGGGGCGGCGCGTTGTGGACCGAGTGCCGACGCTGGGTGTTGTACCAACGCTGGTAGGTGTCGCACAGGCCCTGCAGCTGCGCGAGAGTCGTGGGCGGGTCCTGGGTCGCCAACCAGGCCTTGAACGTGCGGTGGTGCCGTTCGACCTTGCCGCAGGTTTGCGGGTGGTGGGCGCTGGAGTGGATCAACCGGGCACCGTTGTCGGTGACCTGCCTGGTGAAGCGGGTGGTGGCCGTGGTTCGCGAGAACCGGGCACTGAACGCCAGCCCGTTGTCGGACAGGACCAGCGCCGGGACCCCGTAGGCGTCGAACGCCTTGCGCAACGCGTGCACCGCCGCGGTGGTGTTCTCGCTGCTGGCGACGTGGGTAGCCACCAGGACCCGGGTGTGGTCGTCGAGCACCTCGAACACCACGGCGGGACAGGGCAGGGTCGGCAGGGCCACAACGGTGGCGTCGATCTGGTAGCAGTCCCGGGGCCGGGCGTAGCCGAATCGACGGTAGGAGGACTTCGGCCGCTTGCGAGGCTCGGGCATGACCAGCCCGGCACCGACCAGGATCCGGTGCACGGTCGACCTCGCCGGCACCCTCCACCCATGCTCGTGCCAGCCCTGCTCCAGGGCCAGCGCGGTCAGCCGGTACTGGATCTGCTCGGCGCCGTTCTCGTGAGCCGGCAGCTCACCTCGGGTCGTGATGATCGCCTGGCGCACCGGTTCCGGTGTCGCGTTGCGGCTGGTGAGGGGACGACGCGGCATCGCCGTCCACGACCCGGTCTCCTTGATGCGTTGGCGATGACGGTACGCCGTCGCCCGGGGTATCCCCTGCACCCGGCACCAGCGTGCGAAGTTGCCGTCGAACGCGTCTGCTCCGTGTACCTCAGCAGCCACCAACGCCGCATCCAGCAGATTCATGCGAGCCACCGATCTGACCATGACTCACAGAGTCAGGCCGCTCAGGTCCCACCACCGGATGTCTCACATGTATCGAGACAGAGGATGTCTCAGATGTCCTCGGTCACGACACTCGCACATCCGCGCGAAATCACCTCGACCCAGGGGCGGGTCAGGCCGGGGTCGGTGCCCCGTGCCGCACGTCGTGGGTCTCGCGCGCGAACAGCCACGGCACGACGGCGAGCAGGGTGATGAGGCCGGTGATGCCGAACGCCAGCGGGTAGCTGCCGTGGTCGATGAGCAGCCCGGCCAGGATCGGCCCGACGATCGCGCCACTGTCGGCGGACATCTGGAACGTCGCCAGCGCCGGCCCTCCGTTGCGCTCACGACCGACGATGTCGGCCAGCGAGGCCTGCTGCGCCGGGTTGAGCATGCCCGCTCCGAGCCCCGCGACGACCGAGAGCACGACGAGCACCGGCAGGTCGGTGGCGAAACCGGTGACGATCGTCGCGAGGCCGCTGACGACGAGCCCGCCGATGATGAAGGGGCGGCGACCGACGCGGTCGGAGAGCCGGCCCGCCACGGTGAGGCCCACCGCGTTGCCGGCGGCGAACACGGCGAGCGCGGTGCCCGCCACCCATGGCTGCTTACCGATGACGACTGCGGCGAACAGCGGCAGGATCGCGTTGCGCACCCCGAAGTTGGCCCATCCGTTGGCGAACGCCGATCCGATGGAGGCGCGATAGGCGCTGTCGCGCCAGGCGTCGCGCACCGCCATCACCGGCAGCACCGGTGCCCCCTCGGCCGGGCGCAGCGCCGACCCGCTGATGAAGACCGCGACGAGGGAGGCGGCGACCAGCAGCGCCACGGAGTACACGAGGAACGGCACCCGCAGCCCGAGGTTGCCGAGCAGCCCGCCCGCGACCGGCCCGAGGATGCCGCCGAACAGGAACGCCGAGGCGTAGACCGACGAGATGCGGGCGCGGATCGACGGCGGCGCGAGCCGGACGATGAGGGCCACCGCCGAGACGGTGAACATCACCGACCCGATGCCGCCCAGACCCCGGTACACGAGCAGCTGCCAGTACGTGTGAGCGAACGCCGTGGCCCCGGTGGAGATGGCGACGATGACCAGCCCGGCGAGGTAGATCGGGCGCTCGCCGAACCGCGCGATGAGACGACCGCCGGCGGGGGCGAAGAGGAGCCGGAAGAACGCGAAGGCGCTGACGACGATCGAGCTGGCCGTGGCCCCGACGCCGAAGCTCTGCGCGAACTGCGGCAGCACCGGCAGGATCAGCCCGAACCCCAGCGCGATGACGAACGCCGCCGCCACCAGCACCCACAGCTCGCGGGGGATGCGGACCGCAGCGGAGGGCTGGGTCACGGGGGTGGCAGACACGATCCACCAGTATGCCGTCCGCCTGCGACAGGTCCGAAACCCGCGACCCGCTGTGCAACCCCCTCCCCGACGTGTTGCGGATTCACCACCGCGAGCGGCCCGCGCGGGCCGTCGGCGCGTGGGACATCCGCCATGAGTCGGATGCCGTCGGGCTCAGCGGGCGACGACGGCCACCACGAGTGGCAGCGCGCCGAGCGCCAGGAGCGCTGTGTCGCGCCACCGCCACGGCGCCGGCATCCACCAGGTGCGTGACCGGGCCGTCGCGAAGCCACGCGCGTCCATCGCGACCGCGAGGTCGGCGGCGGCCCGCAGCGTCCGCACGAGCAGGCCGAGGGTCAGCGCCCCGAGGTGCGCCATGACGGTGCCTGGCCGCCGCCACGACACCCCGAGCCCGCGGATCCGCCGGGCCCGGCCGAGCTCGCGCCAGATCTCGCCGAACGAGTGGACCCGCTGCAGGGCCGCGGACGTCGCGACGACCGGCCGGTCCGGCAGCCGCAGGCGCTGTGCGAGGTGGTCGCCGAGGGCGTCGGGGTCGATCCACGGGACGAGCACCGCCGACGGCACGACGATGACGAGCACCCGAAGAGCCACGGTGAGGGCGGCGTCGACGTCGTGACCCGCGATGAACCACGTCGACCAGCCGACGGAGAGCGCGGCGACCAGGCCGGGCAGCACCCGCGCCACCACACGTCGCGCCCGGGCCGGCGCCCCGCCCCTTCCACCGGGCGCGCTCAGGCCCACCACGGCGAGAACGAGCTGGGTCGCGAGAACCGCAAGGCTCGTCGACCAGTGCGGCGACAGCACCCCCGCCGGCACGGCGAGGAGGGCCGCCCCGAGCAGCGCCAGCGGTCCGCAGCGAGCCACGAGCGGGATGCCGGCCGGCACCGGCCGGGCACGCTCGCGCGGCGCCCGCAGGGAGTGCACGGCGCTCGCCCGGTCGACGACGTGCGAGTCGTGGGTGGCGGCGACGACGGCTCCACCCGCCCGCCGGTACGCGGCGACGAGCCCGACGAGGGCGGACCAGGTGTGGCGGTCCTGGCCCACAGTCGGCTCGTCGGCGAGCAGCACGGGTGGCCCGTGGTGCAGGGCCGCCGCGACCGCGAGCCGGCGCTGCTCGCCACCGGACAGCTCCCGCGGGTCCGCCGAGGCCAGGTGCGCGAGACCCAGGGCCGCGAGGAGGGCGTGGGCGCGCTCCGTCGCGGCGTCGTCGTCCTCTCCGAGCGCCTCGGCCGTCGCCAGCACCTCCTCGAGCACCGTGCCGGCGACGATCGTCGAGCTCGACCACTGCGGCACCCAGGCGACCGTGCGCGCGAGGTCGGTGGCCGCGAGCGAGGCCGGGGCGACGGCATCCCTCGAGGCCGTCGACGGCGAGGGCGGCGAGAGCACCGCGACCGCCCCGGGGTCGGTCGTCGGGACGAAGCCGGCCAGCGCCTGCAGCACGGTCGACTTGCCGCTGCCGCTCGGGCCGACGAGGGCCGTGAGGGTGCCGGGGGCTGCCACCAGCGGAGTGGTGAGCACGGCCGCCCGTCGGGTCCGGGCCGTGCCGTCGACGAGGCGGGTGGTGCGCTCGACGACGAGCGGGTCGGCGACGAGGGCTGCCGGCGCGCCCGTCCCGTCACCACGGCCGCTGAGGCGGTGGTCGGCGCGCGACGGGCTCCGCGGCGCCACGAGGGACGGGTGGATCGGGACCGGCGGCGGTGGCCCCTCACCCGGAACCCAGATGCCCATGGCCAGCAGCCGCCCCCGCTGGGCGCCGAGCGTCTCGGCGACCGGCCCGTCGGCCACCACGCGGCCGTCGGCCGAGAGCACGACGAGCCGCTCGACGAGGTCGACCCACGGCGCGAGGACGTGCTCGACGACGACGAGCGTCGGCGAGGGATGCCGGGAGACCCGTCCACCGGCCTCGGATGCCGGCACGGGCCCCCCGCCGTCGGCCGTCAGGGCCGCCACGGCGTCGCGCACCTCCTGCGCCGAGCCGGGGTCGAGCATCGCCGTCGGCTCGTCGAGGAGGACCACCGACGGGTCGAGGGCCAGCGTTCCGGCGAGCGCGAGCCGCTGGGTCTGCCCACCGGACAGGGCCGAGGTGGGGGTGTCGAGCGGCAGGTCACCGAGGCCGACGGACGCCAGCGCGCAGGAGACGACCGCCGGCATGGCCGCGCGCGGCATCCCCACGTTCTCGGGGCCGAAGGCGACGTCGCGCCCGACCGAGGCGGCGACCACCCCGGCCCCCGGCTCCTGGAGCACGAGGCCCACGGCGCCGGGGCGCTCGCCCGGCGCGGCGCCGTCGACGAGCACCGAGCCGCTCAGCTCGCCGGCGTCGACCGTCTCGAGGAGCCCCGCGAGCGCCCGCAGCAGGGTCGACTTGCCCGAGCCCGAGGGCCCCACGAGCAGCACCCGCTCGCCGGGCCGCAGGTCCAGCGAGACGTCGCGCAGCACCGGCTCGCGCCGGCCGAAGGGCCGCCAGGTGAGGGCGCCCACCTCGACGCGGCCACGCGCGGCACCGCCGTCGGCAGCGGCGGGCGCGCCGACGGCATCCGGCCCGGGGTCAGACAGCGTGCCGCTCCCGGTGCTCCTGCCCGGCCGGGAAGGCGGACAGCGCCCCCGCCCGGGCCAGTGCCCGCACGAGCAGCCAGCCGACGATCCCGGCGAGCACGGCACCCGAAACCGCCATGGCGCCGAGGTAGACGAGCTTGTCGGTGAGGTCCCACTCGGCGTACCAGCCGCCGCCGCCCGCGAGGACCGACAGCACCGGTACATCGGCCCACGAGGCCGGGAACCGGACGACCTCGAAGGCCCACTCGAGCGGCGCCGACAACACCCCGGCGAGCGCGGCTGCCGCCGCGCCGAAGGCCGAGTAGCCGAGGACAGCGAACGCGAGCTCGGCGCCCAGGCCCTGGAGGATGCCGCTGACGAGCACCGTCGCGCCCCATTCGGTGCCGGGCAGCATCGAGACGAGGGCGGCGACGACCTCGCAGAACAGCGCGGCGCCGGGACGCCGCACGACGAGCCCGCCGACGACGCCCGCGAGGAACCACGGCCCGGCGAAGAGGCCCATGAGCGGCGCGTAGCCGATCTTCAGGGCCGTGACGGGACCGTTGTAGAAGACGCCCCACCCCCAGAACGCCACGCCGAAGGCGGCGCCGAGGAAGGCGACGGTGAGGATGTCGACCGTGCGCCACCCGAGGAGGGGGCGGGTCGCGAGGATGGAGCGGGGGGCGCTCGCGCCGGACCGCTCGGTGACCGGTGTTGCCATGGCAGTTCTCCCGTGGTTCCCGTGGTGGAGACCTCGGGGAGGGGCGGCGCCGGCACCTCGCGACTCGCACCGCGGGTGTGCCGGAGACGCACCTGAGATTTCCCGACTCCCTTCGCCGGTGCTAACCGGATCAGGTTCGAGGGTCTGCGGCGGACCGCACTCTCAGCGCCGGAGCGCTCCCCTGTCGTTGGACCTCACCACCATAACCCCGCAGGGCTACAGTGAGCACGACCTCGTCGGACGATGATGCGTCCGGCGGCACAGACATCCCTCGGGAGGACCGACATGGCCATGGGCGCCATCGCGTGGAAGATCATGGGCACGGGGGGTGCCATCCTCGCCGGGGTCATCGCCACCAAGGTCATCGATGCCGTCTGGGCGAAGGCCGAGGGTGACGAGATCAACCCCAAGAGCCCGAACGCACCACTGGCCAAGGCGGTCGCGTACGCGATGATCACCGGGCTCGCGGTGGGCGCCGCGAAGACCCTCGCCACCCGCAGGGCCGCCAAGTTCTACGAGAAGTCGGCGGGCCACCTGCCGGCCGAGATCCGCGAGGACCCCGTCTGAGCGGGGTCATCCCGGCCCGCCGCGGCTGACCGGTCAGCCGCGCCCCACGAGGGGACGGGCCACCGCCGCCAGGTCGGCTGCCTCGGGGTGCGCGCGCAGCCAGCCGAGAACAGCGTCGACCGTCCACCGCGGCGCCTCGAGCTGCGGGAGGTGCCCCACACCCTCCGCGACCTCGAACTGCCAGTGCGGGTTCGCCCGAGCCGCGGCACGAGCGGCCCCGATGTCGACGAGGCGGTCCCGGTCGCCGTGGAGGAGCAGCACGGGGACGTCGATCGCGCGCTGCATCGCCGAGAAGCGGCGCCGGTCGGCCAGCACCCAGACGAGCGACCTTGCCGCCGTGAGCAGCTCGGAGTCGACGTCGGGGTACTCGAGGCGCTGTCCCGCCAGCTCGACGTGGAGGTCGACGACCTCGCTCGGCACGCGCGCCGGGTCCGCGCAGCACAGCCGCAGGAGGTCGCGCGCGGCCCGCTCCGCCGAGGCTCCGTCCCGGGAGCGCCCGACCACCCGGCGGCCCACCACGGGGACCATGAAGGCGGCGAACATCGCGACGACGCGCGGGTCCGGCAGGCCCCGGACCTCCGGCGGCAGTGCCGGGTCGACGAGCACGAGCCCGGCGGTCGTGTCGGGCCGCTCCGCCGCCTGGCGGATCGAGATCAGCCCACCCATCGAGTTGCCGACCAACACGGCCGGCGTCCCGGCGACCTCGACGAGGAATCGGTGGAGCAGGCGCTGGTTCGCCGCCACCGACGTCGACCGCGAGCCTCCCAGCGTGTGCCCGAACCCGGCGAGGTCGAGCGCCACCACGCGACAGGTCTCGGCCAGTGCCGGCGCCACTGCCGCCCAGTTGAGGGCCGAGCCGCCGAGCCCGTGGACGCAGACGAGCAGCGGGCCGTCGGCCGGGCCACCGAAGTCCAGGTAGTGGACCGGTCCGTCGAGGTCCGCCCATCGTGACTCTGGCCGGTGGGTGGGCCCGTTCCCGTTCCCGTTCCCGGGCGCAGCTGCTGCCATGCCTCCGAACCTATGCCGCGCGACCGTGCCAGCACGCGCGCCTGTGGCTCAGAAGACCCTCGCCCAGTCGTCCTTCATGCTGATAACCGTCCAGCCGTCGTGCTCGGCCCGCTCCACCGCCCGCCGCCCGCCACCTCAGCCGAGGTCGAGGGCGCGCGCGAGCGGCATCCCGGGGCGGTAGGCGAGGTGTTCGTGGGACGGTGCGTCGAGCACCGCGAGATCGGCCCGCGAACCCACCGCGACCCGGCCGACGTCGGGCCGACGCAGCGCCCGCGCCCCGCCCACCGTGGCGGCGACGAGGGCCTCGGCCGGGGACATCCGCATCTCGCGCACCGCGAGGGCGATGACGAACGGCATGGATGCCGTGTTGCAGGTGCCCGGGTTGCAGTCGGTCGCGAGCGCGACGTCGACGCCGGCGGCGAGGAGCCCGCGGGCGTCGGGGTAGGGCGATCGCGTCGAGAACTCCACCCCGGGCAGGAGCGTGGCGACCGTGGTGGCGGCCGCGCCGGCGAGCGCGTCGACGTCCGCGCGCGACAGGAAGGTGCAGTGGTCCACGCTCGCGGCGCCGAGCTCGACGGCAAGCCCCACCCCGGGGCCGGCGGCGAGCTGGTTGCCGTGGACGCGAAGGCCGAGCCCGGCATCCCGCCCGGCCACGAGGACCCGGCGCGCCTCCTCCTCGGTGAACGCGTGCGGTGAGGCCGGTTCGCAGAAGACGTCGATCCAGCGGGCGTGGGGGGCGCACGCCGCGAGCATCGGACCGGTGACGAGGTCGACGTAGGCGGCTCGGTCCGCACGGGCCTCGGCGGGGACGACGTGCGCGCCGAGGAAGGTCGTCTCGGCGGTGACCTCGCGGGCGAGGCGCAGCGACCGGGCCTCGTCGTCGACGGTGAGGCCGTAGCCGCTCTTGACCTCGACGGTCGTCGTGCCGAGGGCGCGCATCTCGGCCACCCTCGCCCGCAGCAGGCGGCGCAGCTCGTCGTCGCTCGCTGCCCGCGTGGCCGCGACCGAGACCCCGATGCCGCCGCCGTCGTACGGCATCCCGGCCATCCGGGCACCGAACTCGTGCGCGCGGTCGCCGGCGTACACGAGGTGGCTGTGGCTGTCGACGAACCCGGGGACGACGGCACGCCCCCCGAGGTCCACGACCCGGTCGGCTGCCGGGGCGGCGGCCGCGGGTCCGACCCAGGCCACCGAGCCCCCGACCACGATGACGGCGGCGTCGGAGACGATCCCCAGCAGGTCCTCCGCGGCGAGCGAGCGGTCGTCGGTCGCGGTCGTCCCCTCGGGGCCGGCGCACGTGACGAGCTCGCCGATGCCGGTGACGAGCACCGCGCCGGATGCCGTCGCGCCCCGTCCGTTCCCGACCTCGCCTCTGCGGGCCTCGCTCCCTCGGGCCTCGCCCCTCCCGGCCTCGCCACTCATGGCCGCACCGCCGAGATGGCGTCGGTGAGCAGCTGCCCCACCTCGCCCGCGCGGTGGTGACCGTCGCGCACGACGTGCTCCCCACCGACGACGACGTCCGTGACGTCGGCGGACGTGGCAGCGTAGAGGACACGGTCCGCACCGCAGCCGGCGGTGCGCGGGCTGTCGAGGCGCACGGCCACGAGGTCGGCGAGGTGGCCGCCGGCGACGAGCCCGCCGTCGTCCCACCCGAGCGACCGGTAGCCGTACAGCGTCGCCATCCCCAGGAGGTCCGAGGCGCTGAAGCGGCCACGCTCGAGGCTGTCCAGCCGTTCGTGCATCTCGACCCCCCGTGCCTCCTCGAACGGGTCGATGACGGCGTGCTGGTCCGAGCCGAGCGAGAGCGGCACGCCCGCGTCGTGCAGGCGGCGTGCCGGCCCGATGCCGTCGGCGAGGTCGCGCTCGGTCGTCGGGCAGAAGCACGCGGTGGAGCGCGCGGCCGCCAGCAGGTCGATGTCGGCGTCGGCGAGGTGCGTCGCGTGGACGGCGGTCGTCGCCGGCGTCAGCAGGCCCTCGCCGGCGAGCAGCTCGGCCGGAGTGCACCCGTAGAAGCCCTCGCACGCGAGGTTCTCGCCCGGCTGCTCCGACAGGTGAACGTGCAGGGGCCGCCCGTCGGATGCGACGAGCTCGCCCACGGCGGCGAGGTCCTCACGCGGCACCGCCCTGACCGAGTGCACCGCCGCCCCGACCCGGGCGCCGTCGTCACCGGTGAGGAGCGCCACGCGCTCGCGCCACGCCTCGACGGTGCCGTCGGAGAACCTCGACTGCACCTCGTCGAGCGGCACGTGGCCGCTCGCCGTCAGCCCGCCGGTGAGGTAGCAGGTGTCGAGCAGCGTGATCCGGATGCCGACGTCGCGCGCGGCCTCGAGGACCGCGAGGCCCATGGCGTTGGGGTCGTCGTAGGGGCGCCCCCCGGCGGCGTGGTGGACGTAGTGGAACTCCCCGACGGCCGTGTAGCCGGCGAGGAGCATCTCGGCGAACACCGCGGTCGCCAGGGCGTGGTAGGTGTCGGGGTCGAGCCGGTGGGTCACGGCGTACATCGCCTCGCGCCACGACCAGAAGTTGCCGCCGTCGTCGTGGGTGCGGCCCCTCAGCGCGCGGTGGAACGCGTGGCTGTGGCCGTTGGCGAGGCCGGGGAGCACGACGCCGCGCAGGACGGTGTCCTCGGCGTGCGACGGCACGTCCGACAGCACGTCGCGGATGCGGTCACGCTGGACCACGATGCGCACGGAGCGTCGTACACCGTCGGGGAGCACTGCGTGCTCGCACCAGTACGACGTCATCCACCCGCCCCGGCGAGGTCGGCGACGACGTCGGCGAGCGCGTCGATCCCGGCGAGGCAGTCGTCCGCCGAGGCCCACTCGTCCGGTGAGTGCGAGACCCCGGTCGGGTTGCGCACGAAGAGCATGGCGGCGCGGATGCCGTCGTTGGCGAGGATGCCCGCGTCGTGACCGGCGGCGGTGTTGATGACGGGGAGCCCGCCGAGCCGCACCGCGATCCGCCGGGCGAGGTCGGGGTCGAACAGCGTCGTCGGGGTCCACGACTCCTGGGTCACGAGGCCGTCGAACTCGGAGACGACCTCGCGCACCTCGCGCACGACGCGCTGCACCGCGTCGGCGTCGCGGCCGCGGGCGTCCAGCCACCCGGTGGCGGTGCTGGCGATGGCGTTGATGCTCCCCGGCACGACGTGCACCTTGCCGACCGTGGCGACGCACCCTTCGGCCTCGGCGCCGCGTCGGGCCGCGATGATCATCGCGGCCAGCCCGAGCATGGCGTCCTCGCGATCCTCGAGCGCCGTCGTGCCGGCGTGGTTCGCCTCCCCGGGGATGTCGACGCGCCAGCGCCCGTGCGGCCAGATGTCGCTCGCGACGCCGACGGGATGGCCGAGGTCGACGAGGGCGCGACCCTGCTCGACGTGGAGCTCGACGAAGGTGCCGATCCGGGCCAGGGCCTCGTCGTCGCGCCCGAGGTGGGTCGGGTCGTGGCCGGCCCGGCGCATCGCCTCGGCCATGCGTCACCCCGTCGAGGTCGCTGAGCCCGCGGGCGCGGTCGGCGCCGAGGGCCCCGGTGATGACCCGTGAGCCGGCGCAGGCCACGCCGAAGCGGGCGCCCTCCTCGTCCGCGAAGTTGACGACGCCCACGGGGCGCTCGGGATGAAAGCCGTCCTCGCGCAGCCGGTCAACGGCGGCGAGCGACCCGACGACCCCCAGCGGGCCGTCGAAGGCGCCGCCGCCGGGCACCGAGTCCAGGTGGGAGCCGACGACCACGCCCGGGTCACCGTCGGCCACGGCCGCGTCCGGGTCGCCCCACCAGGCCCACTGGTTCCCCATCCGGTCGGTCACGAGGTCCAGGCCCCGGGCGGCGCACTCCCCCGCGAACCACTCCCGCAGGTCATGGTCCTCGCGGGTCCAGGCGAACCGGGAGTAGCCCCCACTCCCCTCGTCCACCCCGAGGGACTCGAGGTCGTGCCACATCCGCCGGAACGCCGAAGCGGCCCCGCCGTTTCTTGGCGTGATGGACATGGGTCCATTTGACCCCGCCACCGGGTGCCGTGGGGTCGCACGAACCGGGTGATTGTCTCGCGGACCAGACGGCGAGGTCAGGGGCCTACGCTGACGCCATGACCAGCCCTGGTGAGGAGCGCGCGGTGGCGGCGCTCACGGCATCCGGGATGCCGTTCACCGTCACCCGCCACGGGCGGGTCGGGTCGCTCGCCGAGGCCGCCGCGGCCCGCGGCGTCGAGCCGCGCGACATCGTCAAGACGCTCGTCGTGCGGCGCGGCGAGGGCGACTTCCTCTTCGTGCTCGTGCCCGGCGACCGCGAGATCTCGTGGCCACGGCTGCGGGCCCACCTCGGCGTCAACCGGGTCTCGATGCCGGATGCCGCGACGGCCCTGGAGGTGACGGGGTACGAGCGCGGGACGATCACGCCGTTCGGGTCGACGACCGCGTGGCCGGTCGTGGCCGACCGCGACGATGACCGGGCGACGGTGTCGATGGGCGCCGGAGCCCACGGGGTGGCGGCGACGGTGGCGGCCGACGACGTCGTGCGGGTGCTCGGGGCCGACGTCGCCGACGTCACCGAGCCCGCCTGACCGTGCCCGGACGGAGGTCGGTGGAGGTCGCGGACGTCGTGCTGTCCGTGGTCGAGCACCGCTGCCCGGCCCCCACGGCCCCGGTCGCCGTGCTGCTGCACGGCACCGGCGCGAGCGGCGGCCTCGTGGGACGTCGTGGCCTCGGCGCTGGCGGTGCAGCGGACGCGTGCTGGCCGTCGACCTGCGCGGTCACGGGGCCAGCTCGCGGCCCGGTGCCTACTCCGTCGCGCTGATGGCCGCCGACGTCGCCTCCCTCCTCGACACCGTGGGTGGCGCAGCCGTCGACCTCGTGGGCCACTCGCTCGGTGGGCTCGTCGCGCTGAGGGTGGCGGCGGGGCGCCCCGACCGGGTGCGGCGGCTGGTGCTCGAGGACGTCGGGATGCCGCACGCCCGCCGGCCCGAGCCCACCGGCGCGGCCGGAGGGTGAGCTGGGCTTCGACTGGGGCGTCGTCGAGCAGGTGCGGCCCGAGGTCGACCACCCGGACCCGGCGTGGCCGGCGGTCGTCGCGTCCGTGGCGGCGCCGACCCTCGTCGTGGCCGGCGGGCGGCGGAGCTTCGTCGCCGCGGAGCACGTGGCCGAGCTCGTCGCCGCCCTGCCGGACGGCCGGGTGGTCACCCTCGACACGGGCCACGAGGTGCACGAGACCGACCCGGGCGGCTTCACCAGCGCGGTCGAGCACTTCCTCGGCTGACCCGACTCATTGCGAGATACGCCACCCAGAGGATCCTTCGGGGGCACCCGAGGTGGGGAAATCGCAATCAGTCGCGCTCGGGTCAGGACTCGCGCATCGGGACGCGGACGCCCTGCTCGGCCGCGGTGCGCTCGGCGACCTCGTAGCCCGCGTCCACGTGCCGGATGACGCCCATCGCCGGGTCGTTGGTGAGGACCCGCTCGAGCTTCTGCGCGGCCAGGTCGGTGCCGTCGGCCACCGAGACCTGGCCGGCGTGCAGCGAGCGGCCGATGCCGACGCCTCCGCCGTGGTGGATCGAGACCCACGACGCACCGGATGCCGTGTTGACCAGGGCGTTGAGCAGCGGCCAGTCGGCGATGGCGTCGGACCCGTCGAGCATCGCCTCGGTCTCGCGGTAGGGGCTGGCCACCGAGCCGGTGTCGAGGTGGTCGCGGCCGATGACGATGGGGGCCTGCACTGCGCCGCTGCGCACGAGGTCGTTGAACGCCAGGCCGGCCTTGTCGCGCTCGCCCTGGCCGAGCCAGCAGATCCGGGCCGGCAGGCCCTGGAACGCGATGCGGTCCTGGGCCCCGCGGATCCACGTGTGCAGCCTGTCGTTGTCGGGGAAGAGGTCGAGCACGGCCTTGTCGGTCGCCGCGATGTCCTTCGGGTCGCCGGAGAGTGCGACCCAGCGGAACGGGCCCTTGCCCTCGCAGAACAGCGGCCGGATGTAGGCCGGCACGAACCCGGGGAAGTCGAAGGCCCGCTCGCACCCGCCCTGTCGGGCCTCGTCGCGGATCGAGTTGCCGTAGTCGAAGACCTCGGCCCCGGCGTCCATGAAGTCGACCATCGCCTGCACGTGCCTCGCCATCGAGGCCCGCGCCCGGTCGGTGAACTCCTCGGGCTTCTGCTCGGCGTACTCGGCCCAGTCCTCGAGCGCGATGCCCTCGGGCAGGTACGACAGCGGGTCGTGCGCGCTGGTCTGGTCGGTGACGACGTCGATCGGCACACGCGCGGCGGAGCAGCTCGGGGAAGACCTCGGCGGCGTTGCCGACGACACCCACCGACCAGGCCCGGCGCTCGGCCTTGGCCTTCAGCGCGATCTCGACGGCGGCGTCGAGGCTGTCGGCGACCTCGTCGAGGTAGCGGTGCTCGACGCGGCGGTGCAGCCGGGCCGGGTCGACGTCGACGATGAGGCAGACGCCCCCGTTCATCGTCACGGCGAGCGGCTGGGCACCGCCCATGCCGCCGCATCCGCCGGTGAGGGTCAGCGTGCCGGCCAGGGTGCCACGCCGAAGCGCTTCTCGGCCACCGCGGCGAAGGTCTCGTAGGTGCCTTGGACGATGCCCTGGGTGCCGATGTAGATCCACGAGCCGGCCGTCATCTGGCCGTACATCGTCAGCCCCAGGTGCTCGAGCCGGCGGAACTCGGGCCAGGTCGCCCAGTCCCCGACGAGGTTGGAGTTGGCGATGAGCACGCGGGGAGCCCACTCGTGGGTCTGCATGACGCCCACCGGCCGGCCGCTCTGCACGAGCATCGTCTCGTCGGCCTTGAGCGTGGTGAGGGTGCGCACCATCGCGTCGAAGGACCTCCAGTCGCGGGCGGCACGCCCGGTGCCGCCGTAGACGACGAGGTCGTCGGGGCGCTCGGCGACCTCCGGGTCGAGGTTGTTCATGAGCATGCGCAGCGGGGCCTCGGTCGACCACTGCCGGGCCGTGAGGGTGGTGCCGCGGGCTGCGCGGACCGGGCGAGCGCCGTCCATGTCGTTCTCCGGTTGTCTCTCGAGTTGGGTGCTGAAGTGGTCGCTGGGGCAGCCGTTTCGGCACCCAACGCGGTCGGTCGGTCAGGTGAAGGGGGCCGGTCTCGGACTCCGCGGCCCGCCGGACGGTGCCGTCGACGACGAGGCGGTGCGCGGTGTCGATCTCGGGTGAGAGCCAGCGGTCGGCACCCGGCCGGCTCGCGCCGGCATCCAGCAGGGCCGCCACGACGGCACCGGTGGCGGGCGCGGGGGTGAGGGGCGCCCGCAGCTGGATGCCGCGGGCCGCGGTGAGGACCTCGACGGCCAGCACCCGCGACAGGCCGTCGACGGCGCGACGCAGCTTGCGAGCCGCCGACCAGCCCATCGACACGTGGTCCTCCTGCATGGCCGAGCTCGGGATCGAGTCGACGGATGCCGGTGCCGCCAGGCGCTTGAGCTCCGAGACGATCGCGGCCGAGGTGTACTGCGCGATCATGTGGCCGCTGTCGACCCCGGGATCGTCGGCGAGGAACGGCGGGAGGCCGTTGCTGCGCGACACGTCGAGGAACCGGTCGGTGCGGCGCTCGGAGATCGAGGCGACGTCGGCGGCCACGATGGCGAGGAAGTCGAGCACGTAGGCGACCGGCGCCCCGTGGAAGTTGCCGTTGCTCTCGACCCGGCCGTCGGGGGTGACGACGGGGTTGTCGACCGCCGAGGCCAGCTCCCAGCCGGCGACGCGGGCGGCGTGGTCGACGGTGTCGCGGGCACCTCCGGCGACCTGGGGGGCGCACCGCAGCGAATAGGCGTCCTGCACACGGGTACACGCCTCGGTGCGGTGGGACTCTCGAATTGCACTGTGCGCCATGATCTTTCGGATGTTGGCGGCCGAGATCGCCTGCCCTGGTTGCGGTCGGAGCGCGTGGAGGTCGGCCGCGAAGACGTCGTCGGAGCCGAGCAGTCCCTCGACCGACATGGCGGCGGCGACGTCGGCGACCACGAGCAGCTCGCGCAGGTCGGCGATGGCGAGGCACAGCATCCCCAGCATCCCGTCGGTCCCGTTGATGAGCGCCAGGCCCTCCTTCTCCTCCAGCTCGACGGGCCGGATGCCGGCCGCGGCCAGCGCGTCGGCGGCCGGCATCCGCTCGCCGTCCGCGTCGCGGACCTCTCCTTCGCCCATGAGGGCGAGCGCGCAGTGGGAGAGCGGGGCCAGGTCACCGGAGCAGCCGAGCGACCCGTACTCGTGCACGACCGGGGCGATGCCGGAGTTGAGCATCGCGACGTAGGCGGTGAGGGTGTCCTCCCGGATGCCGGTGCGCCCGGTCGCGAGGGTGGAGATGCGCAGCAGCATGAGGGCGCGGACGACCTCGCGCTCGACCTCGGGGCCGGAACCGGCCGCGTGGGAGCGGACGAGCGAGCGCTGCAGCTGGTGGCGCTTCTCGACCGGGATGTGGCGGGTGGCGAGGGCGCCGAACCCCGTCGACACGCCGTAGTGGGGCTCGCTGTCGCCGGCCAGGCCGCGGATGACGTCTCGCGTCCGGCGCACCTCGACGAGCGAGTCCGGGGCGAGGACGACCGGGGCGCCGTGCCGGGCGACGCGGACGACCTCGTCGATGGCGAGGGGGCCGATCCCGACCGTCACCGGCTGGAGGCCGGGGCGGGCGTCCGTGGCGGCCGTGGCCGGCGAGCCGGCGTCGCGGTGGGTCTGGGGCATCCGGGAGCGGTCGGCGACGGGTTCCGTCGTCGCCGGAGCCGGATGCCGCGGCCGGGGGCGAGGCCGGGCGGGACGCCGGGTCGCCCGTGGAGGTGGCTTCGCTCATGACGTCCATTGGAGCGCTGCGCCAGGGCCTCCGCAGAGTGCGGCCACCGCAATGCGTCTCGTCTGCGAGACGAGGCGTTGCCGCGGAGGAGCTGGCGCTCGTGGAGGGTGCCAGGAGCGCGGCGGCCCGCGCACTCGGCACCCCTGCCAGGAGGGCACGCTGACGCGGGGGTGCCAGGAGCGCGGCGGCCCGCGCGCTTGGCACCCCTGCCACCGGGATCGCTCAAGCCCTCCGCTGTGAACGGGCTCGTCGGGCGGAGCCGGAGGAGCATGTGCGTCAAGCGGTCCGAGCCACACGGACTGGTGACGACGGGGCTAGCTGATGACGGACATCCTCGGGGCGGGCGTGCTCGGGCTCTTGGCCCTGATGCTGGTGGCCTCGTGCTCGCCGCGCGTCGGCGGCCGCCGCAGCTGAGTGGATGAGTTCAGGCCGCGCGGGCCGACCCGGACGCCCGGACGAGCCCGGCGTACCGGCCACCGACGGCCACGAGCTCCTCATGGGTCCCCGCCTCCACGAGCCGGCCGGCGTCGAGCACGGCGATCCGGTCGGCGTCCCGCACCGTCGAGAGCCGGTGCGCGATGGTGATCGTCGTGCGCCCCCGGGCCAGCTCGTCCAGGGCTCGCTGCAGCGCGCGCTCGGTGGCCGTGTCGAGCGCCGACGTCGCCTCGTCGAGCACGAGCACCGGTGGGTCGCGCAGGATCGTGCGGGCCACGGCCAGCCGCTGCTGCTCACCACCGGAGAACCGGTGCCCGCGAGCGCCCACCACCGTCTCGAGCCCGTCGGGCAGCGAGGCGACGAGGTCGGCAACCTGTGCCGCGGCCAGCGCCGCCCACAGCTCGCCCTCGGACGCAGCCGGTCGAGCCAGCAGCAGGTTGTCGCGCACCGACGCGTGCACGAGGTAGCTCTCCTGCGACACGACACCGACCACCGAGGCCAGCACGTCCGGGTCCAGGTCGCGGACGTCGATGCCGTCGACGGTGACCCGCCCGGCATCCGGGTCGTGGAGCCGCGCGAGCAGTCCGGCCACCGTCGACTTCCCCGAGCCAGTCGGCCCGACGAGCGCCAGCGTCGAACCCGCCGGAACCGACAGCGTGAGGCCGGCGACGGCATCCCGGCCGGATCCGGGGTAGCGCAGCGTGACGCCCTCGACCCTCACCTCACCGCGCACGGATGCCGGGTCGAGCGGCACAGGGTTCGCGGGCGCGGGCACGTCGGGCTCCAGGTCGAGGTACTCGAACACCCGCGAGAACAAGGCCATCGAGGCGACCCACTGGGCACCGACGTTGAGCAGGCCCATGAGGGGACGGAAGATGCCGGCCTGCAGCGCCGTGAACGCGACGAGCGTGCCGATCGTCATGCCGCCGGCGGTCGCGGGTAGCCCGGCGGTCAGGTACACCAGCGCCGGGATGACGGCGAAGACGATCTGCATCGTCGCCATCCGCCAGCGCCCGGCGAGCTGCGAGCGCAGCTCGAGGTCGACGAGCTCGTGGGACGTCGTGCCGAACTTCTCGGCGGTGCGCGCCGAGGTGCCGAGCGTCTTGGCCAGGCGCACGCCGCTGACCGACAGCCCCTCCTCGATCTGGGCGTTGAGGTCGGCGAGGTGGCGCTGCTGGGCGGCGGTCACGGCCCGCCGGAGCAGGGCGACCTTGCGGGTCAGCCAGAGGGCGGGCGGGATGACGAGCAGCGAGAGCAGCGACAGCCGCCACGACAGCGCGACCATGGCGACGGTCGTCGCGACCGCGGTGGTGAGGTTCGAGGCGATCGACGTGGCGGTGGACGTGACGACCCCCTGCATGCCGTTGACGTCGTTGGTCAGCCGCGACTGCACCTCACCGCCCCGGGTGCGGGTGAAGAAGCCGAGCGACTGGCGCTGGAGGTGCGTGAAGACGGAGGTCCGCAGCTCGTGCATGACCCGCTGGCCGACCTGCGTCGACAGCCAGGTCTGCACGACTCCGAGGAGCTGGGTGACCGCCGCGACGGCGACCATCGCACCGACGGAGAGGAGCAGCAGGCGCACGTCCTGCTTCGGCAGGGCGACGTCGACGACCTCGCGGACGAGGAAGGGTTGGGCCAGCGCGACGACGCTCGTCACGACGATGATCGCGACGACGACGGCGACCCGCGCCCGGTGCGGGCGAAACAGTGCCACGACCCGCGAGAGGGGCACCGGGATCTCGGCGAGCTGGGCGCGGTCGCGGGGGTCGACGCGCATCGCACCCCCACGCCCGCCGCCGCGGCCTCCCCCGGCGGATGCCGTGGGGTCGGGGATGCCGTGTGCGCCGGGGTACGTCGTGGCCGCCTGCGGTGAGCGGAGGCGAGGTGAGCTGGTGGGCTGGGAGGAACGGGTGTCGGTGAGGGTGGCCGTCACGGGCGTCCCCTCCTCTCGGGTCGTCGGTCAGGACCGGATGCGTGATTCGTGAGGTTACCTCACAATGAGCCCAACGCAGGTCCTGCCGCTAGCATTCCCTGGTGAGCACTCCCGGCGCCGATCCACCGAGCGAGGCCGACCTCGGCGACCTCGCTCCTGCGGGTGGCGCGACAGCTGCGACAGCGGGGTGCGGCCGTCACGGCACCCTGGGACCTGGCGCCGCACCACGCGCGAGCGCTGCGCGTCGTCGCCCGCCACGGGCAGGTGCGACCCGGCCGGATCGCCGCCCACCTGCGGGTGGCCCCACGGTCCGTGACCGACGTCATCGACGCCCTCGAGGGCCGCGGGCTCGTCGAGCGGGCGCCCGACCCGGCCGACCGGCGGGCCACGGTGGTGACGCTGACGGCATCCGGGCGCCGCCTCGTGCACCGGATCGACGAGGCCCGGCGTGAGGACGCGCACGCCTTCTTCTCCCGGCTCTCCGAGCGCGACCAGGCGTCGCTGCGTCGCATCCTCACGACGCTCGACGCCACCGACTGACCGTTGGCCGGACCTTCGCGCCGGAACCGTCACCTCAGCACCGGAAAGGATCTGGTGCGAGGGTGAAGGTTCCGGGATCGGGCGAGAAAGTTGGGGTCAGGGGTGGGTGACGACGACGCCG
Source organism: uncultured Actinomycetota bacterium (assembly GCA_963811475.1). Taxonomy (GTDB): domain Bacteria; phylum Actinomycetota; class Actinomycetes; order Actinomycetales; family Dermatophilaceae; genus Fodinibacter. The sequence goes on from CAWERJ010000002.1 coordinate 44,910, forward strand.
TCCTCGTCGGCCCACAGGCTCTGACCCGGCACGAACTCCACCCCGCCGAAGGCGACGGGCACGTCACGCTCCCCCACGCCGTCCTTGGCACTCTTGCGCGGGTTGGAGCCCAGCGCGAGCACCCCGAGGGGCAGCTCGCGCAGCGCCGCGACGTCACGCACCGCCCCGTGGACGACGACCCCGGCCCAGCCGTGCTCCACGGCGGAGGCCCCGATGAGGTCTCCGAGGAGGGCGGACTCCAGGGAGCCGCCGCCGTCGACGACGAGCACTCGACCTTCCCCGGGCTCGGCGAGGGTCGCCTTGACGAGGGCGTTGTCACGGTGGCAGCGCACGGTACGGATCTCGCCCGAGAACGCCCGCCGCCCGCCGACGTGCCGCAGCTGCACCGAGCAGGACTGCAGCTCGTCGCCGCGCTCGTCCCACAGGTCGGCCGTCGAGACGCTCACGCCCCGTCCTCCTTGACGGCGAGCACCGGGCACCGGGCGTCGAGGAGGACCCGCTGCGCCGTCGAACCCAGGATGAGCTTGCCGACGGGGGTGCGGTGGCGCAGCCCGATGACGACCACCGAGGCCCGGCGCTCCTCGGCCACGCGCACGAGCGCGTCCGCCGGGTCGCTGCCCTGCTCGATGCGCACGACCTCGACGTCGACGCCGAGCTCGGTGACGTCGCGCTCGACCCGGTCGAGGTCGTCGCGGGCGGCACGGTGCGCGTCGACGAGCACGTCGTCACGGGACATGTTGACGACGAGCAGGTGCTCCGAGCGCCGCCGGGACTCGGCGACGCCGGCACGCAGCGTGGCCTCCCCGAGGGGCGTGGGGACGTAGCCGACGAGGACGGTCATCTGTCCGGGTCCTTCCTGGTGGAGGTGGTGCCGCCCGACGTGGAGGCGGGGTGGTGGTCGTCGTGGGCGTCCTGGTCGTCGACCACGTCGGCGTCCGTCCGGTCGTCGACGTCGTCGGGGATGCCGGGTGGCCGGCCGGCGTCGTCACCGGTGCCGCCGACGTCGTCGGGGCCGCCGGGTCGCGCTGCCGGGCCGGCCGTGTTCCCGGTGCCGTCGACGCCGCGGTCGACGACCCGGCGCAGCCGGGCGACGAGCGGCCAGAGCAGCACGACGATGACGATGCCGTAGCAGACCCAGGACACCGGGCCGCCGAGCAGGCCGGAGACGTCACCGCCGGTCGTCTGCAGCGAGCGGCGCAGGTGCCGCTCGAACAGCGGGCCGAGGATGGCCCCGACGATGAGCGGCAGCACCGGCAGGCCGAAGCGCCGCATCGCGAACCCGAGGAGCCCGAGCGCGAGCAGGAGGAACAGGTCGAACGGCTGCCCGCTGCACGGCATACGCGCCCATCGACGCGAAGAAGAGGATCCCCGCGTAGAGGTAGGGGCGCGGGATGCGCAGCAGCTTGGCCCAGGTCGGCGCCAGCGGCAGGTTGAGCACGAGGAGGAAGAAGTTGCCGATGAACAGGCTGGCGATGAGCATCCAGACCAGGTCCGGCTCCTTGGTGAGCAGGAGCGGCCCCGGCTCGATGCCGTAGCTCATCAGCGCCGCGAGGATGATCGCCGCCGTGGCGTTGGTCGGGAGGCCGAGTGCGAGCAGCGGCACCATCGTGCCCGCGGCCGACGCGTTGTTGGCCGCCTCCGGGCCCGCGACGCCCTCGATCGCGCCCTTGCCGAACTCCTCGGGGTGCTTGGAGAGCTTGCGCTCGGTCAGGTAGGACGAGGAAGGTCGGGATCTCGGCCCCGCCGGCCGGGATGGCGCCGAACGGGAAGCCGAGCGCGGTGCCGCGCAGCCAGGGCTTCCACGACCGGCCCCAGTCCGCCCGGGACAGCCAGGGGCGACCCACGGGGATGACGGTCGCGGCCTTGCGCCGCAGGTGCGCGGCCACCCACAGCGCCTCGCCCACGGCGAAGATGCCGACGGCGATGACGACGACGTCGATGTTGTCGGCGAGGAACGGGCTGCCGAAGGTCAGCCGCTGCTGGCCCGTGACGAAGTCGGTGCCGACCAGGCCCAGCGTGATGCCGATCAACAGGGCGGCGAAGCCACGGACCCGGGAGGAGCCGAGGATGGCCGCCGTGCCGACGAAGGCGACGAGGATGATCGCGAGGAACTCGGGCGAGCCGAGCGAGATCGCGAAGTCCACGACCTGCGGCATGACGAGGACGATGAGCATCGTCCCGATCGTGCCGGCGATGAAGGAGCCGATCGCCGAGGTCGCGAGCGCCTGCGCGGCCCGGCCCGTCTTGGCCATCTTGTTGCCCTCGAGGGCGGTGACGACCGAGGCGGACTCGCCGGGGGTGTTGAGCAGGATCGACGTCGTCGACCCGCCGTACATGCCGCCGTAGAAGATGCCGCCGAAGAGGATCAGCGACTGCTCGACCGGCAGCCCGTAGGTGATCGGCAGCAGGAGCGCGACCGTCATGGCCGGGCCGATGCCGGGGAGCACGCCGACGGCCGTGCCGACGATGACCCCGAGCAGCGCGATGAGGAGGTTCATCGGCGTGATGACGTCGGCGAAGCCCCCGAGGAGTGCGGAGACGTTGTCCATCAGAGGATTCCATCCAGGATGCCGGCCGGGAGGTTGACCCCGAGGCCGATCGCGAAGGCGTAGAAGGTGATGAGGCTCAGGGCGATGCCGATCGCCAGGCCCCGCACGTGGTGGCGGTTGCCGAGGGCGAACGCCGACAGGGCGAAGAGCAGCGCCCCGCTGATCACCCAGCCGAGCCGCTCGATGAGGAGCGCGTTGAGCAGGAACGCACCGGCGAGCATGCCGACGGTGCGCCAGTCGGCGGGGTGGCCCGAGCTCGACGTCCTCGCCGGCCTCCTGCTCACCGACTCCGCCGCGCGAGACGTCGAGGGCGTAGAGGGCCGACACCACGAGGAGGGCCGCGCCGATGACGAAGGGCAGGGCCTTCGGCCCGACCGGGTCGTTGCTGCTCGTCGCCGCACCGATCCGGGTGGCGTCCCAGATGACGACCAGCCCGACCAGGGCCAGGGCCGCGCACAGGCCGTACTGCGCGCGGTCCCTGACCCGGCTCGGGAGCCGAGGTGGCCTCGACGGTCATGCCAGGCCGAGGGTCTGCAGGAGCTGGGCCACCTGGGTGTCCTGCTCCTTGAGGAAGGTGCCGAACTCCTCGCCGGTGGCGAAGGCGTCGACCCAGCCGCGCTTCTCGAGCTCGGCCTTCCACGCCGCCGACTCGTGCATCTTGGTGAAGGCGTCGATCCAGACCTGCTTGTCCTCCTCGGAGATGCCGGGGGGCGCGACGACGCCGCGCCAGTTGGCGAACTCGAGGTCGATGCCCTTCTCCTTCAGGGTCGGCACGTCCTTGAGCGCCTCGACGCGCTCCGGGCTGGTCACGGCGAGGACGCGGACGTCACCGGCCTCGACCTGGTCGAGGAACTCACCGAAGCCGCGAGGCGCCGAACGCGATCTTGTTGCCGAGCAGCGCGGGCAGGAGCTCGCCGCCACCGTCGTACGAGACGTAGCTGACCGTCTTGGGGTCGATGCCGACGGCCTGGGCGAGCTGCATCGGCAGCAGGTGGTCCGGGCCACCCGGCGAGGAGCCACCGCCGACCGAGATGCTCTTCGGGTCCTTCTTCCAGGCCTCGACGAGCTGGTTGATGTCGGTGTAGGGGGAGTCCTTGGGCACGACGATGGCCCCGGCCTCCTCGATGAGCTTGGCGATCGGGGTGGTGTCGTTCAGCGAGGCCTTGGACTTCTGGGTGTACGCGGCACCGAGCACGCCCAGCCCCATCTGCATGGCGAGCTTGCCGTTGCCCTTCTCGTTGACGACGCGCTGGAGGCCGACCGTGCCGCCGGCGCCGGGGAGGTTGAAGACCTGCACGGAGCCGGTGATGTTCTCCTTCTCCATGACCTGGGCGGCGGCGCGTGCGGTGGTGTCGTAACCGCCACCCGGAGCGTTGGGAACCATGTACTGCAGACCGGTGGCCGGCTTCGCGGCACCACCGGAGCCGGCGGAGGAGTCGTCGGTCGCCTTGTCCTTCGTGGCCCCGCAGCCCGTGAGGGCGAGGGTGGCCGCGACGACGGCGCCGAGGGCGATGCGGTGAAGTCTCATCGTTGAGATCCGTTCCATGAGGAGGGGCGAACGAGAGAATCGTGTCTGCGGGCGTGGCCCCTGTCGCGCTTCTGTCAGCAGAGAAGGTTGAGTTCATAGTGGTCAGGCTCAGGCGAGGTCGCCCGACGCTGGCGGGGCAGCTCTTCGCCCTCCAGCTCGCGATCATCGTCGTCGTCCTCGTCGCCGTCGCGGGGGTCTCGCTCGCGCAGGCCGCCGCCACCTTCGAGCGCGTCGAGGGGCGGCGCGTCGCCGGCCTCGCCGAGCAGGTGGCCGTGAGCCCACTGGTCCGGGCGAACCTCGCCGAGCCCGAGACCCGCACCGGGCTGGCCACCCTCGCCCAGAGCCTCGTGACCCAGACCGGGGTCTCGTCCGTGAGCTTCGCCGAGACCGACCTCGACGTCCGCGTCTCCACCGACCCGTCGGTGGAGGGCGGCCGGCTGCACCTCGGCAGCCCTCGCGTCGAGAACGGGGCCAGCTGGTCGGGCACCCTCGAGATCGACGGGGTCGACCACCTCGTGTCGCAGGTCCCGGTGCTCGGCGAGTCCGAGGATGCCGTCGGCGCGCACCTCGGCACGGTGATGGTCGCCGAACGGGTCCCCTCGACGTGGGAGCGGCTGCAGGGCACCTCGTCGTACCTGCTCACCTACCTCGGCATCGCGCTCGTCGTCGGCCTGGGCGGGTCCTGGCTGCTCTCCCGGCGGATCAAGCGCCAGACTCGCGGGATGGAGCCGCGCGAGATCGCCGGGCTCGCCGAGCACCGCGAGGCGATGCTGCACGGCATCGCGGAAGGGGTCATCGCGCTCGACCCCCAGCACCGCATCACCCTCGTCAACGAGGTGGCGCGACAGCTGCTCGACCTGCCCGAGCACGCGATCGGCACGTCGATCGCCGACCTGCGCATCGAGGGCCGCCTGCGCGAGGTCCTCGTCGGCGAGGGCGTCCGCACGAGCGCCCAGGGGGCCGGGACCCCGGCAGCGACTCCGACGACCTGGTGACGGCGGCGCGCGACGAGGTCGTCATCCGTCGCGGCCGCGTCCTCGTCATGAGCACGATGCGGGTCATGAGCGACGACCGGGTGCTCGGCACGGTCACGACGATGCGCGACCGCACGGCGCTCGCCGACCTCGAGCAGGAGATCGGCTCCTTCCGGTCCACGGCCCACGTGCTGCGCGCCCAGGCCCACGAGTTCGCCAACCAGCTGCACACGATCAGCGGGCTGATCCAGATCGGCGAGCTCGACGAGGTGGTGCGCTACGTCGACGCGCTGAGCGAGCGGCGCGACGCCCTCGACCTCACCGTCAACACCCTCGTGCGCGACCCCACGATCGCCGCCCTCCTCATGGCGAAGGTGGCGACGGCCAACGAGCGCCGGGTCGAGCTGACGATCAGCGACGAGACGACGCTGGAGCGGCTCGAGCCCGGGGACGCGGCCGACGTCGCGACGGTGCTCGGCAACCTCGTCGACAACGCGCTGGAGCACGCACCGCGCGGCACGGCATCCGCACCGTGGGCGAGGGTGCTGATCCGGCAGGACGCGAGCACCGTGGAGGTCGTCGTGTCCGACTCCGGGCCCGGCATCCCCGACGAGCTCGTGCCGACGGTCTTCGAGCACGGCGTGACGACCAAGCGCGTCGACCCCCTGGAGCACGGCGTGGGCCTGGCGCTCATCCGGCTCGTGTGCCGTCGCCGCGGTGGCGAGATCCACGTCGAGCGTGACGACGGGGTGACGTCGTTCGTCGCCCGCCTCGGCGTGACCAACCTCGCCGAACCCGTTGCGGCCGAGGCGTCCTCGTGATCCGGGTCCTCGTCGTCGACGACGACTTCATGGTCGCTCGCATCCATGTCGGGTTCGTCGAGCGGGTCGAGGGGTTCGAGGTCGTCGGCGTCGCCCACTCCGGCGCGGAGGCGGCGGACGCCGTGGCCACCCTCCGCCCCGACCTCCTGCTGCTCGACCTCTACCTCCCCGACCGGTTCGGCCTCGACCTGCTCGCCGACCTCCGGATGCTGCCCCACCCCTGCGACGCCATCGTCATCACCGCCGCGAGGGAGGGCGACGCCGTGCGGGCGGCCGTCCGGCTGGGCGTCATCGACTACGTGCTCAAGCCGTTCAAGTTCCCCGACCTCGAGGAACGCCTGCAGCGGTATGCCGCCCAACGCCGGATGCTCGACCGCACCGAGGTGCACGACCAGGACGACGTCGACCGGGCGTTCGTCCGGACGGGCGCCGCCTCGGGCGGCGCCGTCGACCTGCCGAAGGGGATGAGCGCCGAGACCGCCCTGCTGGTTCAGGAGGCGCTGCGGTCGGCCGAGGGGACGCTGTCGGCGACCGAGCTCGCCGAGGTCGTCGGCCTCTCCCGGGTCAGCGCCCGCCGGTACCTCGAGCACCTCGTCACCACGGGACAGGCCGACGTGCGGCTGCGGTACGGCTCGACCGGTCGCCCCGAGCGTCGGTACCGGTGGGTGGGCTGACGATGGCCAACGCCCCCGCTGCCGGTCAGGCCCTCGACGTGCTCGCGCTCATCGCCCGGCGCGGGGAGCCGGTGCCCGCGGCGGCCATCGCGCGCGACCTCGGCCTGCCCCGGTCGAGCGTCTACCACCTGCTCGCCGTGCTCGTCGACCGCGGCTACGTGCGCCACCTCCCGGAGGAGCGGCGCTACGGCCTCGGCCTCGCGGCCTACGAGCTGGGGTCGGCGTACCTGCGCCAGGCCCCGCTCGAGCGGATGGCCCGCGGCGTCGTCGACCGGCTCGTCGACCGGACCGGCCACAACGCCCACCTCGCGGTGCTGCACGGCCGGGACGTCCTCTACGTCATCGAGCACCGCGCCCCCGGGCGGCCGCTGCTCGTCACGGACGTGGGCGTGCGCCTGCCGGCCGTGCTCACCGCCTCGGGGCTGGCGATGCTCGCCGCCCTCTCGCCCGCCCAGGTGCGTGCGCTCTACCCGGACCGCGACGCCCTCGTCCAGCGTGACGGGCGCGGGCCGGCATCCACGACCCGGCTGCGGGCGCAGCTCCAGGCGGTGCGCCAGCGCGGCCACGCCATCGAGGACGGCCTGGTCACCCCCGGCCTCGGCTCGGTGGCGGCCGCGGTGCTCGACCACAACGACTACCCGGTGGCCGGCGTCGCGGTGACCTACGCGCAGGCGGACGTCGACGCGGTCATCACGGCACAGCTCGTGGGGGCGGTGCGGGCGGCGGCCGCGAGCCTCAGCGCCCGCCTGGGCCGGGCCGCCTCGCGGTCACCGGGCCGTCCCGCCGCGGACGCGGGCAGCCGCGCACGCCGGACCCGCTACAGCAGTCCCTTGAACGACGGGTTCCCGGCGTCGTACGACGGCCGTTCACGGCCGCAGCGGCGGCACAGGTCGTACCCGGCAGCACGCCCACCCATCTCGTGGTTGACGTGGTGCTGCCACGAGTGGCGGCCGACGAGACACAGCATGTTCCTCATCCGGCACCTCCCTCGTCCACTCTTCAGTGTCCGCACGGCCATCGGCGTCAACGGCTCGGCTCATCGACCGTCGGTCGCGCGGGCCCGGGAGGGCCGTCACGCCGCATAGCGTGGCCGGATGACACTCCTCGCACGCACCGGTCCCCGCGCGTTCCGCCGCCGGCCGCGACCCCGTCGGCTGGGCCACGACGAGCCGCGAGAGCGGCGACGTCGTGCTGTGCAGCCGCCGAACCGGCTGGCGCTGCTGTCGACGGCCGGTGCGGTCCTGACCATCGTCGCGCCCATCGGCTCACCCCTGCGCCGGGCCGCCGCCGCCGCGACGGCCGTCGTCGCGACGTGGTGGGGTGCCGACGGCTGGCCCGCGGCGTCAACCCGTTCCGGCGGGCCGTCGGTGGCGCCGCCGTGGTCGCGATCGCCGGAGCGGGCGCTCGTCCTCCGTGGCCGGGGCGGGCACCACCGCGCGCCGTCGCGGCGCCGGCAGTGACCACCATGCGCGCGGTCACCGTCCCGGAGCCCGGCGGCCCGGAGGCGCTCGTGCTCAGCGAGGTCGAGGTGCCCGACCCGCGACCCGGCGAGGTGCTCGTGCGGGTCGCCGCGGCCGGCGTCAACCGGGCCGATCTCCTGCAGCGACAGGGCCACTACCCTCCTCCGCCCGGCGAGTCCGAGGTGCTCGGGCTCGAGGTCAGTGGCGTCGTGGCGGCTCTCGGTGAAGGCGTCGAGGGCTGGGCCGTCGGCGACGAGGTGTGTGCGCTGCTCGCCGGCGGCGGCTACGCCGAGCAGGTCAGGGTGCCGGCCGGGCAGCTGCTGCCGGTGCCCGACGGCGTGTCGCTCGTCGACGCCGCCGCCCTGCCCGAGGTCGTCTGCACGGTGTGGTCCACGGTCTTCCTCACGGCGGGCCTGCGGGCCGGCGAGGTGCTGCTCGTGCACGGAGGAGCCTCCGGCATCGGCACCATGGCGGTGCAGCTCGGTCGCGAGGCCGGGGCGCGGGTGGCCGTGACGGCGGGGACGGCCGAGAAGCTGCAGGCCTGCCGCGAGCTGGGCGCCGACGTGCTCGTCAACTACCGCGACGAGGACTTCGTCGAGCGGGTGCTGTCAGCGACCGACGGCCACGGGGCCGACGTCGTGCTCGACAACATGGGCGCCGCCTACCTCCCGCGCAACGTCGCCGTCCTCGCGACGGGCGGCCGGCTCGTCGTCATCGGCATGCAGGGCGGCACGCGCGGCGAGCTCGACCTGGCCACGCTGCTGCGCAAGCGCGCCTCCGTCGTCGCGAGCTCGCTGCGCGCGCCGGCCGGCCGCCGAGAAGGCGGCGATCGTGGCGTCGGTGCGCGAGCGCGTCTGGCCCATGCTGGATGCCGGTCGCGTGCGCCCCGTCGTGCACTCCCGCCACCCGCTCGCCGAGGCGGCCTCCGCGCACCGCGAGCTCGAGGCCGGGAACCACGTCGGCAAGGTGCTCCTCACGACCTGAGCCCCTGACAGGCGGCCCCGCGTGCGGTAGACATCGGGGATGACGACGGTCGCCACGGTCCTCACCGCCCTCGTGGCGCTCATCCACGTCTACATCGTCGTCCTCGAGATGGTCCTGTGGGACACGCCGCGGGGGCGTGCCGCCTTCGGCACCAGCCGCGAGCTCGCCTCCCAGACCAAGGTGCTCGCCGCGAACCAGGGCCTCTACAACGGGTTCCTCGTCGCCGGGCTCCTCCTCGCCCTCGTCGGCCCGGTCGACCACCGCTTCGCGTTCGCCGTCTTCACCCTGGGCTGCGTCGTCGTCGCGGGGGTCTTCGGGGCGATCACCGCGAGCCGCCGCATCCTGTGGGTGCAGGCGCTGCCCGCGGCCCTCGCCCTCGGGGCGCAGCTCCTCGCCCACTGAGCCCGCGGCCGGCTCGAGGCGCTCGTCGAGCGCTTCCCCGCCGGCGCGGCGCGTCACCGCAGGAGGAGGTTGAGGCCCACGGTGAGCAGCACCGAGAGCACGACCGACACGAGGATCATGAGGAAGCACCCGAGGGCACCTCCGAGCGGGCGGACCTGGACCGGACTCATGCGGCGAGAGTCTGCCAGCGGCAGCGTCCTGATCGGCCGCGAGGTCCCGTGCGATTCCACCGCAGGCAATACCGGTTGCCGACGTCGCGAATACTCGGTATACATCCACTCAGACGATCGGCATACCCGGTATGCCGGTCCGCGAGAGGAAGGCGACGCCGTTGTCGGTCAGGTCGGGCCTGCTCGCGCTCCTCGCCGAGGGTGACAAGTACGGCGCGCAGCTGCGCACCGAGTTCGAGGGGCGCACCGGCGGCACCTGGCCGCTCAACGTCGGTCAGGTGTACACGACCCTCGACCGGCTCGTGCGCGACGGGCTCGTCGAGCAGGTGGGCGAGCCGGAGGCCGAGGGTCGCATCGCCTACCGGCTCACGGATGCCGGGCACGGCGAGCTGGGGTCGTGGTGGTGCACTCCGGTCGACCGCACGAGCACCCCGCGCGACGAGCTGACGATCAAGCTGGCCCTCGCGGTGACCTCACCCGACGTCGACGTCGAGCGGGTGGTCCAGACCCAGCGGACCGCCACCCTGCGCCACCTGCGCGACCTCACCGGGCTCAAGCGCGAGTCCCTCGGCCGCGCGGAGGGGGCGGCCGAGGGTCGCGTCGCCGGCGACGACCGTGCCGAGAGGGACCAGGGCCTGGCCTGGCAGCTCGTCCTCGAGAACCTCGTCTTCGCCGCCGAGGCCGAGGTCCGCTGGCTCGACCACGTCGAGACGATGCTCGCCCGCCGACCGGTCGCGACGGCATCCGACCACAACGGCGCACCGACCACCGCGACCCGGCAGCCGCCGGACGTCGTCCGCAGCACACCTCCCGGGGGGAACCACGCATGACCGCCGCACCACACGTCGTCATCTCCGACGTCACCCGCGTCCACGGCACCGGCGAGACCGAGGTGACCGCCCTCGACGGCGTCAGCCTCGAGATCAGCCCCGGCGAGCTCGTCGCGGTCATGGGGCCGAGCGGGTCGGGAAAGTCGACCCTGCTCAACGTCGCCGGGGGGCTCGACCGCCCGACGTCCGGCACGGTGACGATCGGGGGAGACGTGCTCACCGACCTCGGCCCCCGCGCCCTGGCCAAGCTGCGCCGGCGGCGGATGGGGTTCGTCTTCCAGGACTACAACCTCATCCCCAGCCTCACGGCGGCGGAGAACGTCGCCCTGCCGCTCGAGCTCGACGGCGCCCGGGCGCGGCAGGCGCGGCGCGACGCCCGGCACACCCTCGACCTCATGGGGCTCATGGAGCTCTCCGACCGCTACCCCGACCAGATGTCCGGTGGCCAGCAGCAGCGCGTCGCCATCGCCCGCGCGCTGGTCGGCACCCGCCGGTTCGTGCTGGCCGACGAGCCGACCGGTGCGCTGGACAGCCACACGGGCGAGGAGGTGCTGCGGGTGCTGCGCGACCGGTGCGACGAGGGGGTCGCGGGGCTGCTCGTCACGCACGAGGCGCGGCACGCCGCCTGGGCGGACCGGGTGGTCTTCCTGCGCGACGGCGTCGTCGTCGACACGACCGGGCGCCGCGAGAGCCCCGAGGACCTCCTCGCCGCCGGCAAGGCGGCGCGATGACGACCCTCGCTCCCCCCGACCTCCCGACGGGGGACGCCGGGCACCCGGCCACGCCCGGCAGTCGCACGGAGCCGGGCCGGTTGGCCGCGTGGCGCTCGAGCTGGGGGGTGGCCCTGCGGATGGCGCGCCGCGACGTGCGGCGCAACCGGGGCCGCAGCGCCCTCGTCGTCGTCATGGTCGCGGTCCCGACGCTGCTGCTCAGCGCCCTGGTGACCGTGGCGGCGACCTCCGAGGTCTCCGGCACCGAGCTCATCGGCCCGAGGATGGGCAGTGGAACGGCCTTCGTCGAGGGCCCGTCACCCACCCGGATCTCCCAGTTCCCCGCCCCGGAGCAGGGGATGACCTCCGGCTCCGAGCCCTCACGCACCGTCCCCGGGTTCGACACCGAGGCCGGCCCCTTCGCGAACGCGGATGCCGTGTCGCAGCTCGTCGGCGCACCCGTCGTCCCCATGTCGACCGTCCTCGCCCGCACCACCATCGAACAGCGGCGGGTCAGCTTCGACCTGACCGCCCTCGACGGCCGCCGGGGCCTCGGCGAGAAGCTGCGACTGGTCTCGGGCCGGTGGCCGCAGGGGGACCGCGAGGCGCTCGTCACGGCCTACGGGATGTTCCGAGGCCTTCCTGACGGCGGTCCGCTCACCGTCACCGTCGAGGGCGAGGACTACTCGCTCGACATCGTCGGGGTCGCCGAGGCGCACGGCTCCTGGGGAGGCGACGGACTCGTGATCTCGCAACCACTGGCCGAGGCGGCGGGCCCGGGTGGGTGGATCGTCATGGGCGACGACCCCGTCACCTGGGACGAGGTGCTCGCGCTCAACGAGTACGGGTTCCAGGTGACCTCGGCCGCCGTGCTGCGCGACCCGCCCTCCGACGCGGAGATCGCCGCCGAGCTCCGCGAGGGGTTCAGCAACGAGGCCTCACAGCTGCGCCTCATGGTCACCCTCGGCGCGGTGATGCTGCTCGTCGTCACCGCCCTGCTCGTCGGTCCGGCGTTCGCCGTGAGCGCCGCACGGCAGCGGCGCACGCTGGCCCTCGCGGCGAGCAACGGCGCGAGCACGGCGGTGCTGCGGCGCACGGTGCTCGCGCAGGCCCTCGTGCTCGGCACGGCATCCGCCCTGTTCGGTGTGGCGCTCGGGGTCGCCGCGGCGCGGGCGGTGGTCGGGTGGACGAGGCGCGACGGCCTCGGCATCGACGGCCCCTTCGACGTCCGCTGGGAGCTGCTCGCCGCCCTCGCACTCTGCGCCACGGTGAGCACGCTCGTCGCGGCGCTCGCCCCGGCCCGCCGGCTCGGCCGGCTCGACATCGTCGGGGTCATGCGCGGGCAGAGCGTCTCGCCGCGACCCAGCACCCTGCTGTTCGTCGGCGGCCTCGTGCTGGCGGCCGTCGGCTCGGTGGCGATCTTCGCCGGCATCGACGCCGGTCGGACCACGGTGTTCGGCCTCGGCGCCGAGTACCTCGTGACGATCGGTGCCGTGCTGCTCATCCTCGGCGCGCTCTTCCTCGTCCCGGTGCTGCTGATGCTCGTCGGCAGGGCGGGCACCTGGCTGCCGGCGTCGCTGCGCATGGCCGCGCGCGACCTCGCCCGGCACCGGTCGCGCAGCGCCCCGTCGGTGGCCGCGGTGCTCGCCGCCGTCGCCGGCCTGACCTTCGGGCTCACCGGCCTGGCCAGCGACACGGCCCAGACCGAGCGCGAGTACCTGCCGCAGACCATCACCGGGGAGGTCCTCGTCTCGGGCGGCATCGACCTCGACCTCGAGGCGGTGCGCGCCGCCGCCCCGGCGGGCCTCGTGGTCTCCGCAGGCCCTCACGGTCGACACCGGTGACCCCTTCCTGAAGGGCGCGCAGCAACCGCCGACCGAGCCCTACCGGATGACCTTCCTCAACGTCGTCCCGGAAGGCTGCACCCCCGAGCGCACCGTCCAGGACGACGAGTGGGCGCCGGTGAGCCAGGCCGAGGCCGACGCGGGCCCGCCCTGCATGGTGGCGGGCACCAACGGGCTCAACGGGGCGTCGGTCGTCCTCCTGCCGGCCGACGAGATCGTCCGTCGGCTGCAGCTGGGGGACGCCGAGGCGCGAGCGGTCCGTGAGGGGGCAGCCGTCCTCCGCGGCCCCGCCGCGGGCGGGGGGCAGACGGTCCGCCTGGCCCGGGGGACCTACGCCATCGACCCCACGGGGACCACCGTCACCTCGCCCGACATCGTCGTCGACCAGGACGACACGGTGCCCCTGGTGGCGGTGCCGCAGGGGCGGGTCTCCTCGGCGCGGATGCTGGGCGCCGCGCTGCTCCTCGCGACCGACACCCCCACGACCCGTGGGCTCGCGACGGTGCCGATGTCCTTCAGCGTCCGGGACCCGTCGGGAGCGGCCGTCAGCACGGAGGCCGCGGACCGGATGCAGCAGACGCTGGGCGACGAGGTGTACGTCAGCGTGGAGAAGGGCTTCGAGCGCGACGACCGGCTCGTCGTCGCGATCCTGCTCGGGGTCTTCGCGCTCATCGTCCTCGTCATCACCCTCACCTCGACGGCCCTCACCCTCGCCGAGCAGCAGACGGACCAGGCCACCCTCGCGGCGCTCGGCGCCACGCGAGGGACCCGGCGGGTCATGGCCGCGGCCCAGGCGTTCCTGCTCGCGGCGGTCGGCTGCCTGCTCGGCGTCGCGGTCGGACTCGTCCCCGGCATCGCGATCTCCCGACCGCTGACGAGCAACGGCTACGACCCGCTGACCGGCGCCCCCACGGCGGAGGGCTCGATCCTCGTCCTGCCGTGGCAGTCGCTCCTCGTCGTCGGGCTGCTCGTGCCCCTCGTCGCGGCGGCGATCGCGGCGGCCGGCATCCGGCGAGCGCCCCAGATCACCCGCCGCGCCACCTGACCCGTCCCAACTTTCCCGCCCCATCCCGGAAACTTGACCCTCGCACCAGATCGGTTGTGGTGCGAGGGTGAAGGTCCTCGCACCGGGCGGGACGGCACCCTGCTCGCCGGGGCAGCCACCTGAGCACCCACCTCGGATGCCGGGGGGCCGGGTTCCGCGCCCGGGGTCGGCTCAGGTCGCGGCCAGGACGGCCAGGGGAAGGTCGCCACACGGCAGCGACGACCAGGCCTCCTCGTTCCCTCCACGGCGACGGCCCGTGAACCACGGGTCGTCGGGCAGACCGCGCACGAGGTCGCCGGCGACGTGCCCGGGGTCCGACGACGCGACGACCCGGCCCACCCGGTTGACGACGACGACGGTGCCGGCCGCCGCGTCGAGGTCGGGCTCGAGGAGGCGCTCGACGGTCGCGGCCAGCACGTCGACGCCGGTGACGCCGAAGAAGGCGACCGCCGACGACGACCGGCGTGGTCACGGTGAGGGTGTGCTGGTCGGTGCAGACGTAGTCGACGTACGGGCCGGTCATGTGCATCGCGACGGGTCTCGCGAGGCGTGACGAACCACGGCAGCTCGGTGTAGTCGCGGAAGCCGACCGACGACGGGTCGGTGTCGGCCGCCAGCCGTCGGCAGCTGTCGGCACCGACCTCCGGGTCGGCCGTCCACCACTCGAGCCAGTAGGGCGCGTCCTGCAGCACCCCGGTCTCGGCGACGAAGCCCGGCACCGGCGAGAGGCACCTCGCGCTGCTCGAGCAGCTCACGGCAGCGGGCCTCGATGTCGAGGTCGCTCGCGGCGCGGGGTCGGCCCCGACAGCTGGCGGCGCCACCTCGCGGGCCAGGGCCGCCGACGCTGCGCACCACCGACCCACCGCCCAGCTCCTCGATGCGCGTGCCGCCAGGGCCTGCGACCTCGGGCTCCTCTGCGTCGACCGTGCTGCCTCATCGCGACCTCCTCGCGCCTCCGAGCCGGACCATCACGCGGCGCACAGCGCCGAAGAGCTCGCCGACGTGGGCTTCGGCCTCGGCGCGGGCGACCTCGGCAGCCCCGTCGCGCACGGCCTGCGGCGATGGAGCGGTGCCGTGCCGCGGCCTGCCTCGAGCGGACCCGAACTGGGAGTGCGCGAGCCACAGCACCGGGCCGAGCTCGGCCTGCAGCGCCATCTCCTCGCGGGTGAGCCGCGCCGACTGCGCGGTGGCGGCGAGGTCGAGGTGGAACTGCCCCTCGAGGCGCTGGATGCCGGCCCGGGCCCGCCGTGGGCCTCGCCGCGGCGAGCACCTCGAGCCGCGCGGCGTCGCGCGTCATCGGCCCGGTCGGCGGCCAGGCGGGCACAACCGCCGCTCACGGTCGCGTAGTGGTCCGCAAGGTCACGCCACTCGCCGATCCCGGTGCGGCGCAACCGTTCCAGCAGTGCCGCCCGGCCCCCATCGGCGGGCGCGCAGACGAAGGACCCGCCGCCGCCGGCCACGCCTGGTGCGGATCAGGCCCTCCGCCGCGCAACGCGCTGAGCGCCTCCCGCACCGTCACGGTCGCGACCCCGAAGCGCTCGGCGAGGTCGCTCTCGGCGGGCAGCGGGGAGCCGTCGGGGAGGAGCCCGAAGGCGATGGAGTCGCCGAGGCGGCGCGCGACGGCATCCGCGCGCCGTTCGGCATCGAGCGGCGCGAAGACGGCGGCGTACGGGCCGAGCTGGATCGAGGCACCGCTCGGGACGACCGCGCTCGCTCACCGATGCAACCTCCGCTCCGGCCACGACGGCCCGCGAACTCCGACGCCGGGACGGGGACACGGTTGCACAACGGACACGCGCCGGAGTGCTTGCGCAGTAAAACCTATGGTCCCATATGTTTCCTCCGCAAGCCGCGGGGCACGCGTCGCCCGGTGCCACCCGAACGAGGAGAGACGTCGTCGTGAGCCCCTCGGCACCCGCGATCCGCCTGCGCGGGCCTGCGCAAGGAGTTCCCCGGGACCCCGCCGGTCGTCGCCGTCGACGGCGCGGACCTCGAGATCGGGTCCGGCGAGTTCTTCTCGATGCTCGGCCCGTCCGGGTCGGGCAAGACGACCGTGCTGCGGATGATCGCCGGCTTCGAGGAGCCGACGCCGGGCACCGTCGAGCTCGGCGGCGAGGACGTCACGCCGCCTGCCGCCGAACCGGCGCGACGTCAACACCGTCTTCCAGGACTACGCGCTCTTCCCGCACATGAGCGTGCTCGCGAACGTCGAGTACGGCCTGCGGGTCAAGAAGGTCGGCGGAGCCGAGGCTCGCCGCCGCGCCCAGGAGGCCCTCGAGCAGGTGCGCCTCGGCGACCACGGCACCCGCCGCCCCGACCAGCTCTCCGGCGGCCAGCGCCAGCGCGTCGCCCTCGCCCGCGCCCTGGTCAACCGCCCGCAGGTGCTGCTGCTCGACGAGCCGCTCGGCGCGCTCGACCTCAAGCTGCGCGAGCAGATGCAGGTCGAGCTCAAGGCGATCCAGCGCGACGTCGGCATCACCTTCCTGTTCGTCACGCACGACCAGGAGGAGGCGCTGACGCTCTCCGACCGCGTCGCGGTGTTCAACGCCGGCCGCATCGAGCAGGTCGGCACCGCCCGCGAGGTCTACGAGCAGCCGGCGAGCGGCGTTCGTCGCCGGCTTCGTCGGCACGTCCAACCTGCTGTCCGGGCGACGGCCGCGCGCGTCGGTGCTCGGCCGGGACGGCTCGTTCGGCATCCGGCCGGAGAAGATCCACCTCGCAGATGCCGGGGCGCGACCGCCGAGGACGGTGCCGTGCGCGCACCAGGGACCATCGCCGAGGTCGTCTACGCCGGGCCGGTCACCCGCTACGTCGTCGACCTCGCCGCCGGGGGGCGCCTCGTCGTCCTGGAGCAGAACGGCCACCGCAACCCGCCCGAGGGTGCGCGTCCGCGGGGCACCGGTCGACCTGCTCTGGGCCTCGCGCCACGTCATCGAGATCCCGTCACCACAACTGAACTCCGCCCACCACCTCGCACGTCCCCAAGGAGAGACCCGTGCGCACCACTCCAGTCCTTCGCGCCGGCGCCGCTCGTCGCCGCGGCCGCCCTGGCCCTCACGGCCTGCGGCTCCGACTCCGACAGCGGCTCCGGCAGCAGCGCCAGCGCCGCCGGCGGCTTCAAGGTCCCCGACCTCAAGCCGCTCGACCGCGCTCGGCACCCCCGAGGGCAAGGTCAGCGTCCTCGCCTGGCCCGGCTACGTCGAGGACGGCTCCACCGACCCGGCGGTCGACTGGGTGACCGCCGTTCGAGAAGGAGACCGGCTGCGAGGTCACCGTCAAGACCTTCGGCACCTCCGACGAGGCCGTGCAGCTGATGCGCACCGGGCAGTACGACGTCGTCTCGGCCTCCGGAGACGCCACCCTGCGCCTCATCGCCGCGCGGCGACGTCGAGCCGGTCAACACCGACCTCGTCACCAACTACCCGGACATCTTCGACGTCGCTGAAGAACCAGCCGTGGAACTCCGTCAACGGCCAGATGTACGGCATCCCGCACGGCCGCGGCGCCAACCTGCTCGATGTACAACAAGGATGCCGTGTCGCCGGCGCCCGACAGCTGGTCCGCCGTGTTCGACCAGGCCTCCGCGCAGGCCGGCAAGGTGACCGCCTACGACTCGCCGATCTACATCGCCGACGCCGCGCTGTACCTCAAGGCCACCAAGCCCGAGCTCGGCATCAAGGACCCCTACGCCCTGGACGAGAAGCAGCTCGCCGCGGCCGTCGACCTGCTCAAGGCGCAGAGCCAGCACGTCGGCGAGTACTGGGCGGACTACCTCAAGGAGATCCAGGCGTTCAAGACCGGCTCCTCGACGGTGGGCACCACCTGGCAGGTCATCGCCAACCTCGCCCAGGCCGAGAAGGCCCCGGTCGACGGCGGTGCTGCCCAAGGAGGGCGCGACCGGCTGGTCGGACACCTGGATGGTCGGCACGAAGAGCCAGGCCAAGACCTGCGCCTACAAGTTCATCGACCACATCGTGTCGCCCAAGACCAACGCCGCGGTCGCCGAGTGGTTCGGTGAGGCCCCGGCCAACAAGAAGGCCTGCGCCGAGACCTCCGACCCGAACCACTGCGACGATCTTCCACGCCGAGGACGAGGACTACTTCTCGAAGGTCGCCTACTGGAACACCCCGATCAAGGCCTGCCTCGACGGCCGCACCGACGTCAAGTGCACCGACTACGCCGAGTGGACCAAGGCCTGGACCGAGATCCGCAACAGCTGACCCGGTACCGCGCCGGGTCCGCGGCAACCCCTGCCCGCGGGCCCGGCGCCCCACTCCGACGACACCGCACCACCGCTGACCGCACCACCCCTCCACCATGAGGCACCTCCGGACGAAGGACGGCACGATGCGCAGGAAGGTCCCCACGGGCCTGCTCGCCGCGCCGCATGGCGTGGCTCGGCGTCGTCTACCTCGGCGCGCTGGCGATGATCTTCGCGACGGCGTTCTTCACGACCGACTCCTTCACCGGCGCCGTCGTGCGCGACTTCACGCTCGAGAACTACCGCGAGGTGCTCACCCCGACCTATCTGACGGATCATCGTCCGCACGGTCGCTCATCGCCACCCTGGTGACCGTGCTGTGCATCCTCCTCGCCGTGCCCTATCGCGTGGTTCATGGCCCGCGTGGTGCCGGGCCGCTGGCGCGGGGCCGCCGTGGCGCTCGTGCTCGTGCCGCTCTGGGCGTCCTACCTCGTCAAGGCCTACGCGTGGCGGGCGATGGTGCAGCCGAGTGGGGTGCTCGACTCGGTCTTCGGCACGACGCCCGGCTACGGCCTGGCCGCCGTCGTGCTCACCCTGACCTACCTGTGGCTGCCCTACATGGTGCTGCCGGTCTACGCCGGGCTCGACCGGCTGCCCGCCTCACACCTCGAGGCGTCGGCCGACCTCGGGCGCCGGCTCGTGGACGACGTTCCGCCGCGTCGTGCTGCCCGCCGGTCAAGCCGTCGATCGCCGCCGGCACGATCTTCACGTTCTCGCCTGTCGCTCGGCGACTACATCGCCGTGTCGATCGTCGGCGGCAAGCTCCAGGTGCTCGGCACGGCGGTGCTCCAGAACAACACCCTCGACCTGCCCTTCGCGGCCGCCCTCGGCACCGTGTCGGTGCTCATCATGGTCGTCTACCTGCTCGCCGTGCGCCGCACCGGCGCCCTGGACAACCTGTGAGGGGGACGCCGATGAGGACCGGTCGCGGAGCCCGCCTGGCCTGGTGGGTGTTCGGCGCCATCGTGCTGGCGTTCGTCTACGTGCCGCTGGCCGTCATCGCGATCAACTCGTTCAACGAGGACAAGACCTTCGGCTGGCCGCCCAGCGGCTTCACGACCCAGTGGTGGGTCATGGCGTTCGACGCCCCCGGCCCCCGGGAGGCGCTGCTGACATCGGTCAAGGCCGGCATCGGCGCCACGGCCATCGCGCTCGTGCTCGGGGCGCTGCTCTCCCTCGCCCTGGCCCGCTACGACTTCTTCGGCAAGACCTCGGTGAACCTGCTCGTCATCCTGCCCATCGCGCTGCCCGGCATCGTCACCGGCCTCGCGCTCCAGTCGGTCATCACGACCTTCCTCACGCCGGTGCTCGGCATCCCCGCCGGCCTGTTCACCATCATCATCGGACACGCGACGTTCTGCATCGTCGTCGTCTTCAACAACGCCACCGCCCGGCTGCGGCGGATGGGTACCTCCTTCGAGGCGGCGTCGGCGGACCTCGGGGCCGGGGCGTGGACCACCTTCCGGCGGATCACCCTCCCGCTGCTCGGCCCCTCGCTCGTCGCCGGGATGGTGCTCGCCTTCGCCCTGTCCTTCGACGAGATCGTCGTCACGACGTTCACGGCGGGTCCCGGCACACCGACGCTGCCGATCTGGATCTACAACAACCTCTTCCGACCCAACCAGGCACCGGTCGTCAACGTCGTCGCCGTCGTGCTCGTCCTCGTCTCGATCCTGCCGGTGTGGCTGGCCCAGCGCCTGAGCGGCGGGACCGCTGCCGAGTCCCGCCTCTGACCGGATGCCGTCCCGCACCTCCCCCTTCCGGCCGTGAGTACCCAAGTGGCGGCCTCGCCGACCACTTCCGCACTCACGGCTGGGGGGTCGGGAGGGTGGGGCAGGATGGGACCATGACCGACCAGCCCGGGCACCCCGACCAGGACGACTCCGAGGAGCGGGCGGTCCCCGCCACGGTGACCAGCGACGGCGAGCGCGTCGTCGTCGTGACCCCTGACGGCAT
Organism: uncultured Actinomycetota bacterium; assembly: GCA_963811475.1. Classification (GTDB taxonomy): domain Bacteria; phylum Actinomycetota; class Actinomycetes; order Actinomycetales; family Dermatophilaceae; genus Fodinibacter. Next base: position 65,119 of record CAWERJ010000002.1, read on the forward strand.
GGGCGTGGCGCCACAGCAGCCCGAGCCCCGCCAGGAGGAGGAGCGGGAGCGCCCGAGCAACCCCGCCGACCTCGTCGAGCAGCCGGCGAAGGTCATGCGGATCGGGTCGATGGTCAAGCAGCTGCTCGAGGAGGTGCGCAGCGCCCCGCTCGACGAGAAGGGCCGCGCCCGGCTCGCCGAGATCCACCACCGGTCGATCGCCGAGCTCGAGGACGGCCTGGCCCCCGAGCTCGTCGAGGAGCTCGAGCGGATCACCCTGCCGTTCCAGGACGACTCCCCATCCGACGCTGAGCTGCGCATCGCCCAGGCCCAGCTCGTCGGCTGGCTGGAAGGCCTGTTCCACGGCATCCAGACCGCGCTCGTCGCCCAGCAGATGGCGGCCCAGGCCCAGCTGCAGCAGATGCGCGCGCTGCCGCCCGGCACCAGCCACCCCGGCACGCCGTCCCAGGGCCCGCCGGGCATGCCGCAGACGCAGCGCCCGCGCGGCGAGGGGGGCCACACCGAGGGCACCGGCCAGTACCTCTGACCCCCGTTCCTCTCGCCGTGGGCTACCGCCTGGGAGGTGCACGGATCGCGTGACCTACCGGCGGTAGGCGACGTCACGCCCGCCGACGCACCTGCCACCGCCTGGGAGGTGCACGGATCGTGCACCGGCGGTAGGCGACGTCACGCCGGGGCCGAGCGGCATCCCTCCTCGACCCGGCCCACCGCCCGCGTGGGCTACGGACGCCGTGACCCGGGCGACGACCGGATCGCCCCCACGAGGCAGAGCCCGCCGGCCAGCACCACCGGCAGCCCGATCGTGAGGATGCCGAGGACCCCCGCCACGCCGAGCACCAACCCGGCCACGACGAGGACCGCCCGGCGGTGCGGCGCCGACCGCACGGCACCGTACGCCGCCCCGACCGCCCCCAGCCCCAAGGCGGCGACGAACCACACCGCGGCCGTGCCGTCCTGCTCGTCGATGACCCGCAGGTACACCCCGACCATGACGACGGCGAGGACCGCTGCCACCGCTGCCCACGGGTCGACGCGCCACCGGCTCACGACGCCAGCGTGACAGAACGGCGAAAACCGGTCGATCCCCGGCCTCCGAGTCTGCAGGATCGTCCCCATGACGAGCAGTGACCTGTGGGACGAGGCGACGGCACGGCGCTACGACGAGACGGCCTCGGCGATGTTCGAGCCCGCCGTGCTCGACCCGGTCGTCGAGGTGCTGGCCGGCCTCGCCGGGTCGGGGCGAGCCCTCGAGCTGGCGATCGGCACCGGGCGGGTGGCCGTGCCCCTGGCGGCCCGGGGTGTGCCCGTCTGCGGCATCGAGCTCTCGGAGCCGATGGTCGAGCAGCTCCGGCGCAAGGCCGACGCCGCGACCATCCCCGTGGTCGTCGGCGACATGGCGACGGCCACGGTGCCGGGCTCCTTCGCCGTGGTGTACGTCGTGTGGAACACCATCGGCAACCTGCGCACCCAGGACGAGCAGGTCGAGTGCTTCCGCAACGCGGCCCGCCACCTCGAGCCCGGGGGTCGGTTCGTCGTCGAGGTCGGCGTGCCCGCCCTGCGGCGCCTCCCGCCCGGCCAGACGGCAGTGCCGTTCGACGTCGACGAGCGGCACCTCGGCGTCGACACCTACGACGTCGTCAGCCAGCAGGCGACGTCGCACCACGTCTGGACCGACGACGACGGCTCGACCCGCCGCGGCACCCACCACTTCCGGTACGTGTGGCCGGCCGAGCTCGACCTCATGGCCCGCCTCGCCGGCCTGGAGCTCGAGCGCCGCACCGCCGACTGGAGGGGAACCCCGTTCACCGCCGAGAGCGACGCCCACGTGTCGGTCTGGCGACGGCCGTAGGGCGGCGTTCCCGGTGCCCCTTCCGACGGGACTCGTCGTGGTCCTCGTCGAGGGGCGCAGCGACCGCGCCGCCCTGGCCGTGCCCGTCGGGCGCCGAGGGCTCGACGGGGCCGTCGACGTGCGGGAGATGGGCGGCGCCACCAACGTGCGGCGTCACCTCCACGACGCCGTGACGGATGCCGGCACACGGCGGGTGCTCGGCCTCTGCGACGAGGCGGAGGCCGACTTCTTCCGCCGGGCGCTGACGGCCGAGGGGGCACGGGCGGGCACCGCGCAGCAGATGGCGGCGCTCGGCTTCCACACCTGCGTGCGCGACCTCGAGGACGAGCTCCTCCGCGCCCTCGGCGGTGACGGGGTACGAGGGGTTCTCGAGCACCTCGGCCTCGACGGTGCCTTCGACCGGTTCAGCCGCCAGCGGGCGTGGGCCGACCGGCCCCTCGAGGCCCGGCTGCACCGGTTCGCCGGCGCGGTGTCGGGCCGCAAGGCACTCCTCGCCGCGGCCCTCACCACGGCGTTGCCGGACGAGCGGCTCCCCAGCCCGATGCGCCGGCTCGTCGACCAGGTCGAGCAGGCGGTGGCGGCGGAGGGCGGCCCGCCGCTGGCGCCCTTTGCCGAGCCACCGGCCACCGCGTCGCAGGTCAGCCCTCGGGTCCAGGGAGGGTGAGCGTCCGTGTCCGCAGGAGCGCCCCGCCGGCGCGGCTCCCGGCACCGACGACGAGCCCCGCTCGAGGGCGAGCTTGGCCAGGAGCACCGCCACGGCGACCACCGTCTCGCGTTCGGCGAGGGTCGGACGCCCAGCCGGCGCCCGGCCCGGTGAGAGGTCGTCGCTCACCCGCAGCACGAGGGTGACGCCGAGCACCCGCCCGAGGGCACCGAGCAGGGCCGTCACCGCACCATCCGCTCGGGGAGGGCGGTGCCCGTCGGTGGCGGCTCGCCCGTCGCCACGGGCCGGTCGATCGTGCGCAGCGGCGACAGCCACCCGTACACGGCGGCGACCAGCCCCACCGACACGACGATCACGAGGGCCGGGCGCAGGCCGACGAGGCCGGCCAGCGCGCTCGCGCCCAGGGCACCGAGGGTCCACCCCACGCCGAACGAGAGCATCCGCCCGGCGGTGTTGACCCGTCCGAGCAGCCGTTCGGGCGTCACCTGCTGCCGGTAGGTCATCGAGTTGAGCACGACCCCCTGGTACGACACCCCCCAGAGCACCATGACGGCGACGGCGACCTGCCACCGCGACGCCAGGGCGACGACGACCCCCGCAACCCCCGCCACCGGCAGCCAGAGCAGGGCCAGCCGGTTCGCGCGTGACCCGCCGCAGGAGCCGCGGCGTGAGGACCGCGACGACGATGCCACCGACGCCCCACGCGGCGAAGACGAGGCCGAAGCGCCAGCCGCTCGTTCCCACACCGAGCAGGCGGTCGGCGTACGGCACCGACAGCGACATGAAGCCCGCGCCGGACAGCGAGAGGAGGAAGCCGATCACCGTCTGCGACCGCACCCCGGCGTGCCCCCACAGGAACCCCAGCCCCTCGCCCACCTCCGCGGCGAGGACCCCGGGTCGCAGCGGCGGCCGCCCGACCCGCCGCTGCGAGAGGCGGGTCCGGATGCCGGCCACGCACGCCGCCGAGAGCACGAACGACAGTGCGTCAAGGCCGAGCAGCACGGCCGGGTCGACGAACGCGAGCGCTACCCCCGCGAGCATGGGCACGCCGAGGTCGAGCGCCGACCCGACGCCCCAGACGGCCGCGTTCGCCTGCCCGATCCGGTCGCGGCCGACGATGGCGGGCAGCGCACCGAACGCCGCCCCGTCGAAGAAGACGAACGCCGCCTGGGCGCAGAAGCCCGCCACGAGGGCGTGGACCGCCGTCAGCGAGCCGAGCCAGTGCGCCAGGGGCACCGACGCGATCGACACCGCGGCAGCGAGGTCGGCGACGACCATGACCCGCCGGCGGTCGAGCCGGTCGGCCAGGGCACCGGACACGAGCCCGAGCAGCAGATAGGGCAGGCCCTCGGCGACGGTGATGAGGGCGGTGAGCGACGCGCTGCCGCTGAGCCGGTAGACCAGCACGGGCAGGGCCACCGCGGTGACGAGGGTGCCGGCGACCGAGACCTCGCGGGCGACCCAGTACCGCCGGAAGTCGCGGTGCCGCCGCAGCGGGAGGACGGCACCGGATGCCGTCGCGGTCACAGGGCCGACGCGGCGGCCCTGCCCGCGGCCCTCCCCGAGAAGAGGCAGCCGCCGACGAACGTCCCCTCGAGCGCGCGGTACCCGTGCACCCCTCCGCCGCCGAACCCGGCCACCTCACCCGCGGCGAACAGGCCCGGCACCGGTGACCCGGCGCGGTCGAGCACCCGCGCGGACAGGTCGGTGTGCAGCCCGCCGAGCGTCTTGCGCGACAGCACGCGCAACCGCACGGCGACGAGCGGCCCGCGCTTGGGGTCGAGGATGCGGTGCAAGGGGTAGGCGCGCTTGGTCAGCCGGTCGCCGCGGTAGCGTCGCGCCACCCGGATCGCCGCCACCTGGCTGTCCTTGGTGAAGGGGTTGTCGACCTGTCGGTCGCGCTCGACGATCTGCCGCTCGATGTGCGCCGGCGTCGAGCGGCGGGGCGTCGGGGGTCAGGGCGTTCATCTTCGCGACGAGCTCGCCGACGGTCACCGCCGTCACCCAGTCCTCGCCGTGGTCGAGGAACGCCTGGACCGAGGGGGTCACCTTCGTGATGGGACGCCGCAGGACGTCGCGGTAGCGCTTCTCGGTGAGGTCGAGGTTCTGCTCCGACCCCGAGAGCGCGAACTCCTTGCCCGCGAGCGCACGGTTGAGGACGAACCACGAGTGGTCGAAACCGGTGTGCCGCAAGTAATCCAGCGTGCCGAGGGTGTCGAAGCCGGGCAGGAAGGGCGCGGGCAGGCGGTTGCCCCGGGCGTCGAACCACATCGAGCTCGGCCCGGGCAGGATGCGGATGGCGTGACCGGGCCACACGGGGTCCCAGTTGCGCACCCCCTCGACGTAGTGCCACATCCGGTCACGGTTGACGACCGCGCCGCCGGCCGCCTCGCTGATCGCGAGCATCCGCCCGTCGACGTAGGCCGGCACGCCGGTGAGCAGGTCGTCGGGCGGCGTGCCCAGCCGCTCGGGCCAGTTGGCCCGGACCAGCTCGTGGTTGCCGCCGATGCCGCCGGAGCAGACGACGACCGCCTGCGCCCCGTACTCGAAGTCACCGGTCACCTCGCGACTGCTCGCGACCCCGCGCGGGGAGGCGTCGGGACGCCAGCACCGAGCCCCGCACCCCGGTGACGGCGCCGGCCGTGCGCACGAGCTCGTCGACCCGGTGCCGCGGTCGGTAGAACACCCGACCCGCCGCGATGTGCTCGCGCACCCGTCGTTCGAAGGGCGCCACCACTCCGGTGCCGGTGCCCCAGGGGATGTGGAAGCGCGGCACCGAGTTGCCGTGGCCCCCGCTCGTGCCGTCACCGCGCTCGGCCCAGCCGACGACGGGGAAGAAGGAGACGCCGAGCTCCCGCAGCCAGGCCCGCTTCTCGCCGGCCGCGAACTCGACGTAGGCGCGACCCCATCTCCTGCCCCAGTGGTCCGGGCCCGGGCTCCCGTCGGGCTCGGTGAGGCGGTCCCAACCGGCGGTCCCCTGCCAGTCCTGCCAGGCGAGGTCGAGGGAGTCGGTGATCCCCATCCGGCGCTGCTCGGGGGTGTCGACGAGGAACAGCCCACCGAAGCTCCACCAGGCCTGGCCGCCGAGGTTCGCCGCGCTCTCCTGGTCGAGCAGGACGACCGAGCGGCCGGCATCGGCGAGCTCGCACGCGGCCACGAGGCCGGCGAGGCCGGCCCCCACGACGACGACGTCGGCATCCATGAGCAGACCCTATGCCCGTGGCACGCGCAGGCGGCCGTGCTCGACGACCCTCGACAGCTGCGAGACGTCGTCGAGGACCAGGTCGGCGTGCGGCGCGAGGTCGGCGGCCGGCGAGGTGGTCGTCACGGCGACGAGGGCACCGCACCCGGCCGCGCGGGCGGCCCGCAGGCCCGCGACGGAGTCCTCGACGACGAGGCACCGCGACGCGTCGACCTCGAGGCGCCGCGCGCCCTCGAGCCACGGGTCCGGCCACGGCTTCCCGCGCTCGACGTCGGATGCCGTGACGACGACAGGAGGGTGCCGGAGCCCCGTGGCTGCGATCCGCGCCTCGGCGAGGTCGCGGGTGCCGGAGGTGACGATGGCCGTGGGCACCGCCGGCGTCGGCGAGCTCGCGGAGCAGCTCGGCGGCCCCCGGCAGGACGAGGATGCCGTCGACGTCGGCGACCTCGATCTCGCGGATCCGCACGTGCGCGGCATCCCGGCGGTCCTCGGGGAGCACCGCGGCGATGACGTTGGCGGCCGTCACGCCGTGCATGCCGACGAGCCGGTACGGGTCGACCCCGAACTCCTCGCACCACCGCAGCCAGGACCGCTCGACGGCGGGGATCGAGTCGATCAGGGTGCCGTCGAGGTCGAGCAGCACGCCGTCGAAGGGGGCGTCGAACGGGTCCGGGGCCGCGGCGGGGACGGGGAGGGACGGCATACCGGCCAGCCTAGGCACCGACCTAGGGTGGGCGCATGACCCGCCCGACCGGACGGCCCCGGACCGCGGTGCTGAGCGCCACCGTCGCCGTCATCGCGCTCGTCGGGGGGTGGACCTGGGCGGCGGCCGCCCAGCCGGGCGGTTTCGACGCGCGGGTGGAGTCGATCAGCGCCCTGGCGGCCTCGGCGACGCCGCACCGCTGGATCATGACGGCCGCGCTCGTCGTCACCGGCCTCGCGCACGTCGTCACCGCCTGGGCGCTCGTGCCGGCACGGGACCCCGGCCGGCTGCTCCTCGCCGCCGGTGGGGCGGCCACCGTCGCGGTGGCGGCGGTCCCGCTGCCCTCGCGAGCGGACCCGTCGTCGGCGCACACCGTCGTCGCCGCCCTCTCCTTCGTGCTGCTCGGCATCTGGCCGTGGTTCGCGGCCGGCCCGGATGGCCCTCCGGTGCTGGCCACGAGGGTCGCCCGGCCGGCGGCCGCCGTGCTCACGGCATCCGTCGCCTCGCTCGCCCTCGCGCTCGGCGGCACGTCGTTCGGCCTGCACGAACGGCTCGTGGCCCTCCTCACGGTGCTCTGGCCGCTCGTGACGGCGATCGGGCGCCTGGTGGTGGGCCGGCCACCGGGTGGGCTCGCGCCGGGTGCGCGAGGCGCTGGCGGTCGTCGGCATCACCGTCGCCTGCGCCGTCGCCGGCGTCTCGGCGACGGCCGTGGCCCCGGCCACCGCGCAGACCCGGCACTACCAGGCCACCGTGTCGCTCGACCCCGACCCGTTCCACCGGGGTGAGCTCGTGGCGACCACGGCGTTCGGCGACCTCGAGGTCGAGTTCGCCGGCGTCGCGCCCGGCATCCGCACCGTCCCGCAGGTCAAGGCGAGCATCGCCGAGGTCCTCGCCCGGCCGGGCGTCAGCCTGTCGACCCTGCGGCCGGGGCCGGAGGAGCTCAGCTCGGCGATCCGCGACGTCGCCGTCGCCGTCATGGGCCGGTTCGCCGCGGGTGCGCTCGCCGTCGTCGTCGCGCTGCTGCTCGGGTATGCCGTGCTGCGCCGCCGCTCCCCGCCCACCGCGCTCGTCGCGACGGCCCTCGCCGGGTCGCTCCTCGCGACGGCGGCCACGGCCGGCTCGCTCTGAGCTGACCTACCAGCCCGACCGCCAGGAGACCTTCACCTCGACCGGCGTGCTCGGCACACTCCAGCGCAACCAGGGCATCCTCTCCGACGTCGAGGCGCGCGCGACCCAGGTCGCGCCCTACCTGCGCAACCTCCTCGCCCTCTCGACCGCCCTCCAGCAGAAGTACTCGGCCGCGCCGCTCGCGGCCGACACCTCGGTGCGGGTGCTGCTCGTCAGCGACATCCACGGGGGCAACCAGTACTCCCTCATGCGCGCGATCGTCGAGGAGGAGGGGATCGACCTCGTCGTGGATGCCGGTGACCTCGTCAACTTCGGGACGGTCGAGGAGGGTGAGGCGGCCGGCATCTTCGCCGGCATCGAGTCGGTCGGCGTCCCGTACCTCTTCGTCCGGGGGAACCACGACGCGACGAGCGCGACCGACACCTCGGTGCTCGACCGGATGTCGCGGATCCCCAACGTCGTCCTGCTCGAGCCGCCGACCGGCGGCTACACCGAGGTGACCGCGGGGGGCGTGCGGATCGCCGGCTTCAACGACCCGCGGTGGTTCGGCGACTCCGGCGCCGGCTCACCGGGCAAGCAGGTGCCGGCCCGCGACGCCTTCGCGGCCGCGTTCAGCGGGCGCCCGGCGCCGGACCTCGTCGTGGGCCACGAGCCGTGGGCGGTGCAGGGCCTGGACGCCGGAGTGCTCGCCAACGGGCACATGCACTCCGTCGACCTCGAGGGCAACCGGGTGCAGGCCGGGACCTTCACCGGCGGAGGGCCGCTCAGCCACTTCCTCGCGGACGCGGCCGGTGAGGAGCTCGTCGGCCAGCCGTCGGCGTTCGACGTGCTGACCTTCGGCACCGACTGCCGGCTCGGCTCCCTGACCCGGTACCGGTTCCGCGACGTCATCGAGGGTCGCCCGGCCTACGACGACGTCTCGCTCGTCAACGGGCGCCGGGTCGACCGGCGTGAGCCCGACGCTGCACGGGCGTGCGTGGCCGACGAGCCGGTCACGACGACGGCGGTGCCGGCCGCGTCGACCGCAGCGGCACCGGCCAACCCCACCGCCGGCTGAGAGGTCACAGGAGCTGCGTACCCCGATCGACCAACAGGTCACAGGGGGTGCGCAGCCGGCGCTGGTGCCGGGGCGGCGTCCGTGTCAGGCGCGCAGGGACGTCCGGTAGGCGACGTGGGCCTTGGGCCGGTCGCCGCAGCTGAGCGGCGCCTCGGGGAGGTCCTCGCGGACGACGTCGACGACGAGCTGCTCGGGCAGCGGGCCGCGACCGTAGACCTCGACCCGGGTGTGGTCGCCGTCGACGTCGACCGCACCGGGCACCGCGTCGTCGACGGATGCCGGCCCGTACGCCGCGAGCGCCGCGGCCAGGCCCGCCTGGACGGCCGGCTCCCACCGGGTGGTGCCGCGCAGGTACCTGGCGTCGGCCCGGCCCTGCCGGTGCGCCGTGACGACACCGACCGCGGTGTCGGGGTCGAGCCGGCCGAAGCAGGCGCCGTCGGGCAGCGAGAGCAGGGTCCCCGACAGGCGGTGGCCGCCGAGGTGAGTGCACTCCCACACCTCGTCGGGCAGCGCACGGGCGAGGGTGGCGACGATCGGCCGACCCCGCACGGCGCAGCACGCGTCGCGCGTGCCGTGCGTGCACACGAGCACCATCGGCTCGGCGTCCTCGTCGCTCGCGCTGAGCCGGGTCCCGAGGGCGTGGGCGGCGGCGAGCACGTCGTCGGCCGTGCGCCACGCGCCACGCACCCACGTGCGCCGGACGGTGTCGACGGCGTACCACCGGCGGGGCTCGTCGTCGTCGCCGCGCCGGCCGGGCCGCCGCACGAGGAGCACCCGGCCGCCGAAGGACGCGCAGACCGTGTCGATCTCGGCGCCGAGCGCACCGTGCAGGGGTGGGGTCTCGAGCGGCTGCTTGGACCAGGGCCCCTGGTGCTCGACGAGCAGCCACCTCGCGGCGACGGGGGCGGTGCCGGCCTGCGGGTCACCGCGGTGCCGTGACGCGGCGGAGCAGCGCGAGAGATCGGTCAGGGACACCCCGCGATGCTACGCGGGACGGCACCGACCGCCGGAAGCGGCCTCGCCGGTGGTCAGGCCCGGCCGTGCGCCGCGCGGCTGCGCCGGCTCACGCTGTCGATGATGACGGCGAGGAGGAGCACGGCACCGGTCACCATGAACTTGACGTTGGACTCGACGCTGAGCAGGTCCAGCCCGTTGGAGATCGACTGGATGACGAGGATGCCGAGCAGCGCGGAGTAGGCCGACCCGCGGCCACCGAAGAGGCTCGTGCCGCCGATGACGGCCGCGGCGATGGCGTTGAGGTTGGTGTCTCCGCCGCCGCTGCTCTGGTTGGACGACGCGAGCCGGGATGCCGCGAAGATGCCGCCGAGCGCCGCGAACGTCGAGCAGAGCGTGAAGACCGACAGGTAGATGCGCTTGACGTTGATGCCGGCCCGGCGCGCCGCCTCGACGTTGCCGCCGATGGCCAGCACCGAGCGGCCCCACGTCGTGCGGCGGATCGCGAGGTCCATGATGACGACGAGCACGAGGAAGGTCAGGAACATGTACGAGATGCCGCGGTCGCGGTTGAGCACGGCGGCGACGACCAGGAGGATCGCGGCCAGCCCGGCGGCCCTCAGCAGCAGTCGGCTCATCGGGGTGGTCGACAGGCCAGCCTCGGTGCGCCGGGCGTTGCGACGGATCGCCGCGAGCGCGTAGACGGCCGGGGCCAGGACGGCGAGGGTGTAGGCGAGCCATGCCGGAAGGAACTGCTGCGACGCAAAACGCACGAGGGTCGACTCGAAGGGCAGGTTGATGGTCCCCTCGCTGCCGAGCACCCGCAGCTGGAGGCCGAGCAGCGCGAGCAGGCCGGCCAGGGTGATGACGAAGCTCGGCACGCCGAACCGGTTGTAGAGGAAGCCGTAGACGAGGCCGACGACGGCACCTGCGGCCAGCGCGGCGAGGACCGCGACGATGACACCGGCCTCCTTGGAGACGAAGAGGACGGCGAGGATCGCCGCCGACAGGCCGGCCATCGAGCCGATCGACAGGTCGATCTCACCGAGGAGGAGCACGAGCACGACGCCGATGGAGATCGTGCCGACGGCACACATCTGCAACGTGAGGTTGACGAGGTTGCGGCTGGAGAGGAACGCCGGCTCGAGGGCGTAGAACACACCCCAGATGAGGATGAGGCCGATGACCACCGGGGCGGAGCCCAGGTCACCACTGCGCAGCCGTCCCCACGTGGCCGTCGCCCAGCCGCCCACTCCCTGGCTCGCGATGAGGCGCTCGTCCTGGAGGTCGGCCGGCATGGCGTCGGCGGGGACCGCTGTGGGGTCGGCGCTCTCCGCCTCCACGGCTGCCGCGTTGGGGGTGTCGGGGATGCTCACGACTGCTCCTCCTGGGGGGCCTTGCGCGCCGCGCGCGCCGAGACGGCGTTGGTGGTCGCGCCGGTGATGGCCGCGATGATCTCCTGGACGTTGGTGTCGCTGACGCGGAACTCGCCGTTGTTGCGCCCGAGTCGCAGGACCACGACCCGGTCGGCGACCGCCATGACGTCGGACATGTTGTGGCTGATGAGGATGACGCCGAGGCCGTTCTCCCGCAGCCGCTCGACGAGGTTGAGCACCTCGGCGGTCTGGGCCACTCCGAGGGCCGCCGTCGGCTCGTCGAGCATGACGACCTTCGGCTTGCCGAGCAGCGAGCGGGCGATGGCGACGGTCTGCCGCTGGCCACCGGACAGACTCGCCACGGGGATGCGTACGCTGGGGATCTTGGCGCTGAGCTCGCGCAGCAGCCGCCACGACTCCTTCTCCATGGTGACCTCGTCGAGCGCGCGGTTGCGCACGACCTCGCTCCCGAGGTAGAGGTTGCCGACGACGTCGAGGTTGTCGCAGAGGGCGAGGTCCTGGAACACGGTCGCGATGCCGAGCTCCTGGGCCTGTCGCCGGTGAGGTGATGTGGACCGGCTGGCCGTCGAAGACGACCTGGCCGGCATCCGGGCTGTAGACGCCCGCGATGGCCTTGACGAGGGTGGACTTGCCGGCGCCGTTGTCGCCGACGAGCGCCACCACCTCCCCGGCCTCGACGCTGAACTCGATGTCCTTGAGGGCCTGGACGGCGCCGAAGCGCTTGGAGACCCCGGTCATCGACAGCACGGGTCCCGGGGAGGTGGTGGTCGTCATGCTCGGCTCACTCCTTCGTGAGGGTGGGACTGGGCTGGGCCGGGGACGGCCGTCAGCTGATGCCGGCCTTGGCGCACGCGTCCGCGTACTCCGGCGTGCAGATGTCGCTGGCCTTGTAGAAGCCGTCGGCGACGACGGTGTCCTTGATGTTCTCCGCCGTGACGACGACAGGGTCGAGCAGGGTGGCCGGGACGCCGTCCTTGTCGGCACTGGCGGTGGGCTTCTGGCCGTTGGCGAGCGCGATGGCGTTCTTCGCGGCGTCCTCGGCCTGGGGCTTGATCGCCTTGTAGATCGTCAGCGCCTGGTCACCGGCGAGGATCCGCTGGATGGCGGCGAGCTCGGCGTCCTGGCCGGTCACCGGCGGGAGCGGGTTGACGCCGCCACCCTTGAGGGCGGCGATGGCGCCGCCACCCGTGCCGTCGTTGGCCGCGTAGACCCCGGTGAGGTTGGCCTTGACGGCACCGATCTGGCTCTCCATCCACGCCTGGGCCTTGTCGGGGCTCCAGTCAGGGGTGTCGTACTCGGCCGCGATCTTGTACCCGCTGTTGTCGAGGACGCTGTGGGCGCCGGCCTTGAAGTCGGCGGCGTTGGCGTCGGTCGGCGCACCGTTGATCATGACGATGTCGCCGGAGGTCTTGCCGGCCTTCTTCATCGCGTCGACGAGGCCCGTGCCCTGGAGCTCGCCGACCTTCTTGTTGTCGAACGAGACGTAGTAGTCGGAGCCCGCGATGAAGCGGTCGTAGGCGACGACCGGCACGCCCTGGCTCTTGGCGTTCTGGACGATCGTGGCGGCGGACTTGCCGTCGACCGCGCTCATGACGATGACGTTCGCGCCCTGGGTGATCGCGGCCTCGGCCTGCTGCTGCTGCTTGGCGGCGTCCTGGTTGGCGTTGCTGTACAGCACCTGGCAGTCCGGGCAGCCGGCCTTGACGGCGGCCTCGAACATCGGCTTGTCGAACGCCTCGTAGCGGGCGGTCTTGTTCTCCGGGAGGAGGAGGGCGATCTTCTTGGCGCCGCCGCCGCCGGAGCTGGCGCTGGCGCCGTCCCCCGAGGTGTCGTCGGTGTTGTCGCCACAGGCCGAGAGGGCCGAGACGGTGAGGCCGAGAGCAAGTGCTGCCCCGGCGAGGCGGAAGGTTCGAGTGGCCATGCGGTTTCTCCTATGCCATGACATCCGCAACCTCTCTGGTGCGGTCACTGCGGATTCAACTCGCTTCACCGATTGACGTCAAGCCTTGAATACAAGGTATTGAGGCAACGATTCGGTCACGGAACTGCGCCGACCGTGAGGGCGGCCCGATCGGCATCCTCGCGCACCTGGTCCGCGAGCGCCAGACCACCGAGCACATCGGCGTCCTCCGGAGGGAGCGAGCCCACCCGCACGTCGACCGACGCCGCTGCACTGGGGATGGCGCAGCGCTCGATCGCCTCACGCATCGGCTGCAGGATGATCTCGCCCACCCGCGCCACCTGCCCGCCGAGGCAGACGACCTCGGGGTTGAGGAGGTTGACCACCCCGGCCACGGCGACGCCGATGTGGCGGCCGGAGTCCTCGAGGACGCGACGGCACCCGACGTCGCCGTCGAGCGCCCGGTGGATGACGTCGCGAAAGGTCAGCGCGCCGTGCGAGCCGCGCAGGGCCGCGAGCACGGCCTGCGAGCCGACGAAGGTGTCGAGGCAGCCCCGGTTGCCGCACCGGCAGACCGGTCCGTCCTCGTCGATCGTCACGTGCCCGATCTCTCCCGCGGTCCCGGCGCTGCCGCGGAAGATCTCGCCGCCGATGATGATGCCGGCCCCCACCCCGTAGGACGCCTTGATGAAGACGCCGGTCGAGACCCCCTGCAGGGCACCGAACTTCGCCTCCCCGAGGGCGGCCAGGTTGGCGGTGTTGTCGAGGAGCACCCTGGCGCCGAGCGCGTCCTCCATGGCGGAGGCGACCGGAACCCCCCGCCAGCCGGGAAGGATGCCCTCGGAGCCGACCTGCCCGCTGACCCGGTCGATCGGCGCGGGCAGCCCGATGCTGACCGCCCGCAGCTCGGCCACGGAGTGGGCGCTGTTGTCCACGAGCTCGAGCAGCAGGCGCGCGCCCCGCGGACATGCCCTCGTCGGCTGCGTGGTCGGCGGGCAACGGCATCCGCTTGTGGCTGACGATCTCCGCGCCGCCGGTGCCGATCGCCACCCGCACGTCACGGTCACCGAAGACGATCGCGGCGACGAGGCCCTGCGAGGCGGCCACCGAGACCTGCACCGCCCGCCGCCCGTTGCGGATGCTCGGGGACAGCAGCACGGCACCCGCGGCATCGAGCTCCTTGACGAGGTTCGACACGGTGGCCGCACTCAGCCCCGTGACCCCGGCGATCTCGACCTGGGTCAGCGCGCCGTTCTCGCGCACGGCGTCCAGGACCCGCAGGCGGTTCATCTCGCGGAGGGACGCCTGCGAGCCCGGGGCTGGACCCGTTGAGTTCACGGGATAAACATAAGAGATGCGTCGCCGTTGTGGAAGGTCCGGATGCGTCGCCTCGCCGTCCGGCGCGCGCCGTCCCGCCGCCGGTCATAGGGTGAGCCGCACCATCCCGCCGCTGCGAGGAGCGTCCCATGGCCAGGCGTCCGGCTCTCGTTCCCACCGTCCTCGCCGCCGTCGCGGCCCTCGTGCTCGCGGCGGCGCCGGCCTCCGCGGCGTCGCCGTCCTACGTGGCGCTCGGCGACAGCTACTCCTCGGGAACCGGCACCCGCAGCTACATCTCCGACGGCACCAGCTGCCTGCGGTCGGTGTACGCCTACCCCTCCCTCATCGCGTCGGCAAAGGGCTACGCCCTGAACCTCCGGGCCTGCTCGGGCGCCAAGATCGCCGACGTCACCAACAGCCAGCTGTCCGCGCTGTCGTCCAGCACGGCCTACGTGACCATCTCCATCGGCGGTAACGACGCCGGGTTCGCCGACGTCCTCACGACGTGCGCCCAGCCCGCCTGGCTCAGCAACTGCACGGGCGCGGTCGACAAGGCACAGAGCTACATCCGCAACACGCTCCCCGGTGCCCTGACCACGCTGTACGCGAGCATCCGGTCGCGGGCGCCCCAGGCGAAGGTCACCGTGGTCGGCTACCCCCGCATCTTCAACGGGGTCGACTGCAACCTGCTGACCTGGTTCAGCTCGACCGAGATGTCGCGGCTCAACGCGACGGCCGACCTCATCAACTCCACGACGGCGGCGCGCGCGAGCGCGGCCGGTTTCGCCTTCGCGAACCCGACGACCGCCTTCGTCGGTCACGCCGTGTGCTCGAGCACGGAGTGGATCAACGGCCTGAGCAACCCGATCGTCGAGTCCTACCACCCCAACAAGAGCGGGCACGCGAGCGGGTACACCCCCACGGTCAGCCCCTACGTCACGGGCTCGACGGTCACCGTCACCGCCGCGGTGCTGACGACGGCCAGGGCCTCGGAGCAGCGGCTCACCGACCAGCAGCGCGCCTACGCCGCCGCCGACCGCCTGATCCGGCCCGAGGTCGTGCTCGCCCCCGACCTCACGACGCCCGAGGCCCGCGCCGCGGCGGCGAGGGCCGGTGTCGACCTCTCCGACCGGGCCAGCATCGACGCGGCCGACCGGCTCTGGTCGGCCCGCCAGGCGGCGGAGCTCGCCCGCCGCTGACCGGGCACGATGACGCGGCAGCGAGGCTGACCTCGCTCGCCCGGCGCTGACCCACGGGTCTGCGCTCCGGCTCCCGACCGGCCCGCGGCGGGCACGACGGGGACGCCGTCACGGCATCCGGTCGATGCAATCCCACCCGGCACCGATCCTTTTCCCTCGCGCGTGGGGTCTGGCGTTGGCGCACGTGCGCGCAGTTGGTTCGATGGCAGGCGAGAGTCCGTTGCCGCCACGAGCGAAAGGACCCGCCCCGATGACCACTCTCTCGTCCGCGAGCCTGTCCACCCTGCCGGCCTCCACGCCGACGTACGACCGGACCGCGGCATCGGTGGGCATCGTCCACTTCGGGTTCGGCAACTTCCACCGGTCGCACGTCGCGATGTACCTCGACCGCCTCATGGAGCTCGGTGACGGCCTGGACTGGGGCATCTGCGGGGTCGGGGTGCTCGAGCAGGACGCCGCCATGCGCGACGTCATGCGCGCGCAGGACTGCCTGTTCACGCTCGTGGTGCGGCACCCGGACGGCTCCCTCGAGCCCCGCGTGGTGGGGTCGGTGCTCGAGTACCTCTTCGGCCCCGACGACGCCTCGGCCGTGCACGCGCGCCTCGACGACCCGCGGGTGCGCATCGTCAGCCTCACCGTCACCGAGGGCGGGTACCTGAAGAACCCCGCCACCGGCGACTTCGACGCCGGCAACGCCGCCGTCGTGCACGACCTCGCGCACCCCGAGGACCCCCGCACCGCGTTCGCCTACATCGTCGAGGGCCTGCGCCGGCGGCGGGATGCCGGTGCCGCACCCTTCGCCGTGCTGTCCTGCGACAACCTCCAGGGAAACGGCGACTACGCCCGGCAGGCGGTCGTCGGCTTCGCGAGGCTCACCGACCCCGACCTCGCGACGTGGATCGAGGGCTCGGTGGTCTTCCCCAACTGCATGGTCGACCGGATCACGCCGTCCACCACCGATGCCGACCGCGAGGCGGTGCACCGCGAGTTCGGCATCGAGGACCGCTGGCCGGTCCCGGCCGAGCCGTTCAGCCAGTGGATCATCGAGGACGAGTTCCCCTCCGGCAGGCCGTCGCTCGAGCCGGTCGGGGTGCAGTTCGTCGACGACGTGCGTCCCTACGAGCTGATGAAGCTGCGGCTGCTCAACGCCAGCCACCAGGCGCTCGCCTACCTCGGCACCCCCCTCGGGTACGTGCTCGTCGACGAGGCGACCCGCGACGACCGCATCCGCACCTACCTCGAGCGCTACATGGCCGACGAGGCCGCGCCGACCCTCGGTGAGCTCCCCGGCATCGACCTCGACAGCTACATGGCCACCCTGATCGAGCGCTTCGAGAACCCGTGGATGCGGGACACCCTCGTGCGGCTCGCGACCGACGGGTCCAACCGGATGCCGACCTTCACCCTCCCGGCGATCCGGGAGAACCTCGAGGCGGGGCGTCCGGTGCGCCTGGGCGCGGCCATGGTCGCGGCCTGGGCGGAGTACTGGGCGCTCATCGGCCGGGGCGAGATCGTGGCGCCGGAGGTGCCCGACGACGTGCACGCCGGCGAGATGACGGCGGCGGCCCTCGACCCGCGGCCGGAGGCCTTCGTCGAGGTGGAGGTGCTGTTCGGCGACCTCGCGACGAAGGCGGAGTTCCTCGAGCCGTACCTGTCGGCGCGCCGCTCGCTCGTCGAGCGCGGCGTGCACGCGACGCTCGACGACCTGCTGGCGCTGACCTACCGCCTACCCGGCGCCGACTCGGCGGCCCGGGCCGCCTTCAGCCCCAGGCTGAGCACCTCGTTCGGCGGCTTCTGCGACGACTCCAGCCGGCGGTAGCCGGACGGGGTGGTGCCGACCTCGGCGAGGAACTGGCGGTTGAAGTTCGCCATGTTGTGGTACCCGCTTAGGGTGGCCACCTGGGTGATCGGGTGGTCGGTCGAGTCGAGCAGCCGTCGGGCGTGAGCCACCCGCAGCTTCTTGACCATGTTGCTGAAGGTCAGGCCCGTGGCCCGCTTGAAGTACTTCGAGAAGGTGGGCTCGGACATGTAGGCGAGCCGGGCCGCCGTCGTCAGCCGGATGTCGCCGGTGAGGTTGGAGAAGATGTAGTTCAGGCCCGCCTCCCCCGCGCTCTGGGCCCCGTCGTCGTCCGAGCGACCCATCCACTCGCTCGCCACGGTCTCCCACTCGCCCTCCGGGGCGCGCGCCATGAGGCCGAGCAGCTTGAAGAGGTGGCCGACCCGCTCGGGCCCGCTCGTCGACACGACCGAGATGATCTCCTCCGCCGCCCGCCAGCCCGTGGCGCCGGAGAAGACCAGGCCCCGGGTCGACAGCTGGAGGACGTGGTCGAGGTCCTGCAGCTCGGGGAGCACCTGCATGCACTGCCGGATCCACTCGTCGGTGAACTGGATGACGGCGTCGCGGTCGACGGCGACCTGGCCGGGGTCGAGGTCGCTGACCCAGTCGTGCGGGAGGTTCGGGCCGATGATGCTGACGTGGCCGGGGCCGAAGGTGCCGATGTGGTCGCCGGCGATGAAGCTGCCGTGCGTCTTGGTGATGAGGTGGATCTCGTACTCGGGGTGTGCATTCCACCCGCAGATCTCGCTCGGGAAGTCATGGGTCATCGCCCGCACCGAGTGCTGGGGGTGGATGGGGATGACCTCGCGGCGAGGGATGCTCGCCGCGTAGGGGCT
>CAWERJ010000003.1:0-37957 GCA_963811475.1 uncultured Actinomycetota bacterium
GCACCCAACTCGCGATCATGGCGCTCGTGGCGCGCCCCGCGTCGCGCATCCGGCCGCTGGTAGCGTCCGGCAGGTGATCGAGCGGCACCGCACCCAGCCCGGGACCCGGCCCCGCACTCCCGAGGAGGCCTGGCGGGTCCTCGCCGCCGGCAATGCCCGGTTCATGGCCGATGAGCGCGCCCATCCCCACCAGGACGTGCACTTCCGGCACCGGGTCGCGGCCAGGCAGGACCCGTTCGCGATCTTCTTCGGCTGCGCCGACTCGCGGGTGGCCGCGGAGATCATCTTCGACCAGGGCCTCGGCGACCTCTTCGTCGTCCGCACCGCCGGCCACGTCATCGACCCGAGCGTCCTCGGCTCCCTCGAGTTCGGCGTCGCCCTGCTGAACTGCCCGCTCATCGTCGTTCTGGGGCACGACTCCTGCGGTGCGGTGAAGGCAGCGGAGGTGGCCGTGCGCACCGGCGAGGTCCCCGGCGGCTTCCTGCGCGACATCGTCGAGCGGGTCACCCCGAGCGTCCTCGCCGCCTCCCGCGGAGGACGCACCCCGACGATCGAGCAGATCGAGCGCGAACACGTCGAGCGCACCTGCGACCTCATCCACGAGCGGTCCACGCTCATCGCGGACCGCGTCCGCTCGGGAGCCCTCGGCATCGTCGGGGCCGAGTACGACCTCTCCGACGGCGAGGCCCAGGTGGTGCGCACCGTCGGCGCGGTGGGCGTCGGAGCGTGACCCGGCTCGACGGCATCCACGTCCACCCGGTCAAGAGCACCGCGGTGCGCCGCGTGCTGCACGCCGACGTCGAGCCTTGGGGGCTGCGCGGCGACCGGCGGTGGATGGTCGTCGACCCCACCGGCGAGTGCGTCACCGCACGCGAGGAGCACGCGCTGCTCTCGGTCACCGCCGACACGCCCACCACCGACGCCGCGCTGGACGCCGACCTGCGGCTGCAGGCCCCCGGCCTGTCACCGCTCCACGTGGAGGTGCCGCGCGGTGACCCCGTACCCGTCACCGTCCACGGCCGTGGCCTGGATGCCGTGGTGGCGCCTGCCGCTGCCGGCCGCTGGTTCGGCGAGGCCCTCGGCCGCGACGACCTGCGGCTCGTGCACGTGCACCGGCCGCGGCCGCTCAACCCGGCGTACGCCAGCCCCGGCGACGCGACGGCCTTCGCCGACGCCTACCCGGTCACCCTGGCCTCCACGGCATCCCTGCGCCGTCTCAACGACTGGGTGGGCGAGACGGCGCGCGACCGCGGGGAGGAACCGATGGGTCCGCTGGCCGTCGAGCGCTTCCGGCCCAACCTCGTCGTCGACGGCGACGTCGACCCCTTCGAGGAGGACCGCTGGCAGCGGGTGCAGGTCGGCGCCGTCGGGCTGCGCGTCGTCAAGCCCGTCGACCGGTGCGTCATGACGACCCTCGACCCCACGACGCTCCAGGGTGGCCACGAGCCGATCCGCACCCTGGCGAGGCACCGGAAGTGGGACGGTGCCACGTGGTTCGCCGTGCAGCTGGTGCCGGAGTCCCGAGGCGTGGTTCGGGTCGGGGACGAGGTCGTGCCCGAGCGGTAGCGTGACCGGCATGGAGACCTTCGCGCGCACCTTCCCCGACGGCTTCCTCTGGGGGGCGGCGACGGCGAGCTACCAGATCGAGGGTGCGCACGACGAGGACGGCCGCTCGCCGTCGATCTGGGACACGTTCTCGCGCACCCCCGGCAAGGTGGCAAACGGCGACACGGGCGACGTCGCGTGCGACCACTACCACCGCATGCCGCAGGACGTCGCGCTGATGAAGGACCTCGGGCTCGACGCCTACCGCTTCTCGGTCGCGTGGCCGCGAGTGATCCCGGACGGCACCGGTGCGGTGAACCCCAAGGGGCTCGACTTCTACTCGCGGCTCGTCGACACGTTGCTGGACAACGAAATCCGACCGGTCGTGACCCTGTACCACTGGGACCTTCCCCAGGCGCTCGATGACCGGGGCGGGTGGCTCGCGCGCGATGCCGCCGACTGGTTCACCGAGTACGCCGCGGCCGTCGTCGGTGGGCTCGGTGACCGGGTGCACCACTGGACGACGTTCAACGAGCCGTGGTGCTCGTCGGTGCTCAGCTACGCCATCGGGGCGCACGCCCCCGGACACCACGACCCGGTCGAGGCGATGGTGGCCGCCCATCACCTCATGCTCGCCCACGGCGCGGCCGTGCCGGTCGTCCGCGAGCAGGCCCCCGGTGCCGAGGTGTCCATCACCCTCAACCCCACCCAGGTCTGGGGCCCCGAGGACGGCGACGAGGCCGACGCCGACGCCGTCCGCCGGGCCGACAACGCCCTCAACGGGCTCTTCTTCGGCCCGATCTTCTCCGGCGCCTACCCGGACCGCTTCCTCGACGACACCGCCCACCTCACCGACCACGCGTTCATCCACGACGGCGACCTCGCCACCATCGCCGCGCCGCTGGACAACCTCGGCGTCAACAACTACTTCCCCACCCGGGTGCGTGCGGCCCGCGAGGGCGAGGACGTGACGAACCCGATGCCGGGCTGCGAGGGTGTCGTCGACGCGGGACCGCGCCCGCCGCTCACCGACATGGGATGGGAGCAGTCGCCCGAGAGCCACCGCCTCATCCTCGAGCGCTCTGCCCGCGAGTCGCGGGCTACCCATCTACGTCACCGAGAACGGCTCCGCGTGGCCGGACGTCGTGTCCGACGACGGGCGCGTCCACGACCCCGACCGGGTCGCCTACCTCCAGGGGCACCTCGGAGCCGTCGCCGGCGCCATCGAGGGTGGCGTCGACGTGCGGGGCTACTTCGCCTGGTCGCTGCTCGACAACTTCGAGTGGGCCTACGGCTACGACAAGCGCTTCGGCATCGTGCACGTCGACTACGACACCCAGGTCCGCACCGTCAAGGACTCGGGTCGCGAGTACGCCCGGATCATCGCCGCTGCGCACGGCTCCTGACCGGTGGGTGACTGCAGGATGCCGGGTCGACGCGTCGCCGTCGTCGGGGGCGGCATCCTCGGGCTGGCCGTCGCCGACCGTGTGCTGAGTGACGACCCGTCGGCGCGGGTGACGGTCGTCGAGAAGGAGCAGGACTGGGCGCGCCACCAGACCGGACGCAACAGCGGGGTCGTCCACTCGGGTCTGTACTACGCGCCGGGAAGCCGCAAGGCCCAGTGGTGCCGGGCGGGCGCGACCGCCCTGCTCGACCTCGCGCGCGACGAGGGCGTGCCGCACGAGGTGACCGGCAAGCTCGTCGTCGCGACCGAGCCGTCCGAGCTCGACCGCCTCCTGGCGCTCGAGGCCCGCGGTCGGGCGAACGGTCTCGCCGTGGAGCTGGTGTCGGCCGCCCGCGCCCGGGAGCGCGAGCCGCACGTGGCCGCGATCGCCGCCCTGCACGTCCCGGAGACTGCCGTGGTCGACTACCGGGCGGTGTGCCGGGTGCTCGTCCGCAGGCTGCGCCAACGCGGTGCCCGGCTGCTGCCCGGGGCCGAGCTCGTGGGCGGCGTCGACCGGGGCGCGGAGGTCGTCCTCGAGACCACGCGCGGAGAGGTGGCCGCGGACGTGGCGGTCGCCTGCGCCGGCCTGCACGCCGACGCCGTGGCACGGTTGCTGGGCCACCACCCCTCGGTGCGCATCGTGCCGTTCCGCGGTGAGTACCGGGAGCTGCGGCCGGCCGCTGCGCACCTCGTCCGTGGACTGGTCTACCCGGTCCCCGACCCCGCCCTTCCCTTCCTCGGCGTGCACCTGACCCGCGGGGTCGACGGGACCGTGCACGCCGGGCCCAACGCGGTGCTGGCCCTGGCGCGTGAGGGCTACACCTGGAAGGAGGTGAGCACCACCGACCTCGCCGGGACACTCGGCTACCCCGGATTCTGGCGGCTCGCCCTCCGGCACGGCCGAAGCGGCGTCACCGAAGTGACGAGGTCGCTGTCGCACCACCGGTTCGCCGACAGCGTGCGTCGGCTCGTGCCCGAGGTCGCCGACGACGACCTCGTCCCAGTCGCGGCCGGGGTCCGGGCCCAGGCGGTGCGCCGCGACGGCACCCTCGTCGACGACTTCCTCGTCGAGCGGCACGGCCGCGTCGTACATGTGCTCAACGCACCGTCGCCGGCAGCCACGGCATCGCTCGAGATCGCCCGGCACGTGGTCGACGAGCTGCGGACGGCGTGACCCGCGGAACGAGGCGAGGCCGGGAGCGCGACCGGGGTGCCACGAGCGGGGTCCATGCGTGTCCGGCACCCCGGTGACCCCGACTCACATGCGCGGCGATGACCGCTGGCCCGGCTCGGGAAACTCGGTGGACCCAGGCCGCCCCTGCACCTAGCGTCAGTCCATCGACTGCCCAGGAGGGGATGACCTTGACATGTGACCTCGTCGCCCTGTGCATCGCCGCGAACGACCCACCGCGCGTCGCCCGGTTCTGGGCCGGGCTCCTGGAGCGCGAGACGACGCCGAGACGGCCTGACCCTGCTCCCCCGCGACCCGGCCCCCTTCGAGATCCGGGTCCTTCCCACCCGGGAACGGAAGACCCGCCAGAACCAGCTGCACCTCGACCTCACGAGCGCGTCGACGGAGCAGCAGCAGCGGACCATCGCCACGGCGCTCGAGCTCGGAGGTCGCCACGTCGACATCGGGCAGGATCCGCTCGACGACCACGACGTGCTCGCCGACCCCGAGGGAAACGAGCTCTGCGTCATCCCGCCGGGCAACGCCTTCCTCGCCGGGTGTGGTTTCATCGGTGCACTCAACGGCGATGGCTTGCGCGACGTCGGGCACTTCTGGAGCCGCGCGCTCGGCTGGCCCCTGGTCTGGGACCAGGACGAGGAGACCGCGATCCAGTCTCCGATGGGAGGGCCGAAGATGTCGTGGGGCGGCCCCCCGGTCACGCCGAAGACGGGACGGAACCGGTGGCACCTTCACGTCGCCCCCGCGGACGGGGAGGACCTGCAGGCAGAGGTCGACCGCCTCGTCTCGCTGGGGGCGACCCGGCTCGACGCCGGCACCGATGAGGAGGGCCAAGGCGTCGAGCGGGTGGCCATGGCGGACCCCGGCGGCAACGAGTTCTGCGTCGTGGCGCCCTGATGGCTCCGCGGGTCAGAGCGCCAGCCGTTCCTTGACCACCCCGGCGAGGCGCGCCGCGACGGCATCCGCCTGTTCCTGCGTCGGCGCCTCGACCATGACCCGCACGAGCGGCTCCGTGCCCGACTTGCGCAGCAGCACCCGGCCCGACCCGTCGAGCGCGCTCTCCTCGGCGCGCACCGCGGAGCGCAGGTCGTCGTCCCGCTCGACTCGGCTCGTGTCGACGCCCTTGACGTTGACGAGCACCTGCGGCAGCCGGGCCATCACCGTGCCGAGCTCCGCGAGGGAGCGGCCGGTCTCGACGACCCGGGCGGCCAGCATCAACCCGGTCAGCACGCCGTCGCCGGTGGTCCCGTGGTCGAGGAGGATGACGTGCCCCGACTGCTCACCGCCGAGCGAGAAGCCGTTGGCCCGCATCTCCTCGAGCACATACCGGTCGCCCACCCCCGTCTGCCGGACGTGGATGCCTTCGCGCTCCATGGCCTGCAGCAGCCCGAGGTTGCTCATCACGGTGGCGACGAGGGTGTCGCGCGCGAGCGCGCCGCGCTCCTTGAGCGCGCACGCGAGGATGCCCATGATCTGGTCGCCGTCGACCTCGGTGCCGGTGGCGTCGACCGCCAGGCAGCGGTCGGCATCCCCGTCGTGGGCGATGCCGAGGTCGGCGCCGTGGGCGCGCACGGCGGCCTTGAGCGGGTCGAGGTGGGTCGAGCCGTAGCCGTCGTTGATGTTCAGCCCGTCGGGCGCGGTGCCGATCTCGACGACGTCGGCCCCGGCGAGGCGGAAGACCTCGGGCGAGACCAGGCTCGCGGCGCCGTGGGCGGCGTCGATGACGACCCGCAGGCCGTCGAGGCGGTTCGGGAGCACCCGCAGCAGGTGGGAGATGTAGCGCGTGTGGCCGTCGGGCATCGCCACGACCCGGCCGACGTCGGCGCCGGTCGGGCGGGGCCACTGCTCGCCCATGGCCTCCTCGATGCGGTCCTCCACCTCGTCCGGCAGCTTGTGACCGCCCCGAGCGAAGAACTTGATGCCGTTGTCGGGCATCGCGTTGTGAGAGGCCGACAGCATGACCCCGAAGTCGGCGCCGGTGTCGGCGGTGAGGTAGGCCACCGCCGGAGTCGGCAGCACGCCGACGTTGTAGACGTCGACTCCCGCCGAGGCCAGCCCGGCGATCACGGCCGCGGCGAGGAACTCCCCGCTCGCCCGCGGGTCACGGCCCACCACCGCCTTGGGGCGGTGCCCCGGCTCCGCACCTGCCTGCCCGAGGACCCGGGCCGCGGCGACGGACACCGACAGCGCCGTCTCGGCGGTGATCACGGGACCGTTCGCCAGGCCGCGGACGCCGTCCGTGCCGAAGAGTCGAGTCATGTCGGTGGTGCCTTCCGTCGGTGCCGGAGTCGAACCTACTCCCGAACGCGCCGAAGGCGGCACCGGGCCGGTGCCGCCTTCGGGACGCGCACGACATCCGCGGATGCCGTGGAGCCGGGTCAGCGCTTGCTGTACTGGGGCGCCTTGCGGGCCTTCTTCAGACCGGCCTTCTTGCGCTCCGGGACGCGCGCGTCACGGGAGAGGAAGCCGGCCTTCTTCAGCGTCGCGCGGTTGAGGTCCGGGTCGACGCCGTTGAGCGAGCGGGCCACGCCGAGGCGCACCGCGCCGGCCTGGCCGGAGGGGCCGCCGCCGTGGACGCGCACGAGCACGTCGTAGGCGCCGTCGAGCTCGAGGACCTTGAGCGGCTCGTTGACGATCTGCTGGTGCACCTTGTTGGGGAAGTAGGCCTCGAGGGTGCGGCCGTTGATCGTCCACTCGCCGGTGCCGGGCACGATGCGCACGCGGGCGACGGCCTGCTTGCGACGGCCGGTGGCGGCACCGGGCGCCGAGGCGCTCGGGCGGGCGACGGTCTCGCCGGCGGTGGCGGTGTCGGACTCGGAGGTGAACTCGGTGACCAGGGCGTCGTTGACGTCGGTCCCCGCGGTCTCGTCGATCTGCACGTTCTCGGACATCACTGGGCCACCTGGGTGATCTCGAAGGGCTGGGGCTGCTGGGCAGCGTGGGGGTGCTCGGAGCCGGCGTAGACCTTGAGCTTGGTCAGCTGCTGGCGGCCGAGGGTCGTGCGGGGCAGCATGCCGCGCACCGCCTTCTCGACGGCCCGCTCGGGGTTCTTGGCGAGCAGCTCGGTGTACGACGTGGCCTTGAGGCCGCCCGGGAAGCCCGAGTGGTGGTAGGCCTTCTTCTGCTCCGCCTTGGCGCCGGTGAGGGCGACCTTCTCGGCGTTGATGATGATGACGAAGTCACCGACGTCGACGTGCGGGGCGAAGGTCGGCTTGTGCTTGCCGCGCAGGAGGATGGCGGTCTGGCTCGCGAGGCGGCCGAGCACGACGTCGGTCGCGTCGATCACGTGCCACGTGCGCGTGATCTCGCCCGGCTTCGGGGTGTAGGTACGCATCAGGTGTCCTGGTCGTCGAGGATGGTGGAAAGGCGTATGCCGCGTGCTCCCGTCAGGGACCATCGGCCCCTGTCGGAGGCGCACGGCACAACAGTCGCCGAGTTTACGGGGCGACGCGTCGGCACCCCAAATCGTCGCCTGACCGCCCGTGCACACCGGACCTGACCTGCGACAGACACACGATACAGAGTTCTCATGCACAGATCTTGTGCAAAGGAAGTGTGCACAGGTATTGTGCATGTATGACCGAATAGCTGACCCACGTCCGGCTCGACACGGCCAGCGTCAAGGTGCTCGCCCACCCCCTGCGGTCCCGTCTCTCGGCGCGCTGCGGCTGGGCGGGCCGGCCACCGCAACCGCCCTGGCCGCCCAGCTCGACACCAACTCCGGCGCCACGAGCTACCACCTGCGCAAGCTGGAGGAGCGTCGGCCTGGTCGCCGACACGGGTGAGGGCGCCGGCAAGCAGCGGCTGTGGGCCGCCGCCGCCGACGTGACGCACTTCGACCCGAGCGACTTCGTCGGCGACGAGGACGCCGAGACGGCGTTCGGCTGGCTGGAGCGCGACTGGCTGCGGCACTTCACCGAGAAGTTCGGCCGCTGGCTCGACGCTGCGGCTCGAGCTGGCCGACGCCGCATGGCATCGACGCCGCCGGCATGAACGACACGATGATCGTCGTCACCAGCCGAGCAGCTCGTCGCCATGCACACCGAGATCGACGAGGTCCTCGAGCGCTACCGCCGGGTCGGCCAGGGCAACCCCGAGGCCAAGCGGGTCGCGGCCTACGTGTGCTTCTACCCGGTCGACATGGACCAGACCCCGCGAGCGGGCGACCGGCGATGACCACCACGCACCTGAGCCCGCGCGCGGCCGAGCGCCGCTTCTACCTGCTCACGACCACCCGCTGGCTTCCGGTGGGCTTCGTCGTCGGCATCTTCATTCTCGTCCAGACCGGCCGTGGCCTGACGATCGCTCAGGCCGCCACGGTCGGCTCGGTCATGGGCATCACCTGCTTCCTCCTCGAGCTGCCCACCAGCGGCTTCGCGGATGCCGTCGGCCGCCGCCCGGTCTACCTCACCGCCGCCGTCATCAACGTCGTCGCCATCACGGCCTACGCGATCGCACAGAGCTTCTGGGCCTTCCTCGTGGCGGGCGCGCTGATGGGTGCCTTCCGGGCGCTGGACTCGGGCCCGCTCGAGGCGTGGTTCGTCGACACCGTGCATGCGACCACCCCCGGAGTCGACGTGGACCGGCCGCTCTCGCGTGCGGGGTCGATCCTCGGCGGGGCGATCGCCGTGGGCGCGGTGCTCTCGGGCCTGCTCATCTGGTGGAACCCTGCCGCCACGGTGGGCGGAGACAGCGGCGCGTCCGCCCTCGACGTCGCCGTCTGGGTGTCGGCGGCCCTGTCCGTGGTGCACCTCGTCGTGGCCTGGGTCGTCATGCAGGAGCCCCGGCCCACCGCCGGGTCCGAGCGCACCCGGGTTGCCCACGCCCTCACCGAGGCGCGCCAGACCCCCGTCGTCATCAAGAGCGGCCTGGTGCTGCTCGGCCGCAACAAGGTGCTCATGGGCATCGTGGCCGCCGAGGTGTTCTGGTCGATCGGCATGATCACCTTCGAGGCGTTCATGCCGCTGCGGCTGGAGGAGATGGTCGGGTCGGCCCAGGAGGCCGGAGCCCTGGTCGGCCCGGTGTCCGCCGCGGGCTGGGGCCTGTTCAGCGTCGGCGCGTGGCTGGCCGGGATGGCGTCCGCCCGCGTCGGCGTGGCCCGGGCCGCGATCCTGGGCCGCGTGCTGAACGCCCTCGGGGCCGTGGTCATGGGCCTGGTCATGGGCCCGGCCGGACTGATCGCCGCGTACCTGTTCACCTACTCCATGCACGGGCTGAACGGCCCACCGCACGAGGCGCTGCTGCACCGCGAGGCCGAGGCGAAGAACCGCTCGACCGTGCTGTCGATCAACTCGATGATGGCCTTCCTCGCCTTCGGCGTCGCCGGGCCCCTCCTCGGCCTGATGGCCGACCGGGTCAGCCTGCAGGCGGCGATGGTGACCGGCGGCGCGCTGAGCATCCTCGGCGCCCTGTTCTACCTGCCGGCCCGCCGCAGTGAGCGGGAGCGGCACCTCGAGCCGTCGGAGAGTGGCACGCTGGCCCGGTGAAGCTCTTCCTGCTCGGCGTCGGCTCCACCCTCGCCGTCCTCGCCCTCGTCCTCGTCGCCGTCCTGTTCTCCCTCGGGTCGGGCTCGTCCTCCGCTGCCCCACCAGTGCCCTCTCCGACGGGCTCCGCCACGACGCCGCAGGCGCCGGCCGACCTCGGCGAGGACGAGACCTGGCTCGGGTCGGTCGACCTGCGCAGCGAGGACGTCGTCTCGGCCAAGGGTGACCTCGTCGACGTCGTGGCCACCGGGTCGGGCGTGCGCTTCTCCGACGCCGGCCTGCTCGCTCAGTCGCTCGACATCGACGCGACGATCCCCTTCACGACGGTCGCCACGCAGGTCGGTGCCGACGTGACGGTCTACGACGCGGGCAACGGCAAGACCGGTGTCGAGCGCGCGGTCACCATCCTCGGCCGTGACCTCATGCTCAAGGCCACGGGGACCGTGAGCGCCGACGGCGGCCAGCTGCTCATCGAGCCCGAGACCGTCGACCTCGGCGGCCCGTCCTTCCTCGACTCGGCGGCGAGCGCCCTGGCGCGGAGCCTGGCCACCATCCGCCAGGACGTGCCCGGCGTGCCGGAGGGCATGTCGCTCACCGCCGTCGAGGTGACGCCGGAGGGTTTCGACGCCCAGCTCACCGGCACCGACGTCGTCGTCACCCGCTGAGCCGGACCTCCCGGGTCACTGGCTCGTGGCGGTCACCTCGTGGGTGGTCGAGTCGTAGACGAACGTCGTCTTGGCCCCGTCCACGGGAACGGTGACGCTGACGTCGTTCGCGGGGTAGCTCTCGTCCCAGGAGAGCCCGTGAGCCACCTTGAAGCTCCACGTGCCCGCAGGGATCAACGGGGTGGACCACGCGTAGATGCCGTCACCGTCCTTGTCCTGGAGCCACGGCCGCATGCATCCGGGCTGCCAGTCGTCGCGGCACCCGAGCTCCTTCTGGAACGAGCCCGGCACGGTGATGATCGCTCCCTCCTCGTCGGAGGTCGCCCAGTGCGTCGCCGGGTCGAAGTAGAACGAGACGTCGCCGTCGGTCGTCTCGTACGGGATGTTGTCCGGACCGCCACCGAGTCCGTAGTTGACGTCCCACTTCCGGTC
This sequence comes from uncultured Actinomycetota bacterium, assembly GCA_963811475.1. Taxonomy (GTDB): domain Bacteria; phylum Actinomycetota; class Actinomycetes; order Actinomycetales; family Dermatophilaceae; genus Fodinibacter. Next base: position 10,759 of record CAWERJ010000003.1, read on the forward strand.
GAGGGCCGCCTTGTAGCTGTAGGGACCTGCTGGCAGGCCCGTGTAGTGCCGCTTCCAGATGCCGTCGTCGGTGTCGAGCGCCAGCTGGGCCTCGTCGCAGTCTGGTGCCCAGTCGCCACTCACCCCGAGCTCCACGGGGCAGCCCATCTCGCTGTTGTGGGTGCCTGGCACGCTCACGGCATCGGGCTGGGGCACCGGGTCCCCGTTGTCCACGTCGGCCACAGGAGCCGTGCCCACCTGTGCCCAGGTCCCGTCGGCGGCGACCTGGCCCGCGGCGTCCCGCACGACGGCGCGGTACTCGACCAGGGTACCCAGGGGCAGATCCGAGACGTCGTGGAAGACCCTGAACGGCGCGTTGTCGTCGGTGCCCAGGAGGCTCCAGTCGGAGGTGCCCACAGCCCGCTGGTAGAACGTCACCTGCGCTGAACGTCTCACTGCCCACCTGTGCCGACACCTCCGCCCGGCCGGACACGATGTCGCCCCCTGCCGGTGCAGTGGTGACCGTCGGTGCCGGCACGCCGGCCGTGCTGACCGGCTTGTTCGCCCTCCACACGCCCACGCTGAGGGGCGGCAGGGTGACCTTCACCGAGCCGTTGGCGGCCGGCTTGACGGCTTTGTCCGTGCCGAAGAGGGGCGTGAAGACGCGCCCCTTCCCCTTGGTCCACGTCGGGAACGTGGCCGAGGCCACCTCCTCGGAGTTGTTGGCCGCCACGACGTACTCGACCTGCTCGTCGGCGTCGATCCGGCCGAGACCGCGAAGACCCCCGGACCGTCGGCCGCGAAGCGGGGCACCTGTGCGCCGTCCGCGAGAGCCGAATGCTCTGCCCGCAGCGCCGACAGCGCCGCGATGTGCTGGTAAAGGGGAGCGGTCGTGTCGTAGCGGTCTCGCGAGCCGTCGGGACCGCCGAGGACGAGCTCGTCGTTGTACTGGTCGACCTGGCTGGCGAACATGTCCTCGCGGGCCAGCTGGTCGCCGCCGGTGCTGACGAAGCCCTGCTCGTCGCCGTAGTACGTGACGGGATTGCCCCGGAGCCCGAACATCAGCGAGTTCGCGAACTTCACCCGTTTGAGCATCTCCGCCTCGTCGCCGCCCGATGCGTCCTTGAGGAACATCGCGACGCGGCCCATGTCGTGGTTGCCAAGGAACGTCGGGAGCTGGTACGCGTTGCTGTCGGCGTCGGTGTAGTAGTCGTCGCCCGCGAAGAGGTCGGCAAGGGCCGTCGCAGGCCCACCCTTCGCGTAGCCGACGCCCTGCAGCTGGAAGCCAAAGTCGAGGGTGGCCTGCAGCTTGCCGGCGGTCGTGTACTGCGACATGACCGCCGGGTTGCCGTCGTACACCTCGCCGAAGGCGAAGAAGTCGTCGTTCTCGACCTTCTTCGCCTCAGCGAGGATGTCCGGCACGAACTGTTGCCAGAACTCGAGGTTGACGTGCTTCACGGTGTCGATCCGGAAACCGTCGATGCCGAAGTCCACCCACGTCTTGTAGATGTCGCCCATACCGCCGACGACCTCCGGGCGCTCGGTGAACAGGTCGTCCAGCCCGACGAAGTCACCGTAGGTGGAGGATTCGCCGGCGAACGTCGAGTCACCACGGTTGTGGTACATCAGCGGGTCGTTGAGCCACTGCGGACTCTTGGCGTTCTCGTCACCCTCGCGGAGGAAGGGCGTGTAGGGGAAGGAACCGGTGTCGAGCGTGGGCCAGTCCTCCGCCGGCAGCCCGACGAAGTCCCGGTCGTCGAAGGGCTGTCCCGGATGCGTCCTCGTAGGGGTAAGCCTTCTTGGACCGATAGGTGTACTGCTTCTCCTCGTAGTCGATGACGTCTGCGGTGTGGTTCGTGATGATGTCGAAGAACACCTTCATGCCCTTGGCATGGGCCGCGTCGATGAGCGCGTTCATGTCGGCGTTCGTCCCCAGGTGAGGGTCGATCCGGGTGAAGTCGGTGATCCAGTAGCCGTGGTAGCCGGCGCTCTCCTGGCCGGGACCGCCCTGGACCGGCTTGTTCTTGAAGCTGGGTGTCAACCAGATCGCCGTGGTGCCCAAGCCCTTGATGTAGTCGAGCTTCTCGGTGATCCCCTGCAGGTCTCCACCGTGGTAGAACCCCTTGTGCGTCGGGTCGTACCCGGTCGTCAGGGGCCCACCCGTCAAGCCACCGGTGTCGTTCTGCGTCCTCCCGTTGGCGAAGCGGTCTGCCATGAGGAAGTAGAAGCGCTCGCGCGTCAGGTCCGCCCGAAGGGAGTCCTTCGCCAGGTCAGCATCCTCGGAGGAGGTGTCCCCGGCGAGGTCCGCAGGGGCGAAGGTGACCGCGTGGGTCTGCTCGTCGAAGGTGAAGATCACCCGTGCGGCACCAGCAAGGGCGAAGCGGATGTTGGCGCCGTCGAGCACGCCGCCTGCTCCGTAGTTCTCGACCCACGAGTCGTTCAGCGCCACCTTGAACTCCCAGGCCCCTTGTGGAACCTCGAAGGTCGCCGACCAGGTGACGCCGTCAGGGTTCGGGACGAGCTCGGTGTCGGCGCAGTCGGGCTGCCAGTCCTCAGGGCAGCCCAGCTCGTCCTGCAGGTTGCCGACGACGGCGACCGACGTGGTGTCCGCAGCGGCGGGGCCGGCAACGACCAGTGGTGCGGCGACGAGTGCGGCCCCCACCGCAGCGGCGAACAGGCGGCGTGGACCGGGCATCGTTGCTCCTCGCGTCTTCCGCGCGACGGGCGACGGCGCACGGACGGTGGTCTCCGCGCGTGACGCTAGCTGCGTAAACGCTTTAGCGGTAGGAGTGCTCCCGATAAATTGCCATTCCTTTACTCCAGGCTGACCCGCGGCTGACGGTGCAGGGCGCCCTCCAGGGCATCGGCCGCTCCGACCGCGCCCGGAGCCGCCCGCACGAGGGCACCGAGGTGCGCCGCGGCTCGACGGTGCTCGCCGTCGACGAGGAACGCCCGGACCGCGGCACCGATCTCGTCGACGGAGGGGCTGCGCCGCAGGAGCCGCCCCGCACCGACGCGCTCGAGGCTGCGGCCCACCATCTCGTGGTCGCTCTTCGGGTCCAGCGGCAGGACGACGACGGGCACGTCGTGCGCCAGGGCCGTCATCGTCGTGCCGTGTCCACCGTGTCCGACGAGGACGCTCGCGCCCGGCATCAGCTCGTCGTGTGGCACGAAGCGGTGGAGCTCGACCCCCCCGGGAGCCCGCAGGGACGCGGGGTCGATGTGCGGGCCGGTGGTGACGACGACACGGGCGGGCAGGTCGGCACAGGCGTCGACCACCTGCTGCAGCCGCTCGGTCATGCCGGAGTAGCCGAAGGTGCTCAGGCTGACGAGCACGGTCGGCTCCGCAGGGACCCGGGGACGCCACGACACGACTGGACCCACCTGTCGCACCACGTCGGCTCCTTCTGACCTCACCCGGTCGAGCTCGGGCAGCGTCGTCACGACCCGGACGGCGGCCGACTCCAGGGCCCGCCCCGGCCGCGAGCCGGCGACACGCACGATGACGCCGAGCGGCCCGCGCAGCGCGCGGCGGTAGTACTCGTCGTAGCAGTGCTCGAGGACGGCGTACCTGACCCCCGAGGCGCGCACGGCATCCAGCACCCCGAGCATGAGGCAGTCGACGAGCACGAGGTCGGCCGGTCGACGGCTGAGCTCAGCGAGCAGGTCGCGCCCCATCCCCCGGTCGACGAAGGTCGCGAGCAGCTCTCGGGTCGAGTGGGAGTCGCCGGCTCGGAACTCCCGGGCCCGGACCGGCGGGACGACCGCGAGGCCGGCCGCCTCGAGGGTGCTCCGCTGGGAGCGGTGGCCGAGCACGCGGACACCGTGCCCACGCGCGGCGAGCTCACGGACGATGGCGAGGGTGGGAGGGACGTTGCCTCCGCCGTCCCACGTGACGACGACGATCTCGGCCATGACGACTCCTTGGGTCGACGGGATGAGGGCTGGGTCGCGGGGCTCAGCCCGGAGGGGCCGTGCCGGCGAGGACGGCGCGGACGAGCGCCTCCATGCGCGCCCGGGTCCTCGGCAGCGAGAGCCCGCGGTCGCGTCGGAGCAGCTTCCACGTGTAGATGTCGGTGGCGACGACGAGGAGGTCGACGGCTTCCTCGCGCGCTGAGCCGTGCGGAAGGAGGGGCCCGAAGCTCTCCTGCACCCAGCGCCGGTGCACCCGCCGACCGTTCGACGTCACGTGTGCCGCGAACGCCTCCGACCCCTCCTGCGCGAGGAGCAGGAGCACGCCGTCTCCCCGGTGTTCGTAGTGGTCGACGACGGCGCGCACCGCGCCCGCGACGTCCCCCGCCTCCGAGCGCCGCTCGTCCTCCACGGCCGCGGTCACCCGCTCGAGCGCGGCCTCGAGGAGCCCGTCGCGGCTGCCGAAGTGGCGGAGCACGGTCTGCACGCTCACTCCCGCCTCCCCCGCGATGTCAGCCAGCGAGATGGCGGACGACACGCGGTGCTCGTGCAGTGCCACCACCGCATCGATGATCCTCGCGCGGGTCCCGGCCACCGCGTCCGCCCGAGCGGTCATCCGGTAGGTCCGCAGTGACGAGTTCATGTCAATGCACGTTAACGGCAATTCAATTTCGTGTCAACGCTTGATCACACGAATATGCGCCTGCCATGAGCCGCGACCAGCTGGCAGCGGACGACCGCTCAGACCAGGCCCAGCTGGTGCAGCAGCCCCAGGTTGTCGCCCACGATCCAGCGCTCGACGACCCGCGCCTCGTCGTCGTAGCGTCGGAAGGTCATGGCCTCCCACCGCAGCACGCGCCCGGTCGGCGCCACGCCGCGCATCGTGCCCCGGTGCGTCCCGGTGTAGGTGATCCTCGCCGCCAACAGGTCCCCCTCGGCGACGACCGCCTCCACCTCGGCCGTGAAGTCCGGCAGGGAGCGGCGGGTGTCGGCCAGGACCTCACGGTGCCCCTCGGCGTCAGGCGTCACGTGGTCGGGCAGCCCGTGCACGACCGCGCCCGGCGCGTAGAGGGCGAGGTAGCCGTCGAGGTCGCCCCGGTTGAGGGCGGCAACCGCGTCGAGCGTGCGTTCCTTGTTCCGCGAAGGGTCCATGACCCAGTCTTGCGCCGCCCGTGGAGCGGGACAAGGGACGCGGGGTGTGACGTCAGCGGACCCGGTCGACACGCCCCTCGTCCCAGACCGGCTCCTCGCTCGCGGCGACCCGTCCGTCCGCGCCGAAGATCAGGAAGCGGTCGAGCCCGCGGGCGAACCAGCGGTCGTGGGTCACGGCGAGGACCGTCCCCTCGAACGCGGCCAGGGCGTCCTCGAGGGCCTCCGCCGAGTGCAGGTCGAGGTTGTCGGTCGGCTCGTCGAGGAGCAGCAGCGTCGCGCCCGAGAGCTCGAGGAGCAGGATCTGCAGGCGGGCCTGCTGCCCGCCCGAGAGCGAGTCGAAGGTCTGCTCGGACGCGCGGGCCAGCCCGTAGCGGTCGAGCGCCCGGGCGGCGAGGTCCCGCGGCATCCCGGCCCGGTGCTCGTCCCCGCGGTGCAGGACCTCGAGGAGCGTGCGGCCGAGCAGGGCCGCGTGGTCATGCGTCTGGGCGAACCATCCGGGCCGCACGCGGGACCCGAGCACGACCCTGCCGGTGTGCTCGACCGGGGCCGGCCGGATGTCGCCGACCGGCTCGTGCTCGCGGTCGGGGCTGCTGCCGCCCGCGGCGAGCAGCCGCAGGAAGTGCGACTTCCCGGAGCCGTTGCTGCCGAGCACGCCGACCCGCTCGCCGAACCAGATCTCGGTGTCGAACGGGTGCATCAGCGGGGCGCCGTCGACCCGCAGCTCGAGGTCCGTGGCGACGACGGCCCGCTTGGCCGTGCGCCCGCCGGTGAGCCGCATGGCCACCTTCTGGCGCAGGGGCACCGCCTCGGGCGGCCCGGCATCCTCGAAGCGCCGCAGGCGGGTCTCGGCCGCCCGCAGGCGCGAGGCCATGCCGTCGTTGTACGTCGCCTTCTGGCGGTACATGACGACGAGCTCCTTGAGCTTGGCGTGCTCCTCGTCCCAGCGCCGGCGCAGCTCGTCGAGGCGGTCGTTGCGGTCGGCCCGGGCGTCGTCGTACGTGGAGAAGCGCCCGGGGTGCACCCAGACGGTGTTGCCGCCGCGGCTCGGCTCGAGGGTCGCGATGCGGGTGGCGACCCGGTCGAGCAGCTCGCGGTCGTGGCTGACGAACAGCACGGTCTTCGGGGACTCGACGAGCCGGTCCTCGAGCCAGCGCTTGGCCGGCACGTCGAGGTAGTTGTCGGGCTCGTCGAGCACGAGCACCTCGTCGGGCCCGCGCAGGAGCGCCTCGAGGACGACCCGCTTCTGCTCACCGCCCGACAGCGTGGACACCTTGCGCCACTGGGCCCGCTCGAAGGCGGTGCCCAGGGCGGCCACCGTGCAGACGTCCCAGAGCGTCTCCCACTCGTAGCCGCCGACGTCGCCCCAGTCGGCGAGGGCCTGGGCGTAGTCGAGCTGGTCCTGCTCGGTCTCGCGCTCCATCATCGCCACCTCGGTGCGGTCGACCTCGGCGGCGGCGCGGCGCACCGGCTCCGGCGCGACGGAGACGAGCAGGTCGCGAACCGTGGTGTCGTCGCGGACCTTGCCGATGAACTGGCGCATGACGCCGAGCCCGCCGCTGCGCGTCACGGCGCCGTCGGATGCCGTGAGGTCGCCCGCGAGGATCCGCAGCAGCGTCGTCTTGCCGGTGCCGTTCGGCCCGATGAGCGCGACCTTCGCCCCCTCGCCGACGCGGAAGGTGACGTCACGCAGCAGGCGCCTCCCGTCGGGCAGGGAGAAGCTCACGGCGTTGACGTCGAGGTGGCCCACGAGGCACCAGTCTCCCCGAGGGGCGGCCCGAATGGCACTCGAGATTCCGGGACGGGGGCGCCGTGGTCAGTGCAGCGTGGTCTTGAGGAGCACGAAGAAGTGCGCCGAACATCCCGGCGACGAGGGTCGAGGCGAGCCGCTCGCGCGTCGTGAGCCGACCGCCTCGCCCGATCGCCCAGCCGGCGACGCAGAGCAGGACGGTGCTGCAGACCAGCGCGCCGAGCACGGCGGTGCGCAGTTCGGCACCGAGGAAGGTCATGACCGCCAGCGTGATGAGCGGGAGCGCGGAGGCGGTGACCATCTCCCACCCGTGGGTGAGCTGGTAGCGCACCGAGGTCCAGCTGGGCCGGTGTCCCTCGTGGATCCGCTCGGCGACGACGCGCGCGTAGCGCTCGGCGCCCCAGTAGATCGTCAGCGTCACCACCACGGCGATCGATCACCTTGTACGCCTTGTCGGCGTTCGACGCCGACAGCACCGCCGCGCTGACGATCACGCCGTAGATGCCGGATGCCGTGGCCTCCGGGTCGCGGTGCCGCATGCGCACCGGCCCGGTGACCGCGCTCGACCAGCCGTCGTCGTCGGTCCCCATGTCCCGCCTCTCGCCGTTCGGCCGGGGTCCTTCCCGGGTGCCGGTTCCCCATGCTCCCCCACGGCGGCCCCTCGCCGGAAGCCGGGCCGGGCACGGGCTCGGTCAGGCCGGCAGGACCCGGCGCGCCCGGGCCTCGGCAGCGCGCGCCGCGAGCTCGGCATCCGGGGGGTACGTGACCTCCTCGAGCGAGAGCCCGTGCGGGGGCATGACGCGCACCCGCGGGTCGCGGACCCCGGCCTCGAGCACGGCGCGGGGGTCGTCGGTGGCGAGGCGACCGTCTCCGACCGCGACGACGGCGCCGACGAGCGCCCGCACCATGCTGTGGCAGAACGCGTCGGCGACGACGGCACCCTCGACCGTGCCGTCGTCGGACCGCGACCAGCCGTACGTCAGGAGGGTCCGCACCGTGCTCGCGCCCTCCCGCCGGCGGCAGAAGGCCGCGAAGTCGTGCAGTCCCAGCAGGGCGCGCGCAGCGGCGTCCATCGCGGCGACGTCGAGCGGGCCGCGGACGAGGACCGTGTCGTGGCGCCGCAGCGGGTCGGCACGGGCCGGGTCGTCGCACAGGCGGTAGAGGTAGCGGCGGCGCAGCGCCGAGAACCGCGCGTCGAAGCCCTCGGGTGCGCGGGCGACCGAGCGGACCCCGATGTCGGCGGCGAGGATGCCGCGCAGCCGGGTCTCGGCCGCACGCTCCGCCGGGCGTCCGCTGCGTCCGGCCAGCCGCTCCCAGGCCGCGGGGGTCGACGTCGACGTGGGCGACCTGGCCGCGGGCGTGCACCCCGGCATCCGTGCGGCCGGCGACGGTGAGGCGCAGCGGCTCCGTCGGACGCAGGAGGGTGGTGAGCGCGTCGGTGAGCTCGCCCTCGACGGTCCGCCGGCCGGGTTGCGCGGCCCACCCGGAGAAGCCGGTGCCGTCGTAGGCGAGGTCGATCCGGATCCGCAGGGCCACCGCGCCAGCGTAGTGCGGCCTCGCCCAGCGGGCTCCCACCTCCCCGAGTTCCGGCATCCGGCGTTGGGTGCCGAGGTGGCTGCCCCGGCGACCACCTGAGCACCCGACTCCGACGCGGCATCCGGCCGCGGATGCCGGAACGGCCCCCTCCCGGGTGGGAGGGGGCCGTTCGCGGCGTGCTCGGCGGGGCTCAGGCCTCGTCCTCGACCTGCTGCTTCGCGGCTCCACCGGCGGGCTCGAAGCCGGCGGCCTCGGCGGCCTCGGCGTCGGCGAACCAGAACTCGGCGACCGTCTGGTCGTACCACTGCGAACCCTCGACGTGGTACTTGCCGGAGTCGGCGTTGCCCTTGACGGAGTAGCCCTCGGGGGCCGAGCCGTCCTCGGTCGCGGCGACCGCACCGGCGGGCAGCTCACGCTCGGCCGCCGAGTCGGTGGTCGCAGCGTCGTCGGTCGTCGCGTCGGCCGTGGTCGCCTCGTCCTCGGCGGCCTTGGTCTCGGCGGCGGCCTCCTTGGCCTCCTCCTGCTTGGCCCGGCGCGCGGCGGCGTCGTCCTTGGCGGCGCGCTTGGTGGCGCCCTCCGCCTCCTTGACCGTGGCCTTCTTGGCGACCGGCTCGCGGACGAGCTCGATGACCGCCATCGGCGCGTTGTCGCCCTTGCGCGGGGCGACCTTGGTGATCCGGGTGTAGCCGCCGTTGCGCTCGGCCATGTCCGGGGCGATCTCGACGAAGAGGCGGTGGACGACACCCTTGTCGCGGATGACGGTCATCACCCGGCGACGGGCGTGCAGGTCACCGCGCTTCGCGAAGGTGACGAGCCGCTCGGCGAGGGGGCGCAGGCGCTTGGCCTTGGCCTCGGTCGTCGTGATCGAGTCGTGCTCGAAGAGCGAGGTCGCGAGGTTGGCCAGGATGAGCCGCTCGTGAGCGGGACCGCCTCCGAGACGGGGACCCTTGGTGGGGGTGGGCATTGCGATTCTCCTTGGTTAGGGGGCCTGGAGGCGTTGGTCAGAGCTGCTCGTCCTCGGCGTACGCCGCGTCGTCCTCACCCTCACCGAAGGTGAAGTCGTCGTAGCGGTCGGCGATGAGGCTCGGGTCGAACCCGGGAGGGCTGTCCTTGAGCGCCAGGCCCATGCCGGCGAGCTTGGCCTTGACCTCGTCGATCGACTTCGCACCGAAGTTGCGGATGTCGAGCAGGTCGGCCTCGCTGCGCCCGACGAGCTCGCCCACGGTGTGGATGCCCTCGCGCTTGAGGCAGTTGTACGAGCGCACCGTGAGGTCGAGGTCCTCGATCGGCAGCGCGAGGTCGGCGGCCAGGGCGGCGTCGGTGGGCGACGGGCCCATGTCGATGCCCTCGGCCTCGACGTTGAGCTCACGCGCCAGGCCGAACAGCTCGACGAGCGTCTTGCCCGCCGACGCGAGCGCGTCGCGCGGAGCCATCGAGTTCTTGGTCTCGACGTCGACGACGAGGCGGTCGAAGTCGGTGCGCTGCTCGACACGGGTCGCCTCGACCTTGTAGGTCACGGTGAGCACCGGGCTGTAGATCGAGTCGACCGGGATGCGGCCGATCTCCTGGTCGCCGGACTTGTTCTGCTGCGCCGACACGTAGCCACGGCCACGCTCGACGGTCAGCTCCATCTCGACGGTGCCCTTGTCGTTGAGCGTCGCGATGTGCAGGCCGGGGTTGTGGATCTCGACGCCTGCCGGCGGCGCGATGTCGGCCGCGGTGACCGGGCCGGACCCCTGCTTGCGCAGGTACATGACGACCGGCTCGTCGTGCTCCGAGGAGACGACGATGCCCTTGATGTTGAGGATGATCTCGGTGACGTCCTCCTTGACCCCGGGGATCGTGGAGAACTCGTGGAGCACGCCGTCGATGCGGATGCTCGTCACGGCGGCACCCGGGATGCTCGAGAGCAGGGTGCGCCGGAGGGAGTTGCCGAGCGTGTAGCCGAAGCCGGGCTCGAGGGGCTCGATGACGAAACGGCTCCGGTTCTCGGAGACGACGTCCTCGGAGAGGACTGGACGCTGTGCGATGAGCACGGTAGTTCTTCCTTCCCACGGGCGACCGCCATATGACGCCTCGTGTACGCCGGGGTGCGACCCCGGCCCCTGCCCCGGCTCGGTACCCGGGACAGGTCCTTCCCCTCCGCCGGCTCGCCCGGACTGGGGTCCAGGGTCGAGCAGGCGTGGGGACCACGCGGGGCGAAGCCCCGCGTGCATCAGGTCTTCGAGTAGTACTCGACGATGAGCTGCTCGGTGAGGACCGTGTCGATCTGGGCCCGCGTCGGCAGCTGGTGGATGAGGATCTGCAGGCTGCCCGGCACGACCTGCATCCAGGCCGGGATCGGACGGTCGCCGAAGGTCTCGCGCGCCAGCTGGAACGGGAGGGTCTCGACCGACTGCTTGCGGACCGTGATGATGTCGTACTGCTCGACCCGGTAGCTCGGCACGTCGACGCGCACGCCGTTGACCAGGAAGTGACCGTGGGTCACGAGCTGGCGCGACTGGCGACGCGTGCGGGCCAGGCCGGCGCGGTAGACGACGTTGTCGAGGCGGGACTCGAGGATGGTGAGGATGTTCTCACCGGTCTTGCCGGGGCGGTTGGCCGCCTCCTTGTAGTACCGGCGGAACTGCTTCTCCATGACGCCGTAGGTGAAGCGGGCCTTCTGCTTCTCCTGCAGCTGGGTGAGGTACTCCTTCTCCTGGATCCGCCGACGGCCGTGCTGGCCGGGCGGGAAGGGACGGAGGTCGAAGTTCTTGTCGCCGCCGACGAGGTCGGTCTTGAGCCGGCGCGACTTCTTGGTGATGGGTCCGGTGTAACGGGCCATGTCTCTCTACTACCTTTCGCGAAGTCTCGGGCGCTCAGACGCGGCGGCGCTTGGGCGGGCGAACGCCGTTGTGCGGGCTGGGGGTGACGTCCTGGATCGAGCCGACCTCGAGGCCGGCAGCGGTCAGGGAGCGGATGGCGGTCTCGCGACCGGATCCCGGACCCTTGACGAAGACGTCCACCTTGCGCATGCCGTGCTCCATGGCACGGCGCGCAGCGGCCTCGGCGGCGGTCTGCGCGGCGAACGGCGTGGACTTGCGGGAACCCTTGAAGCCCACCTGGCCGGCGGAGGCCCAGGCGATGACGGCCCCGGCGGGGTCGGTGATCGAGATGATCGTGTTGTTGAACGTGCTCTTGATGTGGGCCTGGCCCACCGCCACGTTCTTCTTCTCCTTGCGGCGCACCTTCTTGGCGCCCGCGGTACGGCCCTTGGGAGGCATGGGTTCTCTCTCCTACGAGTTCTTCGGAAGCGGAGGCAGGTGACGTGCGCGGGGCGCAGCGTCACTTGCCGGCCTTCTTCTTGCCGGCGACGGTGCGCTTGGGTCCCTTGCGGGTGCGCGCGTTGGTCTTGGTGCGCTGACCGCGCACCGGGAGGCCGCGACGGTGGCGAATGCCCTCGTACGAGCCGATCTCCACCTTGCGGCGGATGTCCGCCTGCACCTCGCGGCGCAGGTCTCCCTCGACCTTGAGGTTGTCCTCGATCCAGTCGCGCAGCTTGACGAGCTCCTCGTCGCCGAGGTCCTTGACGCGGGTGTCCGGGTTGACGCCGGTCGCCCCGAGGGCCTTCTGCGCGCTGGTCCGACCGACTCCGAAGATGTAGGTCAGTGCGACCTCGACGCGCTTCTCGCGCGGGAGGTCCACTCCAACAAGACGTGCCATCTGAGGATGGTTCCTTTTCTGTGGATCCGGAGGTCTGGCGCAGCCACCGGTCCGGCCCATCCTGGTCCGGTCCTCGGCCTCCGGGCCGAGGGTGACGTCCCGCGCCCACCTGCGAACTCCAGGTGACCCGTCGGGGGTCGGGTGCTGCGTGCTTCATTCTCTTGTGCGTGTGCTCGAAGTCCGTGGACCCGTGCTGCCCCTCGCGGGGCGTGGCCTGCGTCTGACCGGGGTCAGCCCTGGCGCTGCTTGTGGCGCAGGTTCTCGCAGATCACCATGACCCGTCCGTTGCGGCGGATCACCTTGCACTTGTCACAGATCTTCTTGACGCTCGGCTGAACCTTCATGTCGCCTTTGCTGTCTCGTCGATGCGTGGGTTAGCGGTAGCGGAAGACGATGCGGCCACGGGTCAGGTCATAGGGGCTGAGCTCCACCACCACGCGGTCCTCGGGGAGGATCCGGATGTAGTGCTGGCGCATCTTGCCCGAGATGTGCGCGAGGACCTTGTGACCGTTCGTCAGCTCAACCCGGAACATCGCGTTCGGGAGTGCCTCGACGATCGTGCCCTCGATCTCGATGACGCCGTCCTTCTTGGCCATACCCTCTCAATCCGCCGTTGGGCGACTCTTCGGTCGTGTCGATCCGCCCATGGAAATCGGCCCCGTGCTGCTCTCGCAGGGTTGCACCCATGCAGGAACGCACACGTGACCGACGTTCAATGCTACGGGACGCGCGCCCCCAGCACGAAATCCGTATCCCGCTCGTGACCTGCCGAGCAACGCCGACGAGACCGGATGCCGGGGGCGCGCCACCGCGCGTCCGCCGGGTCGCCTGTGGGCACCTCAGGCGCACCCCGCACAATGACGGCATGAGCGTGCGCATCGCCGTCATCGGCGCGCCGAACGGCCCCGGCGGATCCCGGCGGTCCGCGATCGAGGGGCCGGTGCCGCTCGCCGGCCTCCCCGCCCTGCCGGGCGCCGACGTGGAGCCGTGGGGGCTGCCGCCGTCGTCCCCGTGGCTGCGCGACCTCTCCGGCTTCGACGGCGTCTGGCTGACCGTTCCCCCGACGGGCGAGCACCGCGACGCCCTGCTCTCGGTGGCCTGGTGGGCGCGCGGGCACGCCGTCCCCCTGCTCACCACCGACGACGGCATCCCGTGGTCAGGCGGTCCCGTCGCGCCGCAGTCCACCGCCCTCGCGTTCCTCGAGGCGGCCCGCCGGCGAGCCCACCACCGCGAGTGGTGGGCGGCCGACCAGGCCCGACTCGCCGCGCTCGCGGCCGCCGAGGCCGAGCCTCGGCCGTACGTGCACCAGATGCGCGGGCCGCGCCACCGCTGGTGGCGGCCGCTCCTCGCCCTCGTCGTCGTCGTCGCGACCTGGCTCGTCCTCGCCGCGGCCGCTCACGGCGGTCTTCTGGGTGTCCGGCCACCTCCCCGACACGGAGGCGGACCTCGCCACCGATCCGTGGGGCTCGCTGTGGAGCAACCTCCTGCTCGCGGCGCTCATCCCGGCGACGCTGTTCGGCATGTGGGTCGGCCACCGCCGCAGCCCCTGGCGGGTGCTGTCGGTGACCGGGCGGGTGCGGTGGCGATGGATGCTGTGGTGCGCCGCGGTCGTGACCCCGTTCTGGGCGGCGTACCTCGCCGTCGAGCTGGGTCGTCTTCGGGCAGGAGGTGCTGCCCCGGCCGGAGCAGTGGCTCGGGCTCGTCGTCGTCAGCCTCCTCACGACGCCGCTGCAGGCGGCGGGCGAGGAGGTGCTCTTCCGCGGTGGGCTCGTCCAGAGCGTCGGCTCGTGGTTCCGCTCGCCGGTGGTCGCCCTCGTCGTGACGACCACCCTGTCGACCGCCCTGTTCGCCGCCGCCCACGGCTCGGCGGACCCGTGGATCGTCATCGAGCTCGGCTCCCTCGCCGTCTTCGGCTGCTACCTCGCCTGGCGCACCGGTGGCCTCGAGGCGGTCATCGTCCTCCACGTCGTCAACAACGTGCTCATCACCGTCTCCGGCGCACTGCTCGGGGGGCTCGAGGAGTCCTACGTCGACGAGACGACGACCGGGTCGCCGCTGTCCGCCGGGATCAGCGTCGTCGTGACCGGGCTGGCGACGGCCCTCCTCGTGTGGGGTGCGCGGCGGCGCGACCTCGCCCCGCGGGGGTGGCTCACTCCGGCGCTCGGGTGAGGTCGGCGACGAACAGCCGCTGGATGCAGGCGGCCCCGTCGACCGCGCTCAGCTCGCCCGCCCGCACGGCGCGCTCGATCTCGGCCCGCTGCGCCCGCACCGAGGGCGCGTCGCGCACGGCGTCCTGCAGGTGGGTGTCGACGAGGGCCCACATCCAGTCCTGCTGCTGCCGCGCCCGCCGGACCTCGAGCGACCCCTCCGACTCCAGGTGCTCCCGGTGCTCGAGCACCGCCGACCACACCTCGTCGAGCCCGGCGCCGGTCAGCGCCGAGCAGGTGAGCACGGGCGGCCGGCGCGCCGCGGGGCCGGGCATCATCAGCCGCATCGCGCCGGCGAGCTCGCGGGCGGCCACCCGCGCCGCGCCCTCGCCGTCGCCGTCGGCCTTGTTGACGGCGATGACGTCGGCCAGCTCGAGGATGCCGCGCTTGATCCCCTGCAGCTGGTCGCCGGCGCGGGCGAGGGTGAGCAGCAGGAAGGTGTCGACCATCTCGGAGACGGCGATCTCGTTCTGCCCGACACCCACCGTCTCGACGACGACGACGTCGTAGCCGGCGGCCTCGAGGACGAGCATCGACTCGCGCGTGGCGCGCGCGACCCCGCCGAGCTGCCGGCCGGAGGGGCTCGGGCGCACGAAGGCGGCCTCCCGGGCCGCGAGGTCCGCCATCCGGGTCCGGTCACCGAGGATCGAGCCCCCGGTGCGCCGCGAGCTGGGGTCGACGGCCACGACGGCGACCCGGTGGCCGCGGTCGACGAGACGGCATCCCATGGCGTTGAGGAACGTCGACTTGCCCGACCCCGGCACGCCGCTGATCCCCACCCGCAGCGACCCGCCGGTCGCGTCGGCGATGGAGGTGAGCAGCTCGGCGGCCTGCTCGCGGTGGTCGGGCCGTGACGACTCGAGCAGGGTGATGGCGCGGGCGACGTGCTGGCGCGACCCGTCGCGCACACCGGCCACGAGGTCGGCGACGTCGACCGGCTTCACCCGAGCCGCTCGCGCAGGTCGTCGACGAGGTCGATGGCGGCGCCGCTGATGACCGTGCCGGGCGGGTAGATCGCGTCGGCGCCCGCGGCCCGCAGCGCCTCGAAGTCCTGGCTGGGGATCACGCCGCCGACGACGATCATGAGGTCGTGGCGACCGAGGGCGTCGAGCTCGCCGCGCAGGGCCGGTACCAGGGTCAGGTGCCCGGCGGCCAGCGAGCTGACGCCGACGACGTGCACGTCGGCCTCGACGGCCTGGCGCGCGACCTCCTCGGGGGTCTGGAAGAGCGGGCCCACGTCGACGTCGAAGCCGAGGTCGGCGAACGCCGTCGCGATGACCTTCTGGCCGCGGTCGTGGCCGTCCTGCCCCATCTTCGCGACGAGGATGCGCGGCCGCCGCCCCTGCTCGCGCTCGAACTCCTCGACGACCTCCTGCGCCCGGCGGACGCTCTCGTCCTCCCCCGCCTCGGCGCTGTACACGCCACCGATCGTACGGATCTGGGCCGTGTACCGGCCGAAGACCTCCTCCAGCGCGGACGACATCTCGCCGACGGTGGCCCGGGCCCGCGCGGCGTCGATGGCGAGCGCCAGCAGGTTGGTGTCGAGCGACCCGTCGGAACCGGAGCGGGCGGCATCCGTCATCCGGGCGAGCGCGGCGCGGCACGCCGCCTCGTCGCGCTCGGCGCGCAGCCGCTCGAGCTTGGCGAGCTGGCTGGCGCGCACGGCGGCGTTGTCGACGCGCAGGACCTCGATCGGCTCGTCCTCGTCGACCGGGTAGCGGTTGACGCCGATGACCGGCTGCTGGCCGGAGTCGATGCGGGCCTGGGTGCGAGCGGCGGCCTCCTCGATGCGCATCTTCGGGATGCCGGCCTCGATCGCCTTCGCCATGCCGCCCGCGGCCTCGACCTCCTCGATGTGCTCCCAGGCGCGGCGGGCCAGGTCGTGGGTCAGCCGCTCGACGTAGGCCGAGCCGGCCCAGGGGTCGATGACCCGGGTGGTCCCGGACTCCTGCTGGAGGACGAGCTGGGTGTTGCGGGCGATGCGTGCGGAGAAGTCGGTGGGGAGCGCGATCGCCTCGTCGAGGGCGTTGGTGTGCAGGCTCTGGGTGTGGCCCTGGGTGGAGGCCATCGCCTCGATGCAGGTGCGCACGACGTTGTTGAAGACGTCCTGCGCGGTGAGCGACCACCCCGAGGTCTGGCTGTGGGTGCGCAGCGAGAGCGCTCTTGGGGTTCGTCGCGCCCTGGTCCTTGACGAGGCGCGCCCAGAGCAGGCGGGCCGCCCGCATCTTCGCGACCTCCATGAAGAAGTTCATGCCGATCGCCCAGAAGAACGACAGCCGCGGGGCGAAGGCGTCGACGTCGAGCCCGACCGCCTTGCCGGCCCGGATGTACTCGACGCCGTCGGCGAGGGTGTACGCGAGCTCGAGGTCCTGCGTCGCCCCGGCCTCCTGCATGTGGTACCCGGAGATCGAGATCGAGTTGAACCGCGGCATCGTCGAGCTGGTGAACGCGAAGATGTCGCTGATGATCCGCATCGAGGGCTCGGGCGGGTAGATGTAGGTGTTGCGGACCATGAACTCCTTGAGGATGTCGTTCTGGATGGTCCCGGTGAGCTGCTCGGGCGCCACCCCCTGCTCCTCGGCCGCCACGACGAACAGCGCGAGGATCGGGATGACCGCGCCGTTCATCGTCATCGACACCGACATCTGGTCCAGCGGGATGCGGTCGAACAGCGTGCGCATGTCGTAGATCGAGTCGATCGCCACGCCCGCCATGCCGACGTCGCCGGTGACCCGCGGGTGGTCGGAGTCGTAGCCGCGGTGCGTGGCGAGGTCGAAGGCCACCGACAGGCCCTTCTGGCCGGCGGCGAGGTTGCGCCGGTAGAAGGCGTTGGACTCCTCGGCGGTGGAGAACCCGGCGTACTGGCGGATCGTCCACGGCTGCGTCGTGTACATCGTCGGGTACGGGCCGCGCAGGTAGGGCGGGGCGCCGGGCACGGTGTCGAGGAAGTCGAGCCCCGCGAGGTCGGCCTCGGTGTAGAGCGGCTGGACCGGGATCTGCTCGGGCGTGACCCACGGCTCAGCCGCCGAGGCGGTCCTCGGTGCCGGCGGGGCGGCCGTCGCCGAGGTCGAGGTGGGTGAAGTCCGGCACGGTGCTCATCGCCGTCCTCCCGTCGTGGTGGGCACGTGTGCGGTGTCGGTGGCGGGCCGCGGCGCGCCGAGCCGGTCGAGCAGGTCGTCGAGGAACGCGACGACGTCGACACCGTCGAACACCTCGCCGTCGACGAGGCCGGCTCGCCTCCCCCAGCTCGGTGGCGCGTCCGGCGACGAGCACCCGCTGCGTCCCGGCCGCGCGCAGCTCGGCGACGGCGCCGGCGCCGTGCTCGGCGTACCCCCGAGGGCTCGACGCGAGGACGGCAACCGGCGACCCGGCGTCGACGGACCGGATGCCGCCCGCTGCGAGCAGGTTCGTCACGAACGCCTGGCGGGCGCCGTAGTCACGGCGGGTGCCGAGGGTGCGCACGACGACCTGCGGGTCGCCCAGGGCCGCGGCCCGGTCGCGCAGCGCCTCGAACGCCGTCGCGTCGCGTCGGGGTGCCAGGGCAGCCTCGGCGCCGGGCAGCGTCGCTCGTGGGCGGCGCTGCGCGCCGGTGGTGCCGACCGCGGGGAACATCGACACCCCGGTGAGGGGGCGCCGCCGGGTCGCCAGCTCGCGGTCGCGGTCGGCGGTCGCGTCGGCCACCCAGCCGTGCAGCATCCCGTCGGCGAGGGCGCGCACCGCGCCACCCGCCCGCTCGACCTCCTGGAAACGGGACCACACGGCATCCGCCACCTCGTCGGTGAGCGACTCGAGGTACCAGGAGCCGCCGCCGGGGTCGGTGACCCGCCCGACGTTGGACTCGTCGGCGAGGAGGATCTGGGTGTTGCGCGCGAGCCGCCGCCCGAAGCGCTCGGGCAGGCCGGCCACGGTGTCGTAGGGCAGCACGGTCACGGCGTCGGCCCCGCCGACCGAGGCCCCGAAGACGGCCAGCGTGCTGCGCAGGACGTTGACCCACGGGTCGTCGCGGCTGAACATCCGCAGGCTCGTGACGGCGTGGGTGCGGGCGCCGCGCCGCGCCTCGGGCACCCCGCACGCCTCGCCGACCCGCGCCCACACCCGGCGCAGCGCCCGCAGCGCGGCGGCGGTGAGGAACTGGTCGGCGGTGGCCGCGACGCGGAACTCGAGGTGGCCGAACGCGTCCTCGGTGCGGACGCCCTCGGCCTCGAGGTGGCGGAGGTACTCGACGCCGGTGGCCACGGCCACCGCCAGCGCGTCGACGTCCGTGGCGCCGGCGTCGTGCAGGACCCTCGCGTCGACGGTGAGGGCGCGCCAGCCCGTCGCGGTAGCGCGCACTCGCGGACGAGGTCGGCCAGGGGTGCCAGGTCGGGGGGCGCGCCGAGGCGGGCCGCCGCCCCGAGCGGGGTCGAGGCCGAGGTTGCCGCCGACGGAGGGCGCGGTCCCCGACGAGGTCGAGCAGGGCGCGGGCGGCGCCCGGCTGGTCGGTGACCGACGAGACGACGACCGGGGCGAGCTCGAGCCGCACCTCGGCGAGCGACTCGGCGAGGTCGGCGACGGCGACCCCGTCGTCCCCGACGTGGACCCACACGGACGTTCCGCCGTGCTCGAGGTCGTCGAGCACCGCGTGCCGGGTCACCGCCGGGTCGGGGTCGTCGTGCAGCTGGCGCACGTCCCACGGCAGCGTCGCGTCGCGCACCGCGCGGCCGCGGGTGAACGGCATCCGGCCGGGGACGCCGAGGGGGCGGTCCTGCCGGAGGTACAGGGCGTCGACCTCGAGCCCACCCTCGAGGTGGCGGCGCAGGGCGGCCTCGGCGGCCGGGCCGTCGAGCCGGGCGTCGTCGGCGCGGCCCTTGTTGAGGACGGCGGCGACGAGCCGCTGCCAGTCCTCACGACCGAGGGGGGGAAGCCGGCAGCGAGGGCGATGGTCTCGGCCGCGGCCGGCGGGTCGGTCATCGTGGTCCTTCCGAGGCGTCCGGCGGCGGTGCCGGCCCGGCCGCCCGTCCTCCACCCCGTCGCTCCGGGCGGCCGTCGGGCCGGAAGTCGAGGGGGCAGGCCAAGGCCCGCACCTCCACCCTAGTGCGGGGCGCGAGGGGGCCCGGCGAGAGATCGCGCACACGGCCCCCGGGTGCGACGGGCGGTGCCTCAGGCGGGCTGGACGGCGTGGTGCGCGACCCCGAGCTCGGCCAGCCTCGCCGCGCCGCCGTCGACGGCGGTCAGCACGCACAGCCCCTGCGACGTGGCCGCCACCGAGTGCTCCCAGTGCGCGGCCCGGGAGCCGTCGCGCGTCACGACGGTCCACTCGTCGTCGAGCACGGTGTTGTCCTGGTCGCCGAGGACGACCATCGGCTCGATGCAGATCGTCGTGCCGTCGACGACCCGGGGGCCCTTGCCCGAGACGCGGTAGTTCGGCACCTGCGGGTCCATGTGCATCGACGTGCCGATGCCGTGGCCGACGTAGTCCTCGACGATGCCGTACTCGCGCCCCCGGCGGGCGCCGGAGGCGGTGAGGCTGTCCTCGACCGCCGCCCCCACGGCATACAGGCTCTCGCCCACCCGCAGCGCGGCGATGCCCGCCCACAGCGACGACTGGGTGTCCTCGATGAGCTCGAGGTCCTCCGGGCGGGCGGACTCGGCACCGCCGACGACGACGCTGATCGCGCTGTCCCCGTTCCACAGGCCCACCTGGGCGCCGCAGTCGACCGACAGGAGGTCGCCCTCGCGCAGCACCCTCGCGCCCGGGATGCCGTGGACGATCTCGTCGTTGACCGACGTGCAGAGGGTGTGGCGGTAGCCGGGGACGAGCTGGAAGTTCGGGATGCCGCCGTGGTCACGGATGTGGGTCTCGGCGAGCGTGTCGAGCTCGAGGGTGGTGACGCCGGGCCGCACGGCCGCCGCGAGGAGCTCGAGGGTGCGGCCCGACGAGGAGGCCCGCCGTGCGCATGCCGGCGAGCTGCTCGGGCGTCTTGCCCTCGCAGCGGTCGCGGTTGAACAGCCCCATGGCGCGGAACCCTACCCGCGCCCGCCGGCCTCCCCACCACCTCCCCGCCTCGGCCCCGTCACGCAGAACTTCGGATGCCGCGCAGCAATTGCCGCGTGCGATCCGAACTAGTGCGTGCGCGTCGTCCACAGGTGGCCGAGTGCCCTGGATCGCCGATGCCCGACACGGCACGGTGGGCGGATGGACGAGCGGCTCGCGGCGGTCATCCGCGCACGGGAGGGCGTGGTGTCGGCGTCGGATGCCGCGCGCATCGGCGTCACCCCGGTCCAGCTCGACGGCCTCACGCGCTCCGGCGAGCTGGTGCGGCTGAGGCGCGGGGCCTACGCGCTCCGCCAGCCTTACCAGGCGGCCAGCCCGGAGGAGCGGTATCGGCTCCGCACCAAGGCCATCCTGCGCACGCGGCCTCCCGTCGACGCCGCGAGCCACCACGCGGCCGTCCTTCTCCACGGTGTCGACACCTTTGGTGTCGATCTCGGGGTGGTCGACGTCGTGTCACGGGTCAACGCGACTCGCGTGCGGAGCGGGCTGCGCACCCATCCCGGGGTCGGCGTGACCGCGGACAGGTCAATGGGAACGAACGTCGTCCTCCTGCCCACCGCCCTGTGCCAGGTCGCCGGCGGGTCGGGCGTCTCAGCCGCCGTGAGCTCGATGGACGACGCGCTGCATGACCGCAGGTGCACGACCACGCAGCTGCGGGATGCCGTGTGCCTCCTCCCCGGGCACCACCGAGCGGCCGCCGAGCGCGCCATCGCCTTGACCGACCCCGACTGCGAGTCGGTGGGAGAGACGCGGACCAGGCTGCTGCTCCTGGACCTCGGCTTCCGGGTGGAGAGCCAGCGAACCCTCTGGGCCGGCGGGCGGTTCGTCGGCCGGGTCGACTTCCTCGTGGCGGGGCTCGTCGTGGTGGAGTTCGACGGCCTGGTCAAGTACGGAGGCCAAGAGGGTCGAGCAGCGCTGGCATCGGAGAAGGCCCGGGAGTCGGCGATCGTGGACCTCGGCTACGAGGTCGTGCGGCTCGTCTGGGCTGACCTCGCGAACCCGGCTGAGGTGGCACGTCGCATCCGGGCGGCGCAGGCTCGGGCGGCACGGCGTCGGCAGGTGGCGCGGTGACCGGCATACGGCACGCACATGTTCGGGTGGAACGCAGCAATTGCTGCGTTCCACCCGAACATGTGCGTGTCGAAGGCTCAGGCGAGGGCGGTGAGGACCCGAGTGGTGACCTCGTCGACCTCGCCGAGGCCGTCGACCTCGACGAGCAGGCCGCGCTCGCGGTAGGTGTCGGACAGCGGGCGGGTCTCACGGTGGTAGATGGCCATCCGCTCGCGGATGACCGCCTCGGTGTCGTCGGAGCGGCCCTCGACCTGGGCCCGCTTGAGCAGCCGGCCGACGACGGCGTCGTCGTCGACGGTGAGCTCGAGGACGTGGTCGAGCGCGGCCCCGTGCGCCGCCAGCATGGCGTCGAGCGCCTCGACCTGGGCGAGGGTGCGCGGGTAGCCGTCGAGCAGGAACCCCGGCGCACAGTCGTCCTGGGCGAGGCGGTCCTCGACGATGGCGTTCGTGACGTCGTCGCTGACATAGCCGCCCGAGGCGAGGATCTCCTTGACCTGGAGCCCGAGCGGGGTCTCGTCCTTGATGTTGGCGCGGAAGATGTCGCCGGTGGAGATGGCGGGGATGCCGAGGTGCTCGGCGATCCGGGCGGCCTGGGTGCCCTTGCCGGCACCCGGGGGCCCGAGGATGAGCAGACGCATCAGCGGAGGAACCCTTCGTAGTGACGCTGCTGCAGCTGGGCCTCGATCTGCTTGACGGTCTCCAGGCCGACA
Organism: uncultured Actinomycetota bacterium; assembly: GCA_963811475.1. Taxonomy (GTDB): domain Bacteria; phylum Actinomycetota; class Actinomycetes; order Actinomycetales; family Dermatophilaceae; genus Fodinibacter. The sequence goes on from CAWERJ010000003.1 coordinate 32,809, forward strand.
CCCACGACGATGAGGATCGAGGTGCCGCCGAAGGGGAAGTTCTGGTTGGCGCCGACGAGGACCAGTGCGATGAGCGGGAGGAGCGAGACGAACGCGAGGTAGAGCGCGCCGGGCACGGTGATCCTGGTCAGGACGTAGCTGAGGTACTCGGCCGTGGGTCGCCCGGCGCGGATACCCGGGATGAAGCCGCCGTACTTCTTCATGTTGTCGGCGACCTCGGTCGGGTTGAACGTGATCGACACGTAGAAGAACGTGAAGAACAGGATGAGCGCGGTGTACAGCGCCATGTAGTACGGGTGGTCACCGCGCACGAGGTGGGCGTTGATCCAGTCGACCCAGCCGGGGTTGTTGCCGTCGGGGTTCTGGTTGAACTGCGCCATGAGCATCGGCAGCGACAGCAGCGAGCTCGCGAAGATGACCGGGATGACACCGGCCATGTTGACCTTGAGCGGGATGTACGTCGACGTGCCGCCGTAGACCCGGCGGCCGACCATCCGCTTGGCGTACTGCACGGGGATGCGGCGCTGGCTCTGCTCGACGAACACGACGAGGGCGATGACCGCGAAGCCCATGAGGATGATGCCGAAGAAGGTGGTCCAGCCCGAGCGCTGCTGGATCGCCCAGAGCGAGCCGGGGAAGCCGGCGGCGATCGACGTGAAGATCAGCAGCGACATGCCGTTGCCGATGCCCTTGTCGGTGATGAGCTCGCCGAACCACATGATGACGCTCGTGCCGGCGGTCATCGTCAGCACCATGATGAGGATCGTCACGACCGAGTCGTTGGTGAGGATGTTCGTGCACGCCGGGTTGTTGAACAGCGACTGCGGGTTCTGCGCGAAGGTGATGAGCGTCGACGACTGCAGGATCGCCAGGCCGATCGTCAGGTAGCGCGTGTACTGCGTCATCTTCGTCTGCCCGGCCTGGCCCTCCTTCTTCAGGGCCTCGAACCGGGGGATGACGACGGTGAGGAGCTGGACGATGATGCTCGCCGTGATGTACGGCATGATCCCCAGCGCGAAGATCGACAGCTGGAGCAGTGCCCCGCCGCTGAAGAGGTTCACCAGGCCGAGCAGGCCGTTGGTGTTGTCGGCGCCCGCGATGCACTGCTGCACGAGCGGGTAGCTGACGCCGGGCACGGGCACGTGCGCACCGAGGCGGTACAGGCCGATGATCCCGAGGGTGAACAGGATCTTCCTGCGCAGGTCGGGCGTCTTGAACGCGCGGCCGAAAGCGGTGAGCACAGGTCCTCCAGGGGTGCGGCCGGGTGTGGTGGCCGCGTCGTCAACAATCCGTCACAAGATACCCGTCGACGCCGGAGGGGCCGGCATCGAGGGTGGAACGCCGTATGCCGCAGGGCCCGTTCCCGGGGAGACCCGGGAGCCAGCCCTGCGGCATACGGTCATCGGCGCAGGTCAGGCGGTCGTCGCCGACCCACCTGCCGCCTCGATCTTCTGCTTGGCGCTGCCGGAGAACGCGTCGGCCGTGACGTTGACGGCCACCGAGATCTCACCGCTGCCGAGCACCTTGACCAGCTGGCCGCCGCGCACGGCGCCCTTGGCCACGAGGTCCTCGACGCTCACGTCGCCGCCCTGCGGGTACAGCGCCGAGAGCCGGTCGAGGTTGACGACCTGGTACTCGGTGCGGAACGGGTTCTTGAAGCCACGCAGCTTGGGGAACCGCATGTGCAGCGGGGTGGTCCCGCCCTGGAAGCCCTCGGGCACCTGGTAGCGGGCCTTGGTGCCCTTGGTCCCGCGGCCGGCGGTCTTGCCGCGGCGCCCGCCCTCGCCACGACCCACGCGGATCTTGGCGGACCGGGCACCCGGCGCCGGGCGCAGGTGGTGGACCTTCAGGGCAGCAGCACCCTCGGCGGCCTTGGCGGCCTTCGTGGTGTCAGCCATGCTCACTCAACCTCCTCGACGGCCACCAGGTGGGTCACCGTCTTGACCATCCCGCGGATCTCGGGACGGTCCTCCTTGACGACGACGTCGCCGATGCGCTTCAGACCGAGGCTGCGCAGCGTGTTCCGCTGGTTCTGCTTGCCGCCGATCTCCGAACGGGTCTGGGTCACCTTGAGGCGGGCCATCACGCACCCGCCTTCGCCTCGGCGATGCCGGCGGCCTGGGCACGCAGCATCGCCGCGGGGGCGACCTGGTCCACAGGGAGGCCGCGGCGGGCCGCGACGGCCTCCGGACGCTCGAGGCCCTTGAGGGCCGCGACCGTCGCGTGGACGATGTTGATCGCGTTGTCCGAGCCGAGGCTCTTGGACAGCACGTCGTGGATGCCGGCGCACTCGAGCACCGCGCGGACCGGCCCACCGGCGATGACACCGGTACCGGGGCTGGCGGGGCGGAGCATGACGACACCGGCGGCGGCCTCACCCTGGACGGGGTGGGGGATGGTGCCCTGGATGCGCGGGACCTTGAAGAACTCCTTCTTGGCCTCCTCGACACCCTTGGCGATCGCCGCGGGCACCTCCTTCGCCTTGCCGTAGCCGACACCGACGGTGCCGTCGCCGTCACCGACGACGACGAGCGCGGTGAAGCTGAACCGCCGGCCGCCCTTGACGACCTTGGCGACGCGGTTGATGGTCACGACACGCTCGAGGTACTGGCTCTTCTCGGGCTCGCGGGCGTCACGGCCACCGCGGCCGCCGTCACGGCCGCCGCGGCCCTCCCGGCCACCGCGCTCGGCGGTGGCGGGCCCGCCGGTGCCTCGACGCTGGGGTCCTGGCATCAGATGTTCCTCATCTCGGTCACGAATGTGGTCTGGTCGGCGGTCACAGTGAGAGCCCGCCTTCCCGGGCGCCGGCCGCGATGGCGGCGACGCGACCGTGGTACTTGTTGCCCCCACGGTCGAAGACGACGGCCTCGACGCCGGCGGCCTTGGCGCGCTCGGCCACGAGCTCACCGACCTTCTTGGCCTTGGCGGTCTTGTCGCCCTCGAGGGTGCGCACGTCGGCCTCCATGGTCGACGCCGACGCGACGGTCCGGCCGACGGAGTCGTCGACGACCTGGACGAAGACGTGGCGCGCCGAGCGCGAGACGACGAGGCGGGGGCGCCCGGCCGTCCCGGAGACGGTCTTGCGGACGCGGAAGTGGCGGCGGCTGCGCGCGGCGGTCTTGCCCTTGGCGCGCTTGACGATCAGTGCCATGGCTTACTTACCAGCCTTTCCGACCTTGCGGCGGATCTGCTCGCCCGCGTAGCGGACGCCCTTGCCCTTGTACGGGTCGGGCTTGCGGAGCTTGCGGATGTTCGCGGCGACCTCGCCGACGAGCTGCTTGTCGATGCCCTGCACGGCGAACCGGGTCTGGTTCTCGACCGCGAAGGTGATGCCGCTCGGCGGCTCGACGGTGATGGGGTGCGAGTAGCCGAGCGCGAACTCGAGGTTGGAGCCCCGTGGCCTGCACGCGGTAGCCGGTGCCGTGGATCTCGAGCTTCTTCTCGTAGCCCTCGGTCACCCCGAGCACCATGTTGTTGATGAGCGTGCGGGTCAGGCCGTGCAGCGAGCGCGAGACGCGGGCGTCGTCGGGGCGCTTGACCTCGAGGCCGCCGTCGCCCTGCTCGACGGTGATCGGCTCGGCGACGACGTGGCTCAGCTCGCCCTTGGGGCCCTTGACCTTGACGGTCTGGCCCTCGATGGCGATGTCGACCCCGGAGGGGACGGTGACGGGGAGACGTCCGATGCGTGACATGTCAGTGACCCCTTACCAGATGTAGGCGAGGACTTCCCCACCCACACCCTTGTTGGCGGCCTGACGGTCGGTCAGCAGGCCGGACGACGTCGAGATGATCGCGACACCCAGGCCACCGAGGACCTTCGGCAGGTTCGTCGACTTGGCGTACACGCGCAGGCCCGGCTTGGACACGCGGCGCACCCCGGCGATGGAGCGCTCCCGGTTGGGGCCGTACTTGAGGTTGACGGTGAGCGTCCTGCCCACCTCGGCGTCCTCGACGGTCCAGCCGGCGATGTACCCCTCGGCCTCGAGGATCTCGGCGATGTGGCTCTTGAGCTTCGAGAACGGCATGGAGACTGCGTCCTTGTGCGCCGAGTTGGCGTTGCGGACGCGGGTCAGCATGTCCGCGATCGGGTCGGTCATGGTCATTGGGCTTCTCCGCCCTCTCTCAGTGCGGTTTCCTCCGAGCAACACTCGGCGGACCTGCGCTGTAGATGGTCTGTGTCGATACGGATGCCGCGGGCTTGCGGCGGGTGGGGAGACGCGGCCGGTGCGCGGCCGGCATCCCCGGGGACGGTCACCAGCTGGACTTGGTCACGCCGGGGAGCTCGCCGCGGTGGGCCATCTCCCGCAGGCAGATCCGGCAGAGGCCGAACTTGCGGTAGACCGAGTGCGGACGACCACAGCGCTGGCAGCGCGTGTAGCCGCGGACCGCGAACTTCGGCTTCTTGTTCGCCTTGTTGACAAGGGCAGTCTTGGCCATGCTCAGTTCTCCTTGAACGGGAAGCCGAGCGCCTTGAGCAGCGCGCGTCCCTCGTCGTCGTTCGTCGCGGTCGTGACGACCGTGATGTCCATGCCGCGGACCCGGTCGATGCGGTCCTGGTCGATCTCGTGGAACATCGACTGCTCGGTGAGGCCGAACGTGTAGTTGCCCCGGCCGTCGAACTGCTTGGGCGACAGGCCGCGGAAGTCGCGGATGCGCGGCAGGGCCGTGCTCACGAGACGGTCGAGGAACTCCCACATCCGGTCGCCGCGCAGCGTGGCGTGGGCGCCGATCGGCATCCCCTCGCGCAGCTTGAACTGGGCGATCGACTTGCGGGCCTTGGTCACCACCGGCTTCTGTCCGGTGATGGCGGTGAGGTCGCGCACGGCACCCTCGATGAGCTTGCTGTCCTTGGCGGCGTCGCCGACTCCCATGTTGACGACGACCTTGACGACGCCCGGGACCTGCATGACGTTGCCGTAGCCGAACTGGTCCCGCAGGGAGCCCTTGATCTCGTCCTGGTAGCGCGACTTCAGCCGCGGCGTGGTTGCAGTGTCTGCCATGTCTCTCACAGGTCCTTGCCCGAGCGCGCACCGACGCGGACGCGGCTCGTCTTCTGGCGGCCGTCGCGGTCGACGGTCTCGACGCGGGTCTTGATCCGGGTCGGCTTCTTGTCGGAGGGGTCGACGACGGCCACGTTGCTCACGTGGAT
>CAWERJ010000004.1:0-145752 GCA_963811475.1 uncultured Actinomycetota bacterium
CGTCGACGAGCGGCTCACGCACCTGGTTGACGACGACCGCACCGAGGCCGAAGCCCGCCTCCGACAGCTCCCCGATGGCGTCGACCGTCTCCTGCACGGGCATCTCCTCGAGCAGGGTCACCACGTGGACCGCGGTCTGCGGGTCGCGCAGCAGCCGGGTGATCGACTCCGCCTGCGAGTGGATCGGGCCCATCCGCGCGAGGTCGGCCACCTGGACGTTGACGTTGAGGAAGCGCGTGATCCGCCCGGTGGGCGGGGCGTCGAGGACGACGGCGTCCCAGACCCGGTGGCCGTGGTGGCGGCGGGTGCCCGTCGTGCGGCCCACGGCCTCGTAGACCTTGCCGGTGAGCAGCACGTCGCGGGCGCCGGGGGCAACCGTCGTCGCGAAGTCGATGACCCCCATCCGCTCGAGCGCCCCGCCGGCACGGCCGAGCTTGTAGAAGGTCTGGAGGTACTCGAGCAGGGCCGCCTTGGCGTCGACGGACAGGCCCCACAGCTCACCGCCGCCCGCGTGCCCGACGATGCGCACCTCGTCGGTGCCGAGCGGGGGCACGTCGAAGGTCTGGCTGATGCCCTGGCGGCCCTCGACCTCGACGAGCAGCACGCGCTTGCCCAGGCGCGACAGGGCGAGGGCGAGGGCCGACGCCACCGTCGTCTTCCCGACCCCGCCCTTGCCGGTGACGACGTGCAGGCGCACGCCGTCGAAGGCGCGGGACGGGGAGGGGGCGGACACGGCATCCAGCGTAGTGAGCGCCGCAGGGGCGCCCACGGGGGCCTGCGCTGTCAGTGGGTGGTGAGGGCGAGCTCCTCGATCTCGGCGAGCACGAGGAGGTAGGCCGTGCTCACCGGGTCGGCGACGTCGAAGTGGTCGGCGCGGCGGGCGACCGCGGTGTGCAACGGCTCGTCGGGCGTGCGGGAGGCGGCGTAGGCCTCGGTGACGCTCGCGGGCACGACGTCGTCGAGCTCCCCGGTGACGACGACGGCCGGGACCGTGAGCCGCTGGCGCGCCGGGTCGGCGTCGGCCCAGGCAGCCGGGACCTCCTCGGGGGATCCGCCGAGCAGGTCGCGCGCGGCGTCGTTGCTCAGGCCGAGGCGGTCGACCTCGCCGAGGTCGGCCGCGGGGGCGAGCGCGACGACGCCGGTGAGCCACGGCGCCCGGTCGCCGGACGCCAGCCAGAGCGCGAGATGGCCCCCCGCCGAGTGGCCCACGACGATGACGCGGTCGGGCAGGTGGGTGTCGGCCCGCACCGACCCGACCCGGTCGAGCACCGCCTGGCCGGTCCCCGGCCAGCCGCCGCCCGGCATCCCGGTGCGCGGGTACTCGAGGTTGGCGACGTGGAAGCCGTCGCGGGCGAGCGCCTCCGCGAGCGGCGCGAGGTGGGCGCGGTCGTACTCCTCGCGCCAGAACCCGCCGTGGACGAGCGCGACGGTGATGCCGCGGGCACGCTCGCTCGTCGGCTCCCAGACGTCGTAGACGTCGGTCTGCTCCGGCCCGGTGACCTCGGTGCGGTCCGGCGGGCGGGCGCTGCGGAACAGGATGTCGGTGTCGTCGTCGCTCATTGCCGTCACGGTAGCCCCGGTGGGCGTCTCCCGCTCCGGGGCTAGGGTGGCCGGCATGACGAAGTACGAGTACGCCACGGTCCCGCTGATCGTGCACGCGACCAAGCAGATCCTCGACCAGTGGGGCGACGACGGCTGGGAGCTCGTCCAGGTCCTCGCCATGCCCGAGGGTAACCTCGTCGCCTACCTCAAGCGCCCGAAGGCCTGAGCCGTGGGAGCGGTCGAGGAGCGCCTGGCCGAGCTCGGGCCTGCGGGTGCCGGAGGTCGTGGCGCCGCTGGCCGCCTACGTGCCCGCCGTGCTCGACGGCTCGCGGGTGTACGTGTCGGGCCAGGTGCCCATGGTCGACGGCGTGCTCGCCGAGACGGGCCACGTCGGCGAGGGTGAGGGCTTCGTCGCGCCGGAGCGCGCCAAGGAGCTCGCCGCCGTCTGCGCGCTCAACGCCATCGCGGCCGTGAAGTCGGTCATCGGCGACCTCGACCGCGTGGAGCGGGTCGTCAAGGTCGTCGGCTTCGTCGCGTCCGACCCGTCGTTCACCGGCCAGCCGGGGGTCGTCAACGGCGCCAGCGAGCTCTTCGGCGCCGTCTTCGGGGATGCCGGGGTGCACGCGCGCTCGGCGGTCGGCGTCGCGGCGCTGCCGCTCGGCGCGCCGGTCGAGGTCGAGGTCGTCCTCCACGTCCGGGACTGACCCCGTGCCGGATGCCGGTGCGTCGCCTCGCGTCGTCGACCACCCGGTGTCGCGCGACCCCGGGCCTCGCGGCCCGGGCGGCGCAGTGGCTGGCGTCGTCCGAGCGCGTGGTCGTCGAGCCGCGGGCGGCGGCGACCGTCATGCTCGTGCGCGACGGAGCCGCGGGCCCCGAGGTCTTCGTGCAGCGGCGGGTGCCGACGATGGCCTTCGCGCCCTCGACCGTGGTGTTCCCGGGTGGGGGCGTCGACCCGGTCGACCACGCCCTGCCGGTGTCGACGCCGGGGCTGCGCGAGCTGGCGGGCGCGATGGGGGTGACGGTCGAGGTGGCCGCGCCCTACGCGGCCGCGGCGGTGCGGGAGGTCGAGGAGGAGTGCGGGGTGCGGCTCTCGGTGGGCGACCTGCGCGGCCGGGGGCACTGGGTGACACCGGAGTTCGAGCCGCGGCGGTACGACACGTGGATCCTCGCCGCCGCCATGCCGCACGACCAGTCCGCGACGGGCACGACGACGGAGTCGGACCACAGCCTCTGGGTCCGCCCGCGCGAGCTCCTGTCCCGGCACGCCGCGGGTCAGGTGCGGATGCTGCCGCCGACCGTGGTGTCCGTGGAGCAGCTGGCGGCGTTCTCGTCGGCAGCGGCCTTTCTCGCCGACCGGCCGCGCATCGCCAGGGTGCTCCCGGTGCTCGTGAGGGGGGCGGACGGCATCCCGGTGCTGCGCACCGAGCTTCCGTGAGGGCGCCCCTCGTCGGGTCCGTCCGCTGGAGTGGTGGTGCCCGCTCGGGTGGCGGTGCGGTGGCGCCTCCACCGGCGGTGAGTGCCGCCGCCGCCGCCGACGGACCCGATCCGGGAGGCGGGGGGATGGCGGTACCACGCCGCCGGACGGCATACTCGGCAAGGTGACTGCGACCCCGCCGCCGTCGGTGACCGCACCCTGGGCGGGGGGCGACGTCACGCCCCGGGCGCACTGTGTCCTCGCGCCCAACCCGGGCCCGATGACCCTCGACGGCACGAACACCTGGGTGCTCCTCGAGCCCGGCTCGACCGAGGCCGTCGTCCTCGACCCCGGCCCGCTCGACGAGGGCCACCTCGCCGCCGTCCTGCGCGTCGTCGAGCAGCGCGGAGCCCGGGTGGCCCTGACGGTGCTGACCCACGGCCACGAGGACCACGCCGAGGCGGCCCCGCGCTTCGCCGAGCTCACCGGCTCGCCGGTGCGCGCCGTGGGGCGCGGCCACGACGACCTCGGTGACGGCGAGATGCTCACCGTGGGCGGCCTCGAGCTGCGGGTCGTCGCCACGCCGGGCCACACCTCGGACTCGATCTCGTTCGCGCTGCCGGCCGACTCGGCGCTGCTCACCGGCGACACCGTGCTCGGCCGCGGCACCACGGTGGTGGCCCACCCCGACGGAGAGCTCGCCGCCTACCTCGACTCCCTCGACCGGATCGCCGCACTCACCGGTGGTGGCACCGTGACGTCGATCCTCCCCGGGCACGGGCCCGTCGTGCCGGATGCCGGCGCGATGGTCGCGTTCTACCGGCACCACCGCGCGGAGCGGCTGGAGCAGGTGCGCCAGGCGCTCGCCGACGGCGCGGCCACCGAGGACGACCCGGTGGAGGGGGTGCTGCGCCGCGTCTACGCCGACGTGTCACCGTCGGTGTGGCCGGCGGCGCGGCTGTCGATCCGCGCGCAGCTGGAGTACCTCGCGCACTGAGCCGGTCGGGGTGCTGACCGACGGGCGGTGCGCTCAGCGGGCGCGGCGCTTCAGCCGCTCGACGTCGAGGAGCAGCACGGCCCGCGCCTCGAGGCGCAGCCAGCCCCGCGAGGCGAAGTCGGCGAGGGCCTTGTTCACCGTCTCGCGGGAGGCGCCGACGAGCTGGGCCAGCTCCTCCTGGGTCAGGTCGTGGGCGACCATGATGCCCTCCTCGACCGGGCGGCCGAACCGGTCGGCGAGGTCGAGCAGGGCCTTGGCCACGCGGCCGGGCACGTCGGTGAAGACGAGGTCGGCGAGCACGTCGTTGGTGCGGCGCAGGCGGCGGGCGAGGGCGGCGAGCAGCGTCGTGGCGACACCGGGGCGGGCGACGAGGAACTCCTTGAGCTGCTCGTGCCCCATCGAGACCACCTGCGTCTCGGCGACGGCCGTGGCGGTGGCCGTGCGGGGGCCGGGGTCGAAGAGCGAGAGCTCGCCGAACATCTCGCCCGGACCGAGGATCGCGAGGAGGTTCTCGCGCCCGTCGCTGCTCGTGCGCCCCAGCTTGATCTTGCCCTCGCCGATGACGTAGAGCCGGTCACCCTGGTCGCCCTCGTGGAAGAGGATGTCGCCGCGCTCGAGGCGGGCCGGGCTCATCGAGGAGATGAGGGACTCGGCCGTCTGCTCGTCGAGGGCGGAGAACAGCGGCGCTCTGCGCACGACATCGTGGTCCACGGGCCTCAGTGTGCCAGAGAGCGACCCGTCGGGTGCGGGACGCGGCTCCGGCGGGTGGACGCAGGCCGAACCGGGCCGTCAGCGCCACGACGTAGGCTGCCCCCGTGCCCGTGACCACCTCGTCCGCCGTCCGGCGCGTCCGTGCGGGGGACGAGACTCCCGTGGCGCGCACCCGGCGGGCCCGGCGCATGCACCGGGCGCTCCTCGAGCGGTACCCGTACGCGCACTGCGAGCTCGACTTCGAGACGCCCCTGCAGCTGCTCGTGGCCACCGTGCTGTCCGCCCAGACCACCGACGTCATGGTCAACTCCGTCACCCCGACGCTCTTCTCGCGCTGGCCCACCGCCGAGGCGCTCGCCGGTGCCGACCGTGACGAGATGGAGGCGGTGCTCAAGCCGACCGGCTTCTTCCGGGCCAAGACCACCTCGGTGACCAACCTCAGCGCCGCCATCGTCGAGCGCTTCGGGGGCGAGGTGCCCGGGCGGCTCGAGGACCTCGTGACCCTTCCCGGTGTCGGCCGCAAGACCGCGAACGTCGTGCTCGGCAACGCGTTCGGCGTGCCCGGCATCACCGTCGACACGCACGTCGGCAGGCTGGTCCGGCGGTTCGCGTGGACGAGCGAGACCGACCCCGTCAAGGTCGAGCACGCCGTCGGCGCGATGTTCCCCAAGCGCGACTGGACGATGCTCAGCCACGTGCTGATCTTCCACGGCCGGCGCACCTGCCACGCGAAGAAGCCGGCCTGCGGCGCCTGCCCGGTCGCCCGGTGGTGCCCCAGCTACGGTGACGGCGAGACCGACCCCGTCAAGGCCCGCAGGCTGCTCGCCTACGAGCTGGCGCCCGGGGCGCTCCTGCCCGACCCGCCGCCGGGCCCCCTGCCCGACGACCCGCCGACGGGCCCGTGACCGCCCCCACGCCACCGTGGCTCGCCGCCCTCGCCGCACGCACCGACGTCGCCGACCACGAGTGGTTCGCCACCTACGCCCCGCCGGAGGGCGCCGGGCGCCGTTCGGCCGTCCTCATGCTCTTCGGCCCCGACCCGCGCGGCGGGGAGGACGTCGTGCTGACCGAGCGCGCCCACACCCTGCGCTCGCACCCCGGGCAGGTGTCCTTCCCGGGTGGTCGCGTCGACCCCGGTGACGACGGGTCGGTCGGGGCGGCGCTGCGCGAGGCGGAGGAGGAGGTGGGCCTCGACCCGGCCGGTGTCGAGGTCCTCGCGACGTTCCCGGACCTCTTCCTCGCCCCCAGCCAGCACGCGGTGACACCCGTGCTCGCCTGGTGGCCGCGCCCGGTGCCGGTGGGGGTGGTCGACCGGGGTGAGGTCGAGCGGGTGCTGCGCGTGCCGGTGGCCGACCTCGTCGACCCCGCCAACCGGTTCACGGCCGTCTTCGGCCCCTACCGGGGGCCGGGCTTCGAGGTGGGCGACCTCTTCGTGTGGGGCTTCACGGCGATGCTGCTCAGCAGCCTCTTCGAGCTGTCCGGGCTGGCGCCGCCGTGGGACGTCGGGCGTGAGCGTCCGCTCCCCGACCGGGTCATGTCGCCCTGGATGCGCGGGGTGCAGGAGTGAGCGGGTCGACGGTCCTCGACCTCACGCTCGTGCTCCTCCTCGTCCTGTACGCGTGGAGCGGGTGGCGCCAGGGGTTCGTCTCCGCCCTGCTCGGCCTGATCGGGCTGGTCGGCGGTGCCTTCCTCGCGATGCGGGTCGTGCCGGGCGTCGTCGAGGCGCACACCGGCATCCTGCCGGGGACCCCCGCGTGGGCCGTCACGCTCGTCGTCGCCGTCGGGGCCGCCGCCGTGCTCGGCCAGACGCTCATGCTGCTGCTGGCGCGCGCGGTCCGGGACTCGGTGCGCGTCCCGGCGGCGCGGGCCGTCGACTCCGCCCTCGGCCTCGTGGCGGTGCTCGTCGCCTCGGTGCTCGTGCTGTGGGTGGTCGCAGGGGCGCTGCGGGTCGGTGGCCCGCCCGAGGCGCGCGAGCTGCTCGGCCGGTCGGCGGTGATCTCGGCGGTCGACGAGCTCGTGCCGTCGTCCGCCGGCGGCCTCGTCGACGAGGTGACGGCGGCCCTCGACCGGGGCGGCTTCCCCCGGGTGTTCGAGGGGCTCGGCCCCGAACCCATCCGCTCCCGTCGCGGCACCCGACGACACGCTCGCCGAGGACCCCGACGTCGCCCGGGCCGTCGGGTCGGTCGTGCACGTGCGAGCCGAGTCCGACTCGTGCAACCGTGCCCAGGTGGGCAGCGGGTGGGTCGTGTCGTCCGGGCGGGTGGTCACGAACGCCCACGTCGTCGCGGGAGCCGACACCGTCCGGGTGAGCGTGCGAGGCACCGGTCGCGAGCGTGACGCCCGGGTCGTCGCCTTCGACCCCCAGAGGGACGTGGCGGTCCTCGCCGTCTCCGCCCTCGGGGCGCCCGGGCTGCAGCGGGGGGCGGAGCTCGGCACGGGTGACGTCGCCGCGCTCGCCGGCTTCCCGGGCGACAACGGCCTGTGGGTGGGTGGCGCCCGGGTGCGCGGGGTGCTGCGCGCGCAGGGAGCCGACATCTACGGACAGACGCGGCGTCGTCCGGGAGGTCTACTCCCTGCGGGCCCAGGTGCGCCGAGGGGCGTCCGGCGGGCCGGTCATCGACCCCGCGGGCCGGGTCGTCGGCATGGTGTTCGCGACCTCGCTCGACGACCCCGACACCGGCTACGCCTTGACCCTCGACGAGATCGCCCCGGTGCTGCGGCGGGGGACGCTCGCGTCGTCGGCGGTGTCGACGGGCGCCTGCGCGTCAGGCTGAGGCGGCGCCGCCCGACGTCGTCGGCCCCGGTGACGCCCCGTTCGTGGCGCCGGCGCCGCCGGCGCCGACGGCTGCCGCGGACCCGACCGGCACGGCATCCGCGGAGTCGGAGCGCGGGCTCTTGATGGCGGCGATCGTCTGCTGCGCCTGGTCGATGGCACGCTCGGGCGCCGGCTGGGCCTTGTCGAGTGCGCGCTTGCCGAGCAGCCCCAGGATGGCTGCCGATGAGCAGCACGACCGTGGCGACGATGAGGTAGCCGGCCCACACGGGCAGGAACTCGGCGATGCCCCAGGCCGCGCTGTGCAGGAAGAAGACCACGGCCATGAGCACGAGGAAGGCCGCGCCCGCGAGGAGCCCGACGCCCTTGCCGAGGACCTTGGCCCCGGAGGTCACCTCCGCCCTGGCCAGCGCGATCTCGCCGCGGACGATGCCCTCGAGGTCGTGGGTGGCGTCGGCCACGAGCTGGCCGATGGTGCGCTCCGTGCCAGGTGTGGGGGTTGCCATGCGTCTGCCGCCTCACTCGTTCGTCGGCCCTCGTCCCGGGCCCTCGCACCGACCTTACCCAGTGCGCGAGCGCTCAGGCCTCCGTGGGCTCGCGCTCGAAGACGTCGGGGATGCCGTCGTGGTCGTCGTCGCGCGACTCGAGCTCGGCGATCCGCCGGTAGGCCCGGTTGCGCAACCTCAGGACGACCGAGGCCAGGGTCGCGGCGAGCAGCGAGCCGAGGAGGATGGCGAGCTTGACGTGGTCGTCGCGGTCGGAGCCCGCGCCGAAGGCGAGCTCGCCGACGAGCAGCGAGACCGTGAAGCCGACGCCCGTCAGCAGGGCGAGACCGAGCACGTCGGTCCAGGTGAGGCCGCTGTCGAGCTCGGCCCGGGTGAACCGCGCGAGGACCCACGTGGCAGCGAACACCCCGACGACCTTGCCGACGACGAGGCCGAGGACCACGCCGATGGCGACGGGGTCGCGCACCGCCGCCCCGAAGCCGCCGCCGAGGATCGTCACCCCCGAGGCGAAGAACGCGAACACCGGCACCGCGACGCCGGCCGAGATCGGCCGGACCCGGTGCTCGAAGCGGTGCGCCACGTCGGTCCTGCGGTCGAGGGTGCTGACCGCGGGCACGGAGGCACGGGGCTTCACGGGGACGACGAGGCCGAGGAGCACGCCCGCCACCGTCGCGTGGACCCCGGAGCCGTGGACGAGCGCCCACGTCGCGAAGGCCAGTGGCAGGAGCAGCCACCAGTGGGTGATGCGGTGCTGGACCAGCGCCGCGAAGACGCCCAGCGGGACCATGGCCGCCAGCAGCGGCAGCAGCTGGAGGTCGGAGGTGAAGAAGACGGCGATGATGGTGATCGCGATGAGGTCGTCGACGACCGCCAGGGTGAGCAGGAACGACCTCAGCGCCGAGGGCAGGGAGGACCCGATGACGGCCAGCACGGCGAGCGCGAAGGCGATGTCGGTCGCGGTGGGGATCGCCCAGCCGCGGGTCGCGTCGCCGTCGGCCCCCAGCACCACCACGGTGACGAGGAAGACCAGGGCCGGGAAGACGACACCGCTGACGGCCGCGAACACGGGGACGGCGGCCTTGGCGCGCGTGCGCAGGTCCCCGACGAGGAACTCGCGCTTGAGCTCGAGCCCGGCGACGAAGAAGAAGATCGCCAGCAGGCCGTCGGCCGCCCAGTGCCCCACGGTGAGCCGCAGGTCGCCCCACTCCGGGCCGAGGTAGGTGTCGCGCAGCGTCGTGTAGGCGTCGCGCCACGGGCTGTTCGCGAAGAGCATGGCCGCGACCGCCGCGAGGAGCAGGAGGGCCCCGCCGGTCGTCTCGGTGCGCAGGGCGCTCGTGACGAACTGCGTCTCGGTCCACGTCGATCGGCGGAGCAGGGCGGGGCGGGACGACGGTGGGGGTGCCGAGCTCATGGAGTCCTCTCCGGTCGGCGACGACGGCACGGGCCGGCGCGCGCTCGACCCGCTGCCGACCAGGCTTCCCGGCGCTCCGCGGTCAGTCTAACGGTGCTCGACGACCCCCACCCGTGCCGCGCTGGCCGCTCACTCCGAGGACGAGCCGCCGGACATCCCCTGCTCGATGAGGCTCATGACCGAGGAGTCGGCGAGGGTCGTGACGTCACCGACCTCGCGGTGCTCGGCGACGTCCTTGAGCAGGCGGCGCATGATCTTGCCCGACCGGGTCTTGGGCAGCTCGGGCACGATCATGATCTGGCGGGGCTTCGCGATGGGGCCGATGCCCTGGGCGACGTGGTTGCGCAGCTCCTGGATCGTCGCCTCACCGTCGTTCACGGCGTCGCCGCGCAGGATGACGAAGGCACAGACCGCCTGGCCGGTCGTCTCGTCGGCGGCACCCACGACGGCGGCCTCGGCCACCGACGGGTGCGACACGAGGGCCGACTCGATCTCCGCCGTCGACAGCCGGTGGCCCGAGACGTTCATGACGTCGTCGACGCGGCCGAGCAGCCAGATGTTGCCCTTCTCGTCGTACTTCGCGCCGTCACCGGCGAAGTAGTACTTCGGGCCGAACCGGGTCCAGTAGGTCTCCTTGTAGCGCTCGGGGTCGCCCCAGATGCCGCGCAGCATCGCCGGCCACGGCTTGGTCAGCACGAGGTAGCCGACCTTCTCGGCCTCGGTGAACGGCTGGCCCTCGTCGTCGAGGATCTCGGCCGAGATGCCGGGGATCGGCTTCTGCGCCGACCCGGCTCGAGCGTCGTGACCCCGGGCAACGGGCTGATCATGATGGCGCCGGTCTCGGTCTGCCACCACGTGTCGACGATGGGGGCGCGGCCGCCGCCGATGTTCTTGCGGTACCAGAGCCACGCCTCGGGGTTGATCGGCTCGCCGACGCTGCCGAGGAGGCGCACGCTGGACAGGTCGAACTTCGCGGGGATCTCGTCACCCCACTTCATGAAGGTGCGGATCGCCGTCGGCGCGGTGTACAGGATGGAGACCTTGTACTTCTCGATGAGCTCCCACCACCGGCCCTGGTGCGGGGTGTCGGGGGTGCCCTCGTACATCAGCTGGGTCGCGCCGTTGGCGAGCGGGCCGTAGACGATGTAGCTGTGGCCGGTGACCCAGCCGACGTCGGCGGTGCACCAGTAGACGTCGGTCTCGGGGTGCACGTCGTGCACCACGGCGTTCGTGTACGCCGCCTGGGCGAGGTAGCCGCCGCTCGTGTGGAAGATCCCCTTCGGCTTCCCGGTGGTGCCGCTCGTGTACAGGATGAACAGCGGGTGCTCGCTGTCGTGCGGCTGCGGCTCGTGCTGGTCGCTCTGGCGGTCGACGACGTCGTGCCACCAGACGTCGCGGCCCTCGGTCCAGGTCACCTCGGTGTCGGTGCGCTTGACGACGAGCACCTTCTCGACGGGGTTCGGGTACTGCAGGGCCTCGTCGACGGCTGCCTTGAGTGGGGCGGCCTTGCCGCGCCGGAACTGGCCGTCGGTCGTGACGACGAGCTTGCACTGGGCGTCGTCGATGCGGGTGTGCAGCGCCTCGGCGGAGAAGCCGCCGAAGATCACCGAGTGCGGGGCGCCGAGGCGGGCGCACGCGAGCATCGTGACGACCGTCTCGGGGATCATCGGCATGTAGATCGCGACGGTGTCGCCGGTGCCCACCCCGAGCTCGATGAGGGCGTTGGCCGCCTTCGCCACCTCGCGCTGGAGGTCGGCGTAGGTGATGGTGCGCGTGTCGCCCCCCTCGCCCTCGAAGTGGATGGCGACCCGGTCGCCGTTGCCGGCCTCGACGTGGCGGTCGACGCAGTTGTAGGAGACGTTGAGCTCGCCCCCGACGAACCACTTCGCGAACGGGGCGTCGTCCCAGTCGAGGGTGCGCTCGAAGTCCTTGCTCCACGTGAGACGGCTGCGGGCCTGGTCGGCCCAGAACCCCTCGTGGTCGGCCGCCGCCGCGTCGTACAGGTCGGCCGTGCCGTTGGCCTGCTCGGCGAAGGCCGGCTCGGGGGCGAAGTTCATCTCGTGCACGTGGCTGGACAGGCTCTCGTCGGTCACGGCGGAATCCTCCTCGTTGAGTGACTGGGTGCCAGCCAACCCGGTTCGACGGACGTCGGCAACACGCTCCTCACCGTAAGCCGCCGGACGGACGAAAGGAGCGCCCAGCGGGGTGCGGTGCCCGTTGGTCGCCCACCGCGGCACCGCGGGCGGCAGCGGCGGGTGGGCTCGACGGCATCCTCACGAACTGTGCACAGTGTCCAGCACTTCGTGGATGCCGGTGGCGAAACTGTGCGCGGATTGACCATCCGACACGCCATCGGTTCCATCGTGCCGGTTTCCGTGGAACCGTGGGGAGAACGGCTCATCAGGCCGTCAACCAAC
The DNA here is from genome assembly GCA_963811475.1 of uncultured Actinomycetota bacterium. Taxonomy (GTDB): domain Bacteria; phylum Actinomycetota; class Actinomycetes; order Actinomycetales; family Dermatophilaceae; genus Fodinibacter. Next base: position 11,772 of record CAWERJ010000004.1, read on the forward strand.
TCCCGAGGAGGTGAGCGCGGTGTTCGAGGAGGGACAGCTCTACTCGGCCGTGACGACCGACGCCGACGGGCAGGTGCAGGTGCACCTGGGGGAGAACCACCCCGGCTTCACCGACGCGGCGTACCGCGCCCGGCGGGGCGAGATCGCCGCCGTGGCGCTCGCGCACCGGCCCGGCGAGCCGCTGCCGACCATCGACTACACCGACGAGGAGCAGGAGATCTGGCGGCTCGTGTCCGCCGAGCTCGCGCCGAAGCACGAGAAGTACGCGCACTCCGAGTTCCTCGCCGCCAAGGCCGCGCTCGGCCTGCCGACCGACCACGTGCCGCAGCTGCACGAGGTGACCGAGCGGCTCGAACCGCTCACCGGCTGGCGCTACACCGCCGCTCCGGGCCTCGTGCCGCTGCGCGAGTTCTACGCCGACCTGGGGACGCGCACGTTCAACTCCACGCAGTACCTGCGCCACCCCAGCCAGCCGCTGTACACGCCGGAGCCGGACATCATCCACGAGGTCATCGGCCACGCGAACCAGCTGGCGAGCCCGCGCTTCGCCGCGATCACCGAGGCGGCCGGCCGGGCCGGCGAGCGGCTCGAGAGCGAGGAGGCGATGCAGTTCGTCGCCGACGTGTTCTGGTTCTCCATCGAGTTCGGTGTCATCGCCGAGGACGGCGAGACCAAGGCCTACGGCGCCGGCATCCTCTCGAGCTTCGGGGAGATGGACGAGTTCCGGCACATGGACATCCGCCCGCTCGACCTCCACGTCATGGGGACGCTCAACTACGACATCACCGCGTACCAGCCGGTGCTGTTCCGGGCCGAGAGCCTGGACCACCTCGAGGACGTCGTCGGGGCCTTCTTCGCCACGGTCGACGACGACCTCGCCAGCCGGCTGCGCCACGAGGCCTCGGCCGCGGTCTGAGGCGAACGGGCACGGCATCCGGCACGGCGGTGAACGACGTACAGCGGCCGCGGAGGGAAGAGTCCACTCCGCGGCCGCTGCGTGTGCGGTGAGGCCGTGCCTCAGTGGTTGATCGCCTCCGCCACACCGTGACCGGTGAGGCTGCGGACCTCCATCTCGGCGTACTTCTGGGCGTTGTGCTCCTTGCTCGTCACCGAGCCGAGCCAGCCGAGGAAGAACGCGAGCGGGATCGAGATCAGGCCCGGGTTGTCGAGCGGGAACAGGTGGAAGTCGATCGCGGTGTTGGTGATCATCGACTGGCTGGGGCCACCCTCGACGAGCGGCGGCTTGCCCGAGACGACCGGGCTGAAGATGATCAGCACGAGGGCACTCGTGAGCCCGCCGTAGATCGACCACAGGGCGCCACGGGTGTTGAAGCCCTTCCAGAACAGCGAGTAGAGGATCGTCGGCAGGTTGGCGCTCGCGGCGATGGCGAACGCCAGCGCCACGAGGAACGCGATGTTCTGGTTCTTGGCGAGGATGCCGCCGAGGATCGCGATGATCGCCGATGACGACGGATGCCATGCGGGCGACCCTGACCTCCTGGTCCTGGGTGGTCTCGCCGTGCTTGAAGACCTCCTTGTAGAGGTCGTGGGCGAACGTGGCCGACGTCGTGATGGTGAGGCCGGCGACGACCGCGAGGATCGTCGCGAAGGCGATGCCGGAGATGACTCCGAGGAGCAACGACCCACCGAGCTCGTAGGCGAGCAGCGGCGCGGCGGAGTTGGCCTTGCCGGGGGCGGCGAGGATGGTCTTCGGACCGACCAGCGCCGCGGCGCCGTAGCCGACGACCAGCGTGAGCAGGTAGAAGCCGCCGATGAGCCAGATGGCCCACTCCACCGACTTGCGGGCCTGCTTGCTCGTCGGCACGGTGTAGAACCGCTGGAGCACGTGCGGGAGACCCGCGGTGCCGAGCACGAGGGCCATCGACAGGGAGATGAAGTCGATCTTCGACGTCGTGGAGATGCCGTACTTCAGGCCGGGCTCGAAGAGCTTGTCGCCGGCCGGGGAGTTGTCGGCGGCGGCCTGGAAGAGCGAGGAGAAGCTGAAGCCGAACTGGCCGAGCACCATGAGGGTGATGACCGCGGTGCCGGCGATGAGCAGCAGGGCCTTGATGATCTGCACCCAGGTGGTGCCCTTCATCCCGCCGATGAGCACGTAGGTGATCATGATGCCGCCGACGAGCGCGATGACGAGGTTCTGGGCCGTCTCACCCTCGATGCCGAGGAGCAGCGACACGAGGCCACCGGCACCGGCCATCTGGGCGAGCAGGTAGAAGAACGACACGGTGATCACCGAGATCGCGGTGGCGATGCGAACGGGGCGCTGCTTCAGCCGGTAGGACAGCACGTCGGCCATCGTGAAGCGACCGGTGTTGCGCATCAGCTCGGCGACGAGCAGGAGCGCGACGAGCCAGGCGACGAGGAAGCCGATGGAGTAGAGGAAGCCGTCGTACCCCTGCAGGGCGATGGCGCCGGCGATGCCGAGGAAGCTGGCGGCCGACAGGTAGTCACCGGCGATGGCCACGCCGTTCTGGCGACCCGAGAACGCGCCGGCGGCGGTGTAGTACTGCTCGGCGGTCTTCTTGCCGGAGGACACCCGGATGACGATGACGAGGGTGACGACGACGAACGCGGCGAAGATGCCGATGTTCAGCGCCGGCGAGCCGACCGAGGTGGCCTCGGCGAAGGGGAGCGTGAGGGCCATGTCAGTTCTCCTTGAGGGGCGGCGGCTGAGTCGGCGGCGGTCATCTGGACGGCGACGGCCTCGGCCATGGGGTCGAGCTGGCTGTTGGCCCACCGGGCGTAGATGATCGTGATGGCGAACGTCGTCACGAACTGCCCCAGGCCGAACAGCAGGCCGACCGTGATGCCGGGCGCGCCGACCTCCTGGCCCATGAAGTCCGGCGCGAACATCGAGAGGAGCACGTAGAGGAAGTACCAGGCGAGGAAGAACGCGGTCATCGGGAAGACGAACCCGCGGAACTTCTTGCGCAGTGCCTGGAACTCCGAAGTGGACTGCAGGGTGAGGTACGGGTCCTCGGCCTGCGTGCGAGCGTCGTTGCTCACGGGTCACCTCCAGGGTCGTGGTGTCCGGACGGTGCTGCCCGGCTCGGGACAAGAGTGGGGGCGGGCCGGGGTGCGTGGGCAGCGCCGGAGGAGTCGTTTCCGGTGGGCGGGTCGGTGGGGCGGCGTGCGGCGGCACCTCGTGCGCCGAGCGGCACGCGTCGCACGACGAGCGGTGGGTGGCGAGCGGTCGGCCAGAATGGGGGCGTGCGCGCACTGAGGAAGGTCACGGCAGGTCCCGGTCTCGAGCTCGTCGACGTCCCCGAGCCGCCGTGCGGGGACAAGGACGTCAAGGTCAGGGTGCTGCGGGCCGGCCTGTGCGGCACGGACGTGCACCTCGAGCAGTGGGACGACTGGGCCGCTGCGACGGTCCGGGCACCGATGACGCTGGGCCACGAGTTCTTCGGCGAGGTCGTCGAGGTGGGCGCCGACGTCGACCAGGTCGCGGTCGGTGACCGGGTGTCCGGGGAGGGGCACATCGTGTGCGGGGAGTGCCGCAACTGCCGGGCGGGGCGGCGCCACCTGTGCATCGGCACGATCGGGGTCGGCGTCAACCGCGACGGGGCCTTCGCCGACTACGTCGTCATCCCGGCGACGAACGCGTGGGTGCAGCCGCCCGACCTCGACCCGGACCTCGGCGCGCTCTTCGACCCGCTCGGCAACGCGACGCACACCGCGCTGCAGTGGCCGGTCGTCGGCGAGGACGTCCTCGTCACCGGCGCCGGGCCGATCGGCGTCATGGCCACCGCGATCGTGCGGCACGCCGGCGCTCGGCGGATCTGCGTCACCGACCTGTTCCCCGAGCGGCTGGCCCTGGCGAAGGCGGCCGGGGCCGACCTCGTGGTCGACGTCTCCGCGGGTGGCACGCTTGCAGCAGGCGCAGGAGGACCTCGGCATGGTCGAGGGCTTCGACATCGCCCTCGAGATGTCGGGGGCGCCGGCGGCCGTGGAGGACCTCCTGGCGAACATGAACCACGGCGGGCGGGTGGCGCTGCTCGGGCTGCCCACCGACCGCTACGCCGTGGACTGGAGCCGGGTCATCACGCGGATGATCACGCTGCGGGGCATCTACGGGCGGGAGATGTTCGAGACCTGGTACCTCATGGGGGCGATGCTCTCGTCGTCGCCCGAGCTGCGGGCGGCGGTGTCGTCGGTCATCACCGGCCGGTACCCCGCCGAGGAGTGGCAGCAGGCGTTCGACGAGACGCGGTCGGGCCGGGGCGGCAAGGTCGTGCTCGACTGGAGCTGAGGGGGCCAGGGGTGGCTGGGCGGCCCGGCGTCGCTCGGTGGGTGGCTCGACCCGGCATCCGGACTCCGCCCGCTCTACCGCCTGGTAGGTGATGCTTTCGGTGCACTTCCCAGGCGGTAGGTGAGGTCGGCGCTCGCGGGCGGGCCACCCGGCATCCGGACTCCGCCCGCTCTACCGCCTGGTAGGTGATGCCTTCGGTGCACTTCCCAGGCGGTAGGTGAGGCGAGGAGGCGGCGGCCGCTCGTCGGAGGCGGGGGCGGGACGACGGCATACGCTGACGGGGCGGCGCCGCTGCCGGGCGCCCACTCCTGCCGGACCCCACGAGGAGGCGACGTGTACGGCGCAGTCAAGGACGAGCTCGCGGCCACGCTGACGGAGATCGAGGAGGCGGGGCTCTACAAGCGCGAGCGCGAGCTGACGACCCCCCAGTCGTCACACGTCGCGACGACCGGCGGCGAGGCGCTGAACTTCTGCGCGAACAACTACCTGGGGTTCGCCGACCACCCGGACGTCGTCGCCGCGAGCCGCGAGGCGCTCGACACCTGGGGCTTCGGCATGGCGTCGGTGCGCTTCATCTGCGGCACGCAGACCCAGCACACGGTGCTCGAGGGGCGGCTGTCGGAGTTCCTCGGCACCGAGGCCACGATCCTCTACAGCTCGTGCTTCGACGCCAACGGCGGGGTGTTCGAGGTGCTCTTCGGCGCCGAGGACGCCATCGTCTCCGACGAGCTGAACCACGCCTCGATCATCGACGGGATCCGGCTCAGCAAGGCCGCCCGGTTCCGGTACAAGAACGCCGACATGGCCGACCTGCGCGCGCAGCTCGAGGCCGCCCGGGCCGGTGGGGCACGGCGCGTCTGCGTCGTCACCGACGGGGTGTTCTCGATGGACGGCTCGTTCGCGCCCCTCGACGAGATCTGCGACCTCGCGGACGAGTTCGAGGCGATGGTGCTCGTCGACGACTCGCACGCCGTGGGGTTCGTCGGCGACGGGCGGCCGTGGCACGCCCGAGCTCTTCGGCGTCATGGACCGCGTCGACATCGTCACCGGCACCCTCGGCAAGGCGCTCGGTGGCGCGTCGGGCGGGTACGTCGCCAGCCACCGCGAGGTCGTCGAGCTGCTGCGGCAGCGCTCGCGGCCCTACCTGTTCTCCAACTCGGTGGCCCCGGCGGTCGTGGCCGGGTCGCTGGCCGCCCTCGACCTCGTGTCAGGGTCGAGCGAGGCTCGAGAGACGTTGCGCCACAACGCCGCGCGCTTCCGACGAGCTGATGACGGATGCCGGGTTCGAGCTGCTGCCCGGCGCCCACCCCATCACGCCGGTCATGTTCGCGGGCGACGACGGCGCGCGCCGTGCGGCCGACATCGCCGACCACATGCTCGGCAACGGGGTGTACGTCATCGCCTTCAGCTTCCCCGTGGTGCCGCGCGGCAGGGCGCGGATCCGGGTGCAGCTCTCGGCGGCGCACTCCGACGACGACGTGCGCCGGTGCGTCGACGCCTTCGTGGCGGCGCGAGACGCCGTCGGCTGACCGGCATCCGCCGCTCGTCGCCAACTTTCCCGCCCCATGGGGGAACCTTCACCTCAGCACCGGAACAGTGGTGGTGCGGAGGTGAAGGTTCCGGGATCGGGCGGGAAAGTGGTCGTCAGTCGCGGACCGAGGAGCGGGCGAGCACGACGCGCTCCGGGGTGTGGAGGCGCACCATGGTCCGCGTCGTGCCGGCCGGGATGCGGGAGGGGGTGGCGAAGGAGACGATGACCGAGGTGGCGAGGGCCAGCGGCACCGCCCACATCGCGGGGTTGGCGAGCAGGGCACCCGGCCACCCCTCGATCGGCGGCGCGAGCATGGTCACGACGATGGCGCCGCCCGCGCTGAGGCCACCGACGACGAGCCCGGCCATCGCCCCCCACGTCGAGAGCCGCCGCCACCACACGCCGAGCATGAGCAGGGGCGCGAAGGTCGCGGCCGCCACGGCGAACGCCAGGCCGACCGTCGTCGCCAGCCCCAGCGGGTTCGTCACCCGGCTCGCGACGTACGGCAGCACGACCGCGATCACGGCAGCGATCCGGAACCCACGGATGCCGGGCACGTCGCCTCCCGCGAGCCGGGTGAGGCGGGGGCGCAGCAGCTCCTGGTCGATGACGCCGGTGACCGACATGGCGAGCCCGGACGCCGTCGACAGGAACGCGGCGAAGGCACCGCCCGCGAGCATCGCCGTCAGCAGCTGGCCGCCGAGGCCGTCGATGAGGGTCTCGGGGAGCCGGAGCGACGATGGAGTCCGAGCGCACGCCCTCGGGCAGCGTCGGGTACGCGACCCGGCCGAGCGCCCCGTAGATCGGCGGGAAGAGGTAGAAGACGCCGAGCAGGGCCAGGACGGTGACGGTGGTCCGACGGGCGCCCACGCCGTCGGGGTTGGTGTAGTAGCGCACGAGGACGTGCGGCAGCCCCATGGTCCCGAGGCACAGCGCGAGGACCGTGGATGCCGTGCGGTACGCCGGGTGGTCGCCCGGGCCGGTCGACGAGAGGGGCACGTGCCACGACGCGTCGACCTCCGGCGCCGGGGCACCCGACCGGAACCACAGGGCGAGGAGGACGAAGGCGGGCACCGCGAGGGCGGTGAGCTTGATCCAGTACTGCACCGCCTGGACGAAGGTGATCGAGCGCATGCCGCCGGCACCGACGGCGAGGGCGATGACGACCATGACGACGAAGCCGCCGACCCACGCCGGCGCCCCCGTCACGAGGGTCAGCGTCAGGCTCGCGCCCTGGAACTGCGGCACGAGGTAGAGCCACCCGATGGTGATGACGAGCGCCGACGACACGAGCCGGATCGCCCGCGACCCCAACCTCGCCTCGGCGAAGTCGGGCAGCGTGTACGCCCCCGAGCGGCGCATCGGGGCGGCCACGACGACGAGCAGCACGAGGTAGCCCATGGTGTAGCCGACCGGCAGCCACAGCATGTCGACCCCGCGGTCGTACACCAGCCCCGCGACGCCGAGGAAGCTCGCGGCCGAGAGGTACTCGCCGCCGATGGCCGAGGCGTTGAGGCGGGGCGAGACGGTGCGGCCGGCCACGTAGAAGTCGCTCGTGCGCCGCGACAGGCGCATGCCGAGGCCGCCGACGGCGAGGGTGGTGAGGCAGACGAGCGCGACGGCGACGAGCGAGAGCGGGTTGCTCACGACGACTCGACGACGTCGGCGAAGTCCTGCTCGATCCGCTCGGCCTGCCGGGTGTACCACCGGGCGAGGAACCAGGCGGCCGGGTAGACCATGATCCCGAGCACGAGCCACGGGAACGGCAGGCCGACCACCGTGAGGGTCCGCGTGGCCGGCACGAGGGTGAGCACGACGGGCAGCGCCGCGAGGCCGACGACGGTGAGGGCCAGGACCGCCACCGAGAGCCGGAGCTGCGCGCTCATCAGGCCGTCGAGGTAGACGTCCCCGAGGACCGTCTGCTCGTCGAGGTCGCGGGCCACCGGGCGCGAGCGCATGGGGGCCGCGCCCGTGCGCGAGCTCGTGACCCGCACCCGCTGCGGCGGGTCGCCGACGGGCGTGGTCACCGCTCAGCCGCCGCTCGGGCGCCGGTCACCGATCGGCCGGCGCAGGAGGGTGTCGCGCAGCTCCTTGGTGTGCCGCCGGCTCACCTGCAGCTCGACGTCGCCGACGAGGACCGAGCAGCGCCCGTGGTCCATCCGGACCTCGCTGACGTGGGGCAGGGCGACGAGCGTGCTGCGGTGGATCCGCACGAAGCCGTGGCCGGCCCACCGCTCCTCGAGGACGCTCAGCGGCACCCGCACGAGGTGCGAGCCGCTGTCGGTGTGCAGCCTCGCGTAGTCGCCGTGTGCCTGGGCGTAGCGGATCCGGCTGCGGGTGATGAACCGGGTGACGCCGGCGAGCTCGACGGGGATGGTCTCGTCCTCGACGACGGGCGCGGCCGGCTCGCCGGGGGCGGACGGCATCCCGTTGCCCTTCTCCGCCTGCGCGACGACGACCCGCCGGATCGCCTCGCCGAGGCGCTCGGCGCGCACCGGCTTCATGACGTAGTCGGTGGCCGCGAGGGCGAAGGCGTCGACCGCGTGCTCGTCGTGGGCGGTGACGAAGACGATCTGGGGTCGGACCCGGAAGCGCGCGATGACCCGGGCGAGGGCCATGCCGTCCAGGCCCGGCATCGAGATGTCGCTGAAGACGACGTCGACGTCGCGGGCGTCGAGCACCTGGAGCGCCTCGGTGCCGCTCGACGCGGTGATGACCTCGCCGACGCGCTCGTCGCGCCCGAGGAGGTAGCCGAGGTCGGACAGCGCCGGCAGCTCGTCGTCGACGACGAGCGCGGTGAGCCCTGCACCGCTGGAGGACATGGGCGCAGCCTACGACCAGTGCTCGGGCCCCGCATGGATGCCGGGAGCGAACTTCGGGACGCGGAACGTCACCTTCGTCCCCGCCCCCACCGCCGTCTCGACGACGAGGCCGTAGTCGTCGCCGTAGACCTGGCGCAGCCGGGCGTCGACGTTGCCGAGCCCGATCGAGTCGCTCGTGTGGGCGCCGTCGAGGATGTGGCGCACCCGCTGCGGGTCGGTGCCGACGCCGTCGTCCTCGATGCTGATCTCGGCGTCGGAGCCGCGGTCGGTGGCCGTGATCGTCAGGTGGCCGGTGCCCTCCTTGTTGGCGAGCCCGTGGCGCACGGCGTTCTCGACGAGAGGCTGCACCGCGAGGTAGGGGAGCGTCACCGGCAGCACCTCGGGCGCGATGAGGAGCGAGATCTCGAGCCGGTCGCCGAAGCGGGCCTGCTCGAGCACGAGGTAGCGCTCGACGTTGCGCAGCTCCTCGGCGAGGGTCGTGAAGGGTCCGCCCGAGCGCAGCGCGTACCGCGTGAAGTCGGCGAAGTCGATGAGCAGCTCGCGGGCCCGGTCGGGGTCGGTGCGCACGAACGACGCGATGGCCGCGAGGCTGTTGTAGATGAAGTGCGGGCTGATCTGCGCGCGGAGCGCCCGCAGCTCGGCCTCCATGACGCGGGTGCGCGTGCGGGCGAGCTCGGCGAGGGCGAGCTGGCTCGACACCCACGCGGCGACCTCCTCGGTGGCGCGGGCGAGGCCCGGGGACGGGTCGGTCGTCCACGCCGTGAGCGTGCCGACGATGAGGTCGTCCATGACGAGGGGGGCGGTCACCGCGCTCTGGATCGGGCAGTCGGGGTCGCCGCAGACGACGTCGCGGCCCCCGTGCACGACGGTGCGCCCCGTGGTGCGCGTCTGCGGCCCCGAGGGCGAGGGCGAGGCCGCGGTGGTGCTCGCCGGTGCCGGTCCACGACAGGACGCTGCCGGGGTCGGCGATCGAGACGGCTCGCGCGCCGAGGATGGTCAGCAGGTGCCGCCCCGCACGCTCGGCCGCCTCGGGCGTGAGGCCGTCGCCGAGGTGCTGCGAGGCGAGGGATGCCGTGTGCAGCGTCGCGTAGGTCGCCCGGTCGACCTCGGAGAGGAACCCGCGACGCCGGCTGCGGCGCAGCAGCCAGACGGCGAGCCAGAGGAGCAGCATCGTGCCGGCGACGAGGACCGCCGTCGGCCAGTGGATGCTGCGCATGGGCCTCACCATAGGCTCGGCCCCGGACGTGACGACGACGAGACGGAGGCGGCCGTGGGCGAGCTCGACGAGGTGCTGGAGCTGACCTGGGACGGCGCCCCGCCGTCGGCGCCGGGGTCGGTCGGCACGGCACGGGCGCACCTCGGCGAGGGCTGGCTGATCGGGCACGCCGTCAACGGAGGGGTGCTCATGGCCCTCGGCACCTCGGCTGCCGCGGCGGGGCTCGCCGGTGCGGGCCACCCGGACGTCCTCACCTGGGGGGCGCACTTCCTGTCGGCGGCACCCGCGGGTCCGGTCGAGGTGCACGTCGAGGTGCTGCGGGTCGGCCGCACCGTGTCGACGGCGCAGGTGCGGGTCGTCCAGCAGGGGGAGGCCGGCCCCGAGGAGCGCGTGCGCCTCGTCGCGTCGTTCGGGAGCCTGGACCGCGCCGAGCCGGTGCACCGGGCGCCGTTCGCGCCCGAGGTGCCCGAGCCCGAGTCGTGCCTGCCCGCCGAGCGCGACTCCTCGCCCATCGCCCGCCCGATCGCCATGCTCGACCGGCTCGACGTGCGGGTCGACCCGTCGACCGCGGGGTTCGCCGTGGGCCGGCCCTCGCAGCGTGGAGTGATCCGGGCCTGGCTGCGGATGCGCGACGGTCGCGAGCCCGACGTCGCGATGCTCCCCTACGCCGTCGACGCGCTGATGCCGGTGGCCTTCGACCTCGGGGCGCCGGGCTGGGCCCCGACGATGGAGCTGACCGGCCAGGCCCTCGGTCGCCCCGCCCCGGGCTGGCTGCTCGTCGAGCTGAGCACCGACACCGTGGTCGGCGACCTGCTCGTCGAGGACGCCTGCGTGTGGGACTCCACGGGCCGCCTCGTGGCGCGCTCCCGACAGCTCGCCGGGGTCCGGCTCCCGGGCCACTAGTCTGCACGGATGCCGTCCGAGAGCCCGGCCGTCGCGGCCGTCCGCAGGCTCGCCGAGCTGCCCGGCATCCCGGAGCAGGTCGAGGCGGCGCGCGAGGCGTGCACCCGGCTGCGGTGGCACCAGGCACTGCGCCGCCGCGTTCCCGAGGCGGCCGCGGAGTCGCGCGTGCGCGGGGCGACCGCCAGCGCCGAGCTGGAGGGTGCGACGATGCCCGTCGAGGCGGTGCGCGACATCGCGCGGGGGGCCTCGACCTGGTCGCCCGAGCCGGACCCCGTCGAGCTGACGGTGCGGGGCGTGCTGGCCGCGACCGCGGAGACCGAGCACGTCGTCGCGATCGTGCTCAGCGCGCCGCTGCAGGCGCTGGCCAGGCTGCACACGGCGGCTGCGGCCGGGCTCGTCGACGACGGGTCGCTCGGCCGTCCCCGGGCGGCCGGGTGAGGCGTGCCACGAGCTGCCCGACCTCGGCCCGGCCGTCGACGCGGCGGAGGTGGCGGCGCGGCTCCGGGCGGTGTCGGACGTGCTCCTCGCCGCTCCGCGCCTGCCGGTGGTCGTGGCGGCGGCGGTGGTGCACGCCGAGATCGCGACGGTGCGCCCGTTCGTCCGGGGCAACGCGGTCGTCGCCCGTGCCCTCGACCGCTCGCTCGTCCAGGCCGGCGGGCTCGACCCCACCGGGGTGGCGGTGACGGAGGCCGGTCACGGCGCCGGGGGCGCTGCCGGCTACGTGGGGGCGCTGGCCGCCTACGGACGCGGTGACGTGCCTGGCGTGGGGCTGTGGATCAGTCACTGCTGCACCGCGGTCCGCACCGCGGCTGCCGAGGGCGAGAGGGTCGCGGATGCCGTGCTCGCCGGTCGGCTCACCGGTGACCCCTTGTCCGGGCCGGGTCCCGAGGAGTAGAACGGAGGGGACGGGCCCGAGAGGGTCCGCCACGACAGAGCTACCGCGGAACGAACGGGTACCCACGCGCGGGCAGTCCACTGATGGACCGATCGTGATGGGCTCGACCCACTGCGACGACGGCATGGAGCACGCCTGGTCGCCCGGGAGGTTCGCGGCGGGACGACGCCTCCGCCCCTCGAACCGGGCGGGGGCGCCGTCGTGCTCTGCCGACCGCTTCGGTGGAGGCCGGACAGGGGGTCGTCAAAGATTAAACGGAGCGCCCGTTTCCTTCGGATTCCGTCGTCGTCGAAGCACGTCGGTGCCCATCTCGACATGAAATCCCGAGGGCTTGCGCTGGGACCCGGTCATGGGACACGATGGGTGCACTCGCTCCCCTTCGGGGTTGAGCGAACGGCGGACCGGCTTCTCCCCCCCGGAGCTCGGCTCGCCGACGGCCCCGGTTGTCCCCCCGACCGGGGCCGTCCCATGTCCGGATGACGTCGTTGCTGGTCAGACCGGTCGTCGGTCGCCGCCACCGGTCGGGTGTCGCTCGCCCGGGCGTGGTGGGGCCGCGGTGCGTGGCCGTCCACAGGGGCCGTCGCCGCCGGCCGTCGTCCACAGCGAAGGTCGTCGACCCGGCCCGGCGCCGGGAGATGGCACATCCTCGAGCCATGTCACCCGCCGCCGCGATCGTCGCCGTGGTCGGGGCCTCCGGCGGCCTCGGCGCGAGCACCCTCGCCCTGGCCGTGGGTCGCCGGCTCGCCGCGACCGGACCGGCCTCCGTCGTCGTCGACCTCGACCTGCTGCGTGGTGGTCTCGAGGTCACCGCCGGCGTCGAGCACCTCCCCGGCCGGCGGTGGGACGACCTGCGCCACGTGCGGGGCAGGGTCGCTGCCGGAGGGCCTGCTGCCGGTCCTGCCGCAGGAGGACGGGTGCCACGTGCTGTCGGCGCGCGGCGGCGCGCCCCCGGACCTGCCGGGGGCGGCGGTGCGCGACGTGCTCACCTCGCTGGCCGGGGGCCCGGCGCGCCTCGTGCTCGACCTCCCGGCCTCGAGCCCGGTGCTCGAGCACGTGCTGGCGCTCGACCCGCTCGTCGTCCTCGTCACGGCCCTGCGCACCCGGGCGCTCGCCGACGCCGACGCCGCGGTGTCCCGGCTCCTCGAGTCCGGCCCTGCCGCGGTCCGGCGGCCCGGACGTGCGGGTCGTCACCCGCGGTCCGCGCCCGCCCGAGGAGGTCGTCGACGACGTCGTCGCGCACCTGGGAGTCGGCCACCTGCACCACCTCGCCGACGACGCTCGGGTGCCGCGCGACGCGGAGCGGGGGCTGTTCCCCGGTGTCGCCCGCGACGCGGTCCGGCGCTGCGCCGACGTCGTCGTGGGGGCCGTCGACGGCCTGGCCGAGGCGTCGTGAGCAGCGTGGCGGGGCCGTTCGCGGCCGCCGTGGAGCGCTCGATCCGCGCGGGAGCGCCCCCGAGCGCAGACGTCATTGCGCGGATGGCCGCGGAGCAGCCGGGCGTCCTCGGGGCCGAGGGGGTCGCGCACGCCGCCCGGACGATGGTCGAGCAGCTCGTCGGACTCGGGCCCCTGGCGTCCCTGGCGGCGGACCCCACGGTCACCGACCTCCTCGTCAACGGGGACGGGCAGGTGTGGGTGGACCGCGGCGACGGCGTGGAGCGGGCTCGGGTCGGGCTGGACGTCGACGAGCTGCGGCCGCTGGCGGTCCGCCTCGCGGGGATCGCGGGGCGCCGGCTCGACGACGCGCAGCCGTGGGTCGACGGCGTGCTGCCCGGCGGGGCCAGGCTCCACGCGGTGCTGCCCCCGCTCGTCGACACCGCGCCGCACATCAGCCTGCGGTTCGCGCGGCACCGACCCGCCGGGGTCGACGAGCTGCACCGGCTCGGTGCCGTGAGCACCGAGCTCGTGCCGGCCCTGCGGGCCGTCGTCGCGGCGCGCGTGTCCCTCGTCGTCACCGGTGGCACGGGGGTCGGCAAGACGACGGTCCTCGCGGGGCTGCTGGCGGAGTGCTCCGTGCACGAGCGCATCGTCGTCGTCGAGGACGTCCGCGAGCTCGACCCCCGGCACCCGCACGTGGTCCGGCTCCAGGGCCGGGGAGCCAACGTCGAGGGCGTCGGCGGCGTGACCCTCGTCGACCTCGTCCGGCAGGCCTTGCGGATGCGTCCCGACCGCCTCGTCGTCGGCGAGGTCCGCGGGGCGGAGGTCCGTGAGCTCCTCGCCGCCCTCAACACCGGGCACGAGGGAGGCATGAGCACGGTGCACGCCAACGGGCCCGAGGAGGTGCCGGCGCGGTTCGAGGCGCTGGGCGCCCTGGCGGGGATGCCGCGGGCGGCCGTCCACGCCCAGCTGCGCGAGGCGGTCCGGGTCGTCGTCCACGTCACGCGTCGACGGAGCGGTGCGGCAGGTCAGGGCGCTGGGGGTCGTCGTCCCGCACCCGGGGGAGCCGGGCTCGGTGCAGGTCGTCCGAGCCGTCAGCGTCGGCCGCGGCGGTCTGGTGGCCGGCCCGGGGCGCGACCGTCTGGTCGAGCTCGTCCCGGAGGCCGCGGCCGTGTGCCGCTCGGCGCCGTCGTGACCGTCGCGGCGGCCCTGATGGCGCTCGCCCTCCTCGTGTGGCCGCGGGCTCGGTGGTGGCCGGGGGCTCTCGGCGGGCCGGGGTGGACGGCATCCTCCGGTCGGCGACACGGGATCCCACACGGTGCGCCGGTGGGCGGCCCGGGCAGCCGGCCGGTGGGGTCCACGCTCGCGGTCGGCGCGGCAACCCTGGGTGGCGGAGTTCGCCGACGTCGCGGCCGTCGGCCTGGATGCCGGCCTCGACCTGGCCTCGGCGGCGTTGGCGTCCGCGCGCTCGCCCGGTGTCGTGGACCGGGCGCCCTGGCTGCCGCCGCTGCTCGACACGTCGGTCGCCGAGGGGCGAGGGGTGGCAACCCTGCTCGAGGGCGGGGCCGACCTCTCCGGCGACGAGCGGGCCGACCTCGGCCTCCTCGTCGCCGCCTGGCGGCTCGCGGAGGAGACCGGGGCGACGGCCTCCACCGTCACCGCGGCGGCCGCCGGCTCCATCCGGGGGCGCCGGGAGGCTCGGGACCGGGCGGACGTCGTCGTCGCCGGGCCCCGGGCGTCCATGCGGCTGCTCTCCGCACTGCCGCTCGCTGGGACCCGTCGCCGGCACGCTCGTGGGCCTGGGCCCCGATCGGCTCTACGCCTCGGTGGCGTCGAGGGTGCTCGCCCTCGCCGGAGTCGCCCTGACCGTCGGCGGCTGGTGGTGGGCGCGGCGGATGCTGCGGCGCGCCTCCCGCCCCGGCCGCACCGACGGGCAGCACCCGGTGAGCTGCGTGGCGGCGGCAGTGTGCGTCGCCCTCGCCGTGCTCGTGTGGCCGCCGCGGGCCGCGCGAGCTCGGCCGCGGGTCTTCCGAGGGGCGGTGACGGGGCACGTCGGCGCGGCCACCGTCGAGGAGGCAGCCGCGGCGCTGGGGCTCGTCGCTGCCGCCCTGCGCGGCGGAGTGGGCTCCCTGGAGGCGCTGGAGTCCGTGGCCAGGGTCGACGACGGACCGGCCGGTCGCGAGCTGGCCGTCGTCGCCGCGGCGCACCGGTGGGGCGAGCCGCCGGAGCGGGCGTGGGGGCGGGTCGGGCCGGGCTGGCGAGCTGCCGCCGTCGGCTGGCACGCCGCCCACGCGGCCGGCGCCGCCCCGGCCGGCCTCCTCACGGCGGCGGCCGCGCGGATGCGGGAGGAGGAGTCGCGCCGTGTCGAGGCGGCCGTCCAGCGGGCAGGGGTGCTCCTCGTGCTGCCGCTGGGGGCGTGCTTCCTCCCCGGCTTCGTCGCCACGACCGTGGCGCCGGTGGTCCTGCACCTGCTCGGCGGGCTCGCGAGGTGACGTGCCCCTCGTCAGCCTGAACGGGATGCGAGGCGGTGGCCGGTCGCGGATCCGTTCGCCAGGCGGAGACCACCGTCCACACCTGTCGTGCGGGCACCGCGCGGTCCACAGGTCGTCCGCCGTCCTCGTGATGGGCAGCGCCCGGCCCGACAGTGGAGCCAGGGCGCGAGAGTCGCGTCCACCGGAGAGGGGAGGTCGTCATGACGACGACGGTGGTTCGCAGCAGGCGTGGGGTTCGCGGGGCCGGAAACAGGGCGTGGGTTCAGGTCGGTGCTGCGGGCGGTCGTGGCCCGGCTGCACCCGGGGCGGGTCCGCAGGCTGGGCGAGCAGGGGATGACGACGGCGGAGTACGCGGTGGGGACGATGGCCGCGGTCGCCTTCGCCGGCCTGCTGCTCGTCGTCGTGCGGTCGGGGCCGGTCAA
This sequence comes from uncultured Actinomycetota bacterium, assembly GCA_963811475.1. Taxonomy (GTDB): domain Bacteria; phylum Actinomycetota; class Actinomycetes; order Actinomycetales; family Dermatophilaceae; genus Fodinibacter. The sequence continues at coordinate 27,697 of CAWERJ010000004.1, forward strand.
GAGCGCGCTCTCGCAGCTCATCGTGTCCGCGCTGGGCACGGGGTCGTGAGCCCCGGGCACCGAGCCGAGCAGGGCACGGCCACCGCGGAGCTGGCCGTGGCCCTCCCGAGCCTCGTCCTCGTGCTCGCGGTGGCGCTGGGCGCGGTCCACCTGGGGCTCGACCAGGTGCGCTGCGTCGACGCCGCTCGGCTCGGTGCCCGGGCGCTGGCCCGTGGGGAGCCGGAGGGGGCGGTCCTGCGCGAGGTCGGGGCGGCGGCACCGCCGGGCGCGCGGGTGTCGGTGACACGGGGCGATCGGCGAGGTCAGCGTGGCCGTCGCCTCGGCGCCGCCGGCGGCCTGCGGCCCCTCGGGGTCGTGGCGCCGGTGAGGGCGACCGCGGTGGCGCGGGTGGAGTCGGGGTGGTGAGCGTGCGGCGCGAGGAGGGCGGTGCCAGCGTGCTCGTCGTCGCGGCGTCCGGTGCGGTGGTCGCCGTGCTCGCCGGGGCGCTCGCGGTCACCGCCACGGTGCGCGACGTCCATCGTGCCCGTGCGGCCGCCGACCTCGCGGCCCTCGCCGCCGCGGCGGGGACCGCCGACGGTGGCTCCGTCGACTGTGCGTCGGCGAACGCGGTCGCGGCGCGCAACGGGGCCACCCTGGCGGCCTGTGGTGCCCTGAGCCGACGGGTCGGCCGTCGTCGCGGTCTCGTGCCGGTGGTCCGGTCAGGCCCGGCGTCGGCGTGGCTGCCACGCGAGGTGTCCGCCCGGGCCCGTGCGGGCACGGTGGCGGCCGATGCGGGACGGCGCGTGGGCTGACCCGGTCAGGGGCGGCTGTCGGTCGCGCGGTCGGTCGCGCGACCGGTCCCGCGGTCGGCCTCGGTGCGGTCGCGAGGCACGTCGGCCGTGTCCCCGGCCCGCGGGACGAGGTGGCGACGTCGTCGCGGTCGCGCTGGTCCGCGACGTCGTACGGCTCGGTGCTGCGCGAGACGGGCTGCTCGTGCACGGCGGCAGTCTGCTCGTCGTTGCGGCGACGCTCCTCGAGGAGCTGGCGCTCGCGGGCCGCGAACTCCTCCTGCATGCGGCGTTCGTCGTCGACGCGCCTGGCCTCGGCGGCGACCACCGCCTCCTTCGCCTCGACGCGGCGGCGCTTCGCACGACGCAGTCCGCCACGCATCAGCGCCCAGCCGAGCCAGAACAGCGAGATGACGACCATGCCGGTCACGAGGAGCGTGAGTGGCGGCAGGCTGAGGGTGCCGCCGAGCACGTCGATGTCGACGGTGTCGGTGAGCTGGGCGGTGCCGGCGAACAGGACGACGCCCGCGAGGACGGCGAGCAGGACGAGGATGACTCCGAGCAGGACCATGGGCTCAACGTACCCGCGGCACAGGACCCGGAACGCGGCATGAGCAGGGCTGTTCGACCGCCACTGACGCGTCAGCCCTCGGCCGGCGTGAGCGCGAGCTCGAGCACGGTGACCGCCCCGTCCTTGTCGAGCGGCTCGTTGCCGTTGCCGCACTTGGGCGACTGGACGCAGGCGGGGCAGCCGGTCGGGCAGGCGCAGGCCAGCACCGCGTCCCGCGTCGCTCGCACCCAGGCCTCGAACGCGGAGAACCCGCGCTCGGCGAAGCCGGCGCCCCCCGGGTAGCCGTCGAACACCATGACGGTCGGCTCGCCGGTGTCCGGGTGCAGTGCCGTCGACACACCCCCGACGTCCCAGCGGTCCGAGGTCGCCACGAGGGGCAGCATCCCGATCGCCGCGTGCTCGGCGGCGTGGAGCGCCCCCGGTACCGAGGCGGGGGCCACGCCGGCGGCGGTGAGCACGTCGTCGGGGACGGTCCACCACACCGCCTTGGTCGTGAGCGCCCGTTCCGGGAGGTCGAGCGGGTGGGTGCCGAGGACCTCGCCCGAGGGCAGCCGGCGGAGGAAGCCCGTCACCTGGGTGGTCACCCGGACGGTGCCGAACGAGACCTCCACGCGGGCGCGTCGCTGCGACCGCTCGCGCCCGAGGATGTCGAAGCGGTTCACGGACTGGGCGTGCGTGGACCAGCCGGGGTCGCCTCGCACGACGTGGGCGGCGCGCGCCTCGAGGTCGAGCTCGGTGACGACCCACGTGTCGCCCTGGTGCACGTGCACGGCACCGGTGTGCACCTGGGCGTGCGAGGACGCCTCGTCGACGGTGCCGAGCACGCGCCCGGTCCGGGCCTCGACCACCGCGACGACGTCGCTCGCCCCGCGCAGCGAGATGTGCTCGGTGGGCCGGTCCTCCCTCGCCCAGAACCACCCGGACGGTCGGCGACGGAGGATGCCGCCCGCGACGAGCGCGTCGAGAAGTCGACGGGCGTCGGGGCCGAACATCGGCAGGTCCGCCTCGGACAGACGGAAGCTCGGCCGCCGCGGCCGCAAGGTGCGGGGCGAGGACGTGGGGGTTGTGGGGGTCCATGACGGTGGCCTCGACCGGCGCACCGAACACCGCCTCGGGATGGCGCACGAGGTACGTGTCGAGGGGGTCGTCGGCCGCGACGAGCACGGCGAGCGACTCCTCGCCCGATCGCCCGGCACGGCCGGCCTGCTGCCAGAGGCTGGCCCTGCGACCCGGCCAGCCGGCCATGACGACGGCGTCGAGCCCGCTGACGTCGATGCCGAGCTCGAGGGCGTTGGTCGCGGCGAGACCACGGACGGAGCCGTCGCGCAGCCCGCGCTCGAGGAGCCGCCGGTCCTGCGGCAGGTAGCCGCCGCGGTACGCCGCGACTCCCGGCGCACGAGCGGGGTCCTCGTGCTCGACCCGCCGCCGGGCGTTCGTGGCCAGGGCCTCGGCGCCGGCCCGGCTCCGGGCGAACGCGACGGCCTGCACGCCGTCGAGGACGAGCTGGGCGAGGATCTCGGCCGCCTCCGTCGTCGCCGAGCGGCGGGTGCCGCCCTCGGTCGAGGGCTCCCACAGGGCGAAGGTCATCGCCCCGCGCGGCGAGCCGTCGTCGGTGACGGCGGCGACCGGCATCCCGATGAGGCGGCTCGCGTGGGTGGCGGGTTCGCTCACGGTGGCCGACGCGAGCACGAAGGTCGGCGTCGCCCCGTAGCGCGCGGCGACCCGCCGCAGCCGGCGCAGCACCGACGACACGTGCGACCCGAACACGCCCCGGTAGACGTGGCACTCGTCGACGACGACGTACTGCAGCGACCGCAGGAAGCGCGACCAGCGGTCGTGACCGGGGAGCAGGGAGTGGTGCAGCAGGTCGGGGTTGGTCAGCACGACGTTGGCGTGCTCACGGATCCACCGGCGCTCGTCGGGCGGGGTGTCGCCGTCGTACGTCGCGGCCCGCACGCCGGGGACGGCGAGGGCCTCGATCCGGGCGAGCTGGTCGGCCGCGAGGGCCTTCGTGGGGGCGAGGTAGATCGCCGTCGCGCCCCGACCGCCGGGGGTCGCCGCCCCCTCGCTGGCGGCGCCGAGCACCGGGACGAGGTAGCCCAGGCTCTTGCCGGAGGCCGTTCCGGTGGCCAGCACGACGTGCTGCCCGGCGTGGGCGAGGTCGATCGCGGCCCGCTGGTGCGACCACGGCTGCTCGATGCCGGCCCCCACGAGAGCCGCCAGGACGGCGGGCGCGACGTGCCCGGGCCACGGCGCCAGGCGGGCCGACCGGGCAGGCACGCGCTCGACGTGCAGGAGCCGCTCGCCCCGCGACCCAGCCGACAGAACGGCCAGGTGCTGTGCAGGACTGGACACGTTCGTTACGGTAATCCTTGGTTCCGACACCCGAACGGGACCCGTACACCCGCGGCATTCTCAGAGGAGCCACCCCAGTGGAGCTGTCCGTGACCACGTCACGCCGAGACGACGTCAGTGTCGTCACGGTCGCCGGAGAGGTCGACGTCTACACGGCGGCCCAGCTGCGCGCGGCCCTCGACGAGGAGATCGGAGCGGGCCGGGCCCGGCTCGTGGTCGACCTCGACGAGGTCTCGTTCCTCGACTCGACCGGGCTGGGCGTGCTCGTCGGGCGCCTGAAGCTCGTGCGCAACCACTCCGGGTGGCTGCGCATCGTGTGCTCCAACGACCGCATCCTGCGCGTCTTCCGGATCACCGGGCTCGACAAGGTCTTCGGCATCCACGGCTCCCTCGCGGACGCGCTCGCCGCCTGATCCCCCGACCGGCGCGAGGCACTCGCCGCGGTTCGCGTGACCTGCGTCACCCACGGTCCGGTGGGGCGGCCACGCTCGCGTGCCGGTAAGGTGCGCCCGGGCGTCCCAGCCGCCGGCGTCACTCGCCCCGGGACGCAATCACACCCGTCAAGGAGGATGGAATGGCACCCCTCGCGCTCGCTTCTGCCGAGTCGGGATCTGCCCTGCAGCTTGCCGGAACGAACCTCGCCCTCGTCATCACCGTCGCCGTCATCGCGGTCGTGGCGCTGGTCATGGGGGTCGTGTTCCGTCGTCAGGTGCTGGCAGCCGACCCCGGTACCGAGAAGATGCAGGAGATCGGCGCGGCCGTGGAGGAGGGGGCGCAGGCCTACCTCGCGCGCCAGTTCAAGACGCTGAGCATCTTCGTCGTGCTCGTCTTCGGCCTGCTCCTGCTGCTGCCCGCCGACACCGCCGGGGTGAGGTGGGGACGGTCGGGCTTCTTCGTGCTCGGCGCCGTCTTCTCCGCCGCGATCGGCTACCTGGGCATGAGCCTGGCCGTCAAGGCCAACGTCCGCGTCGCCTCGGCCGCGCGCCACGAGGACGGCCGTGACGCCGGCATGCGGATCGCCTTCCGCACCGGTGGGGTCGTCGGCATGGCGACCGTGGGCCTCGGCCTGCTCGGCGCGGCCATCGTCGTCCTCGTCTACGAAGGCGACGCCCCCAAGGTGCTCGAGGGCTTCGGGTTCGGCGCCGCCCTGCTCGCGATGTTCATGCGGGTCGGCGGCGGCATCTTCACCAAGGCGGCCGACGTCGGTGCCGACCTCGTCGGCAAGATCGAGGCCGGCATCCCCGAGGACGACCCGCGCAACGCCGCGACGATCGCCGACAACGTCGGTGACAACGTGGGCGACTGCGCCGGCATGGCGGCCGACCTCTTCGAGTCCTACGCCGTCACCCTCGTCGCCGCCCTCATCCTCGGCTCGGTCGCGTTCGGTGAGTACGGCCTGGTCTTCCCGCTCATCGTCCCCGCGATCGGCGCCGTCACCGCGCTGCTCGGCGTCTACATCACCAAGGCCCGCCCGGGCGAGAGCGCCCTCACGGCGATCAACCGCGGCTTCTACATCGCCGCCGCCGTCTCGGCGGTGCTGTCCGCGGTCGCGGCCTACACCTACCTCCCGTCGACGTACGCCGAGCTGGGCTCGTCGAACGAGCAGATCAACGCGCTGACCGGCGACCCGCGCCTCGCCGCGCTGCTCGCCGTCATCATCGGCATCGTCCTCGCCGCGATCATCCTGTGGCTCACCGGCCACTACACCGGCACCGACAAGCGCCCGACGATGGACGTCGCCCGCACCTCCCTCACGGGCCCCGCGACCGTCGTCCTCTCGGGCATCGGCGTCGGGCTCGAGTCCGCGGTCTTCACCGCGGCGATCATCGCCGGCGCCGTCTACCTCGCCTTCCTCCTCGGTGGCGGCTCGACGGCCCTCGCGCTGTTCCTCATCGCCCTCGCCGGCTGCGGCCTGCTGACGACCGTCGGCGTCATCGTCGCGATGGACACCTTCGGCCCGGTCTCCGACAACGCCCAGGGCATCGCCGAGATGTCGGGCGACGTCGACGAGGAGGGCGCGAAGATCCTCACCGAGCTCGACGCCGTCGGCAACACGACGAAGGCCATCACCAAGGGCATCGCCATCGCCACGGCCGTCCTTGCGGCGACCGCGCTGTTCGGCTCCTACACCGACGCGTGGCAGAGCGCGGTCCGCGCCCTCGACGTCACGGGCGTGACGGAGAAGGAGGGCAACGACTTCCTCAACAGCGCCTACGGCCTGGTCACCGACCCGAACACGCTCGTCGGCGTCATCATCGGCGCGGCCGTCGTGTTCCTCTTCTCGGGCCTGGCCATCAACGCGGTCACCCGGGCGGCCGGCGCGATCGTCTTCGAGGTGCGCCGCCAGTTCCGCGAGCACCCCGGCATCATGGACTACACCGAGAAGCCGGAGTACGGCCGCGTCGTCGACATCTGCACCCGCGACTCGCTGCGCGAGCTGGCGACACCGGGCCTGCTCGCCGCGCTCATGCCGATCTCCGTCGGCTTCGGTCTCGGGCTGGGCGCGCTGGCCGGCTTCCTCGCCGGTGCCATCGGCTCCGGTGCGCTCATGGCCGTCTTCCTCGCGAACTCCGGTGGCTCGTGGGACAACGCGAAGAAGATCGTCGAGGACGGCGCGCACGGCGGCAAGGGGTCCGAGGCGCACGCCGCGACCGTCATCGGCGACACCGTCGGCGACCCGTTCAAGGACACCGCCGGGCCGGCCATCAACCCGCTGCTCAAGGTGATGAACCTCGTGTCGGTGCTCGTGGCGCCGGCGATCGTCACGCTGTCGATCGGGCCGGACGCCTCGGCGCCGATGCGCTACGGCATCGCCGCGGTCGCCTTCGTCGTCGTCGTCGCCGCGGTGGCGTACGCGAAGAGCAAGGACCTCGCGATCGGCGGGGACAGCGACCCCGACGCCGCCGATCGCCGAGCAGCAGCACCCCGTCCAGATCTGACGCAGGCCGGATGCCGTGGGGCCGGGTTCCGTGGGGAGCCCGGCCCCTCGTGCGTCCCGGCCTGCCGCGGAGGTCCCGCGACCGCTGACCGCGCGGCCGCCGGCTCAGCGCGTCGCGGGACCTCGACGGAGCTCGGGCTGCGGCGACGGAGCCGTCGCGCCTGCGGTGTGCGAGCCGGCCGCGGCGGCGCGCTCGGCCTCGAAGAGCCGGAGCAGCTCGGCGGCGACACCGACCGCGATCGTCGCCGGGTCCTTGCCGGTGAGCCCGGGAAGGCCGATGGGGCTCGTGATCCGGGCGACGGCATCCGGGCCGTGACCGCCCTCGGCGAGCACCTGCCGGAACCGGCTCCACTTCGCCGACGAGCCGATCAGGCCGATGGTCGCGAGCTGGTCGCAGCGCAGCGCGGCGTCGCAGAGGGCCGCGTCCTCGGCGTGGTCGTGGGTGAGCACGAGGACGTGGGTGCCGCGGGGAAGCTGCGACAGCACGAGCTCGGGCAGCACGGCGTGGTGCAGCTCGACCCGGGCGACGGTGTCGTCGTGCAGGGCCCGGCGGGCGGCCGCGACCTGCTCCTCGCGCGAGTCGACGAGGTACAGGTCCACGTCGTGGCGCGCCAGCACGCGCGCCAGCTCGATGCCGACGTGCCCCAGCCCGAAGACCGCGACGGCCGGGACCACGGGGAGCGGCTCGAGGAGGACCTCCACCTCGCCACCGCAGCACTGACGGCCGTGCTCGCGTGCGCGCCCGGTCACTGAGCGAGAGCTCGAACCGCTGCGGGGCGGTCCCGCCCGTGGCGAGCAGCTCGCGGGCCCGAGCGGTCGCCGTGGCCTCGAGGTTGCCGCCGCCGATGCTGCCCCAGGCCGCGTCCGCGGCGACGACCATCTTGGCCCCGGCCGCCCGGGGCGCGTGCCCGCGCACCGCCACCAGGGTGACGAGCACCCCGGCGCGGCGCTCACGGCGCAGCCCCTCGACGGCCGAGAGCCAGCCGGTGGTCACCGCTCCACCTCGCCGGCGCGGGCCGCCACCTCGGAGTGCGGCCGCAGCGGGTGGCGACGGTCCCCGGCATCCGGCTGGTCGGGGACGATGCCGGGCGCGCCCTCGACGGGGCGCCCCTGCTCGGGATGCCGGCGGGCCGCCTCGAGCGCCCACCAGACCGCCTCGGGGGTCGCCGGTGAGGCGAGGTCGACGCTGGTGCCCGGCGGGCCGAAGGCCGCCGCCGCCTGCCGCAGCGCCTCGCGGACCGAGATGGCGAGCATGAGCGGTGGCTCACCGACGGCCTTGGAGCCGTAGACGGCGCCCTCCTCGTGGGCGCGCTCGAGCAGCTCGACGTGGAACGCCTCGGGCATCTCGGAGAAGCTGGGCAGCTTGTAGGTGCTCGCCGACGCGGTCGCGAGGCGGCCGCGCGTCGGCCCCGTGCCCTCGTCCCAGCGCAGGTCCTCGAGGGTGAGCCAGCCCGCCCCCTGGACGAAGGCGCCCTCGACCTGGCCGAGGTCGACGAGCGGCGAGAGGCTGTCGCCGACGTCGTGGACGATGTCGACGCGCAGGGTGCGGTACTCGCCGGTGAAGCCGTCGACCTCGACCTCCGTCGCCGCGGCCCCGTACGCGAAGTACTTGAAGGGCGACCCGCGCATCACCGACGAGTCCCAGTGCAGCCCCTCGGTCCGGTGGAAGCCGGCCGCCCACAGCTGGACCCGCAGGAAGTACGCCTGGTTGACGAGCTCGGCCCAGGGGACCGAGGCGTCGCTGCCGACGGCGGTGACCAGGCCGTCCTCGAACCGGACCGTGGCCGGGTCGACCTCGAGGCGTTCGGCCGCGACGACGCGCAGCCGCTCGAGGACCTGCTCGCAGGCGTTCCGCACGGCACCACCGTTGAGGTCGGCGCCGGAGCTGGCCGCCGTGGCCGACGTGTTCGGCACCTTGTCGGTGCGGGTCGGGGCGAGCCGCACGGTCGAGAGCGGTACCCCGAGCGCCGTCGCGGCGACCTGGAGCATCTTCGTGTGCAGCCCCTGGCCCATCTCGGTGCCACCGTGGCTGATCAGCACCGAGCCGTCCTTGTAGACGTGCACGAGCGCGCCGGCCTGGTTGAACGCCGTGAAGTTGAAGGCGATGCCGAACTTCACCGGGGTGACGGCCAGGCCCCGCTTCACGTCGGCGTGGGCCGCGTTCCACGCCGCGATGCCGGCCTGCCGGGCCTCGACGTCGCCGGTGTCCACGACCCGGTCCCAGCACCGGGCGGCCCGCTCCGGGTGCCGCACCGGCTGGCCGTAGGGGGTGGTCTGCCCCTCGGCGTAGAGGTTGCGCCGTCGCAGGTCGGCCGGGTCGATCCCGAGCAGGGGGGCGCACCGGCCGATGACGTCCTCGATGACGAGCATCCCCTGCGGGCCGCCGAAGCCCCGGAAGGCCGTCTGGGAGGTCTTGTGCGTCCGGGCGATCCTGCCGTGCACCCGGACGTGGGGGATCCAGTAGGCGTTGTCGACGTGGCACAGGGCCCTGGCGAGGACCGGCTCGGAGAGGTCGAGGCTCCACCCACCGTCGGAGGTGAGCGTCGCGTCGAGGGCGCGGAGCAGCCCGTCGGCGTCGAAGGCGGCGCGCCACCGGGTGTGGAAGCCGTGCCGCTTGCCGGTCATCGTCATGTCCTGCGCCCGGCTGAGCCGCAGCCGCACGGGGCGGCCGGTGAGGCGCGCGCCGAGGGCGGCGACGGCGGCGTACCCGTGCGGCTGCATCTCCTTGCCCCCGAAGCCACCGCCCATCCGCAGGCACTGGACGGTCACCGCGTGGCTCGGCACCGCGAGGACGTGCGCGACGATGTCCTGGGTCTCGGTGGGGTGCTGCGTGCTGCTCTGGACGAACACCTGGCCGGACTCGTCGACGTGCGCGAGTGAGCAGTGCGTCTCGAGGTAGAAGTGCTCCTGGCCGGCGAGCTCGAGCTCGCCGCTGAACACGTGCGCGGCCCGCGCGAGCTCCGCCTCGACGTCCCCGCGCTCCATCGTCGGCCGGCCACCCTGGAAGCTGTCGGCCGCGATCGCCTCGCGCAGCCCGACGAGGGCCGGCAGCGGCTCGTAGTCGACCTCGACGGCGAGGGAGCCCAGGCGGGCGGCCTCGAGCGTCTCCCCGAGCACCCAGCACACGGCGTGCCCGTGGAACATCACCTCGCTCGGGAAGAGCGGCTCGTCGGACTTCACGCCGGCGTCGTTGACGCCGGGAACGTCGTCGGCGGTGAGGACCCGCACGACGCCGGGGACGTCGAGCGCGGGTGCGGTGCGCAGTCCCGTGACCCTGGCATGCGCGTGCGGTGCCTGCACCGGGTGCGCGTGCAGGACGCCGCCGGAGCGCCCGACGAGGTCGTCGGTGTAGAGGGCGTGCCCCGTGACGTGCAGCTCGGCCGACTCGTGCGGGATCGCCTGTCCCACAACAGCATCCGCCGGTCGGCGGGTCACCGTGGTCACGCGGTCACCTCCGGCGAGCGGTCGCGTCGTGGTCCGCGCGTGGAGCCGGGGCAGGGCCGTGCGCAGCATGGCCGAGCGGTAGGCCGCGCTGGCCCGGTGGTCGTCGATCGGCGTGCCCTCGCGGCCGAGCACGTCGGCGGCCGCCCGCACCGTCTCCGGCGACCAGGGGCGGCCCTCGAGCGCGGCCTCGGTCGCCCGGGCGCGCAGCGGCGTGGCGGCGACACCACCGAGCCCGATCCGGGCACGCACGACGACGCCGTCGTCGACCTGCAGGGCGATCGCCGCCGCCACGCTCGAGATGTCGTCGAAGCGTCGCTTGGCGATCTTGTGGAAGGCGGTGACCGTGCTGAGCGGCAACGGGATCCGCACGCAACGGATGACCTCGCCCGGTCGCCTGACCGTCTGCCGGTAGCCCGTGAAGTACTCCGACAGCGGCACCTCGCGGTCGCCGGCGGTCGACGTGAGGACGAGGACGGCGTCGAGCGCGAGGAGCGCCGGGGCGGCATCCCCGATCGGTGATGCCGTCGCGAGGTTTCCGCCCAGGGTGGCGCCGTTGCGGATGAGCCGGGAGGCGAACTGGGGGAGCAGCTGGTCGAGCAGGGGGACGCGGCCACCCAGCCCGCGCTCGACCTCGCTGAGCGTGAGGGCGGCGCCGATCTCCACGGTCGCGCCGCCGTTCGGCCGCCGACCCGTCGGCGGGTGCCCCCGACGCTCAGGCCGCGAAGCTCGGGCACCCGGTCGATGCCGACGACGAACGGTGCGCGGGCGCCGCGCAGGTTGACGTCGACCCCCCAGTCGGTGGAGCCGGCGACGAGGACGGCGTCGGGGTGCTCGTCGAGCAGCCGCAGGAGGTGGGCGAGGTCGACGGCGCGCTCGAACACGCCGCTGGTCCCCATGAGGCGGGTGGGGGCCGGGGCCGGAGCTGGCCGGTCGAGCCGTTCGGCGAGGACGTCCTGCGGGTCGAGGGCGGTCGAGGGCGAAGGCGGCGTCACGGATCGGGCGGTAGCCGGTGCAGCGGCACAGGTTGCCGCCGATGGCGTGGAGGTCGAACCCGTTCGGCCCGTGCTCGTGGTCGGGGTGGGCGCCGCCCCGGCGGTCCGCCCGGTAGTACTCCGCCGCCATCGCGCAGACGAAGCCGGGCGTGCAGTACCCGCACTGGGAGCCGCCGCGCACCGCGAGCTCGCGCTGGACGGGGTGGAGGGCGCCGGGCGCTCCCAGTCCCTCGGCGGTGACGACCTCCTGGCCGTCGAGGGTGGCGGCCGGCACGAGGCAGGCGTTGACCGCCGTCCAGCGGCTCCTGTCCGTGCCGTCGGGGCGCACGACGAGCACCGCGCACGCGCCGCACTCGCCCTCGGCGCAGCCCTCCTTGGCACCGGTCAGCCCCTGGCCGCGCACGAAGTCGAGGGCGGTGGTCGCCGGGTCCGTGCCGACGAGCGAGCGCCCCACCCCGTTGACGGTCACCGCAGGAGGTCCGGCTGGCACAGGCACTCCTCCGTTCCCGTCGCTGGGTCCGTCGAGGTGCACCGGCCCCGTTGGGGAGGTGCGCCGCGGCAGGGCAGTGGTTCGGCTGTCCATCCTCGCAGAACGACCCCGCGCCGGCGCCGAGGTCGTGCGCCCCAGCGCCTCGGCGGGCACCCGGCGCCCGGCCCGCCGCAGGTCGCTCCGGCGCGGGCGGCCGCCGGAACCCTCGACGACCCCACTGCGCGCACGGCATACGCTCGTCCTCGATGACTCCCAACCCGCCCCACGTCGAGCCGGAGCTGGTGTCCGCGCTGCGCGCCGACCTCGTCGCGTCCCGGTTCACGGTCGAGGGCGTGACCGAGCTGCTCGGGCCCATGGCGGTGGCGGCCCTCGACCGCGAGCAGGCCCTGCCCGCGCAGCGGGTCACGGCCGCGTCGAGCGAGCCGTGTGCCACCCTCGTCCGCCTCTTCACCCTCGGCGACCCCGTCGACGCGGCCGAGGCGGCCGCCGCGCTGCCGTCCACCGGCGTCGAGGGGGCGGTCGCGCTCGGCCTGCTGGCCCCGGAGGGCGACGGCGTCGTCGCGCTGTGCGACCTGCGCCCCTACGCCGCCGACGGCCGCGACTGGTGGGTGGCCTCCGACCTCGGCGAGGTCGCGACCGGGCGGCCGGTGCGCGAGGACCACGTGCTCGGCATCGGCGGCGCCTCGGCCACCCTGGCCGCCTGGACCCCGCGTCCGCACGTCTCGCGCGCGCTGGACCTCGGCACCGGGTGCGGGGTGCAGGCCCTCCACCTCGGGGCGCACGCCGACGAGGTCGTCGTCACGGACCTGTCGGAGCGCGCCCTCGCGTTCGCGCGGTTCAACGCGGCGCTCGACGAGGCCGACTGGGACGTCCGCGCCGGGTCGATGCTCGACCCCGTCTCCGGCGAGCGGTTCGGGCTCGTCGTCAGCAACCCGCCGTTCGTCATCACGCCCCGGTCGGGCGCCGTGCCCCTGTTCGAGTACCGCGATGGCGGCGCCGCCGGGGATGCCGTCGTCCGTGACCTCGTGCGCGCGGTGGGCGACCACCTGGAGCCCGGGGGGATCGCGCAGTTCCTCGGCAACTGGGAGGTCCCTCGGGGGACGACCTGGACCGAGCGGGTCGGCTCCTGGCTCGAGGGCACGGGCCTCGACGCGTGGGTGGTCCAGCGCGAGGTGCAGGACCCGGCCCAGTACGCCGAGACGTGGGCCCGTGACGGGGGGCACCACCCCGGGACCGCCGACTTCAACGCGATGTACGCCGCGTGGCTCGACGACTTCGAGGCCCGCGACGTCGAGGCGATCGGCTTCGGCGTGGTGTCGCTGCACCGACCGGCGCAGGAGCGGGACCCCTTCGTCGACCTCGTCGACGTCCCCTGGCCGGTCGAGGCGCCGATGGGGCCGACGGTGCTGGCCGGGCTCGAGGCCCGCAGCTGGCTGGCCGAGCACGACGACGACGCCGTGCTCGACACCGCGTGGACCTGTGCGCCCGACGTCCACGAGGAGCGGCACTCGATGCCGGGTGCCGCCGACCCGGTGGCCATCGTCCTGCGCCAGGGCGGAGGGCTGCGCCGGCAGCTGGCGCTCACCACCGTGACGGCGGCGTTCGCGTCGGTCTGCGACGGCTCGCTCACGGCGCGCGCGGCGGCCGCCGCCATCGCGGGGCTGCTCGACCTCGACGGCGCCGAGGTGCGCCGCGAGGTCGTCGACTTCGTCCGCGACGCGGCCAAGGACGGGTTGCTGCGCTGACCGACCTGCCGGATGCCGGTGCGCGCCTGAGGTGCCCGCGACGGCATCCCTGCTCGGGTCCGTTCGCGGGGATGGCGGCGATCCGGCGGGGTGGCGCCACGACGGCACCGCGACCCGCGACGACCGACCGCAGCCCGGCACTCGGACGTCAGCCGGGGCCGACCGGGGCCCGCCGCGAAATCCACTTGTGAGTGAGTGCTCACTCACTTAAGGTGGACCCCATGACTCCCCGCGCTCCCGCCATGGCACCCGAGGACCGCCGCACGGCGCTCGTCGAGGTGACCATCCCGCTGCTCAAGGAGCACGGGGTCGCCCTGACGACCAAGCAGGTCGCCGAAGCCGCCGGCATCGCCGAGGGCACCGTGTTCCGGGCGTTCGCCACCAAGGAGGAGCTCGTCCAGGCCTGTGCCGCAGCGGTGTTCGACACGACCGGGGTCGTGGCGTCGCTGCGGGGTATCGACGGCGACCTGCCGCTCGACGACCGGCTCGTCGCGGCCGTGGGAGTGATGCAGGCGTGGCTCGAGCGGATCATCGCCGTCATCGGCGCCCTCCACCACGCCGGCGCGTTCCCCCCGCCGCCCAGCGGTGAGCACCACCCGCGACGACCCATGAGCGACCCTGCGGTCGACGCCGCCTTCCTCGACCTCATCGGCCCGGACGCGACCGCCCTGCGCCTGCCACCCCAGGACGTCGTCAACATCCTCGCCCACCTGACGCTCTCCAGCGCCCACCCCATGCTCCCCGTCCGGTCGATGACACCGGTCGAGATCGTCTCCGTCGTGCTCGACGGCACCCGAAAGGCAGGCACCCGCTGATGCTCTACCGCCTGGTCCGCTCCTACCTGACGCCGTACGCCCCGATGCTCGGCGTGCTCCTCGCCCTCCAGCTCGTGGCCACCCTCGCCTCCCTGTACCTGCCGAGCCTCAACGGCCGGATCATCGACGAGGGTGTGGCCGTCGGGGACACCTCGTTCATCCTCCGGACCGGCGTGCTCATGCTGGCCGTCTCGTTCGTGCAGATCCTCGCGACCATCGGCGCCACCCGCATCGGGGCGCACTCGTCGGCCTCCCTCGGCCGCGACGTCCGGTCGTCGGTCTTCCACCGCGTCGGGCAGTTCTCGGCCCAGGAGCTCTCGCGCTTCGGCGCCCCGACCCTGATCTCGCGCAGCACCAACGACGTCACCCAGGTGCAGACGGCCACCTACATGTTCCTCGCGATCATGGTGTCGGCGCCGATCATGATGGTCGGCGGCATCTTCATGGCCCTGCGCGAGGACCTCGGTCTCGCGTGGCTGGTCGCCGTCGCGGTGCCGGCGCTCGGAGATCGCGATCGGGCTGATCATCTCGCGGATGGTGCCGCACTTCCGCTCGATGCAGACCGCCGTCGACTCGGTCAACCGCATCCTGCGCGAGCAGATCACCGGCCTGCGGGTCGTGCGGGCCTTCGTGCGCGAGGACGTCGAGCGCGAGCGGTTCGCCGCGGCCAACCGCACGTACACCGGTACCGCGCTCGCCGTCGGCAAGCTCATGGCGCTCGCGTTCCCCGTCGTCATGGTCATCTTCAACGCCTCGACCGTGGCGGTGCTCTGGTTCGGCGCGCACCGGATCGACAACGGGCAGATGGAGATCGGGGCGCTCACCGCGTTCATGTCCTACCTCATCCAGATCCTCATGTCGGTGATGATGGCGACCTTCATGGCGATGATGATCCCGCGCGCCACCGTCTCGGCGGGGCGCATCCAGGCGGTGCTCGACACCGAGAGCTCGGTGCACACCCCCACCGACCCGGTCGTCATCCCGCCGGGGCCGGTCGACGGTCGAGCTGCGCGGCGCGACCTTCGCCTACCCGGGGGCCGAGTCCCCGGTCCTGCGTGAGGTGTCGTTCCGGGCCGTGCCCGGCACGACGACCGCGATCGTCGGCTCCACCGGGTCGGGCAAGACCACGCTGGTCGGGCTCGTCCCCCGCCTGCACGACGTGACGTCCGGGCAGGTGCTCGTCGGCGGGGTCGACGTGCGCGAGGCCGATCCGGAGGACCTCTGGTCGCACATCGGCCTCGTCCCCCAGCGGCCCTACCTCTTCACCGGGACCGTCGCCTCGAACCTCCGCTACGGCGACCCGGACGCGACCGATGACGAGCTGTGGCAGGCCCTGACCGTCGCGCAGGCGGACGACTTCGTCCGCGCCATGCCCGACGGCCTCGAGTCGGCGATCGCGCAGGGCGGCACCAACGTCAGTGGCGGCCAGCGCCAGCGCCTCGCCATCGCGAGGGCGCTGGTGAGCAAGGCCGGCATCTACCTGTTCGACGACGCCTTCTCGGCGCTCGACGTCGCCACCGACGCGCGGCTGCGGGCCGCGATGCGGCCGGTGACCCGCGACGCGGTCGTTCTCGTCGTCGCCCAGCGGGTGTCGAGCATCCTCCACGCCGACCAGATCGTCGTGCTCGACGACGGGGCGGTCGTGGGCAGCGGGACGCACGCCGAGCTGCTCGAGACCTGCCCGACGTACGTGGAGATCGTGGAGAGCCAGCAGGCGATGGAGGAGGCGGCATGAGCGAGGTCAAGACCGAGGAGGAGAAGGCCGCCGAGGCACGCCGCGGGCCGGCATCCGCACGTCGTGGCGGACCACCCCACCTGCAGATCGGGGTGCCGACCGAGAAGTCGCAGACCTTCGTGCCGTCCGCCAAGCGGGTGCTGCGACTGCTGCACCCCGAACGCTTCATCGTCGGGACGGTGATCGTCCTCGCGGTGGCCAGCGTCGTGCTCAGCGCGATCGGGCCGAAGATCCTCGGTGGCGCCACCGACCTGATCTTCGCCGGCATCTTCGGCCGGCAGATCCCCGCCGGCGTCACGCAGGAGCAGGCCGTCGACTCCCTGCGCGCCCAGGGCCAGGACAACCTCGCCGACATGCTGGGCGCGATGCAGGACGTCGTGCCCGGCCAGGGCATCGACTTCACCGCCCTCGCCGAGATCCTGCTCTTCGTGCTCGGCCTCTACGTCGTGGCCGCGCTGCTGCAGTGGATGCAGGGGCGCATGCTCACCGTCGCGGTCAACCGCACGATCTACCGGCTCCGGCGCGACGTCGAGGACAAGCTGAACCGCCTCGCGCTGCCCTACTTCGACCAGCAGCCCCGCGGCGAGCTGCTCAGCCGGGTCACCAACGACATCGACAACGTCGCCCAGAGCCTCCAGCAGACCCTGAGCCAGCTGCTCACCTCGCTGCTCACCGTCGTCGCGATGATCGCGATGATGATCTGGATCTCGCCGCTGCTCGCCCTGCTCGCCCTCGTGACGATCCCGATCACCATGGTGGTCACGGCGATGATCGGCAAGCGCAGCCAGAAGCACTTCGTCCAGCAGTGGAAGAGCACCGGCGAGGTCAACAGCGTGGTCGAGGAGACCTACACCGGCCACGAGCTCGTCAAGGTCTTCGGTCGCCAGCAGGAGGCCGACCGCCTCTTCGCCGAGCGCAACGACGCCCTGTTCCACGCGAGCTTCCGCGCCCAGTTCATCAGCGGCATCATCATGCCGACGATGATGTTCATCGGGAACCTCAACTACGTCGTCATCGCGGTGGTCGGGGGGCTGCGCGTCGCCTCCGGGACGATGAGCCTGGGCGACGTCCAGGCCTTCATCCAGTACTCGCGCCAGTTCACCCAGCCACTGACCCAGGTGGCGTCGATGGCGAACCTCATGCAGAGCGGGGTCGCCTCGGCCGAGCGGGTGTTCGCGGTGCTGGACGCCCCGGAGCAGGAGCCCGACACCGCGCACCCCGCCACCATCGAGCGGCCACGCGGCCGGGTCGAGTTCGAGGACGTCACGTTCTCGTACCGCGACGACACCCCGCTCATCGAGGACCTCGACCTCGTCGTCGAGCCCGGCCAGACGGTGGCGATCGTCGGCCCGACCGGCGCGGGGAAGACGACACTGGTCAACCTCGTGCTGCGCTTCTACGAGCTCAAGGGCGGCCGGATCACCCTCGACGGCGTCGACATCACCCAGCTCACCCGGCACGACCTGCGCTCGCGGATCGGCATGGTGCTGCAGGACACCTGGCTCTTCGGTGGCACCATCCGCGACAACATCGCCTACGGCCGACCCGGCGCGACCGACGAGGAGGTGCTCGACGCCGCCCGGGCGACCTACGTCGACCGGTTCGTGCACTCGCTGCCCGACGGCTACGACACGGTCCTCAACGCCGAGGCCGACAACATCAGCGCCGGCGAGCGCCAGCTCATCACCATCGCGCGGGCGTTCCTCGCGGGGCCGTCGCTGCTCATCCTCGACGAGGCGACGTCGTCGGTCGACACCCGCACCGAGCTCCTCGTCCAGCACGCCATGTCGGCGCTGCGCTCCGACCGGACGAGCTTCGTCATCGCCCACCGGCTCTCGACGATCCGGGATGCCGACCTCATCCTCGTCATGGAGGACGGGCGCATCGTCGAGCGCGGGTCGCACGCCGAGCTCCTTGCTGCGGGAGGGGCGTTCGCGGCCCTCTACGCCGCCCAGTTCCAGGGAGCGGTGACCGACCTCGACGAGACCGGAGAGGCGGTCGCGGGAGCCCCGCAACTCGCACGTCCGCTCGGGAGGTGAGGGAAGCGGTGGTCCACTAGCGTGACGTCGTCGCCACCGGCGGGGTGGCCGACCTCGACGCGGAGGACGGGTGGTCGCAGTGGTGGGACTCGAGCAGACCCTGGCAAACGGCATCCCGACGTTGGCCACCGCCGACACGCTCATCGACGCCTCACCGGTCGACTACGGCATCCTCCTCATCTACTTCGTCTTCGTCCTCGGCATCGGTCTCATCGCCCGGCGCTCGGTGTCCGACTCGCTCGACTTCTTCCTCTCCGGCCGGTCGCTGCCGGCGTGGGTGACCGGGCTCGCGTTCATCTCGGCGAACCTCGGCGCCGTCGAGATCATGGGCATGTCGGCCAACGGCGCCGAGATCGGCATCGCGACGGTCCACTACTTCTGGATCGGCGCCATCCCCGCGATGCTCTTCCTCGGCGTCGTGATGATGCCGTTCTACTACGGCTCGAAGGTGCGCTCGGTCCCCGAGTTCATGTTCCGGCGGTTCGGCACCAAGGCGCACCTCGTCAACGCCATCTCGTTCGCCGTCGCCCAGCTGCTCATCGCCGGCGTCAACCTCTACCTGCTCGGCTCGATCGTGCACGCGCTGCTCGGCTGGCCGCTGTGGGTCGCGCTCATCGTCGCGGCGCTGATCGTCCTGTCGTACATCACCCTCGGCGGCCTGTCGGCGGCGATCTACAACGAGGTGCTGCAGTTCTTCGTCATCGTCGCGTCGCTGCTGCCGCTCGTCATCATCGGCCTCAACCGGGTGGGCGGCTGGAGCGGGCTCGAGGACAAGATCACCGCGGCGGCGTCGGCGGCACCCCCGGCGGCCGAGGTCCCGTCGGCGACCGACCAGCTCAACTCGTGGCCCGGCCAGGCGCTCACCGGGTTCGAGTCACCGGTCTGGTCGGTCGTCGGCATCGTCTTCGGCCTGGGCTTCGTGCTCTCGTTCGGCTACTGGACGACGAACTTCGTCGAGGTGCAGCGCGCGATGGCGTCCGACTCCATCGCCTCGGCCCGCAAGACGCCGGTCATCGGCTCGTTCCCCAAGATGTTCGTCCCCTTCCTCACGATCATCCCGGGCATGATCGCCGCGGTCCTCGTGCCGGAGATCATGAAGCTCAAGAACGGTGAGGCCGTGCCGGGGGGCGCCTCGGGCAAGGGGGTCGCGTACAACGACTCGTTGCTGTACCTCATGCGCGACCTGCTGCCCAACGGCCTGCTGGGCCTGGCGATCACCGGCCTCCTGGCGGCGTTCATGGCCGGCATGGCGGCGAACATCTCGGCCTTCAACACGGTCTTCAGCTACGACCTGTGGGAGCGCTACATCCGCAAGGACCGCTCCGACGACTACTACCTGCGCATCGGCCGGGTGGCGACGGTCGGCGCGACCGTCATCGCGATCTTCACGGCGATCCTCGCGAGCTCGTTCTCGAACATCATGGACTACCTCCAGACGCTGTTCGGGTTCTTCAACGCCCCGCTGTTCGCCACGTTCATCCTCGGCATGTTCTGGAAGCGGATGACGGGGACGGCCGCCTGGATCGGGCTGGTGTCCGGGACCCTGGCGGCGGTGCTCGTCGCCTTCCTCACCGAGGACGCGTTCGGGTCGCTGAGCCTCGGCGTCATCCCGCTGAGCGGTCAGGGTGCGGCCTTCGTGGCGGCATCCGCGGCCTTCCTCGTCGACCTCGCGCTCTCGGTCGGCATCTCGCTGTTCACGAAGCCCACGCCCGCCGAGGACCTCGTCGGTCTGGTGTACTCGGAGACACCGAAGGAGACCCGCCAGGACCCCCTCGAGCACACCTACCCGTGGTACCGGCGCACGCTGCCGCTCGCGGGAGTCTCGCTCGTCATGGTCACCGTCCTCAACATCCTCTTCTGAGCAGGAGCAGCCATGGCAGCGCAAGAGAAGAAGACGGCCGGGATCTTCGACATCCGCAACATCATCGGCGCCCTGCTCACCATCTACGGCGTCGTCCTCACCCTCATGGGGCTGTTCGCCGACCCGGAGACCGAGAAGACCGGCGGGTCGAACGCCAACCTCGTGGCCGGCATCCTGCTGCTCGTCGTCGGCCTCGGCTTCATCGCCTGGGCCTACCTGCGGCCGGTCAAGGTGCCCGAGCACGTCGAACCGGTGCTCGACGACCCCACCCGGCCCGCACCGCGCAAGCGCCCGAGGGCCGAGCACTGATCCGCGGCCGGGCACCGAGGCCGAGCGGGCGCCGGCCCTCGGGCGTCACCAGCTGACCGCGCCGCGTTCGCGCCACTCGTGGAGCAGGCCGGTCGGGTCGTCGACCGCCCCGCCGCGGTTCCACAGCCCGAGGTAGACGTCGCGGGCCGAACCGGTGAGCCGGCGGCTTCCCGCGGGGATGCCGTCCGCCGTCCTCCCGTCGTCGGGTGACCGGGGCCTGGTCGCTCACCTCCAGCACCCAGACGTCGCCGTCGGTGACGGACACCGTTGCGGTGTAGGGCTTCTCGGATCGCGGCCCCTTGGTGCGGCGCTGCCAGAACCCCACGAGCAGCTCGTCGACACCGTCGGTGGCGAGCTCGTCGGAGAGCCAGACGTCGTCGGCTCGCAGCGTGCGGCCCTCGAGCGCCGACAGGGCGTCGAGCGCGTGCACCGACGTCTCGTGGCACTGGCGGCGGGCCCAGAAAGCCTTCGCCGGGAGGGGCTGGGCGAGGAAGGTCATGACGTCGAGGTCGTCCGGGGCGTCGCGCAACGCCGCGAGCAGCGTGTCGGCGCCGGAGCGCAGCCAGGCCACCTGGTCGCCGGCGGCGCGCCCCTCCGCCTCGAGGGCGGCGTCGTCCACCGCGCGCGGGTCGTCCCCGAGGACCACGGCGGTGGCCCAGCGGTGGACCATCCCCTGGTGGGCGAGCAGGTCGCGCACCGTCCACCCCGGGCAGGTGGGTACCGGGGAGTCGGTGCCGGCGCGGCCCGCCCACGCACCCAGGCGCGCCACGGCATCCTCGATGCCCGTGAGGTGACGGTCGACGGTCGGGGCGGTGAACGTCATGCGGAGAAGTGTGCCCGCAGCCGCCGGACGTGCCCAGAGCCCGAGCAACGGTCGGCCCCGCGAAGGGTGACGCCTGGGGGAGCACTCGCGGTCAGTCGTCCATCGCCTCGATGCCGAGCTCGGCGAGCTCGCCCATCCGTTCGCGCAGGTGCTGGACGACGTGCGGCGGAGGAGGGTCCCACCCCGTGACCTCCTCGACGACCCGCAGCGGTTCGGTCGTGCGGTAGGACCGGGTGGGGTTGCCGGGGAAGCGCTTGTCGGTGACGTTCGGGTCGTCCTCGATCGTGCCGAGGGGCTCCACCCGGTACACCCGTCCCGGGCCGTCGCCCCGGGCCAGCTCGGCCGCCAGCGGGGCGCCCTCGCGCGTCGCCGTGAGGTAGATGTGCCTGGCCTGCCGCCCGGACCCGTAGTTCGACTGCCAGCCGGGGGTGAGCAGGTCGCCCGGTCGCAGGTCGGCCCTCGTCCCGTGGAAGAAGGGCCCGGGATCGTCGACGACGCGTGGCGTCGGGGGCGGGTCGCGCAGCAGGCCGTCGAGGCGTCGCATGAGCTCCGCGACCCGGGTGCGCCCCGCCGGCGCCCGGGGGTAGCGGGACAGGACGTCGTGGACGACGGGGCCCGCTCGCCGTGCGGCCGCGGTGACCACGTACTCCGCCACGACGGGGTCGTCACCCCGGGCCAGCTCGGCCGCCCGGGCGGCGTGCGCGGCCGGGCCGAGGATGTGGCGCACCTGCGTGGCGTTCGCCAGCGGGTGGAGGTAGGCCGACGCGGCGGCGTCCCCGGCGGCCTTCGCGGCGTGGTGCGCGGCGTCGTCGGGAGCGGCCTTCGCGGCGCGGTGGGCGTCGACCGCGGCGGTGCGCTGGAGGCGCGACCGTGGCGCCCCCTCGGCGAAGACCCGCGCGGCGTGGATCGCCGCGGCCGGGCGCGGGTCGTCGGGGCACGCCCTGGTGAAGATGACGAGGGCGGGCTCGGCGCACGCCACGGCGTACCCGGCGACGGCTCGCAGCTCGTCCGTCGTCAGCTCGACGTCGTCCGAGCCGTTCCCCACGGTCCGATTCTGGCACAGGGCAACCCGCGCGCTGTGGTCCCGGCCGGGTGCAGGACGGGGAGGCTGCGGACTCTCGGTCAGGCGTCCCGGAGTCGGTGACCGTCCCGGAGTCGGTGACGATGGCGCCCTGGGGTGCGCCGGTGGTGTCGTCATGTGCGGGCCCTACCCCCGGGCGCGGGGCTCGCGCGCTGCCGCCGTCGGGTCAGGACGTCCGGTGGGAGTGGGTCCAGCCGCCACGCATCGCTCGCAGCGGAAGTCGTCGGTGCGCGGGGCTTTCGCCTCCCTGGTGCCCGCCCTCTCGGCGGTGCTTCTTGGCCCGAGCGTCCTGGTGCTCGCGCCACGTCGCCAGGGCCGCGATCAGCACCAGGTAGACCGCGAACCAGATCACGACGTCCATGGCGGCCTCCTCACCTCACGTCGCATGCGCTCGGCTGTACCGTGCCCAGTTCTCGGCTCGGCAAACCGACGAGACCTCGCGGCGGCCCGTGGGGCAGGGACCTTCTCGCCGTTGAGTGCGGCGTGCCCCGCCGCGCACACCAGCCTCCGAGCGCGCGTGGTGGGTGGCCCGACGTCAGCCGGGCGGTGGCAGCACGGTGATGTGGGCCGCGAGGATCCGCCAGCCCGCGTCGTCGTCGTGCGTCCAGGTCCGCGTGTAGCGGAGCCGCGCCGACATGGACTGGCCCGCGAAGGTCCCGGCGAGCCGGGCAGCCAGGAACGTGACGCCCGTCGTTCCGACGACGAGGGCCTCGACGTCCTCCTCGACGAGCTCGGCGATGACCGACGAGCCCGAGCGCCAGCCCGCCAGGTCGTCCTCCTTCGAGTGACGGGCTCCGTCCGGGCCGATGGCGACGAGCCGGTCGTCGAGCAGCGCGTCGAGGGCGGCGACGTCGGCCGCGAGCTGAGCGGCCTGGAGCGCCCGCTCCGCGGACAGCAGCCCTGCCGTGGTCCGTGGCGTGGTCACCGAAGACGTCCTCCCTCCGACTCGACCGGCCGGCGCTCTCCTTCGAGAGTAGACAACACGCCGCCTGGGCGCCCGCGAAGACGGCGTGTTCTCTCCGGTCGACGAGGAAGGTTCAGCTCGTCAGGTCGTACAACCCGAGTGCCTCGCAGACGGAGACGTCGACGGTCCTGAAGGAGCCATCGGTCCCGGGGGCAGGGGCCCGAGGTGGCCGGGCCGGTCGGGCGCTCCTGCTCCTGCTGACCGGGCGCGCTGCCGGTGTGAGCCAGCTCAGCGGCGAGGGCGCCGACGCCCTGCGCTCGGCCGTCGCGACGTCCGCATGATCGGACAGCGAAGGGCTCGAGGCGAGCAGTCAGGCGAACTGCCAGGACCGCTTGCTGAGGCCGAACCAGAACCCGTCGATGACACTGCGGGCGTCCACGCCGCCCGAGGCGGCCGCGGCACCGAGCGCCACGTACAGCGGCGCCCAGTGCTCGGTGCGGGGATGCGCCTCACGCGCCGCCGGAGCCTTGTCGAGGAAGTCGAGGACCGCGTCGACGTCCCCGTCGCCGACCGCCTCGGCGGCCCAGTGGTCGAACTCCGCCGATGGTGTGGGTGGCGGGGCGTCCGCGCCGGCCGACGGGTCGAACCAGCGCAGGTTGTGCGTGGTGAACCCCGACCCGACGATGAGCACGCCCTCGTCGCGCAGTGGTGCCAGCCGCTCCCCGAGGGCGAACAACCTCCGGGGGTCGAGGGTCGGCATCGACAGCTGGAGCACCGGCACGTCGGCCGCGGGGAACATCTCCTTCAGGGGCACGTAGGCGCCGTGGTCCAGCCCGCGGCTCGGGTCCTGGTGAAGCGACTCACCGGCTCCCGCGAGGAGCCCGGCGACCGAGCGCGCGAGCTCGGGCGCCCCCGGCGACGCGTAGGTCACCTCGTAGTAGTGCTGCGGGAAGCCCCAGAAGTCGTAGTAGAGCGGCACGTCCCCGGTCGTCGCGGACACCGCGACCGGGGCGAGCTCCCAGTGCGCCGACACGACGAGCACCGAGCTCGGCCGGGGCAGGTCCGACGACCAGGCGGCCAGCTCGGCGGTCCACGTGGAGTCGTCGGCGAGCGGGGGCGCCCCGTGGCTGAGGTAGAGCACGGGCTGGCGGCCGGTGCTGGTCGGCACGGCGGAAGGGGTCACGGTCTGCCTCCTCGGGCACTTAGTACAACATTCAAGCACACGGCCACGGTCCGGCATTTCCCTCGACTCGGCGCCGCCTCCATGGTGTCCTGAGGCGGTGCCCGCCGTCACCCTGACCCCGATCACCCCCCAGCTGGCCCCTGCCGTCCTCGCCCTGCGGGTCCGGCCCGAGCAGGAGCGCTTCGTCACCGGGGTCGGCGAGTCCTTCGTCGACGCCTACCTCGAACCCGAGAGCCACCCCTGGATCCGCGTGGTCATGGCGGACGACGTGCCCGTCGGGTTCGTCATGGTGAGCTGGGAGGGGGAGCCGGTACCCGGACCGGACCTGGGGGCCCTACTTCCTGTGGCGCCTGCTCGTCGACGCCGCGCACCAGGGGCGGGGCCACGGCACCGCGGCCGTCTCGCTCGTGGCCGACGCGGTTCGCGGGGCCGGTGGCCGTGAGCTCCGGACCAGCTGTGGCCGCGGCGAGGGCTCGCCGCAGCCGTTCTACGAAGGGCTCGGCTTCGTGCCGACCGGTGAGGTCGACGCCCACGGCGAGCTCCACCTGGCCCTGCCCCTTCCCGCCGGAGCAGCGCGATGAGCGGCACCTTCGTCGGCATCCACACCGGCTCCTTCTCCACCCCCGCCGCGGGCAACCCCACGGTCGTCATGGTCGAGGCGGCGTACCGGCACCACGGCATCGACGCCCGCTACCTCAACTGCGAGGTGTCGCCCGAGGGCCTCGCGGATGCCGTCGCCGGCGCCCGCGCGATGGGCTGGGCCGGGTTCAACTGCTCGCTCCCGCACAAGGTCCGGGTCATCGACCACCTCGACGGGCTCGCGCCCTCGGCCGAGGTCATCGGCGCCGTCAACACGGTCGTCGCGACCGACGGCGCAGCTCGTCGGCCACAACACCGACGGCCAGGGGTTCGTCGGCTCGCTCCGCACGGTCGTCGACCCCGCGGGCTGCGAGGTCGTCGTCCTCGGCGCCGGGGGCGCGGCGCGCGCGGTCGCCGTCGAGACGGCACTGGCCGGTGCGGCATCCGTGCTCGTCGTCAACCGCGACGAACGACGCGGCGAGGAGCTCGCCCGGGTGGTCACGGCCGGCACGGGCGTCCCCGCCGTCTTCGTCCCGTGGGACCGGCCGTACGCGGTGCCCACGACGGCGGACGTCCTCGTCCACGCGACGTCCGTCGGCTTCGGTGACGCCGGCGCCCTCGTCGACCTCGAGCTCGACAGCCTGCGGCCGGGACTCGTCGTCGCCGACGTCGTCGTCTCCCCGCCGCGCACCGCGCTGCTGCGGGCCGCCGAGGAGCGGGGCGCGCGCACCCTCGACGGCCTCGGCATGCTCGTGGGGCAGGGCGCCCTCGCCGTCTCGGCACTGGACCGGGGTCGACCCCGACCGGGAGGTCATGCGGGCCGCCGCGGCGCGGGCCCTCGGTCTCTAGACAACCGGGCTCCGATCGGCCACCGTTTGCACGAAACCGCCGCCCGGGCGCTACCGTCGTCCGCGTCACCACGTCGGAGCAGCGACGAATCCGCTGCACGTGGGGGGCGGAACGGACAAGGTGCACCACATGAGCGGACGCAAGCTCGTCATCGTCGAGTCGCCGGCCAAGGCGCGGACCATCGCCGGCTACCTCGGCAGCGACTGGGACGTCGAGGCGTCGGTCGGCCACATCAGGGACATCCCGACGCCGAGCGAGATGCCGGCCGACATCAAGAAGGGCCCCTTCGGCAAGTTCGGCGTCAACGTCGACGACGACTTCGAGCCCTACTACGTCGTCGACGCCGACAAGAAGAAGAAGGTCCGCGAGCTCAAGGCGCTGCTCAAGGACGCCGACGAGCTCTACCTCGCCACGGATGAGGACCGCGAGGGCGAGGCGATCGCCTGGCACCTGCTCGAGACCCTGCAGCCCAAGGTCCCGGTCAAGCGGATGGTCTTCCACGAGATCACCCGCGAGGCCATCCAGCGCGCCGCCTCCACCACCCGCGAGGTCGACACCCGGCTCGTCGACGCCCAGGAGACCCGTCGCATCCTCGACCGGCTCTACGGCTACGAGGTCAGCCCGGTGCTGTGGCGCAAGGTCAAGGCCGGGCTCTCCGCCGGCCGCGTGCAGTCCGTCGCGACCCGCCTCGTCGTCGAGCGCGAGCGCGAGCGGATGGCGTTCCGCGCCGCGAGCTACTGGGACGTCGAGGGCGACTTCACCCCGGATGCCGAGTCGAACCTCTTCACCGCCCGCCTCACCGGCGTCGACGGGTCGAAGGTCGCCACCGGCCGCGACTTCGCCGACGACGGCACGCTGACCAACGCGAAGGCGACCCAGCTCGACGAGGCCGCCGCCACCGGCATCGCGAACGCGCTGCGGGCGGCCGACGTCACCGTCACCGACGTCTCCGAGAAGCCCTACACCCGACGCCCCAGCGCGCCGTTCACGACGAGCACCCTCCAGCAGGAGGCCTCGCGCAAGCTGCGGCTCAACAGCCGCAACGCGATGCGGGTCGCCCAGCGGCTCTACGAGAACGGCTACATCACGTACATGCGCACCGACAGCACGACGCTGTCGGATGCCGCGCTGAGCGCCGCGCGCCAGCAGGCCCGCGAGCTGTACGGCTCGGAGTACGTGCCCGACGCCCCCCGTCGCTACGAGAAGAAGGTCAAGAACGCCCAGGAGGCGCACGAGGCGATCCGGCCTGCGGGCGACCGGATGCGCACGCCGGCCCAGGTGGCGGGTGCGCTGCGCGGTGAGGAGTACGCGCTCTACGAGCTGATCTGGAAGCGGACCATCGCCTCGCAGATGGCCGACGCCCGCGGCTCCACGGCATCCGTCAAGCTCGGGGCCACGCTCGACGACGGCGCCCCGGCTCGCACCGTCGAGCTCTCGGCGAGCGGCACGGTCATCACCTTCCGCGGGTTCCTCGCGGCCTACGAGGAGGGCCGCGACGAGCGCCAGGCGGCCCGCCGCAAGGACGAGGCGGAGGAGGAGCGCCGCCTGCCGCGCCTCGGGGTCGGCACCGCCCTGCGCACGGTGCGCACCGAGGCGCAGGGGCACGAGACCTCGCCGCCGCCGCGCTACACCGAGGCCACCCTCGTCAAGGCGATGGAGGAGCGCGGCATCGGCCGGCCCTCGACCTACGCCTCGACGATCGGCACCATCCAGGACCGCGGCTACGTCTCGAACCGCGGCTCCGCGCTCATCCCCAGCTGGCTGGCGTTCGCGGTGACCCGGCTCATGGAGGAGCACTTCTCGCGCCTCGTCGACTACGACTTCACCGCCTCGATGGAGGAGGACCTCGACGCCATCGCCCGCGGCGACCAGCAGCGCGCGGCCTGGCTGCACCGGTTCTACTTCGGCGACGAGGCGAGCTCGGCCGACGGCCTGCGCGACCTCGTCGAGGACCTCGGCGACATCGACGCCCGGGCGATCTCGACGATCGACATCGGCGAGGGCATCGTCGTACGGGTCGGCCGCTACGGCCCGTACGTCGAGGAGGTCGTGCCCGCCGGCATCGACCCGCGCACCGGCGAGGTGACGGATGCCGTCGCGCTCGGCGACGACGGAAGCCCCCTGACGCCCCGGCGAGCGACGATCAACGACGACGTCGCCCCGGACGAGCTGACCCCGGCGATGGCCCGGGAGCTGCTGGAGGCCGCGGCCGACGACGGCCGGGTGCTCGGCCAGGACCCCGCGACCGGCCACGACGTCGTGGCGCGGGCCGGACGCTACGGGCCCTACGTCACGGAGGTGCTCCCGGACGCCGACGAGGCGCCGGCCAAGGGGCGCGGCAAGGCGGCGAGGGCGAAGCCGCGCACGGCATCCCTGTTCAAGGACATGGACCTCGCGACGATCGACCTCGACACCGCCCTGCGGCTCCTCTCGCTGCCGCGGGTGGTCGGCGTCGCCGAGGACGGCGAGGAGATCACCGCGCAGAACGGCCGCTACGGGCCGTACCTGAAGAAGGGCACCGACTCGCGCTCGATCGAGACCGAGCAGCAGCTGTTCGACATCACCCTCGAGCAGGCGCTCGCGATCTACGCGCAGCCCAAGCAGCGCGGCCGGGCGGCGGCCAAGCCGCCGCTCGCCGAGCTCGGCACCGACCCCGTCTCGGGCCGGCCGGTGGTGGTCAAGGACGGCCGCTTCGGGCCCTACGTGACCGACGGCGAGACGAACGCGACGCTGCGCAAGGACGACGACCCGGAGAAGATCTCGCCCGAGCGCGGCTACGAGCTGCTCGCCGACAAGCGGGCCCGCGGACCGGTGAAGAAGACCGCCCGCAAGGCTGCCAAGAAGACCACGACGCGCACGTCGACGACGAGGAAGTCGGCCGCCGCCAAGACCTCCGCCGCCAAGACCTCCGCCGCCAAGACGTCCGCGGCCCGGGCGACGAAGCAGGCGCGGGGCTAGGCGCCCAGGCCCGGAGGAGCCCTCGCATGTCCCGCATCCTCGTCGCGACCGTCCCGGTGCCGGCGCACACGCGGTTCCCCCTGCCGGTCGTCGCCCGGCTCGTCGAGCGGGGGCACGAGGTGCTGTGGTTCGCGAGCCGGCGCTTCCACGAGGACGTCGCGGCCGTCGGCGCGACACCGGTGCCCTACGGCGCGACCCGCGACTACGACGGGGCCCGGCTCCTCGAGGAGTTCCCGCAGCTCGCAGGGCTGCACGGGCCGCGGGCGATCGGCCGTGCGTACTCCGACGTCTTCGTCGGCCAGGCGCCCGAGCGCGTCGCCGACCTGCGCGCCGTCGTCGCCGCCACCCCGGTCGACGCCCTGCTGGCGGACGGGCTGAGCTACGGCGTCGGGCTGCTGGGTGAGGCGCTCGGCATCCCGACCGCGACGCTCGGCGACGGCCCGCTGGTGCGCGCCCACGGCAGCACGCCGGCGTTCGGCCCGGGCCTGCTGCCGATGCGCGGCCCCCTGTCGCGCCTGCGCAACCACGCGGTGCGCACGGCATCCCGCCGGTGGGTGTTCGCGCAGGCGCAGGAGCGGTACGACGCCCTGCGGCACGAGCTGGGGCTGGCGCCCGACGGACGCACCGTCCTCGAGGCGTCGGTCTCGCCGATGCTGCACCTGCAGGCCTGCACCCCGTCGTTCGAGTACCCGGTGGTCGACCTCCCGCCGACCGTCCACTGGATCGGTGCGCTGCGCCCCGACCTGCCGCAGGAGTGGGTCGCCGCCGTCGTGGTGGGAGGAGGTGCGCACCTCGTCGCGCCCGGTCGTGCACGTGACCCAGGGCAGCATCCGGCACGACATGACCGAGCTCGTCGTCCCGGCGCTCCGTGCCCTGGCCGACGAGGACGTGCTCGTCGTCGCGACGACCGGGGGCGTCACGCCCGAGCGGGTGGAGCAGGCGCTCGGGGGACCGCTGCCGGGCAACGCGCGCGTCAGCGAGTTCGTGCCGTACGACCTGCTCCTGCCGCACGTCGACGCCTGCGTCACGAACGGCGGGTACACCGGCGTCACGACCGCGCTGCACCACGGCGTGCCGCTGGTCCAGGCCGGTTCGACGGAGGAGAAGGCGGAGATCGGCGCCCGGGTCCGGTGGAGCGGCGTGGGGGTCCGGATCCGGGCGACGAGGCCCAGCCCGCGGCGGCTGCGTGCGGCGGTTCGCGAGGTGCTCCACGAGCCCGCGTACGCCGCCGCCGCGGCGCGGATGGGAGTCGAGCTGCGGCAGCACGACGCGGCGCAGGAGGCAGCCGTGCTCGTCGAGCGGCTGGCGGACACGGGCGCGAGCCGGTCACCCGCACCGCGGCGCCCGCCCGGGCACGGTGACCTGCGGTCGCGCGTCGGCGTGCCGCCGCGTGACCGACCCCACGCTTGCCCACCGGATGACCCGCCCGTAGGTTCGGTGCACCGCCCGGGCCGTCGTGGTCCGGGCCCGGCACCGGAGTCGGCATGCACCTGCACCCCGAGACCCTCGAGAACCTCTCGCCCCCGGAGTTCGTCGCCCTCGTCAAGGGCATGACGGACGAGCAGATCCGCGACGACCTCGGTGGTGAGCACCGCCGCGAGACGCTCGACGCGATCTTCGCCCGCTTCCCCCACCAGTTCCGCCCGGAGAAGGCCGGTGACCGCAGCGCGCGCATCGACTTCCGGATCACCGGTGGCCCGGACGACGGCAGCGACACGTGGGGGGTCGTCGTCGACCAGGGGACGTGCGTGGTGGAGCACGGTGCGAGCGAGGCCGCCGACCTCTCGCTGACCCTCGGGCCGGTCGAGTTCCTCAAGCTCATCACCGGCACCGGCAACCCGGCGATGATGTTCATGATGGGCAAGGTCAAGGCGCGTGGGGACATCGGTCTGGCCGGCGCGCTGTCCTCCTGGTTCGAGACGCCTCAGGCCTGAGCGGCCAGCACGGCGCCGCGTCATCCGGCATCGCGGCACCCGGCATCCAGCCTCCGGCATCACAACTTTCTCGCCCGATCCCGGAACCTTCACCTTCGCACGACAACGCTTCCGCTGCGAAGGTGAAGGGTGTCGCACCGGGCGAGAAAGTTGTGACCCGGCATCCGGCTTGACCCTCACGCCACGTGAGGCGGCACGGTGGTGACATGACCGCGACGAGCCAGCACACTGCACGGGTGGAGCTTCCCGTCGGCCGGGTGGCCGAGGCCTTCGGCGTCACGGTGCGCACGCTGCACCACTACGACGCCGAGGGCGCTCGTCGTGCCGAGCGCGCGGACCGCCGCCGGGTACCGCCTCTACACGGATGCCGACCTGGCCCGACTCGCGACCGTCGTCACCTACCGCCGGCTCGGCCTGCCCCTCTCCGAGGTGCGGGCGCTGCTGGAGGGGGAGGGGACGCCGGCCGAGCACCTGCGCCGCCAGCGCGACGCGGTCATGACCCGGCTGGGCGAGCTCGAGGAGCTCGTCACGGCCATCGACCGAGCACTGGAGAGAGAGATGGAGCAGCGACCCGCCACCACCGAGGAGCTCAAGGAGCTCTTCGGCGACGGCTTCAGCGAGGAGTACCAGGCCGAGGCGCAGGAGCGCTGGGGCGAGACCGACGCGTGGAAGCAGTCGGCACGTCGCACCAAGGGCTACACCAAGGCCGACTTCGAGCGGATCAAGACCGAGGGGGATGCCGTGAACACCGCGTTCGTCTCCGCGTTGCGGTCGGGCGCCCCCGCCACCTCGGCCGAGGCGATGGATGCCGCCGAGGCGCACCGCGCGCACATCGAGCGGTGGTTCTACGACCTCGACCACGGCTTCCATCGTGGGCTGGCGGACATGTACCTCGCCGACCCGCGGTTCACGAAGACGTACGAGGACCAGGCGCCGGGGCTCGCGCAGTACGTGCACGACGCCATCCACGCCAACGCCGACCGGCACGAGCAGGCCTGACCAGGCTCCACCCCCGACGAGAGTAGAGAACACGCCGCGTGGCGACCCGCCCGCGCGGCGTGTTCTCTACGGTCGACGAGGGCAGATGGGCCGGCGAGCCGACGCCGCTCACGCGGTGTCGCGGGGCTGGCCTAGGCTCGCAGCCGTGACGCGACGCGACGGGCTGTTCATCGCCTTCGAGGGCGGCGACGGCGCGGGCAAGTCGACGCAGGTGCGGCTGCTCGCGCAGGCGCTGCGCGCGCGCGGACGCACGGTGACGGTCACCCGCCAGCCGGGGGGCACCGAGCTCGGGGCGGCGATCCGCGACCTCGTGCTCCACGGTGACCACGTGTCGCCCCGTGCCGAGGCGCTCCTCTTCGCCGCCGACAAGGCGCACCACGTCGACCAGCTCGTGCGGCCGGCGCTCGCGGCAGGCGAGGACGTCGTCACCGACCGGTACACCGACTCCTCGGTCGCGTACCAGGGCGCCGGGCGCGACCTCGGGGCGGCAGAGGTCCACGACCTGCAGATGTGGGCCGTCGACGGGCTCGTCCCGGCGCTCACGGTCGTCGTCGACGTTCCCTCGGCCGAGGGCCGCCGCCGCCGCGGCGGCACCCACGACCGGCTCGAGTCGGAGGAGGACGCCTTCCACGAGGCGATCCGCCAGCACTTCCTCGCCATGGCGGCCGGCCACCCCGACCGCTACCTCGTCGTCGACGGCACCGAGCCTCCCGAGCGGGTGCACGACGCGGTCCTGGGTCGGCTCGAGGCGATGGGGCTGGTGGCCCGGTGAGCGTGTGGCGCGACGTCATCGGCCAGGAGAGCGCGGTCGCGACGCTGCGGCACGCGGTCGTCACCCCCGACGCGATGACCCACGCCTGGCTGTTCACCGGCCCGCCGGGGTCCGGGCGCTCGGTGGCGGCTCGGGCGTTCGCAGCGGCCCTGCTGTGCCCCGACGGCGGCTGCGGCGAGTGCCGGGAGTGCCGCACCGCGCTCGAGGGGACCCACGCCGACGTCGACGTCGTCGCCACGGAGGGCCTGTCGATCAAGGTCGAGCAGGCGCGTGACCTCGTCGCGCTCGCCGCCCACCGCCCGTCGGTCGGGCGGTACCGGGTCGTCGTCGTCGAGGATGCCGACCGGCTGACCGAGCGCGCCGCCGACGCCCTGCTCAAGGCGCTCGAGGAGCCGGTGCCGCGCACGGTGTGGATGCTGTGCGCCCCCTCCGTCGAGGACGTCATCATCACGATCCGCTCGCGGTCACGGCACGTGCGGCTGCGCACGCCGTCGGTCGAGGCGGTCGCCGACCTGCTGACCCGGCGCGACGGGATCGACCCGTCGATGGCGCTGTACGCGGCGCGCGCCGCCCAGTCGCACGTCGGCCTCGCCCGCCGCCTGGCCCGCGACGAGCACGCCCGGATCCGGCGGCACGACGTCATCACCCTGGCGTCACGCATCGTCACCGTCGGCGACGCCGTGGGGGCCGCGAGCGACCTCATGACCATCGCGGCCGAGGAGTCCCTCGCCGCCTCGAGCGAGCGCGACGCCGCGGAGCGAGCCCGGCTCCTCGAGGTGCTCGGCGCCGACCCGAGCGCGCGGACCCAGCCGCCGCACATCCGGTCCCAGCTCAGCTCGCTGGAGAAGGAGCAGAAGGCGCGCGCGACGCGCTTCACCCGGGACGTCATCGACCGGGCGCTGCTCGACCTGCTCTCGGTCTACCGCGACGCCCTCGTCGTGCACGCCCGTTCGGGCACCGCCCTCGTCAACGAGGACAGCCGCCAGGTGGTGCAGCGGGTCGGCGAGCTGCTCGGGCCCGACGACCTGCTGCGCGCCATGGACTCCATCGGCACCGCTCGCGAGCGCATCGGTGCCAACGTCAACCCGCTCCTCGCGCTGGAGGCGATGGCGCTCGACCTCCGCCTGCCCCGGTGACAGCGACCAGATCGTGACCTCCTCGGCAGGGTGCCGCGCAGGTCGCTCGCCTATCGTGCGCCCATGAACCGCCGCCGCGCCGCCGCCCTCGTGGGGGCCACGGTCACCGCCCTGCTGCTGTCGGGCTGCTCCCTGGCCGACGGCATCGGGACGTCGGGGGGCTCGCCCTCCGTCGTCGCGACGCCACAGGGCCCCCCTCCCGGGGCCGAGCCGCTGGCGCGGTTCTACTCACAGCGCCTGGAATGGACGAAGTGTGAGGGCGCCTGGTGCGCCAAGTCTCGAGGTGCCGGTCGACTACCTGAACCCGCAGGGTGACACCATCACCATCGCCGTCGTCAACGTGCCCGCGCGCAGGCCGTCGAAACGCATCGGCTCGCTGGTCGTCAACCCCGGAGGGCCCGGTGCGTCGGGCTTCGACTACGCCCGGGCGGCGGACTTCATCGTCGGCAAGCCGGTCCGCAACACCTACGACGTCGTCGGGTTCGACCCTCGTGGTGTGCAGCGGTCCAGCCCCATCGACTGCGTCTCCGACAGCGACCTGGACAGCTTCCTCGGGTCGGACCCGACCCCCGACGATGCGGCGGAGGAGCTGAGCTTCGTCCAGACGTCCCGTGACTTCGCGCAGGGCTGCAGCAGGAACGCGTCGCCGCTCCTCGCTCACGTGTCGACGGAGGAGGCCGCCCGCGACATGGACATTCTCCGGGCCGCCCTCGGGGAGAAGAAGCTCACCTATCTGGGCGCGTCCTACGGCACGTACCTCGGTGCGATCTACGCCGACCTCTTTCCCGACGCCGTGGGGCGCATGGTGCTCGACGGGGTCGTTCCGCCGGACATCAGCAGCCTCGAGATGGCCCTGGGTCAGGCCCAGGGCTTCGAGCGTGCCACCCGGGCGTGGGCCGCCTACTGCGTTCGCAAGCGAAGCTGTCCTCTCGGCAACTCGGTCGACCAGGTGATGGAGGGCCTGCGAACCTTCCTCGCATCGGTCGACCAGAGCCCGCTGCCCCGAACTGGTGACAACGCCGTTCCCAGGCTGACCGAGGGATGGGCCTCGCTGGGAATCGGGTTCGCGATGTACGACCAGGGGTCCTGGCAGACGCTGGTCGACGCGATGGGCGAGGCCGTCGCCGGCGACGGGACCTCCCTCCTGCAGCTCGCGGACTCCTACGCGGACCGCAACCCGGGCGGCGAGTACTCCGGCAACATCATGGAGGCCATCTACGCCGTCAACTGCCTGGACAAGCCGGCGATCGGTGACGTCGCCGAGCTGAGGCGTGAGGCCGAGGAGTCCCTGGCGGTGGCTCCGACGTGGGGCCCCTACATCGTGTGGAGCCAGGCGACGTGCGGAGTGTGGCCCTTGGAACCGACCGGCGTCACCCGAACCGTGTCGGCCGAGGGAGCGGGCCCGATCGTCGTCATCGGCACGACTCGCGACCCGGCGACGCCGTACGAGTGGTCCGTCCGGCTGCGCAAGCAGCTCGCCCACGCCTCGCTCATCACCTTCGACGGCGATGGTCACTCGGCCTACACGAGATCCAACGAGTGTGTGGACGACGCGGTCGACGCGTACCTCGTGAAGGGCACCGTGCCGAAGGACGGGCTGCGCTGCTGACGCCCGACCTCGCGGTCGAGGTGATACCGCTCGCGTGTGCGAGCAGTGGCGAATCGACCCACCGGGTCGCAGCCCGGATCGAGGTGATCCCGCTCGGAAACCCGAGCGCGTGGGGTTCGACCCGGCGGCTGCTCGCGCGACCTGAGGGGATTCGCGGTGGTGCCGGTCGACTCGTATACTCGTCCGGCGTGCCCGAGCCCGCTCGGGTGCTCGCCGCCTTAGCTCAGTCGGCCAGAGCGATTCACTCGTAATGAATAGGTCAAGGGTTCGATTCCCTTAGGCGGCTCCACGGCAGCACCACGCGTCAGGCCCCCACGACCGGTGTCGAGGGGGCCTTTCCCGTCTCCCGTTCGTCTCGCGCGGGGCGCGGGTGCGCTCGGGCCGCTCTCAGCGACGCTGCATGTCCCACGCGAGGTCGATGGCCGCGCGCACCGCCTCGGGCGGTGCGTCCTCGAGATAGGCCTCGACCTTGTGGTGCGCCTCCATGCGGGGCGGCACACCGAAGGTGTCCGGGTAGGCCTCCAACAGCGACTTCCCGTTCGTCGAGGGGGACCCGCACCACCAGCGTCGTCGGGTCCTGCAGGCGCACGACCAGGCGGTCGTTCACGTACCAGGCCGGGCGCGCCTCGGTCCCCTTGCGCTTCACCTGCGGGAGCGACTCCACGTACTCGCCCACCTCGTCCAGAGTCATCCACGCAGCCTAGGCCGCAGCCCCGGGTGCCGATGGCACCCAGCCGGCGCACGGCATCCGTCGTCGTCTCACGCCCGCCCGAGGCCGCCCGCCCGACCCAGGGCGATCGCCTCCTCGCGGGACCCGACGCGAAGCTTGGTCAGCATGTCCGAGATCCGGTTGCGCACGGTCTTGGGCGCGAGGAAGAGGCGCGCCGCCACCTGCGACGTGGGCAGGCCCCTGGCGAGCAGGTCGAGGATCTCGAGGTCCCTCGTGTCGAGCGCGGCCAACGCGTCGGTCCGGGGTGCGGATGCCGCAGCGGCCACCACCGCGTCCGCCGCGCCGCGGCCGAGCACGAGGGAACCGCGAGCAGCGGTGTGGATGGCCGCCAGGACGTCCTCGGGGTCGCAGTCCTTGAGGAGGTAGCCGTCGAGGCCGGCGCCCAGGCTGCGGAGGACCGCCTGGTCGTCGGCGGTCATCGTCAGCACGATGACGCGCAGCGCCGGCCACGTGCGCTTCAGGGCCGCGCCCAGCTCGATGCCGTCGCCGTCGGGCAGCCCCAGGTCGACGACGGCGACGTCCGGCTCGGTGGTGACGTCGCGGGCCTCGGCCGCGGTCCGGGCCACCGCGACGAGGTCGAGGCCGTCGTCGGACTCGACGAGCGCGGACAGGCCCGACAGCACGATCGGGTGGTCGTCGACGAGCATCACCCTCGTCATGCGCTCGCCCCCGTCGGCAGCTCGACGTGGAGCAGCGTCCCGCGGCCGTCGCGGGGCCCGACGACGAGCGAGCCGCCCAGCTGCTCGGCCCGCTGCCGCAGCGACGTGATGCCGACGCCGGGGGCGATCGGGCCGCCGACACCGTCGTCGCCGACGTCGACGACGACGCGACCGCACCGCCGCGGCGACCCGGACCGAGACGTGGCTCGCGGCCCCGTGGCGCAACGCGTTCGTGATCCCCTCGGCCACGGAGCGGTACACCGCCACGGTCACGTCCGACGGCATCGGCTGCTCGACGTCGACCTCCAGGCCGACCTGCCGGCCGTCGCCGTCGAAGGTCGCGACCAGCCGCTCCAGCGCACCGTCGAGGTCGTCGTCGTGGAGCGCTGACGGGGTGAGCCCGGAGACGAGGCGGCGCAGGTCGCCGCGTGCCCCTGCCAGCTCGGGGGCCAGCGACTCCAGCAGCGGGGTGGGGCTGCGGCGCAGCTCCGCCTGGACCCGCATGCTCATGCCGGCGAGCACCGGCCCGAGGCCGTCGTGCAGGTCGCGCAGGATGCGGGCCCGCTCGGCGTCGCGCTCGCGGGCGACGTCCTGCCGGGCGTGCTCCGCGCCCACGGCGAGCGCCACCGCCCGGCACACGAGCGCGACGGTGGGCAGCAGCTGCTCGACCATGCGGGCCTGACGCGGCTCGAGGCCCTCCGGGTCGGTTCCCGCGAGCAGCAGCGTGCCGACCCGGTCGCCCGCGACCAGCAGGGGGTGCTCGACCCACCCGGGTGGCAGCTCGGGGTCGTCCTCGCCGAGGACCAGAGCCACGTCCGGGCGGCCGGTGGAGGCCGAGACCATCAACGCGGCCTTGGCGAGCAGCTCCCGGGCGTCGGGGACGTGGTGCAGGTCGGCGGTGATCGACGCGACGTCCGCCGGAGTGAGGGTCCCCGTGCCGTAGCGGCGGGCGAGCCACGACCGCCGCGACCACGCCGCCGCCGGCCAGGCCA
Organism: uncultured Actinomycetota bacterium; assembly: GCA_963811475.1. Lineage (GTDB taxonomy): Bacteria > Actinomycetota > Actinomycetes > Actinomycetales > Dermatophilaceae > Fodinibacter. The sequence goes on from CAWERJ010000004.1 coordinate 64,966, forward strand.
GTGCCGTGGCGGCCACGGCGGCGAACGCCGCGGCGACGTCGGGAGCCGGCACGCCCGCCCGCGCACCGGCGAGGCGCACCGCCACCCCGACGCCCGCACCGATCGCGAGGACGAGCGCCACCGCGGCGACGTCGAGGAACGGCTCGTCGACCGGCCGCAGCTCGCGCGGCCATCGTCAGCCGCGTCACGAGTCCGGCGAGGGACCACATCCCCAGGGTGACGACGGCGGCCTCCGCCCGGGCGTCGAGCGCGGCCTCCGCGACGAGGACCGCCCCGAGGACGAGGCCCGACCACAGCAGCAGCCAGAACAGGCGGCGGCGCGGGGTGCGCCCGGGTGCGTAGCCCGTGGCGCCGGCGAGCAGCACCAGCGTGAGGAGGACCACCGCGACGACCGCCGAGCTCCACAGCTCCTCGAGCCGGTCCCAGAACCGGTCGCGGCCGGCGGGCATCGCGAGGACGGCCATGACGGCCGGGACGAGCGCGAGCGCCGTGAGGGCGCGGCCCACCCGGTGCTCGACGCCGCGGTCGAGGAGGAGGGCGGCAGCGAAGCCGAAGGCCGGCCACCCCGCGCCGAACAGGGCCCCCGTCGGGAGGCTCGCCTGCGAGAACCCGCCCACCAGGGGCAGGATGCCGAACCCCGTGGCGACCGCGGCGCCGACCACGGAGGTGGACGCACCTCTGGCACTGGCGGCGGCGGTGCTCACCCCGCCATGATGTGGCACGCGGACGGAATTGGGGAGGCCCCCACGGCCCGCCGGGACCGCCCGGGACGGTGCGGGACAGCGCGGGACGCCGACGCCCTAGCCGCCGGGAAGCCGACGCGGACACCGTGGCACCAGGGCCCGGACCCGCCGGCCCCCGCTACCAGGAGGTCACCATGACCACGGCATCACGCACCACCACCACCACCACCACGGACCGCCGACTTCCCCCGGGCGTCCTCGTCGGCGGGGCGTTCGCCCTCACGACCCTGCTGAGCATCGCCTTCCACGTCGGTGAGATCGTCTTCACCGACCACGACCCGAACGCCCCCGAGGGGCCGATCGAGAGCATCAAGACCGTCGCGGTGGTCGGCGGTGTCGCCCTCGTCCTCGCCCTGGCGATCGCGATCCCCCTGTCGCGCGACGCCCAGCGCGCCAAGGTCGGCGCGATCGTCCTCGGTGCCCTCGCCCTCGTCACGCTGCCGTTCTTCTGGTCGGGTGCACCGGCCGTGTTCGGCGCGTGCGCCGCCTGGCTCGGCGGCCTCGCCCGCGGGAGCCACCCCCAGGGCGGCGTGGCCCGCGGCTTCGGCATCGTCGGCCTCGTCATCGTCGTCCTCGGCATCGTCGCGACGGTCTTCGGCGGGGCGATCGGAGCCCTGGTTCGGCTGACCGGCCGCAGCAGACCTACCCGCCCCGTCCACCGACCGACGGCCCCGAGCACCGGCTCGCGGGCCGTCGTTCGACGCCGTCGAGCCGCCCGGCCGGCGACCCGTCGGCGGGCCTCCCGGCGGGCTAGCCTGCCGCCATGGGCGCAGGGGTGGTCGAGGTGGTCGGGGTCTACGACGCCGACGGGGGCATCGTGGGCGAGCTGGTGTACGTCGTCGGCCACTTCCTCGGCCGCACCGAGTGCTGGCTGTGCGACATCACGCACGACTCCACGCGGCGCAAGCCCGAGTGGGACGCCATGGTCGCCCGGCTGCCCGTCCCCGTCCGCCTCGTGCACCGCAACGAGGCGAGCGAGCCGGAACGCGCGGCCTACCACCTGTCCGGGCTGCCGGCCGTGCTCGGCGTGCGGTCCGACGGGTCGCGGACCGTCCTGCTGGGCCCTACCGGCCTGCACGCGGTCCACGGGTCCGTCCGGGGGTTCGAGTCGGCCCTGCGCTCGGCGCTCGCGGCCGAGGGCGTCGGGTCGGCCGACCTGCTCCCCGGGGAGTAGCAGCAGCTGCGCCTCGCGACCGACGAGCGCCGACGCCCTCACCTCTCTAGGCTGGGCGCATGCCCGGTCCGCCGTACCGCCCGGGACTCCGCCGCCCCCCGAGGCTCGCGCTCGCGGTGGCGCTCGCGGCGTTCCAGGTGCTCGGGACCCTCGGCGCGGCGCGAGGCCAACCCGACCGGCATCCGCTCGACCCCCTCGCCGTGGCCCTCCTGCTGGCCGGCCCACTCGCCATCGCCCTGCTCAACGGTCGCTCCCGGGTCCGGCCGGTGACGGTGGCGGTCGGCGCAGTGACGGCCACCTACCTGGCGCTCGGCTTCCCCTACGGCCCGGTCGTCGCGTCGCTCGTCGTCGTCCTCGTCATCGCCGTGGTGACGGGCCACCGGATCACCGCCTGGCTCACCGCGGCCGGCGTGCTGGCCGTGCACGCCACCGCGGTGCTGCTCGACCCGACCCGCGACTGGTCGTGGGCCGCGTCCACGGCCACCCTCGCGTGGACCCTCGTCGTGCTGGCGCTGGCCGAGGTGGTGCGGGTCCGCCGCGAGCGCGCCCTGACGTTCCGGCGCGCCGTCGCCGAGCAGCGCCGGCGGCGGGCCGGCGAGGACCGCCTGCGCCTCGCGCAGGAGCTGCACGACGTCGTCGCCCACCACATGTCGCTCATCAACGTGCAGGCGTCCGTGGCGCTGCACCTTCGCGACACCCGGCCGGAGCAGGTCGAGGAGTCGCTGCGCGTCATCAAGGGCGCCAGCGCCGAGGCGCTCGCGGACCTCCGCTCGCTCATCGACGTCCTCCGCGAGGGCGACGGCCCCGCGCCGCGCCGCCCCTCGGCGAGCCTGGCCGCCCTCGACGACCTCGTCGAGCGCTCCCGCCACGCCGGCCTCGACGTCACCACCCACGTCCAGGGCACCGCCGAGGCCCTCGCGCCGGGCGTCGACCTCGCGGCGTACCGCGTCGTCCAGGAGGCGGTGACCAACGTCGTGCGGCACGCCGGCGCCTCCCGGGCCGACGTCGCCGTGGAGCACCGCCCGGGCAGCCTCGTCGTGCTCGTCGACGACGACGGGCACGGCGCGACCGGCACGGACGGCGTCGAGGAGGGCCACGGCATCCGGGGCATGCGCGAGCGCGCCGCAGCCCTCGGGGGCGACGTGCGGGTCGGCCCGTCACCACTCGGCGGGCTGCGGGTGACCGCGACGTTCCCGACGGCGGGCGCGCCGTGATCGGCGTCGTCATCGCCGACGACCAGCGGCTGCTGCGGGCCGGCCTGCGCGCGCTGCTCGACGCCGAGCCCGACATCACCGTGCTCGGTGAGGCGGCGGACGGTCACGAGGCCCTCACCCTCGTGCGCGCGCTGCGGCCGGACGTCGTGCTCATGGACATCCGGATGCCGGGGATGGACGGTCTCGTGGCCACCCGGGTCATCGTGGCCGAGCCCGAGCTGGCCGGCACCAAGGTCGTCGTGCTGACGACCTTCGACCTCGACGAGTACGTCTTCGAGGCGGTCCGCAACGGCGCGAGCGGCTTCCTCGTCAAGGACACCGAGCCGACCGAGCTGCTGCGGGCGGTGCGGGCGGTCGCCGGGGGCGACGCGCTCCTCTCGCCCGGGGTGACCCGGCGGCTCATCGGGGAGTTCGCGTCGCGCAGCAGGTCGACGACCGGGCCGGCGGCCGAGCGGCTGCGGGTGCTCACGGAGCGCGAGCGCGAGGTCGTCGCCCTCGTCGGCGAGGGGCTGTCGAACGACGAGATCGCCGAGCGCCTCGTCGTCTCCCCGGCGACCGCCAAGACCCACGTCTCGCGGGCCATGGTCAAGCTCCACGTGCGCGACCGGGCCCACCTCGTCGTCCTCGCCTACGAGTCGGGCCTCGTGCGCCCCGGGTGGTCGTCGGAGTAGGGCGTCGACCCGTGAGCGCGCGTACCGCCGGGGGAGTGCGGACGATGCCTCCCGCAGGGGGGTTCGCCGGAGGGCCGGTCGGCGAAGCATGGGTGGTGCAGCAGAACGAACCCCACCACCGCGAGGAGCGACCATGACCACCCTCAGCACGCTGACCACCTCCCTGCCCGCGCACCCCGGCCCCTGGAACGGCGGCTACGGCTGGAACCCGTTCTTCCCGTTCTTCGGCTTCCTGTTCTTCCTCCTGGTCGTCCTCCTCGTCGTCGGCACGTTCGGCCGGCGGCGGGCGTGGGGCGGCCCCCACCGGTACTCGGTCGACTCCGCCGAGGCCGACCTCGCGCGCCGCTTCGCGGCCGGCGACATCGACGAGAAGGAGTACGAGCAGCGGCTGTCCACCCTGCGCCGGCTGGGCCAGCGCTGAGCGACGCGGCGGCGTGGGGTCGGTCACGACCCCGCGCGGCCCCGTCGTACCCCCTCGCTAGGGTGGGAACCCCGACCTCTGGAGACGTCGATGAGTGTCCCCGCCGCCCCGGCCGGTTTCCGGCGCTTCCTCATGAAGAGCGCGTTCGGTGCCGGCCGCGACTTCCAGGTCCTCGACCCCGACACCGAGGAGCGCCTGTACCTCGTCGACGGCAAGCTCGGCGCCCGCCCGAAGGCCGAGGTCCTCGACGCGGGGGGCACGTGCCTGTACGTGGTGCGCGGACAGCTGCTCGGCATCCCGAAGAAGATGGCGATCACCGACGCCTCCGGCGCCGAGGTGGCCACGCTCAGGGCCAAGGCGTTCTCGGTCGTCAAGGACAAGATGGACCTGCAGATGGTCTCCGGCGAGCCGTGGCACGTCGAGGGCTCACTGATCGAGAAGAACTACACGGTGACGAGCGGCGGCCGTGACGTCGTGCGGATCACCCAGAAGTGGCTCACCGTGCGCGACAAGTACACGGTCGACGTGGCCGACGACGTCGAGGTGGGGCTGGCGCTGGCGGTCGTCTGGGCGATCGACCGCTGGGTCGAGCGCGACTGACGCCCGTGCGACCGGTCGCCGACCGCCCGGGCCCCGGGCAGGAGTCCGTCTGGGACTACCCGCGGCCCCCGCGCGTCGAGCCGAGCGGCGAGCGGGTCGAGGTGTGGCTCGGCGGCGTGCGCGTCGCGGCCAGCGAACGGGCGCTGCGGGTGCTCGAGACCAGCCACCCGCCGGCGTACTACCTGCCGGTCGACGACTTCGTGCCGGGGGCGCTGCGCCCGACGGCGGGTGCGTCGTGGTGCGAGTTCAAGGGGACGGCCGCCTACTACGACGTCGTCGGTGGGGATGCCGTCGCGCCCCGTGCCGCGTGGACCTACCCCCGGCCGAGCCGGGGCTTCGAGGCGATCGCCGGGCACGTCGCGGTGATGCCGGGCGCGGTCGACCGCTGCACCGTCGACGGCGAGGTCGTCACCCCGCAGGAGGGCGGCTTCTACGGCGGGTGGGTCACCTCGCGGGTCGTCGGCCCGTTCAAGGGCGGGCCGGGCACCCGCGGCTGGTGAGGGACCGCTTCAGGCGGGAACCTTCACGTTCGTACGGCAACCGTTCCGGTGCCGACGTGAAGGTTCCGGGATGGGGCGGGAAAGTTGGGGCTCAGTCGTCGCTGAGGGGGCGGTCCTTCGTCGCGAGCTCGTTGCGGGCCTTCTCCGAGGCCGCCGACACCTCGTCGGCGGTGCGCTGCGCCGACGCGGACACGGCCTCGTGCTCGGCATCGTGCTCCGGCATCCGCCAGCGCGCGGTGCTCATCCCGGCCTCGCTCGCCCGGGTGATCGCCTCGGAGATGCACCGCTCGGCGTCCTCCCGGCCCGCCCAGTGGGCACCCTCCACCGACTTGCCCGGCTCGAGGTCCTTGTAGGTCTCGAAGAAGTGCTGGATCTCGAGGCGGTCGAACTCGCTGACGTCCTCGAGCTCGCGGATGTGGTTCTTGCGCGGGTCGCCCGCCGGGATGCAGAGGATCTTGTCGTCGCCACCCGCCTCGTCGCGCATGCGGAACATGCCGATCGGCCGCGCCCGCACCAGGCACCCGGGGAAGGTCGGCTCGTCGAGGAGGACGAGCGCGTCGAGCGGGTCGCCGTCCTCGCCCAGCGACTCCTCGACGTACCCGTAGTCCGAGGGGTACGCCATGGCGGTGAACAGCATCCGGTCGAGGCGGATGCGCCCGCTCTCGTGGTCGACCTCGTACTTGTTGCGGTGCCCCTTGGGGATCTCGATGGTGACGTCGAACTCCACGGCGCGCTTCTCCTTCAAGGGGGGTGACCTAGGCTCTCGGCACAGTCTGGCGCATGGGTGCGCCCCAGCACGAAAGGGAGACCGGGTGAGACGGGTCATGCTGGCACCCGCGGCCGCCCTGCTCCTCGTCGCGGGCTACGGGACCGCCGACGTGCTCGACGTCGCTCCCGGCATCCTCACCGCCGACCGCCCGGTCGCCGTGCCCACGCCCACCGTCTCGGGCACACCGGCCCCCGCCCTCGTTCCGTCCCCGGCAGCCGCGGTCGACCCGGTGCTCGTCGACGACGGGTCCGGCGCGCCGGTACCCACCCGCGCCGGGATCGAGTCCGCCCTCACCGCGGCGTCGGCGGACCCCGCCCTGCGGACGGGCGTCGGCATCAGCATCCGCGACGGCATCACGGGCGACGAGCTGTGGGCGCTCGACCCCGACACCCCTCGGGTGCCCGCGTCGACCGCGAAGCTCATGGCCGCCCTCGCCGTCGCCGACGGCCTCGACCTCGGCGCCACGATGACGACCCGCGTCGTCGCCGTCCCGGGGTCCGCCGACCTCGTGCTCGTCGCCAGCGGTGACACCCTCCTCGCCCCCGGCAAGGGCGACCCGGATGCCGTGCTCGGCCACGCGGGGGTCGCCGACCTCGCCGCCCAGGTGGCCGACGCCCTCGCCGCGGACGGCCGGACCGAGGTGACGCTGCGGCTCGACCTCGGCTGGGCCCCCGGCCCGCGCTACCCCTCGACGTGGAACCCCAACGACGTGCGCGACGGGTTCACCCAGGCCGTCGTCATGACCGGGCTGGCGACGCAGCTGCCGCTGGCCGGCCGGCCCTCGCCGAAGAGCCCCGAGCGCGAGGTCGCCGACGCCCTCGTCGAGGCCCTCGCCGCCCGCGGCGTCACGGCGCGGCTGCGCCCCGAGCGCACCTGGGGCGAACCGGCTCCGCCGGGGGCGGAGCAGCTCGGCGGCGTGGAGTCGGCGACGTACGGCGAGGTCCTCGACCTCGCGCTCGACCGGAGCGAGAACGCCCTCGTCGAGAACCTCGTCCGGCAGGCGGCCGCCACGGCCGGGCGGCCGACGACGGAGCAGGGCGACGTCGCCTCGTACATCGAGGAGCGTCTCGTCGCCCACCAGGTGCCCGTGGAGGGGCTCGTCCTCAAGGACGCGAGCGGCCTCAGCCCCGGCCAGGCGGCGAGCCCGGCCACCCTCTCCGGGGTGCTCGAGCTCGCGGCGACGGGTGAGGTCCCCGAGCTGCGGGGGGTCGTCGCGGGGCTGCCGGTGTCGGGGCTGTCGGGGACGATGCGCAAGCGGTTCCGCTCCGACGCCACCGAGGACGTCGTCGGGGTGCCGCGCGCCAAGACGGGGACGCTGCGGGCCGGTTCCGCCCTCGCCGGCACGACCGTCGACGCCGACGGGCGCCCGCTGACCTTCGTCGTGCTCGTCGGCGACTTCCCGCACACGTACGGTGGAACGCTGAGGGCCCGGGCCGCGTTGGACCGGATCGTCGCCGCCCTGACCAGGTGCGGCTGTCGCTGACCGCGGCACGACCGAGAGGCAGGACCTGCGTGGCATACGTCGACTGGGAGTTCGCGAAGACGACCGGCAGGACCCTCGTCCCGGCGGGGCCGACCGTCTCGCGAGCCGGGGCCGAGACCGAGGTGTCGGCGATCCGCGCCGCGGCCCGGGCCGCCCGCCAGCCGGTCGCCGAGACCGCGCGGCTCGAGACCCCGGCCGACGCCCCGGACGCGCTGGTCGTCGACCGGGCGACGTGGATCAGCGTCAACGCCGACTCGATGAGCGCCCTGCTCGACCCCACCTTCGACGCGATCGTCGAGAAGCGCGGCCGAGCGCCCGGAGCCACCGCCCAGGCCTTCGGCGGCAAGATCACCGGCGCCGAGGCGGGAGCCCTGCTGGCGTTCATGTCGAGCAAGGTGCTGGGGCAGTACGACCTCGCGCCCGGCGGCACACCGGCGCTCATGCTCGTCGCACCGAACCTCATGGCGGTCGCGGAGGAGCTCGGCGTCGACCGGGCGGACTTCCGGGCCTGGGTCTGCATGCACGAGGAGACCCACCGCGTGCAGTTCACCGCGAACCCGTGGCTGCGCGACCACCTCGTCGAGCAGGCGCGCTCGCTGGCGGTCGACATGGCGCCGGACCCCGAGCGCCTGCAGGAGCTCGCCGGACGCGTCGTGGAGGTGCTCCCCGAGCTCTTCCGCGAGGGGAGCGCCGGGCTGGCCGACCTGTTCACCACCCCCGAGCAGCGCGAGCGGCTGGCCGCGCTGACCGCGGTGATGTCCCTGCTCGAGGGCCACGCCGACGTCGTCATGGACGACGTGGGGCCGGCCCACATCCCGACCGTGGCCCACATCCGCCGCAAGTTCACCGCTCGCCGCAAGGGAGCCGGTGCGCCCGACCGCATCCTGCGCCGGCTGCTCGGGCTCGAGGCGAAGATGCGTCAGTACCGCGACGGGGCGGTGTTCGTCCGGGGTGTCCAGGACCAGGTCGGCGTCGACGGGTTCAACGCCATCTGGACCTCGCCCGAGACCCTCCCGCTGGCTCGGGAGATCGAGGACCCGGCCTCCTGGGTCCGCCGGGTCCACGGCTGACCCGCGGCTCCCCACCTCGTGCGGTTGACACACGGTCCTCGCGCCCCTGACGGTGCGAGACGGTGGGTAAACCGCACGAAGTCGGGGAGGATCCGGGGGTGGAGCGTCGCTGGGGATCACCGGATGCCGCGACGGCGGCGGTCCGTGTCGCCGTCCGTCACGTCCTCGGCGACCGCTCGCCCGGTGACCTCGTGCTCGTCGCGTGCAGCGGGGGCGCCGACTCCTTGGCGCTCGCGGCGGCGACGGCCGTCGAGGCGCCGGCCTCCGGGCTGCGTGCCGGCGCCGTCGTCGTCGACCACGGGCTCCAGCCCGGCTCGGCGGAGGTGGCCGCCCGCGCCGCCCGGACCCTGCGCTCGCTCGGCCTCGACCCGGTCGACGTCGTCACCGTCGAGGTCACCTCGAGCGGCGACGGCCCGGAGGCGGCCGCCCGCACCGCCCGGTACGCGGCGCTGGACGACGCCGCCGACCGCCACGGCGCCGCCCTCGTCCTGCTCGGCCACACCCGGGACGACCAGGCCGAGCAGGTGCTCCTCGGCCTGGCCCGCGGGTCGGGCGCGAGGTCGCTGTCCGGGATGCCGGCCGCTCGCGGCCGCGTGGCGCGCCCCCTCCTCGGGGTGACGCGTGAGCAGACCCGAGCCTCCTGCGCGGCCGAGGGCCTGACGCCCTGGGAGGACCCGATGAACGAGGACCCCCGGTTCACCCGGGTCCGGGCCCGCAGCGCACTCGCCGACCTCGAGCGCGACCTCGGACCGGGCGTGGCCTCGGCCCTGGCGCGCACGGCATCCCTGCTGCGCGACGACGCCGACCTCCTCGACGGGCTGGCCGACGACGCGGTGACCGACGCTGGGGCCCGGGCCGTGGGCGGTCGAGGCGCTGACCGGCATCCCGAGGGCGCTGCGCAGGCGCGTGTGGCGCCGGCTGCTCGTGGCCGCCGGTGCGCCCGCGGGCCGGCTCGGCGCCCACCACACCGACACGTGCGACCGGCTCCTGACGTCGTGGCGCGGTCAGGGCCCGGTGCACACCCCCGGTGACCTGCGGGTGACGCGATCCGGCGGTCGGGTCACCATCGCCCCCCACGATCGGGTTGACTAGGGGCTTCACCCCCGCGCCCCACCCACCAGGAGCCGCAGTGGACGCCGCCCACATGGGAGCAGACCTCGAACGTGTCCTCGTCACCGAGGAGGAGATCAGGGTCAGGCTCGGGGAGCTGGCCGGCGAGATCGCCACGGAGTACGAGGGCAAGGACCTCCTCCTCGTCGGGGTGCTCAAGGGGGCGGTCATGGTCATGGCCGACCTCATGCGCGCGCTGCCGATGACGGTCCCGGTCGACTGGATGGCCGTCTCGTCCTACGGCTCCGGCACGAAGTCCAGCGGCGTCGTGCGCATCCTCAAGGACCTCGACGCCGACATCACCGGCCGCCACGTCCTCATCGTCGAGGACATCGTCGACTCGGGGCTCACCCTGTCGTGGATCCGCTCCAACCTCGAGTCGCGCAGCCCGGCCTCCGTCGAGATCTGCACCCTGCTGCGCAAGCCGGATGCCGCCAAGGTCGCCGTCGACGTCCGCTGGGTGGGCTTCGACATCCCCAACGAGTTCGTCGTCGGCTACGGGCTCGACTACGCGGAGGCGTACCGGGGGCTCAGCGTCGTCGGCACCCTCGCCGCCCACGTCTACAGCTGAGGCGACCGGGGCGTCGAACCCCGCCCGCCGGGCGGAACACGGCGCGGACGGGGCTCGTTGCTAGCGTGTACCCGTTGCGCCGGTGTGTACGCCGTGCGCCGATTGACCACGAGCAGGAGGACCGGAGCGCGAGCTCCGCACCCACATGGACTTCAAGCGCATCTTCAAGGCCCCGGTGTTCTGGGTCCTGGCCGTCGTCGTGGTGATGCTGACGGTGTTCTCCTTCGACGGCAGCGGTGGCTACTCCACGGTCACGACCGCGCAGGCCGAGAAGCTCATCTCCGACAAGAAGGTCGACACGGCGGTCATGACGACCGAGAACGTGCTCAACCTCGACCTCAAGGACGGGCAGACCTTCAGCGACGCGGACAACGACATCAGCGGTGCGACGAAGGTGCGGGCCGAGTACGTCGACGCCCGGGCCGAGCAGCTCGTCGACTCGCTGCGCGAGAACGTGCCCGACGGGTACAACGACAAGGTCGAGGGCGACAGCGCCTTCTGGACCATCTTCATCAGCTTCTTCCCCGTGCTCCTGCTCGTGGGCCTGTTCTGGTTCCTCATGAGCCAGGCGCAGGGCGGCGGGTCGCGCGTCATGCAGTTCGGCAAGTCCCGCGCCAAGCTCGCGACCAAGGACACCCCCAAGGTGACCTTCGCCGACGTGGCCGGTGCGGACGAGGCCGTCGAGGAGCTCCACGAGATCAAGGAGTTCCTCGCCGAGCCGGCGAAGTTCCTCGCCGTCGGCGCGAAGATCCCCAAGGGCGTGCTCCTCTACGGCCCGCCCGGCACCGGCAAGACCCTCCTCGCCCGCGCCGTCGCGGGGGAGGCCGGGGTGCCGTTCTACTCGATCTCCGGCTCGGACTTCGTCGAGATGTTCGTCGGTGTCGGCGCCTCCCGCGTGCGCGACCTGTTCGAGCAGGCCAAGGCCAACGCCCCGGCCATCGTCTTCGTCGACGAGATCGACGCCGTCGGTCGCCACCGTGGCGCCGGCCTCGGCGGCGGGCACGACGAGCGCGAGCAGACGCTCAACCAGCTGCTCGTCGAGATGGACGGCTTCGACGTCAAGACCAATGTCATCCTCATCGCCGCGACCAACCGCCCCGACATCCTCGACCCGGCGCTGCTGCGCCCCGGTCGCTTCGACCGGCAGATCGCGGTGGAGGCCCCCGACATGATCGGGCGACACCGCATCCTGCAGGTGCACGGCCAGGGCAAGCCGATGGCGACGGGCGTCGACCTGCTCGCCGTGGCCCGCCGCACCCCCGGCTTCACCGGCGCCGACCTCGCCAACGTCCTCAACGAGGCCGCACTGCTCACCGCTCGCACCGACAAGAAGCTCATCGACGACATCGTCCTCGACGAGGCCATCGACCGCGTCATCGCGGGCCCGCAGAAGCGCACCAGGATCATGTCGGCCAAGGAGCGCAAGATCACCGCGTACCACGAGGGCGGCCACGCGCTCGTGGCGGCGGCGATGAACCACACCGACCCGGTGACGAAGGTGACGATCCTGCCGCGCGGGCGGGCCCTCGGCTACACGATGGTCATGCCCACGGACGACAAGTACTCCACGACCCGCAACGAGATCCTCGACCAGCTCGCGTACGCGCTGGGCGGGCGCGTGGCCGAGGAGATCATCTTCCACGACCCCACCACCGGTGCCGCCAACGACATCGAGAAGGCCACCGCGATGGCCCGCAAGATGGTCACCGAGTACGGCATGAGCGAGCGCGTCGGCGCCATCAAGCTCGGCCAGAGCACGGGCGAGGTCTTCCTCGGGCGCGACATGGGCCACCAGCGCGACTACTCCGAGCAGGTCGCCGGCGTCGTCGACGAGGAGGTCCGCAAGCTCGTCGACAGCGCCCACGACGAGGCGTGGCACGCGGTCAACGACAACCGCGACGTCCTCGACCGGCTCGTGCTCGAGCTGCTCGAGAAGGAGACCCTCAACGCCGGCGAGCTCGCCGAGATGTTCAAGGACATCCGCAAGCGGCCGGTCCGCCCGACCTGGCTGTCGAGCGAGCACCGCACCCTCTCGGACCTGCCGCCGGTCCTCACCCCGGCCGAGCAGGCCGCGATGAACGGTCACAACGGCTCGGGCGCCCCCCTGGGCGCCTCGGTGAACGCGGGCGACCCCCGCACCGAGGCCGAGATCGACGCCGCCGCCCGAGCGGGTGCCTCTGCCGAGGAGGGCGAGCACCCGCCGACGAAGGTGATCGAGGTGCCCGACGGTGGTCGTGTCGAGCCCTGACGCCGACGCGCTCGACGGCTCTGCGCTGGTCGACCCGGTCGGCGGCGACGTGGTGCGCGGGCCGGTCGACCTCGCCCGGGCCGAGGCCGCCGTGCGCGAGCTGCTCCTCGCCATCGGCGAGGACCCCGACCGCGAGGGGCTGCGCGACACCCCCGGGCGGGTCGCCCGCGCCGCCCGCGAGCTCTACGCCGGCATGTGGGAGGACCCGGCCGAGGTCCTCGGGAGGACCTTCTCGATCGACCACGACGAGCTCATCATCGTCCGTGACATCCCGATGTACTCGACGTGCGAGCACCATCTCCTCCCCTTCCACGGGGTGGCGCACATCGGCTACATCCCGGCCCCCGACGGCCGCGTCACCGGGCTGAGCAAGCTCGGCCGCCTCGTCGAGGTCTTCGCCCGCCGGCCGCAGGTGCAGGAGCAGATCACGACCCAGGTGGCCGACGCGCTCGTCCAGTACCTCGCCGTCCAGGGCGTCATCGTCGTCATCGAGGCCGAGCACCTGTGCATGTCGATGCGAGGGGTCCAGAAGCCGGGCTCGCGCACCATCACCTCGGCGGTGCGGGGCCAGCTGCGCGACGCCGCGACCCGGGCCGAGGCCATGTCCCTGCTCCTCGGGGGCAAGCGGTGACCCACCGGTGACCCTGCCCGAGGCCCGCCGCCCCGGCCGCCCGCTCGTCATGGGCGTCGTCAACGTCACTCCCGACTCCTTCAGCGACGGTGGCGCGTGGTTCACCCCCGAGGCCGCCACTGAGCACGGCCGCGAGCTGGTGGCGCAGGGCGCCGACCTGCTCGACGTCGGTGGTGAGTCGACCCGCCCGGGCGCGCAGCGCCCGCCGGTCGAGGAGGAGCTGCGCCGCGTCCTCCCCGTCGTGCGGGCCCTGAGCGCCGTCGCCCCGGTGTCCGTCGACACCATGCGCTCCGAGGTCGCGGCTGCGGCGCTGGATGCCGGCGCCTCGCTCGTCAACGACGTCAGTGGGGGCCTCGCCGACCCCGAGATGGCCGCGCTCGTCGCGGAGCGCTCGGCGCCCTTCGTCGCGATGCACTGGCGGGGGCACAGCACGCGGATGCAGGGCCTGGCCCACTACGACGACGTCGTCGCCGACGTCGTCCGCGAGCTCTCCGAGCGGGTCGAGGCGCTCGTCGCCGCCGGCGTCAGCCGGGATGCCGTCGTGCTCGACCCCGGGTTCGGGTTCGCCAAGCACGCGGAGCACAACTGGCAGCTCCTGCGCCGGCTCGACGAGGTCGTGGCCCTCGGCCACCGGGTCCTCGTGGGGACGTCGCGCAAGACGTTCCTCGGCGCGGTCGGGCGCACCCGCGAGACGGCCCGTCCGCCGCTCGAGCGCGACGTCGCCACCGCGGCGACCACGGTGCACGTCGCCCGCCACGGGGTCTGGTGCGTGCGCGTCCACGACGTCGTCGCGACCGTCGACGCGCTCGACGTCGCCGAGGCGCTCGGCGACCTCACGCCGCCGGGGGGCACCTCGTGAGCGGCACCGCACCCGACCGCATCCGGCTCTCCGGGGTGCGGGGCCGCGGCTTCCACGGGGTGTTCGAGCACGAGCGCCGCGAGGGCCAGGAGTTCGTCGTCGACGTCGAGCTCGCGGTCGACCTCTCCGCGGCCGGCACCACCGACGACCTCGCCGACACCGTGGACTACGGCCGGATCGGCGCAGCGGCCCTCGCCCGCATCGAGGGCGAGCCGCACGACCTCATCGAGCGGCTCGCCGAGCTCGTCGCGCTCGACGCCCTGGGCCACCCGGCCGTCGACGAGGTCGTCGTCACCGTGCACAAGCCCCAGGCGCCGGTCGGCGTGCCGTTCGGCGACGTCACCGTGTCCGTGACCCGCCGCCGGGCCCCGGTGCCCGTCGTCGTCGCCGTGGGCGCCAACCTGCCCCGCGGCTCGAGCAGCCCCGACGACACCGCGCGCGCGGCGATCGAGGCGCTGGCCGGCCACCCGGCGCTCACCGGCACCACGGCATCCGGTCTCTACGACACCGAGCCCGTCGGCGGACCCGAGCAGCCGACCTACGTCAACGCAGTGGTCACGGCGCGCACGACCTCGTCACCCCTGTCGCTGCTGAGGGCGCTGCACGCGGTGGAGGCCGACTTCGACCGCCGCCGGGAGGTGCGGTGGGGTCCGCGCACGCTCGACCTCGACCTCGTGCAGTACGGCGACCCGTCGGAGGGCACGGACGTCACCTCCGACCGGCCGCACCTCGCGCTGCCCCACCCCCGAGCCCACGAGCGGGCGTTCGTGCTCGTGCCCTGGCTCGAGGCCGACCCCGGCGCGACCCTGCGGCACGACGAAGGCGTCGTCCCCGTGGCCGACCTGCTCGCGCGCCTCGACGCGACCGGGCGTGCGCGCGCGCGCCGTCCGACCCCACGACTTCCGGAGGACACGAGAACTGATGCGGCACAGAGAGATCCGCGTCGGAACCCTGGCCCTCGTCGCCGCCGTGACGGGCATCGTCGCCTTCGGCGTGTTCGCGATGCTCACCCGTGACGGCTCGCTCGTGCCGCGCCCGTCGCTCCTCGCCGGGGTCCTGCTCGTCGTCATGGGCGGGCTGGTCCTGTGGCTGGCCCGGCCCGTGCGGCGCTACCTCGCCGGGCGAGCCACGACCTCGCTCGACCCCCTGCGGGCGGCCCGCACCGTCGTCCTGGCCCAGGCGGCGGCGCTCACCGGCGCGGCGGCGGCCGGCTGGTACGCCGGCCAGCTCGCGGTCGTCGCCACCGACCTCTCGCTCGTGGCCAACCGGTCGCGCATCCTCCCCCTGCTCGCCCTCGTGCTCGCCGCGCTCGCCCTGGCGGTGGCCGGGCTGGTCGCGCAGCGGTGGTGCCGCATCGACCCACACGACGAGGACGACGAACCCCGAGAGCGCCTCGGCGAGCCCTAGAGTTCTGGCGATGGACGCGACATCGCGCGACGCGCAGCCCACGGCGACGAGCACGCACCTCGACGTCTTCGGGGCCCCACCGTCGGGAGCCTGGTCGGCGCCCGGCCGGGTCAACCTCATCGGCGAGCACACCGACTACAACGGCGGCCTCGTCCTGCCGATCGCCCTGCCCCAGCGCACGACCGCGGTGGCGACGGCGCGCGACGACGACCTGCTGCGGATCCACTCCGTCCAGGTCGGCGAGACCGTGGAGGTCGAGCTGGGCTCGGTCGGCCCCGGCTCCCCGACCGGGTGGACGGCGTACGCGGCGGGCGTGCTGTGGGCGCTGCGCGAGGAGGGCTTCGCCGTGCGGGGGCTCGACGTCACCGTCGACAGCGACGTGCCGGTGGGCGCCGGGCTGTCGTCGTCCGCCGCGCTGGAGTGCGCGGTGGGGGCGGCCGCCAGCGACCTCTTCGACCTCGGCCTCCTCGAGGGGGATGCCGTCCGCGCGCGTCTCGCGGCGGCGTGCGTCCGTGCCGAGAACGAGGTCGCGGGCGCCCTGACCGGCGGGATGGACCAGTCCGCGGCGCTGCTGTGCCGGGAGGGGCACGCCCTCCTCCTCGACTGCCGCAGCGGCGAGACCTCGCACGTGCCGTTCGACCTCGCGGGGCACGGCGACGGGTACGTGCTGCTCGTCACCGACACCCGTGCCGCGCACGCGCTCAACGACGGCCAGTACGAGTCGCGCCGCCGGACGTCCGAGGCCGCCGCCGCGACCCTCGGCCTGGAGTCCCTGCGCGACGTCGACCCCCACCACCTCGACGACGCGCTGCGCCGCCTCGACGACGACGAGCAGGTGCGCCGCGTGCGCCACGTCGTCACCGAGATCGCCCGGGTGCGCGCCACCGTCGAGGCCCTCGAGGCCCACGACCTCTCCTCGGTGGGCCGGCTCTTCGACGCGTCGCACGCCTCCCTGCGCGACGACTACGAGGTCAGCTGCGACGAGCTCGACGTCTCGGTGGAGGCGGCCCGCGCCGCCGGCGCGCTGGGCGCCCGGATGACCGGCGGCGGCTTCGGCGGCTCGAGCATCGCCCTGCTGCCGGCCGCCTCGGCAGAGGAGGCGACCCGGGCCGTGGCCGCCGCGTTCGCCGAGCGCGGCTGGGCCACGCCGCGGTCCTTCGTCGTCACGGCCGGGCACGCCGCGACCCGCGACGCCTGACCGCGGCCGCCCAGCGGCTCGGGACGCCCCGCGGCTCACTTGTCGACGTCGCCGACGACGAAGAACATCGAGCCGAGCACCGCGACCATGTCGGCGACGAGGCACCCCGGCAGCACCTGCGAGAGCACCTGCACGTTGTTGAACGAGGCCGAGCGCAGCTTGAGGCGCCACGGGGTCTTCTCGCCCCGCGACACGAGGAGGTAGCCGTTGAACCCCAACGGGTTCTCGGTGGCGGTGTAGCGCTCGCCCTCGGGGACCTTGAGCACCTTGGGCAGCCGCTGGTTGACGGGTCCCGCGGGCAGCGTTCCCAGGGTGTCGAGGCAGGCCTGCGCGAGGTCGAGGCTGACGTGCACCTGCTCGAGCAGCACCTCCAGCCGGGCGAGGCAGTCGCCCGCGGTGCGGGTCACCACGCGGCCCGGCCCGCCCGCGGCGAAGAGGGTGCCGTAGGCGAGGTACGGGTCGTCACGGCGCAGGTCGACGTCGAGCCCGCTGGCTCGCGCGATCGGCCCGGAGACGCCGTACGCCGTGCACGTCGCGACGTCGAGCACCCCGACCCCGCGCGTGCGCGCTTCGAGGATCTCGTTGCCGACGATCAGCGACTCGAGCTCCGGCATCCGGCGCCGGACCGCGTCGACCGCGGAGCGCACGCGCCCGAGCCACCCGGCCGGCACGTCCTCCTTGAGCCCACCCACCCGGTTGAACATGTAGTGCATCCGCCCGCCGGACGCCTCTTCCATGACCGCCTGCAGCTCCTCGCGCTCGCGGAAGGCGTAGAAGACCGGGGTGATGGCGCCCGAGCTCGAGGGGGTACGAGCCGAGGAACATCAGGTGCGAGAGCACCCGGTTCAGCTCGGCGAGCAGGGTACGCAGCCACACGGCCCGCTCGGGCACCTCCATGCCGAGCATCGCCTCGACGCCGAGGACCACCCCGAGCTCGTTGCTGAAGGCCGACAGCCAGTCGTGCCGGTTCGCCAGCACGGTGATCTGCCGGTAGTCGCGCACCTCGAAGAGCTTCTCGGCGCCCCGGTGCATGTAGCCGATGACCGGTTCGGCCGTGACGATCCGCTCACCGTCGAGCACCACCCGCAGGCGCAGCACGCCGTGGGTCGCGGGGTGCTGGGGGCCGATGTTGAGCACCATGTCGGCCGTCGCGAGCCCTCCGGCACCCATGCCGACGTCGAGGGCGC
Source organism: uncultured Actinomycetota bacterium (assembly GCA_963811475.1). Lineage (GTDB taxonomy): Bacteria > Actinomycetota > Actinomycetes > Actinomycetales > Dermatophilaceae > Fodinibacter. The sequence continues at coordinate 82,822 of CAWERJ010000004.1, forward strand.
GCCGGCCCGGCTCCGAGGTCACGCCGCCAGTCTGCCGCACGCGGCGGACCGGCCGTGCTCAGCAGCCGGCGAGGGTGTCGCCGCCGGTCGCCCAGCCCTCGTCGTCGAGCCGCACGAGGAGCAGCCGGTCGGCGTCGGGCGCGTCGGCCAGCTCGGCCGCGCCCACCGAGCGCGTCTGCAGCGGCTCACCGAAGGCGACGCAGTGGTTGAGGGTGAAGGCGACCCCGTCGCGCACCGGGACGTCGAAGGTCTTGCGGTCGTTCTGGTTGACGAAGCGGTCCGACCCGAGCTGCCACGGCGCGACCTCGAGGCCCTGCTCCGCGAGCACCGCGTCGCTGACCCCCGGGTCGGTCCACCGGTCGACGACGAGCACGTCGACGTCCCCTGCGCGCTTGGTGCCCGTGACGAGGCCGAAGTCGAACCGTCGCCCCACGACGTCACTCGACGGCAGGGGGTCGCTCGGTGTGGCGCTGGGTGCCGGCGCCGACGACGCGGGGGAGGGGACCGCGGTCGACGGCGTGGCCGTCACGGTGACGACGACCTCGGCCGGCGGGTCGGCGCCGCCGCAGGCGGCCAGCCCCGCAGCACGCGAGCAGGGCGAGCGCGAGGGGGGCGGACGGCATCCGGGAGCGCACCGACCCCACGGTGCCATGCAGGGCGCCGCCCGTCACCTCGGGGGAACCCGCTGCAGCACCCACTGGAAGCCGCCGAGCCCGGCCGGGTCGAGCAGGGCCGCCGCGGCCGAGGAGCGGGCCAGGGCCGCGAGGTAGCCCGCGGGGTCGGTGCGCGCCAGGGTGAGGTCGGGGAGGCCGCCCGACGTGCCGAGGTCGAGCAGGGCCGCCCGCTGGGTGGTCCGCTCGTCGTGCGCCAGGGAGTCGACGGCGACGTGGGCCGTGAGGTCGCACGAGCCGTCGGGCACCGGGGTGACCTGCGCTCCCCGCCGGTAGGCCGTCAGCGTGCCGGCCGACGGCCGGTCGCCGCGCGTGTGGCCGTAGTCCACGGCGAGCAGCGTGCCGCGCCGGACCCGTGAGCAGAGGTCGTCCCAGGCGGCGTCGCGCGCCACCCCGACCTCGACCCGCGCCCCGACCGGCAGGTCGTCGACGGGCCAGTGCCGCGCGCACCACGCGAGCTCGTCGGGCGCGGGCTCCGGCCCGGTCGACTCCTCGCCGGTTCCCGGGTCGACGAGCACGACTCCCAGCCGGCCGGGGGCGACGACCCGGGCGACGGTGCACGGCACGACGTCGAGCCACTCGTGGGCGACGACGAGGACGTCGTCGAGGTCGGTGAGCGCGTCCGGCAGCGCGGCTCCGCCGTCCGAGGTCAGCCACGCGACGGCATCCGGGATGCCGGGCGGGCGGCCCACGACGTCGACCCCGGTGAGCCGCAGGTCGGGCCGCGCTGCGTGCAGGTGGGCGAGCAGCTCACCGCGGCCGCAGCCGACGTCGACGACGTGGGAGGCGCCCTCACGGTCGGCGAGCCGGCCGAGGGCCTCGGCGAGGACGACGCCGAGCGCCCCGTGGGTCGACGTCGTGAAGTGGCCCGCCGGGCCGGCGGCCGCGCGGTAGAAGCCGTCGGGGCCGTAGAGCGCCTCGTGCCACGCCTCGCGCCAGGGAACCACGGGTCGCACGCTATCGCCGGGCGGGATGCCGTGTGCCGCCGCCGGCGGACCCCTCCCGGGACCGCGACCCGTCGCCGGGGGAGTAGTTTCCTTCGCGTGGACGGCATCGAGCACCCGGCCCGGCTGACCGTGGGGGTCGTCGGCGCCGGTCGGGTCGGCGCGGTGCTCGGCGCGGCCCTGGCGCGCGCGGGACACCGCCTGACCGGTGCCTACGCGGTGTCGGACGCGAGCCGGGCCCGGGCCGCCGACCTCCTGCCCGGCGTGCCCCTCGCCGACGTCGCCACGGTCGTCGCCGGGGCCGAGCTCGTGCTCCTCGCCGTCCCCGACGACGCGCTGCCGCACCTCGTGTCCGGGTTGTCCGCGACCGGCGGCTGGCAGGCGGGGCAGATGGTCGTGCACACGAGCGGGCGGCACGGCGTCGAGCGTGCTCGAGCCCGCCCGGGCCTCCCACGTGCTGCCGCTCGCCCTGCACCCGGCGATGACCTTCACCGGCACGGCCATGGACCTCGAGCGGCTCGCCGACTGCGCCTTCGGGGTGACCACCGACGAGGCGCTGCGGCCGGTCGCCGAGGCGCTCGTCATGGAGATGGGCGGCGACCCGGTGTGGGTGGCCGAGGAGGACCGCGTCGCCTACCACTGCGCGCTCGCCCACGGCGCCAACCACCTCGTCACCCTGACGAGCGAGGCGATGGAGCTGCTCTCGCGGGCCGGGGTCGCCGAGCCGCGCCGCGTCGTCGGCCCGCTGATGCGCGCCGCGCTCGACAACGCCCTGCGCCTCGGTGACGCCGCCCTCACCGGCCCGGTCGCGCGCGGGGACGTCGGTACGGTGGAGGACCACCTGCGCGAGCTGGACCGGCTCTCGCCCGAGATCCGGAGGACCTACGTGGCCCTCGCCCGAGCCACCGCGCTGCGCGCCCTGGACAGCGGACGGCTGCGACGCGGCATCCGCCGAGCCCCTCCTCGACATCCTCGCCGACCAGGAGCCCTGAGTGACCACGACCACCGCCGCCCCCGTCGTCGCGCACACCCGCGAGGAGCTCAAGGGCGCCCGCGAGGCCCTGTCGAGCCGAGACGTCGCGGTGGTGATGACGATGGGCGCGCTGCACGACGGCCACGCCCAGCTCATCGCCGCGGCCCGGCAGCGCCACGACCACGTCGTCGTGACGATCTTCCTCAACCCCCTGCAGTTCGGCCCCAAGGAGGACCTCTCGCGCTACCCGCGCACCTTCGACGCCGACATGGAGATCTGCCGCGCCGCCGGCGTCGACGTCGTCTTCGCGCCGACGCCCGACGTCGTCTACCCCGACGGTGACCCCGGGGTGCGCGTCTCGGCCGGCCCGCTCGGCGAGATCCTCGAGGGGGCGTCGCGGCCCGGCCACTTCGACGGCGTGCTCACCGTCGTCGGCAAGCTGCTGCACCTCACCGCCGCCCGCAGCGCCTACTTCGGCCAGAAGGACGCGCAGCAGCTGCTGCTCATCCGGCGGATGGTGCGCGACATCGACTTCCCCGTCGACATCGTCTCGGTGCCCACGGTCCGCGAGGGCGACGGGCTCGCGATGAGCAGCCGCAACATGTACCTCACGGCCTCGGACCGGGAGGTCGCGCTGTGCCTCAGCCGGGCGCTGCGGGCCGGGACGGAGGCCGCGGCCTTCGGCCCGTCGGCGATCCGGCGCGCCGCTCGCGAGGTGCTCGTCGAGGAGCCGCTCGCCCTCGTCGACTACCTCGTGCTCGTGCACCCGCACACGCTGGCCGACGTGCCCGAGTGGTACCGCGGCGAGGCGCTGCTCGCCGTCGCGGCCCGGGTCGGCACCACGCGGCTCATCGACAACAGCCCGCTGCTCGTCGGCCCCGGCGGCGGTGCGCTCGACGTCTTCTCGGACGTGCCGCACGCGCGGGCCGACGTGTGAGCACGAACGCCCGGATGCCGTCCGCCCCCGTGACGCTGCCCCGGCGCCTCCGCGCCCCGGAGCCGGGGTGGACCACGCGCGCCGACGTCGTCGTCGTGGGTTCGGGCATCGCGGGGCTCACGTGCGCCCTGCGGCTGCGCGAGCAGGTCGACCGGGTGCTGCTCGTGACGAAGACCGTGCTGTCGGCCGGGTCGACGGAGTGGGCCCAGGGCGGCATCGCGGCCGCGCTCGACCCCGAGGACACCCCGCAGGAGCACCTCGACGACACCCTCGTCGCCGGCGTGGGGCTGTGCGACCCGGAGGCGGTGCGGGCGCTCGTCACCGAGGGGCCGGAGCGGGTGCGCGAGCTCGTGGCGCTCGGAGCCGAGTTCGACCGTGACGCCGGCGGTGAGATCAAGCTGACCCGCGAGGGCGGCCACCACCGCGACCGGATCGCGCACGCCGGCGGTGACGCCACCGGGGCCGAGATCTCCCGCGCGCTCATCGCCGCGCTGCACCGCGTCGTCGACGACCCCGGCATCGAGGTCGTCGAGCACGCCCTCGTCGTCGACCTGCTCACCGCCGACGACGGCGCGGTGTGCGGGGTGACGCTGCACGTCATCGGCGAGGGGCAGGTCGACGGCGTGGGTGCGGCGTACGGCCGAGCGGTCGTCCTGGCGACCGGTGGGCTCGGGCAGATCTACACGTCGACGACGAACCCGCCCGTGGCGACCGGTGACGGCATGGCCGCGGCCCTGCGGGCCGGTGCCCGGGTGACCGACCTCGAGTTCGTGCAGTTCCACCCCACGGTGCTCTTCCTCGGTGAGGGGTCGACCGGGCAGCAGCCGCTCATCTCCGAGGCGGTCCGCGGCGAGGGCGCGTTCCTCGTCGACGGGTCGGGGCGGCGCATCATGGCCGGCCGGCACGAGCTGGGCGACCTCGCGCCGCGCGACGTCGTGGCCCGGGCGATCCTCGAGGTCATGCGCGACCAGCACGTCGACCACGTGTGGCTCGACGCCCGGCACCTCGGGGCCGCCTTCCTCGAGGAGCGCTTCCCGTCGATCGTCGCCCGGTGCCGTGAGCTGGGGTTCGACCCCGCGAGCAGCGCTGCTGCCGGTCGCGCCGGCCCAGCACTACGCGTCCGGCGGGGTGGAGACCGACCTCCTCGGGCGGTCGTCGGTCGAGGGGCTGTACGCGTGCGGGGAGTGCTCCTGCACCGGGGTCCACGGCGCCAACCGGCTCGCCTCGAACTCCCTGCTCGAGGGGCTCGTCTTCGCGCACCGGATCGCCGACGACGTGGCCTCCCGCTTCGCGGCCGGTGAGCTGCCGCTGCGCGAGCCGGCGTCCGGATGCCGGGGACGCGGCGGTCCTCGACGCCTCCCACCGCCTGGACGTCCAGCGGGCGATGACCCGCGGGTCCGGGCCGGTGCGCTCGGGGGCGTCGACCGCGGGCGCCCTGGAGGCGCTCGCCGAGCTGGCGGCACTGCCGCCGAGCAGCGCGGAGCCGGGGCCGGCGACGTGGGAGACGACGAACCTCCTGCACCTCGGACGATCGCTCTCGCTCGTGGCCCACCGCCGCGAGGAGACCCGCGGCGGGCACGTGCGCTCCGACTTCCCCGAGCGCGACGACGCCCGCTGGCGCACCCACCTGACGACGACCCGGTCGGCCGACGGGGCGCTCGTCGTCACCGAGCGGCCGGTGGAGACCTCCGCATGACCGACCCCGGCTTCCCGACCGCCGACGCCGTGCTCCTCGTCGAGCGGGCCCTCGACGAGGACCTCGACGGCGGCACCGACGTCACGACGACGGCGACCATCCCGGCATCCCAGCAGTCGGTGTCCCACCTCGTGGCCCGCGCCGACGGGGTCGTCGCGGGGCTGCCCGTCGTCGCGCTCGTGCTGGATGCCGTGGCGGCGCGGCTCGGCAGCGGGTCGGTCGGCGTGGAGCTGCTGGTCGAGGACGGCATCCGGGTCGTGCGCGGTGACCACCTCGCGACCCTGCGCGGGGCGACGCGCACGACGCTCGTGGCCGAGCGGACCGTGCTCAACGTGCTGTGCCGCACGTCAGGGGTCGCGACGCACACCCGGCGGTGGGCCGACGAGCTGGCCGGGTCCGGGGCGATGGTGCTCGACACCCGCAAGACGACGCCCGGGAATGCGGGCGCTGGAGAAGTACGCGGTGCGCTGCGGAGGGGGCACGAACAAGCGGATGGGCCTGTTCGACGTCGCGATGATCAAGGACAACCACAAGCTCGCGGCCGGCGGGCTGACCCCGGCGTACGAGGCGGTGCGCCGGGCGTTCCCGGACGTCGACGTGCAGGTCGAGGTGACGACGACGGCCGAGGCCCTCGAGTCGGTGGCCGCCGGTGCGCGGTTCCTGTTGTGCGACAACATGTCTCCGGATCTGCTGCGCCAGACCGTGGATGCCGTGCGCGGCACCGGCGAGCGGGTCGAGATCGAGGCGACCGGTGGTCTGACCCTCGAGGTCGCGGCGGTCTACGCGTCGACGGGCGTCGACTACCTGTCCGTGGGGGCCCTCACCCACTCGTCACCGATCCTCGACGTGGCGCTCGACCTCGACCCCGACGACGCCTGACCGTGATGGCCCGAGGCGTGCTTCGACGTCAGCGCGGGTCACTGCATGACAGGCCCCACTTCCCTACTGTGGTTCCCCAGCGTCCTCCGCCCGTGCTCTCGGGCAACCAGCGCGCCACCTGGTGCCTCACAGGCCGAGGCCGTCGAGTGCCCTCCGAAGGCGCTCGGCTGACTCCTCGAGCCCCTGCGGCTCGACAGCGGGCAGGACGAGGGTGCGGAACAGGAGACCGCGGGCGACCGCCGGAAGGGGCACCCCGAGCTGCTCGTGGAGCTCGGGCGCGGCAGCGTGCCGGCAGAGGGCATCGGCGACGATGATGCCCTCTGCGTAGGCGGGCGCTCGCCAGTACGGGGAGACGTCGAGAACCGCCGGCTGCTCACCCGGCGCGGACAGCACGTTGCCGGTGAGGTCGCCGTGGACCAGCTGGGCAGGTCCCAACGGCGCCAGGGCGGCCTCGAGCCGAGCGACGTGCTCGGCGAGCAGGGGCGGCACCAGGCGAGGAGTCTCGCCCCACGCCGCCCGGTCTGCGGCGGCCCAGGGGTCGCTGCGCTGGTCGAGGAACCCCGGTCGCCGCAACCGCGCCGTGGCGGCGTGGAGCGCCCGGGCGCTGCCGAGGAGCTGACGCCAGTCCGGCCCACGGATGGCGTCGAGGCCGACGAGTGCCTCATGTGCGGCCCAGCCCTCGACGACCCACGACCCGTCGACGGCGCGGCGCACGGCGGGCAGCCGAAAGCCCCGCTGGTCGACCGTGGCCAGCTCCGTCCCCAGCCACTCCTGGAACTCGGCCTGCACACCGGGCTTGAGCACGACGTCACCGACCCGCCACGAGGTTCCCTGGCCACCGCGCAGCCGCACCGCCGAACCGGTGAGGCCGAAGGCCGCGAGGACGGCGGGAGGCGGCTCCGTCGTCATCACCGGCGGCATTCTCCTCGGCTTCCGTCCGCGTTCTCGGATCGGAGGACGAGCGGCGCGGGCACCCCTGGCCGCACCGCCGCCTACGGAGCTCCCGCGGCGGCCGGCGGGTCGACGACGACCAGGGTGCCGGAGTACATCCCCATGACGCAGGTGAAGGGCACCGTGCCCACGTCGAGCGCTCGGCAGGTCGACGACGTTCTCGCCCTGCGTCAGGTCGATCCGCAGACCGAGGTCGGGCACCCGCAGGAAGGCGCTGCAGTCGAACTGCGAGGTGCCGTCGATGACCCACCGGGTCGGCAGGCCGGCGTACAGCACGGTGTCGGCCGGTTCGTAGCCACTGGAGCTCTGCGTCATCCGCACGGTCTGGATGCCGTCGGCGACCGTGACGTTCGCGGATGCCGTGCGCGTGCGCCGCTCGCTGCGACCGCAGCCCCGGGCAGCCCGAGGAGGTTGACGGCGCTCGAGACGTTGAGCAGGGCGAAGGCGAGCACGACCACGCCGACGACGCGCAGCACCGTGGTCTGCCGCGGCCCGGTGCTGACCTCCGGCACCGAGCCGAGCGCCAGCAGCCCGGGCGTCGTGCCGACGGCGAAGGTCGCCATGATCGTGCCGGCGGCCACCGGGGACGCCGTCGACAGGGCGAGCACCTGCACCGCCTGGGTGAAGCCGCACGGGAGGACGAAGGTGGCGGCGCCGACGAGGGCGGTGCGCCAGTGGCTGTAGCCGGCATCCGTGGCGGTGTCGATGCCGAGCGCCCGCGAGAGCCCGCCCGGCAGCCGTGGCGACCACGCGGCCACCCGCGGCGAGATGCCGGTGAGCCGCACGCCGAGCAGGAACATCACGACCGCCACGGCCAGGACCAGCACCGCGGTCACCCGCGTGGGCAGGCTCATCGTCGACCCGACCGCGCCCAGCAGGGCACCGAGGACCGCGAACCCGGCGACGCGGCCGGCGTTGAAGGCGAGCTGGGGCCGCATGCGGGTCACGAACGGCGGCGCGGTCTCGCCGCGGGCTCGCGAGCGTGGCGGCGTGCGCCGCGGAGAAGCCGAGCACGAGGCCCCCGACCATCGCCATGCACGTGGACACCCCCGCGGTCAGGCCGAGGACCAGGACGAGGAGCAGCCCTCCGCGGCCGGGGTCGGACAGCCCCGAGGTGAGGTCGGCCGGCCCGATGCGGAGCACGAGCAGCACCACCGCGACCACGGCGACCGCGGCGGCGAACACCGTCGTCCAGAGCGCGCGGTCCCGGCTCAGCCACGGCGCCGCGACCGGCTCGTAGCCCGCGGACCGGATGGCGGCCTCGAGCCGGCGGCGGTCGAGGCCCGGGCCACCGCCCACCGTCGCCGTGCCCCGCGCCGCAGAGACGTGCACCGACCGCACGCCGGGGACGGCCCGGATCGCCGTCGTGACCCGCTTCTCGCAGGAGGCGCACGTCATCCCGGAGACGGGGACGATGAGCGAGGCGACGGCATCCGTGCTCGCCCTCGTGCCCACGGTCGTCCTCCAGGTCGTGTCGGCTCGCCCCGATCGTCCCACCGGGATGCTGCGACGCACGCCGCGGTGGGACCGTCCTCACACCCCCAGGGGTGTCAGAACCGCCGCCACCGCAGGGCGACCGCGTAGTCGACCGTGAGCCCCTCGTGCCGGCGAGCACCTCGTCGGCCGGGCCCGGCGGGAGCTCGATGCGGGTGACCGCCTCCAGGTCGTCGCGACGGTCGAAGGTCCAGCGAATCGTCAGTGGCTCGGTGGTGAAGCCCTGTCGATCCCAGAAGCGCTGCACCGCAACCGGATCGTACGCGGGGTACGACCGTCGGAACCACGCGCCGAAGGTCGAGCGGGTGACGTCGTTGTCGACGACGACGGCGACACCACCGCGACGGAGCACGCGCGCCACCTCCGCCAGGCCCGGCTCGCACCCCGCCCCGAAGAAGTACGCCCAGCGCGCGTGGACGACGTCGACGCTCGCGTCGGCGAGCGGAAGTGCCTCGGCGTCGCCGGCGACGACGGATGCCGTCCGCCCGGCGTCCCGGGACCAGCCTCGCCCGGGCGCGGGCCACCAACGGGAGGTGCGGCTCGACGCCGACCACGTGGGCCCCTCGGGCGGCGAGGCGGGGGAGGTGGAAGCCGGTGCCGCAGCCGACGTCGACCAGGCGGGCGCCCTCGAGGGGGTGCAGCGCCTCGATCGCCGTGTCGATGACCCCCGCCCGGTCGGACGCGAGGTTCTCGAGCTCGTAGACCTCGGGTGCGTCCCAGATGTTGGGGCTGCGGATCACGACGAGCGGCGCGGCTTCGCCGACTTCGTGGCCTTCGCCCGGCTCGAGGGCTTCGTCGAGGCCGCGGCCGTCGGCCCTTCGGGGGCACGGGGTGTGCCGGCTCGTTGGCGCCCGGGCGCGCCGGTGGGGCCTTCTTGCGCGGCACGCGGGTGCGACGGCCGCCCACGGTCCCGGCCTCGACCGTGGCGGGGTGCACGAGGAGGGGGATGAGCTGGCGGGCGCCCGCCGAGCGCGCGCGCTTCACCGTGTCGAGGTGGGCCTCGCAGCGCAGGACGAGCGCGGCGTACGCCTCCTCGCCCATGAGGGCGGCGAGCTCGGCGCGGTTGCTGCGGTACACCGGCTCGGCGCCGACGTGGGCCTCGGTGTTCGAGGAGCAGTACCAGTCGAGGTCGTGGCCGCCGGGGCCCCAGCCGCGCCGGTCGTACTCGGCGATCGTCACCTCGAGGTAGGACGTGTCGTCGGGCCGCTCGACGGTGCGGTACGAGCGCCGGATCGGCAGCTGCCAGCACACGTCGGGCTTGGCCTCGTGCGGCGGCCGACCGGTGAGCACGGCGTGCTGGTGCAGCGCGCAGCCCGCACCGGCGGGGAAGCCCGGCCGGTTGAGGAAGATGCAGGCCCCCTCGACCACCTTGGTCTTGCGGGCACCGTCCTCCTTCTCGGTCCACGCCGCGAGCCGCGCCGGGTCCTTGTCACCCCGGCGCCCGCGGCCGGGGCGCATCTGCCACTCGTCCTCGCCGAGCTCGGCGACGACGGCCCGCACCCGCTCGAGGTCGTCGTCGTCGGTGAAGTGGGCGCCGAGGGTGCAGCAGCCGTCGTCGGGGCGGTCGGCGTAGATGCCCCGGCACCCCGACCCGAAGATGCACGTCCAGCTCGAGGTGAGCCACGTGAGGTCGACGCGGAACCGCTGCTCGGCGTTCGCCGGGTCCGGGAACTCCGCCCAGGTGCGGGCGATGTCGAGCGGCGTCTCGGGCACCGCCCCACCCTATGGGCCGACCCGACCAGCCACTACGTTGGGCGCATGCGCCTCGGGGTCATCGACGTCGGATCGAACACGGTCCACCTCCTCGTCGTCGACGCCCACCCCGGCGCCCAGCCGTTGCCCGCCTCCAAGCACAAGATCGAGCTCCGGCTCTCGGAGCACGTCACCGACGACGGGCGGATCGCCGGGCGGGGCCGCGACCGTCTCGCCGACTTCGTGCGCGAGTGCGTCGAGGCCGCCGAGGACCAGGGCGTCGAGGACCTCAGCGGCTTCGTCACGAGCGCCGTGCGCGAGGCGCCGAACGGCGAGGAGGTGCTCGAGCAGGTCATGGAGCGCACCGGGGTGCGGCTCGACGTGCTGAGCGGCGAGGAGGAGGCCCGGCTGACCTTCCTCGCGGCGCGGCGCTGGTTCGGCTGGTCGGCCGGCACGCTGCTCGTCGCCGACATCGGTGGCGGCTCGCTCGAGCTCGCGCAGGGGATGGACGAGGACCCCGACGTCGCCGTGTCGATGCCGCTCGGCGCCGGCCGGGTCACCCGCGCCCTGCTGCCCGGCGACCCGCCCGACAAGGATGCCGTGCGCGAGGCGCGCAAGCAGGTGCGCGCGACGATCGCCGCCGAGCTGCGGCCTCTGGCCAAGGCCGGCACCCCCGACCACGCGGTCGGCACGTCGAAGACGATGCGCTCGCTCGCCCGCATCTGCGGCGCGGCGCCGAGCGGCGAGGGCATGTACGAGGCCCGGGCCCTCGACCTCGAGACGCTCTCCGCGCGCCTGCCCGAGATCGCCGGGATGACCGCGACCGAGCGCGCCGAGCTGCCGGGGGTGTCGGCGTCGAGGGCGCACCAGCTGCTCGCGGGCGCCATCGTCGTCGAGGCGACGATGGACCTCCTCGGCCTCGACCGGCTCGAGATCTGCCCGTGGGCGCTGCGCGAGGGCATCATCCTGCGCCACCTGGACAGGATGAGCTGAGCGTTGGCGCGTCGTGGCGGCAGCAGCGCCGGTCGGCCCCGACCGGTGGAGGTCCCCCACGCCCGGGTGGGGCTGTCCACCGCGTCGGTCTACCCCCAGGGCTGTGCCTCGGCGTTCGAGCTCGCGAGCCGGCTGGGCTACGACGGCGTCGAGGTCATGGTGTGGACCGACCCGCTCACCCGAGAGGCGGGGGCGCTGCGCACCCTCGCCGAGCTCCACGGCATCCCGGTCCTCTCCGTCCACGCACCGACGCTCCTCGTCACGCAGCGGGTGTGGGGGACCGACCCTGGGTCAAGGTCGACCGCTCCGTCGAGCTCGCCCACGAGCTCGATGCCGACACGGTGGTGCTGCACCCGCCGTTCCGCTGGCAGCGCGAGTACGCCCGCGACTTCGTCGACGGGGTCGCGGTGCGAGAGAACGACACCGGCATGCGGCTCGCCGTCGAGAACATGTACCCGTGGCGCGGCCCCCGGTCTCGGGAGGTCGAGGCGTACCTGCCGCACTGGGACCCCGTGCCGCAGCCCTACGACCACGTGACGCTCGACCTGTCGCACACGGCGACGTCCGGCTCGGACGCGATGGAGATGGTGGGCGCGCTGGGCACCCGGCTCACGCACCTCCACCTGGCCGACGGGGTGGGGTCGCCGCGCGACGAGCACCTCGTGCCCGGGCGCGGGACGCAGCCGTGCGGTGAGGTGCTGGAGTCCCTCGCCGCCAGCGGGTACGCCGGGCACGTCGTCGTCGAGGTCGCGACCCGTCGGGCGACGGAGGCGCAGCGCGAGCTCGACCTCGCCGAGGCGCTCGCCTTCGCGCGGCTGCACCTCGCCGCCTCGGCGTGAGTGCGCAGACGGCGGCTGCGGCAGCCGTTTCCGCACTCACCGCGGTGAGGGCGTGCTCAGACCCAGTACGTGTCGTGCTGGAGCATGAACGCCGCGCGCTCGTCGTCGGACATCGGTGCCCCCTGCCCCACGGCCGCCAGGGTCTCGAAGTAGTCCTCGCGCGGCGCGCCGGGGGCGAACATCAGCAGCATCCGGGCGTGGTCACCACCGCGGAACCCGTGGATGCCGCCCTCGGGCACGTGGAGGAAGTCGCCGGCCACCGCCGTGACCCAGCCGCTCCCGTCGAACAGGCGCACGGTGCCCTCGAGCACGTAGAACGACTCGGTGATCGAGCGGTGGAAGTGGGGCTCCGGGCCGGTCTCGGCGTCGCCGAACGTCCAGCGGTAGAGGCCGTACCGGTCGTTGGTGCGGTCCCCGGTCGCGAGGTACTCGCAGGTTCCGCCGGAGCGGTAGGTGATCTCGGGCTCGGCGCCGTCCGGGCGCAGCCAGGCACTGGCCTCGCCGCTCTCGCCGCGGTACACGTCCGCCGGGTAGGGCCGGTGCAACGGGTTGGGGAAGGACATGTCGGCACGCTATCGCCGCGACGCTGGGGCGCCGTCGCTTGCGCGGCACGGCAGGGGGTGGCAACATTTCGTCACATGACGAATAAAGCGAGCGGAGCGGCGATCGTCGTCGACCACCTCCATGTCGTGCGCGGTGCGCGCGAGGTTCTGCCGGACCTCAGCATGACCGTGCCCCACGGGCAGGTGGTCGGCCTGCTCGGGCCGAGCGGTGGCGGCAAGTCGACCCTCATGCGGGCCGTGGTCGGCGTCCAGGTCGTGGCGGGCGGCACGGTCACGGTGCTCGGCGAGGAGGCCGGGTCGCCGGCCCTGCGCCACCGCGTCGGCTACCTCACGCAGGCGCCGAGCGTCTACAGCGACCTGTCGGTGGTCGACAACGTGCGGTACATCGCGCGGGTCATGGGCGTGGGGTCCGACGAGGTCGACCGGGCGATCGAGGCGGTCGACCTCACCGACCACGCCGACGCGCGGGTCGAGAACCTCTCCGGCGGGCAGGTCACCCGGGCCAACCTCGCCTGCACCCTCGTCGGCAACCCCGAGGTGCTCGTGCTCGACGAGCCGACGGTCGGGCTCGACCCCGTGCTGCGCCGCGACCTGTGGCAGCTGTTCCGCGAGGCTCGCGGAGGAGGGCCGCACCCTGCTCGTGTCGAGCCACGTCATGGACGAGGCCGTGCGCTGCGACCGGCTGGTCCTCCTGCGCGAGGGGCGCATCCTCAGCGACTCCACCCTTCCCGAGCTGCTCGCCACCACGGGCACCGACGACGCGGAGCAGGCGTTCCTCGCGCTCATCGACGCCGCGGCCCGCGACGGGGGAGCGGCGGCGTGAACGGCCGGATCACGCTCGCCACCGCCGGCCGCATCCTGCGCCAGCTGCGCGGCGACCACCGCACCGTCGGCCTGCTCATCGTCGTGCCCTGCGTGCTGCTCGGCCTGCTCGCCTGGATCTACGTCGACCTCCCCGGCGACATCTTCAACCGCATCGGCCCCGCGCTGCTCGGTGTCTTCCCGTTCGTCGTCATGTTCATCGTCACCAGCGTCGCCACCCTGCGCGAGCGCACCTCGGGCACGCTCGAGCGGCTCCTCACGACCCCGCTGGGCAAGGGCGACCTCATGCTCGGCTACGCCCTCGCCTTCGGCACGATGGCCGTGCTCCAGGCGCTCGTCGCCACTGGCTTCGCCGTGTGGGTCTGCGGCCTCGACATCGCCGGGCCGTCGTGGCTGCTCGTCGTCATCGCGCTGTTCGACGCGCTGCTCGGCACGGCGCTCGGGCTGCTCGCGAGCGGCTTCGCCCGCACCGAGTTCCAGGCGGTGCAGTTCATGCCGGCGTTCGTGCTGCCGCAGTTCCTCCTCTGCGGGCTCCTCGTGCCGCGCGAGCTGCTGCCGCCGGCGCTCGAGGCGATCTCGAACGTGCTGCCCCTGTCCTACGCCGTCGACGCGATGAAGGACGTCACCAGTGCTGGCGGACCCGCTCTCCGAGGTCCTGCCGAGCCTCGGGGTGATCGCCCTGTGGATCGTCCTGTCCCTCGGGCTGGGGAGCCTCACCCTGCGACGCCGTACGCCCTGACGCGCTCCCGCAGCGACGTCGCGGCTAGCCTGTCCGACGTGGACCCCAGTGACGTGCTCCGGGTAGCGATGCTCCGCCTGTCCGAGTCCGACCTCGTCCGCGACGCGGTCTCCGGGCACCGGTGAGCCGTGCCGTCGTGGCCCGCTACGTTGCCGGCGAGACGATCGGCGGAGGCGGTCGACACGACGGCCGAGCTGCGCACGACGAACCGGCTGGCGACGATCGACTACCTCGGCGAGGACACCACCGACCTCGCGCGGGCCCGGGCGACCTGCGAGACCTACGTGGCCCTCCTCGAGGCGCTCGGCGAGGCCGACCTCGCGGCCTACGGAGCGGCCGAGGTCAGCGTCAAGCTCAGCGCCGTCGGGCAGGCGCTGCCCCAGGACGGCGACGCCGTCGCCCTCGACCACGCCCGGGTCATCTGCACGGTCGCCGAGCGCGTCGGCACGACGGTCACTCTCGACATGGAGGACCACACGACGACCGACCGCACCCTCGAGACGGTGCGCGCGCTGCGCGCCGACTTCCCGTGGGTGGGAGCCGTGCTCCAGTCGTACCTGCGCCGCACCGAGTCCGACTGCCGCGACCTCGCCACCGAGGGCAGCCGGGTGCGCCTGTGCAAGGGCGCGTACAAGGAGCCGGCATCCGTGGCGTTCCAGGACCGCGACGACGTCGACCTGTCCTACGTGCGCTGCCTCAAGGTGCTCATGGCCGGGGACGGCTACCCCATGGTCGCGAGCCACGACCCGCGCCTCGTCGACATCGCCCAGGCGCTGGCGGGCCACCATGGCCGTAGTCCCGACACGTACGAGTTCCAGATGCTCCTCGGCATCCGGCCCTCCGAGCAGACCCGGATCGCCGACCGCGGCCACCAGCTCCGCGTCTACGTGCCCTTCGGCGAGGACTGGTACGGCTACCTCGTGCGCCGGATGGCAGAGCGCCCCGCCAACGTCGAGTTCTTCCTGAGGTCACTCGTCACGAAGGGCTGACCGACCGGGCACGAGGGGGACGGTGGCCGTCGCACCCGAGGCGGTACGGGCGTGCCGGCGGTCCGGAACTCGCGCGAGCGCGACGCGCCGACCCGGCATACTTCGGACCATGGGAACGGTTGCGATCTTCGGTGCGGGCGTCATGGGCGAGACCCTCCTCTCGGGCCTGCTCCGCTCGGGTCGCCCGGCGAACGACCTCGTCATCACCGAGCGGCGCGAGGACCGCGCCGCCGAGCTCACCGAGAAGTACGGCGTGCGCGTCCTCGACAACGCGGATGCCGCCGACCTCGCCGACACGCTCGTGCTCGTCGTCAAGCCGCAGGACATGGGCGGCCTGCTCGCCGAGATCCACGACCACGTCGCGGAGGGCAACCTCGTCGTGAGCCTCGCGGCCGGCATCACGACGAGCTACCTCGAGTCGCGGCTGCCCGCGGGGCGGCCGGTGGTGCGGGTCATGCCGAACACCCCCGCCCTGGTCGACCAGGGGATGGCCGCCATCAGCGCGGGCGCCCACTGCGACCGCGACCACCTGCTCGAGGCCGAGCAGCTGCTCGCCGCCACCGGCAAGGTGCTCGAGGTGCCCGAGAAGCTGCAGGATGCCGTGACCGCCATCTCCGGCAGCGGGCCGGCGTACATCTTCTACGTCGTCGAGGCGATGATCGAGGCCGGCGTCGTCCTCGGGATGCCGCGCTCGACCGCCACCGAGCTCGTCGTCCAGACGCTGTACGGCGCAGCGACGATGATGAAGGAGACCGGGCAGCACCCCACGGTGCTGCGCGAGCAGGTCACCTCGCCCGGGGGGACGACGGCCGCGGCGCTGCGCGAGCTCGACGACCACAAGGTGCGCGCCGCCTTCATCACGGCGATGGAGGCCGCTGCCAACCGGTCTCGCGAGCTCGCCGGTGACTGAGCGGCATCCGCGCACCGACCTCGTCGTCGAGCGGGTCACCGCGGCCTCCTGGCGCACCTACCGCGACGTGCGGCTGGCCTCGCTCATCGACAGCCCGCGGGCCTTCTGGGTGACCTACGCCGAGTCAGCGCTGCACACCGACGACGAGTGGCGTGCCCGCTGCGCGACCGGGAGCCCGACCTGGCTGGCCCTCGACTCCGGCCGCCCGGTGGGCACCGTCGGGCTGTGGCACGCCGACGACCAGCCCGCCGACGAGGTCTTCCTCGTGGGGATGTGGGTCGCGACGGTCGCGCGCGGCACCGACGTCGCGACGCGGCTGGTCGACGCCGCGCTCGCCGAGGCGCCGGCATCCGGCTGGACGCGCGTGCTGCTCGACGTCGCGCACGAGAACGCTCGCGCCCGCGCCTTCTACGCGCGGATGGGGTTCCGGCCGACGGGCCGGGTCGACACCATGCCGTGGGACGCGTCGGTCACCGAGGAGACACTGGCGCTCGACCTCCCGCAGTGACCCGAGAGTTCACCCCGCCGGGTTGCCGACCCCCGCGGGGGGCGTGGGAGAGTGGCCGCCATGAGTGACATCACGGTGCGCCCCCTGGGGGCCGACGACTGGGAGAGCTACCGCACGGTGCGGCTCGTCGCCCTCCAGGAGTCCCCTGACGCCTTCGTCGCCTCGCACGACGAGGAGGCCGCTGAACCCGAGGAGTTCTGGCGCGCGCGGATGGACCGCTCGACCCGGCTGCTCGCCGAGCGCGACGGCCGGCCGGTCGGCATCGCCAGCGTCGGGGCGGCCGACGACGACCAGCCCGAGGCCGCGCAGCTCTTCGGCCTCTGGGTGAGCCCCGAGGCGCGCGGCACCGGCGTCGCCACCGAGCTCGTGCGGGCCGGGGCGTCGGCAGCCGCCACGGCCGGCAAGCGCCAGCTGCTCTACTGGGTCGGCACCGAGAACGGCCGCGCGGTGGCCTTCGCGAGCGGCTTCGGCTTCCGCCCGACGGCCCACCGGCGCCCGATGCGGGTCGTCTCCGAGGACGACGGCGAGGAGGAGCTGGCGATGACCCTGCCGCTGGCCGGCGACCGGGGCGGCATCGCCAGCTGGTGACCCCGGTCTCCCCGACTGATTGCGGATCGGCGACGCCGGCCGGCCCTCCGGGGCCGCGAAGGCGTGGCCGATCCGCAATCAGTCCTCGTCAGGGGCGGGCGGCGAGCCGCTCGATGAGCGTCGTCGGCCCGCTGACGATGAGCACGTCGTGCGCCGAGACCTTCGTCGAGGGCACCGCATAGGTGAAGTCCTCGCCCGGCGCCTTGACCCCGACGACCGTGACGCCGTACTTGCTGCGGATGGCGCTCTGCTCGAGGGTGAAGCCGATCGTCTCGCTCGGGGGCCGCATCTTGACGATCGCGAACCCGTCGTCGAACTCGATGTAGTCCTGCATCCGGCCGCCGACGAGGTGCGCGACGCGTCGGCCGGTGTCGGCCTCGGGGCGCACGATGTGCTGCACGCCGATCCGGTCGAGGATGCGGGCGTGCTCGGGGGACAGCGCCTTGGCCCAGATGTCGGGCACCCCGGCATCGACGAGGTTCGCGGCCGCCAGCACCGACGCCTCGACCGACGACCCGATCGCCACGACGGCGATCTGGAAGCGCCCGGCCTTGGCGTCGCGGATCACCCCGACGTCACTCGCGTCGCCGTGGATGACGTGGCTGATCCGGCCGAGGAACCTCTCGGCGAGGAAGCCGTCGCGCTCGATCGCCGACACCTTGTGACCCAGCCGTCGCAGCTCGAGCGCGGCCGCGGCCCCGAACCGGCCGAGCCCGATGACGAGGACGTCGTCGTCGTGGGCGGTGCTGCGCGCCATCGTGATGCCTCTCTCACGGGGGTCGGAGAGGTCCAGCCTGCCACGACGGGTGTGGCGAGTAGCGTGCAGGCATGGCCCACCGGACGAGCGTCATCTGGGACGACGCGTTCACGGCCTACGACTTCGGCCCGACCCACCCGATGGCCCCGGTGCGGCTCGACCTCACGACGCGCCTCGCCAGGGCCCTCGGCGTCCTCGACCACGTCGACCTCGTCTGCCCCGACGCCGCCTCCGACGACGTGCTGGCGACGGTCCACGACCGCGACTACATCGCCGCCGTCCGGCGCGCGTCGGACGACCCGGCATCCGCCGACGTCGACCGGGGCCTGGGCACCGAGGACGACCCGGCCTTCGCCGGGATGCACGAGGCGTCGGCGCGGATCGCCCAGGGCACCCTCGAGATCTGCCGCGGGGTGTGGCAGGGCGACATCGACCACGGCGTCAACTACTGCGGCGGCCTCCACCACGCGATGCGCACCCACGCGAGCGGCTTCTGCATCTACAACGACATCGGGGTCGGCATCCAGTGGCTCCTCGACCACGGCGCGCAGCGGGTCGCCTACGTCGACATCGACGTGCACCACGGCGACGGGGTCGAGCGGATGTTCTGGGACGACCCCCGGGTGCTGACCGTCTCGATCCACGAGAGCGGCCAGCACCTCTTCCCGGGCACCGGGTGGCCGGCCGACGTCGGAGGTCCCTCGGCCCTCGGGACGGTCGCCAACGTCGCGCTCCCCCCGGCCACGGGCGACTCCTCCTGGCTGCGGGCGCTGGAGTCCGTCGCCGTGCCGCTCGTGCGGGGCTTCGACCCCGACGTGCTCGTCAGCCAGCACGGCTGCGACACGCACATGCACGACCCCCTGGCCCACCTCGCGATCACCGTCGACGCCCAGCGGCGCGCGCACGAGACCCTGCACGACCTCGCGCACGAGGTGGCCGGTGGCCGCTGGGTCGCCCTGGGTGGTGGGGGCTACGAGCTCGTCGAGGTCGTCCCCCGCTCGTGGGCGCACCTCACGGCCATCGCGGCGCACGTCCCGGTCTCGTGCGACACCGCGGTGCCGCAGGAGTGGCTCGACCACGTCGAGCGCCTCTTCGGGCGGCGCGCGCCCGGGCGGATGGGCGACCTCCCGCTCGACCGGCTGCCGATCTGGGTGCGGCCCTGGGACCTCGGGCACAACCCCGACGACCCCGTCGACCGGGCCATCCTCGCGACCCGCCAGGCGGTGTTCCCGCACCTCGGGATGGACCCCTGGTTCGACTGAGGACGGGCCCGGATGCCGGTCGCGCACCGTCCGGTGCCCGCCGTCCCGGCGTGTCGGCTGGACAGGGCGGGGAAATGTCTTCCGTTCCCTTCCCCAGTGGTCACAACTGCCCCTATGGTTGCGGGTGCACGTTCTCAGGAGAATGTCGGGGATTCCGGCGCTGAGGTCGGGCAGAAGATCGAGGTCACGATGTCCACGGAGCGCCAGCTCGGGGAGGTGCGGTTCCTCACCGTCGCGGAGGTCGCCGCGATCATGCGCGTCTCGAAGATGACCGTCTACCGCATGGTCCACGCCGGGGAGCTCCCGGCCATCCGCGTGGGTCGGTCCTTCCGGGTGCCGGAGGACGAGGTGCACGCCTACCTGCGCAGCTCGTTCGTCGACACCGCGTGATCCTTCGCGAACAGCACTGCCTCGAGGGGCGGCCCGGTCGGGCCGCCCCTCGAGGCGTCTGCAGCACCGCGTGGTCCGCCGGACCGCGTTTGGGGCGGGCCCACGCCTGCCGGTAGGGTGGGCAGCCGCACCAGAGCCACCACCATCGAGGACATCCCATGGGTTCAGTCATCAAGAAGCGGCGCAAGCGGATGGCGAAGAAGAAGCACCGCAAGCTCCTTCGCAAGACGCGCCACCAGCGCCGCAACAAGAAGTGACCTCGAGTCACCTCTCGTGCTTCAAGGGTCCCCGCACGACGGGGGCCTTTGTCGTCGGTGGGTGCACACTCGGTAGGGTCGGGGTGACGGTTCCCGAGTAAGGAGCATGGCGTGGGGCAGGTGGTGCTCGTCACGGGGGTGTCCCGTTACCTCGGGGGTCTCCTCGCGCGCCGCCTCACCGCCGACCCGTCGGTCGACCGCGTGGTGGGGGTCGACGTCATCCCGCCGCCGCACGACGTCGGCGGGGTCGAGTTCGTGCGCGCCGACATCCGCAACCCGATGATCTCGCGGGTCATCGAGTCCAACGGCGTCGACACCGTCGTCCACCTCAACGTCATCGCCACGCCGACCTTCGTCGGGGGACGCACCCCGCAGAAGGAGATCAACGTCATCGGGACGATGCAGCTGCTCGCGGCCTGCCAGAAGTCCCGCACGGTGCGCCGGCTCGTCGTCAAGTCCTCCGCGGCGGTCTACGGGTCCACGCCGCGCGACCCGGCGATGTTCACCGAGGACATGGGCGCCAAGCGCTCGCCGTCCGGGGGCTTCGGCAAGGACTCGATCGAGGTCGAGGGCTACGTGCGCGGCTTCGCCCGCCGCCGTCCCGACACCGAGATCCTCACCCTGCGCTTCGCGAACATCGTCGGCCCACGCATCCGCACGTCGATCACCGACTACTTCAACCTCCCCGTCATCCCCGTCCCGCTCGGCTTCGACGCCCGGATGCAGTTCGTCCACGAGGACGACGCCATCGACGCACTCGCCCTCGGCACGACCGGTGCGGCGACCGGCATCGTCAACCTCGCCGGCGACGGCGTCGTCACCGTGCTGCAGGCGGCGGCCCTCGTCGGCCGCCCGGTGCTCCCGCTGCCGCTGCCGGCCGCAGGGTTCGTCGGGGGCCTGGCCCGCAGGGTCGGGCTGGCCGACTTCTCGCCCGACCAGATGTCGTTCCTCGCCTTCGGGCGCGGCCTCGACACGACGCGGATGCGCTCGGTGCTCGGGTTCTCGCCGCGGTACACCTCGCGCGGGGCCTTCGAGGACTTCGCCCGCACCGTCGGGCCTGCGGTGCCCGCCGCCTCGATCGTCGGGGATGCCGTGAGCGGCGTCGCGGGCACCGCCAGCCAGGTCGTGCTGCGCACCCTCGGGACCGGGAGGGGTCACTGATGGCCACCCGCCGCGGAGCGCTCGCAGCGGGGGCCGCGCGCGCGTCGGACGAGCGCGCCCGGCGCCGCTCGACGCCCCTGATCGGCGCCGAGCCGGTTCCCCCGGCCGAGGATGCCGTTCCGCCCGCCGGTGCGTCCGCCCCGGCGAAGAGGGCGACGACAGAGAACCGCGAAGGCGGCGACGACGAAGCCGGCGACGACACCGAAGAGATCGACGGCCAGGGCGGTGACGGCGAAGAAGGCCACGGCCAAGGCCGCGATGGCGAAGAAGGCCACGGCCAAGGCGGCGACGAAGACCGCTGCGGCACAGGCCGAGCCGAGCCGTCAGGCCCCGGCGCCGGCCGACGCCACCCCGGCTGCGTCCGGCATCGCCGTCGCCCGCGGGTCGTCCTCCGCACCGCCCCGCCCCGCAGGTCCGGTCAGCACCCTCCCGGGCGGCGTCCCGCCAGTCCGGCGAACGGCGGGCGCGCCGGGTGCCGGCGACGGCATCCGCCACCGGGACACCGCCGCGGCGCCCGCGGGTCGATCCGCGCGAGAAGGCGCGCCGCGACGCGGCCCGCCCGCACCTGCGGCTCGCCGAGCCCCCGCTCGACCCCACGGTGCTCGACGGCGCCGACGCGCACCGGCCTGCCGCTGCCCGACCTCGCCGACGCGCTCGAGGCGGTCGTCGGCGTGCTGCGGCTCGCCGCCGAGACGGCCGGCGTGGCGCCCGAGGACGTCGAGCGACGGGTCGCCCAGGTGCTCGCGTACCTGCGACGCCGCGTCGACGGCGACTACGACGTCGACGACTTCGGCTACGACGCCGACTTCACCGAGCACGTCTTCTACCCGATGCTGCGGCCGATCTACCGCCACTGGTTCCGGGTCGAGGTCCGCGGCATCGAGAACATCCCGAGCAGCGGCGGCGCCCTCGTCGTGTCGAACCACTCGGGCACCATCGCGCTCGACTCGCTCATGGTCCAGCTCGCCATCCACGACGAGCACCCCGAGCACCGGGTCATGCGTGCGCTCGGCGCCGACCTCGTCTTCTCGACCCCGTTCCTCGGGACCATCGCCCGCCGGTCCGGGTCGACCCTCGCGACGAACGCCGACGCCGAGCGGCTCTTCGCCCAGGGGGAGCTCGTCGGCGTCTTCCCCGAGGGCTTCAAGGGCGTCGGCAAGCCCTTCCGCGAGCGGTACAAGCTGCAGCGCTTCGGCCGCGGCGGCTTCGTCGCCGCGGCGCTCGAGGCGCAGGTGCCGATCGTCCCGTGCTCGGTCGTCGGTGCCGAGGAGATCGCCCCGATCATCGGCAACATGGGCACGGTGGCCCGGCTGCTGGGCCTGCCGTACGCGCCGGTCACGCCGACCTTCCCCTGGCTGGGCCCGCTCGGCCTGGTCCCCCTGCCCAGCAAGTGGATCATCGAGTTCGGCGCCCCGATCGCCACCGACACCCAGGCCCCCGGCTCCGCCGACGACCCGATGCTCGTCTTCGACCTCACCGACCAGGTGCGCGAGACGATCCAGCAGACGCTGTACACGCTGCTCATGCAGCGGCGGTCGGTGTTCTTCTGATGCCGTCGCCCCCCGTCCGCGTCACGCTCATCGGACGGGCGGGCTGCCACCTGTGCGACACCGCCCGCGAGACCGTCGCGCGGGTCACCGCCGACCTCGGCGTGGGGTGGGAGGAGGTCTCGGTCGACGGCGACCCCGAGCTGCGCGAGCGGTGGAGCGAGCAGGTGCCCGTGACCCTCGTCGACGGGCGGCAGCACGACTACTGGAGGGTCGACGAGGCCCGGCTGAGGGCGGCGCTGTCGTCGCCACCACGGTCGGCCTGACCGGCCGCCGG
Organism: uncultured Actinomycetota bacterium; assembly: GCA_963811475.1. Classification (GTDB taxonomy): domain Bacteria; phylum Actinomycetota; class Actinomycetes; order Actinomycetales; family Dermatophilaceae; genus Fodinibacter. The sequence continues at coordinate 105,661 of CAWERJ010000004.1, forward strand.
CGCGAGCGACGCACGAGCAGCACGCCGAGCGCGAGGAGCCACAGGTACCACGCCGAGTAGACGTTGAGGCCCCAAAAGGCCGAGACCCGCGAACCACCGCGGTACGCGACGCGTCCGCAGGAGCAGGACGGCGATCCCCACCGCCCAGATGCCCTGGAGCAGCCATCCGAGGTGCTCACCCAGCGCGGCCCCGGCGTACCCGTTGAGGACGTCGTACGCCGCGGCGGTCGCCTCGCGCGAGGAGTCGCTGGCGGCCGGGTCCGTCCACGCCTGCGTCAGGGTGGGAACGGTGATGGGCCACCGCACCCACCCCAGCATCTGCGGAGGCTGCCCGTCACGGCCGCCCGGCGCATCAGCGCACCCCCGCCGTCTCGGAGGTGCGGGCCTCGCGGACCACTCGCTCCACGGTGTCCGTCCAGTCCTGCGGCTGCCACCCCACGAGGTCGACCGTGGCGGAGTGGTCGACGACGAAGGGTGCGGTGAACTGGTAGGCCGTCCCCGCCAGCTCACGGACCATCGGCACGACGAGCCCCACCACGCGCATCGCGCGCGGCCCGAGGACACTGACGCGTGGCGGCGCCACCCCGCCCGCGACGGCGATGTCTCCCAGCGCCTCGCGCTGGGTGCGCGCTGGGGCGGTCGGCACGAGCCAGGCGCGACCGTGGGCGCGCTCGTCGGCGGCGGTGTCGACGAGCAGCCGCGCGGTGTCGTGGGTCGTCGTCCAGCTGTGCGGCTGGTCCGCGTCGACCGACGACGCGGACCGTGCGACCGGCCAGCACGGCGGGGGCGTTGCGCGCCAGGTGGGAGTTGGACCCGGCGTCGGCGTAGTCACTGGCCCGCACCTCGACCACCCGCACCCGGCCGGCCGCGTGCGCGGCCAGCGCGTCCTGCCACATGCGGACCCGCACCTCGCCCTTGATCGTCGCACGGGGCGAGCGGCGTCCGGGAGTCGATGGGGCCGTCGACCCGGCCGTAGCCGTAGAGGTTGCCCACCGTCGCCAGCACCGCTCCGGATGCCGTCGCCGCGTCGAGCAGTGCGGCGGCGATGGGCGGCCAGTCGGTGACCCACCGCGTGTAGGCAGGGTTGGCGCAGTTGTAGACGGCGACCGTCCCGGCAGCGAGCGCGCGCATCGTCGGCGCGTCCCCGGCATCCGCGACGACCCGCTCGACGGACGGGTGGTCCGGCCCGGAGCCCGAGCGGGTGACGACGCGGACGCGGGCGCCCTGCTCGGCCAGTCGCAGGGCGACCTGCGTGCCGACCGGGCCGGCTCCGACGACGAGGTGGGTGTCCATGGGCGTGCTCTCCTTCGTGGTGTGAACAGTGTTCTGGTCCGTGATCAGTGAACACCATCGACGCCAGCCGACGCAAGAGCACCGTCCACAGAAGAGGACGGTGTTCACCGAACTGTGCTTGACTGGGGCGATGACGACGACTCCCACCCGGGCGCAGGGCGTGAGGGACCGGGCCAGGGCGCAGATGCGCACCGAGATCCTCGACGCCGCTCGCGACCAGCTCGCGACGCAGGGCGCCGGCAGCCTCTCGCTGCGCGCGGTCGCGCGGGAGCTGGGGATGGCGCCGTCGGCCGTGTACCGGTACTTCGAGAACCGCGACGTGCTCCTCACCGCCCTGCTCGTCGACGCCTACGACGCGCTCGGGGAGGCGGTGGAGGAGGCGGAGGCCGCCGTCCCGCGCGCCGACCTCGAGGGCAGGTGGCGGGTCATCGCGCACGGCGTGCGCTCCTGGGCCCTCGAGCACCCGTCCCTCTACGCCCTCGTGTACGGCTCGCCGGTGCCCGGGTACGCCGCCCCTCAGGACACGGTCGCCCCGGCCACGCGGGTGACCCGGCTGCTCGCCACGCTGCTGCACGACTCGCTGACCTCGGGGCCGCCCCCGTCCGCCCTCCCGGGCGGGTCGCCGGTGCCACCCGAGGCGGCGCAGGGCATCGCGCCCCTCGTCGAGTTCCTCGGGCCGGGAACCACCGACGAGTGGGGGCTGCGCGGCCTCATGGCGTGGACGTGGCTCTTCGGCGCGGTCTCCTTCGAGCTCTTCGGACAGCTGACCGGTGCCGTCGTCCCCGAGCTGCGCGAGCGCGTGTTCGACGCCGAGGTGGACCGCGTGGCCGGCTGGCTCGCGCTGGCGCGCTAGCCGCTTGTAGCACACCCCCCGCGTGAGGTGTCTCACGGGGTCGGCGACGACTTTGTGCAGGCGTTCACATGACCGTACGCTGGCGGTCTCAACCCGCGGGTCGGGTGCGCCGTCGCGCCACCGCCCGTCCGCACCGGCGCCGCGGGTCCTCGAAAGGAGTCGGTGACCGCTCGTGTCCGCCGCAGCGACCGCACGCCGGGGGATCCCCGAGGCCTCGGTGGCGCGCCTTCCCGGCTACCTGCGGGCGCTGACCGCCCTCGCGCGCGACGGCATCGGGTCGGTGAGCTCGGAGGAGCTGGCGACCGCCGCCGGCGTCAGCTCCGCGATGCTGCGCAAGGACCTCTCGCACCTCGGCTCCTACGGGGTGCGCGGCGTGGGCTACGACGTCGAGCGGCTGGCCTCGGAGATCACCTCCGCCCTCGGCCTCACCCAGGACTGGCCGGTGGCCATCGTCGGCATGGGCAACCTCGGCCGGGCGCTCGCCGCGTACCGCGGGTTCGCCGAGCGGGGGTTCCGCGTCATCGCCCTCCTCGACGGCGACCCGCGGGTCGTCGGCGAGCCGGTCGCCGGGCAGGTCGTCCGGCCGATGGCCGACCTCCCGGGCCTCGTCGCCGACGACGGCCTCGCCATCGGCGTCATCGCCACCCCGTCCGACGGCGCCCAGGAGGCCTGCGACCGGCTCGTCGCGTGCGGCGTGCGCTCGGTGCTCAACTTCGCCCCGGCGGTGCTCGCGGTCCCCGACGGGGTCGTCGTCCGCACCGTCGATCTCTCGACAGAGCTGCAGATCCTCGCCTTCCACGGGCAGAAGGTGGCGGTGTCGGAGGTTGTGTCCACATGAGCCTCGTCGTCCTCGGGCTGTCCCACCACGGCGCCCCGCTGTCCCTCCTCGAGTCCGTCGCCCTCGACCCCGCTGCGCGCACCGCGCTCGAGGCCGCGGTGCTGCGCTCGGAGCACGTCAGCGAGGCCGTCGTGCTCTCGACGTGCAACCGCACCGAGGTGTACGCCGAGTGCCTGACCTTCCACGGGGCGCTCGCCGACATCACGGCGGCCCTGGCCGACGCGTGCACGGTCGACCGCGGTGACCTCCAGCCGCACCTCTTCGTGCACTACGAGGAGCGCGGCATCGCCCACGTCTTCGGCGTCGCGGCGGGCCTCGACTCGATGGCCGTCGGCGAGGCGCAGATCCTCGGACAGGTGCGTCGTGCCCTCGCGCGGGCCCAGGAGCACGGCCACGTCGGGCCCGGCCCTCAACGCCGTGCTCCAGCAGGCGCTGCGGGTCGCCAAGCGGGTCCACACCGAGACCGGCATCGACCTCGTCAGCGGCTCCCTCGTGCAGGCGGGGCTGACCCGGGCGGAGGCCGAGCTCGGCGGGCTCGGTGACCTCTGCGTCCTCGTCGTCGGGGCGGGGGGCATGGGCGCCCTCGCCGCCGCGACGGTCGCCCGGGCGGGCGCCCGCACGGTCGTCGTCGCCAACCGCAACCACGACCGCGCCCGCTCGGTCGCCGAGCGGGTGGGCGGCACGGCGCGGGGGCTCGCGGAGCTGCGTGACGCGCTCGCCGACGCCGACGTCGTCATCTCCTCCACCGGTGCGCCCGGGCGGGTCGTGCTCGCCGACGACGTCCGCGAGGCACTCGTCGCCCGCGGCGGCCGGCCGCAGGTCTACGTCGACCTCGCGCTCCCGCACGACATCGACCTCGCCGTCGCCGAGCTGCCCGGAGCCACCCGGGTCGGCCTCGCCGAGCTGGGCGAGGACCTCGCGGATGCCGGGTCGGCGCCGCAGGTGGCCGAGGCCGCCGACCTCGTCACCGCCGAGGTCGCCGCCTACCTGCTCGCGCGGTCGGCGGAGGCCGTGGCGCCCACCGTCGCTGCGCTGCGCACGCACGCCGGCGAGCTCGTCGAGGAGGAGCTGCGGCGCCTCGAGCGACGCACCCCCGGCCTCGGCGACGCCGAGCGCGCCGAGGTGCGCCGCGCGGTCGAGCGGGTCGTCGACAAGCTGCTCCACACCCCCACCGTGCGGGTCAAGGAGCTCGCCCGCGACGGCCAGGGCGGGAGCTACGCGAGGGCCCTGAGCGAGCTGTTCGACCTCGACCCGCGCGACGTCTCCCTGGTGTCGGCGCCGCCGACGCTCCCCGAGGGGGACGCATGACGGCCCTGCGCCTCGGCACCCGCCGCTCCGCCCTCGCCACGACCCAGTCGACGTGGGTGGCCGACCGCCTGCGCGCCCTCGGTCACGACGTCGAGCTCGTCGAGGTGACGACCGCCGGTGACGCGCGACCGCACGACGCCGCTGGCCCAGCTCGGCGGCACGGGCGTGTTCGTGTCGGCCCTGCGCGCGGCCCTGGCCGACGGGCGGGTCGACCTCGCCGTGCACTCGCTCAAGGACCTGCCGACGACGGCGGACCCGGCGACGACGGTCGCCGCGGTGCCCACGCGCGAGGACGCCCGTGACGCGCTCGTGGCGCGAGACGGCCTGACCCTCGGTGAGCTGCCCGCGGGCGCGACCGTCGGCACCGGGTCGCCGCGCCGCCGGGCGCAGCTCGAGGCCCTCGGCCTCGGGCTCGTCGTCACCGACCTGCGCGGCAACGTCGACACGCGGCTGCGGACGGTCGCCGAGGGTCGACTGGATGCCGTCGTCCTCGCCGCGGCGGGGCTGCGCCGGCTCGGCCGGGTCGACGAGGTGACCGAGCTGATCGACCCGATCCAGATGCTGCCCGCCCCCGGCCAGGGCGCGCTCGCGGTCGAGGTCCGCGCCGACGACGCCGGCACGGCATCCGTCGTCGCTGCCCTCGACGACGCCGACACCCGCGCCTGCACGACCGCCGAACGCGTCCTCCTCGCCGAGCTCGAGGCGGGGTGCTCGGCCCCCGTCGGGGCGCTCGCCGAGGTCGTCGAGGGCGTCGACGGCCCCGAGCTGTCGCTGCGGGCCGTCGTCAGCGCCCCCGACGGCAGCGCCGACCTGCGCCGCTCGCTCGTCGGGCGAGGTGTCCGACCCCGCCGCCCTCGGGCGCCGCCTCGCCGACCTCCTGCTCGAGGACGGCGCCGCCGACCTCATGTCCGCCACCCCCGACCCGCTGCCCACGACCGCCGACCACATCGCCACGGAGCGTGCCCTGTGAGCCCCTCGCGCTCGACCACCCCGTCCACCCCCCGCATCCCCGCGCGGGTCGTCTTCGTCGGGGCCGGCCCCGGCGACCCCGGCCTGCTCACGGTGCGCGCCGCCGAGCTGCTCGCGGCCGCCGACGCCGTCGTCATCGACCAGGTGGCTCGCGAGGCCGTCGTCGAGAGGTGGTGCCGCGACGACGTCGACGTCGTCGACGCGGGCCACGGCGACCACGGCGAGAACCTCACCCACGCCTCGCGCGCCAAGCTCGTCGTCCGCGCAGCCAAGGCGCACGCCGGCGGCCTCGTCGTGCGCCTCATGGACGGTGACCCCGCCGTCTTCAACGGCCTCGCCGAGGAGGCCTCCGCCTGCTCGCGCGCCGGCATCGCCTTCGAGATCGTGCCCGGGGTCAGCTCGGTGACCGCGGTGCCGTCGTACGCCGGCGTCCCGCTGACCTCGAGCAGCTCCACCGGGCTGCACGTCGTCGCCGCGGGGGCACGCGGCGTCGACCTGTCGGGGGCCGTCGACCCGCGGGTCACCGTCGTCGTCCTGGGCCAGCCCGACCGGGCCGCCGAGACCTTCGAGGCTCTCGTCGCGGCCGGCCGGGACCCGCAGACCCCCGTCGCCGTCACCGAGCGCGGCACGAGCACCGAGCAGCGCACCGTCGTCACGACCCTGGCCGGGGCCGGGGCGACGATGGCGGACGGGCGCTTCCCGGTGCTGGCGGTCGTGGGGTCCACGGTGTCCCTGCGCGAGACGCTGTCGTGGTTCGAGACCAAGCCGCTGTTCGGCTGGGAGGTGCTCGTCCCGCGCACCAAGGAGCAGTCCGGCTCGACGATCGCGCGGCTCGAGCACCACGGCGCCTCCGCCGCCGTCGTCCCGACGATCTCGGTCGAGCAGCCGCGCACCCCGCAGCAGCTCGAGCGGGCCGTCAAGGGGATGGTGACCGGCCGCTACGAGTGGGTCGGCTTCACCTCGGTCAACGCCGTCCGGGCGATCCGCGAGAAGTTCGACGAGTTCGGGCTCGACGCCCGCTCGTTCGCCGGGCTCAAGGTCGCGGCGGTCGGAGGCGTGACGGCGCAGGCCCTGCGCGACTGGGGGATCACGCCCGACCTCGTCCCCTCGGGCGAGCAGTCGGCGAAGGGGCTGCTCGAGGAGTGGCCGGCCTACGACCGCGACCTCGACCCCATCGACCGGGTCTTCCTGCCGCGCGCCGACATCGCCACCGAGACCCTCGTCGCCGGGCTCCAGGAGATGGGCTGGGAGGTCGACGACGTCACGGCCTACCGCACCGTGCGGGCCGCCCCGCCGGCCGCGCCGGTCCGCGACGCCATCAAGAACGGGTCGTTCGACGCCGTGCTCTTCACCTCGAGCTCGACGGTGCGCAACCTCGTCGGCATCGCCGGCAAGCCGCACCCCGGCACCGTCGTCGCGTGCATCGGCCCCGCCACCGCGAAGACCGCGGAGGAGCACGGCCTGCGGGTCGACGTCCTCGCGCCGGAACCCACGGCCGAGGCCCTCGTCGACGCCCTCGCCGACCACGGCCGCTCCCTGGCGCTCGCGGCGCAGGAGGCCGGCGAGGCCGTGCTGCGGCCCAGCCAGCGCCGCGCCGGTGGTCGGCGCCGGGCCACGTGAGCCCCGTGGGCCACCCCTCGTCCCGCCCCCGTCGCCTGCGCCGCACCCCGGCGCTGCGCCGGCTCGTCGCCGAGACGCGGCTGCACCCCGCCGAGCTCGTGCTGCCGGTGTTCGTGCGCGAGGGCATCGAGTCGCCGGTGCCGATCTCGGCCATGCCGGGGGTCGTGCAGCACACGCTGGACTCGCTCGTGGACGAGGCACGCCGCTGCGTCGACGCGGGGCTCGGCGGGATCATGGTGTTCGGGGTCCCGGTGGCGAAGGACGCCCGGGGGTCGGGCGCCGACGACCCCGACGGCATCCTCAACGTCGCCCTGCGGCGGCTCGTCGACGAGGTGGGTGACGACCTCGTCGTCATGGCCGACCTGTGCCTCGACGAGTTCACCGACCACGGCCACTGCGGGGTGCTCGCCGACGACGGCACGGTCGACAACGACGCGACCCTCGAGCGCTACGCGTCGATGGCCCTGGCGCAGGCCGCCACGGGCGCACCGGTGCTCGGGCTGTCGGGGATGATGGACGGACAGGTCGGCGCCGTGCGCGAGGCGCTGGATGCCGCCGGGCACACCGACACCGTGATCCTCGCCTACGCCGCGAAGTACACCTCCGGCCTCTACGGGCCGTTCCGCGAGGCGGTGCAGTCGTCGCTGGTCGGCGACCGGGCCACCTACCAGCAGGACCCGGCCAACGGCACCGAGGCGCTGCGCGAGCTCGAGCTCGACATCGAGGAGGGAGCCGACATCGTCATGGTCAAGCCGGCCGGGCCGCACCTCGACGTCATCGCCGCGGCGGCCGCCATGTCACCGGTTCCCGTTGCGGCGTACCAGATCTCGGGGGAGTACTCGCAGATCGAGGCCGCCGCGGAGCGGGGGTGGGTCGACCGCGACCGGGTGATGATGGAGAGCCTGACCGGCATCCGCCGGGCCGGCGCGCAGGTCATCCTCACGTACTACGCCCTCGAGGCCGCGGCCCGGCTCTGACCGCACGGCGCCGCCGTCGACCCGGGGGGTCGGCGGCGGCGCTTCGTCCGGGGACGGTCAGGCCGGCACGACGGCGGGCTCGAGGCGGTCGGCGACCGTGTCGAGCGGCGTGACGGTGGGCCGCGCGGGCAGGAGGACGGCGACGGCCACGGCTCCGAGCAGGCAGACGACGGCGGCGGTGAGGCACCCCGCGTGCAGGCCGTCGACGAAGGCGTCGACGACCGCGGTGCGGACGGCGGGGCCCGCGGCGCCTGGGACGGCATCCGCCACCCCCAGTCCCTGTGCGACGCCCTCCTCCGCGAGCCGCTGGGCACCGAGTGGGAGCGCTGCCACCACGGTGGACGAGTCGAGACCGCGGAGGTAGATCGTCGAGTAGATGCTGCCGAGCACCGCGACACCCAGGGTCCCGCCGACCTGCCGGGTGGCGTCATTGAGCGCCGAGCCGGCACCGGCCTGTTCCGGCCGGACGACTCCCATGATCGACTCGGTGGCGGGGGCCGTCGTGAGGCCCAGCCCCGTCCCGAGGAGGACCATCTGCGCGGCGACCTGTGGGTAGGCGACGTCAGCGCCGATGGTGGCGACCCAGCCGAAGGCGGCGGCCAGCATCAGCAGCCCGAGCGTGACGACTGCCTTGGTCCCGATCCGCGTCACGCCGAGGCGGGTCCCGAGGACCGAGCCGACGGCGATCGAGACCGCCACCGGCACGACCCGCACGCCGGTCGTGAGGGGGTCTGGCCCTGGACCAGCTGGAAGAACAGGGTGATGAGGAAGATGAACCCGAACAGCGCGAAGAACGCGACGGTCACGGCGCCGCTGGCCGCGCTGAACCGCAGGTTGGCGAACAGCGAGACGTCGATGAGCGGGTCGGTGCGGCGCAGCTCCACGATGACGAAGAGGGCGGTGGAGGCAGCCGCCACGGCAAAGCCGGTGAGGGTGGCGGTCGAGCTCCATCCGCGTGAGGGAGCCTCGATGATCGTGTAGACCAGGCTGCCGAGCATGAGGATCGACAGCGCGAGCCCCGGCACGTCGAGCGCGGGGCGGTGGGCCTCGCGGGAGTCGGGCACCAGCCACAGGGCGAGCCCGGCACTGGCCAAGGCCGCCGGGATCAGCGCCCAGAAGATGCTGCCCCACGTGAAGTGCTCGAGGAGGTAGCCGCCGAGCACCGGGCCGATGGCGACCCCGAGGCCACCCACAGCGCCCCAGACGCCGATGGCGGCGGCGCGGGCGCGGCGGTCACGGAACGTCGCGGTGATGATCGCGAGCGTCGTGGGGTAGACGAGGGCGGATGCCGCGCCCATCGCCACCCGCGAGGCGATGAGTTCTGCGGCGTCGCTGGAGAGCGCTGCCCAGGCGTTGGTCGCCGCGAAGAGGACGAGGCCCACCACCAGGACGCCGCGCCGGCCGAACCGGTCTCCCAGGCCGCCGCCGGCGAGGACGAGGGCGGCGAACGCGAGGTTGTAGGCGTCGACGATCCACTGCAGCTGGGTGGTCGTGGCGCCGAGCTCCGTGTTGAGGGTGGGGAGGGCGACGTTGACGACGGTGGTCTCGACGGTGATCGCGAGGACCGCGAGCAGGACCACGCCGAGGACCACGCGCGGGGAGGCCGGCCGGGCCGGGAAGAGGCGTGTCATGGGTTCCTCCTGAAGTTAGCGGTGTAAACATCTGGTACGGTGCCAGAGGAAGTTGACAGTGTCAACAGAAAAGTTGACGGTGCTTACATCCGGAGGGTGGTCCGAGTGCCGCAGACCGGCCAGCGCCGTGGGCGCGACCTCAAGGCGACGCTCCTCGAGCACGGTGTCGCCCTCGCCCGCGAGGGAGGACCGGATGCCGTGTCGCTGCGCGACGTCCAGCGTCGCGCCGGCGTCAGCAACAGCGCGGCATACCGGCACTACGCCGACCGCGACGCCCTGCTCGTGGCGATCTCGGGGTACGCCTCCGCCGAGATGGCCCGCCGGATGGAGGACCTGATGGCCTCGGCGGAGGAGGCGGCCGGCACGGCATCGGATCCCTCAGCCGAGGCCGCGCGACGGCGGGCACGCGCCCGCTTCCGCGCGACGGGCCGCGCCTACCTCGACTTCGCCCTGTCGGAGCCGGGCCTCTTCTCCGTCGCGATGCACCCCGGGGCCATGGCCGAGAAGGCGGACCCGGGGCCCGACGCCCGCGGGTCGAGCGGGCTCGGCCCCTACCAGCTCCTCGTCTCGTGCGTCGACGACCTCGTCACCACCGGGGTGCTGTCACCGGAGCGCCGGGCCTTCACCGACGTCGCGGCCTGGGCAGCCGTGCACGGGCTGTCCGTGCTCCTGCTCGACGGCCCGCTGACGTCCCTCAGCCGGGACGAGCGTCAGGCGGCCTTGGACCGGCTGCTCGATCTCGTCGAGTCGGGGCTGGGCTGAGGCCCATTGCGCACGGTCGAGCCTGCGGCGCGGGGCGACGAGAGAGGCCGCCGCCCTGCCCCTGACGGGGAGGACGGCGGCCTCGGTGCTCCGGCGGAGGGTCCGGAGCGGGAACGACGGCGCTCAGGCCTGCTTGGCGAGCTGCACGTCGAGGTGCAGGCGCACCTTCTCGGACACCAGGACGCCACCCTTCTCGAGGTTGGCGTTCCAGGTGAGGCCCCAGTCGGTGCGGTTGAGCTCGGTGGTCGCCTCGAAGGCGGCCTTCTCGTTGCCCCACGGGTCGGTCGCGGTGCCGTTGAACTCCACGTCGAGGGTGACCGGCTTGGTGACGCCCTTGATGGTCAGGTCACCGGTGAGGGTCTCACCGTCGAACGCGGTCGAGCGGAAGGTGAGGTCCGGGTAGGTGTCGACGTCGAAGAAGTCGGCGCTGCGCAGGTGGGCGTCGCGGTCGGCGGTGCCGCTGTGGACCGAGGCGGCCTTGATGGTGACGTCGGCGACCGACCGGGTGATGTCCTCGGCGACCTCGACGGTGCCGGAGACGTCGGTGAAGGAGCCACGGACCTTGGTCACCATGAGGTGACGGGCGACGAAGCCGACCTCGCTGTGCGTGGGGTCGATCGTCCAGGTGCCGGGCGTCAGGGTGGTCTTCAGGGTGTCGATGACGGTCATCGTGTTCTCCTTGGTGGGTGGTTGGGGACCGCTTGTTGTTGACGGTTCAACTAAACACTCCGGACGACCATTCCGCCATCTCACGATGTGGGACCCACCGTGGACTCCTCCCCACCCGTCGGGCCGAATACGGCGGCGCGCACCCCACCTGACGTGCCACGATGGGTTCCATGTCGGGCGACGGGGTGAGGTGGCTGGACGAGGGGGAGCAGGTGTCGTGGCGGGCCTACCTGCGGGCCAACCGCGAGCTCGACGTCGCCCTCGACCGTGACCTGCAGGCCGTCGGCATCTCGCTGCCGGAGTACGAGCTGCTCTCGATGCTCTCCGAGGCCCCGATGGGCCAGCTGCGCATGTCGGCCCTCGCGTCGCTCATCGTGCAGTCGCGCAGCCGGGTCACCCACACGGCGGCGCGCCTCGAGCGGCGGGGCTGGGTGCGGCGCTCGCCGGCGCCGGACGACGGCCGCGGGGTGCTCCTGCGCATCACCGACGAGGGGCGTCAGGCGATCACCGACTTCGCCGTCGTCCACGTGCGCAGCGTCCGCAGGCACCTCGTCGACGTGCTGACCCCCCAGCAGTTCGCCGCCCTCGGCGAGGCGATGGAGGCCGTTCGGGCGGCGTACGCCTGCGACCCCACCACCCCGGACCCCGCCGCCGAGTAGGACGCCGCGCCGGCGGCCACGGCCACCGGCGGCCCTCGCCGCCACCGGAGTCGTCGCGGGCTGGGAGGGCTGGGAGGATGGGGAGGTGACCCACCCCTACCCGACCACCCACCCGACCGACGCCCCGGCATCCGAGGCGCTGCTCTCCCGCGCCCGCGCCGTGACGCCCGGCGGCGTCAACTCCCCGGTCCGTGCGTTCCGCGCCGTCGGCGGCACACCGCGGTTCATGGCCAGCGGTCGCGGGCCCTGGCTCACCGACGTCGACGGCCGCGACTACGTCGACCTCGTGTGCAGCTGGGGGCCGATGATCCTCGGCCACGCCGACCCGCGCGTGCTCGACGCCGTGCACGACGCCGCCGGACGGGGGTTCTCGTTCGGCACGCCCTCCGAGAACGAGGTGCTGCTCGCCGAGGAGATCGTCGCGCGGGTCGCCCCCGTCGAGCAGGTGCGCCTCGTCTCCAGCGGCACCGAGGCGACGATGAGCGCCATCCGCCTCGCCCGGGGGTTCACGGGGCGCAGCCTCGTCGTGAAGTTCGCCGGCCACTACCACGGCCACGTCGACTCCCTCCTCGTCAGCGCGGGCTCCGGCGTCGCCACCCTGGCGCTCCCCGACTCTGCCGGCGTGCCCGCCGAGGTCGCGGCCGAGACCCTCGTCGTGCCCTACAACGACGTCGCCGCACTCGACGCCGTCTTCGCGGCGCACGGGGAGCGCATCGCGTGCGTCGTCACCGAGGCCGCCGCCGGCAACATGGGCGTCGTGCCGCCGGACCCCGGCTTCACCGAGGCGCTGCGCCGGGTCACGACCGAGCACGGGGCGCTCCTCGTGTCGGACGAGGTCATGACCGGCTTCCGGGTCGGCCGCGCCGGCTGGTGGGGGCACGAGGGTGTCGACGTCCGCCCTGACCTCATGACCTTCGGCAAGGTCATGGGCGGCGGCTTCCCCGCCGCGGCCTTCGGCGGTCGCCGTGACGTCATGGCGCTGCTGGCCCCCGACGGGCCGGTCTACCAGGCGGGCACCCTGTCGGGAAACCCCGTGGCCACCGCCGCGGGGCTCGCGACGCTGCGCGCCTGCGACGACGCGCTCTACGCGCACCTCGGCGCGGTGTCGCGCACCATCGCCGACGCGGCATCCACGGCTCTGTCGGATGCCGGTGTGCCGCACCGCGTGCAGTGGGCCGGGTCGATGTTCTCGGTGTTCTTCCGGGACGAGCAGGTGCGCACCTACGACGACGCGCGCAGCCAGGACACCGCTGCCTTCGCCCGCTTCTTCCACGCGATGCTCGACGCGGGGGTGTACCTGCCACCGAGTGCCTTCGAGTCGTGGTTCGTCTCCGGTGCGCACGACGACCGGGCGGTCGAGCGCGTCCTCGAGGCGCTCCCGGCCGCGGCCGCTGCGGCCGCCGCCGGGCCGTCCGGTGGCTCCGCCACCGAGGGGGCCGGGCGATGAGCCGCCGGTCACCGCGCCGCCGCAGCAGCGGTGAGCTGCCCGCCCTCGCCCGCAACGGCCTGCGGGTCGTCCCGCTCGGCGGCCTCGGCGAGATCGGCCGCAACATGACGGTCTTCGAGCACGCCGGGCGGCTGCTCGTCGTCGACTGCGGGGTGCTCTTCCCGGACGAGCACCAGCCGGGGGTCGACGTCATCCTCCCCGACTTCACGTGGATCCGGGACCGCCTCGACGCCATCGACGCCATCGTGCTGACCCACGGTCACGAGGACCACATCGGCGGGGTGCCGTACCTCCTGCGCGAGCGCCCCGACATCCCCGTCGTCGGCTCGCGCCTCACGCTCGCCCTCCTCGAGGCCAAGCTCACCGAGCACCGCATCACCCCGGTCACCGTCGAGGTGAAGGAGGGCGTGCGCCGCCGGTTCGGCCCGTTCGACTGCGAGTTCGTCGCGGTCAACCACTCGATCCCCGACGGGCTCGCCGTCGCGATCCGCACGGCAGCGGGCCTCGTGCTGCACACCGGCGACTTCAAGATGGACCAGTTCCCGCTCGACGGCCGGATCACCGACCTGCGGGCGTTGGCCCGCCTGGGCGAGGAGGGGGTCGACCTCTTCCTCGTCGACTCGACCAACGCCGAGGTCCCCGGCTTCACCGTGTCCGAGGGAGAGCTGGCGCCGGCCATCGACGCCGTCTTCCGCACCACCCGCGGCCGGGTCATCGTGTCGAGCTTCGCCAGCCACGTGCACCGCATCCAGCAGATCCTGGATGCCGCGCAGCGCCACGGCCGCAAGGTCGCCTTCGTCGGCCGCTCGATGGTCCGCAACATGGGCATCGCCCGCGAGCTCGGCTACCTCACGATCCCCGACGGGCTCGTCGTCAAGGACCTCAAGGCGCTCGACCGCCTCCGCCCCGACCAGATGACGATCGTCGCCACCGGCTCCCAGGGCGAGCCGATGGCCGCGCTGGCCCGGATGGCCAACCGCGACCACCCGGTGAGCATCACCGAGGGCGACACGGTCCTCATGGCGAGCTCGCTCATCCCCGGCAACGAGAACGCCATCTACCGGGTCATCAACGAGCTCACCCGGTGGGGCGCCAACGTCGTGCACAAGGGGAACGCGAAGGTGCACGTCTCGGGACACGCCAGCGCGGGCGAGCTCGCCTACTGCTACAACGTCATCCGCCCGCGCAACGTCCTGCCGGTGCACGGCGAGTGGCGGCACCTGCGCGCCAACGCCGACATCGCGATCCGCACCGGCGTGGATGCCGGGCGCGTGCTCATCGCGCAGGACGGCAGCGTCGTCGACCTCGTCGACGGGCGGGCCAGCATCACCGGCACGGTGCCGGCGGGCCTGGTCTACGTCGACGCGATGACCGTGGGTGGCGCGACGGAGGAGAGCCTGCACGTGCGGCGGACCCTCGCCGAGGAGGGGGTCGTGACGATCGTCTGCCTCGTCGACCCGGACACCGGGAAGCTCACCGAGGACCCCGACTACCTCGCCCACGGCTTCCCGCCCGACGCGATGGACTTCTCGGCGGCGACACCGGCCATCCAGGACGCGCTGACCAAGGCGGCTCGCGACGGCATCGAGGACCTCGAGCAGATCGAGGAGCTCGTCCGGCGCGCGGCGTCGACGTGGGCGCACCGAGCCCACCGCCGCAGCCCCCTGGTCATCCCGGTGGTCGTCGACGCCTGACCGCGTCCGGGGACGCCCAGCGGCGTTTGCGACAATCGGCGCCATGACGCCCCCACCGACCGTCGGCGACCCGGGACGCGGCGACCCGCAGCGCACGGTCGTGCACCTGCTGCGGCACGGTGAGGTCCACAACCCGCAGCGGCTGCTGTACGGGTGCCTGCCGGGGTACCACCTCTCCGAGCTCGGTCGACGGATGGCCGAGCTCGCCGCCGACCACCTCGGCGACCACGACGTCACCTACGTCGTCTCCAGCCCGCTGGAGCGGGCCCGGGAGACCGCCGTGCCGGTGGCCTCGGAGCACGGGCTCGACGTGGCGCTCGACGACCGGCTGATCGAGGCCGGCAACGCCTTCGAGGGGCTGCCGGTCGCCGGCGGCGCCGGTCTGCTGAGGCACCCGCGGCTGTACCCGAAGTTCATCAACCCATTCCGGCCGTCGTGGGGCGAGCCCTACGTGCAGATCGTCGAGCGGATGCGACTGGCCATCGTCGACGCCCGCGAGGCCGCGCGGGGCCACGAGGCCGTCGTCGTCAGCCACCAGGCGCCGATCTGGATGATCCGGCTCGCGACCGAGGGTCGCTCGCTGGCCCACAACCCGGCTCGCCGCGAGTGCGCGCTCGCGTCCCTGACGTCGTTCACCTTCCTCGACGACGAGCTGCTCTCGCTGTCGTACAGCGAGCCGGCCGCGTCGCTGCTCGACCAGGCGCAGCCCGGGGCGGGTGCATGACGGTGCACTCCTTCCACCGGTTGGCCGGCGGCGCGTCGCGCTGGCACTGCTCGCCGGTGTGGCGGGCTGCAGCCAGGACCCGAACTCCGTTGCGGCGCAGGCGAAGGCCGGCGACCAGAAGGGCTACGTGTCGGGAGACGGCGCCGTCGAGACGATTCCCGAGGCCGACCGCGGGGAGCCCGTCGAGCTGTCCGGGAAGCTCCTCGACGGCTCGGCGTGGGACAGCGCCTCGGCTCGCGACGAGGCGCTCGTCCTCAACGTCTGGGGGTCGTGGTGCGCGCCGTGCGTCGCGGAGGCGCCCGACCTCCAGAAGGTGTGGGGCGACCTCCAGGCCGACTCCGCGCCGGTGCGGTTCATGGGGATCGACTTCCGGGAGGACCCTGCGCGCGGGGCGGCGTTCGCGAAGAAGGCGGGCATCACGTACCCGAGCCTGAGCGACGAGGCCTCGGGCGGCACCCTCATCCTCGCCCTGCAGGGCAAGGCACCGACGGTGCCGACGACGCTCGTGCTCGACACCGAGGGGCGGATCGCCGCGCGGGTCAGCGGCCCGGTCTCGGCGAGCACCCTGCGCGGGCTCGTCGACGACGTCGTCGCCGGCTCGTGAGCCTTGCCGCCATGACCTCCGTCCGTGCTCGCCGCCGGTGACACGGTCACCTCGGGCGCCCTTCCGCTCGCGGTCGGGGTCGCCGCCCTCGCCGGGCTCGTCTCGTTCGCCAGCCCGTGCGTGCTGCCGCTCGTCCCGGGCTTCCTCGGCTACGTCACCGGGCTCACCGGCGAGACGCTCGACGAGAAGCCCCGCGGCAGGACGGTGACCGGCGCGCTGCTCTTCGTCCTCGGCTTCATCGTCGTCTTCGTGCTCGGCTCGATCTTCGTCACGACGGCCGGCCGGGCGCTCGTCGAGCACCGCACCGTGCTCATGCGCCTGGGTGGCGTCGTCGTCGTCCTCATGGGGCTGGTCTTCCTCGGCCTCGGCCCGCAGCGTGAGGCGAGGATCGCGTGGCGGCCCCGGGCCGGACTTGCCGGGGCACCGGTGCTCGGTGCGGTCTTCGGGCTCGGCTGGGCGCCGTGCATCGGCCCGACCCTCGCCGCCGTGCTCGTCCTCGCCAGCACCACCGTGGATCCTCAGGTGTGGCGCGGCGTCGTCCTCGCCGTCGCCTACGGGCTGGGGCTCGGGCCTGCCCTTCGTCCTCATCGCCGCCGGGCTCGACCGGGCCGGCCGGGCGTCGGGGTGGCTGCGTCGCCACCAGCGCGGCATCCAGGTGGTGGGTGGGGTCATGCTCGTGCTCGTCGGGCTGCTCATGGTCACCGGGGCGTGGCAGTCCCTCACCACCTGGCTCCAGAGCGAGCTCGTCAGACACCTTCCGGGTGGCGCTGTGAGCACCGGGACGCAGGAGCGCACCGGCGTCGCGCAGCCGCGGCTCGGCCCGGTCGGCTGGCTGCGCTGGGGGTGGCGGCAGCTGACGAGCATGCGCACGGCCCTGTTCCTCCTGCTGCTGCTCGCCATCGGCGCGATCCCCGGGTCGACCTTCCCGCAGCGCTCGATCGACCCGGCGCGCACCTCGCAGTGGATCGCCGACCACCCGGGCGCCGGGCGCGTGCTCGACCGGCTCGGGTTCTTCGAGGTCTACGCGTCACCCTGGTTCGCGGCGATCTACCTGCTGCTCTTCGTCTCGCTCATCGGCTGCGTCGTGCCGCGCACGAGGATCCTCTGGCACCAGGTCCGCGCGGCCCCGCCCCGGCCACCGCGCCGCCTCGAGCGCCTCGCCGAGCACCGCGAGACCGTCGTCGACGGGGATGCCGGTGGAGGTGCGCGAGCGGCTGCGCGTCGCCCTGCGTCGGCGCCGGTACCGCGTCCACGCGCACGACGACGCGAGCCTGTCGGCCGAGAAGGGCTACCTGCGCGAGACGGGAAACCTCGTCTTCCACGTCGCGCTCATCGGCATCCTCGTCGGGGTGGCGTGGGGGCACCTGCTCGGCTGGAAGGGCGACGTCATCGTCCCCGTCGGGAAGACCTTCGCGAACACGCTCTCGCGGTACGACACCTTCAGCCCCGGGCCATGGGTCGACGTCAACGCGCTGGCGCCCTTCACGATCGCCGTCGACCGGCTCGACGTCGAGTTCGAGACCGACACGAAGGGCAAGGGACAGTTCGGGGCGCCGCGCGACTTCGAGGCGTTCACGACCTTCACCGACACCGAGGGCCGGAGCGAGCCCCGCTCGATCCGGGTCAACCACCCCCTCGAGACCGGCGGCGGCTCGGTGTTCCTCCTCGGCAACGGGTACGCCCCGCGGATCACCGTGCGCGACGGCGAGGGAACCGTCCTGTACTCGGACGCCACGCCCTTCCTGCCGCAGGACGACAACTACACCTCGGTCGGCGCGGTGAAGGTGCCCGGCGCCTCGCCGGAACAGCTCGGGTTCGCCGGCTTCTTCCTGCCGACCGGCGTCATCGACGCGGAGAGCGGCCCCCACTCGGTCTTCCCCGACACCCTCGACCCGCAGCTCGCGCTCACGGCGTTCGAGGGCGAGCTCTTCCCGAGCGGTCGACCCCAGTCGGTCTACGCCCTGGACACCGCGGCGATGACGGCCGTGCCGGGTGCCGACGGCGCCGACCAGCTGCGCATCCTGCTGCGGCCCGGCGACACCTTCCAGCTCCCCGACGGCCGCGGCTCCATCACCTTCGACGGCGTCGAGCGCTTCGCCGGGCTGTCCATCCGCAGCGACCCCGGCAAGTCGCTCACCCTGGTCGCCGCACTGCTCTCGCTGGCGGGGCTCGTCGCCTCGCTCGTCATCCGCCGTCGAAGGGTGTTCGTGCGGGTTGGGCCCGCGTCCGAGCCGGGTCGTACTGTGGTGTCCGTCGGCGGCCTCGCCAAGGACGACGACGAGGGGATGGCCGACGAGATCGAGCACCTCCTGACCGCACTCGAAGGAACGCGATGACCGACACCACGCTCGCCCAGCTGTCGAACACGGCGATCTACTCCGCCATGGTGGTGCTGACGCTCGCGATGGTCGCGTACGCCGTGTACCTCGCCCGGCTGGCCCCGGCACGCGAGGCCACCCGCGAGCGGGAGGCGACCCGCGAGCGCGAGCTCGTCGCCGCGGGCGGTTGCGCCGGAGGGTGAAGGCGCGGCACCGGCATCCGGCATGGTCCCGGCGGTCGAGAGCGACGCGCGAGCCGGTCGGCGCCCGCAAGGCGGGGGGCGTCGGGTGGATGCTCACGGTGCTCGGCACGGTGCTCGTCGTCGTGGGCGTGGTGCTGCGCGCGGCCGAGGTGCACCGCTGGCCGCTGGGCAACATGTACGAGTTCGCGGTCGTCGGGTCGATGTTCGTGCTGCTCGCCTACTGCGGCTGGGCGACGCGACGCGACCTGCGCTGGCTCGGCCTGTTCGTCGTCCTCCCCGTGCTGCTCAACCTCGGGATGGCGGTCACCGTCTGGTACACCGACGCCTCGGAGCTGATGCCGTCCCTGCGCTCGGTGTGGCTCGCCATCCACGTGACCGTGGCGACGCTGTCGGTCGCGGTCTTCACCATCGGCTTCTCGCTCGGGGTGATGTACCTCATCCAGGACCGCCTCGAGTCGGCGCCCGAGCGGCCGCGCAGCTTCATGAGCCGGCTGCCCGACGCCCGCGGGCTGGAGCGCCTGACGTACGCCGTGCACATCGTCGCGTTCCCGCTGTGGACGTTCACGGTCATCGCCGGCGCGATCTGGGCCCGCCAGGCGTGGGGGTCGTACTGGAACTGGGACCCCAAGGAGGTGTGGAGCTTCGTCATCTGGGTGGTGTACGCCGCCTACCTCCACGCCCGCGCGACGACCGGCTGGAAGCGCCAGAACGCCGTGTGGATCGCCCTCGTCGGCTACGGCTGCATCATCCTCAACTTCGCCGTCGTCAACGTCTTCTTCGTGGGCCAGCACTCCTACTCGGGGCTGTGACGCGTCGTGCTCCGCTACACCCTGCTCCGGTTGCTCGTCTTCCTCGGCTGCCTGTCGGTGCTCTGGCTCCTGGGGCTGCGCGGCGAGAACCAGCTGCTGCTGCTCGTCGTCGCGGCGGCCCTGCTCTCGGCGGTGATCTCGTACTTCGGCCTGCGGCGCTTCCGCGAGGAGTACTCGGCCCAGCTCGCCGAGAGGATCGAGCGGCGCAGCGCCGCCCGGCAGGCGGCCGGGCCGACGCGCTCGGAGGACGAGGTCGCCGAGGACGCCGAGGTGCTCGGTGACCCCTCCGGCGAGGTGCGGAAGGAGACCACCGGGGAGGACGACACGTTCCGCTGACCCCCGGCTCCTATCCTGAGCCGGTGGAGCTGGAGGTTCGGCGGTGAGGTGTGGTTCTGGCGTGGCCCCGCGCCGCACCACTTCGTGTCGGTGCCCGACGAGCTGTGCGGCGCGATCGAGGCCGCCTCGGGACTCGTCAGCTACGGTTGGGGGATGGTGCCGGTGACGGTGCGCCTCGGCACGAGCGAGTGGGCCACCTCGCTCTGGCCGAAGGACGGCGGCTACATCGTGCCGCTGCGAGCCGAGGTCCGACGGCGCGAGCAGGTGGACCTCGGCGACACGGTCGCCGTCGGCCTGACGATCGACGTATGACGACGACGCGAACGCCCCGTCGCCGGTGGGGGGCGGTGGCGCTGGCCGTGGTGCTGCTCGGCGTCTCCGCCTGCGATGCGCCGTCCTCGGGGTCGGCGTCGTCCGGGGCGGCGTCACGGTGGGCACGACCGACGTGCCGCTGCCGGGGGGCTACGAGCCGGTGTGGTCGCGCCTGGGGGAGGGACTGCTCGTCGGGCTCCCGCGCGGCCGCGGGTTCGGAGCTCGCGACCGCGCCTCACCGTGCTGATGGCGCGGGCGGCTCCGCCGAGGTGCCCGTCACGCCGGTGTCGCCGACGGCCTTCTCGGTCGGAGTGGCTCGTGGCCGCGCACGCGGGGGGCCCGGTCGACCTCGTCGGTGGTGCGCCGGCCGGCGCGCACTCGAACACGCGGTGGAGCACCTGGCGCGGGGAGCGTCGGCGGAGTGCGCGAGCTGCCGCAGCCGTTCGAGACGTTCGGGGGCTGGGGCGCGGGTGCGCTCGTCGCCCTCGTGCAGACGCCCAGCGCGGCCCGGTCATCGTGGGGTCGTGGGAGAGTCGTGGCGCGGGGCTCGACATCGCCCTGTGGCACCCGTCGGGCGAGCGCTGGATGCGAGCGTCGTCGACCGGCACGGCGTTGGCGAGCACTCCAGCCGAGCTGGTGTCGGCCCGCGGCGCGACGGTCGGACCGCGAGGGAATGCTGCTCGTCGGCTCGGTGACCCTGCTTCGGCGAGAGCAGCGTGACCCAACGAGCGGCGGTCTGGCGGGCGCCCGGCCCGGACGGCCCGTGGACGCGCACCGACCTCCCCGGCGACGGCGCGCTCGGCGAGGCGCATGGCGCGGCCTGCGACGCCGGAGGGACGTGCACCGTCGTGGGGGTGCTGGACGGGACGCTGCGGGGCTGGACCCTGCCGCCCGAGGGGGCTCCCGGCATCCTCGCCCTGCCCGCCCTCGCCGTGGGGGAGCACGACCTGCTCACCGCGCCACTGCTGGGGGATGCCGGCCCGACCATCGTGCTGGCGTCCGGTGGCACGCTGCGCGTGCTGACGGTGGCCGGCGGCGACCGGTCACCCGGGCCGCCGGCGCCGCCCGCACGCCTGGTGCGGTCGGCCACGAAGCTACCCGGTGCCGACGGCGCGACGACTACGTGGTCCTCGAGGACCCAGCCGGCACGCCGCGGCTCGTGCGGCTCGGGCACGCCCTGACCACGCGCCGCCCCTGACCGCGTCGCTACCGCCTGGGAGGTGCACTGAACACAGCACCTACGAGGCGGTAGCCGAGGCCACGTGCTGGACCTCCCGAGCGCCCGGGCCACGTGACCGCGCCTACCGCCTGGGAGGTGCACTGAACGCAGCACCTACGAGGCGGTAGCCGACGCCACGTGCTCGAGCTCCCAGCCCCAGAACCGAAACCCCAGGCCGTCAGGCGAAGGCGACGCCGACCACCACGCCGAGCGCGGCGAGCACCGCGTACGCCACCTCGTAGAGGCCCGTCGCGGCGAGCACCGGCACGAGGGCCGGGCCCGTCGTGCCGGCGAGCACCGTTCGCACCCCGCGCACCCCGAGCGGGAGGGCCAGCAGGCCGAGCAGCACCCACGGCTCCCACACCGCCATGACGGCCAGCGTGACGACGGAGACCCCGACCAGGCCGGCGTACAGCAGCCGCGTGCGACGGTCGCCGAGCCGCACCGCGAGCGTGCGCTTGCCGTGCTCGGAGTCGGTCGGGATGTCGCGCAGGTTGTTCGCGACGAGGATCGCCGAGGCGACCGCACCCACGCCCACGGCCCCGAGCACCCCGAACCAGGTCACCGCACCCGCCTGGGTGTACTGCGTGCCGAGGGTGGCCACCAGCCCGAAGAACACGAAGACGTAGACCTCGCCGAGCCCGCGGTAGCCGTAGGGGTTGGTGCCCTCCGGTGTAGCGCCACGCGGCCAGCACGGCCAACGCGCCCACGGGCAGCATCACCCACGCCCCGGAGAGCGCCGACGAGCGCCAGGCCGACGACCCCCGCCGCCGCGAACGAGAGCATCGCCGCGAGCCTGACGTTGCCGGGCGCGGCGAGCCGCTGCCCGACGAGCCGCACCGGTCCGACCCGCGCCTCGTCCGTGCCGCGGATGCCGTCGCTGTAGTCGTTCGCGTAGTTGACGCCCACCTGCAGGGCCAGGGCCACGACGAGGGCGAGCACCGCCAGCGCGAGGTCGGCCCGCCCGACGAGGTGGGCGGCGGCCGTGCCGAGGACGACGGGGGCGACGGCGGCGGGCAGGGTGCGCGGACGGGCGCCCGCCACCCACTGCGGAGAGGGAGGCCATGGGTGGGGTCAGAGGTCCTTGAGGAAGTCGGGGTCGTCGTCCGGGCCGCGCGGGCGGCGGGGCGGCGTCGCCGGACGGATCGCCACGGTCCGCGGACGCCCGGCGATGAGCCAGGCCACCGGGCCGACGAGCGGGGCGAGGAGGATGAGGCCCAGCCAGGCGAGCTTCGGGAGGTTGCGCACCGCCTCGTCCTCGGTCTGGATCGCGTCCACCACGCAGTAGATCGTCAGCCCGAGGCTGAGCAGGACCGGCAGGTAGCGGAGCACACGGTCATCCTCCCACGGTGAACCTGGAGGCCACCGCACGCCGGTCCGGCTTGCCCGGGCCGCGCTGGGGCACCTCCGTCGCGGTCTGCGCGTGCCGTGGCAGGGCGTGGTCGGGCAGGATGCCGCGCAGGTGCGCCCGCAGGTCGGCGGCGGTGACGCCGCGCCGGACCGCGCCCGGCTCGAGGACGACGAGCGCGCAGACGGCCTCGCCCCACTCGGGGTCCGGGCTGCCGACGACGAGGACGTCCTGCACTCCGGGCACGTGCTCGAGGATCGCCTCCTCGACCAGCCGCGGCGCCACCTTGAGGCCGCCGGTGTTGACGAGGTCGTCGACGCGCCCGTCGACGTGCAGCCGCGCGTTCTCGTCGGTGTGGCCGACGTCGTCGGTGCGGAACCACCGGATGCCGTCGTCGTCGGCCCCGAAGGCCGCGGCGGTGAGGTCGGGCCGGCCGAGGTAGCCGTGCGCGATGGTCGCCCCGCCGAGGTGGATGCGGTTCTCGTCGTCGAACGCGACCTCGGCGCACGACAGCGCACGGCCGTCGTAGACGCACCCCCCGGCCGACTCGCTCATGCCGTACGTGGCGACGACCCGGACCCGTGCCCGCTCCGCGCGACGGCGCAGCCGCGGCGGCACGGCCGACCCGCCGACGAGCACCGCGTCGAAGCTGCGCAGCGCGTCGGCGCCCCCGGGGTGGTCGAGCAGCCGCACTAGCTGGGTCGGCACGAGGCTCGTGTACCGCCGCGCGCCGGGCTCGAACCGCTGGGTCGTCGCGACGAACTCGCGCGGGGCGAAGCCGTCCGAGAGGTCCATCGCGAGGGGAGGCGTCCCGGCATCCAGCGAGCGCAGCAGCACCTGGAGGCCGGCGACATGGTGGGCCGGCAGCGCGAGCAGCCACTGGCCGGTGCCACCGAGCCGCGAGTGCGTCGCCCGCGCGCTCGCCCGCAGCGCGTCGGCGGTCAGCAGCGCGCGCTTGGGCGTGCCGGTCGACCCAGAGGTGCCGACGACGACGGCGAGCCCGGCCGGCAGCCCGTCCGGGTCGTGCTCGGGCACGACGGGCTCCGGTGCCGAGGCGGCGTACGGCAGCACCGGCGCGGAACCGGTCATCGCCTCGGCGAGGCGGGGGAGGAGGTCGAGGGATGCCGGTCCCGCGGGGACGGCGAGCAGCCGAACCGTGGTGCCCGTCGGGGGCCGGCTCCGGCTCATCGGTGGAGCGGTCCCGCCAGTCGTCGGGGATCCGCTCGCGAGGCGCGGGCGGGCGCTGGTCGGCCGGGCGCGACGTCGGTGGAGCCAGCTCCGGGCCGGTCGACCATCTCGGCCGTCGCGTAGTTCCAGAACCAGTCCTCGCCCGGCTCGAAGCTCTGCACGACGGGGTGGCCGGCGGCCGCGGCGTGGGCCGTCGCGTGCTGGCCCGGCGAGGTGTCGCAGCACCCGATGTGGCCGCAGGCGGCACACCGGCGCAGGTGCACCCACCAGCCCGGCGGGTCGGCTCCCTCGCAGTCGGCGCACCCGGTGCCGCTCGGTGGCACGGTCGGGTCGAACTCGCCGGGCTTCGCGGTCTCGCTCATCGCATGTCCTTCGTCGGGCCTGGTCGTGCGCCTCAGGAGGTGCCCCGGTGGTGCCGTGGCAGTCGCACACGGACCACGGTGCCACTCGGGCCCGACTCGATGGTGATCTCGCCCGAGTGTCTCTCGACGACGATCCGGCGGGAGATGTCGAGGCCGAGGCCGGTGCCCTTGCCGACCTCCTTCGTCGTGAAGAACGGCTCGAACGCATGCGCCTGCACCTCCGGCGGCATGCCCGAGCCGGTGTCGCCGATCTCGACGACCACCCACCCCACCGTGTCGGAGCGCGCCGACACCCGCAGCGTGCCGTGGCCCTCCATGGCGTCGATGGCGTTGTCGATGAGGTTGGTCCACACCTGGTTGAGCTCGCCGCCCACGGCCTCGATCGACGGCAGCATCGTGCCGTACTGCCGCTCGACCTGGATGCCGTCGCGCAGCTTGTGCCCGAGCATCACCAGCGTGCTCTCGAGGCCCTCGACGAGGTCGGTCGGCTGCCACGAGGCGCGGTCCATCTGCGAGTACGAGCGCACGGCCGACACCAGGCTCGAGACGCGCCCGGTGGCCTCCTTGACCTCCTGCAGCAGCGCCGCCGTCGACAGCGACGACGAGACCCACTCCAGCGCAGGGCCGAGCGTCGCCCCGGGCATCACCTCGGCGACCTCCTCGCACCAGTCGACGTCGGCACCCGCGGAGGCGAGGACCGGCGCGATGATCCAGTCACGGTCGACGTCGTGGTCGCGTCAGCCAGTCGGAGAGCTCGTCCTCGCGGTCGGCGAGGTCCATCCCCGTGAGCGCGGACTCCGGGCCGCTGACCCGGCGGCGCAGCGCGTCGAGGGCGGTGAACTGCTCCGGCGTGACGCCCCCGGTCGCGAGCGAGGAGAGCGAGGACAGGACGAGCTCCGACGTCCCCTGCAGCGCGTCGACCGCCCGCGTGGCGGCGGATGCCGGGTTGTTGAGCTCGTGGGCGAGGCCCGCCGACAGCGTGCCGAGGGCCACGAGCGCGTCGCGCTGGCGCGCGCTGGACTCCATCCGCCGAACGTTGGTGACCATGCCGTCGATGAAGTGCAGGCCGAACGGGAACCACTTCTGCGACAGCCGCCGCAGCTCCGCGGAGTCGAGCCGCAGGACGCGCCCCGGGTTCTCGGCCCGTGCCGACGCGAGGTACGTGCCGGACGGGTCCCAGGCGGCGAAGCCTCCGGCCCACTGGCCCGGCACCGTCATGTACCCGAGCACGGACTCCTCGGTCCCGACCTTGCGCACCAGCGCCATCGTGCCGTCGAGGAGCATCCACCAGGCGTCGGCGGGGTGGCCCTCCGAGGAAGAGCACCTGGGCGCGGCGCATGCGCACCTCGGTCGAGGCGTCGAGCAGCTCCTGGAGCTGGTCGTCGTCGAGGCCGTCGAACAGCTCCAGCGCGCGGAGCTCGGCGTGGTCCATCAGACGCTCGCGAGGTAGCGGTGGACGAGGTAGACCGCCATCGCACCCTCACCGACGGCGGAGGCGACCCGCTTCATCGAGTCGAGGCGCACGTCGCCGGCCGCGAACACGCCGGGCATGCTCGTCTCGAGGGCGTAGGGAGCCCTCGGCAGCGGCCACCGACCGGCGTGCTCGGGCAGCTGCAGGTCGGGACCGGTCACGACGAACCCCTTGCTGTCACGGACGACGGCGTCGCCCAGCCAGTCGGTGCGCGGGAGGGCACCGATGAAGACGAAGAGCCAGTTCGTCGGCTCGTCGTACTCGCGGCCGGTCTCCCGGTCGACGAGGGTCAGGGACTCCAGGTGCCCGGACCCGTGCGCCGCCACGACCTCGGTGCGGAAGCGCACCTCGACGTTCTCGGCGGCCCGGATCCGGGCGATGAGGTACTCGGACATCGAGTTCTCGAGGCCGTCGCCGCGCACGAGCATGACGACCCGGCTCGCCACCTGGGCGAAGTTCAGCACCGCCTGCCCGGCGGAGTTCGCCGCGCCGACGACGTAGACCACCTGCCCCCGGTTCTGCGCCGCCTCGCTCGCCGAGGCGCCGTAGTAGACCCCGCGCGACCCCAGGTCGTCGACGCCGCCGGCCTCGAGCCGGCGGTAGGCCACCCCGGTCGCGACGAGCACGGCGCGGGCCTCGACCTGCCCGCCGTCGGCGAGCTGCACGGCGTACACCGGTCCCTTCTGCTCGAGCCCGACGACGTCGCGGGCGAGCACCGTCTCGGCACCGAAGCGCGAGGCCTGCGCCACCGCCCGGTGGGTGAGGTCGGCGCCCGAGACCCCGTTGGGGAACCCCAGGTAGTTCTCGATGGCGGCGCTCTGGGCGGCCTGGCCACCGGGGGCGTCGCGCTCGACCATGACGGTGCGCAGCCCCTCCGACGCCGCGTAGACGGCCGCGGCGAGGCCGGCGGGGCCGCTGCCGACGATGCACAGGTCGTAGAGCGGCTGCTGGGCCCGCGTCCGCAGCCCGAGCGCGTCGGCGAGCTGGACGCTCGTCGGGCTGGTCAGCGGGTCGCCCTCGGGGAGGAGGACGAGCGGGAGGTCGTTGTGGTCGGCGCCGGCGAGCTCGAGCAGCCGGCGGGCCTCCTCGTCGCGCTCGATGTCGAGCCAGGCGTACGGGATGTGGTTGCGGGCGAGGAACATCTTGACGTCGTAGCTGCGGTCGGACCACAGGTGCCCGACGACCCGCACGAGCGAGCTGTCGTCGGGGTGGCCCTGCCGCCAGGCCTCGAGCAGGTCGTCGACCACCGGGTAGAGCTGGCGCTCGGGCGGCTCCCACGGCTTGAACATGTAGTAGTCGAGCCCGATGTCGTTGATCGCCCGGATCGCGACGTCGGTGTCGGCGTAGGCCGTGAGCAGCAGCAGCTTCGTGTCGGGTGAGGTCTCGCGGACCTCCGCCATCATCTCGATGCCGGTCATGCCCGGCATCCGCTGGTCGGAGACGACGAGGGCGACCGGACGGTTGCGCAGGGTGAGCTCGGCGAGCAGCCCGAGCGCCTCCGAACCCGACATCGCGCGCACGATGCGGTAGTCCGAGCCGTACCGGCTGCGCAGGTCGCGGACGATGGCCCGCGAGACCTGCGGGTCGTCGTCGACAGCGAGGATCGTCGCGCGGGCCATGGCCTCAGCCTAGGCGGCAGGCCCCCGCGCGCGAGGCAAGGTGTGGCCCATGGCCTCGCGCGTCGCGCCCCGGTGGAGGACGATGGTGGCGGCGAGGAGGTGCGGTGTGGACGACGCGTACGCGGCATACCTCGAGCAGGTGCGCGCGCACCGGGCCGAGCTCGGGGAGTCGATGGCGGCGCTCGACGCCGCGCTCGCGCTGCCCGTCGGGCTGGGCGCCACCTGGCGCCGCCGCGTCCGGGCCGCGCTCACCGAGCTGGCCCACGACGTGCGCGACCACGTCGCCCTCACCGAGGCCGAGGGGGGTCTCTACGCCGACATCGGGGCCACCGCCCCTCGGCTGACCCACGGCGTCGAGGTCCAGCGAGCCGAGCACCGGGCGGTGCTCGCCGAGGTCGAGCGCCTGCTCGACGAGCGCGACGAGGGGATGCCGGGTGGCGACGCCGTCGCCGCCCACCGCGAGTCCGCGACCCGGCTGCTCGAGGTGCTCGTGCGACACCGGCAGCGGGGGTCCGACCTCATCTACGAGGCCTACGCCGTCGACATCGGCGGGTCGGGCTGACGGTCACCCGGGCCGCGGGACAGATGGCCGGATGCCGGGCGTCACCCCACCTGAAAGGGGGCTGGACGCGGGCTGGACCGCTCACCCGCAGCGGGTGGCTTCCCCCGGCAACCGGTGCGCCCGGCATCCGGGCGGGAGTACCGTCACGGCACCACGCACCCGCACGCAGCGAAAGCGCAGGCCCCCGTGAAACGCACCTCCCCGATCGCCCTGTTCGCCACCGTGCTCGTCGCGCTCGTCACCCTGCTCTCCGGGTGCGGGGGCAGCGACGACAGTGCGGACGCGCCGACGCAGCTCGAGGGGAGCTGGACGCTCGAGACCCTGGGCGGCGCGAAGACCGACCCGGCCGTGGTGTCGCAGCTGAACATGAACGAGGGCAAGGCCTCCGGCAACGCGGGGGTCAACACCTTCACCGGCTCCTACGAGGCGCCCGAGGACGGGGCCCTGACCTTCGGCCCCCTCGCGACGACGATGATGGCCGGCCCGGACGCCGCGATGCAGCAGGAGCAGGCGTTCCTCAAGGCCCTGGCCGACACGAAGAAGTTCACCACCGAGGACGGCGCGCTCGTGCTCATGGACGACGACGAGAACAAGCTGGCGGTGCTCAAGGCGGCCGGCAACGGCTGATCGGCCCTGTGAGGCCACCGTCCGGACCCAGTGAACCCGCAGGCTCCCGTCAAGCGGACCTCCTCCGTCGCCCTCGTAGGCCGGGCCGGACAACGCGATGAAGCAGGAGCAGGCCTTCCTCACGGCGCTCGCCAACACGCGGAGGTTCACGACGGACGACTCCACGCTCCAGCTGCTCGACGACGGTGGGAAGACCCTCGCCGTGCTCGAGCTCACCGGGGAGGGCTGAGGCCACCTCCGGGCAGACCCGCTCAGAAGTACCAGGGGAACGGGGCCCGCGTGGTGGTCAGCGACGGCAGTTGTTGGCAACGTTGGGCTGACCTGCGTAGATGCGTTGGCAAGGGTCGGTGAGAGCCGGAGAGAGCTGGACGTCTTGCGGACTTTTCGCGGACCAGTCGCCACGTGGACAACTCGCCCTCGGCGCTCACGCACGGGCTGTGCCCTCTCGCGAGGCCACCGTCGCGTGCGAGCGCCAGGGAGCAAGAAGCGCAACGCCAGTGCACGCCGCCGGGTCAACATCCGGGAAGATTCTGCTTATGGAGGCAGTACTGGACCGGTTCGTCGACGCCCAAAACCGCGGTGGCACGTACGAGGGGGCCTTGGCTGAGCTCACAGCAGGGCGGAAGTCCAGCCACTGGATGTGGTTCGTTTTTCCGCAAGTCGCGGGACTTGGGCGGAGCGACACGACGCGCTTCTTCTACGCGCTCTCGGGTATCGACGAGGCCCGCAAGTACCTCGAGCATCCCGTTCTCGGGCCGCGTCTCATCGAGTGCGTGGAGGCCCTGGTGTCATTGCCGGGCTCAGATCCCGTCGCCGTCATGGGTGGGACGGATGCCCAGAAGTTGCGTTCGTCAATGACGCTCTTCGTCCACGCCGCCGGCGAATCCGAACGTGCGACATTCAAGGCGGCGCTCGACAAGTACTTCAAGGGCGCCGAGGATGAGGCCACCCTCAGCCGGATCTGACTGCAAGGGGTCGTGGATGAGCCGACCCAAGGAGATCGCGATGATGACCCCGGTCAATATCGAGTTCGAACAGTTTTGTATCGGCCCTGCGGGTCAGGGGGACGCGGCCGACGTACGGGTGATGCCAGCTGCGGCGGGTTCCCTGGGGACCGGACGAGGCCGAGCCGTGCGCGCACTGCCTAGGGGTGGCTCACTAGCTGGTCCCCAGGAAGATTCGTCAGCGTGCGGCGGTGTCATCAGGTTCGACGGGTGCCTGAACAGCGTCGCTCCCTGGACTGGCTGGAGAGACGTAACGCCGGGGAATCGACGGCGTTGATCGCTGATCGTGTGACGAAGGCCGAGCCCTCCTTCCCTCAGGACGAGCCTCCGGCTATCGCGCAATCTGGAGGGCTCTTTCCGGAGGGCGTCGGCCGTTGGCTGCGACAGGCAGTCGCCTCTGCTCGGGCGCTGGACCACGCATTTGGGTCGTTGACACGGAGATCAGCACGGTGGTACCCCTCAAGATGGGAATCTGGCTCTCGTTCCCAGCCGATCCGGCCTCTACCTGTAGAGGTGGCTGGTGCCTACGGCAACACCGTGAAGGGGTCGCGGTTCTCAGCCTTTAGGGCGTTCGATGACCTAGGAGGGCATCCACGATGCAGCACCCCTCCTGCCTGGTCAGCATCGCCATCGTCGCCGCACCGCTCCTTGCGGGATGCTCCGGTGTGGTGGGCGAGACGTCGGCCACGGACCGCGGCGTCGGGTCACCCTCGACCGCTTCGACCACCACCTCAGTCGCCGCATCCGGGAACCTTGGCGAGGTCAGCCTTCCGGTGGCCGACGGTGCGGACGTCAACGGACTGGTCAACGTCCGGGGGCACGATCTGGCCGTGCATTGCACGGGCTCGGGAAGCCCGACCGTGGTGATCCTGCACGGTTGGATCGATCAGCCGGGCGTCACGTCCCATGACTATTACGGGCCTTTGACCAGTGAGCTGAAGCCGGACTTCCGCGTCTGCAGCTACGACCGCGCCAATGTCGGCGACAGTGAGGCGGTCCGCGGGACACAGACTCCGGACATGGTCGTCGGCGACCTCGACGGGCTGATGGAGGCCATCGGCGACCCCGGACCCTACGTGCTCGTCGGCCAATCCGCGGGTGGCATGGTTGCCTCCGCATATGCCGTCGCGCACCCCGACAAGGTCGCCGGCATCGTGATGGTCGACGCGAGTTTCGACGAGGAAATCACCCTCGAAGACGTCGGCATGGTGCCCGAGGGCGTCGGCCCCTGCGATCCGGCGAACCGCAAGGCCGACGGCGAGCAGTCCCTGCAGAAAATCGACAACTGCGCCATGTACAAATGGGCGTACGAGCGCCGCGACCAACGGCCTGAGGTCCCACTCGTGTACCTTGCGGCCAAGCAGGCGCCGTGGAGCGAGCAGTCCGAATTCGGGCCCAAGTACACCAAAGCGATCGTCCCGCTGCAGATGTCCTACGCCGCCAGCTGGTCCCCGGGAAAGTTCCAGTGGGTCGACTCCGGCCACGAAATCCACGTCGAACAGCCCGGCGTCGTAGGTGATGCCGTTCGCTGGACAGTGGCGGAGAGCAGCCAATGAACGGCAACCGAGGGGCAAAACCCGCGTCTCTTAGCCGCCTGTCCACAAGGGGGGTCCGGGATCCCCGTTACCCGTTGGGGGCGGTGTCGGGGTCACCGCGGAGAAAGGGGCGCGTCCCGGGGAGGCCGTGAGGCCTCAACCCGGGACGCTAAGCCCACGCACCTGGGGGGCGGGTGCATGGGCCTGCCGCCGACTCTGACGGAACACTCTGAGCGTTGACCGCGAGGCACCTGCACGCCCCCTGAGCCACCCAAACCAACTTCACCTGGTTGGAACAGGTATGGCTGGACCGGCGATCTGGTCGTTGCTATCGACGGCGCCCCGCTTGGGGACGCCCAGTCACTGCAGAAGCACCTGTTCGCCGACGCCGTCGGCCAGCCTATGGAATTCACGGTCATCCGCAACGGCGCACTGATCGACGCCGTCGTCGTGCCGAGCGAGCTTAGCCAACTGAGGGTACGTCCAGTGTCGGACGGAGACCTTCCTGCGGGTTGAGGGGCTGTACCTTCGGACGGCATCTGTCGGTTAGAGGCGGCGGAAGCCTGAAGGAGACCGGGGAAGCGCGACCCGGCCATCATCGACCTGGAACACCCTTCACCGTATTCATTTGTGATCGGTGGGCGGGTGATGCCACGGCCAAACCCTGGGTGCAGTGCGCTACCCTCGGCGCCAGGCCGCTGAGGGGCTGCGACGTGCGGGCAGAGGGCGTCCCGCTCAGAGCGGGGCTGAAGGGAGCCCTCAGACTTGCACGGGTACCGACGAGGTCGTGGTGATGCCGTTGCCAAGCTGCCCGGACCCGTTGTAGCCCCAGCAGTTCACGGTGGCCGCCTTGCAGCATCGCGCACGCGTGCGCGAAGCCGGCGGTGACGATGGTGGCCCCGGTGAGGCCGCTGCTCTCTCTCGACGCTCCAGTGCTCGCCGCGACGGCGGAGCGTCCGCAGCATGGCTCGCTTGGGGGATGGACATGCTGTTCAGCCCCTCAGTACGGTGGGCCCGTTCAGCGCGTCAACGACGAAAGAGACAGGGACGACCATGAAGAAGCTCGCTTCACTGATAGGTGGCGGAGCACTCGCTGCTGCGACGCTCGTGGCATCGCCCGCTCAGGCCACCACCTACCAGGACCCGCAGGTCCTCTCCCTGAGCAACATCACCGTCAGCGGCGACACCGCGTCGGTCACCGCGACGTACCAGTGCTGGGGTGGCAACGAGGGCACTCACCTGTGGGTATCGCTGAAGCAGGGTCCGCAGATCTCCCCGATCTCGCTCGACGAGCTCATGACCCTGGAGGGCACAAGCGCGCTCGCCAAGGCGTACTACGACACCAACGTCGTCGACCCGAGCACCCTCGCGATCAACTGCAACGGCGAGGTGCAGACCCAGACCTTCACCCTTGGCGTTGAGAAGGGCGACCTGCACCCGGGTCTCGCCTTCGCGCAGTTCTGTCTCTTCGACAGCACCGCAATCAACGCTGGTCCCGAGAACCCCGACCAGGGCTTCGCCTTCATGTACGACAAGGTGAACATCAAACTGGGTCACTGATCCTCTCGGACGGCCCCGTCGGCGCCCGCCTGCGGGGCCTTCCAATGCCCCATGGCATACCCCCGACCACAGACCCGGCAAGATATCCGTCTCGTTGGCATCAGCCGCGATGAACCAAGGTGTGTCTCTTCGGCACCCCTCTGATGTCAAGGCGCGGGTTGGAGGGCCTTTCGCGCGGTGGTCTTCCGTGTCGTCGTGGGCGCGGGTAGCGTCGTTGGTGCGGGTCCGGGAAGTGGCTGATCCGAAGTGCCGGTGTGCGGGTGCAAGCCGGCCGCGCTGGACTGAAGTGCCGCCCCGCTGTGCCCTCCCGGACCCGCCTCAGCGACCGCGGCGGCGTCCGCGCACAGCCGGCGGTACAAGGCGTCGGAGATGCGCCGTTTCAGGCAGCGCATCGCTTCGCCGCCACCGCGTGCGCGTCGTGGGCGTCGGTCTTGCGGTCGTGCCCGGTGTCCAGCTGCCTAGCCCGCGCGGACAGCTTCGCCGGGACATCCACCACGTGCTCCCCATCAGCCAGCAGACGCTGCGCCAGCGGGCGGCCGGCGCCGTTGCTGCCCTCCACCGCCCACACCCGCTCCCGGTAAGACGCGACGTGTTTTCGCATCGCGGCGTACCCGGCCTTGTCCGTGGAGAAGCGGCCGCTGGCCAGGACCTTCTCCCGCTCCTCGACCACCTCGATCGTGGCTGACAGCTGGTGGGGATCGACCCCGATGAACACCTTCGCCATGACCGCCTCGCCTTCGCGTCGTCACTGTTCGGGACCCCGGGCGGGCACTGCTACTTCGAGCTGGGCAAACCCCTCTTCAGCCACGCGCCGGCACGGTGCCCGACGGGAACGCAACCCGATGAAGAGCCACACCTATCACGCTGGTGGGCAGCCGCCAGGAGAGCATCCCGTCGAGCACCTGGACCGAGTCTGGCCGGACACCGGTCCTACCGACAATCGTCAAGTAGCCGCGAGGCGGCTGCGCGAGCGGGGGCTCGGCCCTCCACGTTCAGCGTCGAGGGCCCGTACGGGGCGATGAAGCGCGCCCATCGCTTCCGTGATGTGTTCGACGACGGTTCAGCAGCGAGGGCGTCATGGTCGAGAGGGGCGACCAGTACCCGTCAGAGGACAGGTGCTGTCGCGGGTTCGATCTTGTGGCGTTGGACGACGAGGAGGATTCCGACTACGAGGTACGCGAGGATCGCGGCGGCGGATCCGAGGTAGGCGCCTTGGTCGATGGCGATGGCGGTGCCCGTGATGATGGAGAAGTCGAACAGGCCGTGGATGACCGAGTTCAGGACGTTGCCGCCGCTGACGCGTCTGATGAGGTAGAAGAAGTACCCGGCGAAGCTGACCGCGATGGCCTGCGGGAGTGCCTTGCTGACGTCGCCGGTGAGTGCGTTGCTGATGTGGACAGCCCGAAGATGATGCTCGACCACAGTGCGACCTTGCCCTCGGTGAGGCTGTGGGCCTCAGAGTGGTGACACCGATGCCGCGGAACATGCCTTCTTCGCCCCAGCCGACGAACTGTGTCGCCACCAGCAGCGCCAGGATGTATCCGAGGCTCTTGTCGAACAGGTCGGCGTAGTCGATGGTCACGGCGATACAGACGGCGAAGATGACGGGGACCGCCCAGACCCATCGCTGCACGGGGTGCCGCTCGCGCAGGACTGGGTCCCACCAGCGCAGGGCGGCGACGACTGCGTAGGTGAACAGCAGAGCCGCGCCGAGGGGCACCCACATCTGGACCATCACGTCTCGGGTGGTGTTTAGGCCGTCGTCGGTGTCCCAGACCTGGCTGGGCGAGGTACCCGACACCCTTGATGATGGCCAGGTAGGCGATGACGATGGCGGCGAACAATCCGTAGGACAGGGAGCGGGTCGGCAGGCCAGGATCGCGCGAGGTCATGACGAAGAACCTAGTGGGTGCAGGATTTCTCCTCGTCTGCGGGAAGAACCAAGCAGCGCCACCGAACACCCTCGGGAACATCCGAACCTTGCCAGCCCCGGATAGAAGCGGACCTGCGTCCTATCGCCGCTTGTCGAACATCGGGCCGGCGTTGGGGTGAGGCGGGCCTAGCCAGCCATCTGGTCGCTGTAGGTCAGGTCTGCGTAGGCGGTCCGAGTGAGTTTGGGCCGCTGGAGCAGTTGTTGGGCCAGGGTGGTCAGTAGCCACGCCTTGTACTCCGGGACGCTCCATCCGGCCTGGGTGACCACGCCGGTGAACACGTCGTGGCCGAACAGGACGACGACGCGGTCGGTGGCCCGTTCCGGGTGGAGGCCCTGGCGGAGGGCGCCTAGCTCGGCTAGCCGGGCGACCATCCGCGACTGCCCGGTGCGCCGGTCGGCGGCCACCCGCCGCCAGTACTGCTCGACCTGCGGGTCGGCGGACGCCACGGCCACGGCCGCCCAGAGCGGCGAGGCCCGCACGTAGATGTCCGCGCCGTGCTCGACCGCCAGCGCCAGTACCCGCTGGCCCGTGGTGGCGGCCAGCATCTGCTGCGCCCAGGTGCGCTGCGCTACCGGAGCGGCGCGGTCATCCCCCGCGGCGGTGGCCTCGACGACCTCGCAGAGCAGCTGCCCCTTGGACCGGAAGGTGTAGTACAGCGTCTGGACAGCGACTCCCGCCTCCTGGGCGATTCGCTCCATCGTGGTCGCGGCGTACCCGTCCGCGATGAAGAGCTCCCGGGCGCTGTCGAGCATCCGGTTCCTGGTCTGCCGGGCCCGCTCGGCGCGGGTGCCCTTCGAAGTCTTGACCCGCGCCATGGGCGAGAGTTTACTAGAGACGTCGCTAGTGAGTGCTCTAGTGAAACTGCGAGTCGGGAGGTGAGCCGGATGCCGGTGATCAGGAACTCGGTCGTCCTGCGCTGCAGCCAGGAGGTGGCGTTCGACTACTTGTCCGACCATCGCGCGGAGCTGGAATGGAACCCCAAGTGCGAGCGCATGGAGAAGCTGACCGACGGGCCGATCGGCCTCGGCACGAGGTACCGGGCCAAGTGGAAGAGCAGCCCGGTCGTCGAGCTCGAGACCGTGGCGTTCGACCGGCCGCACAGCTGGACGATGCACAACGGCGGCCCGATCGAGGTGACCCTCACTTGCCGACTCGAGGCGGTCCCCGAGGGCACGCGGCTGCACGCCGACTTCGAGCCCACACCGCACGGCTGGTTCCGGCTGGTTTCCCCCTCTTCCTGGTCATCATGCGTCGCGAGGAACGGGCCAACATGGGCCATCTGCGTGACGCCGTCGAGCGACGAACCGCGGCCCGCGAATGAGGTGGGCAGCCGGCGCCGTGTCCATGTTCCTGGGCCTGGTGTTCGGCATTCCGTGCGCCTTCGGGATCCGCCACCTCGCCCAGACCGGCCAGGTGTGGACCTTCCTGGGCTTCCCGACCTATGGCGACGGCCCATTCGAACGGATCGGCGTCACGACCACTACCGCGCTGCTTGTCGGGTTCCTCGCGGTGTGCGTCGCCGAGGTTGCAGTGGCCGTGATGCTCTGGACCGACGCCCCCCACGGGGCGGCCCTGAGCTACGCGCTGCTCCCCCTCGAACTCGCCTTCTGGATCGGATTCGCCCTGCCGCTCGGCCCGCCCCTCGGTATCACCCGAACCGTGCCGGTACTGCTCGCCCGGCCACGCACTCACCAACGAGGCACGCGGAACCCAACTACACCAGGCGTGACACCCACGAAGGCGGCTGCGTCAAGCAGCCGCTTGATTCGGCCACTGTGAGGGCGGCAGGTCCGCCGGAGTTCGGGCCGGGGCGGCTATTTGCTCGTGTCGAGGCTGTCGACGAAGTCGGCGACCGTGGTGGCGCACGGGCCTTCGGTTGGTTCCTGGCCGCAGGACAGCGTGACCTGCTTGGCTTGTGGGCTGGTCTGCAGCCAGAAGCTCTCGTCCTCTGCGGTGCCTTCGCCGGGGACCGGGGTGATCAGCAGCAGGGGGGCCTCGATGCTGGGCGGGGCCTTGGCGAAACGGTTCTCGAAGCCGTGGACCACGTCCAGGTGCTCGGTGTTTCCCGGGGAGTTCCAGACCAGTTCGGGTTCGTTCTCCTCGGTGAACTCCGCTGACGGCGGGGGAGTGTCGAGGACGACGACACCGACGACGTCCTGGGGCATCACGTCCGCGTAGTGGGTGACGATCATCCCGCCGAAGGAACGCCCGAGCAGCACCAGCGGGCCGGTGAGGTGGGCCGCCTGGAGCACCGCGTGGGCGTCGCTCACGGCGTCGTCCGCGTCCCGTCGCTGGTTGGGTGCTGGGTCACTGGCCCCGGTTCCGGCCCGGTCGTAGGTGCACACCCGGGTGCGGCCCGAGAGCTGCGTCACGATTCCGGAGCCGGCCCACTCCTCGATGTTGGGGCCTCCGGTCTCCAGGAGCACGGTCGGGCTCCCCTCGCCCCAGCACGCCAGGGCCAGTCGCCGGCCATCGGCGGCAACGACGAACTTCTCGTCGATCGTTCGTCCCTTCGACAGGCCCGACGAGGTTGGGGTGGAGCCGAGCGAACCATTGGGCGGAGTTCCGTTCCCCGCAGGCGGATCACCGCCTGTGCAGGACGCCACCGCACCAGCCACAACCACCGTGAGCAGCAGCGCGAGCCCGCGGGACGGCCAACACCGCTCTGACCCTTCGTGCCGAACCCTCTCCAGGTAGCCCGCGCTCGACATCGAGGCGCCACACGTTCGGGCTGGCCTTCTGAGCGGTGTGCGGGGAACACAGAGGCCAACGCGGTCGCGCGCACTCGCTGGGCGCACGCCGCGTGCCCTGGCAAGCGCGGGTCGCATCCTTGGATCGTGGCATCACACGACGGATCGGGCCATGGCCCAATCGGGCCACGCCAGCACCCTCCCAGCAGAACCCCCGAGAAGTCCCCCATGAGGTGAACCGGGATCGCCCATCTGCCCATGCCGGAAGGTTCGCTCCCCACCCCTCGCCGAGGGAGACGCTCACTCCGGGTGAACCCACCTTCGACAGCCCCGCTGAAGAACGAGGCGGCGCGCGAGCTGGCGCGAAACCTCGCGCTCATCGGCAGATCCGGACAGATCAACTGCGTCTTCGCCGCCTGCCGCCGCACACGACGTTCGGCTTGGAGCCCAGCGGTGGCGTGCTCCAGGCTGCGCTCAGTTCCAGTTGCCGACGCCATCAGCCAGCGGATGGAAGTCACGGTCATCTGCAACGGCGCGCTGATCGACGCCGTGATGCTGCCGAGCTAACTCCCCACCTAGCGGCACATCCCGTGTCGGACGAAGCCTTCCCTGCGGGTTGAGGGGCTGTACGTTCAGACGGCATCTGTCGGTTTGAGGCGGCGGAAGCATGAAGGAGTCCGGGAAAGCGCGACCCAGTCTTCATCGGATTAGGACTACATATCGCGAGCACGTCGTACGCCACCCCACGGCGGACACCGCGAGCCCCCCGAGAGCGAGCACCATCATGGGCAGCCACCCCGGCGACATCGGCGCCCTCCATCAACGGGCGGCGTCTTGAGGGCTTGGAGCTTCGCGGCGCGTTGCCGTGGTCGTTCAGCTCGTCGCGCTTTCGGGGCCGGGGCCAGGTCAGCTGAGTCCCAGGTCGTCTTGGACGTGGAGCAGGTCCGCGACCTTGCGCAGGGTGTGGTGTGCGCCGTTCGTCGTGACGTCGTGACCGGTCCGCTTCGCGTGCCCAGCGAACGCGGCGAGGCGGCGGATGGTGGCGACATCGGCGAAGGTCAGGTGGGTCAGGTCCAGGTGGACGAGCCGCGCCCCGTCGAGCTCGATGTTCCGCAGGGCCTGGTCGAGCTCGTGGATCTTCGAGAAGTCGCACTCACCGTGGAGCGCGACCCGCAGGACGTGTGCGCCCTTGAGGGTCTCGACGCGCAGGGCCCTGCACGCCGTCAGGATCTCTGGTGGTGGCCGTGTGCGCCATGTGCAGTCTCAGTCCTACCGGAAGCAGCCGCTCTGCCTTGGCGGGCTTCCGGTATCTCGTTCGCCGGGAACGGCGCCGTCTTGGCTGACCGCGCTCGAGGGGCTCTCGGTCGCTCCATCTGTACCCCGGCTCGGCGCCACCATGCGCGCCTCGGCCGTGGAGAGCGTTCCTGGGCCTGGCGCGGTCGTCAGCCCAACGTCCGTGGGTGGTCGTCCTTGACGGCGGACGGCCACTCCGCAGGGCGTGGACATGCCGCCGGTGTGGCGGGTATGTCGTGGATCGCAGCGTTGGGGCGTCGGTCTTCCGCACCTGGTTCGGCATCGGTGGAAGACTTCGCAAGGAGCACGTTTGTGCCCGCCTGGCGCGGGACGCGGTTGGTGTCGGTTTGTCTTGGGGGTGTCGAGCAGGGTGAGCTTCGGCCCGGTGCAGGCATGGGTGCTGCCGTCCGATCTGTCGGCCGCTTCCCAGGCACGCCGTCATATCGAAGTTGCCTGTGCGGGGATCCCTGAAGAGACGTTGTACACCGCGCGTCTGCTGGTCACCGAGCTGGTCTCCAACGCGGTGCTCCATGGGCGCGGAACGGTCCTGCTCTCCGTGGCGTGCGGTCGCGGGGGTGTGCGGGTCGAGGTGCACGATGAGAGCCCCTCACCGCCGACGATCATCGACGGGCCGCCTTTGTCGGAGCATGGTGCTGGCTTACGGCTGGTGTCGGCCTTGGCCGACAGTTGGGGAACCGGCCCGCGCAGCCAGGGGCGGCCCGGGAAACGAGTGTGGTTCACGCTGCCCTGAACGCGGCGCTTCGCACACCGGGACGGTCATCAGTGACCGCCAAGCGGCTCGGCAACGCCGCGGCATCCTGAGAGTGACTGCGCCCCTTTAAGGCGACGCCGAACCCCGGATCCACGGTCGGCGACGCCCGACGATGCCCACCGCGCCACTGAGGGTGCTCGACCCGGTGGCCGGACGTCGGTGGAGCCGCCGCCGGCACGGTGACGATCGCCGACACGGGTGAGGTCATCGACGAGTTCACCGACCCCGCGGAGGTCTGGAAGGGCAACTCCACGAAGGACCGAAGGACCTCCGAGAGCTGCACCTACACCATCTCGGACGAGTTCTACGACGAGGAGCTCGAGCAGGAC
This sequence comes from uncultured Actinomycetota bacterium, assembly GCA_963811475.1. GTDB lineage: Bacteria > Actinomycetota > Actinomycetes > Actinomycetales > Dermatophilaceae > Fodinibacter. Next base: position 145,200 of record CAWERJ010000004.1, read on the forward strand.
CTGATCGTCTACTTCACCGGCACGGTCGCCGGCTTCTCCACCCCGGCTCGTCGCTGAGCCAGGAGAGGTTGCCGTCACGTCTGGCGGCCGAGCAGGAGCCTCAGCGGTAGTTCGTGAATCGCGTGAGCACGAAGAGCCAGCATAGTTAGGCTTGGGACCTGTGGGCTGACGTGCGACGACGCGTTGGAGGCTGGTCATCGTTGGCAGCTTTCGGACTTCTTGCGGACGTTCTGCGGACTGAAGTGCACCGACGACCTCGAGATATAAGTCTGAGCCTGGTGGTCCTGACCGGTCGTCGCGGGTGCAGGTTTGTGCTCAGCAGTGACCTTCTGGACCCCGCTCGTGGGCTCTGGTGGGATCCCGTATGCGGGGGTTGCGTAGCAGATCGTAGCGAAGGGCCGCGCGAGGGTCAAGACCATTCTCGCCCGTGAGTCAGGTGGATGCTCTAGCGTCGAGGGGTCGAGAATGCGGCCGGGGTCGAGGGCGTGTCGGTGGGGACCCCAACTGCAGGCCGCGGCACCTTGACGTGGCTCTGTGGACCGCCACCCCGCCG
>CAWERJ010000005.1:0-60384 GCA_963811475.1 uncultured Actinomycetota bacterium
GTCGGTCGACGCGGTCGACCACTGGGCGGTGTACCCCGTACCGCCGTCGAAGGCGTTGGCGTAGAGGGAGAAGAAGGACCAGCTGTTCCACAGCGGGATGAGCACCTGGCGGACGCCCTCGCGGATGCCCTCCTCGGTGACGACGAGGTTGCTGCCGCGCAGGATGCCGCTCGACATGAGGAACCAGCGCATCGCGTCGGCGCCGTCGCGGTTGAAGACGTCCGACACGTCGGGGTAGTTCTTCAGCGACTTGCTCATCTTCTGGCCGTCGCTGCCGAGCACGATGCCGTGGCTGATGCACGACGAGAACGCGGGGCGGTCGAAGAGGGCGGTGGCGAGCACGTGCAGGGTGTAGAACCAGCCACGGGTCTGGCCGATGTACTCGACGATGAAGTCACCCGGGAAGTGGTGCTCGAACCACTCGGCGTTCTCGAACGGGTAGTGCACCTGGGCGAACGACATCGAGCCGGAGTCGAACCACACGTCGAGCACGTCCTCGACGCGGCGCATCGTGGAGTTGCCGCTGGGGTCGTCCGGGTTGGGCCGGGTCAGGTGGTCGACGAACGGCCGGTGCAGGTCGGGCTCGCCGTGCTCGTTCAGCGGCAGGCGGCCGAAGTCGCGCTCGAGCTCCTCGAACGAGCCGTAGACGTCGATCCGCGGGTACTCGGGGTTGTCGGAGCGCCACACCGGGATCGGGCTGCCCCAGAACCGGTTTCGTGAGATCGACCAGTCGCGGGCGTTCTCGAGCCACTTGCCGAACTGGCCGTCCTTGACGTGCTCGGGCGCCCAGGTGATCTGCTGGTTGAGCTCGACCATGCGGTCCTTGAACTTCGTCACCTCGACGAACCACGACGACACGGCCATGTAGATGAGGGGCTCGCGGCAGCGCCAGCAGTGCGGGTAGCTGTGGTCGTACGTCTCGCGGCGCAGCAGCACGGTGCCCCCGGTGACCGAACCGTGGTCCCCGTGGCCGGACGTCGCCGCCTTGAGGTGCTCGATGACCAGGGGATTCGCGTCGAAGACGTGCAGGCCCTCGTAGTCCGCGACCGGGAAGGTGAACCTGCCATCGGGGCCGACGGGCACGACGGGCTTGATGCCGTACTGGTCGGTGAGCTGCTTGTCCTCCTCACCGAAGGCGGGAGCGATGTGCACGATGCCCGTGCCGTCGTCGGTGGTGACGTAGTCGGCCGCGAGCACGACGTGCGACCTCGCATGGCCCTCGTAGTAGGAGAACGGCGGGGTGTAGCGGCGCCCGACCAGGTCGGAACCCTTGAGCCGCTGCACGACTCGCTCGCCGGCATCCTCACCGAGCTCGCGGGCGTAGGCGGCCAGCCGCGCCTCGGCGAGCAGGTAGCGCTCGGTGCGGCCGGTGACGTCCGACTCCACGACGACGTAGTCGATGTCGGGGCGCACGGCCATCGCGAGGTTGCTGGGCAGGGTCCACGGGGTGGTCGTCCAGATCAGCGCGAGCTCGCCGGTCTCGAGGCGGTAGCCCACGGTGACCGCAGGGTCCTGCCGGTTCTGGTAGACGTCCTCGTCCATCCGCAGCTCGTGGTTGCTGCAGCGGCGTCTGGTCGTTCCAGCAGTAGGGCAGGCAGCGGAAGCCCTCGTAGACCAGGCCCTTGTCGTAGAGCGTCTTGAACGCCCACAGCACCGACTCCATGAACGTGGGGTTGAGCGTCTTGTAGTCGTTGTCGAAGTCGACCCAGCGCGCCTGGCGGGTGACGTAGTCGCGCCACTCACCGGCGTACTTCATCACCGACTCGCGGCACTTGGCGTTGAAGGTCTCGATCCCGAGCTCGAGGATCTCCTCCTTGGTCTTGATGCCGAGCTGGCTCATCGCCTCGAGCTCGGCGGGCAGGCCGTGGGTGTCCCAGCCGAAGCGGCGCTCGACGCGGCGGCCGCGCATGGTCTCGTAGCGGGGGACGATGTCCTTGACGTACCCGGTGAGCAGGTGGCCGTAGTGCGGGAGGCCGTTCGCGAAGGGTGGGCCGTCGTAGAAGACGAACTCGTTGGCGCCGTCCTCTCCCGGCGTGCCGGTTCTCGACCGACGCCGCGAAGGTGTCGTCGGCCGCCCAGTGCGCCAGCACGGCATCCTCGATCTGCGGGAACCGGGGGCTCGCCGGCACGCCGAACGCGGCGCCGGTGTGCTCACCGGTCGTGGAGACCTGGGGGTACGTCATGGTGCTGCTCCTGCGGGTCGTCGACTCGTCGTGCTCGGGACGAGGACGAAGGCAACGGCCGGCATCCGGATGCCGGCCCGCGCACCTCCGCGGTACCACCTCGCTTGCCACCGCCTCGGCGGTGACCGCTCTTGTGCCAGGTCGTGACGTGACCCTGACGTCCGGTTCTAGTGAGGTCCTGTGGCGGATGCCGTGGGGTCCCGTTCTTCCGGAGGCTCGCCGCTGATGACGGCTCGAACGCCTGTGGTCGGGAGTCTACCGGCGGTTGGGTGGTCGGTGCTTCGCGCGAGCGACCGGCCGCCGGTGAGCTTGTCGTCGCTCTCGGCGCCTCAGGTGTTCCGGCAATGACGATCGCCGCGCGAACTGGCTGCGCCACAGCGCGAATTGAGCCTGTGGAACACTTGTTCGATTCGCTCGTCTGCGAGTAGAATCGGTGCAGGAGCAAGGGGGCAGGGGGTGAGCGTCGTGACGGTCGGGCCGCAGCAGGTTCGTGCTCGGTGTGACGCCGCTGGTGAGCTGCTCACCGAGCTGGTGCTGCCCGAGGCCAAGGGGACGCGGGAGGAGTGGGCGGCGGCTGCGGCCGCCGCTCAGCACGTGGTCAACGCTGCCGCGGCGGTCCAGGACGCGTGCATCGCCCGCCTGGCCGCCATCGAGACCGACGTGCTCGACGACGGCACCTGGGTCGAGCGGCACAAGGCGCCCGGGTACGTGGCCCTGGACTGCGCGGCGATCCTCTCCGGTGCCCTGAACGTCACCGCCGTCCACGCCGAGCGCCGGGTCGTCGCCGCGGTGCAGCTGGCCGCCGACGGACCGGCCGGCACCAGCACCGAGACCGGCCTAGGTGGGTTGCACGACGCGATGCGCGCCGGGCGGCTGGACCCCTATCGCGCGGGGGTGATCGTCGACGAGCTCGAGGTCGCTCCACCAGAGGTGCGTGATGCGGTGATCACCGCGCTGGACCCGTGGATCGACGTGGAGGACGGCCCACACCTGCGCCGCCGCACCCGCGCCCACCTGGCCCGCATCTCCCCCGACCTGCTGCGCCAGCGCGCCGAGAAGGCCCGAGCGAACAGCGGCCTGCGCCGCTGGGTCGACCAACCCGGCGTCGACACGTGGGAAGGGACCTTCCCCTCGGAGGAAGCCGCCCAGGCCTGGGCCGCCATCGACGCCTTGGCGCAGCAGTACGTCCACGACGGCGCCTGCCCCACCATCGAGAGGGCCCGTGCGAAGGCCCTGACCGACCTGGTCGCCGGCAACTCCACCGTGCAGTACGTCGTCACCCTCACCGTCCCCGCCACCCTCAGCCGAGGCCACGACCGAGGTGAGCCGCACTGCAGCGGCGACGGCCGACACGGCCACCTCGACCGTCGACGCGCGCCGAGCCCGGCTCCACTGCCGCGCCGCGAGTGGCGCTCCGAACGCCGGGTGACCTGGTCGAGGTCGGTGGGCTGCGCCCCGGCGACAAGGCCTGGTGGCCTGGGGCTGGCTCGACGCCGTCCTGGCCGGTGCCGCCGGCTCGACCACCCTGGCCGGCTGCCACCCGTCCACCGGCGCCCTGCTCGACGACGCACCCGCCCGGGCCGACACGACCAACCCGGAACCACGGCCACACGGCGCAGCACGAGCACACCCACCAACCGATGACCGGCGCCCCGACCCGACCCAGGCCGATCCGGCGACCAGCGGCGCCTACCGGCCCAGCCCCGGCATGACCGCACTGGTCAAGGCCCGCGACGGGCGCTGCCGCTTCCCCGGCTGCGCAGTCGCCGCCCGGTTCTGCGACCTGGACCACGTCAGACCCTGGCCCACCGGACCCACCCACCCCACGAACCTGGTCTGCCTGTGCCGACGGCACCACCGCATCAAGCAACGCCACGGCTGGCGTGTCACCCTCTCACGACGACGGCACCAGCACCTGGACCGACCCCACCGGGCGCCAGCGCACCACCTGGCCACGCGACGCCCTGCACGCCCTCGTCCTGTCCGAGCCCCTCCACCGACACCGGGACCGACCAGGCTCCCGCGGGTGTCGGCAGCGTCCCCGGTGACCCACTCACGCACCGAGATCCCCGACGGGCCGCACAGCCACCTCGAGTTCGTCCTCGAACACCTCACCGCCGCACCTGCCGGCACCGCCCTCGCCCCCCGGACCTCCTGGCGCGATCACCGCGGCGTTCACCGCACCGACCTCACCCGCTCGACCCGCACCGGCGCCCCCATCGAGATCGACCCCGACAGCCCACTGGCCGCACCACCGCCCCCGACGCAGCACCCGCTGTCGGTTCGACGACCCGCCACCGTTCTGAGCCGTCCATCACGGCGGCACCGAGCACCTCCCACAGGGAGTAGAGTCTGGCCGTCGCCCTCGGGCGACACCCACACGCACCTGTTCGGGGGAAGCCGGTCCAAGTCCGGCACTGTCCCGCAGCCGTGGGTCGCGACGTCAGTCGCGGCGAGTCGGAATGCCCGACAGGTGCGAGCGGCTCCACTTCACCCGTCGAGGATCGCGGGACGGAGCCCGAGTGACCGGGCTTCCCGGGCGTTCGGGCATCACGTCACGGAACGCTCAGGAAAGGCACCGATGTCCACCCCCACCACCGCCCGGGGCGCCCTGCTGCGCCGTTCCGGGACCCTGCTCCTGGCTGCCGCTCTGGTCGGCGGCCCGGCGACCAGCGCGCTCGCCGACACCACCCCCGAACCGAGCCCCACGGCATCCGGCACCACCACCTCGCCGCCGGTGACGGCGTCCGCGTCACCGAGCCCGACCGGCTCCGCCACCACCTCCAGCGAGGCGACGCCGGCCCCGGACCCGTCGTCCCCGGCTCCCTCGAGCTCGTCCGAGCCGACGCCGTCGCCCACGTCGACGCCCACCGCCGACGTTCCCGAGGGCACTGGCGCGGCGCCCAGCGCAGCCGCGTCTCCGCCGCCCTTCTCGCCGACCCGGCCGGGGCCTCGGCGCCGCAGGCGGCTTACGCCGCGGACTTCCTCGCACGCACCCTGGCTGCTCGCGGCCACCACTACGACTACCCGGGCGGCGACTGGTTCGACGGTGGGAACACCATCGACGCGCTCATCGCCTTCGCGGCGACCGGGTCGGGGGGCACCGAGGCCAGCGCCGCCCTCGACTACCTCGAGGCGAACCTCGTCGGTGGCGACGATCGACAGCTACGACGGCCTCGACCAGGAGAGGTACGCCGGACCGATCGCCAAGGCCCTCCTCGGCATCCTCGTGGCGGGAGAGGACCCCACGGACGTGCAAGGGATGGACCTCGTCGCGGAGCTGCAGGGACTGGAGGGCCCCGACGGGCGCTTCAGCGACGTCTCGATCTACGGCGACAACTCGAACACCATCGGCCAGGCGCTCGCCGTCATCGCGCTGCTCCGGGCGGGCGAGAGCGTCTCCGACGCCTCGATCCAGGTCCTGTTGGCGCAGCAGTGCGCCGACGGCGGCTTCCGAGGCACGATCGGTGACGCCGACGTGCAGCAGCGACCCCGACGCCACCGCCTTCGCCGCACAGGCACTGCTCGCCGCGGGTAGCGCGACCGCGGCAGGCGAGGCGCTCGACCACCTCGCCGCCATCCAACGCGCTGATGGCAGCGTCAGGAGCACCGACGGTGTGGCGAACGCCAACACCACCGGAGTCGCCGCACAGGCCTTCGCCGCCGGCGGCCGGGACACCGAGCTGGCGGACGCCCAGGCCTTCCTCGTCTCCCTCCAGTACGGGTGCTCTTCGCCTGCTGCTCTCCGGGGCGGCATCGCGTTCTCCGTCGAGAAGCGGTCGACGACGGTCGCCAGCGACGAGGATCTCCGCGCCACCCCCCAGGCCACCCTCGGCCTGACGGGCCAGTCACTGCTGAGCGTCAGCTGGCCGGAGCAGGGGACCGATGGCACCACGGCCCTGCCGTGCGCTGCCACACCCACGACGAGCCCCTCGTCGACCGTCGGCTCGCCGTCGACCGGTGGCTCCACCGTGGGCGCGGGCGCCTCCCAGCCGCCCACCCAGTCCGGCCCTGCTCCTGCCGCCGGCTCGGCGACCACCGGATCGCTCGCACAGACCGGCTCGGACCTCCTGCGTCCCGCGCTGCTCGGCCTGCTGCTGCTCGTCCTCGGGGCGCTGGCCGTCATCGCCTCCCGCCGCCGTGGAGCTCACGTCTGATGGCCTCCGTCGCGGCCCGACGTCTCCTCGGTCGCGTCGCCGGCGCCGTCGCCGCAACGGGTCTGGCAGCCGCCGGGCTCGTCGTGGCTGCGGCCCCGGCGAGCGCCGCGGCCTGCTCGGGCACGTCGGGCGTCACCGTGGTCGTCGACACGGGCGGCTCCACCAGCACGAGGTGCGCGTCGGGCGACCCCTCGTCGGCCCTCAAGGCACTGACCGGTGCCGGGTTCTCGGTCACCTACCCGCAGCAGTACTCGGGCACGGTCGTCTGCCGGATCGACGGTTACCCCGCCTCCGACCCGTGCTTCCGGATGCCGCCCGGCGACGCCTACTGGGCCTTCTTCCACGCCAAGCGCGGTGGCAGCTGGGTCTACAGCTCCAGTGGCGTCGCGAAGCTACGACCCGGCCCCCGGGACGGTCGTCGGGTTCCGCTTCGGCTCCGGGCAGCAGCCGCGCATCGCTCCACCGGCGCCCACGAAGACCAGCGAGCCGGCGCCGGCGAAGACGACGAGCGAGCCCGACCCGACGACGGCGGCCCCGAAGGACGACCACGCCCCGCACGACGACTCCTCGGTCGACGGCGCCGAGGACCACCGCCTCGACGACCGCGGCGGGCGGCCCGGCATCCCCGACACCCGGGGCGTCGCGCTCGGCCAGCCCGTCGGCCTCCCCGACCGGTTCGCCGACGCACGTCCGCATCATCGACGCCGTCCACGAACGCGACCGGGAGCGCGTCGGCGGAGACGCTCGCGGCCGCCGCGACGAGCGCCGAGGCCGACGGGTCGAGTGGCCCGGGCACCCTCCTCGCCGGCGCGGCGCTGCTCGCCCTCGTCGCCGGGGGCGCCGGCTGGGCCGCCTGGAAGCGACGCTCCTGACGCGATGATGGTCCGATGAGCACCACCCTCCCCCGCGCGGTCCACCCGGCCGCGTGGTGGGGGTGGGCCATCGGCATGGCGGTCGCCGTCAGCACGACGACCAACCCGTGGCTCCTCCTGCTGGCCCTCGCCGTGGTGGCGCTCGTCGTCGCCAACCGCCGCGGGTCCTCGCCGTGGGCGCGCGCGTTCCGCCTCTACCTGTGGCTCGGCCTCGTCATCATCGTCGTCCGGGTCGTCCTCCACGTCCTCGTCGGCCTCAAGTTCGGCACCGTCGTCGTGCTCGACCTGCCCGAGGTCACGCTCCCGTCGTGGGCCGCCGGCATCCAGCTGGGTGGCACGGTCTACCTCGAGGGCCTCCTCGGGGCGGCCGTCCTCGGCCTGCGCCTCGCCGTGATGATCGCCTGCATCGGCGCCGCGAACGCCCTCGCCAACCCCAAGCGGATGCTGCGGGCGCTGCCCGCGGCGCTGCACGAGATCGGCTCGGCCGTCGTCGTCTCGGTGTCGGTCGCGCCCCAGCTCGCCGAGAGCGTCCAGCGGGTGCGGCGGGCCCGGCAGCTGCGCGGGGACACGAGCCGCGGCCTCCGCTCGGTCGGGGCCGTCGCGCTGCCCGTGCTCGAGGACACCCTCGACCGCTCCCTGCTGCTCGCGGCCGCGATGGACTCGCGGGGGTACGGCCGCGCCGTCGACGAGCCCCGCCGCAACCGCGCGCTCACCGGCACCGCCACCCTGGGTGGCCTGCTCGCGAGCGCCGTGGGGATGTACGGAGTCCTCGACGCCACCACCCCGGCGTGGCTCGGGACGCCGACCCTCCTCGCCGGGCTGGGCCTCGTGGCCCTCGGGCTGTGGCTCGGCGGACGGCACGTGCCCCGCAGCACGTACCGGCCCGACCCGTGGCGCGCGCCCGAGTGGCTCACGCTGGGCTGCGGCGTCGTCGCCGCAGGCGTGCTCGTCGCCGTGTCGCGGACCGCGCCCGAGGGTCTCGGGATGCCGTTGACGCCCCTCGCGGTTCCCGCGCTCCCCCTGCCCGCGGTGCTCGGCATCCTCGTCGGAGCACTGCCCGCGTACCTCACCCCCGAGCCGCCGCGGCCGGCGCCGCGAACGGTCCGGCGCGGCGCCGCGGGAGGCGGTGGGTGCCCGTGGCTGACCACGCCCTCTCGCTCGAGCGGGTCTCGGTCACCCTCCCCGGTGCCGAGGGGCCCGTGCTGCACGACGTCGACCTGCGGATCGAGGACGGTGAGCTCGCCCTCGTCGTGGGTCGCACCGGGTCCGGGAAGTCGACGCTCCTCGGCGCCATGTGCGGGCGGGTGCCGCACTTCACCGGCGGAACGCTCAGCGGCCACGTCCGCGTGCACGGCCGCGACACGCGCGACCACCGGCCCCGTGACCTCGCCGACCTCGTCGGCGTCGTCGGCCAGGACCCGCTCGCCGGCTTCGTCACCGACACCGTCGAGGAGGAGCTCGCCTACGGGATGGAGCAGCTCGGGCTCCCCGCCCCGACGATGCGCAAGCGGGTCGAGGAGACGCTCGACCTGCTCGGCATCGCCGAGCTGCGCGACGTGCCGCTGCGCGAGCTGAGCGGCGGCCAGCAGCAGCGGGTCGCGATCGGCTCGGTGCTCACCGCGCACCCGCGGATCCTCCTGCTCGACGAGCCGACGTCCGCCCTCGACCCGACCGGTGCCGAGGAGGTCCTCGCGACCATCAGCCGGCTCGTCCACGACCTGGCCGTCACCGTCGTCGTGGCCGAGCACCGGGTCGAGCGGGTGCTCCACCACGCCGACACGGTGGTGCACGTCTCCCCCTCCGGCGAGGTTCGCGCCGGACGCCCCTCCGACCTCATGGTCGACAGCGACATCGCCTCGCCCGTCGTCGAGCTCGGGAGGTACGCCGGGTGGTCACCCCTGCCGCTGTCGGTCCGGGACGCACGACGAGCCGCCGGCGACCTGCGCACCCGCCTCACCGCGACCCTCACCCCGGGGCAGAATCGACCAATAGGTCAGAGTTCGCACGCGCCGGCGGGACAAGATCGACCAATAGGTCAGAGTTCGCACGCGCCGGCGGGACAAGATCGACCTATTGGTCGAAGTCTGCACACCGGGGACGGCGGGGTCGCGCTCGCGGCACGCGGCGTGGTCGTCCGCCACCCCGGTGACGTGCTCGCCGTCGCCGGGGTCGACCTCACCCTGCGCGCCGGCGAGGTCACGGCCCTCATGGGTCGCAACGGGTGCGGCAAGTCGTCCCTCCTCTGGGCGCTCCAGGGCAGCGGTCCGCTGACCTCCGGCACCGTTCGGGTCACCCGGCCGGCGAGCAGCGGCACCGGTGGCGCGGCATCCAACGTCGTCGAGCCGCGCAACCTCGTTGCGGGAGAACGCCGCTCACTCGTCGGCATGGTCCCGCAGACGGCGGCCGACCTGCTCTACCTCGACACCGTCGGCGCGCGAGTGCGACCAGGCCGACCACGAGAGCGGCGCCCCGAGCGGCACCTGCGCCGGGCTCCTCGCGCGGGTGGCGCCCGGCATCCCTCGCGAGCGCCACCCCCGCGACCTGTCCGAGGGGCAGAAGCTCGCGCTGGTGCTCGCCGTCCAGCTCACCGCCGACCCGCCGGTGCTGCTGCTCGACGAGCCGACCCGTGGCCTCGACCCGACCGCGAAGCAGGTGCTGGGCGTCGTCCTGCGCGGGCTCGCCGAACGCGGCCGGTCGGTCGTCGTGGCCACCCACGACGTCGAGTTCGTCGCCGAGGGCGCCGACCGGGTCGTCGTCATGGCGGCCGGAGAGGTCGTCGCCGACGGCCCGACCGCCGAGGTGGTCGTGTCGTCGCCGGCCTTCGCCCCGCAGGTCGCGAAGGTCACCGCCCCCGGGCCCTGGCTCACCGTCGGCGACGTGCGCCGGGCCCTCGAGGGGATGCCGTCGTGAGCCCTCGCACGAGGGCGCTGGCGCTGCGCCCCCGGTCGGCGGCCGCCGTGGCCCTCGTGTCGGTGGCCGGCCTCGTGGCGTTCTGCTGGCCGCTCGTCGTGTCGCCGGGGTCGGGGCTGGCCCACGGCTCCGACGCGCCCCTCGTCTTCGCGCTCGTGCTGCCGATGCTGCTCGCGGTCGTCCTCGCGGAGATCAGCGAGGGGGGCATGGACGTCAAGGCGCTTGCCATGCTCGGCGTCCTCGCGGCGGTCGGCGCCGCCCTGCGCCCGCTGGGCGCCGGGACCGCCGGCCTCGAGACGGTCTTCTTCCTCCTCGTCCTCGGGGGCCGGGTGTTCGGCGCCGGGTTCGGTTTCGTCCTCGGCGCGACGACGCTCTTCGCGTCCGCCCTCGTCACCGGAGGCGTGGGCCCGTGGCTGCCCTTCCAGATGCTCGCTGCCGCCTGGGTCGGCTGGGGGGCGGCGCTCCTGCCGCCGCTGCGCGGCCGCGCGCGAGGTCCTCCTCCTCGCCGCCTACGGCGCCCTCGCCGGGCTGGCGTACGGCCTGCTGCTCAACCTCTCGTTCTGGCCGTTCACCACGGGGATGAGCGGCGAGCTCTCCTTCGTCGCGGGCGCGCCGGTCGCCGAGAACCTCCACCGGTTCCTCGTCTTCACCCTCGCGACGAGCCTCGCCTGGGACCTCGGCCGGGCCCTCACGACCGGCCTCCTCGTGCTCGTCACCGGCCGCCCCGTCCTGGGCGCGCTGCGCCGGGCCGCGCGCCGCGCCGCCTTCGAGGAGCCGGTCCGGTTCGTCGCCGGCGACGACCCGTCCGGGGGCCAGCCCTCGTCCCGGCCCGCCTCCGGGCGCGCCGCCGACGTGGCACCATCGTCGCCATGACCCCGTTGGAGCTGGACCGCAACGCCGCCTGGCTGAGCCGCGAGGAGCTCGACTCGGCGCGCGAGAAGCTGCCGATCCTCTACGTCGACGCCGTCCCGGTCCGGGTCGACGACCGTGGTGCCGTCACCGCCGTCGGCGTGCTCCTGCGTCTCGGGTCCGAGAGCGGGGTGTGCCGCGAGCTCGTGTCAGGGCGGGTGCTGCACCACGAACGCGTGCGCGACGCGCTGCTGCGTCACATCGAGAAGGACCTCGGGCCGATGGCGCTCCCGCGCGTGCCGCCCAGCCCGCAGCCCTTCACGGTGGCCGAGTACTTCCCGACCCCGGGCGTGACCCCCTTCCACGACCCCCGCCAGCACGCGGTGTCGCTGGCCTTCGTCGTCCCGGTGGCCGGTGACTGCGCCCCCCAGAACGACTCCCTCGACCTCACCTGGCTCACGCCCGACCAGGCCCTCGACCCCGGCATCCAGGCCGAGATGGACCGCGGCCACGGGGTGCTGCTGCGCCAGGCGCTGGCGCACCTCGGCCACCCCGTCTGACCGCGGTCACGGCTCCGGCGAACGCCCCGCCGGCGGTTCAGCCGGAGAACTTGTCGCGGGTGCGCGTCATGTCGTGGTGGTCGGCGGCGTACGCCTCCTCCGGCGTCGGGGCGGTGCCGCCGAGGCGCGCGGGCAGGTAGCGCAGGTCCTCGCCGTGCAGCGTGCGGGTAGGCCGCCTGCTGCTCGTCGAGCTGGGCCTGCATCGCCGCCTTGAGCCGTTCGGTCGCCGCGACGACGTCGTCACGCCGGCCGATCTCGAGCGGCTCGCCCACCGTGATGCTCACGGGGATCCGGGATGCCGGTCGCATGTGCTTGGGCAGGTTCTTGGTCCACACCCGCTGGCCGCCCCAGATCGTCGTGGGCAGCACCGGGACGCCGGCCACCTGCGCCATCTTCACCGCACCCGGCTTGAACTCCTTGAGCTCGAACGAGCGCGACATCGTCGCCTCGGGGAAGACCCCGACGATCTCCCCCGCGCGCAGGGCCCGGATCGCCGCCGCGAACGCCTCGCCACCCTTGTGCCGGTCGACCGGGATGTGGCGCATGCCCGCGCATGAGCGGGCCGGTGACCCGGTGCGTGAACACCGACTTCTTGGCCATGAACCGCACGTAGCGGCGGTTCGGCCAGGCCGGCAGCCCGGCGTACATGAAGTCGAGGTAGGACGTGTGGTTGATCGCCATGACCGCGCCCCCCACCGCGGGGACGTGCTCCTCGCCGGTGATCGTGAAGCGGGTGCCCTGCACGAGGAACAGCGTCTTCACCGCCGAGATGACGGGTCGGTACACGGGGTCTTCCATGGGCCTCAGCCTAGGCCAGCCCGGCGCACCGACCGGACGGCGCCGCCCCCGACGTCGTCCCGCGCGGGCCCGTGCGCCCGGGCCGAACCCGGGTGAGCGGGTGCCCCACCGTCTGGGAGGATGTCGCCCATGACCGAGCACCTCTCCCCATCTCGCGCTGCCTCCGTCCCCGAGCGGCCGTCCCTGGACGGCCTCGAGGACAAGTGGGCCGCCGTGTGGCAGGCGGAGGACACGTACGCCTTCGACCGGGAGGCCGCGCTCGCCGGGCCGCGCTCGGCGGTCTTCTCGATCGACACACCGCCGCCCACGGCATCCGGCTCGCTGCACATGGGCCACGTCTTCAGCTACACGCACACCGACTGCATCGCGCGCTACAAGCGGATGGCCGGGTTCAACGTGTTCTACCCCATCGGCTGGGACGACAACGGGCTGCCCACCGAGAAGCGGGTGCAGAACTACTACGGGGTCCGCGGCGACGCCTCGCTCCCGCACGACCCGGCGTTCGAGCCGCCGTTCCGGGGCGACGCGCGCAGCACGAAGGCCGCCGACGAGCTGCCCATCTCGCGCCAGAACTTCATCGAGCTGTGCGACGAGCTGACGGTCAGGGACGAGGAGGCGTTCGAGTCGCTCTTCCGGAGGATCGGGCACAGCTACGACTGGTCGATCAGCTACCGCACCATCGACGACCACTCCCGCGCCACGGCCCAGCAGGCCTTCCTGCGCAACCTCGCCCGCGGCGAGGCGTACCAGGCCGAGGCGCCCGGGCTGTGGGACGTCACCTTCCAGACCGCGGTCGCCCAGGCCGAGCTCGAGGCCCGCGACTACCCCGGGCACTACCACCGCATCGCGTTCTCCGGCCCGGCCGGGCCGGTGCACGTCGAGACCACCCGGCCCGAGCTGGTCCCGAGCTGCGTCGCACTCATCGCCCACCCCGACGACGAGCGCTACCAGCCGTTGTTCGGCACCACGGTCACGACGCCCCTCTTCGGCGTCGAGGTGCCGGTGCTGGCGCACCCCGCGGCCGAGATGGACAAGGGCGCGGGCATCGCGATGTGCTGCACGTTCGGTGACCTCACCGACGTGCTGTGGTGGCGTGAGCTGCGGCTGCCCACCCGCTCGGTCATCACCCGCAGCGGGCGCCTCCAGCGTGAGGTGCCCGAGTGGCTCGTCGGCACCCCCGGTGAGCACCTCTACGACAACGAGCTGGCCGGCAGGACCGCCTTCGGTGCGCGCGAGGCCGTGGTCGCGGCGCTGCGCGCGAGCGGCGACCTCGAGGGCGAGCCGACCCCGACCAAGCGGATGGCGAACTTCTACGAGCGCGGCGAGAAGCCCCTCGAGATCGTCACCTCGCGCCAGTGGTACATCCGCAACGGCGGCCGCGACGCCGACCTCAACGCCGCCCTCGTCGCGCGCGGCGAGGAGATCGACTTCCACCCCGCCTTCATGCGCGCCCGCTACGCCAACTGGGTCAGCGGGCTCAACGGTGACTGGCTCGTCTCGCGCCAGCGCTTCTTCGGCGTGCCGATCCCGGTCTGGTACCCCGTCGACGCCGACGGCGAGCCCGACTACGACTCCCCCATCGTGCCGGCCGAGACCGACCTGCCGGTCGACCCCGCGGCCAACCCGCCGGCCGGCTACACCGAGGACCAGCGCGGCGAGCCGGGCGGCTTCGTCGGCGACCCCGACATCTTCGACACCTGGGCCACCTCCTCGCTCACCCCGCAGATCGCCGGCGGGTGGCGCGACGCCGACGGCACGGGCACCGACCCGCTGTTCGAGAAGGTCTTCCCGATGGACCTGCGCGCCCAGGGGCACGACATCATCCGCACCTGGCTGTTCTCCACCGTCGTGCGCTCGCACTTCGAGCACGGCACGGTGCCGTGGACCAACGCCGCGATCAGCGGGTGGATCCTCGACCCCGACCGCAAGAAGATGGCCAAGTCACGCGGCAACGTCGTCACCCCCGAGGACGTGCTCAAGGAGCACAGCGCGGATGCCGTGCGCTACTGGGCGGCGAGCGGTCGCCTCGGCACCGACGCGGCCTACGACACCGGGCAGATCAAGGTCGGCCGGCGGCTGGCCATCAAGGTGCTCAACGCGAGCAAGTTCGCCCTGTCCTTCGGTGACGTGCGGGCCCCCGGTGAAGACACGGCGGGTCGGGTCTTCGACGGGGCGGGCGACCTCCGAGCACTGGTGACCCAGCCGCTCGACCTCGCCCTGCTCGCCGGCCTGCGTGACGTCGTCGCACGAGCCACCGCCGGCTTCGAGGCGTGGGACTTCACGCGCGCGCTCGAGGTCACCGAGCAGTGGTTCTGGGCGTTCTGCGACGACTACCTCGAGCTCGTCAAGGACCGCGCCTACGGCGCCCAGGGGGATGCCGCCGCGGCGAGTGCCCGGGCGACGCTGCGGATCGCGCTCGACGTCGTCCTGCGGCTGCTCGCCCCGATCCTCCCGTACGTCACGGAGGAGGTGTGGTCCTGGACCCACGAGGGCTCGGTGCACCGGGCGCCGTGGCCGGTGGCGGACGAGGTGCCCGCGGGCGGCGACCCCGCGATGCTCGCGGCCGTCGGTGCAGCGCTGGCGGCGGTGCGCAAGGCGAAGTCCGAGGCCAAGGTCGGCATGCGGGCCGAGGTGCCGGCGATGACCGTCGTCGGGCCGGACGCCGCGCTCGACCACGTGCGGTCGGCCGAGGCCGACCTGCGGGCCGCCGGCAAGGTCACCGGGAGCATCGGGTTCGCCACCGGCGACGAGGTCGGCGCCCGCGACGTCGAGCTCGTCCCGGTCGCCAAGCCCACCGCCTGACCCGTCCCAACTTTCTCGCCCGATGCGGGCACCTTCACCTTCGCAGCGGAACGGTTCCGGTGCGAAGGTGAAGGTTCCCGCTGCATGCGGGAAAGTTGGGAGATGGTTCTCAGGCGGGGGCGGCTCCGAAGTCGACGGCGTACGAGCGAGACCGCACCGTCCGCAGCCCGGTGGGCCGGACGGCGACCCACGGGACGTCCCAGCCACTGAGCCCCAGGCGTCGCTGGACGACCGTGTCGCGACGCAGGTGACCGACCCGGCCGCTCGCGGGGTCGTAGACGTCGAGCATCCGGTCGCCGTCACCGGGCAGCACGAGCACGACGTGCCGTGGGCTCACCGTGTTGCCGACGTAGAGCAGCGCCGGCTCGCCCTCGGCGACGACGTCGACGAGGGTGTCGAACGACCGCGACGAGGGCCTGCTCGCCGGCCGTGCGCAGGACCTCGAGCGTGTAGAGCGTCCCGATCCGGGAGGCCCCGAACTCCAGCTCCCGCAGGGCCCCCCACGGCGGCGTGCCCAGCCGGCGGGGCCAGGGGACGTTCGGCCGGTGACCACCGGCGAACAGGCCGTTGGTGCGCTGCATGACGACGCGCTCGTAGGCCGCGAAGCGCTCCGCCTCGCTCGCGCCGCGCGGTGACCCGGGCAGGTGCGGGCTCCCGGTGCGGATCCACGACGCGAACAGCGGGTCGACGAGCATCCGGGCCACCGTGAGGCACGCCGAGCCGCACGTCACCGGGGACTGCTGCACGGGGCCGGTGTCACCGGCGGAGAGTCGGTAGGGGGTCACCACCCCCCAATCGTTACCGCCAGAACGTCCCCGGCGCCAGCACCGTTCTGGTTGGGTGTGTCCGTGGCACCATCGCGGACTCCTGTCGTGACGGCGCTCGGCCGACCCCCCGTGATCGCCGCGCTGGGGGTGCTGACCCTCCTCCTCGTCGTGTGGGCGGCCGCCGTCCCGCGTCCGGCGCGGGTCATCCTCGGGCGGCGTCCGGGAGTGGAGGTCAAGCAGCAGGCGCCGGCCGAGGGCGTCCAGGTCTTCGACCCCGATGTCGACGCCAAGCGCATCCCGGGCCACTGGGACCAGACCGGTGACACCGTGGCCTTCCTCCTCGGCTGGGCCACCATCGGCATCCTCGTCCTCGGAGCCCTCTTCTGCCTGTTCCTCCTCGTGCGGGCCTTCTTCGGCAACCGCGAGCAGCGAACGCCGGAGGCCTCCGCGGCCGCCGACCTCGACCTCGAGGCGGTGGCGAGTGCGGTCGCCATGAACGCCTCCGACCGCCTCGCAGCGCTCTCGGCGGGCACCCCCGCCGAGGGGATCATCGCGGCCTGGGCCCACCTCGAGGCCACGCTGCACGAGGCCGGCGTCGCGCTGCCCGCGTCGCGCACGTCGAGCGAGGTCACCGTCGACGTCCTGCGCCGCTTCTCCGTCGACCCCGGCACCCTGAGCACCCTCGCCGCCCTCTACCGGGAGGCGCGCTGGTCGCACCACGCGCTTCCCGAGGCCGACCGCTCGCGCGCCGCGGCGGCCTACCGCTCCCTCGACGCCGACGTGCGGGCCGGGATGCCGCAGCCGAGCCCCTCACGCCGTGGCTGACCCGGGCCGGCCCGGGCTGCGCCCCTACGTCGTCGCCGGTGGCCTCGGCGCGGTGGTCCTGCTCCTCACCGTGGCGCGCGGGCCCGTCGCCCTGCTCGCCGCGGCGTCGATCGCCGTCCTCACCGGTTTCGTGCTCGCCGTCCCGCCGTTGCTGCGCCCCGACGGCATCGACTGGGACTGGCTGCCGGACCGCGCCCAGGAGCCACAGCCCGAGCCCGGCATCGCGACGCTGCGCCGCCTCCTCGCTCCCGAGGCCGGCGACACCGCCGCCCCCGCCCGCCTGCACGCGCTCGTGCGGGCCATCGCCGACGACCGTTCCGGCGGAACGGGATACGGCGACGGGCGCCTCAGGGCCTACCTCGACGGACCCCCGCGCCGCCTCGACCTCGATGAGGCCGGCGCCGTCATCACCGAGCTGGAAGCCCTCACGACCAAGGAGACCCGATGACCGACATCCCCACCGCCCACCGCCGCGCGAGCGCGGTGCTCGACGAGGTCGACACGGTCATCGTCGGCAAGCGAGCGGCGACGGAGGTCGTGCTCGCCGGCATCCTCGCGGGGGGCCACGTCCTCATGGAGGACTTCCCCGGGCTGGGCAAGACGCTCGCGGCGCGCACCTTCGCCACGGCGCTGGGGCTGGAGTTCACCCGGGCGCAGTTCACCCCCGACCTGCTGCCCGCCGACCTCACCGGCTCGTTCGTGTACGACCAGGGCCGAGGGCGAGTTCGAGTTCCGGAAGGGGCCGGTGTTCACCGGGTTCCTCCTCGCCGACGAGATCAACCGCACGCCGCCCAAGACCCAGGCGGCCCTGCTCGAGGCGATGCAGGAGCACCAGGTCACCGTCGAGGGCCAGACCTTCCCGCTGCCCCAGCCCTTCCACGTGCTCGCCACCGCCAACCCCGTCGAGTACGAGGGCACCTACCCGCTGCCGGAGGCCCAGCTCGACCGCTTCCTCGTGCGCGTCGCCTTCGGCTACCCGGACGCCGACGGGGAGTGGGAGGTCCTCGGTCGGCGGATGCAGCGCCGGCGCGAGGAGCAGGAGGTGCGCCAGGTGGTCGACGCCGAGGAGCTGCTCGAGCTGCAGGCGACCATGGAGGACGTCACCGTCTCGCCGGAGGTCGGCCGGTACTGCGTCGCCCTCGCCCGGGCCAGCCGCGAGCACGAGCACGCGCTCATGGGTGCCTCGCCCCGGGGGTCCCTCGCGCTCATGCTCGTGGGACGCGCCTACGCGGTGCTGCGCGGTCGCGACTACGTCGCCCCGGACGACATCAAGGCCGTCGCGCCAGCGGTGCTCGAGCACCGGGTGGTGGTCCGGCCCGAGCTGTGGATGAGCGAGGTCTCGTCGAAGAGCATCGTCGCCGACCTGCTCCGCACCGTCGCGACCCCGCGGACCGTGGCGCGCCCGTCGTGAGGTCGCCCTGGCGGCCCACCCGGGCGCTGGGACGGGCCTGCGCCGTCGGGCTCGCCCTGCTCGTCGCCGGTGCCGTCGGCGGTCGCGGCGACCTCGCCGTCATCGGGGCTCCGCTCGTCGCCCTCGTCGTCTGGTCACTCGTCACGCGACCCACGGCCGTGCCGGCGGTGACCAGCCGGCTGACCGGCGACCTCACGCGCGAGGGAGAGACCGTCGTGTGGCGGGTCGACGTCGGCCGGGTCCCGGGCCTGCGGGATGCCGTCGCGCACCTCCCGGGTGACCGCTGGACGACGACGACACCGGCCCACGGGCACGTGGCGGGTGGAGCGACCGCCGGCGCCACGGTGCCCCTGGCCGTCGAGGCCCGCAGCGACCGGTGGGGGGTGCGCCGCCTCGGACCGGCGCAGGTGGGGGCGTTCGGCGACTTCGCGGCGTTCGCGTGGACCTCGCCGGAGCAGCGCACCGAGACCCTGGCGACCATCCCGACCCCGGGCATCTTCACCTCGCGCGCCGGCCTGCCGCACCCGGTGGGGCTCGTCGGGCAGCACCGGGGGGCGCGGGTCGGCGGTGGGGCCGAGCTGGCCGACATCCGGCCCTTCCGCACGGGCGACCGGTTGCGCCGCATCCACTGGCCGGTGTCGCTGCGCACCGGTGCCCTCCACGTGACGACGACGTACGCCGACCAGGATGCCGAGGTGCGCGTCGTCGTCGACGCGCTGCGCGACCTCGGGGAGCGCGCCTCCACCCACGGCCACCGCTCGAGCCTCGACGTCGCCGTCGAGGCGGCCGGCGCGGTCGCCGCGCACTACCTCGGCACGGGGGACCGGGTGGGGCTCACCGTGCTCGGTGGTGCGGGTCTCGTCGAGGTGCCGGCCGTCGGCGGCCACCACCAGCTCGCCCGGGTTCTCCTCGGGCTGGGCCGCGCCGAGCCCAGCCGGGGGACCCTCGGCGAGGAGCGCGCGCTGCGGGCCCAGCTGAGTCGCAGCGTGCCGCCGGGAGCGTTCGTCGTCCTCCTCTCGGCGCTGGTCTCGGCCGAGCCGCTCGCCCACGCCGTGCGGTTGGCCCGCAGCGGCCACTCCGTCGTCGTCGTCGACACGCTGCCCGACGAGCTGTCGGGTTCGGGCGCGACCGACGAGGACCTGATCTCCCTCACGGGCGTCGACGACGCCGTGCTCGCCCGGCTCGTGTGGCGCCTGCGCCTGCTCGACCGCGAGCGCGAGGCCCGGCGCTGCGCGGCCGCGGGGGTGCCGGTCATCCCCTGGCGCGGCCCCGGGTCCCTCGAGACCGTGCTCCGCGGCGCGACCCGACGCGCGCGCGGCCCCCGGGTGGTGGTCCGGTGATCGCCAACCGCGCCTGGCGCTCCGTGGCCATCGGCACCGTCGTCGGCGCGGACCTCGTCGTCCTCTTCGTCTCCGGCGCCGCCGTGCCCGGCTTCGTCCCCTTCGTCGTGGGGGCGCTGGTCGTCGTCACCGCCTGGGCGCTCGCCGCGCCGGGAGGGTGGGGGCCGTTCGCCCTCCTCGTCGTCCAGGTGCTGGGCCTCGGCACGACGGCCGAGGTGCCGAGCACGGTCGCGGCCTGGGCGCTCGTCGCGGCCGCCGGTGCGGCGGTCGTCCTGACGCACCTCGCGCTCACCCTCATGGGGTCCTGGCCGCGCCGGGCCGACCTGCCCCCGGAGACGGCACGGCGCTGGGCCGTGCAGGCGGCCGCCCTCGTGTGGGTCGCCATCGGTGCCGCGGCCGTCGGGGCGCTCGCGACGCTCACGCCGGTGGGCTGGGCCTCGTGGCTCGCCGCCGCGGGGCTGTGCCTCGTCGCCGGCCTCATCTGGCAGCTGCGCGCGGCGACCCGCCGGGGGTAGGCGTCAGGCGGAGCGCTTGCGAGGGGCCCGCTTGCGGCCGGCCTCGGACTCCTGGTGCCGCACGATCGTCGGGTTGACGTTCTTCTCCACGACGTCGCTGGTGACGACGACCTTGGCGATCTCCGCGTCGCTCGGCACGTCGAACATCACCGGGAGGAGGACCTCCTCCATGATCGCGCGCAGGCCGCGCGCACCGGTGCCGCGGGCGAGCGCCTGCTCGGCCAGCGCCTCGACGGCATCGTCGGTGAACTCCAGTGCCACGCCGTCGATCTCGAACATCTTCTGGTACTGCTTGACGAGGGCGTTGCGCGGCTCCGTGAGGATGCGCACGAGGGACGCCGTGTCGAGCGGTGCGACGGTCGTGATGACCGGCAGGCGGCCGATGAACTCGGGGATGAGCCCGAACTTCATGAGGTCCTCCGGCATGACCTCGTGGATGCTCTCGGCGAGGTCCTTCGGGGTGTGCAGCTCGGAGCCGAAGCCCAGGCCCTTCTTGCCGTTGCGCGACTCGATGAGCTTCTCGAGGCCCGCGAACGCCCCACCGACGATGAACAGGACGTTCGTCGTGTCGATCTGGATGAACTCCTGGTGGGGGTGCTTGCGACCACCCTGCGGGGGGACCGACGCGGTCGTGCCCTCGAGGATCTTCAACAGGGCCTGCTGCACGCCCTCACCCGAGACGTCGCGGGTGATGCTCGGGTTCTCCGACTTGCGGGCGATCTTGTCGACCTCGTCGATGTAGATGATGCCCGTCTCGGCCTTCTTGACGTCGTAGTCCGCGGCCTGGATGAGCTTGAGGAGGATGTTCTCGACGTCCTCACCGACGTAGCCGGCCTCGGTCAGGGCCGTCGCGTCGGCGATGGCGAACGGGACGTTGAGCATCTTCGCCAGGGTCTGCGCGAGGTAGGTCTTGCCGCAGCCGGTGGGGCCGATGAGCAGGATGTTGGACTTGCTGATGTCGACGTGGTCGGGGTCCTTCTTGCCCAGCGCCGACTCGCCCGCCTGGATGCGCTTGTAGTGGTTGTACACGGCGACGGCGAGCGCCTTCTTGGCGACGTCCTGACCGATGACGTACTGCTCGAGGAAGTCGAAGATCTCGCGCGGCTTGGGCAGGTCGTCGAGCCCGAGCTCGCTGGACTCCGCGAGCTCCTCCTCGATGATCTCGTTGCACAGGTCGATGCACTCGTCGCAGATGTAGACACCCGGGCCGGCGATGAGCTTCTTGACCTGTTTCTGCGACTTGCCACAGAAGGAGCACTTCAGCAGGTCGCTGGTCTCTCCCACGCGTGCCACGAATGCACCTTCCCTCGGCTCGAGCAACGCCCCCGACGCTACCTCCCGGCGCGGGCCACCGCACCCATTCAAGCCCGGCGCGCCCCGCGCG
Source organism: uncultured Actinomycetota bacterium (assembly GCA_963811475.1). Taxonomy (GTDB): domain Bacteria; phylum Actinomycetota; class Actinomycetes; order Actinomycetales; family Dermatophilaceae; genus Fodinibacter. The sequence continues at coordinate 21,374 of CAWERJ010000005.1, forward strand.
TCTCCCTTGTCCGCTGTCAGCGCAACGGGCGCGCGCGCCCCTCCGGAACCCGGTCCGGGACGCACGGATGCCGTCCGCTCGGCGAGGCGGACGGCATCCGGACGGGTGCGGGAGGTGGCGTCAGGTGGAGGCCTTGCGGGACCCGAGGACCTCGTCGATGAGGCCGTAGTCCTTGGCCCCTTCGGCGGACAGGATCTTGTCGCGCTCGATGTCCTTGCGGACCAGCTCGACGTCACGCCCGGAGTGCATCGCGATGGTCTCCTCGAGCCACGCGCGCATCCGGATGATCTCGTTGGCGTGGATCTCGAGGTCGGAGGCCATGCCGCCGGTGCCCTCGATGGCCGGCTGGTGGATGAGCACCCGGCTGTTGGGGAGGGCGAACCGCTTGCCCTTGGCGCCGGCCCCGAGGAGCACCGCCGCTGCCGAGGCCGCCTGCCCGATGACGAAGGTCTGCACGTCGGGGCGGATGTACTGCATGGTGTCGTAGATCGCCGTCATGGCCGTGAAGGAGCCACCGGGGCTGTTGATGTACATGAGGATGTCGCGGTCGGGGTCCTGCGACTCCAGGACGATGAGCTGCGCGATGACGTCGTCGGCGGAGGCGTCGTCGACCTGCACGCCGAGGAAGATGATGCGGTCCTCGAAGAGCTTGGTGTAGGGGTCGAGGCGCTTCATGCCGTACGAGGTGCGCTCCTCGAACTGCGGCAGGATGTAGCGGCTGGAGGGGCCGGGCACGTGGAGGCGGCCGGTCAGGTCTGCGTTCATGTCTCTCTCTCGCGTCGTCTCGACCGGGTCAGTCGGAGGTCACCGGGTTGTCGGCCTTGCGCCCGGCCATGTCGGCCTTGGTGATGACGTTGTCGACGAAGCCGTACTCCTTGGCCTCCTGCGCCGTGAACCACCGGTCGCGGTCGGAGTCGGTCTCGATCTGGTCGACCGTCTGGCCGGTGTGCTCGGCGATGAGCTCGGCCATCTGCTTCTTGATGTGGAGCAGCTGCTCGGCCTGGATCTTGATGTCGGACGCCGTGCCGCCGATGCCACCGGAGGGCTGGTGCATCATGACGCGGGCGTGCGGGGTGGCGTAGCGCTTGCCGGGCGTTCCGGCCGACAGGAGGAACTGGCCCATCGAGGCGGCCATGCCCATCGCGACCGTCGCGACGTCGTTGGGCACCCACTGCATGGTGTCGAAGATCGCCATGCCCGCGGTGACCGAGCCGCCCGGGGAGTTGATGTACAGCCAGATGTCCTTCCCAGGGTCCTCGGCCGCGAGCAGGAGCATCTGGGCGCAGATCGCGTTCGCGTTGTCGTCGCGCACGTCGGAGCCGAGGAAGATGATCCGCTCCTTGAGGAGGCGGTTGTAGATGTGGTCGTCGAGCCCGGTCTGGGGGCCCGGGCCGGCGGCGACGATCTCGGTGCTGGTCACGCTGGGTCGCTCCTCGTCAGTTCGGGTGCTGCTTGTCAGTGACCCTAACGCCGCACCTCGGCAGGGCACTCCCCCACCCGGTCGGTGTTCGCCGTGAGCACAACGGTGCTGCCCCGCCCGGGCACGCGAGCGGGGGCGGGGCCGTGTGGCCCCGCCCCCGCTTCGTCGCAGATGCGTCAGGTCAGGCGAGGGCCTTGGCCTTGAGTGCAGAGAACTCGTCCTGCGTGATGGCACCGGAGTCGAGCAGCGACTTGGCGTGCGTGATCTGCTCCGCAGGGCTGGTGGCCGAGGTGGCCGCCACCTGCTTGATGTACTTCTCCTGCTGCGCCTGCGCGTCGGCCATGGCGGCCATCTGGCGCTCGCCCATGCTGCGGCCGCGGACGATGAGGTAGACCAGCGCACCGAGCCACGGGATGAAGATCATGAAGATCGCCCAGCCCGCCTTGCCCCACCCGCTCAGCGTCGAGTCGCTGAAGAGGTCGAAGATGCAGCGGAACCAGATGAAGATCGCGCAGACCCAGATGAAGATCCAGAAGCTCCAGAGCAGGACGTCCCAGAAGCTGTCGATGTTGTTGGTACCCATGTTCTCGAGTGCCTTTCAGGTGGTGGTGTTGTTGGTGACAGTAGTGCCCGTCGTGCCCGTCGTGGTGCAGCCACCACGGCGCGGCGCGACGATGGTCAGTGCGAGGTCATCTGGTCGATGCAGACGGTGACGGCCAGGATGAGGGCGTCATTCTGCCCCGGCGCCACCTCGACGCCGTAGCTGTCCCGGACCCGGAACCACTTCTTCGAGACCTCGGCGACCTTCGTGCCGTCGGACTCGATCTCGAACTCGTGGTCGACGATGTTGCCGTGCGCCGACAGCTCGGCGCCTGTCGCCAGGTCGATCGAGAAGCGCTCGCGCAACGGCGTGAGCATGGCCTTCTTGACCTTCGCGACCGAGGAGCCGTCGGGCCCCTCGATCTCCATGACGTCGCGCACGTGGACGGGTCGGTCCTGGATCTTGAGCAGCTCACGGCCCGAAGGGTCCTCGAGGACGAGCGTCTTGCGAACCCGCAGCGCCTTGCCGTTGACCTTGAAGGCACGACGGCCGGACTCGTCCTCGATCCAGCTGTCGTCACCGATGGAGAGAAGCTTCTCCCGCATCTGGTAGCGGGTCGCGTTCCCGCGCGCACCGAAGGTCTGGCGCTCGTCGCGGCGCTCCTCGCGCCTGCCACGTCCCAGCATCTGCCCTGCCTCTGCACGTCTCGGACCCGCTGGTGCGGACCCTGCGGGTCAGGATGCCGCGGCTCCCGGGGCGTCCGCATCGCCCGGATCGGGTGACCCGGCACGGGAGGGCTCCCGCACGGCAGGGACGACCGCCAGGGCGAGGAGGGCGAGCGCCCCGACGACGAGCAGAGAGTGCAGCACGCCGACCCGGTCGCCGAGCAGCCCGAGCACCGGGGGCCCGGCGAGGAAGGCGACGTAGCCGATCGTCGCGACGACCGACATCCGGGCTGCGGCCCGCTCGGGGTCGTCCGCGGAGGCGCTCATCCCCACGGGGAAGCCGAGGGCCGCCCCGACGCCCCAGACGGCCGCGCCGACGAACGCCAGCCAGGTCGCGCCGAGGATGACGAGGATCCCACCCAGCGCCGCCAGGCTGAAGCTGACGAGGAGCACCGGCACCCGTCCGTGGCGGTCGAGCAGGACCGTGCCGACGACCCGGGCCAGCGTCATGAAGGTGAGGAAGGTCGCGAACGCGAGGACCCCGGCCCAGGCCGGCACCCCGTGACCCTCGACGAAGGCGACGGCGAGCCAGTCGTTGGCCGTCCCCTCGGTGAAGGCCGCGGCGAAGACGACCACCCCGATGAGCAGGGTGCGGGGCTCGAGCCAGGCGCTGCGGTGCCGACGTCGAGCCGCGACGGCGGCCTCGTGGTGCTCGGCGGCGCGCGGCAGGAACTTCGGGAGCGCCCACCAGCCGAGCACGACGGTGACGGCGGCGGCGCCGAGGAAGTGTGCCGTGAGCGGGATGCCGGCCCATGACGTCGCCGCGCCCACCAGTGCCGACCCGACGGTCCCTGCGCTGAATGCCGCGTGGAACCGCGGCATGACCGACACACCCAGGTGCCGCTCGACGTCGGCGCCCTCGAGGTTCATCGAGACGTCCCAGATCCCCACGCCGAGCCCGATGAGGAACAGTCCGGCGGCGACCGCGAGGCGGGGGCCCCGGGCGTCGACGACGACCGCGACGACGAGCAGCCCGGTCAGGGACACCGCCATGCCGAGGCCCACGGCCCGCGTGGCCCCGATCCGGTCCGAGACCCGTCCGGCCAGCGGCAGGCCGGTCACCGAGCCGAGGCTCGCCGCGAGGAGGGTGAGGCCGAGCTCACCGGCGGTGAGCCCGAGGGCCGCCTTGGTGTCGGCGATCCGCGAGGCCCACGACGCGAAGACCAGGCCGGCCAGGGCGAAGGTCACGAAGACCGCCGTGCGCGCCCCGGTCACGCGGGCGGGGGCCAACGAACTCGTCGAGGGGGTCGTCGTGGGGGTGGCGGACACCGGCAGGTCCTTCGCGGGTCGAGGGAGTGAGAGGAACCCGACGGCTCGGGTCGAATCGATTCGATATTGTCTCCGCCATGGCCCCCGCCCGTCAAACCCGCCCGCAGCGCAGACCGACCCTGCGCGACGTCGCGCGCCGCGCCGGGGTGTCGACGTCCACGGCATCCCTCGTCTTCAGCGGCAGGGGGCCGGTGGCCGAGGCGACGGCGGCACGCGTGCGCGCCGCGGCGGGCGAGCTGGCGTACGCGGGTCCCGACCCGCTCGCCTCCTCGCTGCGCCGCGGGAGGGTCGGCACGGTGGCCGTCGTCGTCGAGGGCCCCCTGCGGTACGCGTTCCATGACCCGTTCGCGCTGGCCGTGCTGGACGGCCTCGCCGAGGAGCTCGACACCGCCGGGCGGTCGATGCTTCTCGTCGCGCAGCCCGTCGAGGACCCGGAGCGTGCGGTCACCCAGCTCGCGACGCAGGCCGTCGACGCCGCGGTGTTCCCGCTGTGCGGCAACCGCGAGAACCCCGTCGTCGACCACCTGCTCGCCCGCGGGGTGCCACTCGTCGGCAGCGGGGCGCCGGTGCACGCCGGCGTGATCCACGTGCTCACCGACGAGGTGGCAGCCATGCGGCTCGCGACCGCGCACGTGCTCGGCCTCGGCCACACCCGTGTGGCGCACCTGTCGATGCCGCTCGCCCCCGGGTCGGGCACGGGGGAGGTCACCGCGCGGGACGTGGCCGGTGCCGCCTACCCGGATGCCGCTGGGCGGCTCGCAGGTTTCCGCTCCCTGGCCGGCGACGACGCGCCGGTGGTGCAGGCGCACGACCTCACCGTCGCCGCTGGGGAGGCCGCGGCGCGACTCCTCCTCGACGTCGCCCACGCGGAGCGCCCCACCGCGGTGGTCGCCCAGGCGGACCTCCTCGCGGCGGGCGCCGTCCGGGCCGCCGAGGCGCTCGGCCTGCGCGTGCCCGAGGACCTCACCGTCACCGGGTTCGACGGCGTCGAGCTGCCGTGGCTGGACCACGTGCTGACCACGGTGGAGCAGCCGGGTGCGGAGAAGGGCCGCCGGATGGGGCGGCTGGTCCGCCTGGCCCTCGAGGGGCGCCCGGTCGCCGACGAGCCCTTCCCCGTGCGGCTCAGGGTGGGGACGACCTCCTCGCCCCCACCCTCAGCAGGTGGGCCAGGCAGTCACGGTCGGAGTGAGACCCCCTGACGCCGTCAGGGTCGTTCTGGCAGAACCGAATCAGGCCTGCGTGACCTGCGAGGGGCGCTCGGCGTCGTCCGGCTCCACGGAGCCGTCCTCGACCACGAGCTCCGCCTCGTCGGCCTCGAGCTCCGCGTCGTCACCGGCCGGGCGCGCCACGAGCTCGTCGAGGTCGATGCGTGTGCCCGCGGTGTCGGTCACCGTGGCCCGGTCGAGCACCCCGGCCAGCGCCTTGCGGCGGGCGACCTCCTGGACGACCGAGGGGATCTGGCCCTGCTGGTCGATGTTCTGGGCGAACTCGTTGGGGTCCATGCCGTACTGCTGGGCGCTCATGACGAGGTACTCGATGAGCTCGGGCTGCTCGACCCGCACCTCGAGCTTCTCGGCGATGGCGTCGAGGAGGAACTGGGCCTTCAGCGCCTTGCGGGTGCTCTCGTCGACCTCGGCGCGGTGCTCGTCGTCGTCGAGCCGGTTCTCGCCCTCGAGGTGCTGGTGGACCTCGGCCTCGACGATGCCGTCGGGGACCGGGACGTCGACGCTGTCGAGCAGCTGCTCGAGCAGCCGGTCACGGGCCTGGATGCCCTGCTCGTACCGCTTGGCCTGCTGGGCCTGGGCCGTGACGTCGGCCCGCAGCTCGTCGAGGGTGTCGAACTCGGAGGCCAGCTGGGCGAAGTCGTCGTCGAGCTCGGGGAGCTCGCGGACCTTGACCGACTGCACGGTGACGGTGCACTCGGCATCGTCACCCTCGTGGTCGCCGCCGGCGAGCGGGGCCGTGAACGTGGCTGGTCTCCCCCGCTGCCATCCCGACGAGCGCCTCGTCCAGGCCCTCGAGCATGTTCTTCGAGCCGACCTCATAGGAGACGCCGGTGACCGAGTCGATCTCCTCGTCGCCGATGCGCGCCGACAGGTCGATCGAGACGAAGTCGCCGTCCGCGACCGCGCGCTCGACGCCGACGAGGGAGCCGAAGCGCTCGCGCAGGGCGGTGAGCCGCTCGTCGACGTCGGCGTCGGACGCCTGCGCCTCGTCGACCTCCACGGTGAGACCCTCGAGGTCGGGCAGCTCGACCTCGGGCCGGACGTCGGTCTCGACCGTGAACTCGAGGTCCTGGCCGTCCTGGAGCGGGACCGCCGTGACGTCGACCTCGGGCTGGCCGATCGCGCGCACGTTCTCGGCCTCGGCCGCCTCCGCGAAGAAGCGCGGGAGGGCGTCGTTGACGGCCTCCTGGACCACGGCGCCGCGCCCCACGCGCTGGTCGATGATGCGGCTCGGCACCTTGCCCTTGCGGAAGCCCGGGATCTGCACCGAGGCCCCGATCGTGCGGTACGCCTCGTCGAGCATCGGCTTGAGCTCGTCGAACGACACCTCCACGGTGAGCTTGACCCGGGTCGGGCTGATGGTCTCGACGGCACTCTTCACTTCAGGCACTCCACACCATGGGAATCGGGGAAACTTCGGCGGATGCCGTGCGCGCCGGCCCCTTCGGACCAGCGCCTTCCAGCGGCGCGCGAGCACGCGGCATCCGGATCGGCACCGAAGGACCATGCTAGCCGCCGTCGACAGGCCGACCCAATCGGGAGCGATCCCCCCACGGAGGGCCGACGCGTGGGTACTGTCCCGGTCCGCGCGCGCCCGGACGCGGGGGCGCATCGCGCGGGCCGCACCGCCGAGGAGCCCCACTCCACCCCCACGACCAGGCGAACGCCTACGGCCTCATCGCGGACTCCCCCGGATGGCCAACGGCTCGGTGACCACCAGAATGGTCTTCCAAGATCTCCGACCAGGCGCTGAGCACGTCGCGACCGGCATCCGGCGTTCTCCGGCGGCACACTGTGGGCGTGCTGTCGCTGCGGATCTCCGTGCCCCAAGGGCTGACCGACGACGTCGTCGCCCTCCTCGGCGGAACGCCGAGCGTGACCGGCCTCAGCGTGATGCGGGGCGCCTCGCTGATCCCTCCCGGTGACGTCGTCACGGCCGACGTCGCGCGAGAGGGCGCCAACCCCGTGGTCGACGCGCTGCGCGACCTCGGGGTGCACCGCGAGGGGACGGTGCGCGTGGACCCCGTCGACACCTGGCTGTCCACAGCGGCGTTCGAGGCGGAGAAGGAGGCCCCGGGGGCGAGCGCCGACGCCGTCGTGTGGGCACAGGTCGGCAACCGGGCCTACCAGGACTCCGAGCTGAACTGGACCTACCTGTCGTTCATGGTGCTCGCGACGCTCATCGCCGGGGTGGCGATCGTGCTCGACTCCTCCATCCTCGTCATCGGGGCGATGGTGCTCGGGCCCGAGTTCGGGCCGATCGCCGCCATCGGCGTGGCCCTCGTGCGGCGGCGCACCCATCTGCTGTCGATCGCGACGCGCACGCTGGTGCTCGGGTTCGCGGCCGGCATCCTCGCGACGTTCCTGGCCGGGCTGCTGGGCCGGGCGCTCGGGCTGGGTGACCTACGAGGACATCGTCGGGCCCCGGCCCGAGACGGCGTTCATCTACCACCCGAACCGGTGGACCCTCGTCGTGGCGGTCATCGCCGCTGCGGCCGGGGTGCTGTCGCTGACCTCGGCGCACACGGGTGGCCTGTCGGGCGTGTTCATCTCGGTGACGACGGTGCCGGCGGCGGGCAACATCGCCCTCGGGCTGGCGTTCGGGGCGTGGCACGAGGTCTGGGGCAGCGGCCTGCAGCTGGGGTCAACCTCGTGGCGATGGCCGTGGCCGGGTGGGCCACGCTGGCCCTGCAGCAGCGGGTGTGGTCGCGGGTGCCGGTGCCGCGCCGCACCGTCTTCCGTGGCCGGCCCGTCATCGGGCGGTCACCGGACTGAGCGGGCTCGGGCGCGGAGGCCTGGGGACCCGGAGTGGAGCGGGCGACGAGAATCGAACTCGCGTAGCCAGTTTGGAAGACTGGGGCTCTACCATTGAGCTACGCCCGCGCACCTCGTGAGCTCGCACCCCGAGGGCAGCGCTAGCCTAGGGCCGCGCTCGCGGGATCCGAAATCCGTTCGTCGACCTCGTCCCTCGGCGTCGTCGGTCGGTCCGTGCGGCCGCGGGGTATGGCGCAGCTTGGTAGCGCGTCCGCTTTGGGAGCGGAAGGCCGCCGGTTCGAATCCGGCTACCCCGACCACACGGTGCTGCAGGGAGCGCGGCCTATCGCGCCCCGTGCAGCACCCCGAAGGTGGCCCGCACCTGAGGTGATGCACAGGGCGCGGCCTATCGCGCCCCGTGCAGCACCCCAGCCGGCCCGTGGCCCCGTCAGGCGGCCCGGGCCCGACGAGTCAGCTCGGCGTGGGCCCTGACGACCTGGTCCATGAAGGCAGCCGGGGTGAGCCGTAGCCCGAGGACCGGGATCCGCAGCACCATGTCGGCGCTCAGGGTGACCTCGTTCTGGCGCAGGGCGTCGTCGACGGGGTTGAGGGCCAGTGCGTGGTGCCCGCCGTCGATCTCGACGACCAGCCCGACGTCCTCCCACGCCACGTCGAGGTACACCCGCCCGTCGGGCCCCGTGCGCACCACCTGCCGGCTCGGCGCTGGCAGCCCCGCCTGGCGGCACAGGGCGCCGAAGTCGAGCTCGCCCAAGGAGTGTGCGCCGTCGCAGATGTCGCCGATGGCGCCGTCCAGCAGCGTGCGTCTGCGGCTGCGGCGCACGGATCGCCAGGCCGAGAGCAGGCGTGCGGGCGGTACCAGCCGCTGCTGCACCACGAGGCACAGGATGAGCACGGCGGTGCGGTCGGTGGCGGCCCACTCCGCCGCGCGCACCGCAGCCAGTTCCGGGCGCGCTCGTGGAACGCCGGCCCCCATGGTCGCTCCCAGGACGCGACGGCGCCGCGCCCTGACCCCGGTGACCTGGTGTCGACGGTTGCCGCGCGGAAGGGAGACGTCGATCGCGTCCGGGGTGAACCCGCGCAGACCGGCGACCTGAAGGGCACTGACCCCGTCGAGGATCGCGCCGGGCCCCGACTCCCAGACGGCGTGCCAGCGACGCGCCTCGTTCGACATGGCCCCGGTGCCGATGACCACGGTGTGCAGACCTTCCGTCCTCCAGCGGCCAGCGGCCACCTCGCTGCGGACGTCGGCCCGGCTGACCCCGCGTGCCCGGAGGTCCTTGCGGTGTGCGACGCCATCGTGGTCACCGGCGACCTCCCCCGCGATGCGCGCGCGCTCGGCACGCGGCAGGCGTCGGCGAGGTCGTCGTGGCACGGGCCAAGCCTTGCCGAGGGACAGGCCCACCCGCTCCAGGCCTGTGGACAACTGCTCCGGTGCTGCAGAGGGCGCGATAGGCCGCGCCCTGTGCATCACCTCAGGGGCGGGTGCCCGTGTGGGGTGCTGCAGAGGGCGCGATAGGCCGCGCCCTGTGCATCACCTCAGGGGCGGGTGGCGCGTCTCGGGCGGAGGGTGCAGGTGAGCTCGGTGACGGTGCGGCCGGCACGCACGCCCTTGGCCTCGAACCCGTCGTCCGGCCGCCAGTCGGGGCGCTGCCCCTCGACGACGTCCCACCGCCCGTGGTGCGCCAGCTGGGCACGGGCGTGCTCGGCGTACCCGGCGTGGTCGGTCGCGATGCGCAGGACCCCGCCGGGGACCAGGCGGTCGGCGAGCAGGTCCAGGGTGTGCTGTTGCACGAACCGCCGCTTGGCGTGCTTGTTCTTCGGCCACGGGTCGGGGAAGAACAGGTGCACGGCCGAGAGCGACCGCGCGGCGACCCGGTCGGCGAGCAAGGGCAGCGCGTCACCCGGGTGCACCCACAGGTTGGTGACGCCGGCCTCCTCGGCGGCAGCGAGCATCCGGGCGACCCCCGGGACGTGGACCTCGACCGCGACGAGGTCCGCCTCGGGGTGGGCCGTGCAGTACGCGATGGCGGCGGCGCCGTGCCCCGAGCCGATCTCGAGCACGACCGGACCGACCCGGCCGAACGCCTCGGCGGGCACGAGCGGCCCCTCGGGCAGCGACCGGGCCGGGAGCAGCGTCGCCATCCGTTCGTCGGTGAGCGGGCTGTTGCGCCAGCGCGGCGTGAACGTGCGCACGCCCTCGCGGGGAGCGTGGTCGAGCACCGGGTCGGATCCCACGGTCGAAACCCTCTCGGCAGGAGTCAGAGACGTCGGACGGCGAGCGCCGCCCGGTCGTCATCCTCCCCCGAACGGGCCGAATCGCACACGTCGTGCGCGATGTCGCCGTCCCGCAGCACGGACGCCGCCGCGACGCCCAGCATCCGGTCGATGCCGTCGGTGAGGTCGCGCCCGCGCGCCTCGATGATGCCGTCGGAGTACAGCAGGAGGGCGTCGCCGCGGTCGAGCCGTCCGGTCTGACGGGGGAAGCCGGCATCCGGCACGATCCCGAGGATCGGGCCCCGGCCGCCCTCCAGCACGGTCCAGCGGGCCCGGCCCGAGGTGTACCGGGCCGGCGACGGGTGCCCCGCGTTCGCGATCGAGTACTCCCCGGTGCGCAGGTCGAGGTCGAGGTGCACCGCGGTGGCGAACCCCTCCGCCCAGCCCTGGCGCAGCAGGTAGTCGTTCGCGGCCCGCAGGAAGTCCGCCGAGGGCACGGCGCCGAGCAGGCCGCCGAGCGCCCCCGACAGCAGGAGCGAGCGGGTGCCCGCCCTCGTGCCCTTGCCGCTGACGTCGACGAGCACGATCTCCAGCCGGTGGCCCGACCGGCTCAGGTGCGCGGCGACGAAGTCGCCCGAGAACCGGTCACCGTGCGCGGACATGATGGTCGACGTCGCCTGCCACCCCTCGGGGAGCTCCGGCAGCGCGCCGCCCGACTCGATCCGGTCGCGCAGCTCGGCGAGCATCCGGTCGCCGCCGAACCCCCGCGTGCCGACGACCGAGCGCCAGCGGGCCGCGACGAACATCACCGCGAGGACCGCCGCGAACGAGCCCAGGGCGAGCGCCGCGCGGCTGGGCGCGAGGTTCGACTGGGGAAGGTACCCGGCGTAGAGCACGAAGGCGGTGACGAAGACGACGAGGAGGCGTCGCCCGGTGAGGGTGAGGCCCGCGACCACCACCACGGGGAAGAGGAGGGCGATGGGCACCTCCATCGGCCAGCGCCACGCGGCGGCGCCGATGAGGAGCACGGCCACGAGCAGGACGAGGGTGTAGACGCCGTCCTCGTTGGTCGCCAGCCGGTTCGAGACGAACCCCGGTCGCCAGACGACGGGCTGGGGCTCCGCGTGGCGAGCAGGCCGGCGACCCGGGCGCTGGAGGCGCCTCATGGAGCTCCCCTCGACGTTCGGACCCGGCCGGGCAAACCCTAGTGTCCGCGCTCCGGCGCGCGCCAGTGCCCGCGCCCGGGCAGGGGCTCGGCGTCGCCCGGGAACTCGCCGGGTCAGGCCCCGGGCAGGGGCGGCAGGACGCCGTCGGCCTCGTAGGCGCTGACCATCGCGATGCGGCGCTCGTGCCGGGGGTCGCCGCTGAAGTCGGTGCCGAGGAAGACCCGCACCATCGAACGGGCCTGCTCGACCGTCGTCATCCGGGCCCCGATCGACAGGACCTGGGCGTCGTTGTGCTCGCGGGCCAGCCGGGCGAGCTCGTCGTCGTAGCAGAGCGCCGCGCGGATGCCGGTGACCTTGTTCGCGGCCATCTGCTCGCCGTTGCCCGACCCGCCGAGGACGATGCCGAGCGACCCGGGGTCGGCGGCGACACCCTCCGCGGCGCGCAGGACGAAGACGGGGTAGTCGTCGACGGCGTCGTAGCGGTCGGGGCCGTGGTTGGTGACCTCGTGGCCCTCGGCCTCGAGGAAGGCGACGAGGTCCTGGAGCAGCTCGTACGCCGCGTGGTCCCCGCCGATGTGGACGCGCACGTCAGCGCTCCGTGTCGAAGATCGGGCCCCGGGTCCGTGACCGCTTGAGCTCGAAGAAGCCGTCGGTGCCCGCGACGAGGACGCAGCCGTCCCACAGCCGGCCCGCGGCCTCGCCCCGCGGCGCCGGCGTCACGACCGGGCCGAAGAACGCGGTGCCCTCGACGGCGATGACCGGGGTGCCGACGTCGTCACCGACGAGGTCCATCGCTCGCTGGTGGCTCGCCCGCAGCGCGTCGTCGTGGTCCTCGGCGTCCGCCGCCCCCGCGAGCTCGGCCGGCAGGCCGACCTCCTCGAGCGCGCCGGCGATCACGGCATCCAGGTCCTTCTCGCCGCGGTGGTGGATCCGCTCGCCCATCGCGTCGTAGAGGGGCTTGACGACGTCCTCGCCGAACTCCTCGCGGGCCGCGACGACGACCCGCACGGGGCCCCAGCCACGGTCGAGGAACTCGCGGTAGTCCTCGGGCAGCTCACGGCCCTCGTTGAGGACGGACAGGCTCATCACCGACCACGTGACGTCGACGCCGCGGACCCTCTCGACCTCCGTCATCCACCGGGACGACAACCAGGCCCACGGGCACATCGGGTCGAACCAGAACTCGGCCTCGCCACCCTCGGCGGCATGGGAAGCGGAAGGGGTCTCGGTGTCGACGGGCACCGCCTCATGGTGCCATCTCCCCCCGGGCGCCGGGGCGCCGGGTGCGTGACAGGATGGACCGACGCCCAGCCCCGGCGCCCCACCGCGGCGTCGCACCACACCGCCCTGCAAGGAGACCCCGTGCCCGGCACGAACCTCACCCGTGAGGAGGCCGCCCACCGCGCGGCCCTCGTCACCCTCGACACCCACGACGTCGCGCTCGACGTCACCACCGGCCCCGAGACCTTCGCCACGACGAGCACCATCCGGTTCCGGTGCGGCGAGCCCGGCGCCGAGACCTTCCTCGACTTCGTCGGGGGCACCGTCGAGGGGATCCGCCTCAACGGCACCGACCTCGACCCGTCGAGCCACTACGTCGACAGCCGGGTCCGGCTGCCCGACCTCGCCGACGAGAACGTCGTCGTCGTCACCGCGACGGGTCGCTACACCAACACCGGGTGAGGGACTGCACCGGTTCGTCGACCCGGTCGACGACGAGGTGTACCTCTACAGCCAGTTCGAGGTCCCGGACAGCCGGCGGATGTACCCCGTGTTCGAGCAGCCCGACCTCAAGGCCGCGTTCTCCTTCACGGTCACCGCGCCGGCCCACTGGCAGGTCGTCTCCAACTCGCCGACGCCCGACCCGCGCCCGGCCGGCGAGGGCACGGCCACGTGGCACTTCTCCCCGACGCCGCGCATCTCGAGCTACATCACCGCACTCGTCGCCGGTCCGTACGACGTCGTGCGCGACTCGGTCACGAGCCGCCGCGGCGAGGTGCCGCTCGGCATCTTCTGCCGCAGGTCGCTGTCCCCCTACCTCGACGCCGACAACCTCTTCGACGTCACGAAGCGCGGCTTCGCGTTCTTCGAGGACGAGTTCGACCAGCCCTACCCGTTCGAGAAGTACGACCAGCTCTTCACGCCCGAGTACAACATGGGGGCGATGGAGAACGCGGGCTGCGTGACCATCAACGAGATGTACGTCTTCCGGTCCAGGGTCACCGACGCCATCGTCGAGCGCCGCGCCCTCACCGTCCTCCACGAGCTGGCCCACATGTGGTTCGGCGACCTCGTGACGATGCGCTGGTGGAACGACCTGTGGCTCAACGAGTCCTTCGCCGAGTGGGCCTCGACGACCTGCCAGGCCGAGGCGACGCACTGGACCGACGCCTGGACCACCTTCGGCACCCACGAGAAGGACTGGGCCTACCGGCAGGACCAGCTGTCGTCGACCCACCCCGTCGTCGCCGAGATCCGCGACCTCGAGGACGTGGAGGTCAACTTCGACGGCATCACCTACGCCAAGGGTGCGTCGGTGCTCAAGCAGCTCGTCGCGCACGTGGGGCGCGAGGCGTTCCGCGACGGGCTGCGCGCCTACTTCGCCAAGCACCTGTGGGGCAACACCACCCTCGACGACCTCCTCGTCGAGCTCGAGGCCACCTCCGGCCGCGACCTGCGCGCGTGGTCGGCGCAGTGGCTCGAGACCGCGGGGGTCAGCACCCTGCGGCCGCTCGTGGAGGTGGACGACCGCGGCCGGATCGCCTCGGCGGTCGTCGAGCAGACCTGTGCGCCGGGCTTCGAGACGCTGCGGCTCCACACGCTGCGCATCGGGCTCTACGACGTCCGCGACGGCGCGCTGCACCCGCACCGAGTGCCTCGAGCTCGACGTCGACGGGCGAGCGCACCGAGGTGCCGGCGCTCGTCGGGCGCGAGCAGCCCGACCTCCTCCTCGTCAACGACGACGACCTCGCGTACGCCAAGATCCGCCTCGACGAGCGCTCGCTCGCGACCGCGCTGGCCCACCCGCGCGGGTTCACGTCGCTGCTCCCCCGCGCGCTCGTGCTGGCGTCGCTGTGGGACATGACCCGCGACGCCGAGATGGGCGCCCGGCACTTCGTCCGGGTCGTCCTCGAGACCCTCCCCGGCGAGACCGACTCGACGCTCCTGCGCACCCTGACGACCCAGCTCCAGACCGCCGTCCACGCCTACACGGCGCCCGAGCACCGCGAGGGGGTCCGGGTCGCGACCCGCGACCGGCTCTGGGAGCTCGGCCGGGCCGCCGCGCCCGGCAGCGACGCGCAGCTGCAGCTCGTCAGCGCCGCGTGCGCGATGACGGCCGCCGGTGACGACACGACGGCCCTGCGGGCCATCCTCGACGGCACCGAGGTCGTCGAGGGGCTGGCCGTCGACTTCGAGATGCGCTGGACCCTGCTGACGGCGATCGCCGCGGCGGGCGACGCCGACCTCGCCGCGATCGACGAGGAGCGCACCCGCGAGGACACCTCGACCGGGCGCGAGCGGGCCGCCCGCGCCCGCGCGGCCCGTCCCGTCGCCGAGGCCAAGGAGGAGGCGTGGGCCGCGGCGGTCGAGGGCAGGGGCCTGCCCAACGCCGTCATCGACGCCGTCGCGCACGGCTTCACCCGGCCGGGGACTCCGGCCGCCCTCCTCGAGCCGTTCGTGGACCGCTACCACGCGATGCTCGACACCGTGGAGTCGAGCGGGTCGCACGCCACCGTGGAGGCCATCGTCTTCGGCTTCTACCCGCGACCACTCGCGAACCGCCGGCTGCACGACGCGTCCCAGGCCTGGCTGGACTCGCACCCGGACGCACCCGCAGCCCTGCGCCGCCTCGTCGTCGAGAACCGCGACCCGGTGGCCCGCGCCCTCGAGGCCCAGGACCGCGATGCCCGCGACTGACCCGACGACGGCCCCCGCGTCGCTCGACCTCGCCGGCGTCACGGTGACGCTGGAGACCGTCCAGGCGTGGCTCGTCACCGACGGCCTGCGCATCCTGCTCACCCTCGTGCTGGCCGTCGTGGCCCTGTGGGTGCTGCGCCGGCTCATCGACCGGGTCGTCGACACGATGAGCTCGCGGTCCGCACAGCGCCTCGCCGAGTCCGGACGCGCCGGCCGCGCCCTCGCGGCGGCCACCGGGCTGGCCGACGAGCGCCAGCGGCAGCGGGTCGAGACGGTGGCCTCGCTGCTGCGCAGCATCGTCACGTTCGTCGTCGTGACCCTCGCCGTCCTGACGATCATGGCGCTCGTCGGCATCCCGCTCGGGCCCCTGCTCGCCTCCGCCGGTGTCGCCGGCGTCGCGCTCGGCTTCGGGGCGCAGAGCCTGGTCAAGGACTTCCTCTCGGGGGTCTTCATGATCATGGAGGACCAGTACGGCGTCGGTGACGTCATCGACACGGGCGAGGCGATCGGCACCGTCGAGGAGGTCACCCTGCGCATCACCCGGCTGCGCGACGCCGCCGGGGTCACGTGGTACGTCCGCAACGGCGAGATCATCCGGATCGGCAACACGTCCCAGGGGTACGCGACGGCCATCGTCGACATGCCGGTCTCGTACGCCGAGAACGTCGAGCGCGTCCTCGCGGTCGTGCGCGACACCGCCACGGGGATGGGCGACGACCCGGCGTGGGAGGAACGGTTCGTGGAGCCACCCGAGGTGCTCGGCGTCGAGTCGATCGTCGGCTCGACGATGACCATCCGCACCGTCGCGCGCTGCGTGCCCGGTGAGAACTTCGCGGTGCAGCGCGAGCTGCGCGAACGGCTCAAGGTCGCCCTCGACGAGGCCGGCGTGCAGGCGCCGCCGCTCAGCGCGTTCGGTGGCCCGGTCGGCGGCCCGTCATGAGCCTGTACGACGAGGTCGGCGGGGCGCCGACGTTCGAGCGGCTGGTCCACGCGTTCTACGAGGGGGTGGCGGCCGACCCCGAGCTGCGCGCGCTCTACCCCGAGGAGGACCTCGCCCCCGCCGAGCGGCGGCTGCGGATGTTCCTCGAGCAGTACTTCGGCGGTCCGCCCGCCTACAGCCGCGAGCGCGGCCACCCCCGCCTGCGGATGCGGCACGCACCCTTCCCGGTGACGTTCGACATGCGCGACCGCTGGCTGCGACACATGACCGCCGCCATGGGCACGCTCGACCTGCCGGAGGAGCAGGCGGAGCAGATGCGCGACTACTTCGCGCGCGCCGCGCACATGATGGTCAACACCCTCGACCCGGACGCGGCTGCCCCGCCCGCACCCTGAGAACGCGGCGCGGTCGCATTTCACCGCAGCCCCGGCGATACGGAAACATGGCGTCGGTGACATCCGTCAGCAGCCGCAGCCCCTGTCCGTCCCCGGTGACGTGGTCCACCCGCCCGACTCCCCCGCCGCACCGTGGTGGCGCGACGCCGTCATCTACCAGGTCTACCCGCGCTCCTGGGCCGACTCCGACGGCGACGGCATGGGCGACCTGCCCGGCATCACGGCGCGGCTGCCGTACCTGAGAGACCTCGGGGTGGATGCCGTGTGGCTGAGCCCGTTCTACGTCTCGCCGATGAACGACGCCGGCTACGACGTCGCCGACTACCGGGACGTCGACCCGCGCTTCGGCTCCCTCGCCGACGCCGACACGATGATCGCGACCGCCCACGACCTGGGCCTCAAGGTGCTCGTCGACCTCGTGCCCAACCACACGAGCAGCGAGCACGAGTGGTTCCGGGCGGCCCTCGCGGCCGGCCCGGGCAGCCCGGAGCGCGACCGCTACGTCTTCCGCGACGGGCGCGGCCCGAACGGCGAGGAGCCGCCCAACAACTGGCCCTCCGTCTTCGGGGGCCGCGGCTGGACCCGGGTCACCGAGTCCGACGGCACGCCCGGCCAGTGGTACCTGCACATCTTCGACGTCACCCAGCCCGACCTCAACTGGCTGCACCCGCAGGTGCGCGAGGAGTTCCACGACGTCCTGCGCTACTGGTGCGACCGGGGCGTCGACGGGTTCCGGGTCGACGTGGCGCACGGTCTCGTCAAGCGTGACGGCCTGCCCGACTGGCACGGTGCGGTCGGGCTGTACGACGAGATCGACGAGGAGGGGCCCCTGCGGCGTCGGCCGCGACGTCGAGGACCTGCCCACCGAGTCGGGCGAGGTGCTCGACCACACCGCCACCGGTGCCGCCCCGATGTGGGACCAGGACGGCGTGCACGAGGTCTACCGCGGGTGGCGCAAGGTCCTCGACGCCTACGGTGAGCCGGACCGCATCCTGTGCGCCGAGGCGTGGGTCAGGCCGGCGCACCGCCTCGCGCGGTACGTGCGGCCCGACGAGATGCACCAGGCCTTCAACTTCGACTTCCTCGACGCGCACTGGGACGCCGCAGCCCTGCGCACCGTCATCGAGGCGTCGCTGCGGTCCAACGACACCGTCGGCGCGCCGACGACCTGGGTGCTCTCCAACCACGACGTCGTGCGCCACGCGTCGCGGCTCGGCCTGGACCAGACGCGCCCGCGGCCCAACGGCATCCGGGCGACGGACCCCCAGCCGGACGCCGAGGTGGGCCTGCGGCGGGCGCGGGCCGCGACCGCCCTCATGCTGGCGCTGCCCGGGGGTGCCTACCTCTACCAGGGTGAGGAGCTCGGCCTGCCCGAGCACACGACGATGCCGGACGAGGTGCGTCAGGACCCCACCTTCCACCGCACGGGGGGGACGGTGGCCGGCCGCGACGGGTGCCGGGTCCCGATGCCGTGGGCCAAGGACGCGCCGAGCCTCGGCTTCGGCCCCGGCTCGTCGCCGTGGCTGCCGCAGCCCGACGCCTACGCCGACCTCGCGGTGGACCAGCAGGTGGGCGTGGAGGGATCGACGCTCGAGCTCTACCGAGCGCTGCTCGAGTACCGGCGCAAGCACCGCTTCGGGCACGGGAGCCTCCGCTGGGACGCCCTGTCGTCCGACGACGTCATCGCCCTGCGCAACACCTCGGGCGACGGGTCGCGGACGCTCCTCGTCGTGACGAACCTCGGCGCCGACCCGGTTCGGCTCCCGGCCGGGGACGTCCTCGTCTCGTCGGGTCCCCTGACGGACGACGGGCTCGTGCCGACCGACACGACCGCCTGGCTGCGACTCCCGGTCGCCTGACGTGCGCGCCAGCGACTTCACCTACCTCGACGCCCCGACCCCGGTCGCGCTGGCGCACCGGGGCGGGGCGGGGTACGCGCCCAACGTCGGGTTCGAGAACACCCTCGCGGCGTTCCGGAGGGCGGTCGACATGGGCTACCGCTATGTCGAGACCGACGTGCACGCGACCCGCGACGGCCACCTCGTCGCGTTCCACGACCGGGTGCTCGACCGGGTGTCCGACGCGGTGGGAGCCATCGCCGCCCTGGGCCTGGACGAGGTGCGGGACGCCCGCGTCGGCGGCAGCGAGCCGATCCCGCTCCTCGCTGAGCTCTTCGAGCAGCTGCCCGGCACGAGGGTGAACATCGACGTCAAGTCCGACGCCGCCCTCGAGCCCACCGTGCGCGAGATCCTCCGGCACGGCGCCACCGACCGCGTCTGCATCGGCTCGTTCTCGGAGCGCCGGATCCGGGCCGCCCGCACCGCGCTCGGCCCCACGGTCGCCACCGCGGCGGGCCAGGTCGGCACCGCCCTCATGCGCTTCACCCCCGGCCTCGTGAGCCGGATGCTGCACACGCCCGCCCCGGTGCTGCAGATCCCCGCGACCCACCGCCTGCGGGGCCGCACGGTCACCCTCGTGACGCCCGGCCTGCTCCGGCGCGCGCACGCCCTCGGCAAGCACGTGCACGTGTGGTTCCACGCGTGGTCGCGCGAGGACGCCGAGGAGATGCACCGGCTGCTCGACCTCGGCGTCGACGGCATCGTCACCGACCACATCGACGTGCTGCGCGACGTGCTCGCCGAGCGCGGGCACCCGTTGCGCGGGAGAGGTCGACCCGTGACCCGGCTGTCGATGCACGAGCAGCTGCCCTTCGACGAGGAGTCGACGCCCCCGCCGATCTCGACGGGTGACCTGCCCGAGGTGCAGCACGTCCGTGACGTCGTCACCGAGGCCTACGAGCGCTACCGCACGAACGGCGACGGGACCGTGGCCGACTACATCCCCGTCCTGGCCCAGGCGTCGCCCGACTGGTTCGGGATCTGCGTCGTGGGTCCGCTGGGCCGGTCGGTCGAGATCGGTGACGTCGGGACGACCTTCTCGATCCAGAGCGTGTCCAAGCCCTTCGTGTTCGCGCTCGTGTGCGAGTCGGTCGGGTACGCGCAGGCGCGACGCCTGCTGGGTGTCAACGGCACGGGGTTCCCCTTCGACTCGCTCATGGCCGTCGAGCTCAACGCCGACCGGACGATGAACCCGCTCGTCAACGCCGGTGCGATGGCCACCACGAGCCTCGTCCCGGGGACCACCGCGCAGGAGAAGTGGGAGCGGCTGCGCGACGGGCTCTCGCGCTTCGCCGGCCGCGAGCTCGGCGTGAACGAGGAGGTCTACGCCTCGGAGTCGGCCACCAACCTGCGCAACCAGGGCATCGCCCACCTCCTGCAGAGCTACGGCCGCCTGTACTTCGACCCCGACGAGGCGACCGACGTCTACACCCGCCAGTGCTCGTTGGAGGTGACCGTCCACGACCTCGCCGTCATGGGCGCCACCCTGGCCAACGGCGGCGTCAACCCGGTGACGCGTGAGGTCGTCGTCCCGGCCGGCGTCTGCCGCCGGGTCCTGGCCGTCATGGCCACCGCCGGGCTGTACGAGCTGTCCGGGGACTGGCTGTACGAGGTCGGCATGCCCGGCAAGAGCGGCGTGAGCGGCGGCATCGTCACGGTGTCGCCGGGCAAGGGCGGCCTGGCGACCTTCTCGCCTCCCCTGGATGCCGCCGGCAACAGCGTGCGGGGCCAGCTCGTCACCAAGTTCCTCGCCGAGCGGCTCGGGCTCAACCTCTTCGCCTCGCAGGCCTCCTCCCCCGGCTGATCGCCGGGCCGCGGACTCAGCGGACGAGGACGTGGCCACCCGGGGCGGTGAGGCGGGTCCACCGGTTCGAGCGCAGCACCTGCACCTCGCTGCCGGGCGCGAGGAACCCCAGCGCGTACGCCGCGAACGCCGCCCCGGCGCGCACCGGGGCACCGCCGACCGGGAGGCCCCCCTCGGCGGTCAGCAGGTCGGGGTGCGGACCGGCGGCCTCGCGGACGTCCCGGGCCCAGACCCGGTCGCGCACGAGGCCCGCGGCAGCGCCACGCTCGCGGACGGCATCCGACACCTCGGCGAGGCCGTCGCGCGCGACGGCGGCGAGCAGGTCGGCGGGGAGCGAGCCGGCCGGCTCCCACGGCCCGCGGGGCGGTGTCACGGCCGACCAGGGGGCCACGGCCCGCGTCGGGGGCACGGCGAGCTCGCTGCCCGCGCGGGAGGTGCGGTCGGTGACGGCGCCCAGCGGCACGAGGACGTCGACCTCGGCCGGCTCGGCGAGCGCGAGCGTCCGCAGCCCGAGGACCGTGCCCTCGGCGAGGATGCCCGAGCCGGGCAGCACACCCACCCACGCGGCGAGGACGGCACCCGAGGCCTGGAGGCGCATCGCCCCGTCGTCGTCGAGGGCGCGGGCCCGGGTCGCGTACCGGCCGAGGTCCGCGAGGGCCTGGGGGTCCGGGAGCCGCAGCACCGTCGGTCATCGGCCGGACCACCGCAGGCCCACGGGGTCGCCCGGTGTGGTCGGCGAGCTGCGCCCGGGCGTCCGCGCTGAGCCGGCGCGGCCGTGACGCCGCGAAGTCGTAGAGCACGAGCCCGGTCTCGGCGACGGCGTAGACCTGCTCGCCGACCGACGCCGGGTCGCGCACCGTGTAGCCGAGGTCGAACCCCGCCCCGTGGACGCGGGTCACCCACATGTCGACCTCGACCGGGTCGGGCCGGTAGGTCAGGGGGGCGCGGTACTCGATGACGTGCCGCGACACGACGATGCCCTCGTCGAGCAGCGTGGGGCGGTCGGGGAACCACACGCGGAAGCCGATGACCCGGGCGTCCTCGAGGAGCCGCAGGTACTGGACGTTGTTGACGTGGCCGTAGGCGTCCATGTCGGACCAGCGCAGCGGTACCTCGACGCGGTAGGGCTCGTGGTCGGGGGAACCTGGCATGCGGACATCCTCCCAGCCAGTCGCACGGCCCGGGCACCGACGTCGCCGGCTCGTCCTAGGGTGGACGGATGCCGCTGGAGCCCACGACGACCCGTTCGCTCGACCACGTCCTCGCGACCGCGCAGCGCGAGGCGCGGCTGCCGTCCGTCACGGCCGGCCTCGTCAGGGGCGGGGAGCTCGTGTGGAGCGGCGCCGTCGGCACCGTCGACGGGCGGGCCGGTGGCCGGGCCGCCGACACCGACACGCAGTACCGGATGGGGTCGATCACCAAGACGTTCGTCGCGGTCGCCGTGCTGCGCCTGCGCGACGCCGGGCGGCTCGAGCTGACCGACCGGCTGGGCGCCCACGTGCCCGGCTCGGCCCTGGACGACGTCACCGTCGAGCAGCTCCTGACCCACGCCTCGGGTGCGCAGGCCGAGACGAACGGGCCCTGGTGGGAGCGCACGCCCGGCGCCGACTGGGACGCGCTCGTCGCGTCGTCCGTGGGGCAGCGCTTCCGCGCCGGGCGACGGTTCCACTACTCCAACACCGGGTACGCCGCGCTGGGCCGCCTGCTCGAGGAGCACCACGGCCGCGGGTGGTTCGACGTCGTGCGCGACGAGCTGCTGGAGCCGCTCGGGATGTCCCGGACGACGGCCCGCCCGTCGGGTGCCGCGGCGCACGGGCTCGCCGTGCACCCGTTCGCCGACGTGCTCCTGCCCGAGCCGGAGCACGACGCGGGCGCCATGGCACCCGCGGGCCAGCTGTGGACGACGGTGCCCGACCTGGCGCGCTGGGCGGCCTTCCTCGGTGGCGACACGGCAGGCCTGCTGTCGACCGACACCCTCGACGAGATGGTCGAGCCCCACCACGTCGTCGACGACCCCGGCAAGCCGTGGGTCGCGGCCCACGGCCTGGGCTGGCAGGTGGTCGAACGTCGACGGCGTCCGGTTCGCCGGGCACGGCGGGTCGATGCCGGGCTTCCTCGCCGGGCTGCGCGTCCAGCTGGATGCCGTCGCGCCCGTGGGTGCGGAGGCGTCGACCGCCGCGCGGGGAGCGGCGGGCGACGGCGTCGTCGTGCTCACGAACACCACGGCATCCTCCGCGACCCGCTCGGTGATGGAAGGCCTGGCCGAGGTGCTCGCCCGGCACGAGCCCGCGCCCGTCGAGCCCTGGGCGGCGAACGGCGACCCCGCGCTCCTCGAGCTCGTCGGCACGTGGCACTGGGGGCCGTCGACCGAGGTCGCGAGGGTCGTCGGGGAGCACCTCGTCCTCGGCGAGCTGGGCGCGGGTCGGGGCTCACGGTTCCGCCGCCTCGGCGACGACCTGTGGGAGGGCCTCGACCACTACTTCGCCGGAGAGCCGCTGCGGGTGGTGCGCCGGCCGGACGGGTCGGTCTCGCACCTCGACCTCGCGTCCTTCCGCTTCACGCGCACGCCCTACGACCCCGAGGGCGACGTCCCCGGTGGGGTCGACGAGCGGGGTTGGTCCTGACCGGGACCCGTCACGGTCCGCGGTGCCACGTGTAGGGCGTCGTCGTCGACACCTTGACCAGGCCGGACCGCTCGAGGATCGGCCGGGAGAACTCGGTGGAGTCGCTGTGGACCAGCGTCTTGCCCATCCGCAGCGCCGACCTCGCGCGCGCGGCGGTGAGCGCGCGGTAGATGCCGCGCCCGCGCCACGGTGCCAGC
The DNA here is from genome assembly GCA_963811475.1 of uncultured Actinomycetota bacterium. Classification (GTDB taxonomy): domain Bacteria; phylum Actinomycetota; class Actinomycetes; order Actinomycetales; family Dermatophilaceae; genus Fodinibacter. Next base: position 44,486 of record CAWERJ010000005.1, read on the forward strand.
GTGGAGCCGCCCCAGATCCCCGCGAACCGGGTGCCCTCGACCGGCTCGAGCCGCCCGGCGCTGACGACGCGCCCTTCCGCCTCGGCCACCCACAGCTCCATGCCGTCCCGCATCGACAGCCTCCGCAGCAGGGCCTCGGCCCGCTCGTCGGAGACCGGGTCGCCGAACGCCTCGTCGGCCATCGCGCTCATCGCGCGCACGTCGGCCTCCTCGGTGACGGTGCGCAGGGTGACCCCGGCCGGGAGCTCGACGTCGACCGCGAGGTGCCGCGCCTCGCCGAGCATGATCGACTCGGTGTCCTCGGCGACGAAGCCGGCGTCGAGCAGGGCCTCGTGGAGGCCGGGAGCACGGTCGTGCCCGCGGGTCTTCCACTCGACGCGGGTGATGCCCGGGTCCGCACGGAAGTGGTCGAGAGCCGCTCCGACGAGGCCGCGCACGGCATCCGCATCGGCCCCGCCGAGGTCGCGGTAGGTGACGAAGCCCCGTCCGCGCGCGAAGGTCACGAGGCGCAGGGGCCCGAGGCGGGTCACGGACAGCGCGCTGGGCGTCTCGGCGTCGGTGCGGAGCTGGTCGTCGTAGGCCGCGAGCAGGCTCTGGGGGTCGGTCACCCGGGCCACGGTGCCCGGGTCGGGCCCGTGGGGCAAGCGGATTCCCCGGCGGTGCTCACGACCCGGGATCGGGGGGCGGCAGGCGCGGGTGGTCGGGGACCGGGTAGATGCCGACGGCGAGCCCGTAGGTCGTGGCGCCGCTGCGGGGCAGGCGGTCGAACTCCTCGACGAGGTCACGGATCCGGGTCCAGAACTCCTCGGCGTGGGCCGGCTCGAGGCGCGCGTGGCGGATGAACGACCACAGCCGTCGTTGCTCGTCGGCCGCCACGGACTCCGCCGCGGCGACGGCGAAGTCGTTCTGGTCGGTCGGCAGGTCCTCCGCGCCGTCGACGGCGATGGTCACGGTCCGCGCGGCCCGGCCGTAGAAGCGCTCCTCCACCGCACGCACCCGCCGGGTGCGCACGACCTGGAGGAGCCCGGCCGCGTGCAGGACGCCGACGTGGTGGGCCACGGTGCCCTTGGGGCGACCGGTGGCGAGCGCGAGCTCCGCGACCGACGCCGCGCGCTCGGTGAGCAGGCCGAGGATCGTCGTGCGCAGCGGGTGGGCGAGCGCCCGCACCTGGTCGGCCCGGGTCAGCACGAGCCGGTCGGCCAGCTCGTGCCCCGGGGGCGTGAGCGGGTCCGGGACCGGGTCGGCGGTGCCGTCGGGGTGGCGTGGCATCGACGCTCAGACTACACTCGTCGAACGATCCACATTTCTCGATCATAAGGAGCCGACATGGCTGAGGTCGTCCTGTTCCACCACGTCCAGGGGCTCACCGAGGGGGTCCGGCGCCTGGCCGACGAGCTGCGGGCCGCAGGGCACACCGTGCACACGCCCGACCTCTTCGACGGCGCCACGTTCGGGTCCCTCGACGACGGCTTCGCGGCCCTGCGGGCGAAGGGCGAGGGCGCCCAGGACGCGTGGGCCGACGAGGTCGTCGCCGCCCTGCCGGAAGGGCTCGTGTACGTCGGCGTCTCGCTCGGGGTCATGCCGGCGCAGCGCCTCGCGCAGACCCGTCCGGGGGCGCGGGGGGCGATCCTCCTCGAGGCGTGCGTGCCGCCGTCGGAGTTCGGCGGCCCGTGGCCGGCCGGCGTCCCCGTGCAGGTGCACGGGATGCAGGACGACCCCTTCTTCGGGCACGAGGGCGACCTCGACGCCGCCCGCGAGCTCGTCGCGGGGGTCGACGACGGCGAGCTGTTCGTCTACCCCGGCGACGTGCACCTGTTCACCGACTCCTCGCTGCCGGGCCACGACCCGGCGGCCACCCGGCTCGTCGTCGAGCGCGCGCTCGGGCTGCTGGCCCGGCGTCTGAGGCCGGCCGGTCACGAGACCGCTGCCCGCACGAGCCGCGTCACCTCCTTCTCGACCGCGGGGCTCCAGCGCAGCAACGCGTACGACGCCGGCCACATGTCGCCGTCGTCGAGGTGCGCGGCCTCCTGGAACCCCAGGGTCGAGTACCGGTACTTGAACTTGCCGGCGTCCTGGAAGAACATGACGACCTTGCCGGCGGCGTCGGCGTAGGCGGGCATGCCGTACCAGGTCCTCGGCTGCAGGTCCGGGGCGGTCGAGGTGATCGTCACGTGCACCCGTTCGGCGAGGGTCCGGTCCTCCGGCGCCATCTTGGCGATGGCGTCGAGCACCGCCTGCAGCCCGTCGGCCGCCTTGGCACCCTTCTTGCCCTCGGCCCGCAGCTCGGCGGCCCGCTCCTTCATCGCGGCACGCTCCTCCGCGGAGAATCCCTCGGTCGCGGCCTCGGCCTTCTTCGTCGCCATGGTCGGCTCCTCTCTCTGCTCGGTGCCGGCGTGCTGCCGGCCTTCCCCGAGGCTAGGGGTCTCCGCGCGGGCGTGCTTCTCGGTTCCTGACCGGCTGGGGCTCGGCGGCGCCGCGGCCCTGTGGACGACGGACGTGGCCCTGTCGGCCACCCGGCATACGGTGGGGTGACCATGACGAACCCTGCGGATGCCGTCCTCGTCCCCCACTGCGCCTGCCACTCCGACCGCGCCCGGCGCGTCCCTTGCCGAACGGGCGCTGGAGTCGCTGCGGCGGCTCGTCGGGCGCGAGGACGCCGACTTCCGGGACGGGCAGCTCGAGGCCGTGGAGGCGCTCGTCGCCGACCGCTCCCGGGTGCTCGTCGTGCAGCGCACCGGGTGGGGCAAGTCGGCGGTGTACTTCGTCGCGACCGCGCTGCGGCGGGCCGAGGGGGCAGGGCCGACCGTCATCCTCAGCCCGCTGCTCGCCCTCATGCGCGACCAGATCGCGGCGGCGGAGCGGGCCGGCATCCGGGCCGTGACGATGAACTCGGCGAACGCCGAGGACTGGGACGTCGTGCGAGAGGCGCTCGCCAACGACGCCGTCGACGTGCTGCTCGTCAGCCCCGAGCGGCTCAACAACCCGCGGTTCCGCGACGAGCAGCTGCCCGACCTCGCCCGGCGCTGCGGGCTGCTCGTCGTCGACGAGGCCCACTGCGTCAGCGACTGGGGGCACGACTTCCGGCCCGGACTACCGGCGCATCCGCGACCTGCTGGCCGGGCTGCCCGCCGACACCCCGGTGCTCGCGACCACGGCCACGGCCAACGCCCGGGTGGTGACCGACGTCGTCGAGCAGCTGGGCGTCGGCGGCCGCATCGGTGCTGACCGTGCGCGGAGGGCTGGCGCGCGACTCCCTGCGGCTGGGGGTGCTGCGCTCCATGTCGCCCGAGCAGCGGCTCGGCTGGCTCGTCGCGCACCTCGACGAGCTCCCCGGCAGCGGCATCGTCTACACCCTCACCGTGTCCGCGGCCGAGGACGTCGCGTCCGCCCTCTCGGATGCCGGGCTGCCGGTCGCGTCGTACACCGGGCGGACCGACCCGGCCGACCGCGAACGGCTCGAGGGCGCCCTGCGCCGCAACGAGGTGAAGGCGCTCGTGGCGACCTCGGCGCTCGGGATGGGGTTCGACAAGCCCGACCTCGGCTTCGTCGTGCACCTCGGGGCGCCGAGCTCACCGGTGGCCTACTACCAGCAGGTCGGCCGGGCCGGGCGGGCCACCGACCGGGCCGACGTCCTGCTCCTCCCCGGCCCGGAGGACCGTGACATCTGGAGCTACTTCGCGTCGGTCTCGATGCCGCGCCAGGAGCAGGCCGAGGCCGTGCTGACCGCCCTCGCCGGGGCGGGGCGGCCGCTGTCGACGGCGGCGCTCGAGACGACGGTCGACGTGCGGCGGACCCGGCTCGAGCTGCTCCTCAAGGTGCTCGACGTCGACGGCGCGGTGCGGCGGGTCAGCGGCGGCTGGGTGTCGACGGGGGTCCCGTGGGGCTACGACGCCGAGCGGTACGACCGCGTCGCCGCCGCGCGGAAGGCCGAGCAGCAGCTCATGGTCGACTACGAGGCGACCGACACCTGCCGGATGGCCTTCCTCCAGGACTGCCTCGACGACGAGAGCGCCGTCGCCTGCGGGCGGTGCGACGCCTGCGCCGGGCCGTGGTACCCGACGACGGTGCCCGACCGCGTGGTCGGGGCGGCCCGCGAACGCCTGGCGCGTGCCGGCATCGACCTCGAGCCACGGGCGCAGTGGCCGACGGGCATGGACCGCCTGGGTGTCCCGGTCAAGGGCCGGATCGCCGCGGACGAGGCCGCTGCTGCCCGGGCGCGCGCTGGCCCGGCTCTCCGACCTCGGCTGGGGCCAGCGGCTGCGCGAGGTGCTGCGCGAGGACGCCGTGGCTCACGCCCGAGCTCCTGCGCGCGTGCGTGCCGGTGCTCGCCGGATGGGGCTGGGCGCAGCGGCCCGTGGGTGTCGTCCCGTGCCGTCGCGGTCGCACCCGGCGCTGGTGGGATCACTTGCCGCAGGACTCTCCGAGATCGGGCGGCTGCCGCTGCTGGGGTCGCTCGACCTCGCCCACGGTGGGCCCACCGGTGAGCCGGGCGGGAACAGCGCCTTCCGCCTCGCCGGCGTGTGGGAGCGCCTCGTCGTCGGGACCGAGCTGGCGTCCGCGCTCGGGCGCGTCGACGGGCCGGTGCTGCTCGTCGACGACCTCGTGTCGTCGCGGTGGACCCTCACCGTGGCCGGGTCGCGCGCTACGCCTCGCCGGCGCGGAGGCGTCCTGCCCTTCGCGCTCGCCGTCGACGGCTGAGGCTCAGTCGGCCACCGGGCCGCTCGACGCGCACGGTGAGCATCGGCAGGAACAGCTGCACGGTCGGGCCGATGAGCAGCGCGTAGAGCACGGTGCCGACGCCGACGATGCCGCCGAGGGCGAAGCCGAGCGCGACCACGGTCACCTCGAGCGAGGTGCGCACGAGCCGGATCGAGCGCCCGGTGCGGCGGGCCAGCCCGGTCATCAGGCCGTCGCGCGGCCCGGGGCCGAGCTGGCTGCCGATGTACATCGCGCCGGCCACGCCGTTGCCGACGATGGCCAGCAGCATGACGCCGATGCGCCAGCCGATGCCCTCGATGTCGGGCACCACCGCCAGCGTGGCGTCGATCGCCACCCCGATGACCACCGCGTTGAGCACCGTGCCCAGCCCGGGCCACTGCCGCAGCGGGATCCAGAGCAGCAGCACGACGAACGACACGACGATGCTCATCGCGCCGTACGACATCGGGACGTGCTGGATCAGGCCGTACTGCAGCACCCCCCACGGCTCGAGCCCGAGGTCGGCCCGCAGCAGCAGGGCCATCGAGACCCCGAACAGCACCAGCCCGACCAGCAGCTGGCTCACCCGGTGCACGAGCCGGCCGGCGCGCAGCTGCTCGAGCGGGTTCATCGGCACGAGCTCGACGCGCCGCGCGACACCGCGGCGGAGCACCTGGATCGGGGACATGCCGACCATCCTGCCCGCGAAGTGGCCTTTCACTTCGATGGCCAATCCTGACAGAGTGGCCTCCATGTCGACTGCCTCCGTCTCGGCCGCCCGCACCGCCCGGCTGGTCGGCACGCTGGGCGCCGGCCGGCCGGCATACCGCGCCCTGGCCGACGCCCTGCGGCTCGCCGTCGCCGACGGGCGGATCGCCGCCGGCACCCGGCTGCCGAGCGAGCGCGAGCTCACCGCCGCCCTCGACGTCAGCCGCACCACCGTCACGCGCGCGTACGCCGTGCTGCGCGACAGCGGCTACCTCACCTCGCGCCGAGGGTCGGGGTCGGTCGCGACGCTGCCCTCGGGCAGCCGCCAGCGCAGCGCCGGCTCGCTGTTCCCCGCCGATGTCGGCGACGACGACGTCATCGACCTGACCTGCGCCGCGACGCGAGCACCGGCGGGGGTGGTCGAGGCCTACGAGCGGGCCGTCGGCCAGCTGCCCCGCTACCTCGCCGGGGCCGGCTACCTCACCCTGGGGGTGCCCGAGCTGCGCGAGGTCATCGCCGAGCGCTACACCGCCCGCGGGCTGGCGACCGACCCCGACCAGGTGCTCGTCACCTCGGGCGCGGTGGCCGGCATCGGCGTCGTGCTGCGCGCCCTCATCGGGCACGGCGACCGGGTGGTCGTCGAGACGCCCGGCTACCCCAACACCATCGACGCCGCCCGGCGCGGCGGCGCCCGGCTCGTGCCGCTCGCCATGGACCCCGACGGCTGGGACGTCGCGGAGGCCGCTCGGACCGTGCGCTCGGCCGCGGCAGCCGTCGCGCTGCTGATCCCCGACTTCCACAACCCCACCGGGGCGCTCATGGCCGACGACGACCGCGCCGTGCTCGCCCGCGCCCTGCGCCAGGCCCGCACCGTGCCCGTCATCGACGAGACGATCGCCGAGGTCGACCTCGACGGCGGGTCCATGCCGCTCCCGTTCGCCGCCCACGACGCCCGGGCCATCACCGTCGGCAGCTCGTCGAAGTCGCACTGGGGCGGGCTGCGCACCGGCTGGGTGCGCGCGCCCCGCACCGCCCTCGCCTCGCTCGTCGAGGCCCGGGTCACCAGCGACCTCGGGGCACCGGTGCTCGAGCAGCTGGTGCTCCTGGAGCTCATGCGGATCGCGCCCGGGCTCACCGAGGCACGGCGCACCGACCTGCGCGCGGCACGTGCCGCCCTGACCACCGCACTGGCGACGCGGCTGCCCGAGCTGCGCTTCCGGGTTCCCCGTGGGGGCCTGTTCCTGTGGTGCGAGCTGCCCGACGGCGTCGACGCCACCTCGGTCGCCCTCGCCGCCGAGGACGAGGGGCTGCTCGTCGCGGCCGGCCCGCGGTTCGCCCTCACCGGCGGTCTCGACCGCTGGGTGCGGCTGCCCTACGTGATGTCGCCCGAGGTGATGACCGAGGCGGTCGCCCGCCTCGAGCGCGCCGTCGGCACGCGTGCGTGCCGCCGGGGCGCCGGCCGCGCGACGAGGTCGCCGGGTCGGCACCGGACAGCCCGGCCGGCCGCCCGCTCGTCGCCTGACCGCGGCTCCCGCCGGGCGCCCCCGAACGTGGGTGAAGACCTCCGGCCACCCGAAGGTCTTCACCCGCGTTTCGGGCGGCGCAGGGGGTGGACACCCGGCTGGCTATCGTTGCGCCGGTGACGACCGAGCAGCCCGCACCCCTCCTCGACCTCCTGGCGACCCTCGACCTCGAGGAGCTGGGGTCGGCCGAGGTGAGGGTCCAGCCGCTGTCGACCGCCGGGGCGCTCGCGGGCGACTCCCCGGTCCCCCTGCCCGAGACGTTCGCCGAGGACATCACCCTGTTCCGCGGCCAGAGCCAGAAGCAGCCGCACGGTCGGGTCTTCGGCGGTCAGGTGCTCGCCCAGGGCGTCGTCGCGTGCGGGCGCACCGTGCTGACGCTCGAGGACGGTGCCGACCGGCGACTGCACTCGCATCCACGCCTACTTCATGCGGCCGGGCGACGACACCCAGCCGATCACCTTCAGCGTCGAGCGGATGCGCGACGGCCGGTCGTTCTCGACCCGGCGGGTGCACGCCATCCAGCACGGCAAGCCGATCCTGTCGATGAGCGCGTCGTTCCAGACGCCCGACCGCGGGATGGACCACCAGGACCCGGTGCCGGAGGCTCCCGACCCGCTGACCGTGCCGTCCCTGGCCGAGGTCTTCGCCGGCATCGACCACCCCGGTGCGCGGCACATCGCCCAGGAGCGGGCGATCGACCAGCGCCACGTCGAGGGCAACCTGTTCGTCGCCCCTGCGACCGAGCAGGTCGCCGACCAGCGGGTCTGGATGAGGGCCATCGGCGAGCTGCCCGACGACCCCCTGGTGCACGAGGCCGTGCTGGCCTACGCCTCCGACTACTCCCTGCTCGAGTCGATCCTGCGCCGACACGGGAAGGGTTGGCGCACACCGGGATTGCGGGCGGCGAGCCTCGACCACGCGATGTGGTTCCACCGACCGGCGCGAGCCGACGAGTGGCTCCTCTACGCCCAGCACTCCCCCTCGGCCCAGGGCGGCCGGGGGCTCGGCATCGGCCGGATGTTCAGCCGCGACGGAGTGCTCGTCGCGACCGTCGCCCAGGAGGGCATGCTGCGCATCCCCGAGGCCTGAGGAGCGCTCGCGGCGTCCGACGTGGGGGACGCTCAGGCAAGGCTGACGACGGCGGCCGACGCGGCCGGCATCCGGATGCCGTGGTCCGACACCTGCGGTGCCCGCCTCGTCCCAGGCGAGGAGGAGGGCGGCGGGGGTGCGGTCACCGAGGGGGACGTCCTGCGCCCGGTCGGCCAGGTTGACGACCACGGCGAAGGCCGCCCCGTCGGCCGGGGTCCGCGTCATGACGAGCCAGCGGGCGTCCTCGTCGTGGCTCACGGCGACGTCGGCGAAGCGCGTCGCGCCGTCGGGCACGAGGTCGCGGCGCAGGGCGGTGCACGCGGAGTACCAGCGCAGCATGCGTGCGTGGGGCTCGCGGCGCGGCTCCGCCCAGTCGAGCACCGAGCGGTCGCGGGTGGCGGGGTCCTGCGGGTCGGGGACCTCGTCGCCGGACCAGCCGTGCCCGCCGAACTCCGCCCGCCGGCCGCGACGCACGGCGTCGACGAGCCAGTCCTCCTCGAAGCTCGTGAAGAACTGCCACGGCGTCGACGCCGCCCACTCCTCGCCCATGAACACCATGGGCGTGGTCGGGGCGAGGAGGTAGAGCGCGGCCCCCGCGGCCTGGAGCCCCGGCGCGGTGAGCGCGGAGATGCGGTCGCCCTGCATCCGGTTGCCGACCTGGTCGTGCGTCTGGAGGTAGCCGAGCAGCCGCCGCGCGTCGAGCCGGTCGACGTCGACGGGGGCGCCCCACGTCCCGGGACCGGAAGGTCGACATCGTGCCGTCGTGGAGGAAGCCGCGGGTCAGCACCTTGGCGACGACGCCGAGGGGACCCGCCTCGGCGCGCGCCCCGCCCCCGACGAAGTCGGCGTAGTAGCCGTGCGTCTCGCCGGTCAGGGCGACGTGGAGGGCGTGGTGCACGTCGTCGTCCCACTGCGCGGTCATGCCGCGGCCGCCCAGCGCGGTCGGGGTCACCATCACCGTGTCGTTGAGGTCGCTCTCGGCCACGAGGTCGAGGGGCCGGCCCAGCTCCTCGGCGAGGTGGGCGACGGCGTCGGAGAGCTCGGCGAGGTAGTGGTGCGGCGAGTCGTCCTTGAGCTCGTGGACCGCGTCGAGCCGCAGGGCGTCGACGTGGAAGTCGCGGAACCACCTCAGGGCGCTGTCGACGAGGAACCGTCGCACCTCGCCGGCCCCCACGTCGTCGAGGTTGACCGCCGCCCCCCACGGGGTGTGGTGGGCCTCGCGTGAAGTAGGGACCGAACCGCTCGAGGTAGTTGCCGCTCGCCCCGAGGTGGTTGTGCACGACGTCGAGCGCCACCCCGAGCCCGCGGGCGTGGCACGCGTCGACGAACCGCTGGAGCGCCGCCGGGCCGCCGTAGCCGTCGTGCACGGAGTAGAGCCCGACCCCGTCGTAGCCCCAGCCCCACCGGCCGGGGAAGGCCGCGACCGGCATCAGCTCGACGACGTCGACCCCGAGACCGACGAGGTGGTCGAGGCGGGCCACGGCCGCGTCGAGCGTCCCCTCCGTCGTGAAGGTGCCGACGTGCAGCTCGTAGACGACCGAGCCGAGAACGCCTGCGCCCGAGCGCGGCCCGCGCCACGCGTCGTCGGTCCACGCGAACCGCGAGGCGTCGAAGGTGCGGCTCGGGCCGTGCACCCCGTGCGGCTGCCACGCGCTGCGCGGGTCGGGGAGGGCCGGGTGCGCCCCGTCGAGCACGAACGCGTAGTCGAGCTCCGCCGACCGCCCGGATGCCGTCGCGTTCGGCGCTGCCCGCTGTCGTCCGCCGGGCGGACGTCCCAGCGCCACCAGCCGTCGCCGACGGGGGTCATGGGGTCGCGGTCGAGGAGGCACCCGCGGTCGGGCTGTTGGTCGATCCCGGTACCCGGGCCCACTCGACCTCGACGCGTTCGGCAGCCGGGGCCCACACCGCGATCTGCGGCCACTCCGGCCGGCCACCTGCGGCTCACCCAGCGACCCTCTCCTCAGCTCGACGTTGCTCCGGCGCCCGCCCCTACCGAAGGAGCGGGTTCACGACGTTGCCTCACGAGCAGGGCGACCGGGCGGTCGGCGAGGAGCTCGGCGAGGCGCACCTCACCGCCGTCGACGACCTCCTCGCGGTCGGACAGCACGTCGCGCCAGGCGCCCCCGGGCATCTCGACGACCGCGTCGCCGAACCCGCCGGCGGCGGCCAGGAGTCCCGCGGCGCGGGTCGCCACGGTGACGACGCGCGCACCGTCGGCGTCGCCGCGGGCGAAGGCCAGCGCGTGGTCGCTCGTCGTGCGCAGCGGGACGTACGTCGTGCCCTCTCCGACGAAGGCCGCCGGGTCCTCGCGCCGGGTGCGCAGCGCCCGGGCGGTGACCCGCAGCTTCTCGTCGTCGAGGTCGAAGGCCGGCTCGTCGGCGACGACGCGGTCGAGGCGCTCGCCGCGGTCGGTCCAGTCGACGGGGCGCCGGTTGTCCGGGTCGACGAGCGAGAGCATGACGATCTCGCAGCCCTGGTAGACGTCGGGGACCCCCGGCATCGTCAGCTGCACGAGCTTCTGCGAGAGCACGTTGGCGCGGACCGAGGGCTCGTGCGCCGTCGTCCACGCGTCGAGGTGGCGCTGGACGGCGGGGTCGCGCGAGAGCGCCCGGGCGTAGGCGGTCACCTCGTCCTCGTAGGCGGGGTCGCCGTCGATCCACGCCGTGTGCACCTTGGCCTCGCGGACCGCCTTGAGGACGTACTCCTCCAGCCGGGACCCGGTGATCGGCCAGGCCCCGACCAGCGTCTGCCACAGGAGGTACTCGGTCGGGCCGTCCACGCCCGGGGTGCGGTGACCGGCCGCCAGCTCCCGCGCCTCGCCGACCCACCTGGCCCAGCCGTCGCCGTCCTCGGCGAGCACCATGAGACGGGCCCGCACGTCCTCGGAGCGCTTGGTGTCGTGCGTCGTCAGGGTCGTCATCGCCGTCGGCCACGTCGTGACGAGGCGCTCGCACCAGGCGTGGAACGTCTCCGCGGCGATGGACAGGTGCTCCGGGTCGCCGCCCACCTCGTTGGCGCCGGCCAGCCGGAACCACCGGTAGTACGCGGTGTCCTCGACTGCCCTTGGCCATGACCGGCCCGCAGGTCTGCTGGAACAGCACGCGGAAGTCCTCGGCCAGCGGGCCGGTGTCGAGCTGGGCCTGCGGCAGGTCGCGGCCGAGGACCAGCGCGACCACCACGGCGAGCGCCTCGTGGTCGCTGGGCGCGAGGCGACCCCGGGCGCGCTCGGCCGCCTCGTCGACGACCGCCGCCTGCTCCGGCTCCGCCTCCCGGCCGCGCGCCACGTAGGCGCGGTAACGGTCCATGGCGACGAGCAGCGCCTCGAGGGCGCGCCGTACGGCGGAGTGGTCGACGTCGCCGAGGACCCGGCGCGCGAGCCGCATGAGCCGGTCGACCTCGGCGGCCTGCACGTCGTCGACGACGAGCCGCTTCGCGTCGTTCACGACGTCGTCGAGCGAGACCCGGTCGGGCGCGGCATCCGCCCAGAGCCGGTCGAGGGCCTCGACCCCCGCCGAAGGGGTGAGCACCTGTTGCACCCGCAGGAGCGCGTCGTAGCCGGTCGTGCCCGCGCACCGCCAGGACTCGGCCAGGGTCTCGTCACCCTCGAGGATCTTCTCGACGACCACCCAGGCGTCGCTCGTCGCGTCGGCGAGGCGGGCGAGGTACCCCTCGGGGTCGGCCAGGCCGTCGGGGTGGTCGATCCGGAAGCCGTCGACCTCACCGTGGCCGTAGAGGGACAGCAGCAGCGCGTGGGTCCCCATGAACACCACGGGGTCCTCGACGCGCACGGCCACCAGCGACGTCACGTCGAAGAAGCGGCGGTAGTTCAGCGCCTCGCCCGCCTCGCGCCAGCTGGAGAGACGGTAGGCCTGCGCCTCGACGAGCTCGTGCAGCGGCAGCGTCTCGGTGCCCGGGGCGACGGGGAACTCGTCGCTGTAGTGGCGCAGGACCCACTCGTGCCCGGTGGGGCCACCGTCGTCAGCGAGCACGAGGTCCCCCCGCTCCATGGCCCGCTCGACGCTGCCGCCGAGCACGGGCATGAGGACGCGGTCGTCCTCCGCGACCCAGTCGACGTCGAACCACCCGGCGTACGGCGAGCGCCGACCGTCGCGCAGCAGTGACCAGAACGGGGCGTTGAGGTGCGTCGGCTCGGGCACCGTCATGTGGTTGGGCACGACGTCGACGACGATGCCGAGCCCGGCATGCCGGCAGGCCGTGACGAGCCGCGAGAACGCCTCGCGGCCGCCCGCCTCCTCGGAGATCCGGGTGTGGTCGAGCACGTCGTACCCGTGAGTCGAGCCCGGCGCGGGCTGCAGCACCGGCGAGAGGTACAGGTGGGAGACGCCGAGCGAGGCGAGGTACCCCACGTGCTCGGCCGCCGCGTCGAAGCCGAACCCGGCGTGGACCTGGAGCCGGTAGGTGGCCGTCGGGACGACGCGGCCGGGGTCGGGTCGGTGGACGCTCACGAGGCTCAGACCCGCGTCGTGGTCGCGGCTCCCGACGGGACGGTCGGCGTCTCGCGCGGGCAGCGGAGGACGACGACGGAGCGCGGCTGCACGCAGAGCCGGCCCCCGGCCGCGTGCCACCCGGGGTCGACGACGTCGGCGCCCGTGTCGATCTCGACGAGCCACCGCTCGCCCCACTCCTCGCCGGGAAGGGTGAAGGACTCCTCCTCGTGGTCGGCGTTGAACAGCACGAGGAAGTCGTCGTCGACCACCCGCCGGCCGCGGTTGTCGGGCGTCGGGATGGCGTGGCCGTTGAGGAAGACGGTGACCGTCTTGGCCTCGCCGTCGTGCCAGGCCGACTCGCCCATCGGCTCGCCCGACGGCTGGAACCACGCGATGTCCCCCATCTCCGACTGGCCGCCGTGGTCGGCGCTGCCGGCGAAGAACCGGCGGCGGCGGAAGACGGCGTGCTCACGGCGCAGGGTGGCCAGGGCCGCCGTGAAGGCGTAGAGGCGCTTCTGGTCCTCGTCGAGGTCCCAGTCGACCCAGGCCAGCTCGTTGTCCTGGCAGTACACGTTGTTGTTGCCCTGCTGGGTGCGACCGATCTCGTCGCCGTGCGCGATCATCGGCACGCCCTGGCTCAGCAGCAGGGTCGTGAGGAAGTTGCGCTGCTGGCGCAGCCGCAGCCGCTTGATGTCGGGGTCGTCCGAGGGCCCCTCGACGCCGCAGTTCCACGAGCGGTTGTGGCTCTCGCCGTCGCGGCCGCCCTCGCCGTTGGCCTCGTTGTGCTTCTCGTTGTACGACACGAGGTCCCGCAGGGTGAAGCCGTCGTGGGCGGTGACGAAGTTGATGGAGGCGATCGGCTTGCGGCCGCTGTGCTCGTAGAGGTCGCTCGAGCCGGTGAGCCGCGACGCGAACTCGCCGAGCGTCCTGGGCTCCCCGCGCCAGAAGTCGCGCACCGTGTCGCGGTACTTGCCGTTCCACTCCGTCCACAGCGGGGGGAAGTTGCCGACCTGGTAGCCGCCGTCGCCGACGTCCCACGGCTCCGCGATGAGCTTGACCTGCGAGATCACCGGGTCCTGCTGGATGAGGTCGAAGAACGCAGACAGCTTGTCGACCTCGTGGAACTGGCGCGCCAGGGTCGCGGCGAGGTCGAACCGGAAGCCGTCGACGTGCATCTCGGTGACCCAGTAACGCAGCGAGTCCATGATGAGCTGGAGCACGTGCGGGTGCCGCATGAGCAGGCTGTTGCCGGTGCCCGTCGTGTCGTAGTAGTGGTCCTTGGCGTCGTCGACGAGGCGGTAGTACGCGGCGTTGTCGATGCCGCGGAAGCACAGCGTCGGACCGAACTCGTTCCCCTCGGCCGTGTGGTTGTAGACGACGTCGAGGATCACCTCGATGTGCGCCTCGTGGAGCGCCTTGACCATGGCCTTGAACTCGGTGACCTGCTCGCCGCGGCGCCCGCGCGAGTAGCCGTTGTGCGGCGCGAGGAAGCCGATGGTGTTGTAGCCCCAGTAGTTCGACAGACCCTTGCCCTGCAGCGAGGTGTCCTGGACGTACTGGTGCACCGGCATGAGCTCGATGGCCGTGATGCCGAGCGCGGTGAGGTGGTCGATGATCGCCGGGTGCGCGATCGCCGCGTAGGTGCCGCGGATCTCCTCCGGCACCTCGGGGTGCGTCATCGTCATGCCCTTGACGTGCGCCTCGTAGATGACCGTGTCGTGGTACTCGCGGTGCGGCGGCCGGTCGTGACCCCAGTCGAAGTAGGGGTTGATGACGACGGAGAGCATGGTCTTGCCGAGGTTGTCGTCCGTGTTGCGCTGCTCGGGGTCCTCGAAGTCGTACGAGAAGAGCGCCTGGTCGTTGGTGACCTGCCCCTCGATCGCCTTGGCGTACGGGTCGAGCAGGAGCTTGCTCGGGTCGCACCGGTGGCCGTTCTCGGGCTCGTACGGCCCGTGCACGCGGAACCCGTAGCGCTGCCCCGGCTGCAGCCCGGGGACGTAGGCGTGCCAGACGAAACCGTCCACCTCGGGCAGGTCGACGCGCGTCTCGACGAGGTCGTCGTCGACGAGGCACAGCTCGATCCGCTCGGCGACCTCGCTGAACAGGGCGAAGTTGACCCCGCTGCCGTCGTAGGTGGCGCCGAGGGGGTACGGCGTTCCGGGCCAGATCTCCACTGGTTGCCTTCCGTGTGTGCTCAAAGGCCAGCGACGGTGCTGGGCGCGACGAAGCCGGGGAGGCCCGCCGTGATGGAGGCTCAACCTACCCTCGGGGGCCGACACTGCGGAAACTCGCGCCCGTACCGAACCGGGGCCTCGACGCCCGCGTGGGTAGGGTCGGGAAGCCGCCGAGCACGCCACGGTGGACCCCGAGCGCCCGAGGAGCCCCCATGACCACTCAGCGAGTCGCCGTCGTCACTGGAGCTGCGCGAGGCATCGGCGCGGCCACCGCGCAGAGGCTGGGCCGCGACGGGTTCGCCGTCGGGGTGCTCGACCTGGACGAGGCGGCCTGCGAGGTCGTGGCGGCCGGGATCCACGACGCCGGGGGCCGCGCCCTCGGCGTGGCAGTCGACGTCACCGACGCCGCGCAGGTGGAGAGCGGTGTGGCGCGCGTGGCCGACGAGCTCGGGCCGCCGGTCGTGCTCGTCAACAACGCGGGCATCATCCGCGACAACCTCATCTTCAGGATGACCGAGGCCGACTGGGACGCCGTGATGAACGTGCACCTCAAGGGCGCCTTCCTCATGACCAAGGCCTGCCAGGCCCACATGACCGAGCAGCGGTACGGCCGCATCGTCAACCTGTCGTCCTCCTCGGCGCAGGGCAACCGCGGTCAGGCCAACTACTCCGCGGCCAAGGCGGGGCTGCAGGGGTTCACCAAGACGCTCGCCATCGAGCTCGGGAAGTTCGGCGTCACCGCGAACGCCGTCGCCCCGGGCTTCATCCAGACCGACATGACGGCGGCGACCGCGGAGCGCATCGGCGTGCCCTTCGAGGACTTCATCGCGCACTCGGCCTCGCAGGTCCCCGTCGGCCGGGTCGGCCAGCCCGACGACATCGCGGCGACGATCGCCTTCCTCGTCTCGGAGGAGGCCGGCTTCGTCTCCGGCCAGGTCATCTACGTCGCCGGCGGCCCCCTCGACTGATTGCGGATCTCCCACCCACCAGAGGCAGATCCGGGCGCCGCGAGGTCGGGGATCCGCAATGAGTCGGATGCCGTGGGCCCGCCTTCGGGGCGTCGCTACGCTCGCGACATGCTCCCCCGTCGACGCGCAGCGCGGTCGTTCCTCCTCGCGTTCGCCCTCGTCGCCGGAGTGCACCTCGTCGCCCAGCTGGCCGGTGCCGAATCGGATGCCACGCGGACCCAGGTCCTGCTCATGCCGCTGCTCGCCGGCGTGCTCTGGTGCGAGACGTCGCCACCGCGTGGCCGGCTGGTC
>CAWERJ010000006.1:0-40506 GCA_963811475.1 uncultured Actinomycetota bacterium
GTGGAGCACGACGAGGGTCAGGTCGGGCTCGGGATCACCTGCCAGGGCGGCGAGCAGGTCGGTCTGCAGCTTGTCGTCGGCCTCGTCGACGTCGTGGACGACGATGCACTTGGCCCCGCCGAACAGCGACGGGCTCGCGTGGAGGGTGAGCTCTCCGGCCGTGTAGGCCGCCGCGTAGAGCCCGGATCGTCTCGACCTCGGGCTCGGTGACCTTGAGGTCGTCGAGGGTCTGGGCGACGGCGCGCTCCGCGAGCAGCGACTCGGGACCGGCGACGAGCACGCACTGGGGCGAAGTGGTGGGCGACCGCGACCCCGTCCGACATGGTCGTCACTCTGCCACGAGCGGCGGACACGCCCTGACGAGGATCGCCCGGTGCTCGTCGCCCCTCCCCCGCACCTGCATGACCACTCACGTATCGTCCTCCACGGCGTCACGGGCTCGGGCAAGTCCACACTGGCCGCTCGACTCGCCGAGCTGACCGGCGCCCCCACGTGTCGGTCGACGACCTGATGTGGCGCCCCGGCTGGGTGCAGCTCACCGCCGGGCTGAGCAGGTCGAGGCGATCCGGCCGTGGGGCGAGCGACCGGCGTGGGTCATGGACTCGCTGTGGAGGTGGGACGCGACCCGTGGTGCTGCCTCGAGCCGACCTGCTCGTCGCGCTCGACTTCCCGCGCCGGGTGAGCCTGGTCCGGCTGCTGCGCCGCACCTGGAGACGGCTGCGCACCGGCGAGGAGTTCTGCGGCGGCAACACCGAGTCGTGGCGCCGCACCGTCTCGAGCGACTCGATCCTCGCCTGGCACGTCCGCTCGTTCCGGAACAAGCACGCGACCATCGCGGCGCTGGGTGGCGGATGCCGGCGGCCCGCCGGTCGTGCGCTTCACCTCGCCGGACCAGGTCGGCACCTGGCTGCGCACCCTGGAAGCCACCTAGTCGAAGGTGAGGGTCGGTCCGATGGCCGGCCTCGAGTCCCAGGCCGACCAGGCGGGCCTGCACCGCCTCGACCGGCAGCTCCATCGACTCGGCCAGCTCGTCGAGGGTGAGGCCCGAGCTCGATGCCGTCGCGCAGCTCCTCGTCCTCCTGCTCGGTCCAGGCGTGCCCGTGGGTGACGGCGGTGCGCGAGGACTCCGGCGGTGGCGGGTCCTCGGCGACCGGGCGCTCGACGGGAACGGGCGTCGCGGCATCCACGCCGCGGTCGGGGTCGCCCACGGGAGCCGCGACGGAGCCGGTGAGCCCGCGCAGCGCCGGCTCGGCCACCGGCTGGGGCGGCTCGGCGGTCTCGTCGAGGCGCTGCAGCGCCGCGAGCACCATGGCCCGGTCCGCGGTCGGCCAGAACGGGGGCAGCGAGCGCTGGAGGAAGCCGGCGTACCGCGCGGTCATCATTCGGTTGTCGAGGAACGCCACGACGCCGCGGTCGTCGGCCCGGCGGATCAGCCGGCCCGCACCCTGCGCCAGGCGCAGCGCCGCGTGGGTGGCCGACACCGCCATGAAACCGTTGCCACCCATCCGGGCGATGGCCTGCGAGCGGGCAGAGGCCAGCGGGTCGTCGGGCCGCGGGAACGGGATGCGGTCGATGATGACGAGCTGGCACGACGAGCCCGGCACGTCGACGCCCTGCCACAGCGACAGCGTGCCGAACAGGCAGGTGCGCGGGTCGCGGGCGAACTGCCGCACCAGGGTGCTGATCTGGTCCTCGCCCTGGCACAGGAACGCGATCTCGCCCTCCTTGTCGGCGAACCGCTCGCGCATCGCCTCGGTGGCCTCCTTCGCGGCACGCATCGACGAGAACAGCCCGAGCGTGCGCCCGCCGGCCGCGCGCACGAGCGCCTCGATCTCGTCGAGCGTCTCGGGAGCGAGGCCGTCGCGGCCGGGCGCCGGCAGGTGCCTCGCCACGTAGGCGATGCCCTGCTGGGGGTACGCGAACGGGCTCCCGACGTCCAGACCGCGCCACGGCGGCGCCCCCTCGCCGCGCAGGCCCATGGTGCCGGCGACGGCGTCGAACGAGCCGCCCAGCTCGAGGGTGGCCGACGTCATGACGACGGTCCGGTCGGCGAAGACCTTGTCGCGCACGAGCATCGCGACGCTCATCGGCGCCACCCGGAGCACGGGCCCTCGTCGCGGGTCTCGGCTGAGCCACACGACGTCGAGCTCGCGCTCCTCGAGGATGCGCGACGCGTTCTCGAACACCTCGTCGACGGCGGCCCGGGCGACCTGTCGCCCGCCGTCGGGCTCCTCGCCCTGCTGCGGCTTGAGCTCGCTCTGCACGGCGCGCGCCGTGTCGCGCACCCGTCCCAGCGCCATCGCGAGCGAGTCGGGGATGCCGGTCAGCCGCCCCTCCGGTGCCGGCTCGAGCACCGACTCCAGCAGGTCGGCCGCCTCGTCCATCGTCGACGAGGCGTCGGCCTGCCGCCCCGCCCGCTTCGCTGCGGCGCGGACCATGCCCGGGGTGAGCTCGTCGGTGATCGTCGAGGTGACGCGGTCGACGAGCTCGTGGCCCTCGTCGACGACGAGCAGGTCGTGCTCGGGCAGCATCTGGCGCCCCTCGAAGGCGTCGATGGCCATGAACGAGTGGTTGGTGACGATGACGTCGACGTCGCGGGCGGCCTCGCGCGAGCGCTCGACGAAGCACTCGGACACCATCGGGCAGCGGCTGCCGAGGCACTCGTGGGCGCTCACCGAGACCTGCCGCCAGGCCCGCTCGCTGACCCCGGGCACGAGCTCGTCGCGGTCACCCGACTCGGTGACCTCCGCCCACTCGCGCAGGCGCACCACCTCGGCGCCGAGCCGCGAGGCCTGCTGGTCGACCGCGCCGAGGGACATCAGGGTGTCGGCGTCGTCGTCGGGGAACCCGCCCTCGAGCTTGTGCGCGCACAGGTAGTTGCGGCGACCCTTGACGAGCGCGTACGTCGGGCGACGGCCGAGCAGCGGCTCGAGGGAGTCGGCGAGGCGGGGCATGTCGCGGTCGACGATCTGCGCCTGGAGCGCGAGCGTCGCCGTGGCGACCACCGTCGGCGTGCCGGAGTCCATCGCGTGACGGACCGCCGGCACGAGGTAGGCGAGCGACTTGCCGGTGCCGGTCCCCGCCTGCACGAGCAGGTGGCCCTTGCCGTCGATCGCGTCGGCCACCGCGTGCGCCATCTCGACCTGCCCCGGCCGCTCGGTGCCTCCGATGCCGCCGACCGCCGCGTGCAGGAGCTCGTCGAGGGTGGGCACCAGTGCAGGGTATGCCGTCGGGCCGGCGCCCGCGGGGCGCCCTCCACAGGTGTCGCGTGCCTGCAATCGCCGGTTCCCGGCGGCTCCCGGTGCCACGATGGGGCCGTGAGCACCGACGTCGACGCGCCCGTCCCCTTCCCGTCCGACATCGAGATCGCCGAGGCCGCCGACATCACCCCCGTCGTCGACCTCGCGCGCGACCTGCTCGGCATCCCGGCCGAGGCCCTCGTCCCGTACGGCCACACCAAGGCGAAGGTCTCGCTGCCCTGGCTGGCCTCCCTCCAGGACCGGCCCGACGGGCACCTCGTGCTCGTCACGGCGATGTCCCCGACGCCGGCCGGTGAGGGCAAGACGACGACGTCGGTGGGGCTCGCCGACGCGCTGCGCCGGCTCGGCGAGAAGAGCGTCGTGGCCCTTCGCGAGCCCTCGATGGGCCCGGTCTTCGGCATCAAGGGCGGCGCCGCCGGCGGTGGCTACAGCCAGGTCGTGCCGATGGTCGACATCAACCTCGCCTTCACCGGCGACTTCGCCGCCATCGCCGCCGCGAACAACCTGCTGTCGGCGATGCTCGACAACCACCTGCACTTCGGCAACGCGCTCGACATCGACCCCCGGACGGTCACGTGGAAGCGCGTCGTCGACCTCAACGACCGGGCGCTGCGCGACATCGTCGTGGGGCTGGGTGGCGTGGCGAACGGGATCCCGCGCGAGGACGGGTTCGACATCGTCGTCGCGTCCGAGGTGATGGCGATCCTCTGCATGGCGGATTCGCTGCCCGACCTCAAGCGCCGGCTCGGCGACATCGTGGTCGGCTACACCCGCGGCAAGGAGCAGGTGACTGCCCGCGACCTGGGGGCCGAGGGCGCGATGACCGTGCTGCTGCGCGATGCCCTCGCCCCCAACCTGGTGCAGACGCTCGAGCACACGCCCGCCTTCATCCACGGTGGTCCGTTCGCGAACATCGCCCACGGCTGCAACTCGGTGATGGCCACCCGGGCCGCCCTCAAGCTCGGCGACTGGGTGGTCACCGAGGCGGGCTTCGGCGCCGACCTCGGCGCCGAGAAGTTCATCGACATCAAGTGCCGGGCCAGCGGCCTGCGCCCCGAGGTCGCCGTCGTGGTGGTGACGATCCGGGCGCTGAAGGTCCACGGTGGGGTGCCCGTGGCCGACGTCGACCGCGAGGACCTCGCCTCCGTCGGCGCCGGCATGACGAACCTGCGCCGCCACCTCGAGAACGTCCGCGGCGTCTTCGGGCTCACCCCGGTCGTCGCCGTCAACCGCTTCCCCAGCGACACCGACGCGGAGGTCGACCTCGTGGTGCGGATGTGCTCGCACGAGGGGGTGCGCGCCTACGAGGCCACCCACGTGCGCGACGGCGGAGCCGGCGCCGAGACGCTCGCGCGCGGCGTCGTCCAGGCCGTGCGCGAGGGCAGGAGCGAGATGCGTTTCGTCTACGACGACCACCTGTCGCTCGAGAAGAAGGCCGAGGCGGTCGCGACCCGCGTCTACGGCGCGGCGCGGGTGGCGTTCGAGCCCAAGGCCCGTCGTCGCCTCGACCAGATCGAGGCCGCCGGCTACGGGCACCTGCCGATCTGCATGGCCAAGACCCAGTCGTCGTTCTCGACCGACGCCTCCCAGCGCGGCGCCCCCTCGGGTCACACCGTGACCGTGCGCGAGGTGCGGCTGGCCGCCGGCGCCGGCTTCGTCGTCCTGCTCACCGGCGACATCATGACGATGCCGGGCCTGCCCCGCGAGCCGGCCGCGCACCGCATCGACGTCGACGACGACGGCCGGGTCGTGGGCCTGAGCTAGCGGTCAGGCACGGCCGTCGGCGACCATCGGGCGGCCGTCGAGGCGCCTGGCCATGAGGACGCTGTCGCGGTCGTCGCCGGCGCCGACGCGGATGACGCCGGGGATGCGCCCGACCTCCACGTAGCCGCTCGCCTCGTAGAACCGGGTCGTCCCGAGCCCGCTGCGCACGTCGAGCACCGCCACCTCGACCCCGGACTCGCGCGCGACGCGGTGCATCGCGGCGAGCAGGAGCCGGCCCAGGTTGCGGCCGCGCAGGGCGGGGTGGGTCATGACCCGGTACGCCGTGCGCGAGTGGGCCAGCAGCGGGTTGCGGTCGGCGACCCAGAACCCGGCCCCGACGACACGCGTCCCGCGCACCCCGCAGGAGCACGGCGGTGGTGGCGCCCTCGGCCATGCCCTGCTCGTGGGCGTCGAGAGCCCGCTCGACCTCGGAGCGGGGCGCCCGCGGGAGGAAACCGACGGCGCCCCCGGCGTCGTTGACCGCGACCCACAGGTCGAGCAGCGACTCGCGCGTCTGCGGGTCGAACGACGCGGCGGCCTCGACGCGTGGTGCTCGCAGGAGCGTGGACGGCGGCTCGTCGCCAGGGGCGTCGTCGACCGTCCCGACGACCTCGAGCCCAGCCGTGACGGCGGTGCGCACCGAGCGGGTGTTCGCCTCGCGGCAGGTCGCGACGAGCGGGAGGTCGGGCAGCCACTCCAGCGCGTGCGCGGTCCACGCCCGGACCGCCTCGCTCGCCAGCCCGCGCCCGTGCGCCGGGGCCGTGAGCCGGTAGTCGAGGTCGAGCACCTCCTCACCGGACGGCGCCGCGCGCAGGCTGGGCCCGCCGACGCCGATC
This sequence comes from uncultured Actinomycetota bacterium, assembly GCA_963811475.1. Taxonomy (GTDB): domain Bacteria; phylum Actinomycetota; class Actinomycetes; order Actinomycetales; family Dermatophilaceae; genus Fodinibacter. Next base: position 5,861 of record CAWERJ010000006.1, read on the forward strand.
CCCCTGCGGGTGCTCGTCTCCTCGACGACGGCGTAGTCGAACCCGGCGCGCTCCCAGCGCTCGAGGCACTCGGCGAAGGAGCGCCCGGCATCCGCGTCGCTCGCCGCCATCGCCCACACCTCGTGCTCCCAGAGGGACGGGTCGCGGTACAGCGTCACCCACAACCGGCGGTCCCCGCGGCTGGGCGGCCGCAGGGTCAGCCGGTTCGTCATGATGTGCTGCGGCGCCCCCTCCACGCTCGCGAGGCTACCCGCGTGCCTGCTCGCGGTGGGGCGAGCCGTACAGGCACCTTCGTGCCCCGGAATGCCGCCCGCGTCCTTCGAGCCGGCGCGTCAGGCCCGGAAGGCGGCCAGCTCGGCGGCGAGGTCGGCGTGCACCCGGGCGCGCACCTGCGTGCCCTCGGCCTCGTGGCTCGAGCCGAGCACCTCGCCCTGCTCGTGGATGCGGCTCACGAGGTCGCCCCGGTCGTAGGGGACGAGCACGTCGACGTCGACGTCGGGCTGCGGCAGCTCGTCGGCGATGAGCGCGCGCAGCTCGTCGAGCCCGGCACCGGTGCGGGCCGAGACGACGATCGAGTGCTTCTCGTGGCGGCGCAGCCGGTCGACGACCTCGGGGTCGGCGAGGTCGGCCTTGTTGATGACGACCACCTCGCGCACGTCGGTGGCGTCGACGTCGGCGAGGACCGCCCGGACGGCGGAGATCTGGCCCTCCGGGTCGGGGTGCGAGCCGTCGACGACGTGGAGGAGCAGGTCCGCCTCGGCGACCTCCTCGAGCGTGGACCGGAAGGCCTCGACGAGCTGGTGCGGGAGCTGCCGCACGAAGCCGACGGTGTCGGTCAACGTGTACGTGCGCCCGTCCGGGGTCTCGGCCCGGCGCACCGTGGGGTCGAGGGTCGCGAAGAGCTGGTTCTCGACGAGCACCCCCGCGCCGGTGAGCCGGTTGAGCACCGAGGACTTGCCGGCGTTGGTGTAGCCGGCGATGGCGACGCTCGGGACGGCGTTCGCCCGGCGGCTGCCCCGCTTGGTGTCACGCACCGTCTTCATCTCGGTGATCTCCCGGCGCAGCTTGGCGATGCGGGTGTTGATCCGGCGGCGGTCGAGCTCGATCTTCGTCTCGCCGGGTCCGCGCGAGCCCATGCCCTGCCCACCGGCCGCCTGACCACCCGCCTGGCGCGACATCGACTCGCCCCAGCCGCGCAGGCGCGGGAGGAGGTACTGCAGCTGGGCCAGCTCGACCTGGGCCTTGCCCTCCCGCGACTTGGCGTGCTGGGCGAAGATGTCGAGGATGAGGGCGGTGCGGTCGATGACCTTGACCTTGACGACGTCCTCGAGGGCGCGGCGCTGGCTCGGCGCCAGCTCGGTGTCGCACACGACGGTGTCGGCCCCCTCGGCGATGACGATGTCGCGCAGCTCGACCGCCTTGCCCTTGCCGAGGTACGTGGCCGGGTCGGGGTGCGACCGGCGCTGCACCACCCCCGCGAGCACCTCGGAACCGGCGGTCTCGGCCAGCGCGGCGAGCTCACGCAGGCTGTTCTCGGCGTCGTCGGCCGTGCCCTCCGACCACACCGCGGCGAGCACCACCCGCTCCAGCCGCAGCTGGCGGTACTCGACCTCGGTGACGTCCTGCAGCTCGGTCGACAGGCCGGAGACGCGGCGCAGGGCCGCCCGCTCCTCGCGGTCGAGCTGCTCGCCGTCGTACGTGCGTCGTCGTCGGGTCCCAGTGCGTGGGCGGACGAATCCCGAGTCGTCGAGGGTCTCGTCGGCGAGCGCCTCGGCCCGCCCGGACAGGAAGTTGCGTGCAGTCATGTTCCCCCTAGGGTCTCATCGCGCAACGTCGGCGGGCCAACGGTTTCTTCCGGCGCCCGCTAGCGTGAGCCTGCGATGAGCCAGTCCGACCACTACTTCACCGCCGCCCCCGCGAGCGCCGACGAGCGCCGCCGGCTGCGGGTCCGGCTCGCCGGCCGCGACCTGGACGTCGACGTCGCGCCCGGCGTCTTCTCCCCCGGGGGCCTGGACAAGGGGACCGCCGTCCTGCTCGACGAGGCCCCGCCCCCGCCGCCCACCGGCACCTTCCTCGACCTCGGGTGCGGCTGGGGCCCGGTCGCCCTGACGCTCGCGCTGCGCTCACCCGCCGCCACCGTGCACGCGGTCGACGTCAACGAGCGGGCGCTCGAGCTCACCCGGCGCAACGCCGAGGCGCTGGGGCTGGACGGGGTCCGCGTCGGCCCGCCGGACGGCATCCCTGCCCAGGTGCGGTTCGACCTCATCTGGTCCAACCCGCCGATCCGGGTGGGCAAGGCGGCACTCCACGAGCTCCTGCGCACGTGGCTGGCGCGCCTCGCCCCCACCGGCGTCGCCCACCTCGTCGTCCAGCGCAACCTCGGGTCCGACAGCCTCCAGCGCTGGATCGCGTCGGACCTCGGGATGCCGTGCGCGCGCCTCGGCTCGACGAAGGGCTTCCGGCTGCTCGAGGTGCGACCCGCATGACGCCTCCCTCCCTCGGGGTGGTGCTCGTCCCGACCCTGCCGCCCGAGGCGCTGCGCCCGCTCGCCACGGCGGCGGACGAGCACCTCGACGAGCTGTGGCTCTGGGAGGACTGCTTCAAGGAGTCGTCGGTGGCCGCCGCCGGGGTCGCGCTGGCATGGACCGAGCGCGTCCGCGTGGGCATCGGCCTGGCGCCGGTGCCGCTGCGCAACGTCGCGCTCCTCGCGATGGAGCTCGCGACGCTGCACCGGCTCTTCCCCGGGCGCCTGCTCCCGGGCATCGGCCACGGGGTGCAGGAGTGGATGGGCCAGGCCGGCGTGCGAGCCGCCTCACCCCTGACGCTGCTGCGCGAGTACGCCGAGGCGCTGCGGCTGCTGCTCGACGGGCACGAGGTCACCGTCGCCGGCCGTTACGTCACGCTCGACCGGGTGCGCCTCGAGTGGCCACCGGAGCCGGGCACTCCCCTGTTCGTCGGGGGGACGGGTCCGCGCACGCGGCAGCTCGCCGGAGCCGTGGGGGACGGCCTGATCCTCGGGACCGCGACGTCGCAGCCCGAGCTCGAGGCCGCGGTGGCGCTCGCACGCAGCGGCTGGGCCGACGTCCGTGGCCCGGACGCAGGACGGATGCCGGTCGTCACCCACCTGCTGACGGCCACCGGCCCTGGCGCCGAGGGGCGGCTCACGGCCGAGCTGGTCCGGTGGGGGCCCGACGACGGGGCTCCCCTGCGCGGTGTCGCCGGTGACGCGCGCACGGTCGCCGACGCGGTGCGACGGCTGGCCGCCAGCGGTGCGACGAGCGTCGTGCTGCAGCCCACCGAGGACGAGCCGGACCTCTCGGGCTTCGTGGAGTTCGTGGGGCGCGACGTCAGGTCGGAACTCGGGCGCTGAGCGCGTCGAGGTCGACGACGCCGTCGGCGACGAGGACGGCCGGCCCGGCCAGCTCGACGCCGTGGCCGGGCAGGAGCCGGACACTGAGCCGGCCCCCGGGTACGTCGACGAGCCAGGTGGCGCCCGTGTCGAGCGACCCTGCCCAGAAGCTCGTGGCGATCGCCGCAGCGCACGCCCCGCTCCCGCACGACCGGGTCTCGCCGACGCCGCGCTCGTGGACGCGCATGGCGATGTGGCCGGGGCCCATGGGCCGGACGAGCTCGACGTTCGTGCCGTGCGGCGGGTCGGGCCGCACGACCGGGGCGCGGTTCAGGTCGAGGGCGTCGAGGTCGAGGGCCTCGGGGAGGGCGACGACGGTGTGCGGGTTGCCGAGGTCGACACGCAGCGCCGAGCACGGGTCGCCGTCGTCCTCGAGGTGGACGAGCGCGTCGAAGCCGTCGCGCTCGGCGGTCGCGGGATCGGTGAGCGTCCACGGGCCGAGGTCGACCGCGAACCCGTCCCCGTCGCGCCGCACCTGCTTCACCCCCGCGCGCGTGGCGATGGCGAACTCGTCGGCCGTCTCGAGCCCCTCGCGGCGCAGGTACGCCGCGAACACCCGGGTGCCGTTGCCGCACATCTGCGACAGGCTGCCGTCGGCGTTGCGGTAGTCCATGAACCAGCGCGCCGAGCCGGCCTGGGCACGCACCTCCGGCTCCTGCGCCGCGTCGGTCGGCACCACGCGGATGACACCGTCGCCACCGATCCCGCCTCGCCGGTCGGCGAGCGCCGCGGCGAGCCCTGCGGACAGCTCGAGGGTGCCCTCGAGGTCCGGCACGAGGACGAAGTCGTTCTCGGTGCCGTGGCCCTTGGTGAAGGTCAGCCGCTCAGCCATGTCGGCCATTGTGGCGCACGGCGGCGACCGCCTCGCGCACCGCGGCGTCCACGGCATCCCGGTCGGTGGGGTCGACCCACCTCGTGCGCGGGTCGGCGCGGAACCACGACTCCTGCCGGCGCGCGAGGCGGCGCGTCGCGGCCACGGTCTGTGCCCGGGCGGTCGTGGCGTCGAGGACGCCGTCGAGCTGCCCGAGGGCCTGGGCGTAGCCGATCGCCGTGCTCGCGGTGCGCCCCTGCCGGATGCCGTGCGCCTCCAGGCCGCGCACCTCGTCGACGAGACCCTCGGCCCACATGCGGTGCACCCGCTGCTCGATGCGACGGTCGAGCTCGGGCCGGGGCGGCAGGAGGCCCAGCACCAGCGTGGGGCGGACGAACTCCCGCCGCGGCATCGTCGCGGAGAACGGGGCGCCGGTGAGCTCGACGACCTCGAGCGCGCGCACGATGCGCCGGCGGTTGTTCGGCTCCACGGCGGCGGCGGCCAGCGGGTCGCGCTCGACGAGCTCGGCGTAGACGGCACCGGTGCCGAGCTCCTCGGCCCGCTCCTCGACCCGGCGGCGGACGTCGGGGTCGGTCGGCGGGATGTCGAGGTGGTCGAGCAGGGCCCGCACGTACAGCCCGGACCCCCCGACGACGACAGGGGTGCGCCCACGGGCCAGGACGCCCTCGAGGTCGGCGCGGGCGTGGCGCTGGTACGCGGCGACGCTCGCCTCCTCGGTGACGTCGAGGACGTCGAGCTGGTGGTGCGCGATGCCGCGGCGCTCCCCGAGGCGCAGCTTCGCGGTGCCGATGTCCATCCCCCGGTACAGCTGGCTCGCGTCGGCCCCGACGACCTCGCCCCCGAGCTGCTCGGCCAGCCGCAGCCCGAGGTCGGACTTACCGGTGGCGGTGGGTCCGACGACCGCGACGACGAGCGGGCGGCCCTCAGTCGACACGGTCCCCCTCGGGCGTCTCGTCGTCGTGGCCGAACGGGTCGCGGTCGACGCCCGGCATCCAGGTGAGACCCGGGACGCCCCACCCGTGCCCCTTGACCGCCTTGCGGGCGCGACGGGCCCACTTGCCGCCGAGCCGGTCGACGTAGAGGAAGCCGTTGAGGTGGTCGTACTCGTGCTGGAGCATCCGGGCGAACCAGCCGGTCGCCTCGTACCTGACCTCGCCGCCGTCGAGGTCGATCCCGGTGAGGGTCGCGTGCTCCCCACGGCGCAGCGGGAAGGACTCACCCGGAACCGAGAGGCAGCCCTCGACCTCCTCGTGCGGGTCGGGGTCGCCCACGACCGGTTTGGACGACGTGAGGTACGGGTTGAGGACGACCCCACGCGGCGGGATGCCGTCGTCGTTCGTCAGCTGCCACGTGAAGATCCGCAGGCCGACGCCGACCTGCGGGGCGGCGAGGCCCACGCCCCGTGCGGCGTCCATCGTCTCGAACATGTCGGCGACGAGCTCGCGGACCTCGTCGTCGATGACCTCGACGGGCCGGGCACGCTGGTGGAGGACGGGTTCCCCGGTGATGACGACGGGACGGATGGCCATGGCCCCGATTCTTCCAGAGGCGGCGCGGCCGCCCCGACGGCGACGTGGCCGGGCGCGGTCCTCCTACGATCGAGCGATGAACCCCGCCATCGTCCTCGTCGCCCCCGAGCACGCCGTCGAGCTGACCGACGAGTTCGGACGCTACGTGCGCGACTACGACGTCCTGACGACGACCTCGGTCGGCGAGGCGGAGGAGATGGCGCGCGGGGTCGTGGCCGCCGGCGGGCGGGTGGCGATGTTCGTCGCCGAGTCGCAGCTGCCCGACGGCCACGTGCTCGAGGCGTTCGCCCGGTGGCGTGCCGTCGTGCCGACCGCCCGTCGGCTCGTCGCCGCCCACTGGTCGCACTTCCTCGCCGACGCGCCTGCCCTGCGCGGCGGCCTCGCCAAGGGCAAGTACGACGCGTTCCTCCTCATGCCGAGGGGGGTGCGGGACGAGGAGTTCCACACGGCGGTGTGCGAGCTGCTCTCGGACTGGGGCTCGACCGTCGCGGCGCCCGAGGTCGACACGGTCCGCATCGTGTCGCCCGCGCCCGACGCCCTGACCCTGGCCATCCGCGACTTCCTGGACCGGATGGGGATGCCGAACCGCACCTACGCGCCGGACAGCGAGCAGGGCCGCGACGTGCTGGCCCGTGCGGGCGACGACGTGTCGTACCCGCTCGTCGAGGCCGTCGACCGCGAGATCTTCTCGCCGACGAGCGTGCGCGACGTCGCGATCCGCGCCTTCGGCACCCCCACCGACATCGACCTCGACTCCGTCGTCGACGTCGCGGTGGTCGGGGCCGGCCCCGCGGGGCTCGCGGCCGCGGTGTACGCGTCGTCAGAGGGCCTGACGACGGTCGTTCTCGAGGCCGAGGCGGTCGGCGGCCAGGCGGGCACGTCGTCGATGATCCGCAACTACCTCGGCTTCCCCCGCGGCATCTCGGGAATGCGGCTGGCCCAGCGGGCGCGCAACCAGGCGATCAGGTTCGGCACCCGCTTCTTCACCGGGTGGTCCGTGACCTCGCTGGAGGCCGGCGGACCCGGCGAGCCGCACGTCCTGCGCACGGACGGAGGCGACCTGCAGGCCCACGCGGTGGTCGTGGCCGCGGGGGTCACCTACCGCAAGCTGCGCGTCCCCGCCGTCGAGGCGCTCGTCGGCCTCGGGGTCTTCTACGGCAGCGCCATGACCGCCGCCCGGGAGATGGAGGACGTCGACGTCGTCGTCGTGGGCGGCGGCAACTCCGCCGGTCAGGCGGCGATCCACCTCGCCCGCTTCGCCCGGTCGGTGACGATCCTCGTCCGGCGTGAAGGGCTCGAGGCCACCATGTCGCAGTACCTCATCGGCGAGATCGCCTACAACCCGCGCATCTCGGTACTGCCCTGCTCCGAGGTGGTCGACGCCGCGGGCGACGGCCGGCTCGAGTCGGTCCGCGTGCGCGACACCCGCTCGGGCGACGAGGTCGACCGCCCCTGCCGTGGCCTGTTCCTCCTCCTGGGTGCCGAGCCGCACTGCGACTGGCTGCCGCCCTCGGTGGCCCGGGACGAGCGGGGGTTCGTCCTCACCGGCCGGGACATCCCCGCCGGCTCGTGGGTCGACGGACGTCCGCCGGCGAGCCTCGAGACGACGCTGCCGGGCGTCTTCGCGGCCGGTGACATCCGGGCCGGGTCGATGAAGCGGGTCGCGGCCGCGAGCGGGGAGGGAGCCTCGGTGGTCCCCTTGGTGCACGGGTGGCTCGACCCGGCGGAGCTGACCGCGCACCGACAAACGGCTGGCAACCCACGGCGTCGTGGTGTGCACTGGGAGGACTCCCCCCGGGGAGTCCCTGTCCCCGAGCGAGAGGAGGCCCCGTGAGTTTCTTCGACAGTGCGAAGGACAAGCTCTCGAAGCTGGCCGCGGACCACCCCGACCAGGTCGAGCAGCTCAGTGACCAGGCCATCGAACACGGCGGCGACGCCGCCGACCGCATGACGGGCGGCACGTACGCCGGCCAGGTCGACTCGGCGCAGGCCAAGGCCGACGAGGCCATCGGCGAGCCCTGATCACTCCGACGCACCCGAGGCCCTCGACCGAACAGGTCGGGGGCCTCGGCCGTTCGGCCAGGCTTGGGCGGTTCTGCCCCGAACGCGGGCGCGGCACCGGCGTCGTTGCCTACGGTGGGGCATCTCTCCACCGCCGAAGGGACGCACGTTGCCACACAACACATCGGGGTTGCCGCCGCTCAACCTCGAGCCGTTCGACCCCAGCGACCTCTACGCGGCAGCGCGCACCAACGGTGCTGTGAAGTCGGAGCCACGCCGCTCCCGGGTCGCCCGGGTGGTCGTCGGCCTGGGCGTGCTCGTCGTCGGGACGCTGGCCATGGCCGCGTCCTTCCTCATGGGGTGAGGGAGTCCGCCGGCGCGGTTTGTGGCTCGGGGGCTCAGGCGGAACAGGCGGGAGCGGCGACGACCGCAGGCGGTCGGCCCCGCGACGGCATCCCGAGCGAGACGGCGGGCTTGCCCGGCACCGGGGCGTCCTGGAGGGCCGCCCACGCGTCGCCACCACGGGTACGGCGCACGGCGTACGCCCCGCCCTGCACACCGCTGTCGGCAACGAGGTGGTGCGGCGCACCGTAGGTGACGCCCACGGTGACGACGTCCCCCGGCCGCGGGCGCTCGGCGCCGTCCGGGACGGCGACGTGGACCAGCCGGTTGTCGCGGGCCCGCCCCGAGAGCCGTGCGGTGGCGCCGTCCTTGCGGCCCTCTCCGGGCGCGACGAGCACCTCGACCTCGCGACCCTCGACGGCACGGTTCTCGGCCCAGGACACCCGCTCCTGCAGCTCGATGAGCCGCTCGAAGCGCTCCTGGACGACGGCCTTGGGCACCTGGCCCGCCATCGTCGCGGCCGGGGTGCCCGGCCGCACCGAGTACTGGAACGTGAAGGCGCTGGAGAACCGTGACGCCTCGACGACGCGCAGCGTCTCGGCGAAGTCCTCCTCGGTCTCACCGGGGAAGCCGACGATGAGGTCCGTCGTGATCGCCGCATCGGGGATGCCGGCGCGCACCTCGTCGAGGATGCGCAGGAACCGCTCGCTGCGGTAGGAGCGTCGCATGGCCCGGAGCACCCGGTCGGACCCGGACTGCAGCGGCATGTGCAGGCTCGGCATGACGTTGGGGGTCTCGGCCATCGCCGCGATGACGTCGTCGGTGAAGGCGGCGGGGTGCGGGCTGGTGAACCGCACCCGCTCCAGCCCCTCGATGTCGCCGCAGGCGCGCAGCAGCTTGCCGAACGCGAGGCGGTCGCCGAACTCCACGCCGTAGGTGTTGACGTTCTGGCCCAGCAGGGTCACCTCGACGACCCCCTGGGCGACCAGGGCCTCGACCTCGGCGAGGACCTCGCCGGGGCGCCGGTCCTGCTCCTTGCCGCGCAGGCTCGGGACGATGCAGAACGTGCAGGTGTTGTTGCAGCCCACCGAGATCGACACCCAGCCGGAGAAGGCCGAGTCGCGCCGGGTCGGCAGGGTCGACGGGAAGGTCTCGAGCGACTCGAGGATCTCGACCTCGGCGCGCTTGTTGTGCCGCGCCCGGTCGAGCAGCGCGGGCAGGCTGCCGATGTTGTGCGTGCCGAAGACGACGTCGACCCATGGGGCGCGCTGGACGATGGTCTCGCGGTCCTTCTGCGCCATGCAGCCGCCGACGGCGATCTGCAGGTCGGGGTTCGCGGTCTTGGCGGGCCGCAGCTGGCCGAGGTTGCCGTACAGCTTGTTGTCGGCGTTCTCGCGCACCGCGCACGTGTTGAAGACGACGACGTCGGCCACCTCGGGGCGCCGGCTCGCCGGGACGCTCGCGAGGTCGACGTAGCCCGCGGTCTCGAGCAGGCCGGCGAGGCGCTCGGAGTCGTGGACGTTCATCTGGCACCCGTGGGTGCGGACGTCGTAGGTCTTCGGTTCACTCATGGCTGCACAAGGGTAACGGCGCCGAGGTGCAACCCGAACTCCCCGGAGCGCTGCTCACGACCTAGGCGTCGACCCGCTCGGTCGCGCACTTCTCGCACCACTCGACGTCGTTCTCGTTCGCCGTGCCGCCGGTCGTGGCGTCCTTCTCCCAGAGGGTCCGGACGATCTTCGGTGACACGATCACGGGGTGCTTGAGGTGGCAGCACTCGCGGTTGGCGTGCAGGAGCAGGTGCCCGTTGTCCCAGCGGGCCGAGTAGTGCTCGGCACCTGGTGCCCGTTGGATCCAGACGGCTCCGTCACGGGTGATGGTGTTCAACATCGCCGCTCCTCCTTCGCTGTCGGCTGCGCTCCGTCCCCAGCCTAGAAGCACGCGTGGTTCCCGGCACGGGCGCCACGCGTGGTTGCCGGCACGGACGCGTGAGGCGGCCCACGGCAACGGGCCCCCGCGTGAGCTGTCGGCGCAGGCGTGAGCTGTCAGCCTAGGGTGGTCGCGTGGTCGGCACGCCGTCGCTGGTCAGCCTGCGTCCCGTGGATGCCGGCTCATGGCGTGACGTCGCGAACCTCACCGTCACCCCGGACCAGCAGCGCTTCGTCGCCGCCCCCACCTACTACCTGGCCCTGTGCGCCTACGAGGACGTCTGGCACCCGCTCGCCGTGCACGGCGGCGACCGCGTCGTGGGGTTCCTCATGTGGGGCGTCGACGACGACGACGGCAGCGTCTGGCTGGGCGGCCTGCTCGTCGACGAGGCCTCCCAGCGTCGTGGGTACGGCCGGGCAGCGGTCCGGGCGGCCGTGGACCGGCTGGCCACGGAGACGGGGCGCGCGCGGTTCGCGCTGTCCTACCAGCCCGACAACATCGTGGCGCGGCGCCTCTACGCAGACCTGGGGTTCGCCGAGACGGGTGAGGTCGACGGCGACGAGGTGGTCGCGCGGCTGTCGTTGGAGTGACGACGGGCGCTCCGCCGGCGACGTGGAAGAGTGTGGGCGACCGCCCCCGGACAGCGAGAGGACCCGCGTGCGCACCCTGCTCAACCTCATCTGGTTCGTCTTCGGCGGCCTCTGGCTCGCGCTCGCGTACGCGCTCGCCGGCGTCGTCCTCTGCGTGCTGATCCTCACGATCCCCCTCGGCGTGGCGTCGTTCCGGATGGCGCGGTACGCGCTGTGGCCGTTCGGCCGAGCCGTCGTGGCCAAGGAGAACGCGGGTGCGGGTGCGGTGGTGCTCAACGTCGTGTGGGTCGTCCTGGCCGGCTGGTGGCTGGCGCTGACGCACGTCGTCACGGCGGTCGTCCAGGCGATCACCATCATCGGCATCCCGCTGGCGGTGGCGAACCTCAAGATGGTGCCGATCTCGCTCGTGCCCTACGGCAAGCGGATCGTGCGCACCGACGAGCTGCCGCCCGGAGAGCGCCCGCTCCACTCGCTCTAGTCGCGCTGGTGCTCCGGCGCCTCACGGACCGCCTCGCGGACCACCCGCATCGCGACGTCGGACCCGTAGCCCTTGCGCGCGAGCATCCCGGCGAGCCGCCGGGTCTGCGCCAGCGGGTCCAGGCCGCTCATCGAGCGCAGCCGCTTCGCGACGAGCACGCGGGCACGCTCCTCCTCGCCGTGCGGGTCGACCCCGTCGAGGGCGGCCGCGCCGTCTCGTCGTCGACGCCCTTCTTCCGCAGCTCGTGCGCCAGGGCGCGGCGGGCCAGGCCACGCCCGCCTGCTGGGACCGGACGAGCATCGCGGCATAGGCCGCGTCGTCGACCAGGCCGACCTCCTCCAGCCGGTCGAGGACGGCAGCCGCGACGTCGTCCGGGCAGCCCTTGCGGCGCAGGACCTGCTCGAGCTGGGAGCGGCTGCGCGCGGTGGCCGTGAGCTGACGCAGGACGATCTCGCGGGCCCAGGCGTGCGGATCGGGCTCACCGCCCCGGGTGCGGGGATCGGCCTCGGGGTCGGGCGGTGGTGGCGGCGTGAGCCGAGGGCTCCACCGCCGCGACGACGACCCCACCGCCCACGGTGGGCGGCGGGGTCGTCGAGTCGGCGAACGGCATCCGGATCGGTCTGGCTGGGCTCAGAAGTCGACCGGGATGTCAGGGACGGCGGCAAGAGCGTCGGCCTTCGGGACCCCGATGCCGAGCTTCTCCTTGATCTTCCTCTCGATCTCGTCGGCGAGCTCGGGGTTGTCCTTGAGGAAGGCCCGGGCGTTCTCCTTGCCCTGCCCGAGCTGGTCGCCGTCGTACGTGTACCAGGCACCCGCCTTGCGGACGAACCCCTGCTCCACGCCCATGTCGATCAGGCCCCCCTCGCGGGAGATGCCCTGCCCGTAGAGGATGTCGAACTCGGCCTGCTTGAACGGCGGGCTGACCTTGTTCTTGACGACCTTGCACCGCGTGCGGTTGCCGACCGGGTCGGTGCCGTCCTTGAGGGTCTCGATGCGCCGCACGTCGAGGCGGACGGAGGCGTAGAACTTCAGCGCCTTGCCGCCGGTGGTGGTCTCGGGCGAGCCGAACATCACGCCGATCTTCTCGCGCAGCTGGTTGATGAAGATCGCGGTCGTGCCGGTGGTGTTGAGGGCACCGGTGATCTTGCGCAGCGCCTGGGACATCAGGCGGGCCTGGAGGCCGACGTGGCTGTCACCCATCTCGCCCTCGATCTCGGCGCGGGGCACGAGGGCCGCGACCGAGTCGATGACGATGATGTCGAGGGCCCCGGAGCGGATGAGCATGTCGGCGATCTCGAGCGCCTGCTCCCCGGTGTCGGGCTGGGAGACGAGGAGCGCGTCGGTGTCGACGCCGAGGGCCTTGGCGTACTCGGGGTCGAGCGCGTGCTCGGCGTCGATGAACGCCGCGATGCCGCCGGCCTTCTGCGCGTTGGCGACCGCGTGCAGGGCGACGGTGGTCTTGCCCGAGCTCTCCGGGCCGTAGATCTCGACGACGCGGCCGCGGGGCAGCCCGCCGATGCCCAGGGCGACGTCGAGCGCGATCGACCCGGTCGGGATCACCTCGATCGGCGGACGGACGTCGTCACCGAGGCGCATGACGGCACCCTTGCCGTGCTGCTTCTCGATCTGTGCCATGACCGAGCTCAGGGCCTTGTCACGTTCACCACCGGGAGCGGCGGCAGGGGGGTTGGGGGCGAGCACGCTCCCGCGGGAGCCGTTGGGACCAGCCATGTCACACACCTGTTCTTCCGTGTCGTGCAGCGAGCGCGCCCACCGGCGACCAGCTCTCGCCGTCGGTCTCGTCGCGAGGTCTGGTCAGACGCTAGGTGGCGGCACCGACAACGGTCACGGGCTGCCGTGCACCTGTGGACCGGTGCTGTCGGGGGCGCCACCTGTGGACGAGCCTAGCCGAACACGTGTTCGACCTGGCGGATTGGCGGGCGACACGCCGTGTCGCCGTGGTCGAATGCCCCGTGCCCTCCGCCCTCGGCCACCACCGGTCCCTCAACGAGCGGCGCCGCCCCACGTGGGCGACGACCTTTCCGGGCCTCGTCACGCTCCGGCACTACGAGCGCGGGTGGCTGCGCCCGGACCTCCTGGCCGGCGTCACGGTCGCGGCCTACCTCGTCCCCCAGGTCATGGCCTACGCCCAGATCGCCGGCCTGCCCCCCGCCGCGGGGCTCGTCGCGGTGGTCGGGCCGACCCTGGCGTACGCCCTCCTCGGGTCCTCCCGCCAGCTCTCGGTCGGCCCCGAGTCCACGACGGCCCTCATGACGGCCACTGCCGTGGCCGCGGTCGGCGTGCACGGGTCCGAGTCCTACGCCGCCCTCGCCGCCGCGCTCGCTGTCGTCACCGGCGTGCTGTGCGTGCTCGGCTGGGTGTTCGGCCTCGGCTTCCTCGCGGACCTGCTGTCCCGTCCGGTCCTCGTCGGCTACCTGGCGGGCGTCGCGGTGCTCATGGTCGTCAGCCAGCTCGACAGCCTCACCGGCACCGAGGTCGAGGGCGAGTCGATGCCGGACCAGCTGTGGAGCGCGGTGCACCAGCTCGACGACGTCAACGTGCCGACGCTCGTCCTGTCCGCCGTGCTCCTCCTCCTGCTCCTGCTCGGCGCGCACTTCTTCCCCCGGCTGCCGAACCCGCTGTTCGCCGTGCTCCTCGGCGCTGCCGCCGTGGCGCTGCTCGGCCTCGAGGCGCTCGGTGTGCAGACCGTCGGCGAGGTGCCCGACGCCCTGCCGCACCTGAGCCTGCCCGACCTCTCACCGGGTGCGGTGGCCTCGATGATCGGCCCCGCCCTCGGGATCACCGTCGTCGCGTACTCCGACAACGTCCTCACCGCGCGCGCCTTCGCCGAGCGGGTCGGCCAGCGGATCGACGCGAACCAGGAGTTCCTCGCCCTCGGTGCCGCCAACCTCGCGGGCGGGCTCCTGTCCGGCTTCCCGGTCAGCAGCAGCGGCAGCCGCACCGCCATCGGCGCCTCGATGGGCAGCCGGACCCAGCTGTTCTCGCTCGCCACCCTCGCGACGGTCGTCCTGTCCGTCGTGGCGCTCGCCCCGGTCATCGCGGCCTTCCCGGAGGCGGCGCTCGGCGCCCTCGTCGTCTACGCGGCGATCCGCCTCGTCGACGTCGCGGAGATCCGTCGGATCGCGAGGTTTCGACGCAGCGAGCTCGTCCTGCTCGTGGCGACGACGCTCGGCGTGTTCGCGCTGGGAGCGCTCAACGGCATCCTGCTCGCCGTCGCCCTGTCGCTGGGCGACCTGCTGAGGCGCGTCGCGCGGCCGCACGACGGCATCCTCGGGTACGTGCCCGGCATCGCGGGGATGCACGACGTCGACGACTTCCCGGGGGCCGAGCAGGTGCCGGGGCTCGTCGTCTACCGCTACGACTCGCCGCTGTTCTTCGCCAACGCCGAGGACTTCCACCACCGTGCCCTCGCCGCCGTCGACGGCGCGGACGCCCCCGTCGAGTGGCTCGTCGTCAACGCCGAGGCCAACGTCGAGGTCGACCTCACGAGCCTCGACGCCCTCGCGACGCTGCGCCGCGACCTCGAGGTGCGCGGCGTCGTGCTGGCCCTCGCCCGGGTGAAGCAGGACCTCCTGGACGACCTCAGGGCGGCCGGCCTCGTCGACGCGATCGGCACCGACCGGATGTACGCCACGCTGCCGACCGCCGTCACGGCCTACCTCGCGTGGTACGAGGAGCAGCACGGCGTCCCGAACCCCTTCGGGACGGTGCCGCCCAACCCTCTGCCTCCTAGCGAAGCGTCTTGACCGTCACGATCGGCGTGTAGGCCGAGCAGCCGGTCGCGTTGCACGCCTGCAGCCGGTACCTGTACGTCGTCGACCTCGCCAGTCCGGTGTCGACGTACGAGGTCGAGTTGGCGGACAGCTGGGCGCGGTACTGGGGACTGCACTTGGTCCCTTGACAGCGCTCGACGCGGACGTTGTCCTCGTTGCTCGACGTGTCCGTCCATCTGAGGGTGACGGTGGATACCGTGGCTGTCGCCGTCAGACCGGAGGGCGCGCTGGGCACGGCTCCCGGCGCAGGCGCTGGGGTCGTGGCCGTCGCGGTGTTGCTCGCGGCCGACGTGTCCGTGCCACGCAGGGCTCGCACCCGGTACCCGTAGGTCGTCGACGCCGTGAGGCCGGAGTCGGTGAACGCACTCGATCCCACCGCGAGGGTGGCGACCTGTGTGGTGGGCGAGCAGCCCGTGCCGGAGCACCGGTCGACGGCGTACCCGGTCTCGTCGCCGGCGTTGTCAACCCACGCGAGCGTGATGGCCGTGCCGGAGGTCGCCGAGGCCGTGAGGTTGCTCGGTGCAGCCGGCAGGGCGGGCGTCGTGCCGAACGTCGTGGGCGACGTCCATGCCGAAGCGCCGTTCGCGTTCACGGCGCGCACCCGGTAGCCGTAGGTCGTCGAGGCGGAACGGTTCGCATCGACATATGCCGTGACGTTCGCACCCACGGCGGCCGCTGCGGCGAAGCCGGTGCAGCCCGACCCCGCGCATCGCTGGACCTCGAAGCCGGTCTCGTCCGACGAGTTGTCCGCCCACGCGAGCGAGATCGACGTGCTCGACGTCGCCGTCGCCGTGAGGTTGGCGGGAGCCGCCGGCGGTGTTGGCGGCGGCGGGGCAATCGCCCCCACCGCGCCGAAGACGTCGGCCGAGAAGGCTCCCGCCCCCGAGAAGGACTCCACCCGCAGCTGCCACGTGCCCGCCGCGGCGCTCGCGACGCCGAGGGTCTCGAAGCGGCCGGGAGCCGCGCAGTTGCCGTTCGTCGCCTCGAGCATGCACCGGCTCATCGCGACGACCGTGCCGGTCGGGGCCACGAGGTAGGCGTCGAGGTCGGGAGCCCACTCGTAGCCGTACCAGCAGGAGCCACTCACCGGCAGGAGGCAGGTGGCCGCCCCGTTGGTCGTCCGCAGGGTGACGCCGAGCGGCCGCCCGGCGGCCGTCACCTGGATCGGGAACGACTGCACGCCACCAGAGGCCACGGAGCCGCTGACGAGCGCGTGGTCCGCCCAGGGGGCGGTCCCGGGCGGCGCGGCGCCGAGGGCAGCGACGAAGGCCCGCGCGTCGACCAGCCCCGCACCCCACTCGTCGTCCGCCCCGGTGGCGCCCGCGTCCAGGGCCGAGGAGCGCAGGGCGGCCTTGATGGTGGCCGGGGTCGCTCCCGGGACCGCCTCGAGTCCCAGCGCGACCACGCCGGCCACGAAGGGGGTCGCCATGGAGGTGCCCGACATCGTCGTGTACGCGGAGACCGTGTTCGCCTTGGCGGCGACGACGCTCAGCCCGGGTGCCGCGACGTCCGGCTTGTGGGGGGCCGCCGTGTTCCGCGTCGGCCCGCGGCTCGAGAAGCCCGCGAGGTAGAGCGACGTGTCGGTGTCCGACGAACCGGCCAGGCCGGACGGGTCGGATGCCGCCCCCACCGTCACCGCGTCGGTCGCGACCCCGGGCGACGAGACCGTCCCCGGCGCGTCGCCGGAGTTGCCCGCCGCCACGACGACGACCTTCCCGGCCCGGAACGCCGCGTTCACCGCCTGGCTGCCGGCATCGGAGCCGTCGGATGCCGGGCTGCCGAGCGACATGGAGATGACGTTCACGTCCGCGCGGGCGGCGCACCACTCGATCGCCGATACGACGTTGGCGTCGGCCCCGGAGCCCGTGGAGTCGAGCACCTTGGCCGCGACGACCCGCGCCCCCGGTGCCACGCCTGCGTAGGCGGCGTTCGCCGACCCGGTCGGCGTGCCGGTGGCGATGCCCGCGACGTGCGTCCCGTGCCCGTGGTCGTCGTACGGGTCGGGGCGCGCGTTCACCCAGTCCCTCCAGCCGATGACGTGCCCGGTCAGCTGCTCGTGGCGGGGGTCGATGCCGGTGTCGATGATGCAGATGCCCACCCCGCTGCCGTCCAGGGTGCCGTCGGTGGGTGCCACTGCGCCGCGGGCGGCAGCGACGCCGTAGTCGAGGTTGCCCGAGGCGTCGAGGGCGCGGGTGACGCCGTCCAGCTCGACCCTCGTGACCCCCGGGACGCGGGCGAGCGCCCGGGCCTGCCCGGCGACGACGGACCCCGAGAAGCCGGGGATGGTGCGGTACACCTCGCCGGTCCGCAGGGACGGCGCCGCGCGGCGCGCCTGTCGCCGGGGACGTGGTCCCCTGCACGATGACGCCGACCCGGTCACCCGCGTCGGTGTCGGCCAGGGCTGCCTCGAGGTCGTCGGCCATCCCGTCACCGTCGCGGTCGCCCTTGCCGGGGCCCTGGTCCGGCAAGGACGGCGCGACGGCTGTTCCGGCGCCCGGGACGGGCGGGGCGGATGCCGCGAGGGCGGGACCGGCGAGGACGAGCGACCCCGCGACGAGCACGCCGGCCACCCCCACGGCAGCGAACCGGACGGCGTGCGACATGACGATCCCCTCGCAGGTGGATGTCTCCTCCCCGAGGGTGGCAGCCCGAGGGTCCCGGCGGGAATGGCCCGTTCGGGCCACCCGCCGCCCTCGGAAGGCGCCCGGCCTCAGGTGAGCAGCAGCCGCCCGATCCGGCGGGAGGCGCCGACGATCCCGAGGACCCCCAGCACCGCGAGGTAGGCGACGTGGCCGAGCAGCGACCAGCCCACCTCCCCCAGCATCAGCGCCCGTTCGAGCGCGACGCCCTGGTAGAGCGGCGTGGCGCCGACCACCCACTGCAGCGACGGCGGGTAGGTCGACAGCGGGAAGAACGTCGCGGAGAACAGGAACATCGGCTGGGTCGCGAGGATGACGTAGTCGAAGTGCTGCCAGCTCTTCATGTAGGTGGTGGCGAACATGCCGACCGCCCCGAAGGCCAGCCCGATGAGCACCGCGGCCGGCACGGCCAGCAGGGCCCACCAGGACTGCACGAGCCCCGCGACGAGCGCGACGACGAGGAACATCGCCGAGTAGAGCGCGCCCCGCATCAGCGACCAGGTGATCTCGCCGACGGCGACGTCGCGCGGGCCGAGCGGCGTGGCGAGCATGGCGTCGTAGAGCCGCTGGTACTTCAGCTTGAAGAACACGTTGTAACGTGCTGTCGGCGACGGCGCCGTTCATCGCCGACGAGGCGAGCAGCGCCGGGGCGACGAAGGCCGCGTAGGGCACCGTCATCCCGCCGTCGGTGGTGACGTCACCGACGAGCGCGCCGAGCCCGACGCCGATGGAGAACAGGTAGAACACCGGCTCGACGAAACCGCTGAGCAGCAGCAGCCAGGCCCGGCGGAAGGCCGTCATGTTGCGCCCGACGACGTGCCGGGCCAGGCCCAGGCCCGCCGGGAAGGGCAGCGAGCGGGACGCGCGCACCGCGGTCTGCATCGCGCTCACGAGACCAGCCTCCGGGTGAACGAGCGCCGGGCGAGCAGCCAGCCGATGCCCACGTAGAGCAGGAGCACGCCCAGGTGCACCGCACCGAGCGGGCCGGGGGCCGTGCCGGTGGCGGCGTCGCGGGACAGCTCGACGCCGTGCCACAGCGGGGTGACCCAGGCGAGCGGCTGCATCCACCCGGGCAGCTGGTCGACCGGGAAGAACGTGCCGGAGAACAGCATCAGCGGGGTCACGACGAACCGGAACAGGATGCTGAACCCGTTGTCGTTCTCGAGCCGTGCGGCCAGGGCGAAGATGGGGACGGCGAAGGCGAGGCCGGTGAGCACGGCGACCGGCACGGCGAGGACCACCCACCATGAGGCGAACGCTCCGAAGGGTGCCGCGACGAGCACGAAGATCAGCGACCCGGTGAAGAGGTGGAAGGCGACGACGGCGAGGTGGCCGCCCAGCACCTCGACGACACGCAGTGGCGTGGCGAGCATCGCGGCGTACATCTGGTTCCACTTGATGTAGCCCATGACCGCGTAGGTCGACTCACCGAACGCGGTCATCATCGCCTGCATCGCGAGGATGCCGGGGACGACGAACTGCAGGTACGGCAGGCCGTCGACGCCGCCCGCGCTGTCGTCGACGAGGGCCCCCAGTCCCAGACCCATCGACAGCAGGAAGAACAGCGGCGACAGGAAGCGGGTGATGATCGAGCCCCGCCAGGTGCGGCGGTAGACGACGAAGTGGTGCGCCATGACCGCACCGAGCCGCTCGGGCGTGGTGGTGGGGCGGCGCACGCCGAAGCCGAGGCGGCCGCTCGGCGAGCGTGAGGAGACCCGCTCGGGCGTGGTGGTCGCCATCAGTCGACCAGGCTTCGGCCGGTGAGGTGGAGGAAGACGTCCTCGAGCGTCGAGCGACGCACGAGCGAGGACAGCGGCTGGACGCCACGGGCGTGGACGTCCGCGAGCGCGGCGTCGCCGTCCTGGGCGTAGACGAGGAGCCGGTCGGGCAGCACCTCGAGCCGCTCCCCGACCCCGGTCACCGCGTCGACGTGCTGCTCCTGGTGGTCGGGGTCGAAGCGCAGCTCGAGCACCTCACGGGTCGAGTGCTCGGCGATGAGCGCGCGGGGGCTGCCCTCGGCGACGATCCGCCCGTGGTCCATGACGACGAGCCGGTCGCACAGCTGCTCGGCCTCGTCCATGTAGTGGGTCGTGACGATGAGCGTGACGCCCTCGCGCTTGAGGCGGAACAACCGGTCCCACAGCACGTGCCGCGCCTGCGGGTCGAGGCCGGTGGTCGGCTCGTCGAGCAGCAGCACCTCGGGGTCGTTCATGAGGCTGCGCGCGATGGTGAGCCGCCGCTTCATCCCGCCGGACAGCGGCTCGACCCGGTCGTGGCGCCGTTCGGTGAGCTG
The DNA here is from genome assembly GCA_963811475.1 of uncultured Actinomycetota bacterium. Classification (GTDB taxonomy): domain Bacteria; phylum Actinomycetota; class Actinomycetes; order Actinomycetales; family Dermatophilaceae; genus Fodinibacter. Next base: position 25,697 of record CAWERJ010000006.1, read on the forward strand.
CGCGAACTCGAGCAGGTCGTCGGCCCGCGAGCGCACCTCGTGGCGGGAGAGGCCGAAGAACCGCCCGTAGACCCAGAGGTTCTCCTCGACGGAGAGGTCCTCGTCGAGGATGTCGCGCTGCGGGCACACCCCGAGCCGGGCGCGGATCGCCGGCCCGTCGGATGCCGGGTCGAGCCCGAGGATGGTCAGCTCACCCTCGGTGACCGGCGAGACGCAGCCGACCATGCGCATCGTGCTCGACTTGCCGGCACCGTTCGGGCCGAGGAAGCCGAACGCCTCGCCGCGGTGCACGTCGACGTCGATGGCGTCGACCGCGGTGAAGTCCCGAAGCGCTTGGTCAGCCCGCGGGCTCGCAGCAGGACGTCGTCGCTCACCGGCACGACGCTAACCGACGACGGCGACAGGACTCACCTGCGTTTCCGCCCGGCTCCCGTCAGCCGCCCGACGGCCCCGTCACTCGGGGATCGGAGGGCCCACCACGGTGAGGCCGTACCGCGGCCCGACCTCGTTCCACCGGCCCATCTCGTCGGCCATCGTCCGGCCCTCCCCCTCCGCGGGCGGTCGCATCGCGCCCGCCGGCACCCCGACCTCGTCGTAGAGGCCGAGCAGGCCCCCAGGCACGGTCATCGCGAGGATCCGCGCCGGCCGGTCACCCCGGATGCGGAACGCGTGGGGCACCCCCCTGGGCAGGTAGATGAAGAACCCCTCCGCGAGCTCGTGGGTCTCGTCTCCTGCCCGGTAGGTCATCCGCCCCTCGAGGAGGAAGAAGGCCTCGGCCTCGTGCTGGTGACGGTGCAACGGCGTCGCGATGCCGGGAGGCTGGGTGACGAGCGCGACGCCGAGCGCCCCGGCCGTGTCGCCGGGCTCGGCGAGGTGCTCGAACAGCGAACCCATCGCCCACGTCCCCCGCCCCGACCCGGGTTCCCTCACGACGACCCGGTCGGCCGTTCCCTGCTCGTCCCGAGCCGCGTGCACCGTCATGACCCACCCACCTCCACAATTCGCCCGAACTGCTTTCGGACCAATGTTGGTACGGTAGGCCTCGTGCCCGACCCCGTCAAGCCCCGGCGCTACACCTCCGCCGTCCGCGCGGAGCAGGCGGCCGCCACGCGCTCCGCCGTGCTGCGTGCGGCCCGGTCCCTCTTCACCACCCGGGGATACGCGGCCACGTCGGTCGCGGAGGTGGCCCGCCGCGCCGGCGTCTCCGTCGACACGGTCTACGCCTCGGTCGGGCGCAAGCCCGAGCTGCTGCTCGCCGTCCACGACATGCTCCTCGGCTCGAGCGACGAGCCGATCGCGGCGGAGGAGCGCGACTACGTGCGCCGGGTTCGATCCGCCCGGACGGCGACGGAGAAGATCCGCATCTACGCCGACGCGCTGGCCGAGGTGCTGCCGAGGACCGTCCCGCTCGTCCTCGCCCTGCGGGAGGCCGCGGCGACCGACCGAAGGTGCGCGACCGTCGCGGCGGCGCTCGACGAGCGCCGCGCCGACAACATGCACCGGCTCGCCGCCGACCTGCGGGTGACCGGCGAGGTGCGCGCCGACCTCTCCGACGACGACGTCGCGACCCTCGTGTGGTCCCTGAACTCCCCGGACTACTTCCAGCTGCTCCGCGGCCGGGGGCTCACCCCGACGCAGTACGCCGACGTCGTCGCCGACGTGTGGACGCGGACCCTGCTCACCTGACGGTCAGGCCCGTGGCGGCTTGTCGAGGCCGTGCCGACGCTCCTCGGGCACGTCCATCGCCTCGCAGAAGGCCAGCCAGACCTCCCGCGGCGACGTCCCGGCGTCGAGGGCCTCGACCGGCGTGCGACCGCCGAGACCCGCCACGTGGAGCGAGCCGGCGAGCGAGTGCGCGTACGCCGCACCGAACTCGTCCTCGGCGAGGGCCCAGAACCGGGAGTGGCGCATGGCCGGATCGTATGCCGTGCCCCCACCCCCGGTGCGCCCCGGCATACTGACCGCCATGCGCCTGATCACCGCCACCGAGGTGCCCGCCTCCCCCGCCCGGGTCCACGAGCCGACCGCGCCGCCCGTGCGCGTCGGGCTGGTCCAGCACGCCTGGGACCCCGACGCCGACGCCCTGCGCGCGACCCTGCTCGACGGCATCCGCACGGCCGCCGACGCGGGCGCCCGCATCGTCTTCCTCCCCGAGCTCACCCTGTCGCGGTACCCCGCCGACGCGCTCCCGGACGGCCGCCCCGACGCCACCGCCGAGTCGCTCGAGGACGGGCCGACGGTGACGTTCGCGCGGGAGGCGGCCGCGGCATCCGGCGTCCTCGTCCACGCCTCCCTCTTCGAGCGCGCACCGGCACCCGACGGCAGCGACGACGGGCTCGGCTTCAACACCGCGGTCCTCGTGGCACCGGACGGCGAGGTCGTGGCGCGCACCCGCAAGACCCACATCCCCGTGACCGCGGGCTACTACGAGGACAAGTACTTCCGGCAGGGCCCGCCCGACGACGCCTACCCGGTCTACGACCTGCGCGACCCGGGGCTACGGCTCGGGATGCCGACCTGCTGGGACGAGTGGTTCCCCGAGGTCGCGCGCGCCTACGGCATCGCCGGGGCGCAGGTGCTCGTCTACCCGACCGCGATCGGCTCCGAGCCCGACCACCCCGACTTCGACACCCAGCCGCTGTGGCAGCACACGATCGTCGGCCACGCCATCGCCAACGGGCTGTTCGTCGTCGTGCCGAACCGCTACGGCACCGAGGGCCTCATCACCTTCTACGGCAGCTCGTTCATCGCCGACCCGTACGGCCGGGTGCTCGTCCAGGCGCCGCGCGACGAGGCGGCGGTGCTCGTCGCCGACCTCGACCTGTCGCAGGGACGCGACTGGATCGACCTGTTCCCGTTCCTGTCGACGCGCCGCCCCGACTCGTACGCCTCGCTCACCGCGCCGGTGCGCCCCGAGCACGAGCGGAACGGCTGAGGATGCCGGCCGCGGCGCCCCCGAGCGGCTCCCCGGTCTGGCGGATGCCGCCCGAGTGGGCCCCGCACGAGCGCACCTGGATGGCGTGGCCGTCGTCGGGCTACACCCTGGGCGACAGTGCGGCCGAGGCCGACGAGGCGCGCGCCACGTGGGCCGACGTGGCGCTGGCCGTGTCGCGCTTCGAGCCGGTGACCGTCGTCGTCGACCCCGCGGCCGTCGACGTCGCCCGGCGCTGGCTCGACGAGGGGCGGCACGGCCGGCACCGGGTCGACCTCCTCGAGGCCCCGCTCGACGACGCGTGGATGCGCGACATCGGGCCGACCTTCGTCGTGTCCGACGCGGGCGTCCTCGGTGCGGTCGACTGGGTGTTCAACGGCTGGGGCGCGCAGTCGTGGGCGACGTGGGACGCCGACGCCCGGATCGGCGAGTTCGTGGCGGGCCGGGCGGGGGCGGCGCGGATCGCGAGCGCCCTCGTCAACGAGGGGGGCGGCATCCACGTCGACGGCCTCGGCACGGTGCTGCTCACCGAGACCGTCCAGCTCGACCCGGGGCGCAACCCGGGCCTCTCGCGGGCCGACGTCGAGGCCGAGCTGGCCCGCACCATCGGTGCGACGACGTGCGTGTGGCTGCCGCGCGGGCTGACGCGCGACTACGACGAGTTCGGGACCCGGGGGCACGTCGACATCGTCGCGACCTTCGCCTCCCCGGGCGTCGTGCTGCTGCACTGGCAGGGGGACCCGGCCCACCCGGACCACGAGGTGTCGGTGGAGCTCGAGCGCCTGCTCTCGGCGGCGCGCGACGCCCGGGGGGAGCCGCTCGAGGTGGTGCGCGTGCCCGCGCCGAGGACGCTGGAGGACGACCACGGGCCGGTGGACTGGTCGTACATCAACCACCTCGTCGTCAACGACGGCGTGGTGGCGTGCACGTACGACGACCCGCAGGACGCCGCGTCGCTCGCCGTGCTGGAGAAGGCGTACGCCGGTCGGGCGGTGGTCGGCGTCGACGCCCGTCCGCTGTTCGACCGGGGCGGCGGCATCCACTGCATCACCCAGCAGCAGCCGAGGGCCTGACGCCGGATCGGGGGCTGGTGCCGGGCATGGCCCGGGCTACCGCCTGGTAGGTCATGTGAAAGCAGCACCTACCAGGCGGTAGGAGCGTCGGCCGGTCCGGCCGGGTGAACCGCCCGACGCATGGCCGGGCGTGAGGGCTCCACCCGGTAGTCGCCCACGTCGCGTCCCCTCGCCGTCGAGCCCGCGCCTGACGACGCATCCTGCCACCGCGGTGTCGGTGGTGGGTGAGAGGCTGACACCCACATGTCCGGTGACGTCCTCGACCGCTTCTCCCCCGCGACCGCCGCCTGGTTCCGGGGCAGCTTCAGCGCGCCCACGCCCGCCCAGGAGGGGGCGTGGGACGCCATCAGCAGCGGCCACCACGCGCTCGTCGTCGCCCCGACCGGCTCGGGCAAGACGCTGTCGGCGTTCCTGTGGGCTCTCGACCGGCTCGCGAGCGAGCCCGTGCCCGAGGCGCGCAAGGAGCGCTGCCGCGTGCTCTACGTCTCGCCGATGAAGGCCCTCGCCGTCGACGTCGAGCGCAACCTGCGCAGCCCGCTGGTCGGCATCCGGCACGCCGCCGCCCGGCTGGGCCTGCCCGAGCCCGACATCTCCGTGGCGGTCCGCTCCGGCGACACCCCGGCCGACGAGCGCCGCGCCTTCGCCCGCGCTCCCAGCGACGTGCTCATCACGACCCCCGAGTCGCTCTTCCTCATCCTCACCTCCGCGGCGCGCGAGGCGCTGGCGGGGGTCGAGACCGTCATCCTCGACGAGGTCCACGCCATCGCCGGCACCAAGCGAGGCGCCCACCTCGCCCTCAGCCTCGAGCGGCTCGACGCCCTCCTCCCGGCACCGGCCCAGCGCATCGGCCTCTCGGCGACCGTGCGCCCCGTCGAGGAGGTCGCGCGGTTCCTCGCGGGTGGCCGCCCCGTCGACGTCGTGCAGCCGCCCTCGACCAAGGAGTGGGACCTGCGCGTCGTCGTGCCGGTCCCCGACATGGCCGAGCTCGGGCAGCCGACCGGCGACCTCAGCGGCGCGGCATCCGGCCAGGAGCAGCGGGCCTCGATCTGGCCGCACGTCGAGGAGCGCATCGTCGACCTCGTCGCCGAGCACACCTCGACCCTCGTGTTCTCCAACAGCCGGCGGCTCGCGGAGCGCCTCACGACCCGGCTCAACGAGATCTGGGAGGAGCGCATGGAGGCCGCCGAGGGTGCCGACACCGTCGCGGCCCCGGATGCCGTGCCGCGCGCCGCAGCGCTCTCCCGCAGCCCCGCGCAGGTCATGGCGCAGTCCGGGGCCTCGAGCGGCGCCCCCGCGGTGCTCGCCCGTGCCCACCACGGCTCGGTGAGCAAGGAGCAGCGGGCGACCATCGAGGAGGAGCTGAAGTCCGGCCGCCTCCCCGCCGTCGTCGCGACGAGCAGCCTCGAGCTCGGCATCGACATGGGCGCCGTCGACCTCGTCGTGCAGGTCGAGTCGCCGCCGTCGGTGGCCTCCGGTCTCCAGCGGGTCGGCCGCGCCGGGCACCAGGTCGGCGCCGTGAGCCGGGGCGTCCTGTTCCCCAAGTTCCGCGGCGACCTCGTCCAGACCGCGGTCGTCGTCGAACGGATGCTCGCCGGGCAGATCGAGGCGCTGCGCGTCCCCGCGAACCCGCTCGACGTGCTCGCCCAGCAGGTCGTCGCGATGTGCGCCCTCGACGAGTGGACGGTCGACGACGTGCTCGCCCTCGCGCGCCGTGCCGCACCGTTCTCGGCCCTCACCCGGCCGGTCCTCGAGTCGGTGCTCGACATGCTCGCCGGGCGCTACCCGAGCGACGAGTTCGCCGAGCTGCGTGCACGCATCACGTGGGACCGCCTGTCCGACACCCTCACCGGGCGCCGCGGCGCCCAGCGGCTCGCCGTGACCTCCGGCGGCACCATCCCGGACCGCGGGCTCTACGCCGTCTTCCTCGCGACCGGTGAGGGGCCGGGGCGCCGGGTCGGCGAGCTCGACGAGGAGATGGTCTACGAGTCGCGCGTCGGCGACCTGTTCACCCTCGGCACGAGCACGTGGCGCATCGAGGACATCACCCACGACCGGGTGCTCGTCACACCGGCGCCCGGCCTGCCCGGGCGGCTGCCGTTCTGGAAGGGCGACTCGCTCGGGCGCCCGGCGGAGCTGGGGCGCGCCGTCGGCGCGTTCGTCCGCGAGGTGGAGGCGCTGACCCCGGATGCCGCGCGCGAGCGGGTCATGGCGGCCGGCCTCGACGCGTGGGCCGCCGACAACCTGCTCGGCTACCTGCGCGAGCAGCGGGAGGCGACCGGCCACGTGCCGGACGACCGGGCCATCGTCGTCGAGCGCTTCCGCGACGAGCTCGGCGACTGGCGGGTCGCCATCCTCTCGCCGTTCGGGGCGCAGGTGCACGCCCCGTGGGCCCTGGCCGTCAGCGCACGGATGCGCGACCGGTTCGGTGTCGACGTGCAGGCGATGCACGGCGACGACGGCATCGTGCTGCGGCTGCCCGACCTCGAGCTCGACGAGGTCGACGGCGTGCGCGAGCGCGGCGTCGGCCGCGAGCTGCTCGACCTCGTGACCCTCGACCCCGACGACGTGCGGGGGCTGGTCACCGAGGAGATCGGCGGCTCGGCGCTGTTCGCGGCGCGCTTCCGCGAGTGCGCCGCCCGGGCCCTGCTCCTGCCCCGCCGCCGCCCCGACCGCCGGCAGCCGTTGTGGCAGCAGCGCCAGCGCGCCTCCCAGCTGCTCGAGGTCGCGAGCCAGTACCCGACCTTCCCCATCGTGCTCGAGGCCGTGCGCGAGTGCGTCCAGGACGTCTTCGACGTGCCGGGGCTCGTCGACCTCATGCGCGACATCGGCTCCCGCCGGGTCACCGTCGTCGACGTCGAGAGCAGCACGCCCTCGCCGTTCGCCAAGTCGCTGCTCTTCGGCTACGTCGCGCAGTTCCTCTACGAGGGCGACTCCCCCCTCGCCGAGCGGCGGGCGGCCGCGCTGGCGCTCGACCCCAGCCTGCTCGCCGAGCTGCTCGGCACCGGTGAGGGGCTGGCCCTGCGCGACCTGCTCGACGCCGAGCAGATCGCCCGCACCGAGGCCGAGCTGCAGCGGCTCACCCCGGAACGCGCGGCCCGCGACGCCGACGACGTGCTCGACCTGCTGCGCTCCCTCGGCCCGCTGTCCGTCGACGGTGTCCTCGCCCGCTGCCGCGAGGGCACGACGGGTGACGACGTCGAGGCCTGGCTGGCCGGGCTGGACGGCGCCCGCCAGGTGATCCCGGTGCGGGTCGCCGGCGAGGACCGCTGGGCTGCCATCGACGACGCCTCGAGGCTGCGCGACGCCCTCGGGGCCTCGCTGCCGCCGGGCGTCCCGCAGGCGTTCCTCGAGCCCGTGGCCGACCCCCTCGGTGACCTGGTGGCGCGCTACGCCCGCACCCACGTGCCGTTCCACGCCGCCGAGGTGGCCCGGGCCTACGGGCTGGGCCCGGCGGTGGCGAGCCACGGCCCTGGCCCGGTTGGTGTCGTCGGGGCGGGTGGTCGAGGGCGAGCTGCTGCCCACCGGTGGCGGAGGCACCGAGTTCTGCGACGCCGAGGTGCTCCGGATGCTCCGCCGCCGATCGCTCGCCGCCCTGCGGGCGGAGGTCGAGCCGGTCACGCCGGTGGAGCTCGCCCGCTTCCTGCAGGGCTGGCAGGGCGTCGGGGGGCGCCTGCGGGGGCGTGACGGCCTGGTCCGGGTCGTCGAACAGCTGAGCGGGGCCGTCCTCCCGGCGAGCGCCGTGGAGTCGCTCGTGCTGCCGGCCCGGGTGGCCGACTACACCCCGGCCCTGCTCGACGAGCTCATGGCCACCGGGGAGGTGCTGTGGTGCGGGCACGGCTCGCTGCCGGGCGACGACGGATGGCTCTCGCTGCACCTCGCCGACTCGGCGCACGTCACCCTCCCCGGGGCCGGACCCCGACCGGGTGCCGTCGCCCGAGGGACTGGCGGTGCTCGACGCCCTCGCGGGCGGCGGTGCGCACTTCTTCCGCACCCTGTCCGACCAGGTCGGCTCGACCGACGACGCGGCGCTGGCCGCCACGCTCTGGGACCTCGCCTGGTCGGGCCGGGTCACCGGCGACACCTTCGCCCCGGTGCGAGCCCTGCTGTCCGGGGGCCGCACGGCCCACCGCCGCACGCCCACCGGGCCGCGGCGCACCCGGTACGCCGGTCGCCGCGGGCCGCTCGGCGGGCTCGGGTCGGCACCGGCCCGCCCGCCGCTCCCGGCCCGCACCGGCCCGCCGCAGGTCACCGGCCGCTGGTCGTTGCTGCCGCCGGTCGACCTCGACCCCACCCTGCGCGCCTACGCGACCGCCGAGCTCCTCCTCGACCGGCACGGCATCCTCACCCGCGGAGCGACGGCGGCCGAGGACGTGCCGGGTGGCTTCGCGGCCGTCTACCGGGTGCTCGGCAAGGCAGAGGAGGCCGGCCGGGTGCGCCGCGGCTACTTCGTCGAAGGGCTCGGGGCCTCGCAGTTCGGGACCACGGGTGCCGTCGACCGGCTGCGGGCGGGGTCGGGCGACACCGGCCGCGCCGCAGCCTCCGCCGTCGTCCTCGCCGCGAGCGACCCGGCCAACCCCTTCGGGGCCGCCCTCGGCTGGCCCGACCGCGCCGTCGACCCGGCTGCCGACGAGGGCACCACCGGGGCCTGATGACGGCAGCCCCGACAGGCGCCGCCGGCACCAGCCGGGTCGCAAGGCCGGCGCGGTCGTCGTGCTCGTCGACGGCGACCTCGTGCTGTACGTCGAGCGCGGCGGCCGGACGCTCCTGACCTACGCCGACGACCCGGACCGGCTCAGGTCGGCCGCCACGGCGCTCGCCGATGCCGTGCGCCGCGGCAGCCTGGGCCGCATCACCGTGGAGAAGGCCGACGGCGGCCGGCTGCTGGGCTCGAACCACCCCGTGGTGAACGCCCTCGAGGAGGCCGGGTTCCACCTCACGCCCCGCGGCCTGCGGATCCGGCGGTGACGTCCGGTGCCCGAGGGTGACACCGTCCACCGCACCGCCGACCGGCTGAACGCCGCGCTCGCCGGCCGCGTCGTCGAGCACGCCGAGCTGCGCTGGCCCTCGGTGCCCGACGTCGACCTGGCCGGCTCGCGCACGGTCGAGGTCGTGGCCCGCGGCAAGCACCTCCTCCACCGGTTCGACACGGGCTCCACCCTCCACACGCACCTGCGGATGGAGGGGCAGTGGCGCGTCGAGCACCCCGGTGAGCGCACGCGGCGCGCGCTCCGCCGGCCCGACGTGCGCGCCGCGGTGCTCACCGACACGTGGTCCGCCGTGGGCCTGCGGCTCGGCATGCTCGACCTCGTCCCCACCGCCCGGGAGGCCGACCTCGTCGGCCACCTCGGCCCCGACGTGCTCGGACTCCGACTGGGACGTCGAGGTCGCGGCCGCACGGGTCACGGCATCCCCGGGGTTCGTCGGCGACGTGCTGCTCGACCAGCGGGTGCTGTGCGGGGTGGGCACGTTCTGGGCCAGCGAGATCCTCTTCCTCGAGCGGGTGCTGCCGTGGACGCCCGCCGCCGACCTCGACACCAGGAGCGTCGTGGCGATGCTCGAGCGGCTGCACCGCCTCATGGCGCTGGCGCGGCGCACGGGCTGGCAGGCGAGCACCGGCATCCAGCGCTCCGGTGAGGAGGCCTACGTGCACGCGCGGTCCGGGCGGCCGTGCCGGCGGTGCGGTGACACGGTGCGCGTCGCCGTGACCGGGGTAGCCGCCGCGCGAGCGCACGATGTTCTCGTGCCCCACGTGCCAGGGCGGCCTCGCACCGGGTGACGACGGGCGCCGGCAGCGCCCACTGGGCAGCACGGGGTCGGGGGCGTACCGCACCCGACGGTGAAGAAGCGGCGGTCAGGCCGCCGACGCCGAGACGGTGTCGGACCGCATCGCCGGGCCGACCGGCAGCGACACCGGGGCCGAGAAGGTCTCGATGCGCTCCACGCGCTCGCGGACGAGCTCGAGCACCTCGGACAGGCTGAGGCCCAGCCCGGCGCACACGGAGGCGAGCAGCTCGGACGAGGCCTCCTTGGTCCCGCGCTCGAGCTCGCTGAGGTACCCGAGGGAGACGGCAGAGGACGACGCGACGTCACGCAGGGTGCGGCCCTGGTCCTGGCGGATCTCGCGCAGGACCTCGCCGAGCTCGTGTCGAAGCAGGATCACGGTGCCTCCTCTCCATCGTCCGTGCGGGTCGTCGTGCCGGTCCCGCGAACTCCACCGTACCCCGCGGGGCCGACGCCGTCGCGGAGGTTCTCCAGACCCCGGGCCACGAGGTCGAGCGCCGACCGGACGGTCGCCGTGCGGATCTGCTCCCGGTCGCCGGTCAACGCCAGCTCGTCGACGAGGATTCCCCACGGCCCGCTCGCCCCGACGAACACGGTGCCGACCGGCTTCCCGTCGGACGGGTCGGGCCCGGCCACCCCGGTCGTCGACACCCCGACGGAGCACCCCAGCAGCCGCCGCACCCCCTCGGCGAGCTGGGCGGCCACCGGCGCGCAGACGGCGCCCTCGCGGGCCAGCAGGTCGCCGTCGACCCCGAGCACGCTCGCCTTGACGTCCGACGCGTAGGCGACGACACCTCCGCGCACGACCGCGGAGGCCCCGGGGACCGACGTCAGGGCGCCGCAGACGAGGCCGCCGGTGAGCGACTCGGCGGTGCCCACGCTCAGCCCGCGCTCGACCAGCGCGGCGACGACCGCGGACGCCGCCGGCACCGTCGCTCCCCCTGCGGTGGCCGTCACGACAGCCGTCGGCCCTCGCGCTTCGCGGCGCGGGCCGCGCGCTTGCGGGCGGCCCGCTCGCTGGTCCGCCGCAGGCGCAGCGCCTGGACGAGGTAGTCCACACCGGTGACGACGGTGACGACGACGGCGGCACCGAGGACGACCGCCGCCGCCCAGTCCCAGAGGTCCGGGAAGGGCAGCGTCCACCGCGGGAGGAGGTACAGGCCGATACCGAAGGTCTGCAGGAGGGTCTTGACCTTGCCCCCGCGCCCGGCCGCCATGACGCCGTGCCGGATGACCCAGAACCGGACCGCCGTGATCCCCCACTCGCGGACCAGCACGACGACGGTGACCCACCACCAGACGTCGCCGATGACCGACAGCCCGACGAGGGCCATCGTCACGAGCGCCTTGTCGGCGATCGGGTCGGCGACCTTGCCGAAGTTCGTCACGAGCCCGCGGCTGCGCGCGAGGTCGCCGTCGATCCGGTCGGTGATCATCGCCGCCACGAAGAGGCCGAACGCGGCCCAGCGGTACCGCGCGTCGCGGCCGTCGTCGACGAGGAGCAACCACCCGAAGAGCGGCACGACGAGCAGGCGCAGCACGGTGAGGTAGTTGGCGATGTTCCACGCGCTCGGGCCGGTCGTCGGGACGACCGGGCTGGCCGGGTCGATGCCCGCGCGGTAGGGGTCGGTGGCCCGCCCCTCGGCGAGCGGCCCGGGTCGCACGGGGCGCCGGGGCTGGTCGCTCACCGTGCCTCCACCACGAGGTCGACGCCCACGGCGTCGACGACGACCCCCTCGACGAACGACCCGACGAGCGGCGGCTCCCCACCAGCCGTGCGCACGAGGCAGACCCCGTCGACATCAGGTCCCTGGTGCTCCGCCCGCCCCACGGCGACACCGGCATCCTCGTCGTCGTGCTCCTCGACGAGCACGACGACGCGCTCGCCGACCCGGTCCGTCGCGCGCTGGGCCGTGAGCTGCTCGACGAGGGCGGTGAGGCGTTCGACGCGCTCGGCGACGACGTCCTCGGGCAGCTTGCCGCCCAGCCCCTCCGCCTCGGTGCCGTCCTCGTCGGAGTAGCCGAAGACGCCGACGACGTCGAGCCGGGCCAGGGTCAGGAACCGCTCGAGCTCCTCGACGTCCGCCTCGGTCTCACCGGGGAAGCCGACGATGACGTTGCTGCGCACCCCGGCCCGCGGCTGCCGCGCGCGCACCCGCTCGACGAGCTCGAGGAACGGCTCGGTGCCGCCGAAGCGGCGCATCCGCCGCAGGACCGTCGGGGAGGCGTGCTGGAACGACAGGTCGTACCACGGCATGACGCCGGGTGTGGTCGCCAGCGCCTCGAGCAGCCCCGGGCGCACCTCGGCGGGCTGGAGGTACGACACGCGGACCCGCTCGACGCCCTCGACCGCCGTGAGCTCGGGCAGCAGCTTCTCGAGCAGCGCGAGGTCGCCGAGGTCCTTGCCGTAGGACGTCGAGTTCTCGCTGACGAGGAACAGCTCACGCACCCCCTGCTCCCCCAGCCACCGGGCCTCGGCGAGGACGTCGGTGGGGCGGCGGGACACGAACGACCCGCGGAACATCGGGATGGCGCAGAACGAGCAGCGCCGGTCGCACCCGCTGGCGATCTTCAGGGGCGCCCACGGCCGCGCGTCGAGCCGCGCGCGCACGAACTGCTCGCCGTCGCCGTGACCGGGCAGCGCGACGCCGTCGACGGCATCCGAGCGCTCGACCGGGGAGAGCGGCAGCAGCCGCCGCCGGTCCGACGGCACGTGGGATGCCGGTCGCGCGCCACCGAGGATCGCCGTGAGGTGGCTCGACATGTCGCGGTAGGAGTCGAACCCGAGCACGGCGTCGGCGTCGGGCAGCTCGTCGGCGAGGGTCTGCCCGTAGCGCTCGGCCAGGCAGCCGACGGCGACGACGGCACGGGTGCGCCCGGACTCCTTGAGGTCGGCCGCCTCGAGCAGGGTGTCGATCGAGTCCTTCTTCGCCTGCTCGACGAAGCCGCAGGTGTTGACGACGGCGACGTCGGCCCCGGCGGCGTCGTCGACGAGGGTCCACCCCTCCGCGGCGAGGCGGCCGGCCAGCTCCTCGGAGTCGACCTCGTTGCGGGTGCACCCGAGGGTGACCAGCGCGACGCTGCCGCGGCTCGAGGGGGACGCCATGCCGCCACTCTAGTTGCGGCGCCGGACGGCCCCGTGCGCCGAGTAGGGTCCTGCGCATGCCTCTGGACGCCCCGGCCAGGATCCGGAACCTCCTCGCCGCGCAGCCCGTCGTCGACGGGCACAACGACCTGGCCTGGGAGGCGCGCGAACGGGTGGCCTACGACTGGTCTCGGCTCGACGTCTCGCGCCGGGGGTGCCCGACGCACACCGACCTCCCACGGCTGCGCGACGGCGGCGTCGGCGCCCAGTTCTGGTCGGTCTTCGTCCCCGCCGACCTGCCGGGCGACACCGCCGTCACCGCGACGCTCGAGCAGGTCGACGCCGTGCTCGCCATGACCGCCCGCTACCCCGCGGACCTCGCCCTGGCGACGACGCGCGCCGAGGTGGAGCGGGCCTGGTCGCAGGGCCGCATCGCCTCGCTGCTCGGTGCCGAGGGCGGCCACAGCATCGCCTCCTCGCTCGGCACCCTCCGGATGCTGCACGCGCTCGGCGTGCGCTACCTGACGCTCACCCACAACGACAACGTCCCGTGGGCCGACTCGGCGACCGACGAGCCCGTGCTCGGCGGGCTGTCGGCCTTCGGCCGCGAGGTGGTGCGCGAGATGAACCGCCTCGGCATGCTCGTCGACCTGTCCCACGTGTCGGCCGACACGATGCGCGACGCCCTCGACGTCACGGAGGCGCCGGTGCTCTTCTCGCACTCCTCGGCCCGGGCCGTGTGCGACCACCCGCGCAACGTGCCCGACGACGTCCTGGAGCGCCTGGCCGGCAACGGCGGCGTGTGCATGGTCACCTTCGTGCCCGCCTTCGTCTCCCCGGCCGTGCGGGCGTGGGGGCTCGAGGCCGCCGAGGTGGGCGAGGTGGGCGGGCCGCCGCCCGGGACCCGCACCGGTCGCGACCCTCGACGACGTCGTCGCGCACTGCGAGCACGTCCGTGAGGTCGCAGGCGTCGAGCACGTCGGGCTCGGCGGGGACTACGACGGTGTCGACGTGCTGCCGCAGGGGCTCGAGGACGTCACCGGCTACCCGCGGCTCCTGGCCGCCCTCGCCGACCGCGGCTGGAGCGACGCGGACCTCGCCGGCCTCGCGGGCGGGAACGCGCTGCGCGTCCTCGGAGCCGCCGAGGAGCGCGCCCGCGAGATCGCCCGCACCCGCGGACCCAGCCTCGCGCGCATCGAGGACCTCGACCCCGCCGGCTGAGCGCCCGTCAGGTCACTGCCGTGACCGCATCACCGTGAGCGCGACGAGCCGCGAGATGACCATCGCGACGTACATGACGCCGGCGAGCTGCTCGACCGTGCAGACCGCCCGGGCCTCCGGGAGGATCGGCACGACGTCGGACAGGCCCACGCTGGTGAGCTGGGCCGCCGAGAGGTACACGAGCTCGAGGAGGCTGCGCTGGCCCTCGCCCTGGTAGGCCGTGAACGACCCCTCCCAGATCTCCTGCACGGCGAGGAAGACGTAGGCGAAGGCGAAGACGAGCACGGTGAAGCACGCGCCGACGGCGAAGAGCTCGTCCTTGGTGACCCAGTAGTCCTCGAACATGTACGCGATGAGCGCGTAGGCCGTGTAGAAGTAGAAGACCGCGAGCGCGCAGTGCGCCATGACGAGGATGACCGACCGGTCGTCGAACAGGCTCCACACCTCGAACACCGCGGCCGGCAGGGCCAGGGTCGCCGAGAGCCAGGTCAGCGCGGGCGTGCTGCGCACGGTGAAGACGGCCGTGACGAGCGCCGAGAGGCTGAGCAGCGAGATCACCGCCCGGCCCCAGGTGGAGGACTCGAGGACCGGCAGCAGGAGGATGACGAGGATCTGCACGGCGAGCAGGAAGGCCGACGGCTGCTTGCGCAGGGTGGCGCGCCACCGGGCCGCGCGGGACGGCGGCTCGCGCAGCTCCTCCCACATCATCGTCATGGGC
>CAWERJ010000007.1:0-73423 GCA_963811475.1 uncultured Actinomycetota bacterium
GACGAGGTGCCAGACTCGCGACGCCGAGCGCGATCCCGGCGAGGTCGGCGACGACGTCGACCGCGTCCCCCGAGCGAGCGGGCAGGAGGGTGCCCTGGACGACCTCGCTGACGACCGCCTGGGCCGCGAAGAGGGCGACGACGGCCGCGGGCCGCAGGCCCGCGAGCAGGGCGACCGCGACCGGGACGAGGAAGACGAGGACGTGGACGACCTTGTCGGCCTGCGGGAAGAGCAGCTCGCCGTGGCTGCTCGGGGAGTACAGGACGACGACCTGCACGGCGACGGCGAGCCCGAGGAGGGTGAGCAGGGCCAGCCGACCGGCGCGCCGGTCGGTGGCGTCCGCGTCGGCGGTCACGCCGGGTCGCGCGCGGCCACGGCCGCCCGCACGGCCTCGGCGACGACGTGGCTGACGTCGGGGTGGAACACGCTCGGGATGATGTACGTCGCGTTGCGCTCGTCCTCGTGGACGACGTCGGCCAGCGCCCCGGCCGCGGCGAGCAGCACGTCGGTGCTGACGTGCGAGACGCCGGAGTCGATGAGCCCTCGGAACACCCCCGGGAAGACGAGCACGTTGTTGATCTGGTTGGCGAAGTCGGAGCGGCCGGTCGCGACGACCGCGGCGTGACGGGCCGCGATGTCGGGGTCGATCTCGGGCACCGGGTTGGCCATCGCGAAGACGACGCTGTCGGGCGCCATCGACTCGACGTCGGCCTCGGACAGGATGTTCGGGGCGGAGACGCCGACGAAGACGTCGGCCCCGCGCATCGCGTCGGACAGCGTCCCGGTGACGCCGTCGGGGTTGGTGTGGGCGGCGATCCAGGCGTGGTTGGGGTGGTCGCCCGACACGACGTCGGCCCGCGCCCGGTGGACGACGCCGTCGACGTCGGCCACGACGACGTGCCGCGCCCCGGCGTGGAGCAGCAGCTTGAGGATGGCGGTCCCGGCCGCACCCGCCCCGCTCATGACGAGCCGCACGTCCGCGAGCTCCTTGCCGACGACGCGCAGCGCGTTGCGCAGGGCCGCGAGCGCGACGATGGCGGTGCCGTGCTGGTCGTCGTGGAACACGGGGATGTCGAGCTCCTCGCGCAGCCGCGCCTCGATCTCGAAGCAGCGCGGTGCCGAGATGTCCTCGAGGTTGATGCCGGCGAACACCGGGGAGATCGCCTTGACGGTGCGGATGATCTCCTCGGTGTCGGTGGTGTCGAGGCAGATCGGGAAGGCGTCGATGTCGGCGAAGCGCTTGAACAGCGCCGCCTTCCCCTCCATGACCGGCAACGCGGCGAGCGGCCCGATGTCCCCGAGCCCGAGCACCGCCGTGCCGTCGGTCACGACGGCGACGGTGTTGCGCTTGATCGTCAGCCGTCGCGCGTCCTGCGGGGTTCTCGCGATCGCCAGGCACACCCGGGCGACGCCGGGCGTGTAGATCATCGACAGGTCGTCTCGCGAGCGGATCGGCACCTTGGACTCCACGGACAGCTTGCCGCCGAGGTGGAGGAGGAACGTGCGGTCCGACACCCGCCCGATCTCGACACCCTCGACCTCGCGCATCCGCTCGACGATCGTCTCGGCGTGCTCGGGGTCGTGGGTGAGCATCGTCAGGTCGATGCGCACCTTGGTCGCCCCGGATGCCGTGACGTCGAGCCCCGTGACGACGCCCCCGGCCGCCTCGATGACGCCGGTCATCTCGCTCACCGCCGTGGCCCGGGCAGGCAGGACGAGGCGGACGGTGACGGAGTTGGCGATCGAGGGTGCGGACGGCATACCGAGGATTCAACCCGCTACCCGCAGGTAGGCCACCACGCGGTGCCCGTCGGCGTCGGCCGGCCCTACAGTGGCGGCCATGCCAGACCACGTGGAAGTCCTCGGTTCCGGTGCGGCCAGCGCGGTGCCCGACGTCGTCGTGCTCGACGCCCGGGTGCAGTGCGAGGCAGGGGACGTCGCTGGTGCCCTCGCCGACGCGACGCGGCGGGTCACCGCCGCCCTGGACGCGGTCGGCGAGCACGGGGTCGACGCCGCCGACCGGCGGACCACCGGCCTCGCCGTCTCGACCCGCTGGGACCGCGAGGGCCGCGGCGTCGTCGGCTACACGGCATCCCAGACGGTGCGCCTCGTCGTGCGCGACCGCGAGCGCGTCGGGGCGCTCATCGAGGCGCTCGCGGGGGCGGCGGGCGACGCGTTCGGCCTCGACGGCGTCACGCTCGAGGTCGCCGAGCCGGCACCGCTGTTCGAGCGGGCGCGGGCGGCGGCCTTCGAGGACGCACGAGCCAAGGCCGAGCAGTACGCCTCGCTCGCGGGGCGACCCCTCGGACCCGTGCTGCGCGTGACCGAGCAGCCCGAGCGAGGGATGCCGGTGCCCCGGTTCGCCGCCGCCAAGGCCGCCATGGACGCCGGCGCGGGGATGCCGGTCGAGGCCGGCGAGTCGACCGTCACCGCGACGGTCACCGTGCGATTCTCCCTGCGCTGAGTGGTCGACGCCACGCGGGCCCCCACCGCGACGGCGTCGGGCACGGTGCGTCGAGGTCGTAGGATCATGACAACTACGCCGCGTAGTACCGACCCGAGGAGGCGGCCGCCATGGCCCAGCTCGTCCACGACTTCGAGACCGGCAGCATGGACCTCAAGGACCTGCTCGGCGGCAAGGGCGCCAACCTCGCCGAGATGACGCGGCTCGGCATCCCCGTGCCGCCCGGCTTCACGATCACCACTGACGCCTGCCGCGAGTACCTGCGGACCGGGACGGTCCCGGCGGCCCTGTTCGACGAGGTCGACGAGCACCTCGAGCGGCTCGAGGCGCGCACCGGCCGCCGGCTCGGCGACCCCGAGGACCCGCTGCTCGTCTCGGTGCGCTCGGGGGCGAAGTTCTCGATGCCCGGGATGATGGAGACCGTCCTCGACATCGGCCTGGGCGACGCCTCGGTCGAGGGCCTGGCCCGGCAGACCGGGAACCCGCGCTTCGCCTGGGACTCCTACCGCCGCCTCGTGCAGATGTACGGCAAGACCGTCCTCGGCCTCGACGGCGACCGGTTCGAGGACGCCCTCGAGGAGGCCAAGGCCGCCAAGGGGGTCACCGCCGACGTCGAGCTCGACGCCGACGACCTGCGCGACCTCGTGGCGGTCTACCGGACGATCGTCGAGGAGGATGCCGGCCGGCCCTTCCCGCAGGAACCCCGCGAGCAGCTGCAGGGTGCCGTGCTGGCCGTGTTCGACTCGTGGAACTCCGACCGCGCGATCCTCTACCGGCGCCGCGAACGGATCCCGACCGACCTCGGCACCGCCGTCAACGTCCAGGCCATGGCCTTCGGCAACCGCGGCGCGTCGTCGGGCTCCGGGGTGGCCTTCACCCGCGACCCCGCCACCGGGGCCGTCGGCGTCTACGGCGACTACCTCCAGGACGCGCAGGGCGAGGACGTCGTCGCCGGCATCCGCAACACCCTCCCCCTCGCCGACCTCGAGCGCATCGACAAGGCGAGCCACGACCAGCTGCTCGAGATCATGAGCCGCCTCGAGGGCCACTACCGCGACATGTGCGACATCGAGTTCACCATCGAGCAGGGCAAGCTCTGGATGCTGCAGACCAGGGTCGGCAAGCGCACCGCCGCCGCGGCGTTCCGGATCGCGGTCGACCTCGTCGACGAGGGGGTCATCACCGAGGAGGAGGCCCTCATGCGCGTCTCCGGTGACCAGCTGGCCCAGCTGATGTTCCCCCACTTCGACCCGGAGGGCGCCCGGTCGCTGCTCGCGAAGGGCATGAGCGCCTCCCCCGGTGCCGCCGTCGGTGCCGCGGTCTTCGACTCGGATGCCGCGGTGCGCCTCGCCGCGGAGGGCACCCCGGTCATCCTCGTGCGTCGCGAGACCAACCCCGACGACCTGCACGGCATGGTGGCCGCGGCCGGCATCCTCACGAGCCGGGGCGGCAAGACCTCGCACGCCGCCGTCGTCGCGCGCGGCATGGGACGGACCTGCGTGTGCGGCGCCGAGACCCTCGAGGTCGACACCGCGGCCCGTCGGTTCACGACGCCGGACGGCACCGTGGTGCGCGAGGGCGAGACCCTGTCGATCGACGGGTCCACGGGCGAGGTGTTCCTCGGCGAGGTCGCCGTGCGCCCCTCCCCCGTCGTGCGCTACTTCGAGGGCACGATGTCGGTCGAGGAGGGCGGCCCGGTCGTCGCCGCCGTCGACCGGCTCATGACCGTGGCCGACAAGCACCGCCGGATGCAGGTGCGCGCCAACGCCGACAACGCCCCGGACGCCGCCCGCGCCCGCCGGTTCGGCGCCGAGGGCATCGGCCTGTGCCGCACCGAGCACATGTTCCTCGGCGAGCGGCGCGAGCTCGTCGAGCGCCTCATCCTCGCCGAGACCGGCGCGGAGCGACAGCTGATCTTCGACGAGCTGCTGCCGCTGCAGCGAGCCGACTTCGTCGAGATCTTCGAGGCCATGGACGGGCTGCCCGTGACGGTCCGCCTGCTCGACCCGCCGCTGCACGAGTTCCTCCCCGACTTCACCGAGCTGTCGGTCAAGGTCGCCGTCGCCGAGGCGATGGGCAAGGAACACGACAAGGAGTCGCTCCTGCTGCTCGCCGTGCACCGCCTCCACGAGGAGAACCCGATGCTCGGGCTGCGCGGCGTGCGGCTCGGCATCGCGATCCCCGGCCTGTTCGAGATGCAGTCCCAGGCCATCCTCGAGGCCGCGGCGATCGTCGCCGAGCGGGGCGGCTCCGCGCGGCCCGAGATCATGGTGCCGCTCGTCGGCGCCGTCGAGGAGCTGCGCAACATCCGGGCCGAGATCGACGACGCGGCCCACCGGGCGCGCGAGAAGCACTCCGTGCACCTCGAGCACCTCGTCGGCACGATGATCGAGCTCCCCCGCGCCGCGCTCACCGCCGGGGCGATCGCCGAGGCGGCCGACTTCTTCTCGTTCGGCACCAACGACCTCACCCAGACGACC
Organism: uncultured Actinomycetota bacterium; assembly: GCA_963811475.1. Taxonomy (GTDB): domain Bacteria; phylum Actinomycetota; class Actinomycetes; order Actinomycetales; family Dermatophilaceae; genus Fodinibacter. Next base: position 4,945 of record CAWERJ010000007.1, read on the forward strand.
TGGGGCTTCTCGCGCGACGACGTCGAGTCGAGCTTCTTCTCGCGGTACATGGAGGCCGGCATCCTCGGGGTGTCGCCGTTCGAGACCATCGACCGCCAGGGCGTCGGGCGCCTCGTGCGCATCGGCACCGACGAAGGGCGCAGGGCCAAGCCGGGGCTCAAGGTCGGGGTGTGCGGTGAGCACGGGGGCGACCCCGAGTCGGTGCACTACTTCGAGGAGCGCGGGCTGGACTACGTGTCGTGCTCGCCCTTCCGGGTGCCGGTGGCGCGGCTGGAGGCGGGGCGGGCCGTCGTCGACCGCCTGTCCAGGGCCTGATCAGAGCTTCGGCTTGATGGGCAGGGTGGCGGAAGGCGCCCCCGGCCCGACCGCCGTCACCGCACGCACCCGCGCGTAGCGGGTGGCACTCCTCGGGACCCCGGTGATGGTGTACGCCGCACCTGCTCGGCGGCATAGGAATTGAAGCAGCCGTCGCCACCCGGGGCCCGGGCCCGGGCACGACGACGGCCCGGCCCGCCGAGGCGGGACCGGGCCGGTCGCTGGGTACGTGGGAGTGAGTCCGTGGTGGAGGTGGCGGGAATCGAACCCGCGTCCACTGACGGGAAACCAGGGCTTCTCCGGGTGCAGTGCGCTGTGGAGTTTCTCGGCCCCAGCGCTCGCGCGCACACGTCCGCTGACGGGCCCAGTCGAGTAAGAGTCCCGCGCCGTCCCCCGACATGACGACGCAGCAAGATCCCTAGCTGACGCTGGTTACTGAGTCGGGACCGAACTCAGGCCAACGGACTTCGGGCTCGCTCAGGCGGCGAGGGCGAAGTCGGTGCTCTTGGAATTGGCACCTATTGGTTTGCACGGAGCGTTGACGAGATGACCGTGCGTCCTCGACCCGCTTCCCCTGGCCTGCCGACCAATGTCGAAACCGATCACCCCCCTGAGGGGGCTCACTCCCACGCTGTTCAGTTGTCGCGGCACCGGCGTTGAGCCCGGCACCGGCCAGTATGCCGTTCAACGACGGGCCGCCCAAACGGATTCCCCGGCAGCAGCGGTGCAGGGCGGGGCCCTCGAGGCAGGTCAGCCCGTCGGCGAGGGCGACGGTGAGGACGTCGGTGGGATGCCGGGAGTCACCGGCCGCGTCGGGCGCACCGTGGGCTTGGGGGTCGGGGTCGTGGTCGGGCGCGGCGTCTTGGTCGCCGTGGCGGCCGGCGTGGGAGCCGACGTGGGTCCCGGCGGCGACGTGGCGTGCGGGTGAACTGGGTCGGCGGGACGCTCGCCGGACGGGCGGCGGGTGCGTAGGGCGGCGGCGCCGTGGTGCCGGGCGCCTGGGGCGGCAGCGAGCGGACCGGCGCCGGCACGACACGCGGGGTGGGGGTGCTCCCGCCCGATCCGGACGACGTGAACGGGCGCGGCCGGGGACGTCGTCGCGCTCGTGGGGTCTCCCACGGTCGGGCCCTGGATCCGGGAGCTGCCTCCGGCGACCACCGTGAGCACGGCGACCGCGGCGAGGGCTCCACCGGCCACGCCGACGGCCTGGAGCGCGTTGGGCAGACCCGACGACCCGCGCTGGGCGCGGTGGCGCGGTGCCCGTGATCCCATGGGGCGAACTCTAGTGGGGGTCGCGCCCCGTCAGGAGCGGATATGGGAGTTCGCGGGATCGTGCGGCGATCGGGCCGACAGCCGCACCGGGCGACGCGACCCCGCGACGTCGACCGCATATCCTCCGGCGGACAGGAGCTCACGGGGCACCGGGGCGCCGTCCGGGTCCCACACCCAGGCCAGCCCCACGGCGGCCCCGAGGGTGGCGCTGGGCGCCGCGCTCGTCACCTGGCCCACGGGGCGGCCGTCGCGCAGCAGCAGCTCGCCGCCCCACAGCACGGCATCCGGGTCGTCGACGACGAAGGACGCGAGCCGGCGGACCCGGCCCCCGAGCCCGCTGGCGCTCGACGACCTCGCGGCCGACGAAGGGCCGGTCGCCGGCCAGGTCGCAGGTGAAGGTCAGCCCCGCCTCGACCGGGGTGCGGTCCGGGCCGAGCTCGGGGCCGAAGGCTCGGTAACCCTTGTCGAGCCGCAGGGCGTTGATGGCGTAGTAGCCCGCCAGCCGCAGGCCGAGGCCGCTCCCGGCGGTGACGAGGCGGTCCCACACGTTCGTGGCCAGCTCGGTCGGCACCGTCAGCTCCCAGCCCCAGCTCCCCCACGTAGGTCATCCGGGTCGCCCGCACGAGGGCGGGCCCGACGTCGAGCACCCTGCTCGTCGCGAACGGGAACGCGTCGGGGCCGAGGTCGGCGCCGGTCACCCGCCCGAGGAGGTCGCGGGACCGCGGGCCCATGACGCCGAACACGGCATGGGCCGTCGTGACGTCCTCGACCGCGACGCGCCACCCCGGGGCGACGTGCCGGCGCAGCCAGTCGGCGTCGCGCACGGGTGACCCGGCGCTGGTGACGACGAGCCACTCGTCGTCGGCCACCCGCGTCGCGGTGACGTCGGCCTCGTACCCACCGCGGGCGTTGAGCATCCCGGTGTAGACCGCCGAGCCGACCGGGCGGTCGACGTCGGCGGTGCACACGAGGTGGAGCAGGGCGAGGGCGTCGGGCCCGTGCACGCGCAGCTTGCCGAACGACGTCTGGTCGAAGAGGGCGACCGCCTCCCGGGCGGCGCGCTGCTCGGCGTCGACCCAGTCGTGCCACGGCTGCCGTCCCCAGCCGTAGGTGGCCGCGACGTCACGGGGCGAGGTGCCGTGTGGCGCAAGGTAGTTCGGCCTCTCCCAGCCCATCTTCGACCCGAACCAGGCACCGGCCGCCGCCAGCCGGTCGTGCACCGGCGAGCAGCGGAAGGGGCGGGCCGAGTCGAGCTCGCGGTTCGGCCACGGCACCGCGTAGTGGAGGCCGAGCACCTCCGAGACCCGCTCCCTGAGCCAGGGAGTGCTGGCGTGGAACGGCGCGAACCGGCGGATGTCGACGAGGGCGAGGTCCTCCTGCGGCTCCCCGGCGACGACCCACTCGGCCAGGGCCCGCCCGGCTCCCCCGGCGGAGGCGATGCCGACCGAGTTGAACCCGGCACCGACGAAGAAGCCGGCCACCTCCGGTGACTCGCCCAGGATGAACTGGTTGTCGGGCGTGAAGCTCTCGGGCCCGTTGTAGAACTTCCGGATGCCGGTGCGCTCCAGCACCGGCAGCCGGTGCAGCGCGCTCTCCATGAGCACCGAGAAGTGCTCCCAGTCCTCGTCGAGCAGCTGGAACTCGAAGGGGTACGGGATCTGCTCCGGCGACACCCACGGCTTCGCCTCCGGCTCGAAGCCGCCGACGACGAGCCCGCCGACCTCCTCCTTGACGTACGTCCACCCGTCCGGGTCTCGCAGGATCGGCAGGCCGGGCGCGACGCCCTCGACCTGGTCGGTGACGACGTAGAAGTGCTCGGCCGAGTGCAGCGGCACACCGACGCCCGCCATCGCGCCGACGGCCTTGGCCCACTGGCCGGCGCAGTTGACGACGACCTCGCACTCGACGTCCCCGGCGTCGGTGCGGACGCCGCGGACGCGTCGGCCCCCGGGGGCCGCGGGGTCCTGCACCACGTCGAACCCGGTGACCCGCACTCGTTCCCGCACGGTCACGCCGAGCTGGCGGGCGCCCTTGGCGAGGGACTGGGTCAGGTCGGTGGGGTTGGCGGTGCCGTCGCCCGGCAGCCAGACGGCGCCGACGAGGTCGTCGGTCCGCAGCAGCGGGTAGCGCTCACCGGCCTGCTCCGGGGTGAGGAGCTCGCACTCGAGGTCGTAGGCGGCGGCAGTCGCGGCGGTGCGGCGCAGCGCCGTCATCCGGTCCTCGGTGCGGGCGACGATGAGCCCGCCGCACGGCCGGTAGCCCGTGCCGAGACCGGTCTCGTCCTCGAGCCGCGCGTAGAGGTCGGCGGAGTACTGCACGAGGCGGGTCCCGCTCTCGCTGGCCCGCAGCAGCCCGACGAGGCCGGCGGCGTGCCAGGTCGTGCCGCACGACAGGGTGCCCTGCTCGAGCAGGAGCACGTCGCTCCAGCCGAGGTGCGCCAGGTGGTACGCCGTGGAGGCGCCGACCACGCCTCCGCCGACGACGACCACCCGGGCCCGCTCCGGCAGCGCCCGGTCCCCGACCGTGCTCACCGCGCGGCCGCCCGGGCGAGCAGCGCCTCGAACCGCGGGCCGCGTGCCAGGCGCTCGGCGGGTTCGAACTTCTCCATCGCCCACTCCCAGAAGTCGAACTCGATGCTGCTCGTGCCGTCCTGGATCATCCCCCACAGCGTCCAGCCGTACCGGGCGACCCACCCCCAGAGCTCCGCCCGCGCCACGAGGGCGTCGTCATGGCGGCCGTGGTAGGCGGCGGACAGCTCGGCGAGGGCGTCGCCGTCGAGGCCCGCCTCGGCAGCGGCGTTGCCGAGCTCGAAGGACGGCTCGTTCATGCCCGAGTACTCGTAGTCGATGATCCGCAGGTCGCCGCCGTCGTCCAGCACGTTGGCGGCCAGCAGGTCGTTGTGGCACGGCACGAGCACCTCCGGGGCGCGACCGAACACCTGCTCCACCCGCTCGACCTGCGGTTCGAGCGCCGCGTAGCCGGCCGGCATCCGGAAGCCGTGCTCGGCCACGATGTCGAGGTACCGGCGGCGCAGGGCGAACATGTCGAACCGTCCCAGGAAGGCGGGGCCGGCGTGCAGGCGGCGCAGGGCAGCCGCCAGCCGGGGCAGGTTCGCCGCGACGTCGGCATCGGTCCACGTGGCGCCCGGGAGGAAGGCGACGACCATGACGCCACGGCCCTCGAGGTAGTCGACGACCGGCGCTCCGACCCCCGCCGCCGCGGCGGCCAGGGTGTTGACGTGCTCCGCGTGCCGGTCGACCCCGAGCAGGCCCGTCTCCGGCGAGGACACCCGGACGACGACGTCGAGGCCGGAGTCGGTGCGCACCCGGTAGTTGTGGTTGGTCAGACCACCGGGCAGGGGCGTCACCTGACGCCCCTGCCCGGTGAGGACGGGGATGCCGTCGAGCAGCTGCTCGAGGTCGCCCACCGTCGTCGACCTGCTCAGCTGAGCGGGTCGCCCGGCTTCCAGTCGTGCTCCTGGCCGCCGTGCGCGGTCTTGCCGTGGTGCTCCAGGGCGATCTCGTCGGCCGCGGTGACGCCCTCGGGCAGGTCGATGGTCATCCTCGGACCGGTGAACCACTTCTTGGCCGACAGGTGCCAGCCGATCCACAGGGCCAGCAGCGCGCCGCCGGTGAGGATCGGCGCGTAGTTGACGAACTTCCACTGGAAGTCCTCGTTGAGCGGGTTCGCCGCCGGCGTGAACGGGAGGATGAAGTAGACCGAGATGATCGACGATCTCGATGACCGCGACCGGCGCCATCCACTTCCACTTGGTGCCGAGGTTCCACTTGCCCTGCTGGAACGAGTCACCGGCCCGCCAGCGCAGGTAGATCGGGATCGCGAAGGCGGTGTAGAGGCCGATCACGCCGATCGACACGACCGCGTAGAACGCCGTGGGCACGATGATCGGCGCGTCGTCGGTGCCGATGTTCACCTCGACGAGGGCGGGGAGCGTGATGAGCGCGGCCACGACCACGGACAGGAGCACCGCGTTGGCCGGGACCTTGCGCGAGTTCAGCTTCGCCCAGTACTTCGAGCCCGGAACGGCGCCGTCGCGGCTGAACGCGAACAGCATCCGGCTCGTCGACGTCATGCAGGCCGTGGTGCAGAAGAACTGGCCCGACGCTGGCGATGAGCAGCACCGTTCCGGCCCAGCCCGAGCTCAGCGCCTGGTTGAAGATGACGCCCACGCCGCCACCGCCCGCCGTGACGGCATCCGCGTCCTGCACCGCGAAGAGGAAGGCGAGCAGCAGCACCCAGCCGCCGACCGCCGAGTAGAAGATCGAGCGCCAGATGCCCTTGGCGGCACCGTCGGCGGCGTCGTGCGTCTCCTCGGAGAGGTGCGCCGAGGCGTCGAAGCCGGTGATCGTGTACTGGGTGAGCAGGAAGCCGAGCGGGAGCACGTAGAACCAGAAGCCCCATCCGCTGGTCTCACCTCCGGCGAGGCCGCCGCTGTTGTTGACCCGCATCGTGAACACGTCGTTGATGCTCATGTGCTTCTCGGGCAGGAAGATCAGGATCAGGATGATGATCGCGGCGCCCGCGACGTGCCACCACACCGAGATGTTGTTGAGCATCGCGAGGATGTGCCCGCCGAAGATGTTGATCAGCGCGGTGAGGACCAGGACGACGAGGAACAGCCAGAAGACCCGGGTGAGGCTGTAGCCCGCGGCCCACGACTCGCTCATCGTGCTGAACGACAGGTCGAAGAACGTCGCTGCGCCGTAGGCGACCGAGGCGTCGATGGCGAGGAGCCCGATGAGGTTCAGCCAGCCGGTGTAGTAGCCGGCCTTGGCGCCGCCGAGCTTGCTCGCCCACCAGTAGATGCCACCCGACGTCGGGTAGGCCGACACGAGCTCGCTCATGCAGAACCCGATGATGAGGATGAAGACCGAGATGAGCGGCCAGCCGATCGAGATCGCGATCGGGCCGCCGTTGTTCCAGGCCTGCCCGAACGTCGTGAAGCAGCCGGCGAGGATCGAGATGATCGAGAAGGAGATCGCGAAGTTGGAGAAGCCCGACCAGGTCCGGTTGAGCTCCTGCTTGTAGCCCAGCTCGGCGAGCCTCTGCTCGTCGTCGTTCAGTTGCACTGCCACTGCTGCTCCCAGGGGTCCGGCCGGCCGGACGTGACCGGCGTCATAGTGGTGCGACGAGGCGATGCTAGGGCCAAGCGGCCGGCATTGGTATGGGTTTGGGCCATTGCGTGCTCCCGGGAGAGTCGCGGGGCGGTTCCCCGAGGGTCAGACGGCGGGCAGGTCCGCAGGAAGAACGGCAGGGGCCGGCGGTGGCACCGCGTCACTAGGCTGCTCCGCACCGGCCCGCCGCCGGATGACACGCAGCCCCGACCGGGAGGTCCACCGTGTTCAGCAAGATCCTCGTCGCCAACCGTGGGGAGATCGCGGTCCGCGCCTTCCGCGCGGCCACCGAGCTCGGCGCGAAGACCGTGGCCGTCTTCCCTCACGAGGACCGCACCTCGGAGCACCGGCTCAAGGCCGACGAGTCCTACCAGATCGGCGTCGAGGGCCACCCGGTGCGCGCCTACCTCGACCACGAGAACATCGTCCGGGTCGCCGTCGAGTGCGGGGCCGACGCCATCTACCCGGGGTACGGCTTCCTCTCCGAGAACCCCCTCCTCGCCGAGGAGTGCCAGGCCCACGGCATCACGTTCATCGGCCCACCGGCATCCGCACTCCACCTCGCGGGCAACAAGGCGCGCGCCATCACGGCTGCGCGCGCGGCGGGGCTCCCCACCCTGCGCAGCGCGGAGCCGACCGCCGACCTCGACGTCCTCGCCGCGGCCGCCGACGACGTGGGCTTCCCCGTCTTCGTCAAGGCGGTGTCGGGCGGTGGCGGGCGCGGGATGCGCCGCGTCGACGACCCCTCGACCCTTCGCGACTCGCTCGAGGCGGCCTCGCGCGAGGCCGACGCGGCGTTCGGCGACCCGACGCTCTACCTCGAGCAGGCCGTCGTCAACCCGCGGCACATCGAGGTGCAGGTGCTCGCCGACTCCACCGGCAGCGTGCTGCACCTCTACGAGCGCGACTGCTCGGTGCAGCGGCGGCACCAGAAGGTCGTCGAGATCGCCCCGGCTCCCAACCTCGACCCCGCGCTGCGCGACCGGATGTGTGCGGATGCCGTGCACTTCGCCGAGTCGATCGGGTACCTCAACGCGGGCACCGTCGAGTTCCTCGCTCGGCGAGGACGGCACCTACGTCTTCATCGAGATGAACCCCCGCATCCAGGTCGAGCACACCGTCACCGAGGAGGTCACCGACGTCGACCTCGTCATCTCGCAGATCCGCATCGCCGCGGGCGAGACGTTCGCCGACCTCGGCATGGCGCAGTCCGACATCTACACGCGCGGGGCCGCGCTGCAGTGCCGGATCACGACCGAGGACCCGTCGAACGGCTTCCGCCCGGATGCCGGCCAGATCACCGTCTACCGCTCCGCCGGCGGTGGCGGCGTGCGGCTCGACGGCGGCACGGTCTTCGTCGGCGCGCAGGTGAGCCCGCACTTCGACTCCATGCTCGTCAAGCTCACCTGTCGAGGTCGCACCTTCCCGATGGCGGTGCGTCGGGCACGAAGGGCATTGGCGGAGTTCAGGATTCGTGGCGTCTCGACGAACATCCCGTTCCTCGAGGCGGTGCTCGCCGACCCGGTGTTCCAGCGCGGCGAGGCCACGACGAGCTTCATCGACGAGCGTCCCGAGCTGCTCGAGGCGCGGATGGGTGGGGACCGCGGCACCAAGCTGCTCACCTACCTCGCCGACGTCTCGGTCAACCAGCCCCACGGCCCAGCGACCACGTTCATCAAGCCGCGCGCCAAGCTCCCCGCCCTCGACACCAGCGCGCCCGTGCCGCCGGGGTCGCGGGACCTGCTCATCCGGGTCGGCCCGGCCGAGTTCGCGCGCCGGCTGCGAGCACGCACCGACGTGCCGGTCACCGACACGACCTTCCGCGACGCCCACCAGAGCCTCCTCGCGACCCGGATGCGCACCCGCGACCTCCTCCACGTCGCGGGGCACGTCTCCCGGCTCACCCCCGAGCTGCTGTCGATGGAGGCGTGGGGCGGCGCGACCTACGACGTCGCCCTGCGCTTCCTCTCGGAGGACCCGTGGGAGCGCCTGTCCCTGCTGCGCCGGGCGATGCCGAACATCCCGCTCCAGATGCTCCTGCGCGGTCGCAACACCGTCGGCTACACGCCCTACCCCACCAAGGTCACCGACGCCTTCGTGGAGGAGGCGGCCCGCACGGGCCTCGACATCTTCCGGATCTTCGACTCGCTCAACGACGTCTAGCAGATGCGGCCCGCCGTCGAGGCGGTGCTGGGCACCGGCACGGCGGTCGCCGAGGTGGCCCTGTGCTACACCGGCAACCTTCTCGACCCGCGCGAGGAGCTCTACACCCTCGACTACTACCTGCGCCTCGCCGAGCAGATCGTCGGCACCGGGGCGCACGTCCTCGCGATCAAGGACATGGCCGGGCTGCTGCGCGCGCCGGCCGCCACCCGCCTCGTCACGGCGCTGCGCGAGAACTTCGACCTGCCGGTGCACCTGCACACCCACGACACCGCGGGTGGGCAGATCGGCACGCTCCTGGCGGCGATCGACGCCGGCGTGGATGCCGTGGACGCCGCGTGCTCGTCGATGGCCGGCACGACGAGCCAGCCGAGCCTGTCGGCCCTCGTCGCGGCGACCGACGGCACCGAGCGCCCCACCGGGCTCGACATCGACGCGGTGTTCTCGCTCGAGCCGTACTGGGAGGCGGTGCGCCAGGTGTACCGGCCGTTCGAGTCGGGGCTGGCCTCCCCCACCGGGCGGGTGTACTTCCACGAGATCCCCGGGGGCCAGCTGTCGAACCTGCGCCAGCAGGCCATCGCGCTGGGGCTCGGTGACCGGTTCGAGGACATCGAGGACATGTACGCGGCGGCCAACCGCATCCTCGGCAACCTCGTCAAGGTCACCCCGTCCTCCAAGGTCGTGGGCGACCTCGCCCTGGCACTCGTGGGCGCCGGGGCCGACCCGGCCGACTTCGAGGAGAACCCGACGCAGTACGACATCCCGGACTCCGTCATCGGCTTCCTCGAGGGCGAGCTCGGCGACCCGCCCGGCGGCTGGCCCGAGCCGTTCCGCACCAAGGCCCTCCAGGGGCGGCACGCCAAGCCGCGCACCACCGAGCTGTCGCCGGAGCAGGAGGAGGCACTGCGCACCGCACCGCGCCGCACGCTCAACCACCTGCTCTTCCCCGGCCCCACGAAGGAGTTCGAGGACAGCCGCGAACGCTACGGCGACCTCTCGGTGCTCGGGACGATCGAGTTCCTCCACGGCCTCGAGCAGGGCAGCGAGTACGAGGCCGAGATCGAGGCCGGCAAGCGGCTCCTGCTCGGCATCAGCTCGGTCGGTGACGCGGACCGCCAGGGCATGCGCACCGTCATGTGCACGCTCAACGGGCAGTTCCGCCCCATCCAGGTGCGGGACCGGTCGGTCTCGGCCGACGTCAAGGCCGTCGAGAAGGCCGACCCCGGAGCCCCCGGACACGTGCCCGCGCCCTTCTCGGGCGTCGTCACCCCGACGGTCGCGGAGGGCGACCCGGTCGAGGCCGGTGGCGTGGTCGCGACGATCGAGGCGATGAAGATGGAGGCGAGCATCACCAGCCCCGTGGGTGGGACCGTCGAGCGGCTCGCCATCAGCGGTCACCAGCAGGTCGAGGGCGGTGACCTCATCCTCGTCGTCGCACCGGCCTGACCAGCGGCGTCGTCCCTGCGGAGCAGCACGGCCGGGGTGGCCTGTCGCGAAAGCCCCGTCCGCCGTCCGGGGTTTCGTACGGTGGAAGGACCGGCACCGCGCCCGGAGACGGGCTGCGGTGCTCCGATCGACAGCGAGGGAGATGCGCATGGGACTCGGCGACAAGATGGACAACATGAAGGACGACCTGGTCGGCAAGGGCAAGGAAGCCACCGGCAAGGCGACCGACGACGAGGGCCTCGAGGCCGAGGGCCGCGTCGACCAGTCGAAGTCCGACCTCAAGCAGGCCGGCGAGAAGGCCAAGGACGCCTTCCGCAACTGACCTCCGAGCCACGAGGGGCCGTTCCCGCACCGCGGGGCGGCCCCTCGTCGTGTCCGGCGCGGGTCTGGGCAGCCGCTCCGCAGCCGCCGCCCTACCAGCTGCCGCTGCGCTACCAGCTGCCGCCCGACGAGCCGCCGCCTCCGCCGCCCGAGAAGCCCCCACCACCGCTGAACCCGCTGGACCCCGAGGACCCGGGCGTGGACACGAAGGTGCCCGCCGCGACGGTCGAGAAGGAGTCCATGCTCGAGGCGACGTCGGAGAAGCCCCCGCTGCTCCAGTCACCGACGTACCAGGTGGGCGACCCCAGGGACTGACCGGCCGCCGTCGCCGCCGCGGCGACCTCCTCGAAGACGCGAGCCCAGCGGTCCGCGAGCCCGAAGACGATGGCGTAGGGCAGGAACCGGCTGAAGACGTCCTGCGCCTCCTCCCACCGGATCTGGTTGGCCTCGGCGGTGGAGATGTACCGCTCGAACCCCCGCGCCTGCGCCAGGACGGCGGAGCCCTGGGCGGTGCGGGCCGCCATCCGCTTGCCGAGGTTCCGCACGAGCAGCCCGGTGACGATGCCGCCGCCGATGAGCACCCACACGGGGGAGACGAGGAAGCCGGCGTCGTCGAACATCCCCGACAGCGGCGTCCCGCCGAAGAAGATGAAGAACACCGACGCGCCGACGATGAGCGAGCCGAAGGCGACCCAGCCGGCCCGCTGCCGCTTCGGGCTGCGCCGGAACCACCCGCGCTGGACGACCTCGTCGTACATGAGCCGCTCCACGGCATCCAGGGTGGGCTTGAAGCGGTTCTTCAGCTGCGAGAGCGCGACCCGGTTGCCCGTGGCGAAGACGGAGTCGAGGAGGAGCTGCTCGTACGGCGAGAGCGCCGCCGCGCCGGCCGCCGGTGCCGTCCGCGTCAGCACCCAGTCGTCGGCGCGGAAGACCCCCTGGTCGTCGCGCGCGATCTGCAGGTGACCGCGCACCGCGAGGTCGACGAGCGTGGCCGTGACGTCGACGAGGTTGACCTCCTCGTCGAGGATCGTGCCCATCATCCCGGGCTGCACCCCGGCCGGCGGGGTGAACTGCACCGCCACGGTCGGGCGCGGGCCGCCCACGACGACGTTCGCCTCCTGGCCGACGCCCGGGGTCAGGCCCGGCGTGAGGCCGGCGTACTGCTCGTCGCGCCCGCGGCTCCACACGAGCAGCCCCATGAGGCCCCCGGCGAGCAGGGGCAGGAGGACGCCGAGCCCGATCATCAGCCAGCCCACGGCGCGCGCGGCGGCGGGGCTGACGACCGCGCCGGAGTCGGCGTCGACCGACCCCTGTCGCAGGTCGGGGGTGAGGTCGCCGAAGGCGTCGCGGGGGTAGGACGTGAGGATGCTGGCGCCCTCCTCCGCGTCGAGGTCGGGCACCGAGAAGGTCGAGGTGTCGCCCGCCACGGCGTCGCACGGGGTGGTCGACCCCTGCTCGCCGTAGAAGCAGGCGGCGCGCGTGGCGGCGACGGGGCCGGCGACGGTCCCCGAGACCTGGAGCTGGGGGAAGCCGTTCGAGGGGTCGACGACGTTGTAGTAGAACTCGGCCGTGCCGTCACCGATGTCGTTGACGACGTGCGCCAGCCGGTACCGCACGACGTAGTCCTCGGTACCCGACACCGTCTCGGACGGGCTGCCCACGCGGATCTGGCGGTAGGCCCCGAAGTCGGAGATCGCGATGTCGGTCGGTGCCCCGGAGGGGGAGGTCACCGCGACGCCGGTGAGCTCGTAGTACCGGTACTGGGTCTCGCTGTCCTGGTAGCCCGCGCGGACCTTGACGTTGCGCAGGATGCCGTGCCGCTCCTCCCCCTCGGGAAAGCGCCAGGTCAGCGACTCGGTGACGACGACCGACCCGTCGGTGTCGACCTCGAAGTCGGTGACGAAGCGGTCGGCCTGCTCCTCCGCCGGCAGGGCGGCCACCGCACCGGCGCCCGGACCGGCCACGGTCCACGCCGCCACCGCCGCGACTGATTGCGGATCACCCACCCCGAGGGCCTCGACCGAGGCCCGCTGGGGTGGGTGATCCGCAATCAGTCGGGTGGGGGCGGCGAGGGCCAGCGGCGCGAGGAGCAGCAGGACGAGCGCGATGCCGAGGCACCAGAGCACGCGCAGGAGGGCACGCCCGTCCGGGCGGCGGACCGCCCCGGCCCGCGCCACTCAGTCCTCGCCGCGGCGGCGCGAGGCGATGGCCCGGTCGGCGTCGCGACGGTCCTGGCGCTCACGCAGCGCGTACCGCTTGTCGTAGGACTTCTTGCCCTTGGCCACCGCGATCTCGACCTTGGCCCGTCCGTCCTTGAAGTACAGCGCCAGGGGCACGACGGTGTGGCCGGTCTCGCGGACCGCCTGGCGGATCTTGTCGAGCTCGCGGCGGTGCAGGAGCAGCTTGCGGCGGCGGCGGGGGGTGTGGTTGTTCCACGTGCCGTTGGAGTACTCGGGGATGTGCACGCCCTCGAGCCAGAGGTCGTCGTCGTCGTCGAACCCGGCCCAGCCGTCGACGAGCGAGGCCCGCCCGGCCCGCAGTGCCTTGACCTCCGTGCCCATGAGGACCAGGCCCGCCTCGTAGGTGTCCTCGACGAGGTAGTCGTGACGGGCCTTGCGGTTGCTCGCCACGAGCTGTCGTCCGGTCTCCTTGGGCACGGGAGAGAGGGTACCCGTCGAGCGCCCCGCCGCCCCAGCCCCGGTGTCGTGCGGGGGTCGGTCCGGCGTCACAGCCAGGTGCGTGGGTCGACGAAGTCGCCGTTCTCGAGCGTCTCGAAGTGCAGGTGGCAGCCGGTGGAGCGGCCCGTCGTGCCCGAGTAGCCGATCAGCTGGCCGCGGGAGACGCGGCCGCTGTGCTTGCGGATGCTCGAGAGGTGGTTGTACGTGGTCGCGAGCCCCTCGCCGCGAACGAGGCCGTGGTCGACGACGACCCGGTTGCCGTAGCTGCCGCTGTAGCCGGACAGGATGACCGTGCCGTTGGCCGCCGCGTAGACCGGTGTGCCGCAAGGGATCGCGTAGTCGCGGCCGGAGTGCAGCCGCCAGTAGTGGAGGATCGGGTGGTAGCGCATGCCGTACTCGGAGCTGACCCAGCCGGTCTTCGTGGGCCGGCTGAGGAAGCCCGTGCTGGACTCGCTCACCACCACCGCCCGAGCTGCTGCCTCCGCTCGTGCTGCCCCCAGAGCTGTGGCCCGTGGCCGCCCGGCGCTTGGCGTCGGCGGCGGCCGCGGCCGCCTGGCGGGCCGCCTCGGCGCGCTTGGCCGCCGCGGCCCGGCGCTTGGCCTCGAGGGCACGCTGCTTGAGGATCGCCTTGAGCCGCGCCTGCTCGGCCTGTGCGGCCGCGAGCTGGGCGCGCTCGGCCGCGAGCTTGCCCTCCACGGCCTGGGCCTGGGTGGCCTGCGTGGCGGCGAGCTGGTCGAGGTCCGCCTTGGCGCCGGCGGCGGCGTCGCGGGCGCCCTGGGCGCGGGCGAGGGCGGCCTCGGCGCGCTTCTTCTTCTCGGCCGAGTCGGCTCGCAGCGCGGACAGGTGGTCCTCGAGCGCGGTGAGGCTGGCCTGCTCGGTGGCCAGCCGCTCGATGGTCTCGCTCTGGACGTCCATGACGGTGTCGACGAGGGCGATCCGGTCGGCGAACTGCTGTGGGTCGGTGCTGGACAGCGCCATGTCGAGCTGCCCGAAGCCCTGCTCCTGGTAGACCTGCGCGGCGAACTGCGCGACGCGCGTGCGGCTCGCCGAGACCTCCTTGCTCGTCGCGTCGAGGTCGGCCTGGGCCTTGTCCTCGCTCGCCCGGGCGGCCTCGAGCTCCTGGGCGGCGACCGCGTTGGCCCGTTCGGCGGCGAGCGCGGCCGACTCGGCCCGCTCCAGGGCCGCACGGGCCGCGGGGAGCCGGCTCTGGGTGTCCTCGAGGGCGGCGTAGGCGGCGGCGAGGTCGGAGCTCGTGTCGTCGAGGCTCTCCTCGAGCCGGTCCACCCTGGCGTCGACCTGGCGCTTCTCCTTGCCCGGGTCGGAGCCGGCAGGCACCGCGTCCGCGGACGTCGTCGCCAGCGAGGCGGCGCAGAGGATCGCCGCCGCGAGGGCGACCACACGGCGCGAGGCACGCGTGGGCGCCCGAAGCAGGTCGTCCCATGGACACCATTGGTAACATGTTTCACACGAGTTGGTAGCACCGCCGCCGAAAATCCGGCGCCTGCCGAGCTTCCGAGCGCCTCAGGGGCTCAGACGCGCAGGTACCGGTGCAGCGTGACCAGGCTCGTCACCACCGCGATCGCGATGACGGTGAGGAACATCCACGGCACGAGGATCCACACGTCGGACGTGCCGATGAAGGCCTGGCTCAGCGCGATCTGGCTCGCTCCCTCGGTGAACACGTACTGCATGAGGGCGAGCAGCATGGCGACCGCGAGCGCCACCCCGACGACGGAGACGATGACCATCTCGGTGAGGAACGGCATCCGGATCGTCCAGTTGGAGGCCCCGACGAGGCGCATGATGCCGATCTCGCGACGCCGGATGAACGCCGCCTGCCGGATCGTCGTCGCCATGAGCAGGGCGGCACAGGCGACCATGAGGGCGGCGAGGAGCACGGCGAAGAACGTCACGTAGTTGATGATCGTGAAGAACTTGCTGAGGACCTTCTCCTGGTCCTGGACGGTCGCGACCCCCGGCGCACCCTCGAACTGGCTCGTGACGACCGCGTACTTCGTCGGGTCGGTCAGCTGGACCCGCAGGCTCTGGGGGATGTCGCCGACCTCGACGTTGCCCGCGATCGGGCTGTTGCGGAACTGCTGCTTGAACCGGTCGTAGGCCTCCTGCTCCGACTCGTAGAACACGTCCTTGACCTCGGGCAGGGCCTCGAGCTGGTCCTGGATCGCGGCCTTCTGCGCCTCCGTGACGGGGCGGTTCTCGCAGTTGGGCTGCAGCGAGTTGGCGGTGCAGAGGTAGATCGACACCTGGATGCGGTCGTACCAGTAGCCCTTCATCGTGTCGGCCTGGCGCTGCGCGAGCATGCCGAGGCCGAGGAGGAACATCGAGACCATCGTCACGAGCACGACCGAGACGGCCATCGACAGGTTGCGGCGCAGCCCCGAGCCGACCTCGGAGAACAGGAAGCGGGCCTGCACGGCTCAGACCTCCGCGGTCGGGTAGTAGCTGGCCTCTTGCTCGTCGCGCACGACGCGTCCGTCGTCGAGCTGGATGACGCGGCGCAGCAGGTCGTTGACGATGTCGTGGTCGTGGGTCGCCATGACGATCGTCGTGCCGGTGCGGTTGATCCGGTCGAGCAGGCGGACGATGTCGAGGCTGATCGCCTGGTCGAGGTTTCCGGTGGGCTCGTCGCACAGGAGGATCTGCGGGCGGTTGACGACGGCGCGGGCGATCGCGACCCGCTGCTGCTCGCCGCCGGAGAGCTGGTGCGGGAAGCGCTTCTCCTTGCCCTCGAGCCCCACCATCTCCAGGGTCTCGGGCACGAGCTGGCGGATGACGTGCCCCGGCTTGCCGATGACCTGCAGCGCGTAGGCGACGTTCTCGTGCACGGTCTTGTTCGGCAGCAGGCGGAAGTCCTGGAACACCGCGCCCATCTCGCGGCGCAGGCGGGGCACCTCGCGCATCGGCATCGTCCCGAGGTCGCGGCCGGCGACGAGCACCGTGCCCTCGGTCGCCGCCTCCTCGCGCAGGGCGAGGCGCAGCATCGTCGACTTGCCCGAGCCCGAGGGCCCGACGACGAAGACGAACTCTCCCCGGTCGATGTCGACGCTGACGTCCTCGAGGGCGGCCCGGCTGGACCGCGGGTAGACCTTGGTGACGTTCTCGAAGCGGATCATGCGCGGTGTGGCCTCACGGCGGTCGGAAGTGGCTGGTGGTGTGCCGCGCCCGGCGGGCACGGCACCGTTCGAGGATAGGTCGAGCAGCCCGGGATGCCGGTCAGCCGCTCCCCGTCGGCGGGTCACCCGGTGCCCTCGCCCTCGGCGGTGAGTGCGCCCGGTCGCCGAAGCGACCACGTGCGCACTCGCCGCGGGCCGGGTCACGCGAGTCAGGGGCCGTCGATGATGGGGAGGGCCGACGCGTCGACGGCCAGGACCTCGCGGAACGTCGCGGCAACCATGGCGGCGGCCCGCTCGGCCTCCTCGCGCGGCAGGAACGGGCCCTGCGGGACGTCGTCGGGCCAGAACCGCAGGTAGTCCTCGCCCTCCAGGGGCGACGGTCGGTGCCACCCGAGGGCGAGCAGCGCGGCATCCTCGTCGGGCGACAGGGGGAAGTGCGCGCCCATGAGCTCCGCGCCGACGCACTGACCGCGCAGGAGGTCGTCGGTGCGCACCAGCCGCACCCACGGGGTGACGACCTCGTGCTTGGCCGGGATGAAACCGCCCAGCCGGGCCTTGCGCAGCCGCACCGGGCGGGCGCTGCCCGGCGGCGCCGGTGACGGTCACCGAGCCGTCCGGCGCGAGACCGGTGACCGCATCGGCCAGGCGGGTCGCCCACGCGGCCCAGGAGACGGCATCCGGCCGGTCGGTCGACATGCGTCAGCCCCCGGCGGCGGCCTTGTCGCTGGCCGCGGCCTTGTCCTGGCCGATCTGCCACCGGATGCCGGCCTCGATGAACCCGTCGATGTCGCCGTCGAAGACGCCGGACGTGTTGCCCACCTCGAAGCCGGTGCGCAGGTCCTTGACCATCTGGTAGGGGTGCAGCACGTACGAGCGCATCTGCTCGCCCCAGCTGGCCTTGACGTCGCCGGCGAGCTCCTTGCGCTCGGCGGCCTCCTCGGCCTTCTTGAGCAGCAGGAGGCGCGACTGCATGACCCGCAGGGCGGCGGCGCGGTTCTGGATCTGGCTCTTCTCGTTCTGCATCGACACGACGGTGCCGGTGGGGAGGTGCGTCATCCGCACCGCGGAGTCGGTCGTGTTGACCGACTGGCCGCCGGGGCCGCTGGAGCGGAAGACGTCGATCTTGAGGTCGTTCTCGGGGATCTCGATGGTGTCGGTCTGCTCGATGAGCGGCACGACCTCGACCGCGGCGAAGCTCGTCTGGCGGCGGCCCTGGTTGTCGAACGGGCTGATCCGCACCAGGCGGTGGGTGCCGCCCTCGACGCTGAGGTTGCCGTAGGCGTAGGGCACGTCGACCTCGAAGGTGGCGCTCTTCAGGCCGGCCTCCTCGGCGTAGCTGGTGTCGAGCACCTTGACCGGGTAGTGGTGGCGCTCGGCCCAGCGCAGGTACATGCGCATGAGCATCTCGGCGAAGTCGGCGGCGTCGACGCCCCCTGCGCCCGCGCGGATCGTGACGACGGCCGCGCGCTCGTCGTACTCGCCGGCGAGGAGGGTGCGCACCTCGAGCTCGCCCACCGCCTTGCGCACGCCGACGAGCTCGTGCTCGGCCTCGACGAGGGTCTCGGCGTCGTTCTCCTCCTGGCCCATCTCGACGAGGGCCTCGAGGTCGTCGATCCGGGCGTCCATGCCGGTGATCCGGTCGTGCTCGGCCTTGGCGCGGGAGAGCCCGGAGGTGACGACCTGGGCCTTCTCCTGGTCGTCCCAGAGGTTCGGGTCGGACGCCTGCCGCTCGAAGTCGGCGATGGTCGCCTCGAGCTTGGTCAGGTCGGTCACCTCGCGCACGGACGCCATGGTCGCGCGAAGGTCCTTGATCTCCGAGGAGAAGTCGACAGCCACGAGGGTCAAGCCTACGCGAGCCCCGGATGCCGTCGCCCCGGTCGGCGTGCGCGGCCAGGTCCCTGACGCTGCCGGGGTGTCAGCCGCGCGGGTGTCCGCGCGGTCGGCACCTCGGCATCCAGGCGGTGCCGTCCGAGGCAGCGGAGACCGTGGCGGCGCCGACCCGCCGGAGGCGCTATGCCGGGTGCTCGGTGATGCGACGTGCCGCCTCGGCCTGTGTGGCCTGGACCGCGGTGAGGTCGGTCAGCAGTGCGGCACGGCGCTCGATGAGCTGCTGAAGCCGCCTCGCCTCCGCCTCGCGCAGGTCGGCCAACGACTCCAGCGCCGTGGCCACGGCCCATCGGTCGCGGCGGTACTGGCGCAGGCTCTCCGACTCCAGCCGGCTGAGGTCCGCACAGGAGTCCAGCTTCTCCAGCGCGGCCTCGCGGGCGTGGCCATCGCACTCGGCCATCGCTTCGCTCACCGACCGGCTGGCCGCCTCGGTCATCCGGTCCACGGTGCGCAGGTGCTGGGCGGCGCGGGCCCCGGCGTCGTCGAGGGCGTGGGCGGCCGCACCCACGGCCCGCCTCTGCTCGTCGATCGCGGTGACGCTGCGCAGCACCGACTCCAGGTCCTCGCGAGCCCACCGGGCCGCCTCCTCCAGCACCTGGAGGGCCATGCTCGCGGTGTGCGCCACCGCCAGGAGCTCGGCAACGCCCTCCGGCCCGATCCGGTGGTCGCTGTCGGATGTGGCCGGGTGTGCGTTCGCCGCGTGCGCTGCGCTTCGTGACGCCGTCATCACGTCGTCCCCGTCGCGCACCCGTGCAGCGCTCACGGCTCAGAGGGTAGCGGTGCGGCGACAGTCAGGTGGGAGGTGGGCGCGGCCGTCCTGTGTGTTCGCTCAGGGGAGCAGGTCGGATCTGGTGCGGGAGCCCGTCACCAAGATGGAGTCCCCGAGAGCCCCGAGGTCGCGCAGCGCCGGGCCGACCATCGGCAGCTCGGCCTCACCGGTGAGGACGACGACGGCGGTGCGGCCGTCCGGGGTGCCCGTGCCCGGCGAGAGCCGCCACCCCAGGATGCCGTGCGGCCTCGGCCGGCCGCCGACGTACCGCGCGGCCCGCTCCTGCACCGACGCGTTGCTCAGCGGCACCGACTCGCCGAGTCCCTGGGCGTACGCGGCGTCGGCCAGGGCGTTGGCCGCGCTCAGCGCCGCACCGTCGGCAACGTCGAGGAGTCGGATCCTCGCCAGGTGGGCCGAGGTGACCGCCACCGTCCCGGGCCTCGGCCGGCATGCATCGAGGGACATGAGCGGCTCGTCACCGCCGACGCGAGCAGGTGGGCGCACACGTATTCCACCAAGCGCCTCCGGCCGCCGTGCATCGGCGACTAAGGTCCCCGTGCATGACGGTTCGGTGTGTTGAGCTCGGGGACCGGACCTCGAGGCTGCGGCTCCCACTCGCGGTGGCGACAGCTTCCGGAACCGCCATCGGCGAACGTGGTCCGGCTCGGGTCAGGGCCGAACTCGACAGCGCGACGGAGATCGGGGTCCGGAGATCCTGCACGCCGACACCGTCAAGGAGAACCCGCGTCAGCTCCTCGGCCCGTCGGGCACCAACCCCGAGTGGGCCATCATCCGTGCTCGGCTGTGGCGCCAGTACGAGCAGGCCGCCGTCGTCCAAGCCGCAAGGGGAATGATTGTGCTCAATGACAGGACGGGTGGTCAACGTGCGTAAGCTCCGCCTTCTCATTGTTCCAGGTCTGTTGTTGGCGTTGGTCCTCCCTAGTGTTGGGCTGGCTCAATTTGCCCCTCCTGCACGTGCGACTGAACACGCTGCACAGGCTGCGGAACACGCTCATGACGGTGCCGAACACGCCGCAGAAGATCTGGCGAGCACGCCCATCAGCGCGATCGAGCGGAAGACTGCGGAGAACAAGTCGCGAATACTTCGCGAAACTGGTATCGAACAGGGGGCTGCCAGGCCCAAGAAGGTGGGCACGAGCGAGGCAACCTTCGCGGCCGTGAGCGCCGATCCCGGCGTATCCGGTGAGTGGAGCCCGGTGATCGGGACTCAAGTCGTCCCCGTCTTCCAGGCATTGCTGCCCAACGGCAAAGTCCTGATGTGGGATTCTGTGGGTGACAACGCAGCCGAGACATATACAAGTCACACGTTCACACGCGCGATGGTCTGGAATCCGACTGACAATTCGTTCAAGCGCGTGGATCTTCCGAACTACAACATCTTCTGCGCCGGCTTCGCTCACCTCCAGAATGGCAATGTGCTCGTCGCAGGCGGCAACGCCAACGCCAGTCTGGCCGGCATCGTCCAAACTCACATCTTCAACTGGCAAACCGAGACGTGGACTCGTGGTCCCAACATGGCGAGCGGACGCTGGTACCCGTCAGTCGCGGCTATGGCCAATGGTGAACAAGCAATTGTCGGTGGCGGTCCCGCGACCGCAGAGGTGTACCAGACGAACAACACCATTCGTTCCGTGTCGGGCTTCACGAACTCGACCTACGGCGGCCGCCTGTATCCGTTCATGGTCTCCCGCCCTGACACCCAGCTCGGACTGTTCGGTCCGTACAACTCCATCTACACAGTCATCACTTCAGGAAACGGAGCAGTCACGGGAACGGGTACCCGCGACGGCAAGACCCGCGACTACGGAAGCTTCGCGACCTACGACATCGGGAAGACTCTTGTCGTCGGAGGCGGCATTCTGACAGAAGACGGCATCTCGAACGTTCCTACCAAGACGGCCGTCGTCGTCAACAGCAACGCGGGACTGGTGCCGACAGTCACGTCTACTGGTTCGATGTCGACTGGACGGCGGCAGTTCAACGCCACAGTGCTCGCCGATGGATCAGTGTTGGCGACCGGCGGCTTGACGAGTGGCGCCGGGCAGATTGACTTGAACAACGCCATAACGTCAGCCGAACACTGGGACCCGGCGACGGGCGCCTGGACATTGCTCGCCAGTGCACGTCGTATCCGGCAGTACCACGCGACCGCGACTCTGCTCCCAGATGGCAGGGTCATGACCGGCGGTGGCGGGATTTGCGGAAGTTGTATGTCCGCCGGCTACCTCGAGAAGAACGTTGAATATTTCACTCCACCGCATCTGTACAAGCACGACGGAAGTGGTCAACTCGCAGCCAGGCCAGTGATTTCGTCGGCGCCGACAAGTATTCCCATCAATGGGAACTTCACCGTCACGTCCAGTCAAGCTGCGAGCATCAAGAAGGTTGGGCTGGTAGGACTGAGTGACGTGACCCACGGCGTGGATCAAGGACAGCGGTACGTGCCTCTGAGGTTCTCGGTTTCAGGCACGACGTTGACTGTCACCGGTCCACCAACCGGCGGAGTAGCTCCTCCAGGGCACTATATGCTCTTCATCACTGACTCTGCCGGTGTTCCGTCGGTTGCGAAGCTCGTCCAAGTGGCAAAAGGACCAGCTCCATTGATGAGTGCCGTGAAGAACAGGGGCGCGGGGCGCTGTGTCGACGTTCCTGCGTCGACTCTCACGATCCGCACCTACATTCAGTCTCACACCTGCAACAACACGAAGGCGCAAGCGCTGACCAGGCTCCCGAGTGACAAGACCCTTCGCGTGCTTGGGAACTGCCTCGACGTTCCGTCCTCAAAATTCAACTCCGGTCAGAGGATCTGGACGTACACGTGCAACGGCACTGCCGCGCAGACGTGGCAGTTCGGCACCGACGGCACGATACGACCTGTCGCACGAACGACGCTGTGTCTGGCCGCGGCATCCACGGTAGAAAACGCAGCCATATCACTTGCCACATGTAGCGGCAGTTCTCTGCAGAAGTGGACCTGGTAAGGTCGCCAGCTCACCGCCGTCGTCAGCCGCACCAGGGCCTCCCGCAACCAGCGGCGCACCCGTCGACCCTCGAGCGTGGTCCACGGACCAGAGCCGGCGTCCGACGCCCGTCACCCTTGTTGCGCCTTCGCCCAGGCGCCGCGCTCAGGGGAGCAGGTCGGACCGGGCGCGGGAGACCACGGAGATCGTCACCGATACCCCGAGGTCGCGCAGCGCCGGGCCGACCATCGGCAGCTCGGCCTCACCGGTGAGGACGACGACGGCGGTGCGGCCGTCCGGGGTGCCCGTGCCCGGCGCGAGCCGCCACCCGAGGATGCCGTGCGGCCTCGGCCGGCTGCCGACGTACCGCGCGGCCCGCTCCTGCACCGAGGCGTTGCTCAGCGGCACCGACTCGCCGAGTCCCTGGGCGTACGCGGCGTCGTCCAGGGCGTTGGCCGCGCTCAGCGCCGCACCGTCGGCGACGTCGAGGAGCCGGATCCTCGCCAGGTGGGCCGAGGTGACGGCCACCGTCCCGGCGACGAGCAGCATGGCGATGACCGACAGCCCGAGGACGAACAGGCTGATCGAGCCCCGCTCGTCGCGTCGGGGCGGGTGGGGCGAGACGGGGCAGGCAGCGGTGCTCACGGCATCCCCCTGAACCGGTCCACGGTCGACAGGTGGCTCGCGCTGACCGCGACGGACAGGGGCACCACGTCGCGGACGAAGGAGGGCACCAGCGGAAGCGGCACCGCCACGGTGGCCGTCGTCTCTACCTGACCGTCGGGCCGAAGACACGGGGAGCCGTCGCAGGCGATGACGAGGCGGCCGGAGTCCTCGAAGGAGTGGTCCATGAACGCGATCCGCGCGGCCATCTCCGCACGGACGGTGGAGGACTCGCCCGCCGGCGACGTGACGAAGGCGCGACCCGCCTCGCGCGCCGCCTGGCTCACCGCGAACGAGCCGGCCTGCAGGCGAGCCATCGTCAGCACGAGGTAGACCAGCGGGATGAGCATGAGCACCGCGAGGACGACGAACTCGACCACCGCGCTCCCCCGCTCGGCGCGTGCCCGCGACGGTGCAGGGGCGAGGACGTCGGTCACTGCGACTCCACGAACGCGCGCCCGACGACGTCGAGCCGGTCGGCCGGGCCGAGCAGGCCGAGGACCGGCACCGGGGCCACGACGCGGACCTCGACCACCCGAACCCCACTGACCACCGCCTCGCGTGACGTGACCCGGCGCGCGTAGGCCGGCGACAGCGACCGGCTGATCAGCGCCTCGGTGCGTGCCACGCCTTGGCCCGGGACGGCATCCGCCCTCGCGCCCGCGCGGGCACCCTCGGACGCGCACGAGATGAGCATGTTGCGCGTGTGCAGGGCCAGGCCGAGCTGGAAGACAGCGAGGAACACTGCGAGGACGAGCGTGGACACCAGGGCGAAGTCGGCGACGGCGGCCCCCCGCTCACGCCGCGTGCGGTCCATCGTCGGCTCAGCCGGTCACCGAGGACATCGCGCTCTGGAACATGCTGACCAGCTGGCCCTTGGCGACCACCCACAGGGCGGTGACGAGGCCGGCGGTCATGAGCGTGATGAGGACCCAGCCGGGGACGTCGCCGCGCTCGGGCCGTCGCCGGCCTCTCGTCGAGCAGCCGTCGGGTCGCCCGGGTGAGGCGGGTGCGGCAGTGCGTGCGATGGGTCGACATGGTCGGTCCTTCCTGTCACGTCAGAGGGTGAAGCGGAAGAAGGTGAAACCCGGGAACACGGCGAAGAGCACCGTGACCGGGAGGATGAGGAAGACGACCGGGATCATCATCGTGATCTCCTTGCGGCCGCCGGCCTCCATGAGCGCCCGGCGGCCCTCCTCGCGGACGTCCTGGGCCTGCGCGCGGAGCACCTCGGCGAGGGGAGTTCCCCGTTGCACCGCGATGACCACACCGTCGACGAACCGGCGCAGGCTCGGCAGCCCGGTGCGGTCGGCGAGTCCCTCGAGGGCGGTCGGCAGGTTGGCGCCCGCACGCGCGTCGGCCAGGCACCGGCGCAGCTCGCCCGCCAGCTCGCCGTGCGACAGGCGGCAGACGCGGTCGAGGGCGCCGACGGCACCCTCACCGGCACCCACGGCCAGCGCGAGCAGCTCTGCCACGGTGGGGAACTCGGTCAACATGCGCGCCTCGCGGCGGGAGGCGCGGCGCGAGAGGAGGTAGTCCGCCCCGGTGACTCCCAACCCGGTGCCGATGAAGGTCAGCAGGACGGCGGTGACCGCACCGGCGTCGCGCAGGACGAAGGAGGTGACGCCGGCCAGCGCGCCGACGACGGCCCCCAGGACGCCCCAGAGCACCTGCTCGGCGCGGAAGCGGTCAAGGTCGGCCGGCATCCCGGCACGCAGCTGGCGACGGCGCACCGAGTCGGCGCCGCCCATGACCCGTTCGACGGCACGTGCGAGGTCGCGCACGACCGGAGCGGCGACGATGCCGATCGCGCCGCCCGCCGGGCGCCCATCGTCGAGGAGACGGGACGGCCGGGGCGTGTCGCGCAGGTAGGGCAGGACCCGCGCGGCCAGCCCGTGCCGGCGCCGCCAGGGCAGCCCCACCCACACGAGGACCAGCCCGAGGCCGGCGACGAAGCCGAGGATCGCGCCGTTGCGTGCCAGGTCGCTCACCGCAGGACCCGCTCGTCCTCGGGCAGCCGGCCGATGCGGATCATCGCCCAGTACGCGAACGCCGTCAGGGCCGCGCCGACGGCCAGCACCACCACGCCGAGGGCGCTGGAGTAGGCCCGCACCGACTCGGGGTTGGTCGACAACATCGCGAGCACGAGCCACGGCGCCGCGACGGCGAGCCGGGCGGCGTTGACCGTCCACGCCTGACGGGTCTCGAGCTCCGCGCGGGTGCGGGCGTCCTCGCGGAGGAACCCGGACAGCGTCCGCAGGAGGTGGCCGAGGTCGGTGCCGCCGACCTCACGGGCGATGCGCAGGCTCTCGACCAGCCGGTCGCCCACCGGGTCGCTGAGGCGCTCCTTGAGCCGGTCGAGGGAGTCGGAGAAGCGCCCGGTCAGCCGGTAGTCGTCCGCGAACGAGAGGAAGGGCGCCCGCAGCTCCTCCGGGCCGCGGTCGCCGAGCTGGGCGAGAGCCTCGGGCAGGGCCATCCCTGCCCGGACGCCGGAGGTGATGTTGTCGACGGCGTCGGGCCAGAGGTCGCGCAGGCGGGCGCGGCGGCTTCGTGCCCGGCGTCGCACCAGGGCAACCGGAGCCATGGCCGCCATCATCGGCGAAGCACGCCGCGATGGGCAGCACCCCGACCGTTGCCTGCACGAGCGCGAGGACGAGGACGAAGGCGATGACGCAGGCGGCACCCAGCGTGCGCAAGGACAGGCCGGAGAACCCCGCCTGGACGATGTCGTCGGCGAGCCGGTGCAGCGGGCCGGGGCGCCGCCGGCGCACGACGGACCCGGCCGCGGGCACCCAGCAGCTCCACCAGACGAGGAAGAGCCCGACCCCGAGGACGAGGCCGAGGAGCAGCCCGGTCATCCGAAGGCCTGCGCCAACAGCGCGGACAGGTCGTAGCCCGCGCGTTCGAACCGCTCCTCGTGCGGGGGGAAGCCGTCGGCCCGGCGCAGCTCGCCACCGCGGCGGACGAAGAGGTCGGCGATCTCGACGACGTCACCCTCGACCCGACCCGGGACCGCGGCGATCTCACGCACCGTGCGGCGGCCGTCGCGCTCGAGCGCCGCGTGCACGACGATGTCGATCGATGCCGCGACCGTCGGCAGGACGAACCGCGCCGAGACGTTCTCGCCCGCGAGCAGCGGCAGCGTGCACATCTTGGTGACCGCCTCGCGGGCGCTGTTGGCGTGGATCGTGCACATGCCGGGCAGCCCCGAGTTGAGGGCGATCAGCAGGTCGAGGCTCTCGGCCTGCCGGACCTCCCCCACGACGATCCTCGAGGGACGCATCCGCAGCGCCTCCTTGACGAGGCGGCGCAGCGGGATCTCGCCGGTGCCCTCGAGGGAGGGCTGGCGGCACTGCATCGCCGCGACGTCACGGTGCGGGATCCTCAGCTCGAAGACCTCCTCGCACGTGACGATGCGCTCGCGAGGAGGGACGGCGGAGGCGAGGCAGTTGAGCAGGGTCGTCTTGCCGGCCTGCGTCCCGCCGGCGACGAGCACGTTGAGGCCGGCGGCGACGGCGGCCTCGAGGAACCGTGCCGCCTGCCGGGTGAGGGTGCCCAGGCGGACGAGGTCGTCCATCGAGTCGGCCTTGACGACGAACTTGCGGACGTTGACGTACCAGTGGTCGCGCGTGATGTCAGGGATGACGACGTGCAGCCGACTGCCGTCCGGGAGAACGGCATCGACGAACGGGGAGGAGAGGTCTACCCGCCTGCCGGAGGACTTCAGCATCCGCTCGACGAGGTCCCTCACCTGGTCGTGGCCGAGCAGCGTCGTCGTCAGCTCGGCCACCCCGTTGCGCGCGACGAAGACCCGGGACGGCTCGTTGACCCAGATCTCCTCGACCGTGGGGTCGTCGAAGTACTTCTGCAGCGGGCCGTAGCCCGCGACGGTGTCCCACACCGCCCGGGACGCCGCGTCGACGTCGGTGAGCAACGGCATCCCGCCGAGCAGTGACCGCTCGTCGTAGTCGGCGACGGCATCGCGCACCAGCCGGCGCACGGCCACCTCGTCACGCGCAGGGTCCAGGCCCGAACGACGGATCAGCTCGCGCACCTCGCCCTCGAGCGTGCGGACGGCGTCCACTCCCCTCCTCCTCCCCGGCCGGCCCCGCCGCCGACCGCGATGTCTCGCACCTAGGGAACCCGACGGCGCGCCACCTCGCACCCCGAGACCGGAATCTGTGGACAACTCAGGCGCAGCCGGGGTTCCGGGCGTGGGCGCCGGCGGCCGGCGACCCTGTGGACAACGGCGGCTCGTCGTCGGTCGCCGCTCCTACGGTGACCGCCATGGAGCTCACGCTGACGGTGCACCTGCCGCGCCGGCGCCCTCGAGCGGTCGACGTCGTCGTCGACTGGGAGGGCCGGCACACGGCGGCCGACCTCTGCGCGGCGCTGGCCGAGCACCTCGGCGAACCGGTGGGCGGGCTGCGCATCGGTGGCCGCTGCGTCGACCCGTCCGTGCTCGTCGGGATGCCGCCGCTCCTGCACGGCGCATCGGTCGCCGTGACGACGGGGTCGGGTGTCGAGCGCGACGAGCCGCAGCGGGCCGGCGTGCTCGACCTCGTCGTCGTCGGTGGTCCGGATGCCGGGCGCAGCCGCGCACTCGTCCCGCCGGGTTTCGCGGTCGGTCGGGCGGCCGTCGGGGGCCTCGTCGTGGCCGACGACGCCCTCAGCCGCGTGCACGCCGTGGTGCGGGTCGGCTCGTCGGGGGTGACGGTCGACGGATGCCGGCTCGACGAACGGGGTCGTCGTCGACGGGTCGCCGCTGGGCGCCGAGCCCGAGGGTCGTCGACACGACGTCGACGATCGTCATGGGCTCGACCACCCTGCGCCTGAGGCGGGCGCCGGGACCCGGACCGGTGCACGGCGAACGCGGGGACGGCACCATCGCGGTCCGCCCGTCCGGAGGCTCGGTGCCCGTCGCGGGCTCGGTGGAGGTGGAGTGCCCGGCCATGCCGCCCGAGCGACCCCGGACCCGCATCCCCTGGGTCGCGGCCCTGGCGCCGGTCCCGGTCGCCGTGGCACTCGCGGTCTTCCTCGGACCTCAGCTGCTCGCCTTCGCCCTGCTCGGGCCGTTCGTGCTGCTGGTCACCGCCGTCGCGGACCGCTGGGGCACGGGACGGGCGCGCCGCCGCGAGCGCGAGGCGCACGCGCGGGCGGTTGCCGCGGCGCGCGCGCGGCTCGACCTGGCGCTGGCGGAGGAGTCCGCCCGGCTGCACCGGGCCCACCCCGACCCGCACACCGTGCTCGTCCTCGCGGAGGGTCGCCTCTGCGCCGCTGTGGAGCGACGGACCGACGACCCGGGTGCGCCTGGGCCTCGGTGACGTGCGCACGCGGGTCACCTGGATCGACGGGCGGGACAGGACGCAGCCCCACGCCCGAGGTGTCCCGGTCGTCGTCGACCTCGACGACGTCGGCGGTCTCGCGGTGGTCGGGCCACCCGAGGTCACCGACCGCCTGCTGGCGGGGCTCGTCGGCCAGCTGTGCACGGCGCACCCGCCGGGCACGCTGGCCGTCGCCGTGGCGGGGCGCGACCCGTCGTGGGACTGGGTCGGCAGGCTGCCGCACGTCGCCGGCGCCCCGGACCTCCTCGGCGCCGGTGAGCACCACGGGCCGCCGCGTGATGGTCCTGCCGGGCGGCGACGCCCGCGGGCGGGCCGTCGCGGCTCGGGCTCGGGTCGAGGGCGTCCTCGTGCTGGCCGCGGTCGCGCGACGCTGCCGACGTGCCGGCTGGATGCCGTGCCGTGCTGTCCCGGTCCGACGCCCACGACGGGTACGCGCTCGACACCGGTTCGGAGCGGCTGCCCGTGACCCTCGACCTCGTCGGCCCCTGGTGGACGGACCGTCTCTCCCGCGCGTTGGCGCCGTTGCGCGAGGTCGGTGGTGGCGCGTCCGGCGCGGCGCTGCCGCGCCGGGTGACCCTTCCCGAGGTGCTGGGTGTCGCCGGACATCACCGTCGAGCACGTGCTCGACCGGTGGCAGGGCGCGTCGCCCGGGGGGCGCCACGACACCGGCGGGTCGCCGTCCGCTGCCGTCGGGGTGACGGCCGGCGGTGCTCCGCACCGGATCGACCTCGCGCGTGACGGGCCGCACGTGCTGGTCGGCGGCACCACCGGCTCCGGGAAGTCCGAGTTCCTGTGCACCCTCGTCACCTCGCTCGCCGTGTCCGCTCCGCCCGAGCAGCTGACCTTCGTCCTCGTGGACTTCAAGGGCGGGGCGGCCTTCGCCCCGTGCGCTGCACTGCCGCACGTCGTGGGGCTCGTCACCGACCTCGACGAGCACCTCGTCGACCGCGCGCTGTCGTCGCTGCGGGCCGAGCTGCGGCGCCGGGAGCGACTGTTCGCCCAGGTCGGTGCCCGCGACCTGGCGGACCACCGCAGGCTCTGTGGACCCGACGACGAGCCGGTGCCCAGGCTCGTCGTCGTCATCGACGAGCTGCGCGCGCTCGTCGACGAGGTGCCCCACTTCGTCAGCGGGCTGGTCCGTCTGGCGGCGCTCGGCCGCTCGCTCGGGGTGCACCTCGTCCTCGCCACCCAGCGACCCTCCGGAGCACTCACGGCGGAGATCCAGGCGAACGTCAACCTGCGCATCGCCTTCCGGGTCCGCGACCGCGCCGACTCGGTCGACGTCCTCGAGGACCCCGCGGCCGCCGGCATCAGCCCGAGCACGCCCGGGCGCGCGCTGGCCCGCGGAGGGGACGGCGAGCTCGTCCGGTTCCAGGCGGCCACGGTCCTCGCACCCGGACGCGCCCGGCGGTCGTTCCTTGACGGTGCGTCCGGCCGGCTGCCGAGCGTGACGACGCGGATGCCGGGCCGGTCGCGGCCGGACCGACCCCTGCGCTGGTCGAGGTGGTCCGCGAGGCCCACCGCCACCGCGGAGGCGTCGCGCCCCGCTCGCCGTGGCTCCCGCCCCTTCCCGACCACCTGCCGTGGTCCGCACCGCTGGCGGGAGGTGGAGCACCAGCGGAGGTCGCGCTCGGGGTCGTCGACGAGCCCGACCTCCAGCGCGTCTCACCGCTGCGCTGGGCTCCCGCGGACGGCACGTGGGTCCTCACGGGCCGCCCGCGCAGTGGCCGCACCACCGCCCTGCGGTCCCTCGTCCTGTCGGCGGCGTCGACGCTCGACCCTGCCCGGCTGCACGTGCACGTCGTCGACCCGTCGGCCACCTGGTCCGACGTCGACGCGCTGCCCCACGTCGGCACCCGAATCGGCGTCGTCGACCGGCGCGCCCTCGACGCCCTCGTCACCCACCTGCGCGACGAGGTGTCACGTCGAGCCCAGCCGTCGACGCAGGGCGACGGGCGCCCGACCGTCCTCGTCGTCGTCGACGGGTGGGAACAAGCTCGTCGACGCCATCCCACCGGCCTCCTCGGAGGAGCTCATCGGGCGTCTCCTCGGGGTGTTCCGCGACGGCGGGGCCGTCGGGGTCGTCGGGGCGGTCGCCGGCGGGAGGAGCCTCCTGCAACCCCGCTGGGCGGCGGTCACGGGCCGCACCTTCCTCGTCGGTGCGGTCGACGCCCTGGATGCCGCCGTCACCGGCCTGCGGGCCGCCGACCTCCCTCGCGACCCGCCGGCCGGGAGGGCCATCCGCGTCCACGACCGCCGCGAGGTGCAGTTCACGATGCCCGTCGACCGATGACCCTCCGCGCGTCGCGTCCGCCGCCGGTGCAGCGGCCCGCTGTCGGCGGCGCCTGGCGCCTGCTCCCCCTGCCGGCGGTCGCCCGGCGTCGAGATGTCACCGGGACCTGCAGCAGGACTCGGAGGCGAGGGTGTCGAGGAGGCACCCGGGCTGGCCGTCGGCGTCAGCGGGCCATCCCTCGAGGAGTGGTCCTGGCGGCCCTCGCACCTCGGACGGCGGCTCCTCGTCGCCGGGCCGGCAGGATCCGGGTCGGAGCAACACCCTCCGGGCGTTGTCGCAGTCGGCCTCACCGCCGGGCGCCCGGTCCTCGTCGTCACCGACCCGTGGGTCACCGGCGGTTCCCCGGGGCCACGGTCGTCGACCCCGCGGACATCGGGACGCTCGTCGAGGTGCGCCGCCGGCATCCGCACCTGCTCCTGCTCGTCGACGACGCCGACCGCCTCGACGACGCCGCCGTCCTGCCCGTCCTGCGCGAGGTCGTCGAGCTCGTGGACCGCGACCGTGGGCTCGTGGCCGTCAGCCACGACGACGACGTCTCTGGCGGCAGGTTCCGGGGCCTGGACGTCGACGTCGCACGCCACCGGGCCGGCATCCTGCTCATGCCCACACCCTGCCGACGGGGATCTCCTCGGGTCGAGGCGGCTCGACGAGGTTCCCCGGATGCCGGGACGCGGCGTCGTGGTCGGCTCCGGCCGGGCCACGGAGATCCAGGTGTTCCTCGAGAGGACGAGTCAGCCGCCGGCATCGGTGGGGTCGGAGCCGGGAACGACCTCGATGTCGTCCTCGCGGGCGACCCATGCGGCGACAGCGCAGGCGAGGGCCACGAGAACGACCACCCAGCCGACGAGCGTACGGGTGCCCTGCACGAGACCCACCCCCACCGGGAGGAGGAGCACGCTCCACACCAGGGTCGGGGTGCGTGGCCACGAGCCGTCGCCGAGCCACCCCCGGGCCAGCACGGCGAGGCCTGCCGCCCCCACGAGGATGAGCAGGGCCGACATGACCACCCGGGTGGCGTCGCTGCCCTCGCCGGCCGCCAGCTCGTAGAGGTAGAAGACGGCGACGGCCACGAGGGCCAGCGCCTGCACCCCGAGAAGCACGGCCGCGACCCGGCGGGCGCCGCGTGACGTCGATCCGAGAGGCACGCCGGAAGCCTACGGGTCGGGCTCCCGCGAGCTGCGCCTGGACTCGCGACGCAGAACCCTCGACGACGCTAGGACGCGGTGGGGAACACCGGCCGTCCCCGCGTCCGTTGAGGGAGGGAGCGGCCGAGCCGGCCGCGCGCTGTCGGGACACTCACCCGTGGTTTCCCCCACGGATTGGGTCCCGCCCGGTAGTGTGGCGGCCACGGACGTCTGTGCTTGTGACGTCCGTCTCGGCTGCGACGGCGCAACCAGCGGGCGTCAGCACCACCTTCCGCAGGCGCCCGATCCACCCGCAGTACCCCCGCGACAAGGAGCACCCTTCATGGACTGGCGCGACCGCGCTGCCTGCCTCGACGAGGATCCCGAGCTGTTCTTCCCGATCGGGAACACCGGCCCGGCGATCGCTCAGATCGAGGAGGCCAAGGCCGTCTGCCGTCGCTGCGAGGTCATCGACACCTGCCTGAAGTGGGCCATCGAGTCGGGTCAGGACGCCGGCGTGTGGGGCGGCATGTCCGAGGACGAGCGCCGCGCGCTCAAGCGCCGCAACGCCCGCGCCCGTCGCGCCGGCTGAGCCGCCCGGAGCGACACCCCATCCCGAGCCCTACCGGCTGAGCGGCCGAAGCCGCGCGACGAACTCCACCCGCGTACCGCGCGGGACGTTGTTCTCCCAGCGGATTCGGCCCTTGAGGTCCGCCGCGAGCGACGTGACGATCCGCGTGCCGAGGCCGGCGAGGACCGGGCGGAAGCCCGCCGGCAGCCCCACCCCGTCGTCGGTGATGACGACGGTCAGCTGCTCCTCGCCGTCGTCGAGGGTCCGCCGGGTGACGGCCACGTCGACCCGGCCGTCCCGGTCCGCGAGCCCGTGCTCCACGGCGTTCTGGACGAGCTCGGAGACGATCATCGCCAGCGCCGTCGCGTCCTCGGCCCGCATCCGCCCGAAGCTGCCGGTGAAGGTGGAGTCGACCCGGTGCTCGCGGGTGGCGACCTCGACCACCGCGCGCAGACCGCGCAGCGCGATCTCGTCGAAGTCGACCGTCTCGTCGAAGCCCTGGCTCAGCGTCTCGTGGACGAGCGCGATGGTCCCCACCCGCCGCACCGCCTCGTCGAGGGACGCCCGGGCCGCCTCGTCGGTCACCCGGCGCGACTGCAGTCGCAGCAGCGCCGCCACGGTCTGGAGGTTGTTCTTCACCCGGTGGTGGATCTCGCGGATGGTCGCGTCCTTGGTGAGCAGCTCCTGCTCGCGCCGCCGCAGCTCGGAGACGTCGCGCAGGAGCACCATCGCCCCGACCCGCACTCCCCCGAGCACGAGCGGGATGGCGCGCAGGGTGATCGTCGCGCTCGCCGTGTCGACCTCCGACCGCCAGGCGGCCCGCCCGGTGGCGACGACGGCGAGCGACTCGTCGACGTTGGCGCCGCCCCGGGCCGCCAGGTCCGCGACGATCTGGGCGAGCACCTCGCCGACGACGTCCCCCATGTGGCCCATCCGGTGGATCGCCGACACGGCGTTCGGGCTCGCGTAGCGCACGAGCCCCTCGGCGTCGAGGTGGATGACGCCGTCGCCGACCCGCGGCGCACCCCGGCGCATGCCCGTCGGGGCCGACGTCGACGGGAACTCCCCGGTGGCGACCATCTGCATGAGCGAGTCGGCGAGGTCGCGGTAGGTCAGCTCGAGGCGGCTCGGCGTCCGACCACCCGTGAGGTTCGTGTGGCGGGTGACGACCGCGATGGTGCGGGTCCCGTGGACGACGGGGACGGCATCCTCGCGGATCGACATGTCGTCGCGGATGGTCGGCACCGGCTTGGCGACGATCCGCCGCGAGCGCGCCGCCTCGTCGAGCATCGCCGCGCGGGAGCGGCTCGACGAGCTGCCGACGATGTCGTCGTAGAAGACCATCGGGCCGGTGTTGGGGCGCACGTGCGCGACCGCCCGCCAGCCGTCGGCACCTCCACGCACCCAGAGCACGAGGTCGGCGAACGACAGGTCGGCGATGAGCTGCCAGTCGCCGGCGAGGAGGTGCAGCCACTCGGACTCGGGCGCCTCGAGGGCGGTCGTGTCGCGCAGCATCTCGGCGAGGGTGCTCACGCGCGGAAGCCTAGGTCACCCCGGAACTGGCTCCCCGGGCCGCCCTCCTCCCGGGGCCCCTCGGCGACTCATTGCGAATCGCCCACCCGCACGGGGCCTCACGAGCCCTTGGAGCGTGGGTGATCCGCAATGAGTCGAGTCAGGTCGTGGCGCCGACGCGGATCACCGAGCGCAGCGTGCGCAGGGCGACGGACAGGGCCGCGATGTTCGGGTGGTCGAGCCGGCGGATCGCCGACAGCGCGGTCTTGCTGCGCTGGATCGAGTCCTTGTTGGCCCGCTCCCACGCCTCCCACAGCGCCGCCGGGTCGTCCGCGTCACCGCCCACGTCGATGACCGAGCGGGTCAGCGACTCGAGCACGGCGTACAGGTCGTCGCGCAGCGCGCCACGGGCCAGCGAGTCCCAGCGGTCGTCGCGCGGCAGGCGGCTGACCTTGCCGAGCATGGCGTCGATGCCGAAGCGCTCGGAGACGAGGTAGTACAACGGCGCGACGTCGGCCGGCTCGCGGCCCGTGTCGGTCGCGATCTCGATGATGTCGAGGAGCGAGTACCAGTCGAGCAGCGAGGCGGAGTGCAGGGCGAGGTCCTCGGGCACTCCCGCCTTGACGAGCTCGGCGGCCTTGCGCTCGAGGCGGCGCTTCTCCTCCCCGCGCAGCAGGGTGGCGACGCGCGGTCCGAGCTCGCGCACGAGGTGCGAGAACCGCTCGACCTCGGCGCCGATGTCGAGCGTCGACGGGCGCGAGGTGAGGAACCAGCGCACCGAGCGGTCGAGGAGCCGGCGGAACTCCAGGTACAGGGCCGTCTGCGCCGCTGTCGGCACGACGTTGTCGAGCTCCTCGACCCGGCGCACGTAGTCGGCGAGGCCGAAGATCTCGCGGCACACGATGAAGGCCCGGGTCACCTGCTCCGACGTCGACCCGGCCTCCTCCTGCGCCCGGTACGCGAAGGTGATGCCGCCGCGGTTGACCATCGAGTTGACGACGGAGTTCGTCACGATCTCGCGGCGCAGCGGATGGGCGGCGAGCTCGTCCGCGTAGCGCTCGCGGATCGCGGGCGGGAAGTACTCGGCGAGCGTGCGCCGGAAGTACGGGTCGTCCGGCAGCGAGCTGGCGAGGATGTCCTCCTTGAGCGCGAGCTTGGCGTACGCGACGAGCACCGAGAACTCCGGGGACTTCAGCCCGAGGCCGTCGTGCACGCGCTTCTCGATCTCGGCGTCGGTGGGGAGGAACTCGAGCCCGCGGTCGAGGTCGCCGCGGCCCTCGAGCCAGTGCATGAGGCGCTCGTGCACGCTGGCCATCGACTGCTCCTGCGCACGGGCGTTGCCGAGCAGGACGTTCTGCTCGTAGTTGTCGCGCAGCACGTGGGTGGCGACGTCGTCGGTCATCGAGGCCAGCAGCTCGTTGCGCTGCTCGGTGGTGAGGCCACCGGCCCGCACGACCTCCCCGAGGAGGATCTTGATGTTGACCTCGTGGTCGGAGGTGTCGACGCCGGCCGAGTTGTCGATGGCGTC
Organism: uncultured Actinomycetota bacterium; assembly: GCA_963811475.1. GTDB lineage: Bacteria > Actinomycetota > Actinomycetes > Actinomycetales > Dermatophilaceae > Fodinibacter. Next base: position 40,082 of record CAWERJ010000007.1, read on the forward strand.
GGTGTTGACCCGTACCCCGCACAGCGCGGCCTCGATGCGGCCGAGCTGCGAGAGGCCGAGGTTGCCGCCCTCGCCGACGACGCTCGCCCGGAGCTCCTTGCCGTCGACCCGGATGGGGTCGTTCGCGCGGTCCCCCACGGACAGGTGGTCCTCGCTCGACGCCTTGACGTAGGTGCCGATCCCGCCGTTCCACAGCAGGTCGACGGGAGCGAGGAGGATGCCGTGGATGAGCTCGGCCGGCGTCAGCGTCGTGACGTTCTTGCCCAGGCCCAGTGCCGCCGTCATCTGCGGGGTGACGGGGATGGCCTTCAGCGAGCGCGGGAAGACGCCGCCGCCCTCGGAGATCAGTGACCGGTCGTAGTCGTCCCACGAGGACCGCGGCAGGTCGAAGAGCCGCTGGCGCTCGGCGAACGACGTGGCCGCGACCGGGTCGGGGTCGACGAAGACGTGGCGGTGGTCGAACGCCGCGACGAGCCGGATGTGCTCGGAGAGGAGCATCCCGTTGCCGAAGACGTCGCCGCTCATGTCGCCGATGCCGACGACGGTGAAGTCCTCGCTCTGGGTGTCGATGCCCATCTCGCGGAAGTGCCGCTTGACGGACTCCCACGCCCCCCGAGCGGTGATGCCCATGGCCTTGTGGTCGTACCCGGCCGAGCCGCCCGAGGCGAACGCGTCGTCGAGCCAGAAGCCGTAGGAGCGCGCCACCTCGTTCGCGATGTCGGAGAACGTCGCCGTGCCCTTGTCCGCGGCGACGACGAGGTACACGTCGTCGCGGTCGTGCCGCACGACGCGCTCGGGCGGCACCGCGGCGCCGGACACCCGGTTGTCGGTGATGTCGAGCAGCCCGGAGATGAAGGTGCGATAGGCCGCCTTGCCCTCCTCGAGCCAGGCCTCGCGGTCGACCGCGGGGTCGGGCAGCTGCTTGGCGTAGAAGCCGCCCTTGGAGCCGGTGGGGACGATGACGGCGTTCTTGACCATCTGCGCCTTGACGAGCCCGAGGACCTCGGTGCGGAAGTCCTCGCGCCGGTCGCTCCACCGCAGGCCGCCGCGGGCCACCGGGCCGAAGCGCAGGTGCACGCCCTCGACCCGCGGGCTGTAGACCCAGATCTCGAACTGCGGCCGGGGGGCCGGCAGGTCGGGCACCTTCGTGGGGTCGATCTTGAGGGAGACGTACGGCTTGTGCTCGGCCCCCTCGGCACCCCGCTGGTAGAAGTTCGTGCGCAGCCCGGCCCGGACCACGCCGAGGAAGGCCCGGATGATCCGGTCGTGGTCCAGCGACGACACGTCGTCGAGGGCGTCGAGGACGCGGGTCGCGACGACCTCCTCGGCGGCGGCCCGCTCGGTGGCGGCCCGCTTGCCGGGCGAGCCGGGACGCGGAACCGGTGCTCCCGGCATCCCGGTCGGGGTCGAAGCGCGTCTCCCAGAGCTCGACGAGGTCGCGGGCGATCGCCGGGTGCGAGACGAGCGCGTCCTCGAGGTAGTCCTGCGAGTACGTGGCGCGCGTCTGGCGCAGGTACTTGGCGACGGTGCGCAGCACGACGACCTGGCGCCAGGCGAGCTGCGCGGCGAGGACGAGCTTGTTGAAGCCGTCGGACTCGGCGCGCCCGTCCCAGACCGCCGAGACCGCGCCCTCGAAGAGCTCGCGCAGCCGGTCGTGGGGGCACTCCTCCCACACGGCGGCGTTGCGCACCCGCAGGCCGAAGTCGTAGACGTACAGGGTGGCGCCGTCGGAGCGCGCGACCTCGAAGGGCTGCTCGTCGACGACCTCGACGCCCATGTGGCTGAAGATCGGGAGGATGTCGGTGAGCGACAGCGGGTCGGCGCGGAAGAGCTTGAACCGGCGGACCGTGTCGGGCGCCTCGGCGGGACGGTAGAGCGCCACGCTCGTGCGCTGCCCGTCGCCGAGGCGGTCCAGGTGCGCGAGGTCCGCGAGGCCCTGGTTGACGGTGAAGGTCTCCTCGTACGCGGTGGGGAAGGCGCGCCCGAAGCGGTCCATGAGGCGGTCGCCGGCCTCCTCGCCGTGGGTGGCGCGCAGCGCGTCGCCGAGGCGGTCGGACCACGTGCGGCTCACCTCGACGAGCCGCTCCTCGAGGCGCTCCAGCTCCGCCCGGTCGAGGGTCCGCACGCGCCGGCCTCTCGGCACGCGGACGACGAACTGGAGCCGCGACAGGGCGCTCTCGCTGACCCGCGCCGAGAACTCGACCGACTCGCCGCCGAACGTCGCCTTGAGGATGTCGGCCATCCGCAGGCGCACACCGGTGTTGTAGCGGTCGCGCGGGATGTAGACGAGGCAGGACACGAAGCGCCCGAAGTCGTCCTCGCGGATGAAGAGCTTGGTGCGGCGGCGCTCCTGCAGCTGCGTCACCGCCATCGCCGTCTCGTAGAGCTGGTCGACGCTCGCCTGGATCAGCTCGTCGCGCGGGTACCCCTCGAGCACGCCGAGGAGGTCCTTGCCGGTGTGGCTGTCGGGGGCCACGCCCGAGCGCGCGAGGATCGCCTCCACCTTCTCGGCGACGAGCGGCACGCGCAGCACCGACTCGGTGTACGCGGTCGACGCGTAGAGCCCGAGGAAGCGCCGCTCGCCGACCACCTCCCCGTCGTCGTCGTACTGCTTGACCCCGACGTAGTCGAGGTGGGCGATCCGGTGCACCGTCGAGCGGGTGTTCGCCTTGGTGAGCACGAGGACGTTCGGCTCGTGGGCCTTGGCCGACGCCTGGGGGGTGAGCACCTCGGGGGCGGCACCGAGGGGCGGGTCCGAGCGGACCAGGCCCAGGCCGGAGCCGGTGACCGGTGCAGATGACCTCGCCGTCCGCGGTGCGGCTCAGGGTGTAGTCGCGGTAGCCGAGGAACGTGAAGTGGTCGTCGGCCATCCACCGCAGGAACCGGATGGCGAGCGCGACCTCGTCGGCCTCGACGCCCTTCGGGGGGCTGCCCTCGAGCTCGGCGGCCACCACGAGGCACTTGCTGCGCATCCGGGGCCAGTCCTCGACGGCCTGCCGGACGTCCTCCAGGACCTCGCGAACGGTGTGCTCGAGCTCGGCGCGGCGGCCCTCGTCGCTCTCGCGGTCGATCGAGAGCAGCATCCAGGACTCGGGGAGCTCACCGACGGCGATCTTGGCCTTCTTGCCCACGGCGTCGCGCGCCACGACGCGCCCGAGGGTGCCCACGGCATCCCGGCTCACGACGAGCTGCGGGTGGACGATGAGGTGGATGTCGATGCCGGCGCCGACGAGTGCTCCCGTGACGGAGTCGACGAGGAACGGCATGTCGTCGGTGACGATCTGCACGACGGTGCGCGCGTTGGACCACCCGTCGACCTCGGTGCTGGGGTTGTAGACCCGGACGTTGGAGACCCCCGGCAGCCGGTGCCGCGCGAGCTCGAGGTGGCTCGCCACCGCCCCCGCGTAGACCTGCGGCTCGCGCGACGTCAGCTCGTCGAGGGGCACGTGCCGGAAGTAGCGCTGGACGAGGTCGGCGCCCCCAGCGTCCGGTGCGGCCTCCTCGAACGCGGTGGCGATCGACGCGAGCACGTCGTCGCGGGACCGGGCCTGGGGGGTCGACATGGTGCGGGAGAACTCCTCGGTCGATGCTCACCTGGGGCGGCGGGACACGTCCTCGTGTCCGCGCCCGAGCCTATCCACTTCGGATGCCGGGTCCGGCCGGCCGAGGGGTGCGGGTTGTCTCGCCGACGGGACACGCCCGGCATCCGCGCGGCCGGTCGCGCGCCGTGGGAGGAGCTGCCGGCGCTCGTCGCGTCCGCACCTCGTGCGACTGACGCACGGGTCTTCGCGGCCGGGCACGCCAGAACCGCCGGTAAGTGGCACGAGGTCGAAGGTGTCGGCTCACCCGGCGATGACGTCGAGCGTGCGCACCGTCGGGTCCGCGGCGTAGGCGATCCGGCTGCCGGCGGCGCGCGCCGCCCTCAGGGCCTCCACCACCTCCGGTGTCACCTCCTCGCCCGGCGCGAGCACGGGGATGCCGGGTGGGTACGGCGCCACGAGCTCGGCGCTCACCCGGCCGACGGCCCGCTCGACCGGCACGCGCTCGCGCTCGGCGAAGAACGCCTCGCGGGGCGGAACGACGGTCACCGGGTCCACGACCCAGACCCCCGACGCCGCGAACGCGCGGGCCGGGCCGCGGTGCCGCTCGACCGACTCCGCAAGGGCGACGGCCAGCCGCTCGAGGCGCTCGCGGGTGTCGGCGAGGGTCACCATCGCGACGACGGTGTCGCGGTCGGCCATCTCCACCGGCATCCCGGCGGCGAGCAGGTCGGTCTCCACGGCGTTGCCGTCGGCCCCGGTGCCGGGGAGCACGACGACGAGGCGGGTCGGGTCCACCCCCGGGCCCGACAGCACGGCGAGCCCGGGGACCCGGGCGAGCCGCCGGCGCACCGCGGCGACCGCCTCGATGACGGCGCCGAGCAGCGCCTCGCCGTCGCGCTCGAGCAGCGCCCGGGCGGCGTCGATGCTCGCGAGGATCGCGCCGGACGGGCTCGTCGTGGCGGTGGCCTCGACACCGGCGTCGAAGCGAGCCCGGCCGATCCGGCCGCTGCGGGCCAGCACGAGCGCCCCCTGTGACCACGCGGGGAGCGCCTTGTGGGCACTCGTCACGAGCGCGTCGGCGCCGGCCGCGAGCGCGTGGGGGGGCAGCGACGGATGGAACCCGAGGTGTGCCCCCCACGCCGCGTCGACGACGAGGGGGATGCCGTGCGCGTGCGCCACCGCGGCCAGGGCCCCGACGTCACCGACGGTGCCGACGTACGAGGGGTCGCCGACGAAGACCGCTCGGGCGTCCGGGGCGGTCGTGAGCGCCGTCTCGAGGGCGGCCGCGGTCACGCCGACGGGCAGCCCGTGGGACGGGTCCACGGCGGGGCGGACCCACACCGGCTCGAGCCCGGCGAGCACGAGCCCGAGCAGCATCGACCGGTGCAGCGTGCGCGCCACGACGACCCGGTCGCCGGGTCGGCCGACGGCCAGGGCGAGGGCCTGGTTGCCGTGGGTGGATCCGCCGACGGAGAACCGGCAGAGGTCGGCGCCCCAGAGGCGCGCGGCTCGCGACTCGGCGTCGGCCACGACGCCCCGGGACAGCTTCATCGTGTCGAGCCCGGCGTAGAGCGGGACGTCACCGGCCACGACGTCGCCGACGAGGTCGAGCCGCTGCTTGTGCCCGGGGATCGTGAACGGCGTCGGCGCCTCCTCCTGGAAGCGCAGCCACGCGTCGAGGAGCGGGGCGTCGTGCCGCAGCCGGCGCGGGTCAGTCGGCACGGTCGGCGGCCCAGCGGGTCACGGCGTCGACGAGGGCGACCGCGTACCGCCGCACCTGTGCCAGGTCGACCCACTCGTCGGCCGCGTGCAGCCCGCCCCCCGCTGGACCGCACACGAGGGCCGGGATGCCGGCCGCCTGCCACAGGGGCGCCTCCAGCCAGAACGGCGCGTTGAACCGTTCACCGGCGGAGCCCCCAGGGCGCGCTCGAGCGCGCTCGCGAGGTCGGCCGCCGGCCCGGCGGCGTCGAGGCGCCAGGGCTCCCGGGCGATGACGAGGCGCGCCGTGGCGTCGACCGTCGGGTCCTCGACGCGCAGCCGGTCGAGGGCCTGCTCGACCTCGGCGAGGCCGACGTCCGCGTCCTCGCCCGGCACGGTGCGTCGCTCGACGACCGCCTCGGCGCTGCGGGCGAGCACGAACGGCGAGTCCCCGCCGCGCACGACGGTGACGAGGAGTGACCCGCCGGTCAGGGCCACCTCACGGTGGCGGTCGTCGACGGCGGCGAGGAACCGCCCGAGGTGGCCGACCGCGTTGACCCCCAGGTCGGGCTGCGACGAGTGGGCGGCCCGGCCGACGAAGGCGACGTCGACGAGGGCGTAGCCGCGCAGCGTCTCGGTGACGGCGAGCCACGTCGGCTCACCCACCAGCGCGACGTCGGGCCGCAGGCCGAGGTCGGGCAGGGCCTCGAGCACCGCCTCGGTGCCGATCCCGGCATCCTCCTCGTCGGCGACGAGCGCGAGCACGACGCGCACCGGCGCCCTGCTCCGCGCGAGGGCCTCGGCCGCGACGACCATCGCGGCCACGCCCCCCTTCATGTCGCTGGAGCCGCGCCCCCGCAGGTGGTCGCCGTCGACGTGCGGCACGAACGGATCGGCCATCCCCTCGACGCCGACCGTGTCGAGGTGACCGGTGAGCACGACGGTCGGCACCGGCTCCGCGCGGTCCGGGCCTTGGTCGACGGCCACGAGACTCGGCCGGTCGTCGTGCCGGGCCGGGGTGACGACGTGGGTCTCGAAGCCGTTGTGCGAGAGCCGTGTCCTCAGGTGGTCGACGAGGGCCCGCTCCCCCGCCGCGCCGGGAACCAGACCGGGGTTCACCGAGTCGATCGAGACGAGCTCGGCCGTCAGGGCGGCGGCCGCGTCACCGAGCCCGTCGTCGGTGCCGGCGGCTCGGCGCCCCCTCGTGACGTCCTCGGTGACCACCCCGCGACCCTACGCGCGACCCCGGTGCCGCGGAGCCCCGCGCACCTGTGGAGAACTCCGCGACCGGATGCCGGTGCGCGCCTAGAGTGGCGAGGTGCCCCTCGGTCCGGACCCGGCGCGAGCCCGCTCGGCCGTCACCGCTCTCGGCGACCTGCGGAGCCTGGTGGGCGAGGCCGAGGACGACGTGCTCGCCTGCCTCGTCGTGACCGGGGAGCCGAGGCCCCAGCGGGTGCTCGACGACTGGCTCGACCAGGTCGCGGACACCCTGCGTGCGCTCGGCGAGACGGCCGGCGAGCTGTCGCTCGCGCTCGCCGTCGCGCCCCGGGGCGCCGCCGAGCGCGCCATGCCGGCCGGCACCGGGGACAACGAGGTGGCGCGGTGAGCACCGTCCCCGGCGACCCGGCATCCCTCTCGGCGTGCGCCGGGACCGCCCGTGCCGTGGCGGCGCGCTTGGCGGAGCGAGCGGAGGGCGTGCACACGGCATCCGTCGAGCTGGCCGAGGGCTGGCCGGGGCGCCGCTCGGCGGCGACGCGACGCCGGGCGGCGGCCCTCGCGGAGGCCGCGAGGGCGACCGCGCAGGAGCTCGAGCGCGTCGGTGGGGTGCTGCAGGACCACTCGACCGACCTCGCCGACCTCGTGGCGCGGAGCCGGGCGGTCGAGGAGCGCGCCGCCGCCGGAGGGCTGGCCGTTCGGGACGGTCGGGTGGAGGTCGCGTGGGGCGTCACCGGCACCGCGGACGTGTCGACGGAGCGGGAGCGGGACGACCTGCGCGCGGCCCTGCAGGCCGAGCTCGACCTCGTGCTCGCCCAGCACCGCCGCCGACGGGACTGGGTACTCGGGGTGCTGCGGGACTCGACCACCGGTCTCGCGCGGACCTCCCGGAACCTGCGCGACGGGTGAGAGGATCGCCGCACCGACGAACGAGAGGACGCGAGGGTGCGAGTGACGACGCGCGAGGAGCTGGCCGGGACCGTCGAGGAGGTCTACGCCCTGTTCACCGACGCCGCCTTCCAGGAGGCCAAGTGCCTGGCGACGACGGATGACGCGAACCACTTCAGCGTCGACGTCGGCGGTGGGCCGGCCGGGGGGCGGGTGCGCACCGAGCGGCACCTGCGGTCACAGGGGCTGCCCGACGTCGCGAAGTCCTTCGTCGGCGAGCACCTGACGATCATCGAGGTGCAGGACTGGTCCGGGCCGGCGGGCGACGGGTCGCGCCAGTCGGCCGTCGACATGCACGTCAAGGGAGCCCCCCTCACCCTCAAGGGCACGCTGCGGCTCGAGCCGACGGCATCCGGCACCGTCAAGGTGCTCGACGCGGAGCTCAAGGCGCACGTGCCGTTCATCGGCGGCAGGATCGAGAAGGCCGCGGCCGAGCCGATCAACGCGGCGATCGAGATCGAGACCGGCCTGCTGCGGGAGTGGCTCGCCCGCTGACCCCGACTGATTGCGGATCCGCCACGGGCAGCGCCCGGTCTGGGGCGGCCCTCGGGTGGGTCTTCCGCAATGAGTCGCTGTGCGGTCAGCCCATGTGGGGGTAGGCGTGCGCGGTCGGGGGGACGAAGTTCTCCTTGATCGACCGCACCGAGGTCCAGCGCAGGAGGTTCGCCGCCGAGCCGGCCTTGTCGTTGGTGCCGGACGCCCGGCCGCCGCCGAAGGGCTGCTGGCCGACGACCGCCCCGGTCGGCTTGTCGTTGACGTAGAAGTTGCCCGCGGCGAAGCGCAGCCGGTGGGTCGCGTCGGCGATGACCGCGCGGTCCTGGGCGATGACGGCTCCGGTGAGCGCGTACGGCGCGAACGACTCCATCTGGTCGAGCACCTTGGAGTACTGGCGGTCGGGGTAGACGTGCACCGCGAGGACGGGGCCGAAGTACTCGGTCGCGAACATCTCGTCGGTCGGGTCGCTGCTCTCGACGACGGTCGGCCGCACGAACCAGCCCTCCGAGTCGTCGTAGGTGCCGCCGGCGACGACGTCGAGGTGGCTCGTCGCGTGCGCCCGGTCGATCGCGGCCTTGTGCTTGGCGAAGGCGCGCTCGTCGATGACCGCCCCCATGAAGTTCGACAGGTCGGTGACGTCGCCCATCGGCAACCCGTTGGTCAGCTCGACGAGGTCGGCCTTGATCTGGCGCCAGACCGACCGCGGCACGTACGCGCGCGAGGCGGCGGAGCACTTCTGGCCCTGGTACTCGAAGGCGCCGCGGATCATGGCGGTACGCAGCACGTCGGGGTCGGCGCTCGGGTGGGCGAGGACGAAGTCCTTGCCGCCGGTCTCGCCGACGATGCGCGGGTAGTGCCGGTAGCTCGTGAGGTTCGACCCGATCTGCTGCCACAGGCCCTGGAAGACCGCGGTCGAGCCGGTGAAGTGCAGGCCGGCGAACTCCGGGTGCGCGAGCGCGACGTCGGAGACCTCGCGGCCGTGGCCGGTGACGAGGTTGATGACGCCGGGCGGCATCCCGGCCTCCTCGAGCAGCTCCATCGTCAGCTGGGCGGCCAGCTGCTGGGAGTGCGAGGGCTTCCAGACGACGGTGTTGCCCATGAGGGCCGGTGCGGTCGGGAGGTTGCCGGCGATGGCCGTGAAGTTGAAGGGGGTGACGGCGTAGACGAAGCCCTCGAGGGAGCGGTAGTCGCTGCGGTTCCACAGGCCGCGCGAGTTGGCCGGCGGCTGCTCCTCGAGGATCTGCCGGGCGAAGTGGACGTTGAAGCGCCAGAAGTCGATGAGCTCGCACGCCGCGTCGATCTCGGCCTGGTACGCGGTCTTGCTCTGGCCGAGCATCGTCGCGGCGTTGACCCGCGCCCGCCACGGTCCGGCGAGCAGGTCGGCGGCCTTGAGCAGGATCGCGGCGCGGTCGTCGAAGGAGAGGTCGCGCCAGGCGGGGGCGGCGGCGACGGCGGCGTCGACGGCGGCCGCGGCGTCGCGCTTGGTCGCGCCGCGGGTCACGCCGAGCACCTTGCGGTGGGCGTGCGGCTGGCGCACCTCGATCTTCTCGCCGGTCCCCGCCACCCGGGCGCCACCGATCGTGTGCGGCAGCTCGTGGCGCGTCGCGGCCGAGCTCGACGAGGGCGACCTCGAGCGACGCCCGCTCGGGGCTGCCCGGCGCGTAGTCGAGGACCGTCTCGTTGGTCGGGGCGGGGACGTGGGTGACGGCGTCCATGCGGGAGGGCTCCTCGTTTCGGGTCGCGACGGCGGGATCACCCCCACTCTCGCGCCGAGCCTCGTGCGGGTGCAACCTCGCGCGCCCGTCAGCCCCCGCCGACGAGGTCACGCACGGCGGCCAGCTCGGTGACGTCGTACCAGAGCAGGTCGGTGGGCTCGGTGGCGCCGGGTTCCTCGTCGACGTGGAAGGACACGACGCGCCGCAGCTCGACCGGGGCCGAGACCTCGACCCGCGACGGTCGGTCGGGTGCGGTCGGGCGCACGACGACGGCGGCGTCGACGTCGGCGGCGGCGACGACCCTGCGGCGCGTGCCGTCGTCGGTGCGCGAGAGCGCCTCGTCGGCGGCGGCGACCCAGGCGGCGTGCTCGAGCTCCTCGGCGTCGGTGACGAGCCCCGGCCGGCCGAGCGCCGGGGTGACGGCGTGCGCAGCGAGCGGGGCGGGGCCGAGCGGCCGGCCGGCGGCGAGGGCTTCGAGGTCTGCGGCACCGAGGGCGAGGTAGACGCGGGTCAGCGGCATGCGGCATCCGATCGGTGGGTCATCGCGCTCCGACGCGCGGCGCCTCGAGGAGCTCGTGGAGCGCGTCGACCACGCCGCGGCCCAGCACGTCGGCGTCGGGCATGGCGTCGCGGTCGGCGTAGAGGCCGTAGTAGACCCCGCCGTCGTACGAGGTGAGGCCGATCGACAGCGCGTGACCGCGGCCCAGGGGGGTCACCGGGTAGCTCGAGACCAGGCGCGCCCCGGCCGCGTACAGCGGCGTCTGCGGGCCGGGGACGTTGGTGATGACGACGTTGTAGAGCCGTCGCGACACCATGCCGCCGAGCCGGGCGCCGAGGGCGTGCATGGTCGGCGGGGCGAACCCGCCGAGGCCGGACAGCGTGTCGGCCGAGACCGCCCGGCGCGTGCCGCCCTCCATCTGCTGGCGCATCGCGAAGGCGATCTGGTGCAGCCGCATCGACGGTGCCGGCTCGCCCACCGGCAGGTCGACGAAGCACGCCGTGACCTGGGCACCCGTCGGCGCCCCCTCGGCTCCGTGGACCGACACCGGCACCATGGCGCGCACCGTCGTGCCCGGGTACACCGACTCGCCCCGGGTCAGCAGCCAGGAGCGGAACGCCCCCGCGACGGTCGCGAGGATGACGTCGTTGATCGTCACCTCGTCGGCGAACGCCCCCCGGCCCAGGCGGGTGCGCACCGTGCGGTAGTCCTCGAGGTCGGTGCCGATCATCACGTAGCGACGGGCGCGACCGACGGACGCGTTCAGCGGTGACTCGGGGGCGGGCCGGGCCGAGGCGCGGGCCAGGGTCGACAGCACCTCGCCGGCCACCGACGCGACCTTGCCGACGGTCTTGCCGACGTCGGCGATGCCGTGCTGGACCGTCTCGACGACCTGGCTCGGGGTGCGCACCGCCTCGGTGAGGGCGCCGACGACGAGCTCGACCCCGCCCGGCTCGGGCCGCGCCCGCCAGGTCGTGAGGACCCCGTCGGCCGCCGTCGGGTTGCCGTCGACCAGCACGTTGCCGATGTCGACCGCGCTGATGCCGTCGACGAGGCTGTGGTGGGTCTTCGTGATGATCGCGAAGCGGTCCTCGGCGAGGCCCTCGACGAGGTACACCTCCCACAGGGGGCGGCTGCGGTCGAGCGGACGCGGCTGGATGCGGGCGACGAGCTCCTCGAGCTGCTCGTCGGAGCCCGGGCGCGGCAGGGCGCTGCGGCGCACGTGGTAGCTCATGTCGAAGTGCCGGTCGTCGACCCAGACGGGGTTGGCGAGCCCACCGGGCACCGTCTTGATCCGCTGGCGGTAGCGCGGCACGTAGGCGATCCGCTGGCTGATGAGCGTCACGAGGCTCTCGTAGTCGAACCCCCCGATCGGGGCGTCGAACACCATGACCGACCCGACGTGCATCGGCGTGGTCGCGTCCTCGAGGTGCAGGAAGGAGGTGTCGAGCGAGCTCAGCCGGTCTGCCACGCGCCTATCGTGTCAGACGGCCCGGCGGCGACCGGGCAGGGGCGGGGCGAGGCGGTCGGCACCCGCGCGCGCGGGCTGGCGACGGCCGAGCGGTCGGGTCGCCGGGCGCCCCGTTCCCGGCGACGGGCGCGGGCCCGGGTGGGGGGCGCGAGCCGGTCGTCGAGCGCCGCGGCGAGGTCGCGCAGGGCCCTCGTCAGCTCCGCGTGCGGGGCGGTCTCGGTCAGCGCGCGGCCGGCGAGGAGGGCGGCGTCGCACTCCGCGGGCGCCCAGGGGAGGAAGCGCACGGACTCCATCCCGGCGAACCGTGCCAGCACCTCGGCGATGGCGCGCTGCGGCCGGGGACCGGCGACCGTCGCCCGCACCTTGTTGACGACGACGAGCGGCCGGGGCGAGGGCAGGACGTGGACGTCCTGGACGGCGCGCACCAGCCGTTGCAGCCCGACGGGGTCGGCGGCACCGACGACGACGAGCTGGTCGGCGGCCTCGAGTGCCGTGAGGGTGGCGGCGTTGCGTCGCGGCGCCGCGGTGTCGTAGCTGAGCTCCTCGTCGTCCTCGACCGCGAAGCCGGCGTCGACCACGACGTGGTCGACGACGCCGCGGGCCAGCCGCAGGACGTCCTCGACCGCTGCGGCGCGCAGCTCGGGCCATCGCTCGGCCTTCGGGATGCCGGTGAGGACCCGCAGACCGGGCACGACCTCGGGAGCCAGGCGCGCGAGGCCCGGCGACGTCGAGGGTCCCCTGCTCCGACGCCCGGGCCGCTGCGGCCACCCCGGGCGCCTCGTCGACGAGGCCCAGCACCTGCGCGACGCTCGCGCCCCAGGTGTCGAGGTCGACGAGCAGAGCCCGCACCCCGGCCCCAGCGAGGTGCGCCGCCAGGGTGACGGCGACGGTCGTGCGCCCGGGCGCACCAGTCGGCCCCCACACCACGGTGACCGGGGTCGGCCGCGGTGCGGCGGCGTCGTCGACCGCGGCAGGTGAGCGGCACGGCATCCGCATCGGGGATGCCGTGCCACGCGCCCTCCGAGCCCGACACCGCCGGCACCGACGGCGGGCTCACCCGACCAGGGGCCGCCCGACGTCGTGGACCCCGCCAGCGACGTGAGGGCGGTGGAGACGTCGACCGCCTCGTCGACCGGGCGCAGGATGGTCGCGACGCCGAGCTGGCGCAGCCGTCGCTCCCCTTCGTCGTCATCGGGACCGACGAGGCCCGCGACCCGGACGCCGTGCCCGGCGAGGTGGCGCAGCGCGTCGCGGTCGAGGCCCCGCAGGTCGGGCGAGACGACCGCGACGCGGGCGACACCGGCCGAGCCGGCCGAGAGCAGCTCGGCGACGTCGGCGCAGCGCCGCACGAGGTCGAGCCCGTCGGCGGCCTCGAGGACCCGGACGAACTCCGCCTCGAACCGGTGCGTGACCGCGGTGATGACGGTCGTCACGACGCCGCCGACGTGGTGCCACCGGGGACCGGCACGAGGGTGATCCGCGCCCCCTGGTCGACGTCGGCGACGAGGTCGCGCACCGCGTCGCGAGGGACCATGACGTGCACCGCTCGGGTCTCCGCGGCCCCGCCGAGCACGGCGTCGTCGGCCGCGACGCGCACGACGGACACCCCTTCGAGCGACCGCTCGGGGCCGGCGTAGGTGGGCAGGCCGACCGTGCTGCCCTTCTCGGGCCGGTTGACGTACACGTCGACGACGGAGCCCGCCGCGAGCGCCGAGGCGGACGTGGCGTCGACGAGCAGGGCGACCTGCTGCACCTCGACCGCCGTGGAGTCGCCGACACTGGTGGCGGGGATGAGCTCGCCCGGGCGCAGCTCGCGCAGCGACCAGGTGTCGTCGGGGATCGCCCGGTCGGCCGGCAGGTAGCTCGCGGCACCGTCGCCGAGGAGGACGTCGACCCGCACGACGTCGGCGTCGGTGAGCCGCTCCCCCGGGGCCACCTGCCCCTTGGCCGCGTAGACGGGCACGCGGTCGTCGGCTCGCGCGACGACGACGGATCCGAGCACGGTCGACACGAGCACGAGGAGCACACCGACGAGCAGCCGGGAGTCGCGCCACGAAGGGCGCCTCAGCCGGGTCGCGGTGGGGGTCGGCAGGTCGGTCATGGGGCCCGATTCTGGTGCAGGCCCGGCGAGTCGCGCCTCCCGAGCCGCCAGCCTGTGGACAACCTCGCCGGGGCGCCTGCCTGTGGATGGCACACTGACGTCGTGGCCCGCCGCTTCATCCCCCTGACCGAGGTGTCGGAGATCCTCGACATCTCCTCGGCGCAGGCGTACGCGCTCGTGCGCAGCGGCTCCCTGCCCGCGATCAAGGTCGGCGGGCGTGGCCAGTGGCGGGTCGAGACCGTCGAGCTCGAGGCCTACATCCAGCGCATGTACGCGGAGACGCGTGACCTCGTCACCACGCGGTCCGACCGTGAGGGCGACGAGGTCGACCGCGACTCGAGGCTCCTGACCGCCGAGCGGTCGATCGGGCCGCGCCCGACCCGCGGCGGGGCGGTCAGCCGCGCGACTCGACGCTCACCAGCGCGCCGAACGGCACCGTCGTCACCGCGGTGACGTTCTCGCGGCGACGCGGCACCCCCTCGGGGTGCTCCGCGAGGTCGAGGTGGTCGGCGCCCACGGCGTCGATGGTGCCGACGAGCGCGGGGCCACCGCCCGCGAGCGTCACCGCCACGGTCGCCCGGTCGCGCGCGAGTGCCCGCAGCGCGTAGCCGAGCCCGAACCGTCGGGCGGTGCCGGGGTCCCCGGCCTCGCGGCTGCAGGGCGGTCAGCGTGACCACTGACGCGATGGGCACGAGCACGTCCCGGCCGCCGTCCTTGCGCACGAGCACCCAGTCGCGGCCGCGGTCGTCGAGCACGCCGTCGACCCGCGTGCCGTCGACGAGGCGGAGCCGGATGCCGGAGCCCGCTGCTGCCGCGAGGCGCGCCTCGAGCGTGACGAGGGCGCGTTCGCGCCGGGTCCGCTCGGCCACCTCGTCGTCGAGCTCGCGCCGCTCCTCCGCGGCCAGCTGTCCCTCGAGGTCGTCGAAGAGCCCCTCCCACCGCATGTCCACAGCCTAGGTCGCACCGGTTGCGCCCGTCGGACCGAGCACCTACGGTCATCGGCATGCAAACAACGTCAAACGACTATCAAACGGCCTGTAGCGATGCTCCGGGGCGTGGGAGCACTCCTTGTCGCTCGGCGGGGTCGGTGCCTGGTCGATGCGCGTCGTCAGCGAGGTGGGTGCCGCGGCGAGGGCGGGTGCGCCCGTCAGCTCCGCCGAGGCGCTCACGGCCGTGGCCGCTGCCGGTGTCGTCGCGTGCCTCGCCTGGCTCGCGCTGGCGGTCGTGCTCCAGCTGCTGTGCCTCGTCCCGGGCGCCGTCGGCCGGGTCGCCGTGACGGTCGTGGATGCCGTCACGCCGCGTCTGGTGCGGCGGGTCGCGGGCGCGGCGCTCGGGGTGGGCGTCGCCGCCGGTCTGGCTGCCGGGCCGGTCGCGGCGCGTCCCCACACCGTCGTCGCCGGGGCGCCCCTGCCCGACCCCGGCTTCGCTCCTCCCGGCCAGGCCTGACGCCGACGCCCGTGGGGTCGGTCGGCACACCGGGCGGGCCGAGCGCCACCCCCGGCGCGTCGGTCGACTCGCCGGCCGTGCCCGACCCGGGGTGGGTGCCGACGGCCCCGACGGTGCGCGCCCAGCCGGACGTCCGGGTGCTCAGCACCGCCCCGCCGCCGCCCGAGCCCACGACCGTCGAGGTCGTCGTGCGCCGAGGGGACTCGCTGTGGGCGATCGTCGCGCGACACCTCGGGCCGCAGGCCGGTGACGCCGAGGTCGCCGAGACCTGGCCCGCGTGGTTCGCCGCCAACCGCGACGTCATCGGCGACGATCCCGACCTCCTGCTTCCCGGTCAGGTGCTGAGGGCGCCCGAGGCGGTCGGTCCGTGAGCGCCGGCCTGCTGCACGTCGCCCCGCCCGACGGTGCCGCTGCCGCCGCCGATCTCCCTCGAGGAGGCGGTCCGCCGCTCCCGACTGGCCCGCGAGGCGCGGGAGGGTCACGGGGGCTACGTGCAGGACGCCCTCGCGGTCGACTTCGCCGCAGCCTCCGACGAGCAGTACTTCGGGCCGCAGCGCACGGTCAGTGCCGACCTGCCCGACCCGGCTGCCTGGTCGGCCCGGATCACGCACGCGATGCTCGAGGTGATGACCGGCATCCGGCCCGCTCCGCAGGTGCTGCGGTGGACGAGCCCGGAGGTGTATGCCGTGCTGGCCCGCCGCAACGCCCTCGTCGCTCGCCGGGTCGCCGAGGGCCGGGCTCCGCGCACCCGTCCGCGGATCTCGGTGCTGCGCGTGCGGGTGTGCGAGCCCGCGGACGGGGTGGCGGAGGCCGCGGTGGTCGTCCGCGACGGGAGCCGGGTGCGCGCCGTCGCCATCCGGCTCGTCGGGCAGGACGGCAAGTGGCGGGTCAGCGCCCTGCAGATCGGGTGAGCGACAGTGGCGACGAGGTGCGCCGACGGCATCCGGGTGCGGTCCGTCCGCTCGGATGGCGGCGATCCGCGGGCGTGGCGGTGCTCCCGCCGCGCATGGCCTACCCACCGCCGACCCGGCCGGGCAGACCGCTCAGCTGGACGTTCGCCCATGTGATGGCCGTCTGGATGCCGGTGACGGTGGTGCCGACGTCCTCGGCGACGGTGGCGATCGAGACGTTCATGACCGAGCTGTCCAGGGTCATGAGGAACTGCGCTGCCGCCGGTGTCGCGAGGACGGTGGCACCCGCGGTGGCAGCGCACGAGGCCGTGTCGGTCGTCATCCAGTTGGCGTCAGGGCTCGGAGGTGTCGGAGCTGTCGGCCGGGCGTGACCACCGGTGGTGACGGTGCGGGGATTCCGGCTCAGCCACAGGGAGGGCGTCGGGCGGCTCGTCCGCGGCTGGCGGCTCCATCGCCATGGGGCGCCTGCCCGAGCAGGGTCTTGCGCTGGCTCGCGCCCGGTCGCGGCATCCAGTCGTAGACGACCCGGGTCCACAGGACGACGTCCTGCACCGAGCGCCGCTCCGGGCTGATGACGCACCAGAAGAGGCCGATCGGGAAGAACACGCAGAACGCCGCCCGCATCAGGGAGCGCAGCGGGCCCAGCCGCCGGCCACTGCCGCCGACGACGCGCAGGCCCATCACGTGGCCGCCGTAGCTGCGACCGAACAGCCACCAGCACAGGAAGAGGTAGAAGGTCGCCAGGCCCAGGGTCACGGTGAGGCTCGCGAGGAGGTGGGCGTCGGGCCAGGTGAAGTTCAGTGGGTCGAGCAGGAACTGCACGGAGACCACACCGAGGTAGATACCGCCCGCCATGACGCCGACGACGACCGCGTCGATGGTGCTGGCCACGAAGCGGCTCACCACCCCGGCCGAGTGCCCCTGGTAGCCACGAGCCTCCTTGGGGATCGCGGAGATCTCCGGCCCCGTCACGTCGTCGGCTCCGGCGCTCTGCTTGTGCCGCCGGCGGAACAGGGCCCGGTCGACGGCCCGGCTGATCGCGTCGTCGGCGGTGATGCTCGTCATCCGAGCTCCGCGAACCGTCTCGGAGGCCATCGAGCCCGTCGAGTCGCGGATGATCGCCGGCAGGTCGATGACGTCCAGCACCTCCTCGACGATGCCGATGACGTCGACCCGGTCGATGACGGCGTCGATGTCCACCCGCGACACCGCGGCATCGAGGTCCGCCCGCGCCACCACGGCATCCACATCGAGCCGCTTCGCCACCTCGTTCAGGTCCACCCGGTCCAGCACCGCGTCGATGTCCACCCGCGACACCGCGGCATCGAGGTCCGCCCGCGCCACCACGGCATCCACGTCGAGCCGCTTCGCCACCTCGTTCAGGTCCACCCGGTCGAGGATCGCCTCGATGTCGACGAGGGCAACGGCACGGTCGAGGTCCACACGGGCCACCGCCCCGTCGAGGTCGACCCGCGCCACCGCGGCATCCAGGTCGACGGTCGAGACGATCTCGTCGAGGTCGACGTTCTCCTCGACGAGCCGGGTGAGGTCGAGCCGCTCGACGACCAGCGCGACGATGACCGGCGTCCACACGTCGAGCAGCACCTCGGCCCGCCGGCGCAGCTCCTCACGATCGGCCGCTCCCGTGCGGGCCAGGCCGCCGAGGAGCGAGGCGGGTTGGTAGCGCGTCGCCAGCAGCGGTGGTCGCCAGAACAGCCGCGTCACCGGTGCGGTCACGCGGTGCACGGTGCGCACCGCCACCACGGCAGCGCCGACCGCCACCCCGGCCGCGCCGACGGCGACGTCGAGCGCCAGCCGCGCCTCGGGCCCCAGCTGGGGCAGCGTGACCGGACGTCCTGACGTCGTCAGCTCCTTGGACACCACGCGTCCCTGTCTCTCGGAGGCCTCCTGACCGTGACGGTACCCGTCGGAGGTCCGTCGCGTCAGGGGCTGCCGGCAAACACGGGCGCGCTCACCCGATCTGGGTGACGAGCCAGGTGTCTCGGTCGGCGTCCGGCGTCAGCGGCGCCCGTGGCACATCTTGAACTTCTTCCCCGAACCGCAGGGGCACGGGGCGTTGCGGGGCGTGTTCGCCAGCTGGTCGTCGGTGAGACCCGAGCCGGATGCCGGCCCGCCCTCGTCGCGCTCGACGACCTCACCGGTCTCGCTCGGGGCGGTGTAGTGCAGCTGCCCGGTGCGCGGACGCCCCACGCCCACCCCGGAGACGGCCACCTTGCGGGCACCGTCGCGCGCGAACGCCCCGGAACCTGCCCCGAACCCAGGCCGGCGCCGACGGGGGCGGCCGCCACCTCCGGCTCGGGCTCGGTCTGGACCGCGGACCGGCGGGCGGCCGGCATCCCGTCGGAGCCGTCGGCGGTCGCGGCCGAGGCGCCGGCCATCGCGCCGAGCATCTGCGACACGTGCACGGGCTCGATGGCGGGCGCCTCCTCGGCCGGCTGGTCGACCTTGACGTCGACGTGGAAGAGCAGCCCGACCGACTCCTCCTTGACGGCCTCGTTCATCGTCGTCCACAGGGCGAAGCCCTCGCGCTGGTACTCGACGAGCGGGTCGCGCTGGGCCATCGCCCGCAGGCCGATGCCCTCCTGGAGGTAGTCCATCTCGTAGAGGTGCTCGCGCCACTTGCGGTCGAGCACCGAGAGCATGACCCGCCGCTCGACCTCGCGCATGACCTCGGAGCCGAGGGCCTCCTCGCGCTCGTCGTAGGCGTGGTGCGCGTCGGAGAGGATCTCCTCCTTGAGCCGCTCGTTGGTCAGCGAGCTGAGGCCACCGGCCGCCTCGGCGACCTGGCCGTGGTCGAGGGTCACCGGGTAGAGCCCGCGCAGGGCGGTCCAGAGCCGCTCGAGGTTCCAGTCCTCGGGGAAGCCGTCGGCGGTCTCGGCGTCGACGTAGCCCTCGATGACGTCGTTGACGAAGAAGCGCAGCTGCTCGTGCAGGTCCTCGCCCTCGAGCACGCGCCGGCGCTCGGTGTAGATGACCTGGCGCTGGCGGTTCAGCACGTCGTCGTACTTCAGCACGTTCTTGCGGATCTCGAAGTTCTGCGCCTCGACCTGGGCCTGCGCCGACTGCGATGGAGCGCGAGACGAGCTTGGACTCGATCGGCTGGTCGTCCTCGAGCTTCGCGGTCGTCATGACCCGGTCGACGAGGCCGGCGTTGAACAGCCGCATGAGGTGGTCCTCGAGCGAGAGGTAGAACCTCGACTCACCCGGGTCGCCCTGGCGGCCGGAGCGGCCGCGCAGCTGGTTGTCGATGCGTCGCGACTCGTGCCGCTCGGTGCCGAGCACGTACAGCCCGCCGAGCTGGGTCACCTCGTCGTGCTCCGCCGCGACGACCGACTCGGCGGCGGCGAGCGCGTCGTCCCACGCCGCCTCGTACTCCTCCGGCGTCTCGTGGGGGTCCAGGCCGCGCTCCTTGAGGGCCGCCACGGCCCGGAACTCGGGGTTGCCGCCGAGCATGATGTCGGTGCCTCGGCCGGCCATGTTCGTCGCGACGGTCACGGCGCCCTTGCGGCCGGCATCCGCGACGATCGTCGCCTCACGCTCGTGCTGCTTGGCGTTGAGCACCTCGTGGCGCACGCCGTTGCGGCGCAGCTGCTCGGAGAGGTACTCCGACTTCTCGACCGACACGGTGCCGACGAGGACGGGCTGGCCCTTCTCGTGGCGCCCGACGATGTCGGCGACGACGGCGTTGTACTTCGACTCCTCGGTGCGGTAGACGAGGTCCGCCTGGTCGACGCGGATCATGGGGCGGTTCGTCGGGATCGGCACGACGCCGAGGTCGTAGATCGAGTTGAGCTCGGAGGCCTCGGTCATGG
This sequence comes from uncultured Actinomycetota bacterium, assembly GCA_963811475.1. Lineage (GTDB taxonomy): Bacteria > Actinomycetota > Actinomycetes > Actinomycetales > Dermatophilaceae > Fodinibacter. Next base: position 59,956 of record CAWERJ010000007.1, read on the forward strand.
CCGTGCCGGTCATGCCGGCGAGCTTGTCGTACATGCGGAAGAAGTTCTGGAGGGTGATCGTCGCGAGGGTCTGGTTCTCGTTCTTGATCTCGACCCCCTCCTTGGCCTCGATCGCCTGGTGCATGCCCTCGTTGTAGCGGCGACCGGCGAGCATGCGGCCGGTGTGCTCGTCGACGATGAGCACCTCGCCGTTCATGACGACGTAGTCCTTGTCGCGCTGGAAGAGCTCCTTGGCCTTGATGGCGTTGTTGAGGTAGCCGATGAGCGGGGTGTTCGCCGACTCGTAGAGGTTCTCGATGCCGAGGTGGTCCTCGACCTTCTCGATGCCGCTCTCGAGCACGCCGACGGTGCGCTTCTTCTCGTCGACCTCGTAGTCGCCGCGCCCGGACTCCAGCTCGCCGCGCTCGAGCCGCGCCGCGATCTTCGCGAACTCGCCGTACCACTTGGTCGGCTGGTCGGCCGGGCCGGAGATGATGAGCGGCGTGCGGGCCTCGTCGATGAGGATCGAGTCGACCTCGTCGACGATGGCGAAGTTGTAGTCGCGCTGGACGAGCTCCTCGACCGACCAGGCCATGTTGTCGCGCAGGTAGTCGAAGCCGAACTCGTTGTTCGTGCCGTAGGTGATGTCCTTGGCGTACTCGGCCCGGCGCTGCTCGGGCGTCATCGACGACAGGATGCAGCCGGTCTCGAGGCCGAGGAAGCGGTGCACGCGGCCCATGAGCTCGGACTGGTACTCGGCGAGGTAGTCGTTGACGGTGACGACGTGCACGCCCTTGCCGGTGAGCGCGTTGAGGTAGCTCGGCAGGGTCGCGACGAGGGTCTTGCCCTCACCGGTCTTCATCTCGGCGACGTTGCCGAGGTGCAGGGCCGCGCCACCCATGATCTGCACGTCGAAGTGCCGCTTGCCGATGGTGCGCTTGCTCGCCTCTCGGACGGCCGCGAAGGCCTCGGGGAGGATGTCGTCGAGGGTCTCGCCGTCGGCCAGCCGCTTCTTGAAGGTGTCGGTCTCGGCGCGCAGCTCGGCGTCGGTGAGCTTCTCGAAGTCCTCCTCGATCGCGTTGACCTGGGCCGCGATGTTGTCGAGCTTCTTGAGAATGCGGCCCTCACCGGCGCGCAACAGCTTCTCGACGATCTTCACGAGTGGGACTCCCTTGGCGTGACTGCGACGGTCGCTCGACCGACCTGCCTAGGGTAGTCGAGCGGTGACGGAGCCACCGACGCGGCGGGACCACCTCTGGGGGCAACGCGGCGCCCGGCGGGGTGAGTTCCCTGCGGCGCCTCCCGGTGGTTGGCTGGGGGGATGACAGGTACGCCGTTCCCTGCCTGCGTGCCCGAGCTCACCGACGGCGTCGTGCGGCTGCGCGCGCACCGCCCCGAGGATGCCGGCCGCATCGTCGAGCAGTGCACCGACCCCGAGAGCGGTGCGCTGGACGCAGGGTGCCGCGGCCCTACGGGTTGGAGGAGGCGCGGGCCTTCCTCGAGCTCATCGAGGAGGGCTGGCAGGCGGAGGACGGGCACGCGGTTCTGGGCCGTCACGGATGCCGAGGACGGCAGGCGCAGTACCTCGGCACCGTCGACCTGCGCCCCCGTCGAGGCGGCGGCGCCGCCGAGACGGGGTTCGGGCTGCACCCCGAGGGCCGGGGCTGCGGGTTCATGGCCGGGGCGCTGCGGCTCGCGTCGCGGTGGTGGTTCGGCAAGGGCGGGGTGCGCGTGCACTGGGCCGCCGTGCGCGGGGCAACTTCCCTCGTGGCGGGTGGCGTGGTCGTGCGGGTTCACCCAGCACGGGACGCTCCCCCAGGCCTACCCCGACGCCGGACGGGGGCACGGCGGTCGACGTCTGGCGGGCCAGCGTCGGCGCCGACGACGTGCTCGAGCCGCGGACGCCGTGGGCCGACCCGCCGGTGCTGCGGTCGCCGGACGCGGGCGGCATCCGGCTGCGGCCGTGGCGCGACGACGACGTCGCGCACCTCGAGCCCCGCGACCAGCCCGACCACCACATGCCGGCGCGCGGTGTGCTCGACGCCGACACCTTCCCCGAGTGGCTCATGGTCCGCCGCGAGCGGATGTCACTGGGCACCGTGCTCAGCTGGTGCGTCGCCGACGCCGGCAGCGACATGGCCCTGGGCGAGGTGCTCGTGTTCGTGCACGAGGGCACCCTCGACGACGACACCGCCGAGCTCGGCTACCAGCTGCTGCCCAGCGCCCGTGGCCGCGGGGCGGCGACGGTGGCGGCGGCGGTGCTCGTCGAGCACGCGTTCTCACCGCGCGCCGACGGGGGACTCGGCATGCGCCGGCTCGTCGCCGTGACCGCCGAGGACAACGTGCGGAGCAACGCGGTGCTCGACCGGCTCGGGTTCACGATCTGGGGTCGCGAGACCGCGGCCGACGTGCTCCCCGACGGGCGCGCCGTCGACGCGCTGCACTGGGAGCTCCTCCGCCGCTGAGCCGTCGATGGCGGTACCGACAAGGGTCCGCCGCACGTGCAGATCCTTGCCATACTCATCGCGTGTCCGGACCGGTGCCCTCCCCCACCCTCGCCGACGTCGGCGCGCCCGTCCCACCGGCCGAGGACGAGCCGGCCGACGCTCCGCGGAGGATGCCGGGCGGGCCGGTGCAGTGGGTCCTCACCTGGCTCCCCGTCGCCGTCATCCCGCTGATGGGCCTGTTGCTGTTCAGCCGGCTCAACCGTCCGATCACCGACCCCGACACCTTCTGGCACCTCCGACTGGGCAGTTACCTGTGGCAGACATGGCGCTTCGCTGGTCCCGAGCCATGGTCGTCGCTCGCGGAGCGCCCACTGGTGTTGCACGAGTGGTCGCCAGAACTCCTGTATGTGCTCGTCCACGACACCTTCGGCTGGGCGGGGTTGTCGTACCTCCAGGCGTTGGGTGCCGTGGTACTGCTCGCCAGCCTCTACGTCTGCAGCCGACAGTTCTCGCCGCCGCTCGTCGCCTCCCTGGCGGCCGTCACTGCGTGGGCCGGGGCCTCCGGGTCGGTCATGCTCCGCCCCCAGATCGTCACCTTCGTCCTGCTCGCCGTGTTCACCACCGCGTGGCTCAAGACCTATGACGACGGAGTCCCCCGCTGGTGGCTCGTCCCCTTGACCTGGCTGTGGGCGTGCTCCCACGCGATGTGGTTCGTCGGCGTGGGCCTGGGGGCCGTCATCCTCCTCGGGATGGCACTGGACCGAAGACTGTCGGTCCGCTCAGGACTGCGCTTGGCAGCCATCCCGATCGGCGGCGCACTGGTCGCTGCACTGACGCCGGTCGGACCGCGGCTGCTCGCCTCGCCGGGCGGGATGCGGGACTACACGAAGTTCGTCAGTGAGTGGCAGACCCCCTCGCCGTTCATGTTCCAGGCGCTCGTGTCACTGGTGATGGCCGCGGTGCTGGTGACCCTCTGGAGCAAGGCCGGGATCCCGCCGTCGTGGACCGACCTCATGCTGTTGGGCGTTGGTGTCGCCTTCACGCTGACCTACGCGCGCACGATCGCCCTCGGTGCGATCATCCTGGGTCTCCTGCTCGCCCGCACGGCCGCGCGAGTCCTCCCGGTCCGGAGCACTCGGGTCCCCGGCAAGCGCCGTGAGGTCGCAGTCGTCGGCGTCGGTCTCGCCATCGTCTGCCTCGTGGGCCCATGGACCGCTCAGGGAGACGTGTCCGGACCAGCGGAGGTGCCCTCCGCATTCGACTCGTCGCTCGCCCGGCTTCCCGCCGGTACCGTCGTCTTCAACGACTACCAGCTGGGCGGCTGGATGCTCTGGGAGCACCCGACGCTCGACCCTGTCATCGACGGAAGGGCCGACGTCTACGGCGTCAACCACTTCAGGAGCGTCATCGAGTCCTACGACCTCGTTCCGGGGTGGCGGGACACGCTCGCCCGCTCAGGCGCTTCCGCTGCGGTCCTGAAGCAGGAGAGCGGCCTGACCGAGGCCTTGGTGAGCGAGAAGGGGTGGACGAAGGTCGGGGAGGACCAGGGATACGTGATGCTCCTGGCACCGCAGCGTTAGCGGTGGAGAACCTTTCCGTTCATCCGACCTCCTGGAGATGCAGCCAGGCGGCCATCGAGGAGAGCTCCTCCTCGAGCCGTCGACGGTCCTCGGCGCCACCACGGCCCGGCTCCCAGGTGCAGCTACGCACGCGCAGGACTCCTGCGGTGCGGTCGGCCTTGAGGTCGAGGCGGGCCACGAGGTCCTCACCGAGGAGGAACGGCAGCACGTAGTAGCCGTGGCGGCGCAGGTGCTCGGGCACGTAGATCTCCAGGCGGTAGTCGAACCCGAAGATCGCCCGGGTGCGGTCGCGCTGCCAGATGAGGGAGTCGAACGGCGACAGCAGGGCCTGAGCATGCACGCGGCGGGGCCGCCGGGCGTCTCGGTGCAGGTAGGCCTGGCGGTGCCAGCCCTCGATCGTCGCAGGGACGAGGATGCCGTCCGCGACCAGGGCGGCGACCGCCGGGCGCGCCTGCTCGGGCGAGAGGCGGAAGTAGTCGCGCAGGCACTGCTCGCGTGGCGACCCCGTGGGCGCGAGCCGCGATCTCGACCAGGCGGCGGAACGCCTCGTCCTCGGTCGGGCGGGCCTCGGGGTCGACGGCCACCGCGCGCAGGGCCGGCGGCAGCACCCGAGCCGGCAGGGCGTACCGCCGCTCGAACTGCGCCGTGCGCCCGGCGCTCGACACCTCCCCCGCCCAGAAGAGGTGCTCGAGGGCGCTCTTGACGAGGGACCAGTTCCACCCCCAGTCGTCGCGCTGGCGCGGCAGGTCGTGCGCGAGGGCGGCCTCGAGCTGGCGGCTCGTCAGCGGCCCGCGCCGCGCCACCTCCGCGAGCACGGCGGCGACGAGCTCCGGGTGCTCCGAGCGCCACGCGCCGCATCCCGCCCCATGCCTCCGAGCGGGCCCGCCGCATCCGGAAGTCGAGCAGCGGCCAGGTGGACGGTGGCACCAGCGACGCCTCGTGCGCCCAGTACTCGACGACCCGGCGGGGGGCGACGTCGCGGGCCCGGTCGAGCAGGGCGCGGTCGTACGGGCCGAGCCGGGAGAAGAACGGCAGGTAGTGGCTGCGGCAGAGCACGTTGACGCTGTCGATCTGGACGACGCCGACGGTGTCGACGACCCGCTGGAGGTCGCGCATGCCGGGCACGACAGGGCGGGGGCGGGCGAACCCCTGGGCCGCGAGGGCGACGCGTCGCGCCGCGCGAGTGGAGAGGTGCACGCTCGGGCGGCGCGTCACTCATCTGTCGGCAGGAGGTTCTGGCGGTGGCGCGTAGACGGCCGCCTCCACGCGCGAGTGCAGGTGCAGCTTCTCGAGGATGTTGCGCACGTGGTTCTTCACGGTGTTCTCGGAGATGACGAGCAGGTCGGCGATCTCGCGGTTGGCCAGCCCGCGTGCCACGAGCCGCAGCACCTCGACCTCGCGGTCGGTCAGATGCGGGGCGGTGCCCGCGATCGGCTCGGGGTCCTGGCTGAGCCGGCTGAACTCGTTGAGCAGGGTGGCCGCCATCCCCGGCGGGATGATCGCCTGGCCGTCGTGCACCCGGCCGATCGCCTCGGACACCTCCTCGCCCGGGAGGTCCTTGAGCAGGTAGCCGCTGGCCCCGGCCTTGATCGCCTCGAAGAGGTCGGACTCGTCGTCGGACATCGTCAGCATGAGGATCCGCGCGGTGGGGACGGCGGCCCGGATGCGGCGGCACGCCTCGATGCCGCCGACACCCGGCATCCGCACGTCCATGAGCACGACGTCCGGGGTCGACCCTCGTGCACACCTCGACCGCGTCGTTGCCGTTGCTCGCCTGGCCGACCACCTGCGCCGTGCCGTCGAGCTCGACGACGACCTGCATGCCGCGCCGGTAGAGGTCGTGGTCGTCGGCGATGACGACGCGGATCGGTGCGGGCGCGACGTCCGCCACCCCTTGGGTCACACCGTCACCAGCCACGGGGTCATCGTCGCAGGTCCGGGCGCGCTTGCCCACACCGAAAACGGGGTCGCTCTCAGGACGCGGCCGCCTCGACGTCCTCGTCGTCGCGGGCACCGCTGTCCGACAGGGAACCGTCGAGGTCGAGGTGCAGGACCCCGTAGCTCCAGCCGCGCCGCCGGTAGACGACGCTGGCGCGGTCGGTGTCGAGGTCGTGGAACAGGTAGAAGTCGTGGCCGACCAGCTCCATCTCGCGCAGGGCGTCGGCGAGGGTCATCGGCACCGAGCGGTGGACCTTCTCGCGGACCTCGACCGGGGAGTCACCGAAGGGATCGTGGTCAGCACCACCCGCGGCCTCGGCCGCCAGGGCGACGTCGTCCGGGGCCACGATGCGCGAGGTCGCCTGCCCGACGGACTCGGGGGTGCGCCGCCCGCGGTGGACCTGTCGCCGGTCGTTCCGACGCCTCAACCGCTCCATCAGCTTGTCGATCGCCACGTCGAGGGCCGCGTACTCGTCATCGAGGCACGCCTCGGCCCGCACGACGGGGCCCTTGGCGTAGCAGGTGATCTCGACCCGGTCACATGACTTGGTCTGCCGACGGTTGGGCTCGTGACTGACCATGACCTCGACCCGCCGGGTGCGAGGCTCGAGCTGGGTGATCTTCTCCAGCTTGTCCTCGATGTGGGCCCGGAAGCGGTCGGAGACGGTCAGGTGCCGTCCGGTGACGACGATGTCCACGTGGTCCTCCTCGTACTTGGGGGTGGTTCCTGCTCAGTGCGAGATCGACGTGAGGGGCACCACCTCCGGAGGAACGGGGCTCATGACCTGACGCTAGTCGGAGGGCCGGTGGGCCACAAGGGCGCGGCGCGTCGGCGTGGGGTGGCGGCCACGGTCACCGCCACGACGTGCCGCGCACCCGCCTCATTCAGGGCCCGGGCCCCCTCGGCGAGGGTCGCCCCCGTCGTCACGACGTCGTCGGCGAGCACGCAGACGGCACCCCGAACCACCGGGCGCACGGCCTCGCGCACGACCATCGCCCCGGCGAGGTTGGCCGCACGGGCACCACGGTCGAGGTGCGCCTGGTCGGCCACGGCCCGGCTGTGCGCCAGGGCCTGGACCAGCACGAGCCGTCCCCCCACGGCGCCGACCGCCGCCCCCACGACGTCACGCACCGGGTCGTCACCACGACGACGCCGGGACGCCCGCGCCGTGGGCATGGGCACGACGAGCACGGGGTCGCCGAGCGCCTGACGTCGCCGCAGCACCGGGTCGGCCGGCACCGCCGACCCGAGCGCCGAGGCCAGCAGCTCGGCCAGCGGACCGCGCAGGTCGCGCCGGTCCTCGTCCTTGTAGGCGGTGACGGCCTGCTGCAGCGGACCCTCGAACCGGGCACCCGCCCAGCACGACGGCATCCCGGACGACAACGGCTCGAGGCGCACGAGGTGCGGCCCGCCGCCATCCCCGGATGCCGTGCGCACCCCCGCGCTGCAGCCGCGGCAGAGCGGGGCGCCGGGTCCGTGGCACGAGGCGCACCGCGCCGGCAGCACCAGCTCGGCCGCGGCGGCCACCCCGCGACGAAGCTCCGTCCCACACACTCACCACCCCACCCCCGACCGACGACTCGCCCCGGCGGCGAGACCACGAGGGTCACCCCGCGGCTGCGCGCCGGCACCACCGCGACGCCGGCCCTGTGGACCGACCGCCGACCACGGCGACCCCCTGTGGACGGTCAGCCCGCCGCGACCGCCAGGTCCGTCCCCGGCCCACTGTCGACCCACTGCGAGCCGGCCCGCCCGAACAGCCGACCCGGCGACGCGACCACCCAGAGGTCCCGCTCGCCGCCGGTGGAGGTGATGGCCGTCGCGCCCTTGACCGGGTTCAGCGCCCGCACCTCCCCGCCCACGGTGAGCACGGCCGGCTGCAGCGTCTTCCCGTCGAGCACCCCGAGGGTGGCCAGCGTGCGGTCGTCGAGCCAGGCGAGGCTCGTGGCCTTCGTCACCGGCGCCCCGATCCGCAGCGCGGCGGCGAGCCGCTGGGGCACGCCTCCCCCGGTGCGCACGACACCGCTGAGGTCGATCCGCGAGTCGGAGCCGTCGGGCAGCGTCGACAGCACGGCGATGCGGTCGCCGTCCGGAGCCACCCGGGCCTCGAGCACCCGGCGCCCGGCCAGCCACTTCACCTCGACCGCGGTGGCGCCGGCCCGCGGCCGGGCCGGGTCGGCGGCGCCGTCGACGACCCAGAGCCGCGTGCCGTCCGCGCCACCGGCCCCGACGGCACCCGCCCACAGGAAGCCCCGCCGGTCGTACGAGGGGTGACCGACCTCGGTGCCGTCGAGCGGCACCTCGTAGCGGTTGACCCCGCGCCACCGCGAGATGCCGTCGCCGCCCGGGTCGACCCCGGCGAGCTCCTTCCCGTCGGCCGACAGCGCGAGGTGGCTGAAGGTCTGGTCCACGGGCGGGTAGCTGCCCGACCCGGCCGGCACGCGCGGCTCCGACTCACCGAGGGCGGCCGGGTCGAAGACCACGACCTCGGCACCGCGGCGCACGACCGGCCGGGCCAAGGACGCCACGGGTTGGGCCGGGAAGCCGATGTCGGCCAAGGAGCCCGCCGTGCCGGCCGGGCTGCCCGAGTCGAGCTGCGCCAGGTCGACCGGGACGCCGTTGACCGACAGCGCCACCCGCGACACCGAGGGGTCCTGCAGCAAGGTGCTGACGAACTGCGCCCACAGGTTCTGCCGGTTCGCCTCCCCGGCGCCGAGCCGGCTCGAGATGAGGTTGACGCTCGCGACGCCCGACTCGACCGACACGGCATCCCCGAGAAGGCGGGCGCCGTTGGGCACGGCGGTGACGGCCGCGCCGACGAGGTACGCGGGCACGGGGACGAGCTGGGCGCGGGCGAGCCGGGTCGCGAGCCGGTCGGCGGGGAACCAGCGCACGTCGGGCACGAGGCCGCGGCGGCTCGTCGCCACGTAGTGCAGCTCGTAGGGCTGGACGAGCCGGCTGACGTTGTCGCTCGAGATCCACCGCCCGAAGCCCTTGGGCAGCTCGGCGATGCGCCACTCCCCGCTCACGGTCTGCAGGCGGAACGTCGCGCTCACGGTGCTGCCCGGGCGGGCCGCGGTGTACCGGCCGTCGGCGTCGACCGTCCCCGCGGCGCGGGCGGTGATGCGCACGGTGGCGGGGTCGAGCAGGGTCGCCGAGGGCGGCACCTCGTCGGCCAGCAGCACGATGGTGCGGTCGGGGTCCCACTTCTCGCTGACGTCGGGGATGAGGAAGGCGCGAGCGCTGTCGTAGGCCGCGTCGCTGGCCGCGCCCGCGCGCACGAACCCGCGGACGATGCTCTCCTGGCCCGCCCCGGGAACCGGGCCGGGGAACGTCACCCGCAGGTCCGGCGGGTTCTCGCTGCCGACGTCGAGGCCCTGCTCGGACCGGGCCCTCGCGCGACAGCCCGCTGCACCCCGCCAACAGGAGGGCCATGAGCACCGACACGACGGCCGCGAGCCGCCGCCGCCCGGTCACTGCTCCTCCGTGGGGCTGAGCGGCAGCGGCGACCCGTGCAGGGTCTCGCCGGCGCGCTGTGGCAGCGTCAGGCGGAAGTGCGACCCGACCCCGGGCGCCCCCCAGGCCTGCAGCCAGCCGTTGTGCAGCCGTGGCGTCCTCGAGCGAGATCGACAGGCCCAGGCCGGTGCCGCCGGTGGTGCGCGCCCGAGCCGGGTCGGCCCGCCAGAACCGGGTGAACACGTTGGCCGCCTCGCCCGGGCGCAGGCCCACCCCGTGGTCGGCGACGACGACGGCGACGGCATCCTCGCCGACCGCGGCGCGGACCTCGACGGGCCGCCCCTCGCCGTGCTCGATGGCGTTGACGACGAGGTTGCGCAGGATGCGCTCGACGCGCCGCTCGTCGACGTCGGCCTCCACCGGCTCGTCGGGCACGAGAACCGACACCACGCTGCCCCGCCGCTCGGCGAGGGGCCGCGCCGCCTCGACGACCCGGCTGATCGTCCCGCGCAGGTCGATCGGCTCGACGTCGAGCGCGGCCGCACCGGCGTCGAACCGGCTGATCTCGAGCAGGTCGGACAGCAGCGCCTCGAACCGGTCGAGCTCGCCGGCCAGGAGCTCGGCGGACCGGGCGACCGAGGGGTCGAAGCCGACCCGCGACTCGTGGATGAGGTCGACGGCCATGCGGATCGTCGTCAGCGGGGTGCGCAGCTCGTGCGAGACGTCGGAGACGAACCGCTGCTGCACCGCCGACAGCCCCTCCAGCTGGCGGATCTGGGACTGCAGGCTGTCGGCCATGCCGTTGAACGACGTCGCGAGGAGGGCGAGGTCGTCCTCGCCGCGCACCGGCATCCGCTCGTTGAGCTTGCCGGCGGACAGGCGCTGGGCGACCCCGCTCGCGCGACGCACCGGGGTGACGACCTGGCGGGTCACGACCCAGGCGACCGCGCCGACGAGGATGGTGAGGATGATGCCGGCGACGACGAAGGCGTTGCCGATGAGGTCCATCGTCGCGACCTCCTGCTCCATCGGGTAGATGAAGTAGAGGTCGTAGGAGCCGGCGTTGGGGATCTCGACGACGCTGCCGACGATGACCGCGGGCACGTCCTGCCCGTCGACGGTGACCTCGCCCATCTGGGTCTGCTGGCGACCCGGGGTCGCCGCGACGGCCGCCTGCAGCTCGGGGCTCACCACGGACAGGTCGACGGCTCCGCTCTGCAGGTTGGCGAGGACGATCTCGCTGTCGTTGTCGGCGGAGCGGTTCATGACGACGTAGCGGCCGCCGGGGGCGGCGAGGACGCGCGACATGATGTCGTTCGCGGCCTGGTTCAGCTCGTCGACCGACGTGGAGGTCGAGGCGTCCCAGTAGGTCTGGGCCTGGCCGGTGAGCGAAAGCACCTCACGCTCGGACGCCGCGACCCGGTCCCGCTCGAGCGAGCTGGCGATCTGCTGGTGCAGCACCCCGCCGAGCAGCGAGACGACGGCAAGACCCAGCAGCATCGTCGTCGTGACGACCCGCATCTGCAGCGACTGGCGCCAGTGGTGGCGGGCCAGCGAGCCCTCGCGGCGCAGCCAGGCGCCGACGTCGGCGAGGCCACGGCGACTGCGGGCCCTTCCGGACGCGAGTGCCGTGCGGACGCCGACCTCGGCGGAACCGGTCACGGTCAGGCCCGGCCTGCCTTGTAGCCGACGCCGCGCACGGTGACGACGATCTCGGGGTGCTCGGGGTCGTGCTCGATCTTCGACCGGAGGCGCTGCACGTGCACGTTGACGAGTCGGGTGTCACCGGCGTGGCGGTAGCCCCACACCTGCTCGAGCAGCACCTCGCGGGTGAAGACCTGCCACGGCTTGCGGGCGAGCGCGACGAGCAGGTCGAACTCGAGCGGGGTCAGGCTCAGCGGCACGCCGTCGCGGGTGACCGAGTGGCCGGCGACGTCGATGACGAGGTCGCCGATGGTCAGGCGCTCGGCCTCGGGCTCGTTGTCGCGGCGCAGGCGGGCGCGCACGCGGGCGATGAGCTCCTGGGGCTTGAAGGGCTTGACGACGTAGTCGTCGGCGCCCGACTCGAGCCCGAGGACGACGTCGACGGTGTCGGTCTTCGCGGTGAGCATGACGATCGGCACGCCGGACTCGGCGCGGATCTGGCGGCACACCTCGAGCCCGTCGATGCCGGGCAGCATGACGTCGAGGAGCACGAGGTCCGGGCGGTGCTCGCGGAACGCCCCGATCGCGGACGGACCGTCGGCGACGTGGTCGACCTGGAGCCCCTCGTTGCGCAGGACGATGCCGAGCATCTCGGCGAGTGCGAGGTCGTCGTCGACGACGAGCACACGACCCTTCACCTCGGCCCCGATCCTTGTCTCTTCGCGATGCACCGACTTGGCATCTCCCACAGCAGTCTGGGAGAACCGTGGGAACGGCAGCGCCCCGCTGCGGCCGCGATGTCCGGTCCCGACGTGGCCGGCGGCCGTCGCCAGGCCGAGTCGGGCGCCCGGGCAGGCGCACGGGCAACTACGCTCGCCCTGTGAACCTCACGGCCAGATTGAGCTGGCTCGACGCGTCGACGACGATCCGGCTGGCATTCGCAGGGCTGAGCGGCCTGCTCGCCGTGCTGACCGGCACCGTCGTCGGACGTGCTGCCGTGGCTCCTCCTCGTCGTGGTTCTCGACCTCATGGTCCTGGTGCTGGACAGCATCGCCGGGTGCCCGGCGGGCAGTCGTCGAGACCTTCGTGGTGGCGCTCCTCGGGTCGTCCGCGGCCGTGGCCGGCGCGGCCTACGCCCTCACTGACACTGGCACCGGCGCCGCCCTGCTGATCCTCATCCCCGCGTACCACGCAGGGTCTCGCTACGGCCGGTTCGGCTTCCTCCTCACGTCAGCCGTGGGAGGCGGCGCCTACCTGCTCGCCGTTGCGGCCTTCGAGTCCTCGGCTCAGGTCACGGTGGGCATGTTCGCCTGGCTGGCGGCTGCCTCTGCGCTCGGTCTCCTCGGTGCGTGGAACCAGCGACTCACCGCACAACAGGCCGCCAGCGAGCCGGACCCCGCCGCTCGCGAGGCCATCGAGCTCATCCAGCGGCTGCAGGACCTCTCGGGGCAGATGTCCACCGGACTCGATGCGCCCGGCAAGCGCGACGCTCACGCTGGACGTGCTCGCCGCCGAGGTGCCTTCCAGCCGCAGCGCCGTTCTCGTGACGGAGGACGACGAGCACTTCGTGCCCGTGGCGCTGCGAGGCTCGACCCGGGCCCCCTGGGGGATCGCGGAGCAGGTGTCCGAGGTGCTCAGGCAGAAGCGAGGCAGGTGGGCGCCCGACGAGATGCGCTTCACGGACGAGAACGGGCCACGCCTGGCCCTCGTCGTGCCGCTGGCGCTGGGCAACGAGTCGGCGTGTGTCGTCATCGCCGAGCGAAGTCGAGGACAGGCCGTTCACTGCGAGTGACCGGGCCTGCGCCGAGGAGGTGACCCGGCGGATGGCGCCCGACCCTTCAGGCGGGGCTGCTCTTCGGCACCCTGAAGCAGCACGCCAGCATCGAGGAGCGCAACCGGATCGCGCGCGACATCCACGACGGGATCGCCCAGGACCTCGCAGCGCTGGGCTACCAGGTCGACGCCCTGCGGGCACAGGCGGGTCCGCCGGGATCCGGGCTGCGCGACGGCCTGGATGCCCTGCGGTCGCGGCTCGAGCGACGCGATGGCCGACCTGCGGCTCGAACATCACCGACCTGCGCGTGCGCGAACGGCCGGAGACCGGCCTGGGCGCGGTGCTCGGCCTCAGCCGTGCAGAGCTTCGGCAGCGTGACGGGTGATGCGCACGACGATGACGGTCAGTGAGGGACGGCGGCGGCTCGACCCCCGGGTCGAGCTCGTCGTGCACCGGGTCGTCATGGACGTTCTCGCCGACGCGCAGGCCAGCGGCGCCCGCAACGCCTCGGTCACCCTGACGACCTCGGTCGCCGGCCCCGCCCAGGTCGAGGTGTCCCATGACGGTCATCCCCGCAGGGCGCGCCAGAGCTACGGCGACCCGGGTCTCGACGAGCTCGACGCAACTCTCGAGGTGGAGGAGCGGCCCA
>CAWERJ010000008.1:0-227187 GCA_963811475.1 uncultured Actinomycetota bacterium
GGTGACGGACTCCAGTCCTACCCCTCCGCACCGACATCGTGCGATGTCGAAGCACGGCCGATCCCTCGCCCCGGGCCACTCCGCCGTGCTTGGCTGGGCCCATGAGCACCGACACCCCCGTGGACCTCGTCGTCATCGGCCTCGGCCCCGGCGGTGAGCACCTGGCCACCGAGGCCGCCAAGGCCGGCCTCACCGTCGTCGGCGTCGACGAACGCCTCGTGGGGGGCGAGTGCCCCTACTGGGGCTGCATCCCGTCGAAGATGGCGATCCGGGCCGCCAACCTCCTCGCCGACGCCCGCCGGGTCGGCACCCTGTCCGGTGCCGCGGAGGTGAGGCCTGACTGGGGGTTCGTGCACGCCCGCATCCGCGACGAGGCCACCGACGACTGGGACGACACGGCCGCCGTCGAGCGCCTCGAGCAGGCCGGCGTCCGCTTCGTCCGCGGCCACGCCCGCCTCGCCGGCACCGGGGTGGTCGAGGTCGGCGACCAGCGCTTCACGGCGTCGCGCGGCGTCGTGCTCAACACCGGGACCTCGCCCTCGGCGCCGCCCGTCGACGGCCTCGCCGACACCCCGTTCTGGAGCAACCGCGACGTGCTGGAGGCCGCTGAGCTCCCCGCGTCGCTGGTCGTCATCGGCGGCGGCGCGATCGGGGCGGAGATGTCCCAGGCCTTCGCCCGGTTCGGCACGGACGTCTCGCTCGTCGAGGCGGCACCCCGCGTCCTGGCGCTCGAGGAGCCCGAGTCCTCGGAGATCGTCGCCGCCGCGATGGCCGCGGACGGCATCCGGGTGATCGCCGGAGCGTCGATCGGCTCGGTGCGCCACGCCGACGGCCGCTTCACCGTGTCGCTCACCGATGCCGGTGGCACCCCGGTCGAGCTGGGGTCGGACCGCCTGCTCGTCGCCGCGGGGCGCCGCCCCAACCTCGCCGACGTGGGGCTCGACTCGGTGGGCCTGGACCCCCACGCCCGGGCGGTCGGCACCGACGGGCGCATGCGGGCCGGCGAGAAGCTGTGGGCGATCGGCGACATCACCGGCAAGGGGGCGTTCACGCACATGTCGATGTACCAGGCGGCGGTGGCCCTCGCCGACATCACCGAGCGGACGGGCGACGACGCGCGCGAGGCCGAGTACCACGCAGTGCCCCGGGTGACGTTCACCGACCCCGAGGTCGGCTCGGTCGGCCTCACCGAGCAGCAGGCCCGCGACGCCGGGATCGAGGTGGCCGTCGGCCGGGCGCCGCTCGCGGCGTCGACGCGCGGCTGGATCACCGGCCCCGGCGGCGAGGGGATCATCAAGCTCGTCGAGGACCGGGCTGCCGGCCACCTCGTCGGCGCGACCTCGGTCGGCCCGATGGGCGGTGAGGTGCTCTCGATGCTCGCCACCGCCGTGCATGCCCGCGTGCCCACCCGGACCCTGTCCCGGATGCCGTTCGCCTACCCGACCTTCCACCGCGCCGTCGAGACCGCGCTCGCGGACCTGCGGGGGTAGCCGTGGACGCCGCCCGGCGCGTCGCGGCCGCGATGGCGGCCCAGCCCCGCGAGCGGTTCCTCCCCGCGGCGGAGCGGCGGCGGGCGGCGTACGACGGGCCGCTCGACATCGGCCACGGCCAGACCAACAGCCAGCCGCGCACCGTGCAGGCGATGCTCGAGCTGCTCGACGTGCGGCCGGGTCACCGGGTGCTCGACGTCGGGTCGGGGTCGGGCTGGACCACCGCCCTGCTCGCCGAGCTCGTCGGTCCGGCGGGCTCGGTGCTCGGGCTCGAGCGGGTGCCCGACCTCGTGCTCACCGGGCGGGCCAACGTCGAGGCGGCCGGGATGCCGTGGGCCCGGGTCCGCGCCGTCCGTCGCGGGGGTTCTCGGCGCACCCGGAGGAGGCCCCGTTCGACCGGATCCTCGTGTCGGCGATGGCCCGCGCACTGCCCGAGGAGCTGGTCGCCCAGCTGGCGGAGCACGGCATCCTCGTCGTGCCCGGCCGGGGGGCGCATGCTGCGCGTCGTGCGTGACCCGGGCGTCCCTGAGAGGTCGCCGGGTGACCCGGCACGGGTCGTACCGGTTCGTGCCCCTCGTCACCGACTGACCGCCGGACGAGGGGCGGCGGGCGTCAGCTCGTGTAGTGGGCGTCGAGGTGGTGCTTGTACTTGTCGGCGACGACCTTGCGCTTGAGCTTCAGGCTCGGGGTGAGCTCGCCGTCCTCGACCGTGAGGTCGCTGTCGAGGATGGTGAACTTCTTGATCGTCTCCCACCGGTTGAGCCCGGCGTTGAGCTGGTCGACGTACCCCTGCACCATCTCGCGGCAGGCGTCGGAGGTGACGATCTCGTGGTACGAGCTGCCCTCCATGCCGTTCTGCGCCGCCCAGCCCTCGATGGCGTCGGGGTCCAGCGTCACGAGCGCCGACACGAAGTTGCGGTCGGCACCGTGCACGACGAGCTGGCTCGCGTAGGGGCACAGGCCCTTGAACGTCGACTCGATGATCGAGGGGGCGACGTACTTGCCGCCGCTGGTCTTGAACAGGTCCTTCTTGCGGTCGGTGATCCGCAGGAACCCGCGGTCGTCGAGCTCGCCGATGTCGCCGGTGTGCAGCCAGCCCTCGTCGTCGATCGTCTCCGCCGTGGCCTGGGGGTTGTTGTGGTACCCCTCCATGTTGCCGGCGCCCCGCAGCAGCACCTCGCCGTCCTCGGCGATGCGCACCTCCGTCGTCGGCAGCGGCCAGCCGACGCTGCCGTAGCGGTAGGCCTGCGGGCGGTTGACGAACGACGCGGCGCTCGTCTCGGTCATGCCGTACCCCTCGAGGATCTGCATGCCCATGCTGTCGAACCAGCGCGCGATGTCCTGGTTGAGGGCCGCGGAGCCGGAGATGAAGAAGCGGATGCGGCCGCCGAACCGCTCGCGGATCTTCGTGCCGATGAGGGTGTCGGCGACGCGGTACTTCAGCGCCAGCAGCCCCGAGGGGTTCTGCCCCTGCTCGCGCAGCTCGCTGACCTCGCGGCCCACGCCGCCGGCCCAGCCGAACAGCTTCGCCTTGAGGCCGCCCTCGCTCTCCATCGTCGTCGAGATGCGCCCGTAGGCCTTCTCGAAGATGCGGGGCGCGGCCCCCATGAAGGTCGGCTTGACGACGGCGAGGTTGTCGACGATCTTGTCGATCCGCCCGTCGATCGCCGTGGGGAAGCCGATCTGCAGCGGCAGGGTGAGCAGCACCTTGCCGAACACGTGCGCGAGCGGCAGCCAGAGGTACTGCAGGTCGTCCTCGCTGAGGATGCCCGTGGAGGCGACCGCCGCGCCCTCGTAGGTCCAGGCGCTGTGGCGCAGCCGGACGCCCTTGGGGCGGCCCGTCGTGCCCGAGGTGTAGATGATCGTCGCGAGCTGGTCGTGCCGGATGCCGTCGATGCGGGCGTCGATGGCGCCGGGGTCGCCGGCGAGGTACTCGCGGCCCAGCTGGCGCACCTCGTCGAGGGTGAGCGTCCACGGGTCGGCCTCGGGCACACCGTCGAACACGACGACGCGGGTCACGGCCGGGGTGCCGGAGCGGATGGAACGGAACTTCTCGAGCTGGTCGGCGTTCTCGGCGAAGACGACCTTCGCGCCCGAGTCGGCCACGATGAACGAGACGTCGTCGGCCATCGTCGTCGGGTAGATCGTCGTCGTCGCCCCACCGGCCACCATCGTCGCGAGGTCGGCGAGGGCCCACTCGTAGCGCGTGCTCGACGCGATGGCCACGCGGTCCTCGGGCTCCACCCCGAGGGCGATGAGCCCCGCCCCGATCTCTCGCACCACGGTGTCGAGCTCGGACCACGTCACCGTCACCCACTCGTCGCCGGAGTCCGACACCAGGGCGTGGAGGTAGGCCGGCCGGTCCGGGGTCGCGGAGACCCGGTCGCGGAACATGTGGCCGACGCTGCGGGCCTCGCTGTCCAGCACGGACTGGTCGACGGGCTCGTCGGCGGGGGTGTGGATCTGGGGGGAGGCGGTGAGCATCGGGCATCGTCCTCGGCATTGGGGGCGTGGTGCGCGAATCCTGTCACACGCCGGGGCGCGGTGGGAACCGGTGGTTACCGGCGGGTCACGTCCGTGTGGGCGGCGTCGACGAGGCCGATGGCGAGCCACGAGACGAGCATCGAGGAGCCGCCGTACGAGACGAACGGCAGCGGCAGGCCGGTGACGGGGAGGAGCCCGAGGTTCATCCCGACGTTCTGGACCACCTGGACCGCCAGCCAGGTGGCGACCCCCACGGCGACGAGCCGTCCGAACTGCTCCGTGGCCCGCGAGGCCACGACGAGGACGCGCGCGACGACGAACCCGAGGATGACGACCAGGCCGGCGGCCCCGACGAAGCCGAGCTCCTCGCCGGCGACCGAGAAGACGAAGTCGTTGAGCTGGAAGGGCACGTAGCCACCCTGGGTCCGCTCACCGCGGAGGAACCCCTGGCCCCACATCCCGCCGGCCCCGATGGCCAGGCGCACCTGGCGGGTCTGGTAGCCGCTGCCCTGGGGGTCCGCCGACGGGTCGGCGAACGAGGTGAGCCGCTCGCGCTGGTAGTCGCTGAGCAGCGGGCGTCGTCAGCGCCACGACGACGAGGGCGAGGCCGAGCACCGTGGCGGCGACGAGCCAGCGCCTCGGCACCCCCGCGACGGCGACGACGACTCCCCCGAGCGCGACGACGACCGCGGCCGAGCCGAGGTCGGGCTGCAGGAGGATGAGGGTGGTCGGCACGGCGACGAGCACCGCGGACAGGGCCACCTCGCGCGCGCCGGGCGCGAGCCCGCGCTCCGCCTGCCCGGCGAGGAGCGCGGCGAGCGCGAGGCACAGGCCGACCTTGGCGAGCTCCGCCGGCTGGGCCGTGAACCCGCCCACGAGAGGGATCCACGACCGCGAGCCGTTGACGGTGCGCCCGAGCGGCGTCAGCACGGCGAGCAGCGCGAGGACCGACCCGGCGTACACCCACGGGGCGGCGAGCCGGACCCGGTGCTGCCCCACGGTGCTGACGAGGAGCGCGAGGGCCAGGCCGACCGCCGCCGTGAGGAGGTGCCGGACGAGGTAGGCCGTCCCGTCGGTGCGGGCCGTGGCCGACCAGACGAGGAGCGAGCCGACGACGGACGCACCCGCGGCGGCGACGTAGAGCCCGACGTCGTGCCGGGCCCAGGGCCTCACGCGTGGTCAGCGGTCGTCGCGGCTCAGGCCGGCGGGCCCACGCCATGACCCGGATGCGTGCATCCGGGTCATGCGGGGACGATCTTCGTCAGCAGCTCGCGGCACCGGGCGACGTCGCCGCCCATCGCCTCGCGCAGCTCGTCGACCGAGTCGAACCGCAGCGTGGGGCGGATGTGCGCCGTGAACTCCACCATGACTCGCTCGTCGTAGAGGTCGAGGTCGTCCCGGTCGAGGACGTAGGCCTCGACCGTGCGCCGGTCCTGCGGTGTCGAAGGTCGGGTTGGTGCCGACGCTGATGGCGGCCGGCATCGTGCGGTCCGGGGCGCCCTCGTCGAGGTCGAGCCGGGTCAGCCAGCCCGCGTACACGCCCTCGCTCGGCACGAGCCCGAGGGTGTCCTCGGAGAGGTTCGCCGTGGGGTAGCCCAGGGCGCGGCCCCGGTGGTTGCCGTGGACGACGGTGCCGACGACCCGGTGCGGCCGGCCGAGGATGCGCGCCGCCTCGGCGACCTCGCCGGCCCGCAGGTGCCTGCGGACGACGGTCGAGGAGAACCGCTCACCCTCGCCGACGTCGTCGAGCGCGATGACCTCGAACCCGAACTGCTCGCCGAGGTCGGCCAGGGTCGACACGTCGCCGGCGTTGCGGTACCCGAAGCGGGTGTCCATGCCGACGACGACGCTGCGGGCGTCCAGCCCCCGCACGAAGACGGCCCGGACGAAGTCCTCGGGCGTCTGCTGGGCGAACTCGCGGGTGAAGTCGAGCACGAGCAGCCCGTCGATGCCGCAGTCGGCGAGGAGGTCCTCGCGCACCGCGCCCGGCGTGATGAGCTCGGGTGCCTCGTCGGGGCGCAGGACCGCCGCGGGGTGCGGGTCGAAGGTGATGGCGACCGACGGCAGGCCCAGCCGGTGCCCGGACTCGACGAGCGCCGTCAGCACGGCACGGTGCCCGCGGTGGACGCCGTCGAAGTTGCCGAGGGTGAGGACGCAGGGCCGCAGGGCCGCAGGCGTCCGGGACGGGTCGGTCCAACGGTGCACGGGGACCACTCTACGAACTCGCCGGGGAGAACACGACGAGGCTGCGCGCCGTGGGACGGGACTCGTCGAGCATCGCGACGAGGGCGCCGTCGGGGGCGATCGCCGCGACCGGCTCGGTGCGCCCCGGCACCTCGGACTCGAGGCGCTGTCCGTGCCCGAGGGCGCGGGCCTGCGCCTCGTCGACCTCGCGCACGGCGAAGGCCGCGCGGGCGGCGTCGGCGAGCGGGGTCACCGGCATCGGCTCACCCTGCCGGGCCTCGAGGTCGGCCAGCGGGTGGGCGTCGTCGAGGCGGAAGCCGCCGACCCGCGTGCGGCGCAGTGCGGTCAGGTGCCCCCCGCTCCCCAGGGCGGCGCCGAGGTCGCGCGCGAGCGCCCGCACGTAGGTCCCGGACGAGACGGTCACCTCGACGTCGACGTCGAGCACGCGGATGCCGTCGACGTCGGCGGGGCGGACGGCGCCCACGGCGAAGCGCGACACGGTGACGCGGCGCGCCGCCAGCACGACGTCCTCCCCGGCGCGGACGCGGGCGTAGGCGCGCTCCCCCTTGACCTTGATGGCGCTGACCGCGCTCGGCACCTGGTCGAGGTCACCGGTGAGGTCCGCTGCTGCGGTCGCGACGGCATCCCGGTCGAGGTCGCCGGCACCACGGGATGCCGTGACCTCGCCCTCCGCGTCGTCGGTGAGCGTGTCCTGGCCGAGCCGCACCGTGGCCGTGTAGTCCTTGTCGCAGCCGACGAGGAAGGTCAGCAGGCGGGTGGCCCGGCCGACGCCGAGCACGAGCACCCCGGTCGCCATGGGGTCCAGCGTGCCCGCGTGGCCGACCTTGCGGGTGGCGCACAGCCGGCGGGCGCGCGCGACGACGTCGTGGCTCGTCCAGCCCGCGGGCTTGTCGACGACGAGGATGCCGTCGGGCGTGGGCCGCGTGCCCTCAGGCGCCGGCACCCGCGACCTCGTCGCCCTCGTCCTCGTCGGCGTCGCGGTCCTTCTTGTAGGGGTCGGCGCTCCCCGGCGTGCCGGGCTCCGGCAGCGGCCGCGGCCACCGCGGCGTCCCGCTCGCGGGCCTCGCGCAGGAGCTCCTCGAGGTGGGCGGTCGTCTCCGGGATGGCGTCGGCGACGAACTCCAGCGACGGGGTGAGCCGGATGCCGAGCTGCTTGCCGACGAACGAGCGCAGCTTGCCCCGGTTGAGCTCGAGGAGGCGCGCCGTCTGGGCACGCTGACCGGCATCCCCGAACACCGTGTAGAAGAGCGAGGCGTGCTGGAGGTCACCGGTGACCCGGACGTCGGTGATGGTGACGAACCCGAGGTCGGGGTCCTTGACGATCGACTCCAGGTTCTCGGCGGTCAGCGTCTTGATCCGGTCGGCGACCTTCTGGGCGCGGGCGGTGTCGGCCACGGCTCCTCCTCACGTCGGCGGGACAGGGGGCGCCACCACCCTAGTGATCCCGGGTGGTGGCCGGACGGGCGCGGGCGGCCCACCACGAGGGTGGGCCGCCCGCGACCGGTCGAGGCGGCAGCGCGTCAGGCGCGCGGCTTCGCCCACGCAAGCGTGGCGGCCCATGCTCTGCATGGGCCCCGCCTCATCACGCCCGAGGCTTCTCTCGCATCTCATAGGTGCAGATCAGGTCCTCGAGCTGGAGGTCGTTGAACGACCCCAGGTTGATGCCGCACTCGAAGCCCTCGCGGACCTCGGTGACGTCGTCCTTGAACCGCCGCAGGCCGGCGATCTCGATGTTCTCGGCGACGACGACGCCGTTGCGCGTGATGCGCGCCCGCGTGCCGCGCCGGATCTCGCCGCTGCGGACGATGGAGCCGGCGATGTTGCCGAACTTGCTGCTGCGGAAGATCTCGCGGATCTCCGCGGTGCCGAGCTCGACCTCCTCGAACTCCGGCTTGAGCATGCCCTTGAGCGCCTGCTCGATCTCGTCGATCGCCTGGTAGATGACCGAGTAGTACCGGATCTCGACGCCCTCGCGCTCGGCGACCTCGGCGTTCTGGCCCTCGGCCCGCACGTTGAAGCCGATGATGATGGCGTTGGACGCCATCGCGAGGTTGATGTTGTTCAGCGTGATCGCGCCGACGCCGCGGTCGATGATCCGCAGGTCGACCTCCTCGCCCACGTCGATCTGGAGCAGGGCGTCCTCGAGCGCCTCGACCGACCCCGACACGTCACCCTTGAGGATGAGGTTGAGGGTGTCGACCTTGCCCGCCGCGAGGGCCTCGTTGAGGTCCTCGAGCGAGATGCGCTTGCGGGCCTTGGCCAGGCTGGCCTGACGGTCGGCCGCCTCACGCTTCTCGGCGATCTGGCGCGCGGTGCGGTCGTCGGGGGCGACGACGAAGGTGTCGCCGGCCCGCGGGACCGAGGACAGGCCCAGCACCTGTACCGGTCGCGACGGGGTCGCCTCCGGGACCGGGGTGCCGTGCTCGTCGAGCATCGCCCGCACGCGGCCGTGCGAGGAGCCCGCGACGATCGCGTCACCGACGTGCAGCGTGCCCGTCTGGATGAGCACGGTGGCCGTGGCGCCGCGACCCTTGTCGAGGTTGGCCTCGATCGCGATGCCCCGGGCCTCGCG
The DNA here is from genome assembly GCA_963811475.1 of uncultured Actinomycetota bacterium. Classification (GTDB taxonomy): domain Bacteria; phylum Actinomycetota; class Actinomycetes; order Actinomycetales; family Dermatophilaceae; genus Fodinibacter. The sequence continues at coordinate 8,752 of CAWERJ010000008.1, forward strand.
GTCGGGGTTGGCGCGCAGGTCGAGCGCCGCGTCGGCGGTGAGGAGCACGGCCTCGAGCAGCTGGTCGATGTTCTGTCCCTGCTTCGCCGAGACGTCGACGAACATCGTCTCGCCGCCGTACTCCTCGGCGACGAGGTTGTACTCGGTGAGCTGCTGGCGGATCTTGCTCGGGTTGGCACCCTCGACGTCGATCTTGTTGACCGCGACGACGATCGGGACGTCGGCCGCCTGCATGTGGTTGAGCGCCTCGATGGTCTGCGGCATGACGCCGTCGTCGGCCGCCACCACGAGGATCGCGATGTCGGTGACCTTGGCGCCACGGGCCCGCATGGCGGTGAACGCCTCGTGACCGGGCGTGTCGATGAAGGTGATCGGCCGGTCGACGCCCTCGTGCTCACGGTGCACCTGGTAGGCACCGATGTGCTGGGTGATGCCACCGGTCTCGCCGGCCGCGACGTCCTCGTTGCGGATGGCGTCGAGGAGCCGGGTCTTTCCGTGGTCGACGTGGCCGACGACGGTGACGACCGGCGGGCGGGCCTCGAGGTCCTCCTCCTCCTCGGAGTCGACCCCGATCTCGAGGTCGATGTTGAAGGAGTCGAAGAGCTCGCGCTCCTCCTCCTCCGGGGAGACCATGCGGATGTCGTAGCCGAGCTCGCCGCCGAGGAGCTTGAAGGTGTCCTCGTCCAGGCTCTGGGTCGCCGTGGCCATCTCACCGAGGTGGAACAGGACGGTGACGAGCGAGCCGGGGTTGGCGTTGATCTTGTCGGCGAAGTCCGAGAGGCTCGCGCCCTGGCGGATCTGGACGATCGTCGTGCCGTCACCACGAGGGACGCTCACGCCGCCGATCGACGGCGCCTGCATCTCCTCGAACTCCATGCGCTTGGCGCGCTTGGACTTGCGGGCGCGGCCGGGGCGACCGCCGCCGCGACCGAAGGCACCCTGCGTGCCACCGCGGCCACCGGGGCCACCGCGGAACCCGCCGCCGCCCCCACCGGGACGGCCGCCGTACCCACCGGCGCCGGCACCGGCGCCGGGACGCCCACCGGGGCCACCGGGTCGTGCACCACCGCGTGCCGGGCGCTCGCCCGGACGGGCGACGGCCGAGCGGTCGGGCATCATCCCGGGGCTCGGGCGGGAACCCGCGGGGCGGGGACCGGCCGCGCCGGGACCGCCGGGGCGGGTGCCGGGGCGGCTCTGCGGACGCGGCATCCCCTGGCTCGCGGCGAAGGGGTTGTTGCCGGGGCGGGGGTTGGCCTCGCGGGACCGGCCCATGCCCTGGCTCGACGGCGAAGGGGTTGTTGCCCGGACGCGGGGTGCTCGGGCGGGGTGCGCCCGGGCGCGGCGCGGCCTGGCCGGCGCCACCCTCACGCGCGGCGGGGGCCACGGGCGCGGCAGGCTCGGCGGGGGCCGGCCGGGGCGGCGGGCGCCGGGGCGGCCGCCGGAGCCGCTGCGGGCGGGGCCGCCGGCGCGGGGGCCGGCGTGCTCGGGGCCGGCGGAGCCGCGGCCGCCGGGGCGGGCCGGAGCCGGGCCGGAGCGGTGCGGCCGCCGGAGCCGACGGAGCCGTCGCGGTCTTCGCCGTCGCGGGGGCAGGCCTCGTCGCCGTGGCCTTCTGCGCGCGCGGGGCGGTGGAGGCCGCGGCGGGCGCCTCGGCCTTGGGGGCCTCGGCGGGGAACTTCTCGTTGTACCGGCGCACGACCGGCGTCTCGATCGTCGAGCTGGCGCTCTTGACGTACTCGCCCATGCCGTTGAGGCGCTCGAGGAGGACCTTGCTGGTCACTCCGAGCTCCTTGGCGAGGGCGCTCACACGGACTTTAGACACTTCTCTCCTGTCCAGGTCCGTGCTCTCTGCTCGGACCGTCGTTACAGCTGGGGGGTGCTCATCGCTGAGTACTCATCGGGTGCTCATCAGCGTCAAACCCGCTTTCGGTTCTTGCTCTCGGACGGTGGCTCCTGCTCGTGGGCCCTGACCCACTGCTCGACCGCGGAGTGGTCGGGCGGCGTGCTGCTGCGCAGCGCGCGCCCGAACGCCCGGCGGCGGACGGCGAGGTCGAGGCACGAGACGACCGGGTGCAGCGAGGCGCCACGGCCCGGTAGACGGCGCTCGGGATCGGGAACGACGACAGGGATGCCGTCCGCCCCGGGCCCGAGGACCACTCGCAGGAGTGCCGACCGGCTATCCGCCCCACGACACCCGATGCAGGTTCGCAGCGGGTGGCCGGGCCGGAGTCCAGTCCGGTCGGTCCCCACCAGTCTACCGCCTACGTGCGCGGGGACGCGTCATCGGTGCTCACCGGCGCCTCCTGCGACCCCTCGGTGTCCGGGCGGATGTCGATGCGCCAGCCGGTCAGCTTGGCGGCGAGCCGGGCGTTCTGGCCCTCCCGCCCGATGGCGAGCGAGAGCTGGTAGTCCGGGACGACGACCCGGGCCGAGCGCAGCTGGCGGTCGACGACGGTCACGGAGGAGACCCGCGCCGGGGACAGCGCGGCGGCGATGAACGTGGCGGGGTCCTCGGACCAGTCGACGATGTCGATCTTCTCGCCGTGCAGCTCGCTCATGACTGCCCGCACCCGCGCCCCCATCGGGCCGATGCAGGCCCCCTTGGCGTTGAGGCCCGCGACGGTGGAGTGCACGGCGATCTTCGTGCGGTGGCCGGCCTCGCGGGCCAGCGCCTCGATCTTCACGCTGCCGTCCGCGATCTCGGGCACCTCGAGGGCGAACAGCTTGCGGACGAGGTTGGGGTGCGTGCGCGACAGCCCGATCTGCGGGCCGCGCATGCCCCGCTTGACCGACACGACGAAGCAGCGCAGCCGCTGGCCGTGCACGTAGGACTCCCCCGGCACCTGCTCGGCGAGCGGGAGGATCCCCTCGACGGTGCCGAAGTCGACGGTGACGTGCCGGGGGTCCGGGCTCTGCTGGATGATGCCCGCGACGATGTCGCCCTCGCGCCCCTTGAAGTCGCCGAGGACGGCCTCGTCCTCGATGTCGCGCAGCCGCTGGACGATGACCTGCCGCGCCGTGGCGGCGGCGACCCGGCCGAACCCGGTGGGGGTGTCGTCGAACTCGGGCCCGACCTCGCGGCGGGGCCGCGCGGGGTTGCCCTCGTCGTCGAGCTCGCCGTCGAGCGGGGGGACCTCGTGCTCCTCGCGGGCCCAGATGACGACGTGACCGGTCTTGCGGTCGAGCTCCGCGCGGGCATGGCGGTAGTGGCCGTCGGTGCGCTGGTACGCGAGGACGAGGGCCTGCTCGATCGCGGGGATGAGCACGTCGAGGGAGATGCCTCGCTCCCGCTCGAGGGCTCGCAGGGCGGCCAGGTCGATGTCCATGTCAGCTCTCCTTGCTCTCGTCGGGGCGGGCGAACTCGACCTCGACCACGGCGCGCTCGACCCCGGCGTACGGCAGGGTCATGGTGCGGGCGGGCGTGGAGCGCGAGGAGGGCACCTCGAGGGTGACCTCGGTGGGGGTGGCGCTGACGATGCGCCCGGTCACCTCACCGTCGGCCCCGCGCACCGTGACGAGCCGGCCGACGTTGCGGCGGTAGTGGCGCGGCGTCGTGAGCGGGCGGCCCACTCCGGGCGACGACACCTCGAGGGTGTACGGCTGCTCCCCCATGACGTCGGTGGCGTCCAGTGCGTCGCTGACCAGGCGGGCCGCGTCGGCGACCTCGTCGAGGCTGAGCGGAGGGGTCGGGTCGCTGGTCGTGCCGGAGTCGTCGACGTCGCGGTCGACGAGGACCTTGACGACACGTCGTCGCCCGGCAGGGGTCACCGTGACGTCGTCGAGGACGAGGGAGGTCGGCTCGAGGGCTCGGCCGAGGACGGGGCGGATGCTGTCGGCGGTGGTCATCGGGCCCCTCCCTGTCTGAAGTTGGTGTCGGCGCTACACGCCGGGACCCCACTCTAGGACAGAACCGGAGGGCCCAGAACTGCGTGCGATGATGCCCGCATGGCGGAGGGACCTGCGGTCGGGGTGGCTCGCCGCACCGCGATGGCAGGGGTGCTGGCCGCCGTCGTGCTCCCGGCCGCCGCGTGCGGGATCCGGCTGGAGGACGACGCCCCCAGGGTGCCCCTCGTGCCCACCCGCACGCCCGTGCCCGGGGAGGCCGAGCTCGTCGCCCTGACCCGCGACACCGCCGCCCTCGCCGAGCTGGCGGCGACCACGCCGGGTGACCTCGCCGCGGACCTCGCGACGATCCACCGCCGCCAGCACACCGTGCTGCGCTCGACGCTGCTGCGTCGGCACGTGCCCGCGAAGGAGCTCGACGCGGGCGCCGACGCCCCCGGCGACGCGACCGCCCGCCGGGCCCCACGGCATCCGCGTCGGAACCGTCGGGGTCCGGCGGCACCACGCCCACACCGTCCGCGACGCCGGTCGCGCCGCGGGTGCAGCTGACCCGCGCCGAGGCCGCCGCTGCGGCGACGGCCGGGGCCTACGCGGGCGTCGAGACCGACCTTCGCGCGACCGTGGCGTCGCTGCACGCCCAGCGGTACGCGGCGGCCAGCCTGCTGCGCGGTCGGCCCCCCGTCGTGCCGCGTGATCCGGTGGCCGGCCCGGAGGTGGGTGAGCTCGCGGGGCTGACGTCCGCCGCGACCTACTTCCTCGAGGTGGTCAGCGCGCGCTCGCAGGGGCGCCAGCGCGAGCGCTCGGACGCGACCCTGGCGGCGCTGCGCGAGCTGCGGTCGGACCAGCTGGCGGGGGGCACGTTGCCCGACGAGGCGATCGGGCACCCGCTGCCCTTCGAGGTCACCGACGCCGCCGACGCCGCCCGGCTCGCCCGCGAGGTGCTGACGACGCTGCGGGCCTCCTACGGCGAGCACCTCGAACGGCTCGTCTCCGACCACGGCGCCGACGGGAGCGCCGCGGCGACACGCTGGCTGGGCACTGTCGAGGTCGAGGCCCATCGGTGGGGCGTCCCCCTCTCCCCGTTCCCGGGGCTGGAGTAGGGGGTGCCCGACGTCCCGCGTGATCCCCGCGGAGTTCCTCGCCCGGATGTCGAGGCTGCCCGCGGAGGGGGGGCCGTCCGGTGCCGAGTGGGCGCGGACGGCGCAGCGACTGCTCGCGTGAGGGCTTCGAGCGGTGGGGCCTGGAGGCCGACGGGCCGCTGCGCACGGGGTTCACGGCGGTCGTCGCCCCGGTGCTGCGCGACGGCGAGCCGCTGGCCCTCAAGGTGGTGTGGCGCAACGTCGACACCGACGGGGAGCCACTCGCCCTGCGCGTCTGGGCCGGTGACGGGGCGGCACGGCTCGTGGCGGCTCTGCCGTCGGAGGGGATGCTGCTGCTCGAGCGCCTCGACGCCCGGGTCGACCTGCGCACCGTCGACACCGAGACGTCCCTCGAGGTGATCGGCGGGCTGCTGGCCCGCCTGCACGTGCCGGCGCCACCGGCGATGCCCGCGCTGTCCACGTGGTCCGGTCGCTGGCTCGACGAGGCCGCCCGTCGCGACGCGCTGCCCCGCCGGATGGTGGCCCGGGCCCGCGGCCTCCACCGCGAGCTCACGGCGGACGCGGCGTGCGACGCGACGCTCCTGCACGGCGACCTGCACGACGAGAACGTGCTCGCCGCGACCCGGGAGCCGTGGCTCGCCATCGACCCGCAGCCGCGGGCGGGTCACCCGGGCTTCGAGCTGCACGCCGTCCTGCGCAACCGCCGGGACGAGCTCGGCACCGGGGCCGCCCTGCGCTGGTCGGTGCGTCGGCGGACCGAGGTGCTGTGCGACGCCGCCGGCATCGACGCGGAGACCGCCCGCCGGTGGACCATCGTGCGCTGCGCCATGGAGTGCGTCTGGGCGCTCGACGACGACGACGCGGACACGCTGTCGTTCAACATCGCGCTGGCCAAGGCCCTCGACGACTGAGCCCGCCGCGCACTGCTCCCGACGCCTTCGAGCCGGTCACGGCGCCAACCGGCGCGACCACACCCGACCCTGCCCACGGCATCCGGCCTACGGTGGGTCGATGGCGAACCGCCTCGCGAGGTCCCTCAGCCCGTACCTCCTTCAGCACGCCGACAACCCGGTCGACTGGTGGGAGTGGGGCGACGACGCCTTCGCCGAGGCCCGCCGCCGGGACGTGCCGGTGCTCCTCTCGGTCGGGTACGCCGCCTGCCACTGGTGCCACGTCATGGCGCACGAGTCCTTCGAGGACGACGAGGTCGCCGCCGCGGTCAACGACCGCTTCGTCGCCATCAAGGTCGACCGCGAGGAGCGCCCCGACGTCGACGCCGTCTACATGTCGGCCACGACCGCGCTGACCGGTCACGGCGGCTGGCCGATGACCTGCCTGCTCACGCCCGGACGGTGACCCGTTCTTCGCCGGCACCTACCTGCCGAAGCCGCAGCTCCTCGCCCTGCTCGACAGCGCCGCGCAGGTGTGGGCCACCGACCGCGACCGCGTGCTGCGGTCCGGGCGCCCACGTCGCCACCGCAGCTGAGGGCGGCCACCGGGCCACCGGCGCCCACGACCCTCGACGCCGAGGTCTGTGACACCGCCGTCCGGCGCCTGCGCTCGACCTACGACGTGGCGCGCGGCGGCTTCGGCGGGGCGCCGAAGTTCCCCCCGTCGATGGTGCTGGAGTTCCTGCTGCGCCACCACGCCCGGACCGGCTCGGCCGACGCCCTCGCCATGGCTCGCGGCACGTGCGAGGCGATGGCGCGCGGCGGCATCCACGACCAGCTCGCCGGTGGCTTCGCCCGGTACGCCGTCGACGCCGGCTGGGTCGTCCCCCACTTCGAGAAGATGCTCTACGACAACGCCCTGCTCCTGCGCGCCTACACCGCCCTGTGGCGGGCCACCGGTGACGACCTCGCGCTGCGGGTGGCGGGCCAGACCGCCGACTTCCTGCTGCGCGACCTGCGCACGCCCGAGGGCGCCTTCGCCTCGGCGCTCGACGCCGACACCGTCGTCGACGGCCGCTCGCACGAGGGCCTCACCTACGCGTGGACCCCCGACCAGCTCGCCGAGGTGCTCGGCCCCGACGACGGCGCGCGGGCCGCGCGGCTGCTCGGCGTCACCGCCGAGGGGACGTTCGAGCACGGGGCCTCGACCCTGCAGCTGCGCGAGGAGCCCGACGACCCCCACTGGTGGGGGACCACGAGGGCGCGGCTCCTCGCGGCCCGGGACGCCCGCCCCCAGCCCGGTCGCGACGACAAGGTCGTCACGGCGTGGAACGGCCTGGCCGTGGCCGCGCTCGCCGACGCCGGCGTCGCTCTCCAGCGCCCCGACCTCGTGACCGCGGCCGAGGAGGCGGCGACGTTCGTCCTCGACGCGCACGACGTCGACGGGATGCTGCGGCGCACCTCGCGCGGTGGACGCGTCGGCCCCGCTCCGGCCGTGCTCGACGACCACGCCGACCTCGCCGACGGCCTGCTCGCGCTGCACCAGGCGACCGGGCAGGCCCGCTGGGCCACGGCCGCCGGGTCGCTGCTCGACCGGGCCCTCGAGCGGTTCGTCGACGCCGACGGCACCGTGCACGACACCGCCCACGACGCCCCGGCGCTCTTCGCCCGGCCGGCGGGCGCACCGACAACGCCGAGCCCTCGGGGGTGTCGGCACTCGCCGGCGCGCTGCTCACCTTCGCCGCCCTCACCGGGTCCGAGCGCCACCGCCTGGCCGCCTCCGCGGCCCTCGACGCCTGCGGCCCCGTCGCGAACCAGGACCCCCGCTTCGCCGGGCGCGCCCTCGCGGTCGCCGAGGCGCTCGCCGCCGGCCCGCTCCAGGTGGCCGTGGTCGGCGCGGGGCCGGCGGCGGAGCAGCTGCTCGACGTCGCGCGGGCGGGCACCTCACCGGGGGCCGTCGTCGTCTCCGGGATGCCGGACGCGCCCGGCATCCCGCTCCTCGCCGGCCGCCCGCTCGTCGACGGCCGGCCGGCGGCGTACGTGTGCCGGGGCTTCGTCTGCGACCGGCCCGTCACGGACGCCGCGGACCTGCGGGCCGCCCTGGCCGCCGGCTGACCGGTCGCCTCAGAGGACGACCAGCTCGTAGGCCGGGTCGCGGTCGCGGAGCAGGGCACCGGCTCGCGACGGGTCGACCCATGCCGCGGTGGCCCAGACGTCGGCCCAGAGCAGGTCGGGGCCGACGACGGTCGCGGAGCCCGCACGGGTGATGCCCCGCCCGGTCGACGGGTCGACCACGTGGCCACCGCGGGCGGCGGCACCCGACGTCGCCACCGCTCCGCGGCGGACCGTCACGACCCGGGCGACGCGGCCGGCACGGCGGGGGTCCTCGACGCCGATCCGCCAGGAGGGCGCCGCGGCCGACGGGCCCGGCCCGGCACCGACGACGACGTCTCCCCCGGCACCGATGCTGTAGGCGACCTCCGGGACGACGTCGAGGTGCGCGGCCGCCGCGGCGACGGCCCAGCCCTTGACCAGGCCCGTGGGGTCGAACGACCACCGCCCCCCCGGCCGGCGACGCCAGGCCCGGAACAGTCCGTCGGTGCGCTCCTCCGCCTCCAGGCAGAGCTCGGTGACGTCGGCCACCCAGGCGTGCACGTCGTCGGCCTCGCCGTGCTGCAGCCGCAGGAGGTCGCTGTCGGCGCGCCAGGTGCTGAGCACCGCGTCGACCCGGCGCAGGTGCGAGAACACCCGCGCCACCCCGGCCTCGAGGTCGGGGCGGGTCGGTTCGACCGTGCGGACGTGGACGCTCACCGGCATCCCCATGACCTGCTCCACCCACGCCCGCCGCGCGAGCCGCGGGGCGGCCGGCGCGGCCGGCGAGACCGGGATCTCGGCGGTGATCACAGGCCGGCCTGGTCGATCGCCGACTGCAGGGACCCGATGTAGCCCTGCGAGGTGTAGGTGGCCCCGGAGACCATGTCGATGTCGGCGTTCTGCGCGTCGACCGCCTCGGAGTTGAGGATGGGCACCGCGTAGCCGTTGATCTCCTGGTCGCGGTGGTCGCTCCACGGCACCTGGGTGACCTCCGCGCCGGTGATCTTCCCGTCCTTCACGGTGATCTGCACCTGGACGTCGCCGTAGCGGGTCGAGATCGCGTCCCCCGTGTACGTCGTGCTGGCCGACGAGGCCGAGCCGGAGCCGGAGGACCCCGAGTCGGTGGACCCGCTGTCGGTGGATCCCGAGTCCGTGGACCCCGAGTCCGTCGACCCGCTGTCGGTGGAGCCCGAACCGGTCGTCCCGGTGCCGCTCGACCCGGATGCCGTGTCGGCGCTCCCCTGCGCCACCACGCTGGTGCTCGCCGCGGCGTTCGTCGAGGTGTGGTAGCTGAACAGCAGCACGAGCGCCGAGATCGTGCTGAGCAGCCAGGTCGTGATGCGTCGCATGCCGGTCCTTGTCGGGGTCGGGTCGGGTGGGGTCGGAGTCGCGGTCGGGTCGTCGGAGCGGGGGTCAGTAGGCGAAGCGCTCGAGGTGCACCCGGGCGCGGGGCACGCCGGCGCCGACGGCCGCGGCGCGGGCGGCCGTCATCCAGCCGTCCGAGCCGCACAGGTAGACGTCGTGGTCGGCGATGTCGGGCACCACCTGGCGCAGGGCCTCGACGTCGCCGAGATGGCCGGCCTGGTCGGGGAGCCAGCTGGCGCGGCCGCGCACCCGGGGCCCCTCGACGAGCAGGTAGCGCGCCCCGCGGGCCGCCGCGAGGGCGGCGAGCTCGTCGGCGAGCACGGCATCGCGGCGCGTGTGGACGCGGTGCAGCACGGTGACGTCACCCGGGCGCTGGTCGAGCTCCTCGAGCAGCGCCCGCATCGGGGTGATGCCGATGCCCGAGCCCATGAGCAGCACCTTGCGCCGTGAGCGGGTGCCCTCGTGGAGGCGGCCGTAGGGGCCCTCGACGAGGACGCGGGCTCCCGGGCGGAGCGTCGCGAGCCGGGCCGAGCCGTCGCCGGCGTGCGCGGCGGTGAAGCGCAGCGTCCGGCCGTCGGGCGCCGCCGAGATCGAGTAGGGGTTGGCCCGGCTCCATCCCGGCCCGTCGAGGAACCGCCACTGGAAGAACTGACCGGCGCGCACCGGCATCCGGCTCAGGCCGCGACCGCCGACGGTGACGGTCGTGACCCCTGGGCCCTCGGCGCGCACGTCGACGACCCGCAACGACGAGCCCAGCGAGCGCCAGAGCGGCAGGCCGATGCGGAAGACCAGCACGGACCCGGCGCACACGGCGTACAGGGTCCACCAGAAGACCGAGGCGGCCGGGGAGGAGAGGAAGTCGGCGCCGGTCCACAGCTGGTGCGGCAGCGCCAGGCCCGCGCCGAGGTAGCCGTAGAGGTGGATGAGGTGCCAGGACTCGTACCGCAGCCGCCGTCGGGCCTTCTTCACGGAGGTGACGACGACCATGACGAGGGCGGCGGTGCCGGCGACGGCGAGCAGCATCCCGGGGTAGTCGACGACGAGGTCGACGATCGTCCCCCAGAGCCCCAGCGCGGAGCCCGCCGCGTAGCCCAGGGTGATGAGGATGATGTGGCCGAGCATGAGCGTGAACGAGGTGAAGCCCACGAGCCGGTGCGTGCGGGCCAGCTCGTCCTGGCCCCAGGCCTGCTCCACCCACGGCACCCGCGCCATGAGGAACACCTGGACGAGGAGCAGCGCGGAGGCCACGAGACCGGTGAGGCGGCCCGTCGAGGTCAGCAGCCCGGCCACCGAGCCGAGCTCCTGGACCCCGCCGCCCTCGACCCACAGCGCCGTCACCGCGAGGAGGAGCACCCAGAGCGCGGCGGCGCTGGCGTCGCGCCACCACTGGGGCAGCGGCCGTCGACGACGGGCTCGGCGCGAGCGCCCGCCGCGGGCTGCGGCGCTCCCCCGGGCGTCGGCCGAGGCCGTCGGGGCGAAGGTCGGCAGGACGGCGGTGGGGTGCCCGGTGCTCGTCGTCATGCCCCTACGGTCGGGCCGGATGCTGTGCGCGACCTGTGACGCGGATGGGCGGCGCCGATGAGGTCGTGGAAACGGTTGCGCACTTCCGCGAGAATGCCGCCGTGACAGCCCCGGTGCCACCGCCCTCCGTCCCCGCGCCTCCCGGCCTCAGCGAGGACCGCGCGGTCATGCTGCAGGCGAGGGTGGAGCGGTGGTGGCCCGACCTGCTCCAGGGCCTGACCGCCGTCCACGGCCCCGACCGGGCGCCGGACGTCGGCGCGGAGCTCGTCGCCCTCGCCGGGCAGGCGTACGCGGACCGGCCGGACCACCTCCACCGGCGCGACCTCGAGCGGATGCTGCGGCCCGACTGGCTGCAGGACCCGTCGATGGTCGGCTACGCCGCCTACACGGAGCGCTTCGCGGACGACCTGCGCGGCGTGGCCGAGCACCTGCCCTACCTCGACGAGCTCGGCGTGCGCTACCTCCACCTCATGCCGCTGCTGCGCCCGCGCGAGGGGGACAACGACGGGGGGTACGCCGTCGCCGACTACCGCGCGGTGCGCCCGGACCTCGGGACGATGGACGACCTCGAGGAGCTCGCCGACGGGCTGCACGCCGCCGGGATGAGCCTCGTGCTCGACCTCGTCCTCAACCACGTGGCGCGCGAGCACGAGTGGGCACGGCGGGCGCGGGCCGGCGAGCCGGAGTACCGCGACTACTTCCACGTCTTCCCCGACCGCGTGGTGCCGAACGCCTACGAGCGGACCCTGCCCGAGGTCTTCCCCGACTTCGCGCCGGGCAACTTCACGTGGGACGACGAGCTCGGCGGCTGGGTCTGGACGACGTTCAACGAGTTCCAGTGGGACCTCAACTGGGCCAACCCGGCCGTCCTGCGCGAGTACGCGTCGATCATCCTCCACCTCGCCAACCGCGGGGTCGACGTGCTGCGCCTCGACGCCATCGCCTTCCTCTGGAAGCGCCTCGGCACCGACTGCCAGGGCGAGCCGGAGGTGCACGCCCTCACCCAGGTGCTGCGCGCCGTCACCCGGATCGCCTGCCCCGCCGTCGCGTTCAAGGCCGAGGCGATCGTCGCTCCCACCAAGCTCCTCGCGTACCTCGGCACCGGTCCGTACACCGGCAAGGTCAGCGACCTCGCCTACCACAACAGCCTCATGGTGCAGGTGTGGTCGATGCTCGCCGCCCGCGACGTGCGGCTCGCCGCGCACGCCCTCGGCACCCTGCCGCCGAAGCCCCCGACGGCCACCTGGCTGACCTACCTGCGCTGCCACGACGACATCGGCTGGGCGATCATGGACGAGGACGCCGCGGCGGTGGGGCTCGGGGGCCGGGCGCACCGCAGCTTCCTCGCGCACTGGTACGCCGGCGACGTTCCCGGGTCCTCCGCGCGTGGCCTGGTCTTCCAGCACAACCCGGACAACGACGACCGCCGCACGAGCGGGACGGCCGCGTCGCTCATCGGCCTCGAGGCGGCGACGTCGGTCGCCGAGGTGGAGCGGGCGGCATCCGCCCTGAGGCTGGCGCACGCGCTCGTCCTGGGCTGGGGCGGCATCCCGGTCATCTGGAGCGGCGACGAGCTCGGCCAGCCCAACGACCCTCGCTGGGCGGCCGAACCCGGGCACGAGGAGGACAACCGCTGGGCGCACCGGCCGCGGCTGGACTGGGTGCGGGCGGAGCAGCGGCACGACCGGGGCACCGTCGCAGGGCGGGTGTTCGGCGACCTCGTCGAGCTCGTCGGCGCCCGGGCCCGGCTGGTGCACCTGCACGGGTCGGTGGAGACCCGGGTCGGGCCGGTCGACGACCCGGGCGTCCTCGTCACCGTGCGCGAGCACCCGGTCGGGCGGTTCGTCGGCGTGCACAACGTCACGCCGGAGCACCGGCCGTGGCCCGGCTGGCGGGCGGCCGAGCTCGGGGTGGACGGCGCGCGCGACGAGATCACCGGCGGGCCCCTGCCCTGGGGAGGCGACGGCAACGTGTGGCTGCCTCCCTACGCGGTGCTCTGGCTCACCACCGCCCGCTGACCCGCCCTGCCCTCGCGAACGTGGGTGATGTCCTTCGCGTGGGCGATGTTCTTCACCCACGTTCGCGGGCCTGTGGATGACCGGGATGCCGTTCCGCCGCGTCGCGTGATCCTCGGGGGATGCCGCAGCCCTCACCGTCCCGACGCGACCGGCGACGTGCCGCCGTCGCCCGGGCGGCGGAGTTCGACGGCGTGCTCACCCAGGGCCGCCTGGCAGGGCTCGGGTACGACCACGCGGCGATCAGCCGTGAGGTGGACAACGACCGGTGGCTGCGCCTCGGGACGCACACCGTGGTGCTGCACACCGGCGAGGTGGGTGCTGCGGCCCTGCGCTGGCGAGCCGTCTGGGAGGTCGCAGAGGACGTCGCCCTCGTCGACGGGGTCACCGCGCTGCTCGTGGCCGGTCTGACCGGATACACAGAGGACGTCGTCCACGTCTCGGTGCCCAGGGGCGCCCAGTGCCCCGCGGTCGAGGGCGTCCGCATCCACCGGGTGACGCGCCGAGCCGGGGAGGCTGTCGGCGCCGGCCTGCCCCGCACGCGGGTCGAGGTCGCTGCGCTGCGGGCCGCCGCCTGGGCCAGGACCGACCGACAGGCGGCGCTCCTGCTGTGCCTGGTGGTGCAGCAGCGCCTGACGACGGGCGCCCGGTTGCTGTCGGCGCTGACGGTGGTGCGCAACCGAGGGCGTCGGCCCTTCGTGCGACGGGTGCTGCGCGACATCACCGACGGCGCCCAGTCGCTCGGTGAGCTCGACTTCGCCCAGATGTGTCGGCGGCACGGCATCCCACCGCCCGATCGTCAGGTGCTGCGCCGCACCGCCCGAGGGCGCGTGTACCTCGACGCGCGCTGGGCGGGCAGCCGGTTGGTGGTCGAGATCGACGGGGCGGGTCACCGCGTGGGGCTCGCGGTCACCGACGACAACCTGCGCCAGAACGAGGTGGCGCTCGGCGACGACCGGGTGCTGCGCATCGACCTCGTCGGTCTCCGGGTGCACGAGATGGCGTTCATGCGGCAGGTCCGCCGAGCCTTTCCCGACCGCTGCCCCTGATGCCCGAACGTGGGTGAAGACCTTCGGCTGCACGAAGGTCTTCACCCACGTTCGCGAGGAGTCACCACCGGCGAGGGGTCACCAGAGGCCGAGGAGGTCACCGCCGATCCGAACGATGAAGGCCCCCACGACGACGATGAAGACGATCCGGATGAACCGGCTGCCCCGCGACACCGCCGTGCGGGCCCCGACGTACCCGCCGGCGACGTTCGCCACCGCCATGACGACGGCCACCCGCCAGACGATGTGCCCCCCCGGCGCGAAGACGGTCAGCGCGCCGAGGTTGGTCGCGAGGTTGGCGATCTTGGCCTTGGCGCTGGCCTCGAGGAACGAGTAGCCCATGAGCCCGACGAGCGTCAGCACGAAGAACGACCCGGTGCCGGGCCCGAGCGCCCCGTCGTAGACGCCGATGACGAACCCGATGAGCATCGCCACGACGGTGTGCCGGTGCCCGGACCAGCGCAGCACGGTGGCCTCGCCGAGCGCGGGCCGCAGCAGCGTGTAGGCCCCGACGGCGATGAGCATGACGAGGATGATCGGGTTGAACGCCGCCTTCGGGATGTGCAGCCCGATGAGCGCCCCGACGACCGCCCCGAGGTAGGCCACGCCCGCCATCGGCAGCGCGGTGCGCAGGTCGGGCCGCACCCGCCGCCAGTACGTGCCGGCCGCCGTCGCCGTGCCCCACACCGAGGCGAACTTGTTCGTCGCGAGCACCTGCGCGGGCGCGGCACCCGGCATCCCGATCAGGAGGGCGGGGAGCTGGATCAGCCCGCCCCCGCCGACCACGGCGTCGACCCACCCCGCGAGGAAGCCGGCGACGCCGAGCAGCACGACGACGCCGGTGCCCGGGTCGGTCACGACCCCGGGGCGGAGCGGGTCACGCCTCCGCCGACCAGCCGTCGACGATGTCGAGCACGTCGAGCAGCTGGTGGGCGTGCCCGTCGGGCACGGCGGTGACCTCGACCCGTTGCGATGCGGGGATGTCCGAGTGCGGGATCCAGATGGCCCGCATGCCGACCTGCTGCGGCCCGTGGACGTCCTCGAACACCCGGTCCCCGACGTACGCCGCGGCGTGCGGGTCGACGTCGAGCGCCCGGCAGATCGCCCGGAACGCCTCGGGGTGCGGCTTCACGTGCTCGATCTCGCTCGAGTACAGGTCGGCGTCGACGAGGTCGAGCACGCCGTCGCGCTCGAAGATGCCGCGGTGGTACTCGCGGCTCCAGATGGTGTTCGACAGCACCCCCACCTTGATCCCCCGGGCGTGCAGGCCCTCCCACAGCGGCCGCACCTGCGGGTCGGTGTACGTGTGGGGCTCCCAGAACCCGCGGTACGCGGCGAGGGCGAGGTGGTGCCGGTCGTGCGCGGCGTCGAGCCCGGCCGCGTCGAGGATGTCGACCAGTGTCGCCGAGCTGTGGTCGTCGCGACCACGCTGCCACGCGGCGGTCTCGGCCTCGAGGATGCGGTCGGCGAGGCGGTGCGCCTCGTCGAGGTCGGCCTGCGGCACGTCGGGTGAGTCGTCGGGGATGCCGTGCACCTCCCGCGCGAAGACGCGCCACTGCTCGGGCAGGTCGACCCGGTGCCAAGGCGTCAGCGTGCCGCCCCAGTCGAAGACGACCGCCTCGACGGGGTGGCTCACGCGCGGCCGATCTCGGCGAGGATCTCGTCGACGGCCGACGCGACGGGCACGTCGCGCCGCTCCCCCGAACGACGGTCCTTGACCTCGAGCGTGCCCCCGGCGAGGCCGCGGCCGACGACGACGATGGTCGGCACGCCGATGAGCTCGGCGTCCTTGAACTTCACGCCGGGGCTGGCCTGCCGACGGTCGTCGAGCAGCACCTCGACACCGCGGGCCTCGAGCGCCCGGGTGAGCTCCTCGGCGTACGTGGCGACCGCCTCGTCCTTGCCGGTGGCGACGACGTGCACGTCGGCAGGGGCGAGCGCCCGCGGCCAGACGATGCCGAGGTCGTCGTGGTTGCCCTCGACGACGCACGCGACGGCCCGCGAGACGCCGACGCCGTACGACCCCATGGTCACCGTGCGCAGCGACCCGTTCTCGTCGAGCACCTTGAGGTCGAGCGACTCGGCGTACTTCGTGCCGAGCTGGAAGATGTGCCCCATCTCGATGCCGCGCGCCGACTCCAGCGCGTGGCCGCACGAGGGGCAGGCGTCGCCGTCGCGGACCTCGGCGGCCTCGATCGTGCCGTCGGCGGTGAAGTCGCGACCCGCGACGAGGTCGACGACGTGCCGCCCCGGCTCGTCGGAGCCGGTGACCCACGCGGTGCCCTCGCTGACCCGCGGGTCGAGCAGGTAGCGGATGCCGGACGCCCGCCCGGTACCGAGCACGCCCGGGCCGATGTAGCCCTTGGCGAGGACGGGGTGCGCCGCGAACTCCTTGTCGTCGAACGCCTCGACCGTCGCCGGCTCGACCTGGGCGCCCAGCCGCTTCTCGTCGACCTCACGGTCACCGGGCAGGCCGATCGCCAGCGGCTCGCGCGTGCCGTCGGGGTGCACGAGCACGACGAGCACGTTCTTCAGCGTGTCGGCCGCGGTCCACGACCGCCCGTCGGCACGCGGGAACGCGCCGTTGAGGTGCGCGACGAGCGTGTCGATCGTCGGGGTGTCGGGGGTGTCCTCGACGTGCGCGGCGGGCACGCCGGACGCGTCGACGGCATCCGGTACCGGCACGCGCACCGCCTCGACGTTGGCGGCGTAGCCGCAGTTCGTGCAGCGCACGTAGGTGTCCTCGCCGTTCTCGGCGGTCGCGAGGAACTCCTCCGACTTCGAGCCGCCCATCGCGCCGGCCATCGCCTGGACGATGACGTAGTGGAACCCCAGCCGGTCGAAGATCCGGACGTACGCGTCGCGGTGCAGCTGGTAGCTCTTGTCGAGCCCGGCCTCGTCGAGGTCGAAGGAGTACGAGTCCTTCATGACGAACTCGCGCCCGCGCAGCACGCCGGCGCGCGGCCGCGCCTCGTCGCGGTACTTCGTCTGGATCTGGTAGAGCGAGAGCGGCAGGTCCTTGTACGAGCTGTACATGTCCTTGACCGCGAGGGTGAACATCTCCTCGTGGGTCGGCCCGAGCAGGTGGTCGTTGCCCTTGCGGTCGACGAGCCGGAAGACGTTGACGCCGTACTCGCCCCAGCGGCCGGTCGCCTCGTAGGGCTCGCGCGGCAGCAGGGCGGGGAAGAGCAGCTCCTGCGCCCCGATGGCGTCCATCTCCTCGCGGACGATCGCCTCGACCCGGCGCAGCACCTTGAGGCCGAGCGGCAGCCAGGTGTAGACGCCCGGGCTGACCCGCCGGATGTAGCCGGCCCGCACGAGCAGCTGGTGGCTCGGGACCTCGGCGTCCGCCGGGTTCTCGCGAAGGGTTCGCAGGAACAGGGACGACATGCGCATGGCCACGGAAGGGCTCCTGGGGTCGGGTGGGCAACCCGCTCAGGATAACGACGTAAGCGGATGCCGTCGGCCGCCGCGCTGCCCGCCTCCCCTCAGCGGTGGGTCTCCTCGTACCTCGCCCGCAGCCCGTGGTCCTCGAACCCCAGCCGCAGGTACAGCTCGTGCGCACGGTTGTCGACGTTGACGGCGAGCCACGCCTGGTCGCAGCCCTCCTTGACGAGCGCCCGCAGCGAGCGGACGACGAGGTGGGAACCGAGGCCGCGGCCCCGCCACGACGGCACGACGCCGACCTGGTCGATCCAGTCCTCGGTGAGCGTCACGAAACCGACCGGGATGCCGTCGGGGTCGAGGACGACCCGCGACAGGTCCGGACGGAAGCCGCGCTCGCCCGCCACCTCGGCGACCCAGGCGTCGCGGGGCGGGTCGGGGAACCCCGGCCGGTCGGCGAACGAGCGCCGGTACGCGGTGTGGAACAGGCCGGCGGTGTCGTCGTCCCAGTGGGCGACCGTGAGCTCGGGGGGCCGCTTGACCTTGGGCACCTCGTCGAGGTCATGGCGCATGATGTGCTCGGCGAAGGTGCGGCGCAGGCCCAGCTCGGCGACGAAGGCGTCGGACTGCGGCGACGTCGTCTCGGCGACGACCTTGAGCAGGGTGCCGCCCGACTGCTCGCGGGCCCAGCGCACGAGCTCGGGCCCCAGCCCCTGCCCCCGCATCGACGGGTGAACGAGGCCGGTCGCGGTGCGGTGGCCCGCGCCGTCGACGAAGACCGAGGCGGCGGCGATGATCTCGCCGGTGTCGTCGCGGCCGCCGATGCTCCGGCCCGAGAGGAAGAGCCGGCGCAGGGTGTCCTCGTGCCCCAGCTGGGGCAGGCCGCCGTCGGCCGCGAGGCAGCGGCGGGCGAGGTGGCGCAGCGCGTCGAGGTCGTCGTCGGTCAGCGGCTGCCAGGCGAAGGTCGACACCGTCGGTCCTCAGGAACCTGCCGCCCGGGCCGTCGCACCACCGGGGACGTCACGGCGACGGGGCGTGCGGGAGGGCTCCATGGCGCTCATCCAACCATCCGGTCAGAGGAGCACCGTCGAGAAGTCCCCCACCTCACGGAAGCCGAGGTGCTCGTACGTCGCGCGGGCCGGCGCGTTGAAGTCGTTGACGTACAGCGTCACGAGCGGCGCAGGGCCGACCATGACCTGCTCGACGACGCTCGCGAGCATCGGCACGGCGAGCCCTCGGCCCCGCAGCTCGGGGGCGAGCCACACCCCCTGCAGCTGTGCGCAGCCGAGCGCGAGGCTGCCGATGTCGGTCTTGAAGACCACCCGGCCACCCTCGACCACGACGTAGGTGTGGCCCCGCGCCGCCAGGGAGGCGAGGGAGGCGCGGTAGCCCCGGTCGTTGCCCCGGTACGGCGGGTAGCCGATCTCGGCGGTGAACATGTGCTCGGCCGCGGGCAGGACGAGGTCGACCTCGTCGGGCCGGGCCGGCCGCACGCGCGGGTCGAGCGGCACCCCGAGGGTCGACGGCAGCCGGTCGGCGACGAGGAGCGGCTGGTGGTCTCGCACGGCGCGGGCGGGGCCCCAGTGCGGCTCGAGGTGCTGCCAGAGCCCGACCACCTCGTCGCGACGCCCGAACACCGAGGCGCACCGGCCCCGCCAGCGCCGCACCCGGTCGGCGAACCACCCGCGGCTGTCGTCGGTGGTCGCGACCGGGACGACGTTGGCGCTGGCCCAGCACAGCGAGGTCAGCTCGCCGTCGACGCGGTGCCCGAGGACGCTCGACAACGACCCCGTGCGGGCACCCTCGAGGACCCGGGCAGCCACGAAGACCCCGCCCGGAAGATCCCGTGCGCACACGTCCAGGGCCTCGTCGCGGTCGGCGAGCGACAGCGGACGGACGGGGGAACGCGTGCGCAGCACGGGGTCAGCCTAGGGCGCCGAGGACCGGCTCCGGCTCACTTCGCCGACGGCCTTCGCCGTCACGGGCTCTGGCGAGGGCCCGCCATCCGTGGTGGCGGCCACCGGCGACCGGCTCGCCGCCTCCGTCCGCCATCTGCGCACCAGCTCGTGGGCCGCCCAGCCCTCCACCGCCAGGCAGGCCAGCATCACGATCACCCCGACCCATTGCCGGAGCGTCGGCGACCCGCCCAGCTCCTCGGTGACGACCGCCCACAGCGTGAGGCCGACCAGGGCGACGCCGGGGACGCTCAGCCAGCGCCGCCGGTCCAGCAGCATGACGACGCCGACGACACCGGGCAGGAGGAGCATCCCGGCCGCCCCGAACAGCAGCACGAATGGCAGCCCCAGCAGCCGCCACCACCTGCTGCGACCGGCGCGACGTGCCGACCTGACGAGGGCGACGAGCCCCCCGACGACGGATGCCGTCACGACGATCGCCAGCGTCCCCGACCACGTGAAGTCGGGGTACTCGGCGAGGAGCCGCATGAAGCCCCTCGCCACCACTCCCCAAGCGAGTCCGGCGAGCGCGCCGAGGCCGAACGCCCGCAGCGCCTCGCGCATCACCAGACGACCGGGAGGCAGGCGAGCCGGGGTCCGGCGAGCCCCGTGTCGTGGTCGGTGGCGAGCGCGTGGATGACGACGGAGTGGTCCCCCGGCAGCGGCACGAACGGCACGGATGCCGTCGACGTGGCGGCCCCGTCGTCGACGGTGAAGTCAAGCCAGACCTCGGTGTCCTCGCTGATCTCGGGCTCGTCCTCGCTGGCCAGCACGTCGGTGTTGTAGTGGCCCAGGGCCGCGCCACCGTTGCCGGCGATGCATGGGCCGACGTGGAGATGGGCGCCGAACGTCTGCCCGTCGACACCCTCGATGCCACGCACCCGCAGCACGGTGTGCGAGCCGGTGCCCGAGGCGACGATCTGCACCGCGGCGGTGGCCCCGTCGAAGGGGCCTGCGGCGGTCTGGAGGTCGGACAGCGGACCGGAGGCTCGGACCAGCGGCCCGGAGTCTGCGGTCGCAGGGGCTGTCGCCGCGACGGCGGCGAGGGCGACAATGGCCGGCACGGCGAGTGCACGGCGGGAGGTGCTGGACATGGTGTTCCTCTCGGTCGGGACCGCGGGAGTGCGGACACCTGGAAGACGGCCGAGCGCGCCGCCAGGGGTGACGCGGGCCCGCGACCGCGAGGTGACGACGTTCCGGTGAGATTCCGTCACGTTCGCGTGTCACCCGACGAGGCGTCTCACGCGTCCGTCCGGGTGATGGAGGTCGTGGCGAGCCGGGCAGACCTGGCCGGCGTCCCGGGTGCCGAGCCCGTCGACGTCGCCGCGCTCTTCGACGCGGAGGCGGCGTCGCTGACCCGCCTGGCCCGCTTCTACGTCGACGACAAGACGGCCGCGGAGGACCTCGTGCAGGAGGCCTTCATCCGGTTCGCCCGGCACTCCGGCCGGCTGCGGGAGCAGGACCGTGCGGCCGCCTACCTGCGCTCGATCGTCATCAACCTCGCCCGCGACCACAACCGGCGCGGCTTCGTGTCGTGGCGGCACCGCCCCCCGGCTCAGCCGGACGCGCCCTCGGCGGAGGAGACCGCCGAGGACCGGGCCGAGCGCGCTGCCGTCGTGTCCGCGCTGCGGGCCCTCCCCCGGCGGCAGCGGGACTGCCTCACGCTGCGCTACTTCTACGACATGCCCGTCGCGCAGGTCGCGGCGACCCTGGGCCTGTCGGTCAACACCGTGAAGACCCACCTGCAGCGCGGGCTCGACGCGCTCGGCACAACCCTGGAGGCCGACCGATGACCCACCTGGAGGACCGGATCAGCCGCGCGCTGACCTCGTCAGGAGCCCCGCCCTCGCCCGACCTGTTCGAGCGGGTACGCGACAGCATCGACGCCGACCGGCGCCGCCGCCGCACCACCCTCACCCTCGCCAGCGGCGGCGACGGCCGTCCTCGGCCTCGTCACCATGGCCGTGCTCACCCTCACCCCCCGAACGAACGGAGCCCTCGCCATGCCCTGGTGGATCCTCGAAGTCGCCACGACCGTCGTCCTCGCCGCCATCGCCGTCTGGCTCGGGCCGTTCATCAAGCGGTTCGGGCGTGCCTACGCCGCCGACGTCTTCCACGACAACCCGCTCACCGGCAAGAGCTACATCGTGCTCACCGACATCGTCTACTACCTGATCTTCGCGGCGTACATCCTCATGACGGCGCACTTCGTCCCCACACCCGAGTGGAACACCGGCGCCGCCGGGCTCGTGACCGGCGAGCAGCTCGGGGCGGCGGCGCTGCGGGTGGGCGGGATCCTCCTCGTCATCGGCGCCCTGCACGGCATCAACATCGTGCTCATGCCGGTGCTCGGCCGGTTGTTCTCGCTCAACCGGAAGCTGTCGGCGGAGCAGCGCGACCCGTTGCGCTACCCGTGAGCACGGGCGCCGCGAGGTCGGTGTTGTCGAGCACCCACGGCGCGCGCGAGGCCGGGCCGACCTCGGCGAGGTAGAGGCGGCCCGAACGCGTCGAGGCGACCGGACGGCATCCGGGTCAGCGGTTGCCGGTCAGCCGACCGTGACGCTCGGGACGCCGGCCGACTCCTCGTCCATCGGCTCGCCCATCTCCTCGGCGATCCGCATCGCCTCCTCGATGAGCGTCTCGACGATCATGCTCTCGGGCACGGTCTTGACGACCTCGCCCTTGACGAAGATCTGGCCCTTGCCGTTGCCGGAGGCGACGCCGAGGTCGGCCTCGCGGGCCTCGCCCGGGCCGTTGACGACGCAGCCCATGACGGCCACCCGCAGCGGCACGGTCATGCCCTCGAGACCGGCGGTGACCTCGTCGGCGAGCTTGTAGACGTCGACCTGGGCGCGGCCGCACGACGGGCACGACACGATCTCGAGCTTGCGGGGGCGCAGGTTGAGCGACTGGAGGATCTGGATGCCGACCTTGACCTCCTCGACCGGCGGGGCCGAGAGCGAGACCCGGATGGTGTCGCCGATGCCCTGCGAGAGGAGCGCCCCGAAGGCGGTGGCCGACTTGATCGTGCCCTGGAACGCCGGGCCGGCCTCGGTGACACCGAGGTGCAGCGGCCAGTCGCCGCGCTCGGCGAGCAGCTGGTAGGCCTTGATCATGACGACCGGGTCGTTGTGCTTGACCGAGATCTTGAAGTCGTGGAAGTCGTGCTCCTCGAACAGGCTCGCCTCCCAGACGGCCGACTCGACGAGCGCCTCGGCCGTCGGCTTGCCGTACTTGTCGAGGATGCGCTTGTCGAGCGAGCCGGCGTTGACGCCGATCCGGATCGAGACGTCCGCCGCCTTGGCGCGGCGGGCGATCTCGCCGACCTGGTCGTCGAACTGGCGGATGTTGCCCGGGTTGACCCGCACCGCCGCGCAGCCGGCGTCGATGGCCGCGTAGACGTACTTCGGCTGGAAGTGGATGTCGGCGATGACGGGGATCTGCGACTTGCGCGCGATCGCGGGCAGCGCCTCGGCGTCGTCCTGGCTCGGGCAGGCGACGCGCACGATGTCGCAGCCGGATGCCGTGAGCTCGGCGATCTGCTGGAGCGTCGCGTTGACGTCGGTGGTCGGCGTCGTCGTCATGGACTGCACCGACACCGGGGCGTCGCCGCCGACCTCGACCTTGCCGACCCGGATCTTCCGGCTCTGCCGGCGGGGGGCGACGACGGGCGGGGGCAGGGGCGGCATACCGAGCGAGACGGACATGCCCCCCAGCGTACGTGCGGCTCAGCCGCCGAGGTTGATCGGCTTGACGACGTCGGCGTAGATGAGCAGCAGCGAGGCGCCGAGCAGCACCATCGACACCGTGTAGGCGACGGGCAGCGCCTTCGCGACGTCGACGTAGCCGGGGTCGGGCCGTCCGCGCCACCGGGCGATCTGCCGCTTCAGGCCCTCCCACAGCGCCCCGGCCACGTGGCCGCCGTCGAGCGGCAGCAGCGGGATGAGGTTGAAGATGAAGAGCATGAAGTTGAGGGCGGCGAGCAGGCCCACGAGGAACCACAGCTTGTCGCCGGCCGACTCCCCGACGAAGGAGTCGTACTTGCCGCCGCTCGCCTCGCCGGCGACCCGCCCGACGCCGACGACGGACATCGGGCTGTCGGCCTCGCGCTCGGCACCCGTGAAGGCGGCGTTCCAGACGCCGACCATGCGCTGGGGGATGTGGACGAGCGCCTCGGCGGTCTGGCTGACGAACCCCCAGATGATGCCGGGGACGGCGGTCACCGGCTGCGGGACGTAGTCGACCGGGGCCGCCGAGCGCACCCCGAGGAAACCGGCCTCGGTCGTGCGGGTGGTGCCGTCGGGGTCGGTCACCGGGGTCCCGTCGTCGGCGAGCACGGGCACGACGTTGCGGATCGGGGTGGCGGTGACGGTGAGCTGCCGGCCGTCGCGCAGGACGACGATGTCGACCGGCTCGTCGACGCGAGGGCGGATGAGGGTGCCGACGTCGCGGGTGTCGTCGACGGGCTGGCCGGCGATGGAGAGGATCCGGTCGCCGGGCAGGATGCCGGCGACGACGGCGGGGGTCGGCGGCTGGTCGGTGCACGACGTCGCCTCACCGACGTCGGTGACGGGCACGACGCACTGCGACACCGACGCGACGACGGCACCGGGCTGGGCGGTGGCGACGCCGTGCACGGTGACGAGGAGGGTGAGCAGGACGACGCCGATGAGGAGGTTCATCGTCGGGCCGCCGAGCATGACGACGACCTTGCGGGGCACGCTCAGCTTGTAGAACACCCGGTGCTCGTCGCCGTCGCGCACCTCCTCGAGGCTCGCGGCGCGCGCCTCGTCGACGAGCTGGCTGAACCGGCCCGTGCTCGAGACGCGGACCGTCCCCGGCGCCTGGCCGGGGCGGGGCGGGAACATGCCGATCATCCGGATGTAGCCGCCGAGCGGGATGGCCTTGACGCCGTACTCGGTCTCGCCGCGGCGGCGTGACCAGACGGTCGGCCCGAAGCCGACCATGTACTGCGTCACGCGCACGCCGAAGCGCTTGGCCGGGACGAGGTGGCCCACCTCGTGCAGGCCGATCGACAGCGCGACACCGGTCGCCATGAAGAGCACCCCGAGGACGAACGCGACGGTGGTCAACGGGCCTCCCCCGTGGTCTGGACGAGCGGTGCGACGCCGACGAGGTCGGCGGCGCGCGAACGGGCCCACCGGTCGGCGGCGAGCACTCCGTCAACGCTCGAGGCGTCGAAATCACTCCCACGGTGCTCGTCGACGACGCGCCCGACGGTGTCGACGATGTCCGGGAAGCGCAGCCGGCCCTCGTGGAAGGCGTCGACGCAGACCTCGTTGGCGGCGTTGTAGACCGCGGGGAAGGTGCCGCCCGCCGCGCCCGACCTGCCGGGCCAGGCGCACGGCCGGGAAGGCCTCGTCGTCGAGCGGGTGGAACTCCCACGACTGGGCCCGCGACCAGTCGCAGGGCACGTCGACGTCCTCGAGCCGCTCGGGCCACGACAGGCCGAGGGCGATCGGCACGAGCATCCGCGGCGGGCCCAGCTGCGCGATCGTCGAGCCGTCGTGGAACTCGACCATCGAGTGGATCTGCTGCTGGGGGTGCACGACGACGTCGATGGCGTCGAACGGGATGCCGAAGAGCAGGTGGGCCTCGATGACCTCGAGGCCCTTGTTGACGAGGGTCGCCGAGTTGGTCGTGATGACCCGGCCCATCGAGAAGTTCGGGTGGGCGAGCGCCTGCTGCGGGCGTGACGTCGACGAGCTCGGAGCGGCTGCGGCCGCGGAACGGGCCGCCGCTCGCGGTGACGACGAGCCGGCGCACCTCCTGCGCCCGGCCGCCCCGGAGGCACTGCGCGATGGCGCTGTGCTCGGAGTCGACGGGCACGATCTGGTCGGGGCCGCGCCGCCGCGCGGACCAGGGGCCCGCCGACGATGAGCGACTCCTTGTTCGCGAGGGCGAGCACGGACCCGGCCGCGAGGGCCGCGAGCGTCGGCCGCAGGCCGATCGAGCCCGTGACGCCGTTGAGCACGACGTCGGCGCCGCAGCCCGCGGCCACCGTCGCGGCCTCGTCCCCGACGACGACCTCCGGCGCGGATGCCGTGCGGCCGGCCCGGGAGGCGTGGTCGCGGACCGCCTCGCGGACGGCCTCGGCGTCTGCCGGACGCCACGGCCACGAGCGGGACGGAGAACTCCACCGCCTGGCGGGCGACGAGGTCGACGTTGCCGCCGGCCGACAGCGCGGCGACGGTGAACCGGTCGGGGTGGCGTGCGACCACCTCGAGGGCCTGGGTGCCGATCGAGCCGGTGGAGCCGAGGACGGCGACGGAGCGGGGGGTCACCGGCCCATTGTGCAGGTCGGGGTCCTCACGTCGTGAACACGCGCTCCTCGATGAGCCGCTCGGTGACGAACTGGGCCTCCGGGTGGAAGCGGCCGTGCTCGAAGTCCTTGTGGATCTCGAGCTCGACGTCTCCCAACCCGTGCCGGTTCTTCTCCACCGTGATGACGGACCACTGGCGGAACCGCTGGACGCTGCCGAGGTCGTAGACGAGGTGCTCGCGCGAGACCACGTTCTCCTTGCTCGACAGGATGAGGACGACGTCCGCCTCGTACGCGAGGGCCGAGGAGCCTCGCAGGTCGCGAGTACGCATCCGGTGGCCGGCGCCGAGGCTCTCGCGGTCGGCGGCCGAGATGCAGACCACTGGGCACTCGAGGGCCATCGCCATGTCCTTGAGCGTCTCGGTGACGATCGTGACGCGGGAGACCTCGTCACCGACGTGGCCGTCCAGCGGCATCTTCTGCAGGTAGTCGACGACGACCATGGGGCGCTCCCCCGCCTCGGCCGCGACGGCCGCAATCACCTCGGCCACCTGCTTCGGCGTCGTGTGCGAGTCGGACTCGTGGATGTGCATGCGGCCGGCGTACTCCTCGACCGTCTCCAGCGCCTCGCCGCCGAACGGGACCTGCGAGAGGGCGTCGGCCAGACCGAGCCGATCCGGCTGCTCTGCCTCGAACACCGCCCGCACGGCGTGGACGTCGGCCCCGGCAGTCGGGTGCTCGCCCGGACTCCTCGGCGGCACCAGCGGCCTCCAGGGCGAGGAGCCGCTGGAGCAGGCTGTTCGCGTCGTGCTCGAAGGAGAACACCACGGCGTGCCGACCCGACGCGGTGGCGTTGCGGACCATCTGGATCGCCAACGTCGTCTTGCCGGATCCCTCGCTCCCACCGAGCAGGACGAGCTCGCCGGATCGGAACCCACCGTCGAGGGTCGAGTCGAGGAGGTCGAAGCCGGTCGGCCACACCAGGGCCCCGGGGCGGGCGCCCCGCCTGAGCGCCTCGTCGGTCTGCTCGAGCAGGGACTGGACCGAGCGGTACGGGTCGCTGCGCGGGCGGACCGAGGGCCTGCTGTCCGGTCTCCGTGCTCATGTCGGCCATCCCATCATCCGCGTGGCGCGAGTGCGACGGGTTCCCACACCCGGCGAACGACGGCGTCGTCACAGCGCGATGCCGACGTACTTGGTCTCGAGGTACTCGTCGATGCCCTCGAACCCGCCCTCGCGCCCGAACCCGGAGTGCTTGACGCCACCGAAGGGGGCGGCCGGGTTGGAGACGATGCCGGTGTTGACGCCGATCATCCCGAACTCCATCGCCTCCGCGACCCGCAGGACGCGGGCCTGGTCGTTCGTGTAGACGTACCCGACGAGGCCGTACTCGGTGCCGTTGGCCTTGGCGACGGCGTCGGCGTCGTCGGTGAACGTGCTGACGGGGGCGACCGGGCCGAAGATCTCCTCGGTGAGGCAGCGACTGTCGACGTGCACGTCGGTGAGCACCGTCGGCTGGTAGAACCAGCCCTCGCCGTCGACCGCGCTCCCGCCCGTGAGCACCGTGGCGCCGCGCTCCACGGCATCCCGGACGAGCTCGTGGACGCCGTCGCGGGCCTTCTCGGTGATGAGCGGGCCCACGTGGACGCCCTCGTCGGTCCCTCGACCCACGACGAGCTCGCCCATCCGTGCCGCCAGCCGCGTCGAGAACTCCTCGGCGAGGGACTCGTGGACGAAGAACCGGTTGGCGGCCGTGCACGCCTCGCCGATGTTGCGCATCTTGGCGAGCATCGCGCCGTCGACGGCGGCGGCGACGTCGGCGTCCTCGAAGACGAGGAAGGGGGCGTTGCCGCCGAGCTCCATGGAGACCCGCAGCAGCTGCTCGGCCGACTGCTCGACGAGCTTCCTGCCCACGGCGGTGGAGCCGGTGAAGGTCAGCTTGCGCAGGCGCGGGTCGCGGATGACCGGCTCGCAGACGGCACCCGAGTGCGTGGTCGTCACGACGTTGAGGACGCCGTCGGGCAGGCCCGCCTCCTCCATGAACGCGGGCGAGCAGGAGCATCGTCAGGGGCGTCTCGTGCGCGGGCTTGACGACCATCGTGCAGCCGGCCGCGACGGCCGGCCCGATCTTGCGGGTGCCCATCGCGAGCGGGAAGTTCCACGGCGTGATCATCAGGGTCGGGCCGACCGGCTGCTTCATCGTCAGCAGCCGCGACGCGCCGTTCGGGGCGACCGAGTAGCGACCGGAGATGCGCACGGCCTCCTCGGCGAACCAGCGGAAGAACTCGGCCCCGTAGGTGACCTCGCCCCTGGCCTCGGCGACGGTCTTGCCCATCTCCAGGCTCATCAGGGTGGCGAACTCGTCGGCCCGGTCGACGAGCGCCTCGAAGGCCCGCCGGAGGATCTCGCTGCGCTCGCGCGGCGGGGTCGCCGCCCAGCCGGACTGCGCCTCGGAGGCGGCGGCGAGCGCGGCCAGGCCGTCGTCCGGGGTGCCGTCGGCGCAGCTCGTCAGGGTGTCGCCGGTGCTCGGGTCGTGGACGTCGAAGCGCTCGCCCCCGCTCGCCTCGCGCCACTGCCCACCGATGAGCAGGCCGCTCGGGACGGCATCGAGGAGGGACTTCTCGGAAACGGTCATGGGTCCATCCTCTCGCAACGGGAGGTCAGCGGTCCTCGAGGCCCCAGGGGGAGCCGTAGCCCTCGGGCTTCGGGGCGGCGAGGAGCTCGAGGAACGGCACGGCGTCGAACGCCTCCGGCCCGAGGACCCCGGCGCCCGACCAGGTGCCGTTCGCGAGCAGCTCCAGGGCGACGACGGGGTTGACCGCCGTCTGCCACACGACGCACTGGGCGTCGTAGTCGCGCATCGTGTCGGCGTTGTCGGACACGTGGTAGAGGTACGTGCGCCGCGGCCGGCCGTCCTTGCCGGTGCCGGTGACCCACAACCCCGCACACGTCTTCCCCTCCATGCGGGGGCCGATGGTGGCGGGGTCGGGCAGCACGGCGGCGACGACGTCGCGCGGGCTGACCTGCAACGCCCTTGACCGTCACGGGGTCGGTGCGGTCCAGGCCGAGCGTGTGCAGCGTGCGCAGGATCGAGATCATCTCCTCGCCGAGGCCGTACTTGAAGGTGACCTTGTCGGCCTCGACCCAGCGCGGCATGAGGAGCACCTCCTCGTGCTCGACGTGCACGCACTCGACCGGGCCGATGCCCTCGGGGAAGTCGAAGACCTCGGGCTCGCTGAAGGGCGGCAGCGTGAAGAAGCCGGCCTCGACGTCGTAGGAGCCGTCGGCGCCGACGGCCCGGTCGCGCTCCCACACCACGGGCGGGTTGAGGCACTCCTCGATGATCGTCCACATCGAGAACCCGGGCGCGAAGACCTCGTTGCCGTCCTCGTCGCGGATGACGAGGTTGGCGCCGTCGCGGGTGCCGAGCTCGTCGATGTGGCTGAACAGGTGGTCCGCGGCGTAGCGGGCGAAGACGTCGGACAGGCCCGGCTCGACGCCGATGCCCACGAGCGCGAGCCGGCCGTCGGCCTCCCACTGCGCGGCCTGCGCCAGCTGGTCGTCGCCGAGCTTGACCCCGACCTTCGCGTACGGCTCGCTCGGGTGCCGGCTCGACAGGCTCATCGCCATGTCGAGGTAGTCGGCGCCGGCGGCGCGGGCCCCCTCGAAGATCGGCAGCACGAAGCGCGGGTCGACGGCGTTGAAGACGTGCGTGGCACCCACCTCGCGGGCCAGCGCCTCGACCGCACCGGCATCCGACGCGTCGACGCGGGCCGCCCGGAAGCGCGACTCGCCGGGGTTCCGGGCGGTCACGGCGGCGACGGTGCGCTCGGCGCGGGAGACGTCGTAGTCGGCGACGACCCACGACTCGAAGAAGGGACGTTCAGCGGCGATGCGGGCGGCGGCGTCACCGACGCCGCCGGCACCGACCATGAGGACGTGCACGGGGAACCTCTCTGTGGGGGTCAGGCCGCGGCGCGCTGACGGCGGGCCGTCAGGGCCTGGGCCACGATGACGACGACGAGGGCGGCGAGGAACATCATCGTCCCGATGACGTTGACCTGCACCGGAGTTCCGCGCTGGGCGGCCCCCCAGACGTACATCGGGAAGGTGATCGAGCTCGGGCTCGCGTTGAAGTTGGTGATGATGTAGTCGTCGAAGCTCAGCGAGAAGGCGAGCAACGCACCCGCGAGGATGCCGGGTGCCGCCAGCGGCAGCGTGACGCGCAGGAACGTCTGGGCCGGGTTCGCCCCCAGGTCGGCCGCCGCCTCCTCGAGGCGCGGGTCGAGGGTGGCCACCCGCGCCTTGACGGCGACGACGACGAACGAGATGCAGAACATGATGTGGGCGATGGTGATCGCCAGCCCGCCGGACGGGACGCCCATCATGAGGAAGAGCGTCAGCAGGCTGGAGCCCATGACGACCTCGGGCGTGGCCATCGGCATGAAGATCAGCAGGTTGGTGCTCGAGCGCGCCCGGAACCGGTACCGGCCCAGCGCGAAGGCGATCATCGTGCCGAGCGCGGTGGCGGTGAGCGACGCGATGAGCCCGATCCGCAGGGACAGGCCGAGCGACTCGCAGATGCCCTGGGCGCCGCACGGGTTGGCCCACGCCTCCGCGGAGAAGGCCGTCCACGTGTAGTTGTAGCGGCCGGCCGGGTTGTTGAACGAGAAGATCGCGACGACGAGGTTGGGGATGAGCATGTAGACCAGCACGGCCACGGCGGCGAAGAGCAGCAGGTGACGTCGGAGCCAGGCCTCATCTCAGACCAGCTCCTCGGTGCCGGCGCGCCGGACGTAGGTGGACACGAGGAAGAGGATGATCAGCAGGAGGATGAACGACAGCGCCGCGGCGAGGGGGTAGTCGAGCACCCGCAGGAACTGGCTGTCGATGACCTGCCCGATCATCACCGTCTGGGTGTTGCCGAGCAGCCGCGAGTTGATGAAGTCGCCGGCCGCGGGGATGAAGGTCAGCAGCGTGCCGGCGACGACCCCCGGCAGCGAGATCGGCCACGTGACGTAGCGGAAGCCCTGCCACGGGGTGGCGTAGAGGTCGCCCGCGGCCTCGACGAGGCGCGGGTCGAGCCGGTCGAGCGAGGCGTACAGCGGCAGGATCATGAACGGCAGGAAGTTGTAGGTCAGCCCCGCCATCACCGCGAACTTCGAGGACAGCAGCGTGTCGTTGTCCGTCAGGTGC
The DNA here is from genome assembly GCA_963811475.1 of uncultured Actinomycetota bacterium. GTDB lineage: Bacteria > Actinomycetota > Actinomycetes > Actinomycetales > Dermatophilaceae > Fodinibacter. Next base: position 39,444 of record CAWERJ010000008.1, read on the forward strand.
AGGAACTGCAGGAGGTCGGTGATGTGCAGCGCCTGGAAGATCTCGGTGACCGGGCCGGTGTCGGAGAGGATCGTGCGCCATGCCAGCGTGCGGATGAGGAAGCTCGTGAAGAACGGCGCGATGACGAGCACGAGCATGACGTTCTTCCAGCGCCCCGCCTTCTGGGCGATGTAGTACGCCAGGGGGTACGCGAGCACGAGCGCGGCGACGGTGGCCGTCGCGGCGTAGCCGATCGAGCGGAGCAGCTGCGGCCAGTACTTCTGCAGCGCGTCGACGTAGATCGAGACGTTGGCGGTGAAGGTGTAGCCCGCCTCGACCGACCCCTCCTGCAGCGACTGCGAGAGCAGGGTGATCATCGGCGCCACGAAGAAGACGACGAGCCAGAGCAGGCCGGGCAGGAGGAGGGCGTAGGGCACCCAGTTCGCCCGGCGGGTCGGCGGGTTGTGCACGCCGGGGCCGGCGACTCCGGCGATCTCAGCCATCGACGAGCACCTGGTCCATCCCCGCGTGGTCGTCCTGCGCTCGCGTCGAGCACGAACTCGCGGCCCGGGTCCCACGACAGCGTGACGGCCTCGCCGAAGCGGGCGCGGGCGCTGCCGTCGTTCTGCTGGACGACGACGACGTCCACGTCCCACGGCATCCGCACGAGGTACTGGGTCGCGACGCCGGTGAACGAGACGTCCGTGACCGTCCCCTGCAGGCGGTTGCGGCCCACCGTCCTCGCCGAGCGCGAGCTTCTCGGGGCGCACCCCGACCCACACGTCGGTGAGGCCGGCCGGGACCCGGTCGGCCTCGAGGAGGATCTCCTGGCCGTGCACGTCGGCCCGCATCAGGCCCGCCTCGCCGGCCCCGGTCACCCGGGCGCGCAGCAGGTTGGACTGGCCGAGGAAGTTGGCGACGAAGGTCGACGCCGGGTGCTCGTAGAGGGTGGCCGGGTCGCCGAGCTGCTCGAGGTGGCCCGCGTTCATCACCGCGATGGTGTCGGCCATGGTCATGGCCTCCTCCTGGTCGTGGGTGACGTGGATGAAGGTCAGGCCGACGTCGTGCTGGATCCGCTTGAGCTCGATCTGCATCTGCCGGCGCAGCTTGAGGTCGAGGGCGCCGAGCGGCTCGTCGAGCAGCAGGACGTCGGGCCGGTTGACGAGGGCCCGGGCCAGCGCGACGCGCTGCTGCATGCCACCGGAGAGCTGGTTGGGCTTCTTGCGGCCCGCGTGGTGCAGCTCGACGAGCTCGAGGGCCTCCTGCGCCTTGCGCTTGGCCTCCTTGTCGCCGCGCCGGCGCAGGCCGAACTGCACGTTGTCCTCGACGCTCATGTGGGGGAAGAGCGCGTAGGACTGGAACACGGTGTTGACGTTGCGCTGGTGGGCACGGGTACCGGTGATGTCGGTGTCACCGATGTGGATGCTGCCGCCGGTCGGCGGCTCCAGACCCGCGATCATCCGCAGGGTCGTCGTCTTGCCGCAGCCCGACGGGCCGAGCAGGGCGAAGAACGAGCCCTCCGGGATGGTCAGGTCGAGGGGGTGGACCGCCGTGAAGTCGCCGAACGACTTCGTGAGGGCGGCCAGCCGCAGGTCCCCGGTCCCGTGCTCCGCCATCAGCTGGCCGTGAGGTCGGAGAACGCCCGCGAGTACTTGGTCTCCTCCTCGGCGGTGAGCCCCCGGAAGACCTTCGAGCGCGACAGGACCTCGGTGCTGGGGAAGATCAGCGGGTTGTCCGCGGTCTCCGGGTCGTCCGCCGCGAGCACCTCCTTCGTGCCCACGACCGGCGGGATGTAGTTGACCCACGCCTCGACCTGCGCCATGACGGCCGGGTCGTAGTAGTAGTTGATGAGCGCCTCGGCGTTCTTCTTGTGCTTCGCGAGGGCCGGGATGACGAAGTTGTCCGACCACAGGGTGAAGCCGGCCTCGGGAAGGGCGTACTGCACCTTGTCGTTCTCGAACTGGAGCTGGACGACGTCACCGGTCCACGCGATGCAGGCGGCGATGTCGCCCTTGGTCAGGCCGTCGGTGTAGTCGTTGCCGGTGAAGCCCTTGAGCTGGCCGGCGTCCTTGGCCTTCTGGATCATGGCGATCGCCGCGTCGTAGTCGGCGTCGGTGAAGTTGGCCGGGTCCTTGCCCATCTCGCAGAGCACGAGCCCGATGGTGTCGCGCATCTCGGTGAGGAGGGTGACCTTGCCCTTGAGGGCGGGGTCCGTGAGCAGCTGGGTGATCGTCTCGACCTTCTTGCCGCCGGTGGCGTCGAGGTTGTACGCGATGCCGGCGAAGCCGCTCTGCCACGGCAGGGAGTAGACGCGGCCCGGGTCGAACTCGACGTCCTTGAGCGACGGCTCGAGGTTCTTGACGTTGGGGATGTTCGCGGTGTCGAGCTTCTGGACGTAGCCCTGGCGCACGAGGCGGGCGACCATCCAGTCGGTGCTGCACCAGACGTCGCGACCGGTGTCCTGGCCGCCCTCGAGGAGCGGGCGCACCTTGGCGTAGAACTCGTCGTTGTCGTTGTAGTCCTCGGTGTAGTTGACCTTGATGCCCGACTTCTTGGTGAACTCGTCGAGGGTGGGCCGGCTCTTCTCGTCCTCGGAGACGTCGATGTACTCGGGCCAGTTCGACCAGTTGACGACCTTCTCGGTGTCGCTCATGTCCTTCGCGGCCTTGGCCGTCGGCGTCGTCGAGCCGGAGGTGGTGTCGCCGCCGGTGCCCTCGCTGCCGCACGCGGAGAGCGCGGCGGTGGCCCCGAGGCCGAAGGCCCCGGTCATCACGGCGCGGCGGGTCGTGAGCCCGCGGATCAGCGAGGCTCGCAGGACGGGGGACATCGGGTCGGCGGTGGGGCGCTCGGCCATGGGGGTTCTCCTTGAGGGCGGTGCGGTGGGGCTACCGCTGCACGGGTTGGGGTGGGTCGGTCGGTAGGTGGGTCGGTCGGTCGTGTTCGTCGTGCGGTTCAGGACTCGATGTTGGCCATGACGTGCTTGATGCGGGTGTAGTCCTCGAAGCCGTACATCGAGAGGTCCTTGCCATAGCCTGACCGCTTGAAGCCGCCGTGTGGCATTTCGGCGACGAGCGGAATGTGGGTGTTGATCCACACGCAGCCGAAGTCGAGGGCCGCCGACATCCGCATGGCGCGGCCGAAGTCCTTGGTCCACACCGACGACGCGAGGCCGTAGTCGACCCCGTTGGCCCACCGCAGGGCCTCGTCCTCGTCGGTGAAGCGCTGGACGGTGATGACGGGTCCGAAGATCTCGTTCTGCACGGCCTCGTCGTCCTGGCGCAGGCCGGAGAGGACCGTCGGCTCGAGGTAGAAGCCGTCGCCGAGGTCGGAGCGGCGGTTGCCGCCGGCGGACACCGTGGCGTGCCCGGGGAGCCGGTCGATGAAGCCGGACACCCGCTCGAGCTGGTTCGCGTTGTTGACCGGGCCGAACAGGGCGTCCTCGTCGTCGGGGAGCCCGACGGGGGCCGAGCTGCGCGCGTAGTCGGACAGCGCGGAGACGAAGTCGTCGTGGATGCCGGGCGCCGCGAGCACGCGGGTCGCGGCGGTGCAGTCCTGGCCCGCGTTGAAGTAGCCGGCGACGGCGATGCCCTCGACGGCCGCCTCGATGTCGGCGTCGTCGAAGACGACGACCGGCGCCTTGCCCCCGAGCTCGAGGTGCACGCGCTTGACGTTGGGGGCGGCGCTCGCCGCCACCTCGGCACCCGCGCGCACCGAGCCGGTGATCGCGACGAGGGCGGGGGTCGGGTGCTCCACGAGGAGGCGTCCGGTGTCGCGGTCGCCGGTGATGACGTTGAGCGTGCCGGCCGGCAGGAACTCCGAGGCGATCTCGGCCAGCCGCAGGGTCGTCTCGGGGGTCGTGTCGCTCGGCTTGAGCACGACGGTGTTGCCGGCGGCCAGGGCCGGGGCGATCTTCCACACGGCCATGAGCAGCGGGTAGTTCCACGGGGTGACCTGCCCGACGACGCCGATCGGCTCGCGGCGGATCCACGACGTGTGGCCGCGCATGTACTCGCCGGCCGCCTTGCCCTCGAGGACGCGGGCCGCCCCGGCGAAGAACCGCAGCTGGTCGACCATCGGCGGGATCTCCTCGCTCGCGGTCAGGGCGTGGATCTTGCCGGTGTTCTCGGACTCCAGGGCGATGAGCTCGTCGGCGTGCGCCTCGACGGCGTCCGCGATCTTCAGCAGCGCCTGCTGGCGCTCGCTCGGCGTCGTGCGCCCCCACTCGGCGAAGGCCCGCTCGGCCGCCCCGTACGCCGCGTCGACGTCGGCCGCGCCACTGACGGGGGCGGTCGCCACGACCGAACCCGTCGCCGGGTTGACGATGTCGGTGGTGGAATCGGTACGGCCGTCGACGTACTCGCCGGCGACGAAGTTGCGCAGGCTGCGCGGACCGCTCATGTCGGTGGCTCCCCAGGGGTGTGGTGGAACGGGATGGCGGGGGAACTCTAAACCCCGGAACGGCGAGATCACCAGTGAGGTCCCCCTGAAAGTGCTGAAAAGTTACTGAACGGCGCGGCCGATCGTGCGGATTCCGTCAGTCTCGGGGTTGCGCGGCGACCGATTCCACGTCACGATGGCGCCGTGACCCGCAGGACCAGACCGCCCGGCACCGCCCGGAGCACTCCCGAGACGCGCCTCGACGACGTCGCCAAGCGCATCATCGAGCTGCTCCAGGAGGACGGCCGGCAGTCCTACGCCGCCATCGCCAAGGCCGTCGGCCTGTCGGAGGCCGCCGTGCGCCAGCGCGTCCAGCGCCTCCTCGACGCCGAGGTCATGCAGATCGTCGCGGTCACCGACCCGCTCCAGGTGGGCTTCCGGCGCCAGGCGATGATCGGCATCCGTGCCGAGGGCGACCTCGTCACCGTGGGCGACGCGCTGACCTCGATGCCGGAGGTCTCCTACGTCGTGACGACCGCCGGCAGCTTCGACATCCTCGCCGAGGTCGTCTGCGAGGACGACGACCACCTGCTGGAGCTGCTCACCGAGCGGATCCGGCTCCTCCCGGGCGTCACGACCACCGAGACGTTCGTCTACCTGAAGCTCAACAAGCAGCACTACAACTGGGGTACACGATGACCACCGACTCGTCCGCCGTCTGGGAGCCCACCTCGCAGCTGCACACCGGCACCGGAGCCCTGTACTCCGACGCCGCGAGGGACCACCTGTGGATGCACTTCACGCGCCACTCGGTCTTCGAGGAGCAGGAGGCCGGCGGCCTGGGCCACTCCGTGCCGATCATCACCAAGGGCTCGGGCTGGACGATCTGGGACGACCGCGGCAACGAGTACATCGACGGGCTCTCCGGCCTGTTCGTCGTCAACGCCGGCCACGGGCGCACCGAGATCGCCGAGGCGATGGCCCGCCAGGCCTCCGAGCTGGCGTTCTTCCCGCTGTGGTCCTACGCCCACCCTCGCGCCATCGAGCTGGCGGAGCGGCTGGCCCACGCGGCGCCCGGCGACCTCAACCGGGTCTTCTTCACCACCGGCGGCGGCGAGGCCGTCGAGACCGCGTGGAAGCTGGCCAAGCAGTACTTCAAGCTCATCGGGAAGCCGACGAAGCACAAGGTCATCTCGCGGTCGGTGGCCTACCACGGCACGCCCCAGGGCGCGCTGTCGATCACCGGCATCCCGGCCGCGAAGGTCGACTTCGAGCCGCTGGTGCCCGGCGGCCACAAGGTGCCGAACACCAACATCTACCGGGCGCCCGAGCACCTGCGCGACGACGAGAAGGCCTTCGGGCGCTGGGCCGCCGACCGGATCGCCGAGGCCATCGAGTTCGAGGGCCCCGACTCGGTCGCCGCCGTCTTCCTCGAGCCCGTGCAGAACTCCGGTGGCTGCTTCCCGCCGCCGGCCGGCTACTTCGAGCGGGTCCGCGAGATCTGCGACGAGTACGACGTGCTCCTCGTGTCGGACGAGACGATCTGCGCGTTCGGCCGGATCGGGTCGATGTTCGCCTGCGAGGACTTCGGGTACCAGCCCGACATCATCACGACCGCCAAGGGCGTCACGAGCGGCTACGCCCCCCTCGGGCTGATGATCGCCAGCGACCGGCTCTTCGAGCCGTACCGCAAGGGCACGACGTCCTTCCCGCACGGCTACACCTGGGGCGGGCACCCGGTGTCGTGCGCGGCGGCGATGGCCAACCTCGACATCTTCGAGCGCGAGGGACTCAACGCCAGGGTCAAGGAGAACGCCCCGGTGTTCAAGGCGACGCTCGACAAGCTGCGCGACCTGCCGCTCGTCGGCGACGTCCGCGGCGCCGGCTACTTCTACGGCATCGAGCTCGTCAAGGACAAGACGACCCGCGAGACCTTCGACGACGCCGAGTCCGAGCGGCTGCTGCGCGGGTTCCTGTCCAAGGCCCTGTTCGACGCCGGCATCTACTGCCGCGCCGACGACCGGGGCGACCCGGTCGTGCAGCTCGCACCGCCGCTGACGATGGGGCCCACCGAGTTCGACGAGATCGAGCGTCGCCTGCGCGGCGTGCTCACCGAGGCCGAGAACCACCTCTGAGCATGACCCGGGCGCCCACCAGCCCGACCGGGCCGCTGTGGTGGGACCGCACCACCCCGGATGCCGCTGACGGCTCGCCGCACCGCATCCGGCCCTGCCGCAGGCCGCGGAGGTCGTGGTCGTCGGCGGCGGCTACACCGGGCTCTGGACCGCGTACTACCTGCTGCGCGCCCGCCCGGGGGTCGAGGTGCTCGTGCTCGAGGCCGAGCACGTCGGCTTCGGGGCGAGCGGGCGCAACGGGGGCTGGGTCTCGGCGCTGTGGCCGGTCTCGCCCGACGCGACTCGCCGGCCGCCACGGCCGCACGGCGGCCCTGGCCCAGCTGGCGGCCCTGCGGGACACCGTCGACGAGGTGGGCCGGGTCGACGAGGAGGAGGGCCTGGGCGTCCGGCTTCGTCAAGGGTGGGGCGCTCATGGTGGCCCGCACGCCGGCGCAGGAGGCCCGCGCCCGTGTCGTCCGCCGCACGGTCGGCCGCCTGGGACGACGGCACGGTCTGGCTGGATGCCGTCGCCACCCGCGAGCGGCTCGACGTCAGCGGGGCGCGTGGAGCCACCTTCACCCCCCACTGTGCCCGGGTGCACCCGCGCCGGCTCGTCGACGGGCTCGCCGCCGCGGTGCGCCGCCTCGGCGGGCGGGTCGTCGAGGGCGCTCGCGTCGTGCGCACCGCTGACCGGGTCGTCGTGCTCGGTGACGGCCGGCGGGTCAGCGCGTCGACCGTCGTCGTGGCGACCGAGGGGTGGACCGGGAGCCTGCGCGGGATGTCGCCGGCTCGTCGCCCCGGTGTACTCCCTCATGGTCGCCACCGAGCCGGTCGACGACGCCCGCTGGTCGCGGGTCGGGCTCGCCGGCCGGGAGGTCTTCTCGGACCACGGGCACGTCGTCATCTACGGCCAGCGCACCGACGACGGGCGGATCGCCTTCGGGGGCCGGGGCGCGCCGTACCACTGGGGCTCCGCGATCCGGCCCGAGTTCGACGAGGAGCCGTCGGTCTTCGACGCGCTGCGCACGACGCTGCGCGACCTGCTCCCCCAGCTCGACGGCATCCGGTTCACGCACGCCTGGGGCGGCCCGCTCGGCATCGCGCGCGACTGGCACCCGTCGGTGACGTGGGACCCGCTGACCCGCACCGGCCGGGCGGGCGGCTACGTCGGCGACGGGGTCGCCGCGAGCAACCTCGCGGGGCGCACGCTGGCCGACCTCGTGCTCGGGCCGGGACACCGGGCTGACCGCGGCTGCCGTGGGTCGGGCACCGCTCTCCCCGCTGGGAGCCCGAGCCGCTGCGGTGGCTCGGGGTCAACGCCGGCCTGCGCGCCGCACGGCTCGCGGACCGCGAGGAGGCCGCTCACCGGGCGCCCGGCACGGCTCGGAGCCGTGCTCGACCGGCTCACCGCGCACTGACACCTCGCCGCGAGTGCGGAAGCGGCGGCCGGGGCAGCCGCCTGCGCACTCACCGCGAGTAGGTTCTCGGCCGTGGACGAGATCGAGAGCCTCCCGGATCTCACCCGGACCCTGGCCGAGCGCGTCCCCCTGCGCGGCCTGCGGCTGCAGGACCTCGACCTCACCGGGCACGAGGGGGACCTGCTCGGCCCGCACGGACGTCGAGGGCATGGTCGTGCTCGGCGGGCAGGTGACCCCCGCGCTGGACGACCCACCTCCGCTCGCACGGCGCGCTCGTCTTCCCGACCGACCCGCACGCGCCGGTCAACCCGTACCGCTCGTCGCTCTACCAGCCGCACGAGCTCTACGAGGGCCTGCACGAGCACGGCTACGAGGCCACTCCGGACGCCCGCGCCTACCACTGGTCCCGCGACGGGGCCTCCGAGCACGACGCCTTCGTCACCCTGCTGCGGGCCATCCACGACGACTCGGTCACCGACGCGCTCGACGAGTACCTCGAGGGGGCGTCCGTCGTGGGCGTCATGGGAGGCCACGCCGTCTCTCGCGACACCGAGCCGTACGCCGGGGCGGCCCGGCTCGGCCACCGGCTCGCAGCGGCCGGGCTCGCCGTCCTCACCGGTGGCGGGCCGGGGGCGATGGAGGCCGCCAACCTCGGCGCCCTGGCGCCCGACGCCACGCGCCCTCGACGACGCGCTGGCCCGGCTCGCCGCCGTCCCGTCGTTCGTCCCCGACATCGCACCGTGGGCCGAGGTCGCGCTCGGCGTGCACGACGACCTGCTGCGGATGCCGGTGGCCGACCCGCGGGTGCGCAGCATCGGCATCCCCACGTGGTTCTACGGCCACGAGCCGCCCAACGTGTTCTGCAACGGCATCGCCAAGTACTTCTCGAACGCGCTGCGGGAGGACGGCCTGCTCGCGCGCTGCACCTCCGGGCTCGTCGTCCTCGAGGGTGCGGCGGGCACGGTGCAGGAGGTCTTCCAGGTCGCCACCCGGCTCTACTACGCCGACCCGGAGTCGGTGCTGCCCGGTCGTCGTGCTCGTCGGCGAGCACCACTGGACCCACACCCTGCCGGTGTGGCCCGCGCTGCGCGCGCTGGCCCACGGCCGGCCCATGGCGGAGCGGGTGCACCTCGTCGCGACCGTGGACGACGCCGCCGAGCTGGTCACCTCGTCACGGTGACGAGCGGGCTCGGGCCGCCGACGTGGGCGCTGGCGGCTAGGTTGTCACCGTCCCGAGAAGGAGTCCGCATGCTTGCCACGATCGCCCGCCGCGCCCTGCTGCCCCTCGCGATGGCGACGGCCTCCGTCGCCCTGCTCGCCCCACCCTCCGGTGCGATCACCGGCCCGAACATCGCCACGGACGACGTGCACGAGTACGTGGGTCTCGTGGCGTTCTACGACGAGGCGGGCCGGTTCGTCAAGCGCTGCACCGGCACCCTGCTGTCGCCGGAGGTCTTCCTCACGGCCGGCCACTGCGTCGCCGCGGACGACGAGGGCAACCTCATGCCCCTTGCCCGCATCTGGTTCGAGCAGGACGCCGGGGTCGGCTACGACCCCGCGACGGGCACCCCGGCCCCCTCGGGGTACCCCGTGAGCGGGGGCGTGACCTCGACGTCGCTCTTCTCCTACGGCCTCACCGACCTCTCGGCACTGTCCCGACACGCACGACGTCGGGCTCATCGTGCTCGACCCCGGTGCGGTGGCGGCGGCCTACCCCGACATCGACACCTACGGCGCCCTGGCGCCGGTGGGTGCCGCCGACGGGCTGGGCACCGGCGTCGACGCCGTCGTCACCGTCTCGGGGTACGGCGTGACGCGCACCAACGGCAAGAACATCCGGAACGTCGTCTCCTACCGCGAGCGGCTCATGGGCGAGACCTTCGTCGTCAACACCCGCAACACCAGCACGGCCGGCTACAACCTCCAGCTCGCCTCGAACTTCGGGAGCGGGCGGGTCGGCACGTGCTCCGCCGACTCCGGCGGCCCGGTGCTCGCCGGCGACACCTCCACGGTCCTCGCGGTCAACTCGTGGCTCCGCAACGTGAGCTGTGGGGGCCTGGGGTTCGCCTACCGCGTCGACACGCACGACGTCCAGGACTGGATGCAGTCGGTGCTCGAGCCCCTCGGGCTCTGGGCCGACATCGCGCCCCCGGTCGTCACCGAGGGGTCATGAGGACGATGCCGAGGCACATCTCGTCGGTCGTGCCCTCGCCCCAGGCGACGTAGCGGTCCTCGGTGCCGGCGAAGGCCGGGAGCAGGTCACGCAGGGACTGGTCGTGCGTGCACGTGACGGTGACCGTGTCGCCGGGGCCCACGTCGAGGGGCGTGTCGAGCGGGATGCTGCCCTGGTCGTCGAAGTTCCACGTCGGGATGTCGAGGACCCGCTTGGCCTGTGGCGTGCCCTTGTTGACGTCGACGGTGATGGCGCGGCCGAGGAGGTGCATGTGGCCCGACGCGGCCCGGATGGTCGCCTCCTCGCGGATGCTCCGGGTGCAGCTCTGCACCGGGCCCGGGTCGACCGGGCCGCACAGCAGGTGGAGCAGGTCGGCGGTGGCGGGCTCCTCGCCGAAGCGGCGCTTGAGGTCGGCGACCGCGAGGGTGCGGTTGCACAGCCCCTTCGTGCGGTTGTCGCGGCAGGGCAGCTCGACCGGGGCGGGGAGCAGCATCGTCTGCAGCGCCTGCTTGTCCGAGCCCTTCGCCTCCGACAGGCGCAGCCGCACGGTGCTCCGGTCGGCGCCGTCGCCCGCGAGGAGGTTGTAGTGCACCTGCACGACGAGCTGGGTGCCGGCCCGGAGCGGGATGCCGATGTCGTCGGCCATGACCCGCTCGCCGCCACCGGGGGCCCACGCCCCGACCCAGTCGGCCTTGTCGAGGTCTCCCCCGCGGGTGCCCGCGAGCCCGGCGCCGCCGAAGCAGGTCCAGCCGTCGCCGGGGGCACCGGCATCCAGCGCCTTCGCCTCGTCGACGTCCTCGGGCTCGACCTTCGACACGATGACGTGGTGGACGATCGCGCGCGTTGTCGGGGGCGATCTGCACGCCGCTCACGAGCTGGTCGGTCTCGAAGCCCGGGTCGACGAGGAAGCACCGGTAGTCGTCGGTGCCCGTCCCCTCGGGTGCCTTGGGCGTGTAGGCGGCGGGCAGCCGGATGCTCTGGAACCGCTCACCCTTGCGCAACGGGACGTCCGGGGTCTTCTCGGCGGCCGGCGAGGAGGTGCTGGGCGCCGCGGCGTGCGACGTGGCGTGGCCGTCCGCGCTGCGCAGGCCGGCAGGGAGCTCCGTGCCGCTCCCGCAGCCGGCGAGCCCGAGGGTCAGGGCGGCGGCGGTGGCCGCCACGAGGCTTCGTCGCACCAGCACAGGGTAGTCGGCTCAGGCGGTGGCCGCGGCGAGCTGGCCGCAGGCCCCGTCGATGTCCGAGCCCCGGGTGTCGCGCACCGTCGTCGGGATGCCGTGCGCGCGCAGCCGCTCGACGAACTGCTGCTCGACCCCCCGCCGTGACGCGGTCCACCTCGACCCGGGCGTCGGGTTGAGCGGGATGGGGTTGACGTGCACCCAGCCGCGCCCGCGGGCGGACAGCTTCTCGGCGAGCAGGTCGGCCCGCCAGGCCTGGTCGTTGACGTCGCGGATCAGGGCGTACTCGATGCTCACCCGGCGCCCGGTGGCCTCGTGGTAGCGGTGCGCCGCGTCGATCGCCTCGTCGACCTTCCACCGCGTGTTGATCGGCACGAGCTCGTCGCGCAGCTCGTCGTCGGGGGCGTGCAGCGACAGCGCGAGGGTCACCGGGATGCCCTCCTCGGTGAGCCGGTCGATGCCGGGGACGAGGCCGACCGTCGACATCGTGATGCCGCGCGCCGAGATGCCCAGGCCCTCGGGGGCCGGCTCGGTGAGCCGGCGGATCGCGCCGATCGACGCCCGGTAGTTGGCCAGGGCCTCCCCCATGCCCATGAACACGACGTTGCTGACCCGGGTCGCCCCGCCCGTGCCCGTCGAGGCGTCGGCGGAGCCGTCGGCCTCGTCGCCCAGCTCGGCCCCCGCCCCTGCCTCGCCGGGACCACCGGTGACGTCTCCCGTCGGCAGCTCGCCGCGCCTCAGCAGCCGCGCCGCCGCCACGACCTGCTCGACGATCTCGGCGGTCGACATGTTGCGGGTCAGGCCCTCCTGGCCGGTCGCGCAGAACGGGCAGTTCATGCCGCAGCCGGCCTGGCTGGAGATGCAGACGGTGACGCGGCGCGGGTAGCGCATGACCACCGACTCGACGAGGGCACCGTCGAAGAGCCGCCACACCTGCTTGACCGTGGCCCCGCGGTCGGCGGTGAGGTTGCGCACCGGGGTGAGCAGGGGCGGCAGCAGGTCGGCGACGAGGTCGTCGCGCACGGCCTTCGGGAGGTCGGTCATGTCCTCCGGACGGTCGACGAGCCGCTCGAAGTAGTGCGTCGACAGCTGGGAGGCGCGGTAGGCCGGGTGCCCCAGGGCGACGACGGCCTCCCGGCGCTCCGCGAGGCGTGAGGTCGGCGAGGTGGCGCGGTGGCTTGCCCCGGCGGGGCGCCGAGAAGGTCAGCTGGCCGGGGACGGGTCGCGCGTCGGGGGTCGACATCTCAGGTGACCGGCACGAACCACAGCAGCAGCGCCCAGGCCACCGGCGCGACGACGACGAGCGAGTCGAGGCGGTCCATCATGCCGCCGTGCCCGGGCAGGAGCGCCCCCATGTCCTTGATGCCCAGGTCGCGCTTGATGCTCGACTCGATGAGGTCCCCCAGGGTGGCGGCACCGGCGGCGACCGCGCCGAGCACGGCGCCCGGCCCACCAGGCACCGCCGAGGAGCAGCGGCAGCGAGACGGCGCCGACGACGGCGCAGGTGCCGACGGAGCCGCCGAAGCCCTCCCAGGACTTCTTCGGGCTCAGCGACGGGGCCATCGGGTGGCGGCCGAAGAGGACGCCGACGGCGTACCCACCGATGTCGGAGAAGACGGTGACGAGGATGAAGACGACGATGCGCTGGCGGCCGTCGGGAGCGGCCAGCATGAGCGAGGCGAACCCGCCGAGGAACACCGGGTAGAACGTCACGAGCGCCGACGCGCTGAGGTCGCGGGCAGCACCCGCGACGCCGTCGGCCACCCGCCAGACGAGCAGGCCGATGATCGTCAGGCCGAACGTCACGACGAGGGCCTCGGCCCCGCGCAGGTAGGCCGAGACGAGCATCCCGACGGTGCCGAGCAGCAGGGGGACGAGGGGGACGACGGCGCCCTTGGTGGCGATGGCGCGCCGCAGCTCCCACGCTCCGTAGGCCACGGCGACGACGACGACCGCGAGGAACGCCCGGGCGTCGTAGACCAGCGTGCCGATGACGACACCGGCCAGCACGAGGCCGACGCCCACGGCCGCCGGCAGGTTGCGGCCGGCCTTGGGTGGCGTCGCCTCGGGGGCGACCGATGCGGCGTCGGGACGGGCGTCGGCGGCTGCGGGCGCGGCGGCCCGGCGGGAGCCGCGGGTGCGCTCGGCCCTGCCGGGGCTGTCAGGAGGGGCGTCGGTCATCGTCGTCGCAGCTCAGACCTCGAGCAGCTCGGCTTCCTTGTGCCTGAGCAGCTCCTCGACCTGGTCGACGTGCTTCTTCGTCACCGTCTCGAGCTCCTTCTCGGCGCGCGCCCCCTCGTCCTCACCGACCTCGCCGTCCTTGACGAGGCGCTCGAGGGTGCTCTTCGCGTGCCGCCTGATGTTGCGGACCGACACCTTGGCCTCCTCGGCCTGGTGGTGCGCCATCTTCACGTACTCGCGGCGCCGCTCCTCGGTGAGGACCGGCATGACGCACCGGATGATGTTGCCGTCGTTGCTGGGGTTGACGCCCAGGTCGGCCTGCTGGATCGCCTTCTCGATGGCGTGCATGGAGCCCTTGTCGAACGGGCTGATGAGGATGGTGCGCGCCTCCGGTGTCTGGAACGACGCGAGCTGCTGCAGCGGGGTCGGCGCGCCGTAGTAGTCGACGAGGACCTTCTGGAACATCCCCGGGTGCGCGCGACCGGTGCGGATGCCGGCGAAGCCCTCCTTGGCGACCTCGACGGCCTTCTCCATCTTCTCCTCGGCCTCGAACAAGGTCTCGTCGATCATCGGGGCGGCTCTCCTTCGGTATGCCGCGGCGGGCGCGGCGGGTCGGGGTCCAGTGTGTCAAACGGCGGGTCGGCGTGCGGTCAGCCGGCGGAGACGAGGGTGCCGATCGGCTCGCCGCGCAGGGCGCGGGTGATGTTGCCGTCGCCCTCCATCCCGAACACCACCATGGGCAGGCGGTTCTCCATGCACAGGCTGAAGGCGGCCGCGTCGACGACCCGCAGGTTGCTGCGCAGCGCCTCGGCGAAGGTCACCCGGTCGAGCTTGCGGGCGTCGGGGTTGGTCCGCGGGTCGGCGTCGTAGACGCCGTCGACACCGTTCTTGCTCATGAGCACCGCGTCGCACTTGCACTCCAGGGCGCGCTGGGCGCTCACCGTGTCGGTGGAGAAGTACGGCATCCCCGCCCCCGCGCCGAAGATGACCACCCGCCCCTTCTCGAGGTGGCGGATCGCGCGCCGCGGGATGTACGGCTCGGCGACCTGCCCCATGGCGATCGCGGTCTGCACCCGGGTGTCGATGCCCTCCTTCTCGAGGAAGTCCTGGAGGGCCAGGCAGTTCATGACCGTGCCGAGCATGCCCATGTAGTCGGCGCGCGAGCGCTCCATGCCCTTCTGCTGCAGCTCGGCGCCCCGGAAGAAGTTGCCGCCGCCGACGACGACCGCGACCTCGATGCCGTCGCGCACCGCCGCCGCGATCTGCCGGGCGATCGCCCGGACGACGTCGGGGTCGACGCCGACCCGTCCGCCGCCGAACACCTCACCGGAGAGCTTGAGGAGCACGCGGCGCGACCGCTCGGTCGTGACGGCGGTCGGGGCCGCCTCGGTCAGGGCGTGCGTGGTCACGTGGCCTCCTGGGCGGTGCGTGGCGGTCACCCGATCCTGTCACACGGCCGAGGCGGGTCAGGGCGCGAGGGGCGCGGCCGGCATCCCGCGGCCCAGACGTCCGAGCGCACGACCGACGCCGACGACCAGCCCCTGGGTGCAGGGGGCCCACACCGCCAGCCCGGGGCGCCGACCCACGACCAGCGACGCCGGGATGCCGCCCGCCCGGGTGGGCGGACGGCATCCGTGGTGGTGCGAGGCGCGGCGGGAGGTCAGCTCCCGACGCGGAAGCGCACGAAGCCCTTGACGTCGGCGCCGGCCTCCTCGAGGACCTTGGCGACCGTCTTCTTGGGCTCCTTGGCGAACGGCTGCTCGAGCAGCACGTTCTCCTTGAAGTAGCCGTTGACGCGCCCCTCGACGATGCGGGCGAGGGCGGCCTCGGGCTTGCCCTCCTCCTTCGCCGTCGCCTCGGCGACCTTGCGCTCGTGCTCGACGGTGGCCTCGTCGACCTCGGCGCGGGTCAGGACGGTCGGGCTGAAGGCCGCGATGTGCATGGCGACGTCCCGGGCGACGGACTCGTCGCCACCCGCGGTCGCCACGAGGACGCCGATCTGCGCGGGCAGGTCGGGGCTCGTCTTGTGCAGGTACGACACGACGTGCTCGCCCTCGAGGCGCGCCACGCGCTTGACCTCGATCTTCTCGCCGATCGTCGCGTTGGCGTCGTCGAGCAGCTGCTTGACGCTCTGGCCGTCGGGCAGCGTGGAGTCGACGAGCGCGTCGGCGTCGGCGGCCCGGGTGCCCACCGCCTGGGTGAGCACCTGGTCGGCCAGCGAGATGAACCGCTCGCCCTTCGCGACGAAGTCGGTCTCGCAGAGGACCTCGACGAGGGTGCCCTCGCCAGCGGTGGCCCGTGCGGTGACCAGGCCGTTGGAGGCGGTGCGGCCCTCGCGCTTGGTCACGCCCTTGAGGCCCTTGACGCGCAGGATCTCCTCGGCCTTGCTCATGTCGCCGTCGGCCTCGTCGAGGGCCTTCTTGACGTCCATCATGCCGGCGGCGGTCTTCTCGCGCAGTGCCTTGATGTCAGCGGCGGTGTAGTTCGCCATGGGTGTCATCGCTCTTTCGTGTGCGGGTCGGACAGGGGCGAGGGTTGGCCTCAGGCCTGCTCGGCGGGAGCCGGCTCGGCCGGAGCCGGCTCGACCGGGGTGGAGTCGGCGTCGGCGACCTCGGCCTCGACCGCCTCGACGACCGGGGCGTCGAGGACCTCGGCGACGGGGGCCTCGAGGGCCTCCTCGACCGGGGCGTCGACGACCTCGGCGACCTCGGCGGCAGGTGCCTCGTCGACCGGGGCGTCGGTCGGCCGGGGCCTCGGTCTCCTCGGCGGCGGGGACGTCCTCGGCGATGGCCTCGGCCACCTCGGGAGCGGGCGTCTCGACGACCTCGACCGGCGCGGCGTCGGTCGCCGCAGCGGCAGCCGTCTCGCCGGCATCCGGAACGACCTGCTCGGCCGTCTGCGCGGCGTCTCCACCGAGCAGCTCGCGCTCCCAGTCGGCCAGCGGCTCGTCGGCGGCGACGTCGTCACCGGCGGCCGGGCCACCGGCGCGGGCGATGAGGCCCTCGGCGACGGCATCCGCGATGACGCGGGTCAGCAGCGTGACGGAGCGGATCGCGTCGTCGTTGCCCGGGATCTTGTAGTCGACCTCGTCGGGGTCGCAGTTGGTGTCGAGGATGGCGATGACCGGCAGGCCGAGCTTGCGGGCCTCGTCGACGGCGAGGTGCTCCTTCTTCGTGTCGACGATCCACACCGCCGAGGGGACCCGGCCCATGGTGCGGATGCCGCCGAGGGTGCGCTCGAGCTTGTCCCTCTCGCGCTTGAAGATGAGCAGCTCCTTCTTCGTGTAGCCCGAGCCGGCCACGTCGTCGAAGTCGAGCTCCTCGAGCTCCTTGAGGCGGGTGAGCCGCTTGGAGATCGTCTGGAAGTTGGTGAGCATGCCACCGAGCCAGCGGTGGTTGACGTACGGCATCCCGACGCGGGTCGCCTGCTCGGCGATCGGCTCCTGCGCCTGGCGCTTGGTGCCGACGAACAGGATCGTGCCGCCGTGGGCGACGGTCTCCTTGACGAACTCGTACGCGTTGTTGATGTAGGTCACCGACTGCTGCAGGTCGATGATGTAGATGCCGTTGCGCTCGGTCATGATGAAGCGCTTCATCTTCGGGTTCCAGCGACGGGTCTGGTGCCCGAAGTGGACGCCGCTCTCGAGGAGCTGGCGCATGGTGACGACGGCCATCGTCGTTCTCCTTGCTCTGTGGTTGTCAGTTGCGTCGGTGGCGCTCCCCTCCTCCTGGAGGGTGGTCATCCACCTGCCTGGTGCCCCGGCCACACCCCGAGCGGATGCCGTCACTCCCCCGTGGGGGCGGATCCGCCACTGCCGTGGTGTGCCCTGCGCCGCCCCGAGGGGGTCGCAGAGAAGGACACGCGAATTCGACCGGCCGAGACCGGTCGTGGACCCAGTGTAGGGAACAGCGGGTCCCGGTCCCTAATCGCCGTGGGTGTCAGGGTCGTGATGCGCGGGCGAGGCGCGCCCGCTGGGGAACCGAGAAATCGCTGAGCACGCGGTCGGCTCTCGGGGTGCACTTCGCGGTCCCGGCGATTACGCTCACACCCTCGCGTCCGGAACCCGGAACGCGAGCGCCTCCGCCGGACCCTCTGCGACGCAACGGCTGCCCGGCGCCCACACCCAGAGGAGAACCCCGAATGCAGCATCCTCCCCACGGCGACGGACCCGCCACCGCTACGGTTCGCCGCCGGGCGCGCGGCCGGCTCGCCGCTGCCACCGCCCTGGCCACGGCATCCGCCGTGGGCCTCTCCCTGCTCGGCAGCGCTCCGGCGCAGGCGGCAGAGGTCACCAACACGATCGCCCAGGTGCAGGGCGAGGGCGCCACGTCGCCGCTCGCCGGCTCGACGGTCACCGTCGAGGGGGTTGTCACGGCCGACCACCGCGGCACCGCGTCCTACCGAGGGCTCTACATCCAGACCCAGGGAGTCGGCGCCGGCACCGATGCGACGCCCAAGGCCTCGGACGGCATGTTCGTGTTCCTGAACGCGGCCACTGCTCCCGGGGTTGACGTCGGGGACCTCATCCGCGTCACGGGCGCCGTCTCGGAGTTCCGCCGGGACAACACGCCGCCCATCGACCCGCTCACCATCACCCAGATCAATGGGTCGGCCGCAGGGGCGATCGAGATCGTCCAGGAGGAGGTCGGCCTTCCAGCCCCGGTATCGCTCGCGGCAACCGTCCTCGGCGATACTGCGCGGGAGGCCCTCGAGGGCATGCTGGTTCGCCCGTCCG
Organism: uncultured Actinomycetota bacterium; assembly: GCA_963811475.1. Classification (GTDB taxonomy): domain Bacteria; phylum Actinomycetota; class Actinomycetes; order Actinomycetales; family Dermatophilaceae; genus Fodinibacter. Next base: position 57,596 of record CAWERJ010000008.1, read on the forward strand.
GCACCTACAGGCTGATCTCGAGCCACAACCTGCAGAACTTCGGCGAGCTCTGGCTGAATGCCGGGAGCGCCATGCCGGTCGAGGCGTTCGAGACCCAGGCGCCGGGCACCAAGGCGGCGAGTGACGTCACCGCGGCGAACCGGGCCAGCCGCATCGTCCTCGACGACGGGTACAACGCTCAGACGACCAACGCGTCGCACCCCGGAGAGCAGCCGTACTTCACCAAGGAGAAGGTCGTCCGCAACGGGGACACGGCCGTGTTCCCGACCGGCGGCTACGTGCTCGACTACGGGTTCGACCTGTGGCGCCTGCAGCCCCCAGTGCCCATCAACGATGCGAGCCCGGCGAACCTCAAGCCGACGTTCACGGGCGCAGACCGCCCAGCCGTTCCCACGGTCGGGGGCGACGTCACCGTGGCGGCGTTCAACGTCCTCAACTACTTCACGACGCTGACCGCCGACAACCCGAACGCCCGCGGCGCCTCCACAGCGGCAGAGTTCGCGATCCAGAAGTCGAAGATCGTCAACGCGATCAACGCTCTGGACGCGGACGTCGTGGCTCTCCAGGAGATCGAGAACTCGGTCGAAGCTCGGCGAGGCTCCCGACGAGGCGCTCGCCGACCTCGTCGCCGGGCTCAACGCCGCAGCCGGGTCGAGGGTGTGGGACTACGTCCGCACCCCCGCCGCGCTGCACGACCCGGCGATCACCGACGTCATCATGAACGCGATCATCTACAAGCCCGGCCGCGTCTCCCCGTCGGGAGAGGCCCTGACGGTCGTCGACGAGAGCGTGTGGGACATCGCGCGCGAGCCGATCGCGCAGACCTTCAAGTTCGGCACGCAGTTCCTCACCGTGGTCGGCAACCACTTCAAGTCCAAGAGCGGCACCGACCCCAGCCCCCAGGCCGGGCAGGACGCCTTCAACGACGAGCGTGTCGAGCAGGCGCAGTCACTGCTCGCCTTCGCCAACACCCTGTCCGAGGGTCGCAAGAACGCCGTCTACCTCGTCGGTGACTTCAACTCCTACGCGAAGGAGGACCCGGTCAAGGTGTTCACCGACGCCGGGTGGAGCGACCTGCTGCCGACCCGGGCGAGCAGCCAGTACACGTACACGTTCGACGGCGAGCTCGGTTCGCTCGACCACGTGTTCGCGTCGCCGGCGGCGAACGACCGCGTGGCCAAGGTGGCGGTCTGGTCGATCAACTCCCCGGAGTGGAGCGGGCGGGAGTACTGGGGCCCGGCCACTGAAGCCGGCACCCCGTTCCGGTCCAGCGACCACGACCCGATCCTCGTGGGAGTCGGCAAGGAGCAGACGCCGGGCACGCTCGACATCGACCTCGTCACGGTCAACGACTTCCACGGCCGGATCGAGCAGTCGGCGCCCTCGGGTGGCATCGCGGCCCTGTCGAGCGCGGTGAAGCAGATCCGCGCAGCCAACCCCAACACCGTGTTCGCCGCCGCCGGCGACATGATCGGCGCGTCGACGTTCACGTCCTTCATCCAGCAGGACGTGCCCACCATCGAGGCGCTGAACGCGGCCGGGCTCGACGTCAGCGCGGTGGGGAACCACGAGTTCGACCAGGGCTTCGCGGACCTCACCGACCGCGTGATGCCGTTGGCGCTGTGGGAGTACCTCGGCGCCAACGTCTACCAGAAGGGCACGACCACGCCGGCCCTCCCGGAGTACTACACCGAGACGTTCGACGGCGTCACGATCGGCTTCGTCGGTGCGGTCACCGACGAGCTGCCCTCGCTCGTGAGCCCTGACGGGATCAAGGACATCACGGTCGGGGAGCCGGTCGTGGCCGCCAACCGGGTGGCCAACCAGCTCTCCGACGGCAAGAAGGCGAATGGCGAGGCCGACATCGTCGTCCTGCTCGTGCACGAGGGCGCCGTCGACACGACCAAGGCGTCAGCCACCGACGGGACGACCCGCTTCGGCAAGATCGTCAACGGAGTCAACCCGAACGTCGACGCGATCGTCTCGGGCCACACCCACCTCGCGTACAACCACGTGGTGGAGCGCAAGGAAGGGGCCCCCATGCCGGTCATCTCGAGCGGGCAGTACGGCGAGCGGTTCTCGCGGATGGACATCTCGGTCGACCGGGTGACGAAGAAGTTCACCATGAAGAACGAGATCTTCACGCTGATGAACGGGACAGCCGCCCTCTACCCCGACGACCCGGCAGTGACGCCGATCGTCGCGGACGCGGTCGAGGTCGCGAAGGAGCTCGGGAGCGTCGTGCTCGGTGAGGCGGCCTCCGACTTCGGCCGGGCGGTGGCGTCGAACCCGGTGGGTGCGACGTCGTTCCCCGAGAACCGCGGCGGCGAGTCGACGCTCGGCAACTTCGTCGCCGACGTGCAGAAGTGGTCACTCAACGAGGACGGGACCCGGAACGTCGACATCACCTTCATGAACCCGGGCGGCCTCCGCGCCGACCTGGCGGGAGGAGAGGTGACCTACCGTGAGGCGGCCGACGTCCAGCCGTTCGCCAACACCCTGGTCACGCTGAACCTCACCGGGGACCAGGTCAAGCAGGTGTTGGAGGAGCAGTGGCAGCCGTCCGGCGCGTCACGGCCGTTCCTCAAGCTCGGCGTCAACAAGGAGCTGACGTACACCTACAACCCGAACGGTGCGGCAGGAAACCGCATCACCGAGATCCGGCTGGGCGACCAGCCGCTCGACCTCGGGGCCACGTACTCGGTCGGAGCCAACTCGTTCCTCGCGGCCGGTGGCGACAACTTCTTCACCCTCGCCAAGGGCACGGGCAAGGCCGACAGCGGCAAGGTGGACCTCGAGTCGATGGTGGACTACTTCGCGGAGTTCAGCACGGCCACACCGGACCTGAAGCAGCGCGCCGTCGGTGTGGTGGTCCAGGGCGACGGCACCTACGCGCCGGGCGAGTCGGTGACGGTGAACCTGTCGTCGCTCGACTTCAGCCGCAACGAGGAAGGGGCCGGCACGGTCGAGGTGTCGTTCGGCGGGCAGACGCTCGCCACGGCGAGTGTCGACCGCACCTACACGCCGACGGTCGACGAGATCGGCAGGGCCACGGTGACGTTCACCGTGCCCGCCGGCCTCAGCGGCGTGCAGCGGTTCGGCATCTCGGTGCCCAGCACCGGGACGACGAGCTCGTTCACCCTCTCGGTGGGCTGAGGCAGGACCGAGACGAAGGGGCCGGGCGGCGTGCTGCCCGGCCCCTTCGTCGTTCCCCGGTGCGTGTCAGACCGCGCGGAGGTGACCGCCCGGCATCCGTGCTGTGGCGGCGCACGCGCGGCATACCCTGCGGCCATGACCCGACCGCCCGGCCACCCCGCACTGACGCCGTTCGGCACGACGATCTTCGCGACCATGTCGGCACTGGCGGCCGAGCACGGCGCGATCAACCTGGGGCAGGGCTTCCCCGACACCGACGGCCCACCCGAGGTCCTCGAGGCGGCGGTGGCGGCCATCCGGGGCGGGCGCAACCAGTACCCACCCGGCGCCGGGGTGCCCGAGCTGCTCGACGCGGTCGCCGCCCACCAGGAGCGGTTCTACGGCCTGCAGGTCGACCCCCGGCGCGAGGTGCTCGTGACGGTGGGCGCCACGGAGGCGATCGCGGCGACGGTGCTGGCGCTCGTGCAACCGGGCGACGAGGTCGTGACGTTCGAGCCGTACTACGACTCGTACGCGGCCACGATCGCGCTGGCCGGTGGGGTGCGGCGCACGTCGGTGCTCCGCTTCCCCGACTTCGCGGTCGACGAGGCGTCGCTGCGCGCGGCCTTCTCGGACCGCACCCGGCTCGTGCTGCTCAACACGCCGCACAACCCCACGGGCAAGGTCTTCACGCCCGAGGAGCTCGAGCTCGTGTGCGCCCTGGCCCGCGAGCACGACGCGTGGGTCGTCACCGACGAGGTGTACGAGCACCTCACCTTCGACGGCGCCCCACACCTGCCCGTGGCCACCCTGCCCGGGATGGCGGAGCGGACGCTGACGATCTCCTCGGCCGGCAAGACGTTCTCGACGACCGGATGGAAGGTGGGCTGGGTCAGCGGCCCGGCCGAGGCCGTTGCGGCAGTGCGGTCGGTCAAGCAGTTCCTCACGTACGTCGGGTCCGGCCCGTTCCAGTGTGCGGTGGCGGAGGGCCTGGCCCTGCCCGACGAGGTCTACACCGGCCTCGCCAGGTCCTTGCAGGACAAGCGCGACCGTCTCGTCGAGGGGCTGCGGGCGGCCGGCATGGAGGTCTCGGTGCCCCGCGGCACCTACTTCGTCATCGCGGACGCCGCACCGCTCGGGGCGGTCGACGCGCTGTCGTTCTGCCACGAGCTGCCGGCGCGCGCCGGCGTGGTCGGCGTGCCTGTGTCGGTGTTCCACGACGACGTCGAGGCGGCGCGCACTCTCGTGCGGTTCGCCTTCTGCAAGCGCGACGACGTCCTCGACGAGGCGTGCCGACGGCTGGCAGCCCTGCGCGGCTGACTGGTCAGATCCCGCCCCTGGGCGCGGGCTCTCGGTCGAGCGCGGGGCCGGACCGGTCGCCGTCCACAGGCAAGGCAGGGCGCGAGCGTCGTCCACAGTGAGGGGGCGGCCCGCGCCGAGGGTGGGCCGGCCGGCCGAGGCTGGGCCGATGACTCCCCTCACCCGTGCCGCTCTCGTCGTCCTCACCGCCACCGTGCTCCTGCCTGCGGCGGCGACGTTCGCCGCGCCCGGTGGGCGCCTTGCGTCGCCGAGCCACGAGCGACCGACGGCGGCCACCGACGGGAGCCACGGCATCCCACCGACGGATGCCGGCAGCGGCGCCCTCGCTGGACCGGTGGGGCGCGCGGCGGGTGCGGTCACCACACCGAAGCAGGGGGCGAGCAGGTCTGGTGCCGAGGCCGCCCGAACGGGCGCCACTCGACCACGCTGGCGCTGGCCGCTCGCGCCCCGCCCGCCGGTGGTTCGTCCCTTCCGCGCGCCGGTGTCGGTCTACGGCCCGGGCCACCGCGGGCTCGACCTCGGGGCACGCGAGGGGTCGCCGGTGCTGGCCGTCGAGGCCGGGAGGGTGACGCACGCGGGGTCGGTCGCCGGGCGCGGCACGGTCACCGTGCAGCACGGTGACGGGCTGCGCAGCACCTACGAGCCGCTCGCCCCGTCCGTGCGTGCAGGCGACGCCGTCGCCGTCGGTGACGAGCTCGGCCGCATCGCCATCGGCTCGGTGGCGCCACACTGCGGTGTGCGGGTGTGCCTCCACCTCGGCGCCCTCGAGAGGGGAGTGCACGTCGACCCGCTTCCCCTGCTCGTGGGGGGCCGGCTCGCGCTGCTGCCGCTCGGCTGACCCCCCCGCTCGCTCGGTCGAGGTGATACCGCTCGCCGAACCGAGCCCCTGCCGATCGACCCACCCCTGCCGTCCCCGGTCGAGGTGATACTGCTCGCAGAACCGAGCACTTGCGGTTCGACCCAGGCGTGGTGGTGAGGGCCCGGCCCGACGGCCTGCCTCAGGCGCGGGGGTGGGCCTGCGCGTAGGAGCGCTTGAGGCGGTCGACGGAGACGTGCGTGTAGATCTGGGTCGTCGCGAGGGACGCGTGGCCGAGCAGCTCCTGCACCATGCGCAGGTCGGCCCCGCCCTCGAGCAGGTGGGTCGCCGCGCTGTGCCGGAGGCCATGGGGGCCGAGGTCCGGTGCGTCGGGAACGTGGGTGAGGAGGGTGTGGACGACCTGGCGGATCTGCCGTTGGTCCGCCCGGCGGCCCCGGCGACCGAGGAGCAGGGCGGGCCCGCTGCTCGGTCCGGCTGAGCCGGGGGCGGCCCCGCTCGAGCCAGGCGTCGACCGCCTCACGGGCCGGGATGCCGAACGGGACCCGTCGCTCCTTGTCGCCCTTGCCGATCGACTCGCAGGACGTTCGTGCGTGCGGTCGACGTCGTCGACGTCGAGGCCGACGAGCTCGCCGACCCGGATGCCGGTGGCGTAGAGCAGCTCCAGGGCCGCCCGGTCGCGCAGGTGCACGGGGTCGTCGTCGTCGGCGGCCACCGCTGCGACGTCGAGCAGGGCGGCCGCCGAGCGCTGGGCGAGCACGGGCGGCAGCGTGCGATGGCGGCGCGGGGCGGTGAGCCGCAGGGACGGGTCGGGGGCGATCCGGCCGGTGCGCTCCAGCCAGCCGAAGAAGGTGCGCAGGGAGGCCGAGGTGCGGGCCACGGTCGAACGCGCCGCCCCGCGGCGGGACAGCACCCCGAGCCAGGCCCGCAGGTCGGCGAGGGCCACCCCGGAGAGCGCTGCGTCGTCGTGGACGCCGAGGTCGTCGAGGAAGACCCCGACATCACGCACGTATGCGCGCACGGTGTGCTCCGACCTGCCCCGCTCGGTGCGCAGGTGTCGTTCGAACGCGACGAGGGCGTCAGGGCGAACGGCGGTCACGAGCACACGGTGACACCTCGTGCGCCCCAGCAGCAACACAACGCGCAGGGGCTCACCCCGAAGATCCGGGCCGGGGCGCCGAGGCGCCTTGCGCCAGCGGTCCGCCTCGCGGCGCACGAGCCCGAGCGCCTCGAGAGTGGCCAGGACGCCGACGAGCCGCCGCGTCTCGACCCCGGCCATCGTCGCGAGGCGCTCGGTCGACGCACCCGCCGCGCACCGGGACCGCGGACCACACGGCGTACGCGGTCGGGTCCAGGTCGTCGACGGGTGAGCGAGGCGCCGCCGCCACGGTGCCCGGGAGGAGGTCCTCGCCGATCCGGGCGGCGAGCTCGGCGACCTCCGCCGCATCGGTGACCAGCACGGCGTCGGTGTCGCGGACGAGGGCGTGGCAGCCGGCGGAGGCCATGCTCGTCACCGGCCCGGGGACCGCGCCGACCGGCAGGTGGTGCTCGCGTGCCGCCTTCGCCGTCGTCAGCGACCCCGAACGGAGGCTGGCCTCGACGACCACCGTGGCGCGGGCCAGCGTGGCGATGATCCGGTTGCGCGCAAGGAAGCGCGAGCGGAACGGCGCGAAGCCGGGCGCGACCTCGCTGACCACCGCCGCCGTCCGGGCGATCTCGTCGAGCAGCCCCCGGTGCGCGGTGGGGTAGATGCGGTTCGCGCCACACGCGAGGACCGCCACCGTCGTCCCGCCGGTCGCGAGCGCCGCACGGTGCGCCGCCGCGTCGATGCCGTAGGCGGCTCCGCTGATCACCGTCCAGCCGCGCGAGCACAGCCCGTCGGCGAGGTCGGCGGCGACGCGCAGCCCGTAGTCGGTGGCGGCCCGGGAGCCGACGATGGCGACGCTGCGCTCCACCAGCGTGGCGAGGTCGGGCTCTCCGCGCACGAACAGGCAGTACGGCGGGCGGCGCAGCCGGTCGAGGCCCGGGGGCCAGCCCTCGTCGCCGGGCACGAGGACGTGCAGCCGTTGGTGGTGCACGACGTGGGCGAGGTCGTCGAGGTCGAGGTCGGCCAGCCGCGCCTGTCCCCCCGCTCCGTCGCGGAGCCCGCCGGCGCGCAGCTCAGCGAGGGCCTCGACGGCGCCGACCTCGGCCAGCCGCCGCGACGTCCCCGGGTCCCTCGGCTCGGCGAGGAACGACCAGGCGACCCGCGCCCAGCGCTCGTCGCGCTCGAGCGGGCTGGGGTACCCGACCGAGCCGCTCATGCCGCGACCAGCTCGCCGCTGCGCAACGCCAACCCCGTCGCCACCTCCTCGACGCCCGGGACGTCCAGGCCGCCGAGGTCCGCCGCCGACCAGGCCACCCGCAGCACGCGGTCGTACCCGCGCAGGGTGAGGCGCCCGAGGTCGAGGCGACCGGTCGAGCACTGCCGTCGTGGCGCCGGGCAGGCGGTACGGCGGTCGACGCAGCACGTGCCCGGGCACGAGCCCGTTCGTCGCCCACCCACCGGCACGCCACCGTTCGCGCTGTGCCGCTCGGGCGGCCGCCACCCGTGCCGCCACGACGGCGCTGGCCTCACCCGTGGAGTCGCCGAACGCCGCCCGCTGCACCGGGGGGACGTGCACCTGGATGTCGACCCGGTCGAGCAGCGGACCGGACAGCCGCCCCGCGTACGACCGGATCTCGGTCGGCTTGCACGAGCAGTCGATGCCCTTGCCGAACGAGCGCCCGCAGGGGCACGGGTTGGCGGCGAGGACGAGCAGGAAGCGCGCCGGGTACCGGACCACCTGCCGTGCCCGGGCGAGGACGACCTCTCCCGACTCCAGCGGCTGCCGGAGGGTCTGGAGGACCGACACCTTGAACTCCGGCGCCTCGTCGAGGAAGAGCACGCCCCGGTGCGCCCGGGAGATCGCACCCGGGAGCACGACCCCCGACCCGCCGCCCGCGATCGCGGCCACCGACGAGCTGTGGTGGGGCGCGACGAACGGGGGCGTCCGGTCGAGGTCGACGACGTCCCCGACCTGCCCGGTGAGGGACCGGATCGCGTGCGTCTCGAGCGCCTCGTCCCTGCCGAGGGGTGGCAGCACGGTGACGAGCCGCTCGGCGAGCATGGTCTTTCCCACCCCGGGTGGCCCCGACATCAGCAGGTGGTGGCCACCCGTCGCGGCGAGCTCCAGCGCGAGCCGGGCCTCCGGCTGACCGACGACGTCGGCGAGGTCCGGCCCGCATCCGCGTCGGGGCGGGCCGCGGCTGCGGGGCGCGAGCCGGAGGCAGCGGCGTCCCGTGCTCGGCGGCGGCGTACCAGTCGACGACGTCGCGCAGGCAGGACGCCGCGTGCACGGTCACTCCGTCGACGAGCTGCGCCTCGCCGAGGTTCTCCACCGGGACGACGACGTGCCGTGCACCCGAACGAGCCGCCGCGAGCACCGCGGGCAGGATGCCGCGCACGCCCCGCACCCGACCGTCGAGCGAAGCTCACCGAGGTGCACCACGTCGGCAGCGCGCCCGCCCGGAATCACGCCGGCCGCGGACAGCACGGCCACGGCGATCGGGAGGTCGAAGGACGCGCCCCGCTTGGGGATCGATGCCGGCGAGAGGTTGACGGTGACGCGGTGCGGCGGCACCGGGACACCGCTGGTCGCCGCCGCGGGCCGCACCCGGTCCGGCGCCTGCGCGCACGCGGTGTCCGGCAGCCCCCCGACGGCGAAGTGCGGGCAACCCCTGCGCGATGTGCGCCTCGACGTCGACGAGCACGCCGTCGAGCCCGGACAGGGCCACCGACAAGGTGCGCCCGAGACCCGTCGTCACGACCCCACCCCGACGACGTGGCGCACGACGGGAGCGGCACCCGGCCGGCACAGGACACCGACGACGTCGATGCGCACCTGGGCCGTCTCGGCATCGTGCCGGTGCAGGTACGCGCCGGCCAGGCGGCGCAGCCGCATCGCCTTCGCGAACGTCACTGCCTCGACCGGGTCACCGAAGCCTGAGGAGCGTCGGGTCTTGACCTCGCAGATGACCAGGCAGTCACCGTCGCGGGCGACGACGTCGACCTCGCCGTGCTCGCACCGCCAGTTGCGCTCGAGCACCTCCATCCCCGACTCGCGGAGGTAACGCACCGCGAGGTCCTCGCCGTAGCGGCCGAGGCGCGCGCTCGGCCGGGAAGGGAAGCCGGGAGCCTGGGGTGCGGTGCTCGTCATACGCGAAGCCAACCGGCATCAACGCCACCCACCCAGCACCCGACGAGACCTGTGGAGGACACGGGCGCGACGGCATCCCTGTGGACGAACCGCGCCTCACGACCTCACGACGACACGCCTGCGCGCGTCAGAACTGGCCCTTCGGCAGCTCGAGCTCGCTCTTCGCGAGCTCCTCGACGTTGACGTCCTTGAACGTCACGACCCGCACCGTCTTCGCGAACCTCGCGGGGCGGTAGATGTCCCACACCCAGGCGTCGTGCATCGTGACGTCGAAGAAGACCTCTCCCCCGTCGTTGCGCACCTTGACGTCGACGCTGTTGCACAGGTAGAACCGGCGCTCGGTCTCGACGACGTGGCTGAACAGGCCGACGACGTCGCGGTACTCGCGGTAGAGCGCGAGCTCGGCCTCGCTCTCGTACTTCTCGAGGTCCTCCGAGCTCATCGCTCCCCCGCCGGGGTCAGGTCGGGTACGTCGATGGCCGTCACTGCGCCATTGTCGTCCATCCAGCCGGGCAGCCGCCACGACCGCCGGTGCAGCTCGCACGGCCCGAGGCGACGCAGCGCGTCCATGTGCTCGGGTGCGGCGTAGCCCTTGTTCTCGACCCAGCCGTACTCGGCGTACCCGTCGTCGTGGGTGGCGAGGTCGACCATGATCCGGTCGCGCGTCACCTTGGCGAGGACGCTCGCCGCCGCCACCGACGAGCACTTGACGTCGGCCTTGATCATGGTCGTCACGGGCGGCGTGGGGACGTCGTCCTCGTGGGCGAAGGCGAGCAGACCGACGTCCTCGGGGGCGGTGAGCCAGTCGTGGTTGCCGTCGAGGATGACGAGGTCGGGTCGGATGCCGGTCGCGGCGAGTGCGCGGCAGCCGGCCAGGCGCAGGGCGGCGATGATGCCCACGTCGTCGATCTCGGCCGGGCTCGCGTGCCCCACGGCATGGGCGACGGCCCACCGCTCGATCCGCGGCACCATCCGCTCACGGGCGTGGGGAGCGAGCAGCTTGGAGTCCTTGACGCCCTGCGGCGCCGTGCGGCAGCCCTCGTCGATGACGACGACGCCCACGGTGACAGGGCCCGCGAGCGCCCCGCGGCCGACCTCGTCCATGCCGGCGAGCACGCGGTGCCCGTCGCGCTGCAGGGCCCGCTCGACACGCAGGCTCGGGCGACGGGGCGGGGTGGCCGTCACGACCCACCCGCGGCGTCGGGGACCTCGGCGAAGGTCTCCTCGTGGTCGGAGAGCCAGCCGGCACGGCTCAGGGGCCAGACCGTGGCAACGGCCCGCCCGGTGACGTCGTCGATCGGGACCGACCCGTCGCTCCCGGTGCCCGAGGGGTCGTGGAACCGGGAGTCCTCCGAGTCGGAGCGGTGGTCGCCCATGACCCACACGTGGCCCTCGGGAACGACGATGTCGAATGGCAGCGAGCTCGGCTGGTCACCGGGCTTGAGGTACGGCTCGTCGATCTCGACGTCGTTGACCATGAGCATCCGGTTGGACGTGCAGCACACGACGTGGTCGCCGGGCAGGCCGATGACGCGCTTGATGAGGTGGTCCTCGGCCTCGGCCGGGCAGCAGCCCGACGAAGATCAGCGCGTCGTGCAGGGCGCCCGACAGGCCCGACCGCTCGACCGGTGGCACGGCATCCAGCCAGCCCCCAGGGTCCTGGAAGACGACGACGTCGCCGTGCTTGAGGTCCACGGGGCCCGGCGTCAGCTTGGAGACGATGACCCGGTCGCCGACGAGCAGGGTGTTCTCCATCGACCCCGACGGGATGAAGAAGGCCTGGAGCAGCCACGTCTTGACGACGAAGGAGAGCACGAGCGCCATCGCGACGACGACGACGACCTCGCGCACCGCGGAGGTGAAGAGGTGGATCGCGCCCGGCTGCCCGCCCTGGACATCTCGGCCCTCGGTCACCGGGTCGGCCTCCGGCGCGCTCATCGGGCGGCCAGCGCAGCGGCCCGGCTCGACACGGATCCGAGCCGGTCGAGCGGCCACACGCGCAGCCCGACCGTGCCGACGACGAGCTCGCGCGGCACCGTGGCGGCGACCGGGGCGGTGAGCGTGACGTCCTCCCCGGTCGAGCCGCCGACGACGGCGAGGCGGTCCTGCCGGCCGATGTCGACCCCCACGAGGTCGGCCACGCGCGACAGGACGCGCCCCACGATCCCGTCGTCGACGGGCGTGGACCGGTCGACCGCCGCGCTCGCCGTCGTGTCGACGACGACGACGTCGCCCGGGTCGGGCGCGGGGCGCACCTTCCACACGAGCACACGGTCTCCTGGTTCGAGGGCCGGGGCGAGCGCGGCCGTGGGGACGACGTACGACTGGACGACGACGGCCTGGACGAGGGCCGTGAGCCCGAGGGCCGCGGCGAGGACCAGCACCACCGGGGGACGACTCGACCCGGCGGTGGCCACGGGGGCCGGTGCCGGGTCGGTGTCGGGTCGTGCGGTCACCTCGCGGAGCCTAGTCGGCTCGTCTGTCAGAACCGCACCGGAACGGGGATGTCTCAGCGAGCGACCGGGGTGTCGCGCTTCTCCTTGATCTTGGCGGCCTTGCCGCGCAGGTCGCGCAGGTAGTACAGCTTGGCGCGGCGCACGTCGCCCCGGGTGACGACCTCGATGTGGTCGATGATCGGCGTGTGCAGCGGGAAGGTGCGCTCGACGCCGACCCCGAAGGACACCTTGCGGACGGTGAAGGTCTCGCCCACGCCGCCGCCGTGGCGACGGATGACGACGCCCTTGAAGACCTGGATGCGCGAGCGGGTTCCCTCGACGACCTTGACGTGGACGTTGACGGTGTCGCCGGCGCGGAACGCCGGGATGTCGCTCTTGACCGACGCGGAGTCGAGCTCGTCGAAACGCTGCATGACGGATGTCGCTTTCTCGCGGCCTGCCACAGGTCACCCGCGGGGATTGGTGGTGCGGAGTTCGATGGTGCGTCCGTCGGGCCGCATGCCGGTCGGACGGGTCCTTCGGCACTCCCCCCGTGGCGGGGGCCGTCGAGTCGACGGGACGCAGCTGCCCAGTCTGCCAGAGCGGCGTGCTGCTGGCGAAATCCCGGGATGCCGTGCGCCGCACCTGCCGCTCGGCGCGCCCGGCCCGGTCCCGCCCGGCTGCGGTCACCGCCCGGCCTGCGGTCCATCCGCCCGGCTGCGGTCCGATCCGCCCGGCTCAGGTCCGTCTGCAGGGGTGGCGGCGCCCTGCCGGTGCCAGCCGCGCAGGTCACCGCGAGCCCGGCATCCGGACCTGACCGGATGCCGGTGGGCGCGGCGGTCGCCGCCGACCGTCTGCAGAGCGGTCTCCGTGCGCGGCCACGGCATACGGTGGGCGCGTGACGATCGACCCGGGTCTGCCCGTCGCCCTCGCCGTGGTCCTGCTCCTCGTCCTCACCGTGACGATGTACCTCGTCGGCCGGCTCCCGGAGCCGGGCTCGACGCTGCTCGCCGCCGCCCGCGCGATCGTGCAGCTGAGCATCGCGGCCCTGGTCATCGCAGCGGTCATCCGGTCGCTGTGGCTGTCGCTGCTCCTGCTGGCCTTCATGTTCGTCATCGCCGTGGTGACGACGGTGCGCCGGGTCGAGGCGCCCCGAGGCCTGGCCGTGGGCGACGCTGGCGATGCTGGCGGGCCTGCTGCCGGTGGTGCTCGTCATCCTCGCGACGCGCACCGTGCCTCCCACGGGCATCGCGCTGGTGCCCGTCGTCGGCATCCTCGCGGGCAACACGATGAACGGCCACACGCTCACCTGCCGCCGGGCCTTCGCCGCGCTGCGCGAGGAGAAGGGCCAGTACGAGGCGGCGCTCTCGCTCGGGCTCACCCGCGCGCAGGCGGTCGGCGAGGTCGTGCACCGACGGGTGCCCGAGGCGCTCATCCCGGGCCTGGACCAGGTGCGCACCGCCGGGGTCGTCACCCTCCCCGGTGCCTTCATCGGCGTGCTGCTCGGTGGTGGCTCCCCGGCCCAGGCGGCCGCCGCCCAGGTGCTCGTCCTCATGGGCATCATGGCCGCCCAGACGACGACCGCGGTGGTCGCCGAGCGGCTCATCGGTCAGGCACGGCTGCTGCCCGCCGACCTCAAGGCCTCGCTGCAGCCCTGACGCGCCAGCGCCCGAGACAGCTCGGCACCAGCAGGTTCACGATCGCCCCACATCCGTTGTGGCGCGAGGGTGAAGGTTCCCCCATCGGGCGGGAAAGTTGGGGTCAGCGGCGGGGCTTGGCGAGGTCGACCGCCCCGGGGTGGGTGGGCTCGCCCGGAACCGACGCGGTAGCCGGCGCGCCGGTAGAACCGCTGGTTGCCCTCCTCGAGGACACCGGTCGTCAGCCGGTAGCCCGTCACGCCGGCCGGCGCGAGCGACTCCGCGAGCGCGAGCAGCTCGCGCCCCAGCCCGCGACCCTGGAGGTCCGGAGCGACCATGAGGCGACCCACCTCCCAGCACGCCTCGTCGTCCGGATGCCGTCGCGCCCTCACCGAGGCGACCAACCGCCCCGGCGGGCCACCGTCGGACCGCACCCGTGCGACGTACGTCGTCCACTCCCCCAGCCCGGCGACCACGTCGGGAAGCTCCTCGACCAGTGGGGGAACAACCCAACGGCCGCTGGGCCGCAAGCCCTTCGCGCACCCAGCAGGCTCGCTGGAGCACGAGCAGCTCGGGGGCGTCGGCGGGCACGGCCACCCGCACGTCGAGGTCGGCCAGCGCCCCGACGGTCGCCGACACCGGCAGCAGGTCGGGGCGACGGGCGGCGGTGCGCTCGAGGCGCTGCCGGTGCCGCCACGCGGCGATGGCGCCGTGGTCGCCGGACAGCAGGACCGCCGGCACCTCGCGCACCGTGCCGGCGTCGTCCCACGAGGCCGGCCGGGTGTAGACCGGGTACTCGAGCAGGCCGTCCTCGTGCGACTCCTCGACGAGCGACTCGGCGTTGCCGACGACGCCGGGCAGCAGGCGCCCGACGGCCTCGACCATCGCGAGCACCGCCACCTCACCGCCGTTGAGCACGTAGTCACCCAGCGACACGACGGTCACCGGCATCCGCTCCTCGGCGTGCTCGTACACGCGCTCGTCGATGCCCTCGTACCGACCGCAGGCGAACGCCAGCCACGGCTCGTCCGCCAGCGACCGGGCGAGGGACTGGGTGAAGGGCACCCCACCCGGGCCGGGCACGATGAGGTGCGGCACGGCATCCGGGCCCTCGACGGCGGAGCGCGAGGCGACGACGGCGTCGAGCGCCTCGGCCCACGGCCCGGGCGTCATCACCATGCCGGCGCCTCCGCCGAACGGGCTGTCGTCGACGGTGCGGTGCCGGTCGTGGGCGAAGTCGCGCAGGTCGTGGACGCGCACGTCGAGGATGCCGTCGCGCCGCGCCTTCCCGATCAGCGACAGGTCCAGCGGGGCGAGGTACTCCGGGAAGATCGAGACGACGTCGACGCGCACCCGGTCACACCCCGAGGTCGAGCAGCCCGGGCGGGGCGTCGACGACGACGCGGCCGCCCTCGAGGTCGACCTCGGGCACGAGGGCCGCGACGAAGGGGACCTGGGCCCGGCGGCCGTCGGGGAGGAGGACGACGAGGCGGTCCTGCGCCGCACCGAGCTCCAGCCCGCCGACCGACCCGAGCACCGTGCCCGCGGGGTCGACGACGGCCAGCCCGCGCAGCTGGTCCTCGGAGAAGACGTCCTCGTCGTCGGGGGCCGGCAGGACGTCGGCACCGTCGACGACCAGACGGGTCCCGCGCAGCGACTCGGCTCCGGTGCGGTCGGGGACCTCGTCGAAGGCCACCAGCCAGACGCCGTTGTGCACCCGCGTCGAGCGCACGGTGAGCACCCGCGGGACCCCGGTGCCGGGACCGGCCTCGGTGTCGACCGCGGTGCCGACGGCCAGCCGTCGCTCCGGCTCGTCGGTGTGCAGCTGCACGGTGACCTCACCGTGCAGGCCGTGCGGCTTGCCGATCCGGGCGACGAGGACCGAGGAGTCGTCAGGCATGCGCCGATCCTCTCAGGTCGGCCCGACCTCGCCGGCCAGCCGGTCGACGGCGGCGACGACGCACCCGGGCCGTTCCACCCAGGGGAAGTGACCGGCATCCGCCTCGAGGAGGACCCAGGCGCCGGGGATCCGCTCGGCCGTCGCCGTCGCCGCCTCCCGGGAGGCATGGGGCTCTCCTGCCCGGCGAGCACACCCGACGGGCACCGTGATGGCGGCCAGCGCCACCGCCAGTGCCGGCAGCTCTCGTTCGAGCTCGGCCCACAGCCCGACCGACGCCTCCTCGGCCGATGCGCACCTCCGGCATCGGTGGGGCACTGTCCGGGCTCGCGAAGTAGGACGGCCACAGGATGCCGAGCAGCTCGACTCGCTGCTCGGGCGTGGCCTCGCTGTCGTCGAGGGCCTGCAGCGCCTCGGCGGCGGGCCGGCGGTCAGCCGCGAGGCGCCGCAGCAGCTCGGCGCCGAAGGTCGCCGCGCCGCCGTCGCCGACACCGCCGAGCGGGTCGACCGCCAGCACGCCGGCGAGCCGGTCGGCCAGGGACACGGCCACGTGCAGGGCGAGGTGCCCGCCCCACGAGTGGCCGACGAGGAGGACCCGGCTCCAGCCGAGGTGGTCGAGCACGGCCTCGACGTCGGCGACCGCCTGCGCGAGGGTGAACGGTCCCTCCACCGTCGACGGGGTCAGCCCCCGCTGCTGGAAGGACGCCACGCGGTAAGGCCCGGTGAGGACCTCCTCCGCCATGGGGTCGAGGTACTCGAAGCCGAGCCCCGGACCGCCGTGGAGGAGCAGCACCGGTGGACCCGACCCGGCCACCCAGCCTCCGAGGGCCCCGCCGACGGCCGGGACGGCGAACGGCATCCGGTCCATGGGCTCGACCGTACGTGGGGTCAGCGTTCCCGGTCGGTGTCGACGATGTCGATGCGGACCTGGCGACCACCTGCGAGCGCACCCATGACGGTGCGCAGCGCGCTGGCGGTGCGGCCGGAGCGACCGATGACGCGACCGAGGTCCTCCGGGTGCACCCGCACCTCGAGGACCTCACCGCGCCGCTGGTCCTTGCGGCGCACCTGCACCTCGTCCTTGTGGTCGACGATGCCCGTCACGAGGTGCTCGAGGGCCTCCTCGAGCACGGTCAGGCCTTCTCTGCTTCGGCGAGCGTCGGCCGCGGGAGCCTCGGCGACGGGAGCCTCGGCCGCGGGAGCCTCGGCCTCGGCGGCCGGGGTCTCGTCGGCAGCGGGGGTCTCGGCGGCGGGCTCGGCCTTCTTGGCAGCGCGCTTGCGCGGCGTCGTGGCGGTCGAGCCGTCGTCACCGGAGGACTTGCCGGCCGCCGCGACGGCTGCTTCGTAGAGCTCCTTCTTGGAGGTCTTCGGCGCCTTGACCCGCAGGGTGCCCTCGGTGCCGGGCTCGCCCTTGTACTTCTGCCAGTCACCGGTGATCTTCAGCAGCGCGGCGACGGCCTCGGTCGGCTGGGCGCCGTTGCCGAGCCAGTACTGCGCGCGCTCGCTGTCGATCTGGATGACCGAGGGCTCCTCGGTGGGGTGGTACTTGCCGATCTCCTCGATGGCCCGGCCATCGCGCTTGGTGCGCGAGTCCATGACGACGACGCGGTAGAACGGTGCACGGATCTTGCCCATGCGCTTCAGTCGGATCTTGACGGCCACGGTGGTGGTCACTCCAGTTCATCTGTGGTGAGCGCGGCGAGACCGCGCACGGATCGCGCGGGGTGCCGGGTGCTCCGGTGTAGGCGTCCGGTCCGGCGGGCACGAGGTGCTCCGACCGGACGGGTACAGCCGACCATTGTGCCAGAGGTCGGGAGGTGCCCCCGACCACCCGACCGGTGCCCCGGCATCCGGCGACGGTCGTCAGCGGTTGCGCCAGGCGTCCGGTTCGTCGGCCCGCGCGCGCACCGCCGGCGGCAGGTCACCGCCCAGCACGTCGGCGAGGCTGGTGCCGTCGAGCACCTCGCGCAGCGCGCCCCGCACCGCGACCCACACGGTCGGCAGGTGCTCGGCCACGCCGTCGTAGCTCGTCTCGTGCGGGCGCAGGCCGCGCACCTCGGCGAGCGGCCCGTCGACCGCCCGGAAGACGTCGCCGAGACTCACCTCGGATGCCGGCCGCGCGAGCGTGTAGCCGCCGCGGGCTCCGCGCGTGCTGACGACGAGCTCGGCGGCAGCGCAGGTCGGCGACGATCGCCTCGAGGAACTTGCGCGGCAGGTCCTGGCGCTGGGCGAGGGTGTCGACGCTGAGCGGCCCCCCGGCATCCCCCTGCGCCCTCGCCAGCTCGAGCATCGCCCGCACGGCGTACTCGGTGCGCGCGGAGATGTCCACGCCGACAGTGTGTCGCACACCGGCGGCACTCCGTCAGATCGCGAGGGCCGGCTCGGCGTCGGTGGCGTCGGCCGGTCGCACCGCCCGGGCGAACACCGTCTCGCCGGGCTCGAAGCGCTGGCGGTCCGCCTCGGCGCGGGTCACCTGGGCGGCGAACCGCTCGCCCGAGTCGGCACGGAGCTCGACACGCACCTCGAAGCCGAGGCGCACCACGCGCTCGACGACGGCCTCGACGACCCCGGGCGACCCGGGCGTGCGCGCGTCGGCGGCGAGCGCCGCCACCCGGTCGCGCTCGAGGACGATGTCGTGCGGGCGCACGAGCTGGCCCCCGAGGCGGGCGACCGACCCGAGGAAGGACATGACGAAGTCGTTGGCCGGGCGCTCGTAGAGCGACACGGGGTCGCCGACCTGCTCGATGCGGCCCCGGTTGAGCACGGCGATGCGGTCGGCGACGTCGAGCGCCTCCTCCTGGTCGTGCGTGACGAGCACCGTGGTCACGTGCACCTCGTCGTGGAGCCGGCGCAGCCAGTGCCGCAGGTCGGCCCGCACCTTCGCGTCGAGTGCCCCGAACGGCTCGTCGAGGAGGAGGACCTTGCGGGTCGACCGCGAGGGCGCGGGCGAGCGCCATCCGCTGGCGCTGGCCGCCGGAGAGCTGCGAGGGGTACCGGTGCTGGAAGCCGTCGAGCCCGACGATCTCGAGCAGCTCGTCGACCTTGCGCCGCACCTCGGCCTTGGGGCGTCCGGCGGATGGTCAGGCCGAAGGCGACGTTGTCGCGCACGGTCATGTGCTTGAAGGCGGCGTAGTGCTGGAAGACGAACCCGATGCCGCGCTTCTGCGGCGGCTCGCGGGTCACGTCGACGCCGCCGATGGCGACGAGGCCCGAGTCCAGGCCCTCCAGGCCGGCGATCGCCCGGAGGAGGGTCGACTTGCCCGAGCCGCTCGGCCCGAGCAGCGCGGTGAGCGAGCCGGACGGGATCTCCAGGCTGACGTCGTCGAGGGCGACGAAGGTCCCAAAGCTCTTGCGGGCGTTCGACACGGTGATCATCGGGTGCTCCTCTTGCGGTCGAGCAGGGTCATCAGCAGCAGCGTGGCGACGGCCAGGCCCATGAGCAGGGTCGCCGCGGCGTACGCGCCGTAGGTGTTGTGGTCGTCCAGGTAGCGCGAGTGGACGAGCAGGGTGAGCGTCTGCGAGACCCCCGGGAAGCCCGACGACACCATGATCACGGCCCCGAACTCGCCGAGCGAGCGGGCCACGGTGAGCACGACGCCGTAGGTCAGGCCCCACCTAATGGCGGGGACGGTGATCCGCCAGAACGTCTGCCACGCCGAGGCCCCGAGGGTCGAGGCTGCCTGCTCCTGCTCGGTGCCGATCTCGTGCAGCACCGGCTCGACCTCGCGCACGACGAAGGGAAGGGTGACGAACAGGGTGGCGAGCACCATGCCCGGCAGACCGAAGATGACCCGGATGCCGGTGGAGCCCTCGAGCCCGCCGAACCACCCCGACGCGCCCCACAGCATGATGAGCGAGACGCCCACGACGATCGGCGACACCGCGAAGGGCAGGTCGACGACCGCCTGGACGAGGCCGCGGCCCGGGACCCGCCAGCGCACCAGGGCGATCGCGGTGACGACCCCGAAGACGACGTTGAGCGGGACGACGATCGCGACGATGGTCAGCGAGAGGTTGAGCGCGGAGATCGCCGCCGGGGTGCGGATCGAGGCGACGAACTCGCCGATGCCGGGCTCGAACGTCCGGTAGAGGATCACGAGGATCGGCAGCGCGAGCAGGCCGAGGACGTAGGTCAGCGCGACGACCCGCAGGGTGATGGTGGAGCGGCGGGTCGTCGTCATGAGCTGCGCTCCTCGCGGCGCTGGGCCCGGCTGCCCCACAGGCGGAGCAGGAAGAGCGCGAGGAACGAGATGCCGAGCAGCACCACCGACACCGCCGCGGCGTTGGCGGGGCGGTCGATCTCGATCTGCTGCTGGATGTACTGGGACACGACCTGGGTCTCGCGGGGGATGTTGCCGCCGATGAGGACCACCGAGCCGTACTCCCCCACCGCCCGGGCGAAGGCGAGGCCGGCGCCGCTGAGGATCGCCGGCGCCAGGGTGGGCAGCACGACGCGGCGGAAGGTCGTCGCGTTGGACGCCCCGAGCGAGGCCGCGGCCTCCTCGACGTCACGGTCCATCTCGAGCAGCACCGGCTGCACCGAGCGGACGACGAACGGGAGCGTGACGAAGGCCAGCGCGACGGCCAGCCCCCAGCGGGTGGCGTTGAGCTGCAACCCGATCGGGCTGTTCGGGCCGTAGAGCGAGAGCAGCACGATGCTCGCCACGATGGTGGGCAGCGCGAACGGGAGGTCGATCAGCGCGTTGACGTAGCGCTTGCCGGGGAACTCGTCGCGCACCAGCACCCAGGCGACCAGCGTGCCCATTCCGGCGTTGAGCAGGGCCACACCGGCCGACACGAGCAGGGTGGTCCGGATGGACGCGAGCGCGACCGGCGCGGTCACGGCATCCCAGAAGCCGGCCAGCCCCTCGTCGAGGGAGTGGACGGTCAGCGCCGCGAGCGGGAGCAGGACGATGACGCTGAGCCACAGCCCCACGACGCCGATGCCCAGCGCCCGCCCGGGCGCGAGCCGGGGCCGGCCCCCCTCCCGGGTGGGAGGGGTGCCGGCCCTGGACTCGGGTGGCGAGGTGGCCTCGAGCAGGTCTCGCGCGGTCGGGTGGTCGTCGTCATGGCTCCTACTGCGTCGCCGCGTCGTAGATCTTGGCGATGTCGCCGACGTCCTTCTTGAACAGCGTCGAGTCGACGTCCTTCCAGCCGCCGAGGTCGGCGATGGTCCAGAGCTTGTCGGGCTGCGGGAAGTCGGCGGCGTACTTCGCGGCGACCGTCGGGTCGACCGGCCGGAAGCCTGCCTGCGCCCACAGCTCCTGGGCAGCCGGGGTGAAGAGGAAGTCGTTGAACGCCTGGGCCTTCGCGGCACCCTTGCCCTTCGTGACCACGGCCGTGGGGTTCTCGATCTTGAAGGTCTGCGGCGGTGTGACGTGCTCGACCGGGTCGCCCTTGCGCTCGATGAACAGGGCCTCGTTCTCGTAGCTGAGCAGCGCGTCACCCGACCCCTGGAGGAAGGCCTCGGTGGCCTCGCGGCCCGACTTCGGCTGGATCTTGACGTGGTCGCCGACCAGGGCCTCGATGTAGTCGAGGCCGGCCTGCTTGTCGGTGCCGCCGTTGCTCTTCGTGGCGTAGGGGGCGAGCAGGTTCCACTTCGCCGAGCCCGAGCTGAACGGGTTGGGCGTGACGACCTCGACGCCCGGCTTCGAGCAGGTCGTCCCAGTCCTTGATGCCCTCGGGGTTGCCCTTGCGCACGACGATGGTGACGACCGAGCCGAACGGGATTCCCTTGTACTCGTTGGCGTTCCAGCCGGCGTCGACGAGGCCGGCGTCCACGAGCCGGGTGATGTCGGGCTCGACCGAGAAGTTGACGAAGTCGGCCTCGGCCCCGGCCGCGACCTTGCGCGACTGGTCGCCCGAGGCGCCGTAGCTCTGCTGGAACTCCACGCCCTTGCCGGCCTCGGTGGCCTGGAACGCGGGGATGAGCTTGTCGTAGCCCGGCTTCGGCACCGCGTAGGCGAACAGGTTCACCGTGCTGCTGCCGGCGGCCGGTTCCGTGGCCGCGGCTGCAGCCACGGTGTCGCTGGCGCCACCGCCGGCACAGGCCGTCATTCCCAACGACGCGGCGGCGGCGAGGGCGACGAGGGTGTGGCGGCGGGACATCATGGCGGTGTTCTCTTTCCTGTGGCGGGTGCGAGGGCGGCGTCGGCCTCCCCCGGGCGCATTCCCATGCGTCAGGTAGGAGTTTTATATAGCCCCGCGTTATCTGTCGAATAACGCGCGATTATGTCTCGCCATGTGAGAGGGCGGGCCGACGGGCCCTGGAGGACACGCCCCTGCCGACCTCCCGCGACTGATTGCGGATCGCCCACCTCGCGGCGCCCGTCAGGACGCTTCGCGTGTGGGCGATCCGCAAGAAGTGCGGTCAGGTGGAGTGGGCGATGCCCCTCAGGACGACGAGCGACGGAGCGGCGAGGACCGCGAGGTCCTCGCGCGGGTCCTCGGGGTACACGACGAGGTCGGCCTCCTCGCCCTCCTCGAGCCCCGGCCACCCGAGCCACTCCCGCGCACCCCAGCACGCCGCCCGCAACGCCTCGGTCGTCGTGAACCCGGCGTGCGCGAGGTGGGCCACCTCGGTGGCGACGAGCCCGTGCGGGAGCGACCCCCCGGCATCCGTGCCGACGTGGACCGGGATGCCGGCCTCACGCGCCGCCGCGATCGTCTCGAACCGGCGCGCATGGAGGTCGAGCATGTGCCGGTGGTAGTCGGGGAACTTCTCGCGGGCCGGCTCGACGATCTGCGGGAAGGTGTCGATGTTGACCAGCGTCGGCACGATCGTGATGCCCTGCGCCGCGAACGACGCGATCGTGCCGTCGTCGAGGCCGCACGCGTGCTCGACGCAGTCGGTGCCGGCGGCCGCCAGGTCGCGCAGCGACTGCTCCCCGAAGCAGTGCGCGGTGACCCGGGCGCCCTCCTCGTGCGCGGCGGCGACCGCTTGGGCGAGGACGTCGGCCGGCCAGCACGGCACGAGGTCGCCGACCTCGCGGTCGATCCAGTCGCCGACCAGCTTGACCCAGCCGTCCCCGGGGGCCTCGAGGGACTGTAAGGTCGCCGACCTGCGGTGATCCAGTCGCCGACCAGCTTGACCCAGCCGTCCCAGCCCGGGCCTCGAGGCGCACCTGGTCGACGAGCTGCTCGGGCTCGACCTCCCACGCGTAGTTGCGGATGTAGCGGCGGGTGCGGGCGATGTGCCGGCCGGCGCGGACCAGCCGGGGCAGGTCGTCGCGGGACTGCACCCACCGCGTGTCGGCCGGCGACCCGGCGTCCCGCAGGAGCAGGGCACCGGCGTCGCGGTCGGCGAGCGCCTGCGCCTCGGCCGTGGCGTCGTCGGTGGCGCCGGAGGCCGCCAGCCCGATGTGGCTGTGCGCGTCGACGAGCCCGGGAAGCACCCAGCCCGGCACGGTGGAGACGTCGTGGTCACCGGTGGGTGCCGCGTACGTGATGCGACCGCCGACCACCCACGCCTGCTCCCGGGCGTCGTCGGGCCCGACGAGGACCGGACCGGTGAGGTGCAGCACCTGGGCCATGGCCCGACCCTAGCCGTCAGTCGTCATCGGGCAGGCGGCGGAGGACGCGCCGCAGGGTCTCGGTGACGACCTCCGGCGCCTCGGAGTGCACCCAGTGGCCGACGCCCCTGACGACGACCGGCCGTGCCCGCGGGAAGAGCTCCCGCATCTGCTCGGTGTCGGCGTCCCGGACGTAGGACGAGTCGCCGCCGACGAGCCACACGACCGGCCCGTCGAAGGGTGGGGCACCGAGGTCCGGGAAGTCGGCGATCCGCGAGTCGGCCCCCCGCGCGGCATCCCGCGCCAGCAGGTCGAGGTTCGCCTGCCACGACCAGGTGGAGCCCTGCCGGCGCAGGTTCTGCAGCAGGAACCCCCGCACGCCGGCGTCGGGCTCGACCTGCGCGAAGCGCTGCTCCGCGTCGGCCCGGCTCGTCAGCTCGGGCAGGGGAAGCGCGCGCATCGCCTCGATGTAGTGGACGAACCGGTCGAGGTCGCCGTAGTCCTTCGGCGAGATGTCGACGACGACGAGGCTGCGCACGAGCCCCCGATGGGTCAGCGTGGTCACCATGGCGACCTTGCCCCCCAGCGAGTGACCGACGATGACCCACCTCTCGCCGGGTGCGGCGGCGTGCAGGGTCGATGCCACCCGGGCGGCGTACGCCTCGTACGAGAAGTCCTCGCTCCAGCCCGAGCGGCCGTGGTCGGGCAGGTCGACGAGCAGGCATCGGGCATTCGTCCCGTCGGGCCCGGAGAGAGCCTTGGCGATCTGCGTCCAGTTACGCCCCTGGCCGAACAGCCCGTGAAGGAAGGCGACACGCGGTCCGGCGGTGCCGACGGTCGTCGTCCAGAGCCCCTCGGGCGGTGGCGTCGTCACAGGCCCACCGTAGCCGTGGCCGGCCGGCCAGCCCTCCAGCGCCCGCGCGTCTTCCGCTCTCCCTCGCGGCCTGCGATGGCGTGGCCATGGACCTGCACCCGGCGGTGAGCAAGCCCCAGCACTACACGGTCGTCTTCGGGAACGACCGTGTGCGCGTGCTGATGTACCGCGACCGGCCGGGCGAGCAGACGACGCCTCACCGGCATCCGGACGGCGTCATGTACACGCTCTCGTCCTTCGAGCGACGGCTGCGCTCCGGGGGCACGGAGCGCGACGTGACCATGGATGCCGGGACCGTCCCCTGACTGCCGGCCCAGGAGCACCACGGGCTCAACACCGGCGGCACCGAGACGCACGTGCTCTTCGTCGAGCGGGGACCCGGCCGGGAGCGCGAAGTGCCGCGTCGCTCCGCCCCACTTCGCGGCCCGCCGTCACTAGCGTCGGTGCCGTGCCGGCCACCACGCCCTCGTCGCGCGCACGGGTCCTTCCGGATGCCGCGCGGTCCCTGGCCGTCGCCCACCCACGGTCGTCGTGGTTGCGGCTGGTGGCGGCGACGGTGTGTGCCGCGAGAGGGCACCGACCCTTCACCGCGGGCCTGCCGCTGCGCGGTCAGTGCTGCCGGCGCTGCTTCACGTTGCGCGGCGAGGACGACCACCGCTGGGCGGGCGCCTGAGCGACGCTCGGCGTTTGGCGCGCCCGCCGATGGGGCGCTCGGCGTGACAGCGGGCGAGGGTCGTCCCCGCTGACGTCCTTGTAGCACGGCCCGCGCCGGCGAACCAACAGGGTGCGAGGCGCGGTCGAGGGGCGAGAGGGATGGCGAACCCCAGGTGCATACCGGTGGCGTGCTAAGACGTTGGCGCGGCGCCATCACGGTCGGTCATCGGGGTCACCCCGTTTCGGATCGTCATGGCACCGAGCACAACGAAGCCGGCCAGCACCACGATGTAGCCGCCGAGCGTGACGTAGCTGAACGTCGACAGTGCCCCAGTGAGCACGACCAGGAGGCCGGCAGCGGCCAGTGCACCGCCGCCACGCGCGGCGCGCGTGCGAATCGAGAGGCGCACCGCCGCGATGAACGCACCGAGAAACAGCAGGCTTGGGCCGACGGTGTGGACGGTCAGCGTGAGCAGCGGGCGCTGACGCAGTGTGGCGAAGAACGCTCTCAGGTCTGCGCCATCGAGATCGAGCGCCCAGGCCACCAGGTCGATCGCGAGCTGGCCCGCTATTGCGAGGCTTCCGACGAGGGTGAGCCAGAATGCGGGGTCCGCCAGCACGTGACCGACCCGTTGCGTCAGCTCCCTCACCACGAGCACGTTGGGCACCCACATGGCGACACCGACCAGCAGCACGATGTGGCCGATGGCCCACGCGTCATTGGCGCCCTGGCCTGCATTGAGGATGAGGCAGATCCAGCCCGCGACGAGCAGAACAGGCCCGGCGACGAGGATGACGGCGGCGGCAATGCGGCTCACAGAAGGGAACGTAGTGCCCGGGGGGCGCGCAGCGGGACGGTGGCGCGGCTCCCGCCAGTCGACGACTGAGGAGAGGGGTGAGTCTCGGCCGAGGCGATGAGCCGCCCCCAAGCCTCATCCGAGGTCGGGCGGCTCTGTGTCCGCTTCGGACCGAGATCAGCTGCCCCGAAGCCCCCGACGCAGCATCGTGAAGCGGATACTCGCGATGAGGTCCGCTTCGGGTGACAGGTGTCGGGGGCGGGAGGTGAAGATGCGTTTGTGGCGGCGGGCGGACCATCCTGGCGACGGCAAGGACGGTCCCGACCCGGACACGTGCGAGCACACCTGGCGGCTGAGAGCAGAGAGTTCCGCCTTGACAGGTCACTACGTGTGCGAGGTCTGCGACCGATGCGGCGCATTGCGCATCCACGGACCAGAGGAGATCACCGGGCCGGCGACCCGCGTGGAGGACGATGCCGCCACATACCTTGAATCCTTGGCGCGGCGGCGGTCACCGCCCCCCTCGGCGCCCGACTGATCGCCGGCAGCAGCTTGCCACCCTCGAGGTTCGGCCTGTTCGCCGCCCGCCCCGGGGCGTCATCAGCTACTCGCACCCGACCCCGTCACCATCCGGGTCGAACTCGGGCCTGTAACCAGGATCACCTACCCGAATGGGGTCCTTGCCGGCGGCTCGAACGGCGTCGCAGTCCTCGTAAAACACGCTGGGCGCAGGCGGCGGCTCTGCGGGCGGCGGGGCCGGTCCGGGAGTTGCCAGGCTGTTGGCGAACCCGTCGAACACGGCATCCAGGTTGACCCCCAGCAAGTAGCCGCCGCCGAACATCGCCAGGGAGAGGAGAGCGACCATGAGACCGTACTCGACAGCCGTCGCCCCTCGCTCGCCGAGCAACCGCCTCGCGAGGGCACGAGTTGCTGCCTCCATCTCATCCCCTCCTTCCCGGGGCCGGCACGCGCCGCGATCACGCCACGATAAGTCGGACAGGCCGTGATGAACACCAGTCCCCGATGGGAACGGGATACGACGGCGCCCCCGCTGCTCCCCGCCGCAACCGGGGCGTCGTGAGCCCAGGAACGTGCCCGTTGTCGGCGTTGACCGAAGGGTCTCTACCCAGTTGGTGGGTGGGTACGCGCGCTGCTCCTGCAGACACGGGGCTCGAGGTCGTGAGCGGACCATGGACGCGTTCACGGCGGGCGCAGCGCCCAACGTCGCACCCGCCGTCGCCCGACCGTGACCACACCCCCCGACGACGGGTGCCAGGTGGTGCCACCCCTCACCCGCCGCGGTCTCAGCCAAGCTTTCTCGCCGCCGTCCCACGCGGGGTCGTATCCAAGGTCGCGCGCTGCCAACCGCGCGCTGAAGATGCAGGTGAGAGGCCGCGTGGGCTGAGGTCACTGCCCGAGGCGCTTCTCGAACAGGGCATGCGTAGCGCTGCGGACAGTGCTCGTGCATGCGCCGTACGGCCAGCCCTGTGGAGCGAAATACCGTCGGTTAGACAGTGGCCACCCGGGCGATGGTGGCGTGTCAGGCAGGACCTGCGCGTCGCCCCTGCAGCGTCCGGTGAGCCGCTGGCAGGATATGGTCGTGCGCGCCCTCGACCTCGCCGCGACCCAGCGGGCCAAGTGGGACCTCCTGGGCCGCTACGTCTCGTCCTACGCGGAGCGACGGCCTATCCGCAAAGTCACGGTCGTCGGCAACGCCCCGGTCCTCCCGGACCCGGCGCGCGTCGAGGACATCCAGAGCAGTGACCTCGTCTTCAGGGTCAACTCCCTGGCCCCAGACGAGCCGGGCGGGCTCCCCCACGTCGGCACCCGGTGCAACGTCCTCCTGGCCTCCCGCTACGCCCCGGTGACGCCGTGGACGTTCCGTGACTACAAGCGACGCGCCTATCTCATCCCCCAGGCTGGGTTCGGCGTGCGCTCCAGCCTGATGCCGCAGCCCCTCTACTGGCCCTCCGACCTGGGGGCACTCCCCGTTCCCTACGCCCCGGTGGTCGCCGAGCTCAAGGACCTGCTCGACCCCGGGCACCAGCCCGGCAAGCTGATCCCCACCTCCGGGACGCTCGCCTGCTACCTCGCCCACGAGCTGTTCCCCACCGCGGACCTCCTCGCCACTGGTTTCTCGTTCCTCGACGGGATCCAGCAGAAGGCCTGGCGCTACCAGAGCGGAGGAGGGAGTCCCGTGATCCCCCAGCACCGTCTGGATCTCGAGGGGGCCTTGCTCAGGCGCTGGATCGCCGACGGCAGTCTTCGAGTACACCTTTGATGGAGGACGACGTACCAGTACAGCAGCCGAAACCGCGACACCCCCTGGCTCCGCCACCGCCTACCGGAGGGCTCGCCGGCGTGTCGGGCAGTGGCGGCGGAAGGTTGTCGACCCCGACGATCTCAGGGGTCGCCAGCGGCGCCTAAAGGAGCGCGTAGAGCAACAGGCCAAGCAGGTCGCAGAGACGAAGGATGCAGTGGCCAAGCTGCGGTCGACCCTCACGACGCTGGGCAGGCGAGTCCGCGCGGTGGAGCTCGCGTCAGAGCACCGGGAGCGCGAACACCGCAACCTGACGATCCAGGTCGGTCGATGCCAGGAGCTTCTGGGCGAGTTTGAGGAGCGGCTGCGCCATGAGCACTTCATCACCGAGCCTGCCGAAGAGGCCGAGGCACGGCGACTTGTCGACGAGATCCGCCGCGAGCACGAGCGCATCCGCGTGCGGATGCAGGCAGTGGCCCAGTACGAGGACCGGCTCCGGCGAATCGAGGCCGCTGTCGCGGACCTGACATGACAACGTGTGGCCGCGCACCATTCAAGGTCCGACAGGACGTGGCACGCCAGCGCCCCCTCACCGCTCGGCATCATCATGGCCAAGCCCTGGTCACCCGGACGAGGAGTTCTTGGTCCCGCGGTTGGCAAGCCAGCACGAACCGAAAGATGGCCGAGGTTGCGGCTCAGTTGGTGGCCACCAGGGCAGTGCCGGAGGAGGCTCCGAGCAAGGGTTGAGCGCACCACCCGAAACGTCCGGAGCCGGGATCCATCCGCAGCGGCGCGCACTCCCGTCTTGGTGAGAACGACCAGCGGAGGTGGTCGATCGTGGGCGCAAGTTCCACGCAACCGCTGCCAAGGAGGGACGGCGCCCCCGCAGAAGTACCTGGCCTGCGGGGGCGTCTTGCCAGCGCGAGACATTGCCCCGTCTTCGGCGCCGACCGGAGAAGCATCACCCACGCGACGACACCGAGGTGCAAGCGGTGTGCCGCATTAGCAACTCGGACTGAACGTCCATCCCCTAGTCGGCCGTTCAGCCGCTCTCGAGATGTCGCCCGCTCGCAACACCGGGTTTGCACTTCTCGCGGGGTCGTGAACGGACTAAGGGGTGGCCGTGCCCTCATCCAGCGACCGACCCTGGGGGCATCCTGCGTTGCCGAGCTCGAAGAGCAAGCGAGACGCCTCTCGCAGCCGCTCGGTATGCTCACGCCCATGAGGGAGTACGCAACAGAGCAGGAATCGTTCTGGGCCGGCGAATTCGGGGACGCCTACGCTGACCGCAACCAAGGCGCCGAGAGGATCGCAGCCAACACGGCGCTGTTTGCGCGGATCCTTGGGTCGACCCGCCGGGTTGAGTCGGTGCTGGAGATCGGGGCGAATACCGGCCTCAATCTCCGCGCGCTCCGGGCCCTTCTTCCAAATGCTGACCTCGCGGCGGTTGAAATTAACGCGGCCGCAGCCGCCGGGCTGAGGGCCTGGGGGCAGTGTGACGTCCATGAGACATCGCTGCTCGATTTCTCGCCCGAGCGTACCTACGAATTGACGCTGGCAAAGGGCGTGCTGATCCACGTAGACCCACAGCGACTTCCCGACGCCTATCGCCTGCTCGCCGAGGCGTCGAGTCACTACGTATGCGTCGCGGAGTATTACAGTCCGATACCGGTTGAGGTGCCCTACCGCGGACATAGCGGCCGGCTCTTCAAGCGAGATTTCGCTGCGGAACTGATGGACACCTATGGCCTGGGGTTGGTCGACTATGGCTTCACCTACCACCGCGACCGAAATTGGCCGCAAGACGATATCACTTGGTTCCTACTTGAGCGCGCCTAGGTTCTCACCTCGCTCGAAAAGGCAGTAGACCGACGCTATTGTCAGCGCCGTTGCCCAGGGCTCGCACGTCTTTGGCTTCGTCACCCCTCGAGCGCCACAGCTCTCGCCCACGCTTCCTCGTCACCAAGGACACCCGCGTCAACCCGGCTAGCCTCCGACGGATCCCCCTGAGGTCGCACACTCCAACCCAGTAACGCGGTGTGGCTAGAACTGGAGGTGAGAGGCCCAGTTGGCTGAAGTCACTGCCCGAGGAACTTCTCGAACCCCTTCGGCAGCGACGCCGGGTCGATGGCCGCCGGGTCGAGCCCCGCCGGCGCACCGGCGCCGAAGGCCCCCCCGGCGGGTGCGGCGGCGCGCTGGCCCGCCGCGCGCTCGTCAGCCGCCCGCTTGGCCGGGTTGCCCGACTTCGACTTCTTGCGCTGCGGGGCCTGCTGGCGGCCGCGCTTACCGGGGCCGGACCCGCCACCCGGCATCCCCGGCATCCCCGGGATGCCGCCGCCGCGCGCCAGCTGCTTCATCATCTTCTGGGCCTCGCCGAAGCGCTCGAGGAGCTGGTTGACCTCCGAGGTCGACACCCCCGAGCCCTTGGCGATGCGAGCCCGCCGGGAGCCGTTGATCTGCTTGGGGTGGTTGCGCTCGAAGGGCGTCATCGAGCGCACCATCGCCTCGACCCGGTCGAACTCGCGCTCGTCGAACGCGTCGAGCTGGGCCTTCATCTGGCCCATGCCGGGCATCATGCCCAGGATCGACTTGAGCGAGCCCATCTTCTTGATGGCGGCCATCTGCTGGAGGAAGTCGTCGAACGTGAAGTCCTCGGCCGCGAGGAACTTGCGCTCCATCTCGGCGGCTTGGGTTCGGTCGAACGCCTTCTCGGCCTGCTCGATGAGCGTCAGCACGTCACCCATGTCGAGAATGCGCGACGCCATCCGGTCGGGGTGGAAGACCTCGAAGTCCTTCACGCCCTCGCCGGTGCTGGCGAACATGATCGGCCGCCCCGTCACCGAGGCGACTGACAGGGCCGCGCCACCGCGGGCGTCACCGTCGAGCTTGGTCAGCACGACCCCGGTGACGTCGACGCCCTCCTGGAAGGCGTGCGCCGTCTCGACGGCCGCCTGGCCGATCATCGCGTCGATGACGAAGAGCACCTCGTCGGGCGAGACGGCCGCGCGGATGTCGGCGGCCTGCTGCATGAGGTCGGCGTCGATGGCGAGGCGGCCGGCGGTGTCGACGATGACGACGTCGTGCTGGCTGCGACGAGCCTGGTCGATGCCGGCGCGCGAGACGGCGACCGGGTCACCGTAGGAGCGGGTCCCCTCCGCCGTGTCCGTGACGACGTCGTGCCCGAAGACGTTGCCGCGCTCCGGCGCGAACACGGGCACGCCGGCCCGCTCGCCGACGACCTGGAGCTGGGTGACGGCATTGGGGCGCTGGAGGTCGGCGGCGACGAGCAGCGGCGTGTGGCCCTGGCCCTTGAGCCAGAAGGCGAGCTTGCCGGCCAGCGTCGTCTTTCCGGAGCCCTGGAGGCCCGCGAGCATGATCACGGTGGGCGGCTGCTTGGCGAACCGGATGCCGCGGGTCTCACCGCCGAGGATGCCGACGAGCTCCTCGTTGACGATCTTGACGACCTGCTGGGCCGGGTTGAGGGCCTCGCTGACCTCGGCGCCGAGCGCCCGCTCGCGCACGGCGTGCGTGAACTCCTTGACGACCGGCAGGGCGACGTCGGCGTCGAGCAGCGCCATCCGGATGTCGCGGATCGTCCGGTTGACGTCGGACTCCGAGAGACGCCCCTTGGTGCGGAGGTTCTTGAAGGTCTCGGTCAGGCGGTCGGAGAGGCTGTTGAACACCGGTCAAGGTTAACGGTGCGGGGAGGCGACGCCCGACCGATGCCCACGGGACCCGACGGCATCCACCCGTTCTGGGCGAAGGGCGCGCGACCGGGAGGCGCGACGGCATCCACGGTCCGTGCGGGAAGGTTCACCTTGCGACGGCAGGAGGGTGTGATGTGCAGACATCGCTGACACAAGTGTCATGACATCGCTGACGGTACTGGGTGCGTGGTGGTCGTCCGGGGCAGGCCGCTGGGTTGGATTTGGTGTGAGGGTTGATCGGACGCGGCGGATGAGGTGGGGTCCGTGGAAGATCACGGCGTCCAGGTCGTGGCGTAGGACGGTGAGGGTGGCGCCGACCGAGGCGTGGCCCAGGGTGATGGAGTAGCGCCGGGCCTAGGGCGACGCGGCCGGTGCGGGCGGTGACTTCGCGCTGGAAGGTCAGAGGGGGTAGTGTCTTGGTGGGGACGGGCGCGGCTTTGGTGGTGGCTGGTAGCGCTGTCGGGGGTGACGCGGCCGATGCCTTGGTGGGGGCGTTCGGTGTTGAACACCGCGTCGTAGGTGTCGACCAGGCGTTGCAGCTCGGTGATGGTCGCGGCGGCGGGGTGGGCGTCGAGCCAGCGGTGCAGGGGCTGCCAGTCGCGTTCCTTCTTGCCGCAGGTTTGCGGGTGGTAGGGCGAGGACACGATCTGGTGCACGCCCAGGCGGCGCAGCTGCCACTGCAGGTCGGTGACCGGGCTGCGGCTATGGCGCACCCCGCTGAACGCGATAGACCCGTCGTGCAGCAGCAGCGCGGGGCGGCCGTGCCGGGTCATCGCGGTCTGAAGCAGCGCCCAGGTGTCGGCCATGTTCTCGCTGGGCGCGACCCGGGTGGCCAGCACCATCCGGGAGTGGTCATCGATCACCCGCAGGATGCACACCACGGTGCCGTCGGCCAGGGCGCGTTTGGTCCCGTCCAGCTGCCACATCCCGTTCGGTGCGGTGGCCTCGAACCGCCGGTAGCGTCCCGGCGACGCTTCTCGGGGATGTCTTGACCCGGTCGTGCCGGCGAGGATCCGATGGATGGTCCGGTCGCTGGGCGCGGATAGCCCCTGCCCGAGCATGCGGTCGCGCACGCTGCGCGCCCGGCATCCCAGCCCTGCGCGCGCAGCTCGGTCGTGCATCGCCACCACCGCGCTCGGCCACGGCCTGGGTCGTCGTCGACGGCGAACGCGCCGGCCGCCGCGAGCGCGGCAGCAACCCCTGGACCCCCTCGGCCAGGAACCGCCGCCGGTACACGTAGAACGTCTGACGCGAGATCCCGTGCTCGGCGCAGAACGCCGTCACGTTCACCGGCCCGTCCGCGCACGCGGCGAACGCCACCGCATCCGCTGCTCCATCGAAACCACCAGCTCCGCCATGGTCGATCTCGACCGCGACTGATCAGGTGTCAGCGATGTGGAATATGTAGGATGTGGAAGGAAGGAACGGTTGGGGGGTGGAGGTGAAGGTTCCGGCACCGGGCGGGAAAGTTGGGGCTGGGGTCAGGGCTGGATGCCGTCGCACGTGTCGATGACGAGGCTGACCGCCTGCGCGACCCGTGCCGGCGGGAGCGGGAGGCCGTCGGCACCGGTGAGGTAGAAGGTGTCGAGCGTCTGGCCGGCGTAGGTCGCGATGTGGGCGGAGCGCACCGACACCCCCGCGCCGGCGAGCGCCGCGCCGAGCTCGTGGAGCAGGCCCGGCCGGTCCTGGGCGCGCACCTCGAGCACCGTGGCGTCGCTGCTCGCTCCCGGGACGACGAGGGCGCGCGCCTGGCCGGGCGTCCCGATCGACGCCTGCCCCGAGGGCCGCGACACGTGGGCCCGGCGCCGGTCGAGGGTGACGAGCGGCGCCCGGTCGCCACGGCCCAGGCGGGCGAGGCCGCGCTCGATGCGGGCGGGGTCGGGCACGGCACCGCTCGGCGACTCGACGTGCCACTCGTTGACCGCGACGTCGTCGACGGTGCGCAGGATCGCGGTGCGCACGGTGTGGCCCTCCGCCGCGAGCAGCCCGGCGGTGTCGGCGAACAGGCCCACCCGGTCGAGGTCGGTGATGTCGAGCCGGTGCGAGCCCCCGGTGCCGATGACCCGCACCGTCGGCTCACCGGCGCGCACCGCACGGAGCAGCGCCGGGTCGAGCAGGGACTCGACGTCGGCGTCGCTCCCGGATGCCGGGAGCGCTCCGGCGGCGCCCTCCGGCGCTCCGGCGGCGCCCTCGGGCGCGTCGAGCCGCGCCCGAACCGCGAGGGCGAGCTGGTCGAGCAGGGTGGCTCGCCAGTCCGTCCACGCCGCCGGCCCCGCGGCCGACGCGTCGGCCTCGGTCAGCGCGAGCAGCATCTCGAAGACCTCGCGGTCGCCCCCGACCGCGGACACGGCCGCGTCGACGGTGGCGGGGTCCTGGTGGTCGCGGCGGGTGGCGAGCTCGATGAGCGTCAGGTGCTCGCGGACGAGCGTGACGAGCACCTCGACGTCGCGTTCGGGGAAGCCCCAGCGCATGACGATGCCGCGGGTGAGCTCCGCCCCGGTGACGGAGTGGTCGTGGGCGCCGCGCACCTTGCCGATGTCGTGGAGCAGCGCCGCGGCGAGGAGCAGGTCCGGGCGCGAGACCCGCCGCACGAGGCCGGCGGCCCGCACGACCGTCTCGACGAGGTGCCGGTCGACGGTGTGGCGGTGCACGGCGCTGCGCTGCGGGCGGGAGCGGACGCCGGCCCACTCCGGCAGCCAGGTGTCGACGAGGCCGACCTGGTCGAGCCCTTCCCACACCGTGACGAGCCCGGGGCCGGAGGCGAGGAGGTCGCCGAAGAGGTCACGGACCACCGGGTGCCACGGCTCGCTCGGGACGGGCGCGTGGCGGGCGAGGTTGTCCAGGGTCGTCGGGGCGATCGGGAGGCCGGCACGGGCGGCGACGACGCCGGCGCGCAACGGCATCCCCTCGTCGCTCTCGGCCAGTCGGGCCGAGCCGAGGACGACCTCGCCGTCGCTGGCGAACAGGCCGTGGCCGAGGGACACCATCTGCGGGCGGCGGGGGCCGACGCGCAGCGTGCGGGCGCGCTGGGACTGGCCGGCGCGCCGCAGGGTGCCGTCGAGGGCGTAGGCGATGACCCGGCCGGCGCGCGACACGGTCGTCAGCAGGTCGTCGGCATCGGCGTGGCCGAGCAGGGCCGCGACGGCGTCGTGGTCGTCACGGCCCAGCCGGTCACGGCCCCGACCGGTGACGACATGGACGGCGTCGCGCATGTCGAGCAGGGTCTGGTGGGCGGTGTCGACCCCGCCGTGCGGCCGGTCGGCGAGCCACGCCTCGGCGAGGGCGCCGAGCAGGGTCATGTCGCGCAGGCCGCCGTGGGCCTCCTTGAGCTCGGGCTCGATGGACTGCGCCAGGTCGCCCTGGCGCTGGTGGCGCGAGGCCACCGCCTCGACGAGCTGCGGGAGGCGCTTGCGGGCGTTGCCGCGCCAGTCGTGCGCGACGGTCGAGCGCGCCGCGGCGACGAGCTGCCCGCTGCCCGCGAGGGGCGCGAGGTCGAGCAGGCCGACGGCCGCGGTGAGGTCGGCGGCCGCGACCTGGCGGCACTGCGTCACGGTGCGGACGCTGTGGTCGAGGCGCACCCCGGCATCCCAGATGGGGTACCAGATGCGGTCGGCGAGCGCGGTGAGCTCCTTCGCGGGGAGCGAGCGCTCGGAGTGGAGCAGGACGAGGTCGTAGTCGCTGAGCGGCCCCGCGTCGCCGCGGCCGATGCTGCCGACCGCGGCGAGGGCGATCCCCTCGATCTGCGCCCCACCGGTCGCGGACCGCCACACCTCGGCGAGCCAGCTCCGGTTGAACGCCGAGAGCGCCGCCCGCCGGGCCGGGCCGGCACCCGCGACGGAGAAGTCGCGGGTGCCGGCCAGGTCGAGCCGTCGGGAGCCGATCTCGCTCGAGGGGGTGGACATGCTCAGATGGCCTCGACGCCGCGCTCCCCGGTGCGGACCCGGGCGACGTCCTCGACCGGGACGACCCAGATCTTGCCGTCGCCGATGCGGCCGGTCTGGGCCGCCTTGAGGATGACGTCGACGACCGACGAGGCGTCCATGTCGTCGACGAGCACCTCGACCCGGCTCTTCGGGACGAAGTCGACGGTGTACTCGGCACCGCGGTAGACCTCGCTGTGGCCGCGCTGGCGACCGTAGCCGTGTGCCTCGCTGATGGTCATGCCCTGGATGCCGAAGGCCTCGAGGGCCTCCTTCACCTCGTCGAGCTGGTGCGGCTTGATGATCGCGGTGACGAGCTTCATGAGGTGGCTCCTTCGAGGTTCTTCGAGGTCGAGGGCTCGGGGGGGCCTTCGGACCCGTGGCCGAAGCCGCTGACCGCCATCCGACCACCACGGCGTTCATGTCGTACGCGGACTCGGCGTGCTCGGTCTGGTCGATGCCGGAGACCTCGACGTCCTCGGGAACGCGCCAGCCCATGGTGGCCTTGAGCGCGAGGGCGATGACGAGGGTGACGACACCGGAGATGACGAGCACGGACAGGGCCACGAGGACCTGGACGACGGTCTGGTCGATCCCGCCACCGTAGAACAGGCCGGTGGAGGTGGCGAGCAGGCCCGCGCCGATGGTGCCCCAGAGGCCCGCGACGAGGTGGACGCCGACGACGTCGAGCGAGTCGTCGTAGCCGAACCGGAACTTCAGGCCCACCGCCACGGCGGCGAAGGCACCGGCGAAGACCCCGAGGACGATCGAGCCGAGCGGGCTGAGGGCCCCGCAGGCCGGCGTGATGGCGACGAGTCCGGCGACGACACCGGAGGCCGCTCCGACGGAGGTGGGGTGGCCGTCGCGGATCTTCTCCACGATGAGCCAGCCGAGCATCGCCGCGCAGGTGGCGACCGTCGTGTTGATCCAGACGAGGGCGGCCGTGCCGTCGGCCGCGAGCTCGGAGCCCGCGTTGAAGCCGAACCAGCCGAACCACAGGAGGCCGGCGCCGATCATCGTCAGCGGCACGTTGTGCGGCCGCATCGCGACCTTGCCGAAGCCGAGGCGCTGGCCGACGACGAGCGCGAGGACGAGGCCCGCCATACCGGCGTTGATGTGGACGACCGTGCCTCCGGCGAAGTCGATCGGTGCGACGTTGGCCGCGCCGTCGGTCGAGCCGAACACGAGCGAGGACAGGCTGTCCTCGGCGCCGGAGAGGAGACCGCCGCCCCAGACCATGTGGGCGATCGGGAAGTAGGAGAAGGTCACCCACAGCCCGGCGAAGACCAGCCACGTCGAGAACTTCACCCGGTCGGCGACCGCACCGCTGATGAGGGCCACGGTGATGACGGCGAAGGTCAGCTGGAACCCGACGAAGACGAGCTCGGGGATGTTGCCGTAGCCCTCGTAGCCGAACGGGTTGACGACCGAGTCCTGGAGGTCGGACAGGCCGAAGAGCTGGAACGGGTTGGCGATGATGCCGGCGACGTTCTCGGTGCCGAACGACATCGAGTAGCCGTAGAGGACGTAGATGATGCCGACGACGCCCATGGCGCCGAAGGACATCATCATCATGTTGAGGACGGACTTGGTCCGGGTCATGCCGCCGTAGAACAGCGCCAGGCCGGGAGTCGTCATGAGGAGGACGAGGGAGGCGCAGAGGATCATGAACGCGGTGGCCGCGTAGTCGATCTGGTCTGCTGCCTCCACGAGGGGCATCAGTGGTGTGCTCATGGCGACAACGGTGACCGCCCGGGGTTTCGACGCCCTCGCCGTTGTGTTTCCGCCGTGTTGCATCGCGTTCCCGGGTGTAAGCATCGGGTTTCCGGATGCCGCCGGTCCCGCATCGTGAGACCCGGCGCCCGTGGGTCGGACGGTACGGACCGGGTGTCCGACGGCATCCTGGATGCCGGTCACGTCGGGAGCCGGCGTGTCCCGGACTGCGGGGGTCAGCCGCCCGGGTGGGCGAGGGCGCTGAGGGGCACGCCGATCTCCCTCGGCAGGTCATGGCATTCGCCGGTGGTCGCAGAGCACCGGTAGGTGGCGAAGTCGTCCTCGGTGACGTACCCGGCTGGTCCTGTGGTCACGGCCCACGTGACGAGCACCGTCGACCCCGACTCCCACTGTGCGTCCCAGGCGACCGCGGGCACGTCCGCGGGGTCGACGGGCACGGCAAGGAGCTCCCGCGCGTCGAGGTCGTCGGCCGGGTGCGCCGAGAACCCCTCGCGCGTCAGCTGGACGACGTGCGAACGGTCCGTGGACCACACGGCCACACCGAGGGGCACCGTCCGGACGGGCTCGAACGCACCCCCCTGAGTGACGCGGCCCTCGACCGAGCGCTCGAGCTGGTCGCCCGCCCGGATCGACTCCACCGGCAGCGCGAACCCGTCACGAGTGAGGTAGGCCAAGAATCCATGAGGGTGTCTGCTTGCGCCCGCGGGGAGGCCACTGACAGCCACCCACCGGTCGCGGCCGAGGTCGTGCATCCAGAAGTCATCGTCAACCAGCACGTAGCTCCGTCCGCTCCAGTCGACGCCCTCGACGGACGGGACACCAGCCGAGAGGATCTCGTCGGGCATCGTGAACCGTCCTGCCGGCGTCCCGGCGACGAGGTCGTGGACGAACAGGGCGTCCTCCTCGAACCACGCCAGGTAGTGCCCGTCCATGCTGATCCGCACTCCGGGGGACTGGAGCCGGGAGAGCTTGACGAGGCGGTCGCCCACGAGGACCTCGAGCCCGTCGGGGGACGACATCACCGTGCGACTCGCGTGATACCAGAGATAGCGGTGGTGCGGCCTGGCGTACGCGCAGTCGGTGCGGTACGCCGTGCCGTCGGCGTGGAGGACGTCATGCGTCGTGTTCACGGTGTGCTCGCAGAACGGGATCGAGAGCGCTGCAGCGTTCCGGCCAGGCGTAACGCGCGTCAGTGGCGCCGACGCCGCGCCGGTCTGCCGCTCCTGCGGGACCGTGTTCCGCGTCCCCTGCGGGCCGATCTCTGACGTGGCGTCGCGGGAACCCAGGCCCTGGGCCGCGTACACCGCGGACGCTGCGACGACGGTGAGGGCGAGGGCGGCGCCGCCGACCATCGCGCGGCCACGTCGGCGCCGGGCGCGCGCCCCCGCCACGACGGCATCCGGGTCGAACGCGGGCGCCTCGTGGCGATCGGCCTCGTGCGCGAGCACCTCGCGGAGCAGCTCGTCCTCGAGAGCGCTGGTCATGCCACCACCTCCCCCTTCGCAGCCATGCCCCGGCGCAGGGTCGCCAGCGCGTCGTGGGCCTGGGACTTCACGCTGCCCGGCGAGCAGCCGAGGACATCGGCGATCTGCTGCTCGGAGAGGTCCTCGTAGTAGCGCAGCACGATGACGGCGCGCTGCTTCGTGGGAAGCGCGGCGACGAGCGGCCAGACGTGCTCGTGGTCGAGCACGGCCTGTTCCGGAGAGTCGACCAGACCGTCGGGCGGCGAGGACCACGAGACCTCCGCCCGCACGGCCGGCCGACGTCGGGTGGAGACGAGGGTGTTGACCATGAGCCGGCGCACGTACGGGTAGGGCGCGTCGGCACCGCTCACGCGAGACCACCGGAGGTAGACCTTCTCCAGGGAGTCCTGGACGAGGTCCTCGGCCTCGGACGGGGAGCCGGTGAGCAGGCAGGCGAGCCTGAACATGCTGGTCCCGCGCGCAGCGACGAAGGCGGCGAAGTCCTGGTCCGCTCCCATCGCACCTCCTGGTGTCCTCACCCCTGAGACGCGGGGCGAATGCCGTTGGGTTGGGTGACCTTCACCCCCCGGCCGGGGCGCCGTTGCCCAGGGCGGGCTGCCCGACCCGGTCGACCCGCTCGCAGGAGCCGGAGCGGACGTCGCACGAGTACACCGGCGACCCGGCCTCGAGGCCGCTCACGGCAAGGACCGACGTCGGTGACTCCCAGATCAGGTCCGCCTCCGGCAGCCGCTCCTCCCGGGCCGCGAACAGGTCAGGCGGGAGGTCGAGCGCGAGGCGATGGGTC
Source organism: uncultured Actinomycetota bacterium (assembly GCA_963811475.1). Taxonomy (GTDB): domain Bacteria; phylum Actinomycetota; class Actinomycetes; order Actinomycetales; family Dermatophilaceae; genus Fodinibacter. The sequence goes on from CAWERJ010000008.1 coordinate 96,797, forward strand.
AGGTCGCCGCTGCGCACCACGACGCCCTCGGGCTGCTGGTCGACGACGAGGGAGCGGTCCGGAGACCACCGGCCGCGACCGATCGGGACCTCACGCTGGGCGACGAAGCGACCCGTGACGTCGACGCGGCCCTCGAGGGACGCGAGCGGCATGCTGGCGAAGTAGCCAGGGCCGGGAGATCGTGTGCTCGGCGATCTGCACGGCGAAGCCGTCGGCCGTCACGTACGTGATGACGCCGTGGCCGAGGGGATGGGCACGTCGGAGACACGCGTCCACACGCCGGTACGGGTGTCGTACATGCGCACGTCGAGCACGCCGGGGCGGTCGTCGCGAGACGGTCACGAAGACCCTTCCCAGATCGTCGATGCCGGCAGGTGGCCACAGGCGTCCGCCCGCACTCGGTCGTCGCGACCGCGGTTGCGGTCGCCACCTCGTAGACCTCGAGTGGGAGGACCCCGCAGTTGGTCCGGCCGTTCGACAGGCCCATGCCACGCGGCCAAGCGCCCGTCGTGGCTCATTCGGACGTCGCCGGTGCGCTTCCCCATCGGTGTGAGACGACCGTCGGCGACTCGGTAGGTGCGTTCCGTGTCCTGGTGAGGACGGTGGTGCCCGGCGTGGTGCCAGAGCTGCGCGACGTGGAAGTTGCGGCACAACGTGCGGATCGGGGCACCCTCCGCCCTCGATGAGCTGTTCGAGGCTCCTGATCCGGGGCAGGGACGCACCAGGGCACTTGTGACCCTGCGCTCACGCCGAGAGGCGGGCCAGCGGGGAGGTCGGTCGCCTCGATGTCCCGCTGGCCCGCGGCGAGTCCGACGCCGACGCCCGACGCACGAGGAGGACGGCGAGCGCGGACGACGCCATGACCAGCGCGCCTGCCGGCGGCGCCGGAGGGTGAGGCCCACAGGCCCGGAGCGCCGCGAGGTCCGGGACCGGTCCCTCGCGCCGGTCCGCCTGCTCCGTCAGGACGTCCCGCAGCTCATGGTCGAGGCGTCATCCGTCGACCGCCTCTCTCTGCATCGCGCCGAGCCCTCGCCTCAGCGCCCGCATGGCGTCGTGGGTCTGCGACTTCACGGTGCCCACCGAGCAGCCGAGCACCTCGGCCGTCACCGCTCTCACTGAGGTCCTCGTAGTAGCGCAGCACGATGACCGCGCGCTGCCGCTCGGGCAACGCGCACACGAGCGGCCACAACAGGAGGTGGTCGACGACGTGGCCGTCCTCGGCCTCGACCGTGGAGCTCGGGCAGCACCGCCCGAAGCCACTCGCGACGGCGGCCGGGCCGGCGGTGCTCGGAGATCACGGCGTTGACCATGAGCCGGCGGACGTACGCCTCGGGCGACTCCATCCGGCGTCACCTTGGGCCACCGTGCGAAGGTCCTCTCCATCGCGGTCTGGAGCAGGTCCTCGGCGGAGGCCTCGTCGCCCGTCAGCAGGTAGGCCAGGCGGAACAGCCGCACCCAGCGCGCGGCGACGAAATCGTCGAAGTCCGCGTCCGCGTCCATGCCGACCTCCAGGTGCCCCGCCTCACCCTCTAGAACGTGTGAGCAGGGCAAACGGTTGGGCGGTCGTGCGAAACCTCCACCCGATCGTCGGACCGGGTGCACCATCGACCTATCGGTCGATGGTGACCCGGAAGGCGGTTCAGTCCAGCAGCGCGTCGACGAACGCCTCGGGGTCGAAGGGGGCGAGGTCGTCGGGACCCTCCCCGAGGCCGACGAGCTTGACCGGCACCCCGAGCTCGCGCTGCACGGCGACGACGATGCCGCCCTTGGCGGTGCCGTCGAGCTTGGTCAGCACGATGCCGGTGATGCCGACGACCTGGCCGAAGACCTCCGCCTGGCGCATGCCGTTCTGGCCGGTCGTGGCGTCGAGGACGAGGAGCACCTCGTCGACCGGGCTCTGCTTCTCGATGACCCGCTTGACCTTGCCGAGCTCGTCCATGAGCCCGACCTTGTTCTGCAGGCGGCCGGCCGTGTCGACGAGGACGACGTCGGCCTCCATCTCCGCGGCGGCCCGCACGGCGTCGAAGGCGACCGCCGCCGGGTCGGCTCCTTCACGGTCCGAGCGCACCGTGGGCACGCCGACCCGCTCGCCCCACGTCTGCAGCTGGTCGGCGGCGGCGGCCCGGAAGGTGTCGGCCGCCCCGAGCACGACGTCGCGGTCCTGCGCGACGAGGACGCGGGCCAGCTTGCCGACCGTCGTCGTCTTGCCGGTGCCGTTGACACCGACGACGAGGATGCAGGCCGGTCGCCCGTCGACCCGTGAGGAGACGAGCGAGCGGTCCATCGTCGGGTCGACGAGGGTGAGCAGCTCCTCTCGCAGCCACCCCCGCACGGTGGCCTCGTCGGTCGTCCCGTCGACGGCGACCCTCGTGCGCAGCGCGTCGACGAGCTCGGTCGTCGCGCCGACGCCGAGGTCGGCGGCGAGGAGGGTGTCCTCGACCTCCTCCCAGGCGGCCTCGTCGAGGCGCCCGCCGGAGAGCAGGGCGAGCAGCCCCTTGCCGAGAGCGGTGTTCGACCGGGCCAGGCGGGCGCGCAGGCGGCGCAGGCGTCCCGCCGGCGCCTCGGGACGCTCGAGCGTCGGGGTGGGGGCCGGGGTGGGTGGTGCCGCCTCGAGCTCGGGCTCCACCTCCGTGCCGGCGGGGCGCTCGAGGGTCCCGACCGCTCCGTCGGGCGCCGCGTCGACCTCCACCGCCGGGCCGCCGGGCGCGCTGCTCGGCGGCGTGGGCGGCAGCTCGCGGCCCCGGCCCCGGCTCCCCCGGACGAGGCCCAGGGTGATCCCGCCGAGGACGACGAGGATGCCGAGGGCGACGGCCAGGTACTCCCACACGGTGTCGATGGCGCTCATCCGGTCATCCTCGCAGCCGGGCGGCGGGCACCCCAACTCGCGGAGACGGCATCCCGGCCCCGGCGCCGCGCGCTCAGAAGATGCGCACGCGGTGCTCCGGCGCCAGCCACATCCCGTCGCCCTCGACGACGCCGAACGCCTCGTGGAACTCGGTGAGGTTCCGGGCGGCGTTGGCGCGCAGGTCCATGGGGCTGTGCGGGTCGATCGCGAGGAGCCGCTCTGCCTCCTCGCGACGGCTGACGCCGCGCCAGATCTGCGCCCAGCCGAGGAAGAAGCGCTGCTCGCCGGTGCGCCCGTCGATCTCCGGGGCGGGCTCGTCACCGAGGAAGATGCGGTACGCCGAGTGCCCGATGGTGAGCCCACCGAGGTCGCCGATGTTCTCGCCGACCGTGAGCGCGCCGTTGACGCGCAGCCCCGGGGCGTCACGGCTCTCGAGCTCGCCGAACTGCTCGACGAGGGCGTCGGCCAGCGCCTGGAAGGCGGCACGGTCCTCGTCGGTCCACCAGTTGCGCAGCAGACCGGTGCCGTCGAACTGGGAGCCCCGGTCGTCGAAGCCGTGGCCGATCTCGTGGCCGATGACCGCCCCGATGCCGCCGTAGTTCGCGGCGTCGTCGGCGTCGGCGTCGAAGAAGGGCGGCTGGAGGATCGCCGCCGGGAAGACGATCTCGTTCAGCCCGGGGTTGTAGTACGCGTTGACCGTCTGCGGGGTCATGAACCACTCGCCGCGGTCGACGGGCCCGCCGAGCTTGGCGAGCTGGCGGTCGACCTCGAAGGCGACCGCCCGCCGCACGTTGCCGAGCAGGTCGTCGGAGCGCACCTCGAGGGCCGAGTAGTCGCGCCACCGGTCGGGGTACCCGATCTTCGGCGTGAACTGGGACAGCTTGTCGAGCGCCTCGCGCCGCGTCTCGTCACCCATCCACGGCACCTGCGCCAGGCTCTGGCGGAACGCCTCGACGAGGTTGCCGACGAGCTCGAGCACGTGCTGCTTGGACTGCGGCGGGAAGTGGCGCTCGACGTACAGCTGCCCGACGGCCTCGCCCATCGCCTCCTCGACGAGGCCGACCCCCCGCTTCCAGCGCTCCCGCATCTCGGGGACCCCGCTCAGCGTGCGGCCGTAGAAGTCGAAGTTCTCCTCGACGAGCGCCGAGGACAGGTAGGGCGCGTGGGCGTGCACGACGTGCCAGGCGAGCCAGTCGCGCCAGGCCTGCACCGGCTCGTCGGCCAGCGCGGCGGCCATCGAGCGCAGGTGGTCGGGCTGGCGCACGACGACCTGCGCGAAGTCCTCGCGTGAGGCCCCGAGGCCGGCGAGGTAGCCGTCCCAGTCGAGGCCCGGGCTCAGGTCGGCGAGGCCGGCGAGGTCGACGAGGTTGTACGTCCTGACCGGGTCGCGGTTCGTGACCTTGTCCCAGTGGCCGGCAGCGAGCCGGGTCTCGAGCGCCATGACCCGCGCTGCCGCCCCCGGCGGGTCGGGCCAGCCGGCGAGCGCCAGCATGCGCTCCACGTGCCGCACGTACTCCTCGCGCTTGTCGGCGTGCTGGTCCTCGCGGTAGTACTCCTCGTCGGGGAGGCCGAGGCCGGCCTGCTCGAGGTGCATGACGTAGCGCGTGGGGTCGCGGTCGTCGTTGTTGACGAACGGCATGACGAGCCCGAGGACGCCGGCCCGCGAGAAGACCCCGGTCGCGGCGACGAGGTCGGCCGGCCCGGACACCGCGGCCGCCACCTCCAGGTCGGCGGCGAGGGGGCCCACCCCGAGCGCCTCGACGGCATCCTCGTCGAGAAAGCTCGCATAGAGGTCACCGACCTTCGCGGCGACGGAGCCGGCCTCGGGGGACCCGGCCGCGACCTCCTCGAGGATGGTGCGGACGTTGGCCTCCGCCGTCTCGCGCAGGACGTCGAAGGTGCCGTAGCGCCCCCGGTCGGCGGGGATCTCGGTGGTCGCGAGCCACCGCCCGTTGACGTGGGCGAAGAGGTCGTCCTGCGGACGGACGGTCGGGTCGACGGCGGCGGGGTCGATACCGGATCTCACGGCGGGGGCTCCTCGGGGTGGCGGTGGCTCGCGTTTCGGGCCATCGAACCACAGCGGGCCGACGCCCGGCCCCGCGTCGCGCGAAGGGCGCCGGTCAGCCGCGGAGGGAGACGGCCTCGTCGAGCGAGCCCGCCTCTGGCGCACCGGAGCCCGCGCGCGCCGTGAGCGGAACTGCCGCTCGCGGAGGGACCCGACGACCTCCTCACCGCGCTCGGTCAGCACGTCGCGCCCGGCGCGGCGCGCGGGGACCGCCACGAGGGCCACCACCGCGAGGGCGAGACCGACGCAGAAGAGCATGCCGAGGACGACGGAGACCATGCGGCAAGGATCGCAGCGCGGCCGGCCCGGACCAAATCGACATCGGTCAGGCGGCCTGACTAGGGTGACGGCGTGACCGCCGACGCCCCCGAGCCGGACGGGCCGCCGCCGACGCGTCGCCGCCTCCCCGTGTTCGCCGAGGTTCTCCTCGCCCTCGTCGCCGTCGCCCTCGTGCAGGCCTTCGTCGTCAAGCCGTTCGGCGTGCCGTCGCAGTCGATGGAGAACACGCTGCACATCGGCGACCGCATCCTCGTCACCCGGCTCGACGACGACGTGGCCCGGGGCGACGTCGTCGTCTTCGGCCACGGCAACACCTGGCAGGCCAAGCGGCTCCCCCCGGCCGACAACCTCGTCCTGCGGGCCGCCCGGCTCGTCGGCGACCTCACCGGCATCGGGCCGAGCAGCACCTCGTACACCGTCAAGCGCGTCATCGGGACCCCGGGGCACAAGGTCGCGTGCTGCAGCCCCGACGGCCGGGTGACGGTCGACGACCAGCCGCTGGACGAGCCCTACGTCTTCGAGGACCTCCCGTTCACCGCGGGCGCGCTCGACTGCTCCAGCTCGCCGCGGTCGATGCGGTGCTTCCCCGAGATCACCGTCCCCCGGGACAACCTCCTCGTGATGGGAGACCACCGATCGCAGTCGGCGGACTCGGTGATCGGGTGCCGCGGTGCGACCGACGGGCCGGAGTGTGCCCGCTTCGTGCCGGAGGAACGGGTCGTGGGGCCCGTCGTCCTGCGGTTCTGGCCGCTCGGCGACGTCGGCGGCATCCCGGGCTGACCGCCGCGACGGCGGACCTGTCTCGTCCCGGGCGGGTGGCCCGCGCCGGGGAGCTCAGGCCGTGGCGGCGACGTCCCGGATGCGCTGCGACACCACGGTCGTCACGCCGTCGCCGCGCATCGCGACGCCGTAGAGCGCGTCGGCGACCTCCATCGTCCGCTTCTGGTGCGTGATGACGATGAGCTGGCTCGAGTCCCGCAGCTCCTCGAAGAGGGTGATGAGCCGCCCGAGGTTGGTGTCGTCCAGGGCCGCCTCGACCTCGTCCATGATGTAGAAGGGGCTCGGCCGGGCCTTGAAGATCGCGACGAGCAGCGCGACGGCCACGAGTGACCGCTCGCCGCCGGAGAGCAGGCTGAGCCGCTTGACCTTCTTGCCCGGCGGGCGGGCCTCGACCTCGATGCCGGTCGTCAGCATGTCGTCGGGGTCGGTGAGGACGAGGCGCCCCTCCCCGCCGGGGAAGAGCCGCTCGAAGACCCGCTCGAACTGCTCACGGGTGTCGTGGAAGGCCTCGGTGAACACCTGCTCCACGCGCTGGTCGACCTCCTTGACGATGTCGAGGAGGTCGCGCCTGGAGCGCTTGAGGTCCTCGAGCTGGGTCGTGAGGAAGGTGTGCCGCTCCTCGAGCGCGGCGAACTCCTCGAGGGCGAGCGGGTTGACCCGGCCGAGGGCCTGGAGCCCGCGCTCGGCCTTGCGCAGCCGCTTCTCCTGCTCCTCGCGGACGTACGGCACCGGCTCGGGCCGGACCCCCTCCCCTTCGCCCGGGTTCTCGAGGCTCGGCACGTCCCGGTGCGGGCCGAACTCCTCGACGAGCACCTCGGGGTCGATGCCGAGCTCCTCGACCGCCCGGGCCTGGAGCTGCTCGATGCGGGCGACCTGCCGGGCGCGGGCCATCTCGTCGCGGTGCGCGGTGTCGGTGAGGTCGCGCAGGTCGTCCTGCACCCGGCTCAGCTCGGTCACGCAGGGCGACGGCGGTGCGCTCCCGCGCCTGCCGCTGCTCCTCCGCCGCGTCGCGCGCCCGGACGGCGAGCGACAGCGCCGCCGCCACGCGCTCGGTCGCGTACGCCGCGGCTCCACCGACCGCCTCGGCCACCGTGGCCTCGTGGCGGCGCCTCTCCCGCCGCTCGCGCAGCCGCTCGCGGGCAGCGAGCTCGTTGCGGGCAGCGCCCTCGAGCGACTCGGCCCGGCCCTGGAGGGCGCGGGCGCGCTCCTCGCGGGTGCGCAGGGTCAGCCGCAGCTCCGTCTCGGCGGTGCGAGCCCGGCTCGCGGCGAGCTCGAGACGGTCGCGCTCGTCGGTGGAGGGGTCCTCGCCCTCCTCGGCCGGGGCGGCCTCCGCCTCGGCCAGCCGCGCCTGCAGCACCTCGAGCTCGGTGCGGTCGCGCTCGAGCGCCCGCCGCGCCTCGGTGATGGCGCGTTCGGTGCGTTCCGCCTCGGCGGACGCCTGGCGCATCGACGCGCCCAGGCCACCGAGCTGCTCGGCGACGGCCGCCATCCGGGCGTCGGACTCGTGCAGCGCCTCGAGTGCCGCCTCGACCTGCGACCCCACCTCGCGGGCGCGTTCGCGAGCAGAGCCCAGGGCGAAGCGAGCCCGCTCGGCGCGGGCGGTGGCGGCATCCAGGGTCCGTCGGGTGTCGTCGACGGCGGCCTGCAGCTCCAGCAGGCTCTCGCCGGCGCTGCTCCCACCGCGCGCCCACCCGGGGCCGAAGACGTCGCCCTCGGCGGTCACCGCCGTGATGCCCTCGCCGCGGGCGACGAGGGCCACCGCATGGGCGGCGGTCGGCACGAGCGCGACCCGTTCGAGCAGCTGCTCGACCGCCGGCCGCACGGCATCCGGAGCCTCGACGACGTCACGCGCCCAGACCGCGGACCCGTCGAGGGCCGGCCAGCCGGCTCGGTCGCTCGGGGATGCCGTCGCAGCCCACCAGCAGCGCCGCCCGACCACCGTCGGTGTCGCGCAGCGAGCGGATGGCCCGAGCGGCGTGCTCGGCACTCGGGACCGCGAGTGCCTCGCTGGCCCAGCCGAGGGCCGCGGCGACCGCAGCCTCGTGGCCGCCCGTGACGTGGAGCAGGGCGGCGACGGTGCCGACGACCCCGTGGTCGGTGTCGGCCGCGGCGAGCAGGGTCGCCGCGCCGTCCCTGCGCCGCAGGCTCAGCTCCAGGGCCTCGATGCGGGCGGTCGCCGAGGAGCGGTCGCGCTCCGCCTCGCGCTCGGAGGTGAGGAGGCGCTCGATCTCCGCCTCCACCTCGGCGAGCGCGGCGGCGGCGTGCTCGTAGGCGTCGTCGAGCCCCTCCTCGCCCTCCTCCTCGACGGCGACTCCGCCCTCGAGCCGGGAGAACTCCTGCTCGGCGTGGGCGGCCCGGGTGCGGGCGGCCGCGGCGAGCTCCTGGAGGCGGCCGATCTCGGCCTCCCCCGCCTCGATCCGGCTCCGGCGGGCGCCGACCTGCCCGGCGAGCTTGGCGAGCCCCTCGCGCCGGTCGGCCGCGGCACGGGCCAGTCGTGCCAGCCGGGCCTGCTCGGCGGCGTAGGCGGCCTCGGCGTCCTCCCGCACCGGCGACGGCCGCGGCGAGGTCGTCGGTGACCGCCGCCACCTCGGCGAGCAGCTCGGCCTCGGCCTCGCGGGCCTGGGCGGCCTGGGCGCGCAGCTCGTCGGGGTCGCGTCCCGACGTCGACTCGTGCTCCTCGTCCTGCGAGAGCAGGCGTACGCGCTCGGCGGCCACCGAACCGGTGGACTCCATCCGGTCGCGCAGGCTCTGCAGGCGCACGAACCGGTCGTGGGCCCGGGCGACGTCCGGGGCGGCCTCGGCCGAGCGGCGCTCGACGTCGAAGAGGCGGCGGCGCACGTCGTCGAGGGCGTCCTCGACCACCCTCCGCCGCTCGAGGAGCGCGGTCTCGTCGGCGACCTCCTGCTCCAGCACCGTCGTCACCTGGACGAGGTCGTCGGCGAGCAGGCGCAGCCGGGCGTCGCGCGCGTCGGCCTGGATGACGGCCGCGCGGCGGGCCGCCTCGGCCTGCCGGCCGAGCGGGCCGAGCTGGCGGCGGATCTCCCCGGTGAGGTCCTGGACCCGGGTGAGGTTGGCGTCCATCGTCTCGAGCTTGCGCAGCGCCCGCTCCTTGCGGCGGCGGTGCTTGAGGACACCGGCGGCCTCCTCGATGAAGCCGCGGCGCTCCTCCGGGGTGGCGCGCAGCACGGTGTCGAGCTGCCCCTGCCCCACGATGACGTGCATCTCGCGGCCCAGCCCGGAGTCGGAGAGCAGCTCCTGCACGTCGAGGAGCCGGCAGGAGGTGCCGTTGATGGCGTACTCGCTGCCCCCGCCGCGGAACATCGTGCGGGTGATCGTCACCTCGGTGTAGTCGATCGGCAGGGCGTTGTCGGTGTTGTCGATCGTGAGGCTCACCTCGGCACGGCCCAGCGGCGGGCGCCCGGCCGTGCCGGCGAAGATGACGTCCTCCATCTTGCCGCCGCGCAGCGACTTCGCGCCCTGCTCGCCCATGACCCAGGCGAGCGCGTCGACGACGTTCGACTTGCCGGACCCGTTCGGCCCGACGACGCAGGTGATCCCGGGCTCCAGGCGCATCGTCGTCGCCGAGGCGAAGGACTTGAAGCCCCGGAGGGTCAGCGTCTTGAGGTACACGGTGTGGTCGCAGCTCTCGTCGGCGTTCCGGGTGCCGTCCCCGGCCGGATGCGGCCAGACTCTACCCGCGCGCCCGCACGTGGGCGGGACCTCGCCGGGGGCCGGTGGTGCCTGTGACTCGCGTGACTGCTGGGGCCGGTGAGGTGATCAGGCAGCCGGTCCGGCCGGCTGGTCGGCCGAGGCGATCGCCTCGTGGTGACGGATGACCTCGGCGATGACGAAGGTGATGAACTTCTCCGCGAACTGCGGGTCGAGCCCCGCCTCGTCGGCGAGCCCGCGGAGCCGCGCGACCTGTCGCTCCTCGCGGTCGGGGTCGGCGGGGGGCAGTCCGAGCGCCGCCTTGAGCTCACCCACCTGCTGGGTCGCCTTGAACCGCTCGGCGAGCAGGTGCACGAGGGCGGCATCGATGTTGTCGATGCTCGACCGCAGCCGTGCGAGGTCCGGGGGGATGTCGCTCACGCCGCCATCGTAGGAAGGCGCGAGGCGCCCATCAGGTCGCCGTCCACGCCCCGGTACGCCGTGACCCACGGAGGACGCGCCCACCCGTCACCGCTCGGAGAAGCCGCTGGACCCACGGGGGTCGCCCCACTGGGGAGCCGACACCGACACCACGCGGCCCGGCCGGCGGCGTCTCCGAGGGGTCCTCCTCGAGCCGGGCGAGCAGGCGGGCGAGGGCACCTTCGTCGCCCTCGGCGACGACCTCGACCCGACCGTCGGAGGTGTTGCGCGCATGCCCGCTGAGGCCGAGCTCGAGCGCCTGTGCCCGCACCCACCAGCGGAACCCCACGCCCTGGACGCGCCCGCGGACGAAGACCGTCATCCGCCGCGCCCCCGGTCCCCCGCCCACTGCGCCCTCCATGCCGCGATGGTAGGTCCACGCGCCGCGAGCGCGCCTCCGACACCGCGTCACCCCCGCCACCTACCCTCGCGACATGGGGACGGTGCGGGCTGCGCCGGCCGCGGCGCCCGCGGCACGCGGAGCCGGCGTCGCGGCCGTCCCGGGTGCGCCCACGGGGCGGCTGGCCGGCCTCGACGGGCTGCGTGCCCTCGCCATCACCGCCGTCCTCGTCTTCCACCTCGACCCGTCGTGGCTGCCGGGCGGCTTCCTCGGCGTCGACGTCTTCTTCGTCGTCTCCGGGTTCCTCATCACCACCCTGCTCGTGCGCGAGCGGCGAGCCACGGGCCGCATCGACCTCCCGGGGTTCTGGACCCGCCGGGCGCGGCGGCTGCTGCCGGCCCTCCTCGTCTGCGTCCCGGCATCCGTCCTGCTCGCACGCCTCGCGGAGGCCGACCTGCTCGTCGGCGTCGGCCGCCAGGTGCTCGGTGCGGTGACGTTCACGTCGAACTGGCTCGAGATCGGCGCGGGCTCCGACTACTTCGGCGCCACGTCTCCCCAGCTGTTCATGAACCTGTGGTCGCTCGCCGTCGAGGAGCAGTTCTACCTCCTGTGGCCGCTCCTCGTCCTCGTGCTCGTGCGCGTGACCTCCCGCGCCGAGGGGCGGGCAGCAGCGGCCCTCGGCGTGGCCGCCCTCTCCGCCGCGCTCATGGCCCTGCGGCTGGACCCCGACAGCCCCACCCGGGTCTACTACGGCACCGACACCCACGTCATGGGCCTCATGCTCGGGGCGGCCCTCGCCTTCGCCTGGTCCGCTCCGCACCGGGCCTGGACGACGAGCGCCTGGTGGGCCGCGCACCGCCGGCAGGTGGGCGGTGCGGCGCTGGTCGTCCTGCTCGCGACCTTCGCGCTGCTCGGTGAGGAGTCGGCGCTGACCTTCCGCGGCGGCATCCTCCTCGCCTCCCTCGCGACGACGGCCGTCGTCCTCGTCGTCGTCGAGCGCCCCGGTCGCCTGCGCTCGGTGCTCGAGCTGCCGGCCGCACGCTGGGTGGGGGCCCGCAGCTACGGCATCTACCTGTGGCACTGGCCGGTGTTCCTCGTCATCGGCTCCGACCTGCCCGTCGCCCCGGGCGGAGGTGCCTACCTCCTGACCCGGGCGTGGTGCGTCGTCGTGACCCTCGCCGTGGCCGACCTGTCGTACCGGTTCGTCGAGACGCCGGTGCGCCGGCACGGATTCGGCGGCTCGGCGGCCCTCGCCCTGCGCCGGCTGCGCGGCCTGGGGACCCGTGCCGCTCGCGTCCTGTGGTCGGTCGTGCTCGTCGCCGGCGTCGCGCTCGTCGCCGTGCTGCTGACGGCACCCGCGCGCACGTCGACCGAGGAGCTCATCTCGGCGAACGAGGCGGCGTTGTCGGATGCCGTGCCCACGCCGGCGCCGACCGCCTCACCGGTGGCCTCGCGGACGACGGCGGCGACGCGCGCTCCGGCCGCCGTGCGCCCCACGCGGGTCTGGACGATGCCCAAGGGCGGCGAGATCGACGTGTTCGGCGACTCGATGGTCGTCGGCGCCAGCCATGCGCTGCGCTACTACCTGCCGAAGGTGCGGATGGACGCGCGGTCGAACCGCCGGTGGAGCGAGGCGCCGGCGCTGGTCAGGGCCCGCGGAGACTCGCTGCGCCGCGCCGTCGTGCTGGCGTTCGGCACCAACGCGGGCACCGACGACACGGCGGTCCGCCGGACGCTCGAGGCCATCGGACCCGACCGGATGGTCGTCATCGTCACCGTGCACGGCCGCTTCGCGCGGGCGGCGAAGGACAACGCACGCCTGCGCGAGCTCGTCCGCGGCCGGCCCAACGTGCAGCTGGCCGACTGGGACGCGGCCCTCGCCGACACGAGCGGTCAGCTGCAGCCCGACGGCATCCACCCGAGCCTCAAGGGCTCGCACCTGTACGCGAAGACGGTCCGCCAGGCGTTCGCCGACCTCTCGGAGCGCATCACGGGGCGGCCGGTGACCCTGCGGGACCTGCCGATGCCGTGACCGGTCGCCGCGTGCGGAAGCGGTGGCCTGGCGCCGCCTCGGCGAGGCCGGGGGCGCGGCTGGCAGCGGGGGCACGAGAAGGACGAACGGTTCATGAACTGCTCGCGCCGGATCGGCGTCCCGCACCGCGGGCACGGCCGGCCGGCCTGTCCGTAGGCCGCGAGGGAGCGGTCGAAGTAGCCCGAGGCGCCGTTGACGTTGACGTAGAGGGCGTCGAAGCTCGTGCCGCCCTGGTCGAGCGCCTCACGCATGACCTGCGCAGCGGCGTCGAGCACCGCAGCGATGCGCGGCCTGGTCAGCGCACTGGCCGGCCGCTCCCCGTGCACGCGAGCCCGCCAGAGCGCCTCGTCGGCGTAGATGTTGCCGATGCCCGACGCCACGGTCTGGTCGAGCAGCACCCGCTTGATCGCGCTGTCCTTGGCCTTGACCCGGCGGACGACCGCGTCCCGGTCGAAGGCCGGCTCGAGCAGGTCGGGCGCGATGTGCGCGATGGTCGTCGGGATGCCGTGCGCGTCGAGGTCCGTGAGCGCGAGCCCGCCGAAGGTGCGCTGGTCGACGAACCGCAGCTCGGGGCCGTCGTCGGCGAAGCGGAAGCGGGCGTGCAGGTGCTTCTCGTCGGGGGCCGCGGCATCCTCGACGAGCAGCTGCCCGCTCATCCCGAGGTGGAGGAGCAGGCCGAGCGAGCCCCCCAGGTCGAGCCAGAGGTACTTGCCACGCCGGCGCACGGCATCGACGCGGCGCCCGGCGAGGCGGTCACCGAGGTCCTGCGGGCCGGCGACGTGCCGCCGGGAGACCCGGTGACCGCGCAGCTCGACGCTCGCGACGGTGCGGCCGAGCACGTGCGCCTCGAGGCCCCGGCGGACGACCTCGACCTCGGGCAGCTCAGGCACGGGGCGACGCGGGCCCGCCCGGCTCGAGCTCGTCGGCGTTGCCCTCCGGGCGCGGCTCCTCCTCGGGGCCGGCGACCGGCGCCTCGTGGATGTCGCGGATCGCCGTCCAGGCGAGCGCGGCGGCGGCCTGCTCCGCGACCTTCTTCGTGCGTCCGGTGCCCCGGCCGAGGACGTCCCCGTTGACGTGCACCTCGGCCTCGAAGGACTTGGCGTGCTCCGGGCCCTCCTCGGTGACGGTGTACTCGGGGGCGCCCAGCCCGTGGCGCGAGGTGATCTCCTGGAGGCTGGTCTTCCAGTCCAGGCCCGCGCCGAGCGTCGCCGACTGCGCGAGCAGCGGGTCGACGAGGTGGTGCACGAGCTCACCGGCCGCCTCGATGCCGGCCGACTGGTAGACCGCGCCGATGACGGCCTCGACGGTGTCGGCGAGGATCGAGTCCTTGTCGCGCCCCCCGGTCGACTCCTCGCCCCGGCCCAGGTGCACGTAGTCGCCGAGGCCCAGGGTCCGGCCGACGTCGGCGAGCGCTCGCATGTTGACGACGGCGGCACGCAGCTTCGCGAGCTGGCCCTCGCTGGTCTCGGGGTGCGCGTCGTAGAGCGTCGTCGTGACGACGAGCCCGAGCACCGAGTCGCCGAGGAACTCCAGCCGCTCGTTGTGCGGCAGCCCCCCGGCCTCGTACGCGTACGACCGGTGCGTCAGGGCACGCTCGAGCAGCGCCGCGTCGACCGGCCCGCCGGTCACCTCGACGAGGTGGTCCAGCAGCTCGGTGACGGGTCGCAGTGGCGCGAGCGCCCCGGCCGACCCCTTCCCCATGGGGAAGCGATCAGCCCTGGTGCTCGGTGCGCTCGGCCGCGCCGTAGTGGCGGCCCTTGTAGGTGCCGCACGACGGGCAGGCCTGGTGCGGCTGGGTGGGCGCCTTGCACTGGGGGCAGGTCGTCGTGGCGACGGCCGTCGCCTTCCAGTTGGCGCGGCGCGAGCGGGTGTTGGAGCGCGACATCTTCCGCTTCGGAACGGCCACGTCAGGTCCTCTTCTCTGTCGTCGTGGGCGGCTGCTCGGCCAGGGCCGTGAGCGCCGCCCACCGGGGGTCGATCTGGTCGTGCCGGTGCTCCGGGTCCTCCGCGAGCGGCATGCCGCACTCGGAGCACAGCCCGGGGCAGTCGGGCCGGCACACCGGCTGGAACGGCAGCGACGGCACCACCGTGTCCCGGAGGACCGGCTCGAGGTCGATGAGACCGTCCTCGATCCGGAGCTCCTGGTCGGCGTCCTCGTCCCCCACCTCGCGGTGGTGGTCGTGCCGCTCGGCGTAGACGAACAGCTCCTGGAAGGACCCGTCGACCGGGAGGGCGACGGGGTCCAGGCACCGCACGCAGGCGCCGGTCGCCGTGCCACGGACCGAACCGGTGACGAGCACGCCCTCGACGACGGACTCCATCCGCAGGTCGAGCACGAGGGGCTGGCCCTCCTCGACGCGCACAATGTCCGTGCCGAAGTCGCTCGGCGCCCCGACCTCACGCACGAGCTCGTGCATCGACCCGGGCCTGCGGCCCACGAGCTTGGTGTCGAGCACCATCGGGGACCGGGGGTCGAGTCGAGTCATGGGCCTTGGGTGAGGTCGGAGTGGTTCGGCCACGCCACACGGACGCAGACCGAGGGTCAAGGTTACCGGTCAGCAGCCCAGCGCCCAAACCCGGCCGGTGGCGGCGGACGCCCCGGTCAGCGGCCGAGCGCGTCGTCCACCGCCTGCCCCACCTGCGGGGCGAGCGTCGCCGCGTACGTCGCGGTGACGTGGTCGCCCGCGCGATGCACCGCGACGTGCCCGATGACGAGGGGGCAGCGCTCCGCGGGGCAGATCTGCGGGGTGAGGTCGAGCAGGTGCACGTCGGTGCCCGCCGCGGATGCCGTCGCCACCGCCTCGCGCTGCACCGCCAGGCCGCTCGCCTCGACCGCGGACGCAGTGTCGAAGGCGCAGGCGGTCAGCTCACGCGGGTGCCGGGCGGCACAGACGTCCAGGTCGTCCGGCGAGACGGGGCTGTCGCCGACGACGACGACCGGCACCCCGGCATCCGCGAGCGTGCGCCAGCGCGACGCGTACCCCTCGACGAGGGGGGCGCGGTCGGTGCCGCTCCCCGTCCACGCGCTCCTCGCGACTCCCGAGGTGACCACGACGTCGGGCGGGTCGGCGACCAGAGCGTCCACCACCGAGGCGTTCCAGTCGTCGCACTGCGGGTACGCGTCGCCGGCCCGGGCCGCGGGGGCGTCGGAGAAGGCGCACGACGACTTGCCCCACGTGACGACCCGCCACCCGCGGGTGGCAGCCGCCTCCTGCAGGGCGGGCAGCCACTGCATCGCCTTGGAGTCACCGACGAGCGCGACCGTCGTCGCGCCGTCGGGGACGCCGAAGGTGCACGCCACCGGATCGGTGACCCCGACGTCGACCTGGCAGCGGTCGACGTCGGCGTCGGGGCGGTCCTCGCCGGACACGAGCGGGTCGGGCGTCACCCAGCCCGGGTCGTCGACCTCGGCAAACGGCTGACCGGGCTGGAGCGTCGCGGCGCCGAGCTGCGACAGCGGGGGCAGCGCGCCACCCGGCGGCGTGGTGGTGAAGGGCGAGCGCAGGGCGAGCAGCGGCAGGGCGGCGAGCACCCCGACGCACGACAGGGCGAGCCCCGCGCCGAGCAGGGCGCGCGGCCGGTCGCGGAGCCAGCCGCCGTGGTGGATCGGCGACTCGATGAACCGCCACGACAGCCAGGCCGGCAGGAGGGAGACGAGGGCCAGGGCGACCTGGCCCCAGGCCGGCAGCGTCGCCCCGGCAGCCTCGGCCGTCCACCCGCCGAGGACGATGACCGGCCAGTGCCAGAGGTAGATCGAGTACGACAGGCCGCCGACCCACACCATCGGCGACTGCCCGAGCACCCGTACCGGGCCGTTCGCCGGACCCTGCCAGCCGACCCAGATGAGCACCGCCGTGGGCACCGTGGGGAGCAGGGCCCACGCGCCCGGCCAGTCGATCCCCTCGGGCAGCGCCACCGCGACGGCGAGCAGCACGACGAGGGCCACCCACCCGAGCGCCGCGGAGCCCCGCGCCGGTGACCGCGGTCGGGCCCGTCCGGCCAGGGCCACGGCGAGCAGCGCGCCGATGCCGAGCTCCCAGACCCGGGTGGTCGTCGTGAAGAACGCCGGCCGTGGCGAGGTGTGCGAGAACCACACCGACCACACGAAGGATGCCGTCACGAGCGTCCCGAGGGCGAGCCCCACGACCCGCCGGCTGGGCCGGCGGACGACGAGCGCGAGGCCGATGAGCAGCAGCGGCCAGATGACGTAGAACTGCTCCTCGACCGCGAGCGACCAGAAGTGCTGGACCGGGGAGGGCGTCAGGTCGGACGCGAGGTAGTCGACCTCCCGCCGGGCGAAGACCCAGTTGACGACGTAGGCCGCGGACGCCGCGATGTCGACCCCCACGTCCCGCCGGCGCAGCCCGGGCACGACGAACCACGAGACCACCGAGGTGGCGACGAGGACGAGCACCGCAGCGGGCAGCAGCCGCCGGATCCGCCGGCCGACGAACCGCAGCCACGAGACCGTCCCGCTCGCGTGCAGCTCGGCGACGAGCAGTCCGGTGATGAGGAAGCCGGAGATGACGAAGAAGACGTCGACGCCGACGAACCCCCCGCGCAGCGGCAGGCCGGCGTGGTAGGCGAGCACGGTGAGGATGGCGACCGCCCGCAGGCCCTCGATGTCCGGGACGGAACCCCGCGCTCCGCCCCGTCGTCCGTGGCGGCTCGGGCTGGTCCGCTCGGGAGACGCCGGGCGGCGCGGCGGTGGACGCTCCCGGCATCAGGTCGGTGCGCTCGCGCGGCGGCGCCGCGTCAGTCCGAGCCACGCAGGCGGGCGACGAGGGCGTCGCGGACCTCGTCGGGGACCAGGCCGGAGACGTCGCCGCCCCAGCGGGCGACCTCCTTGACCAGCGAGCTGGACACGTGCTCCAGGGCCGGGTCGCACGGCAGGAACACCGTCTCGACCCCGGTGAGGTGCCGGTTCATCCGGGCCATCGGCCACTCGTAGGCGACGTCCCCGGGGCCCCGGACCCCCTTGACGACGACGTCGGCGCCGAGCTCGCGGCAGACGTCGACGAGGAGCCGCTCGGCGAACGCCTCGACGCGGACCCGTCCCTCGAGCCCACGCGCCGCCACGGCCCGCTCGACGAAGCCGATGCGCTCCTCGACGGTGAACGTCCCCGCCTTGCCCGGGTTGTGCAGGATCGCGACGACGACCTCGTCGTGGAGCGCGGCGGCCCGCTCGACGACGTCGAGGTGCCCGGCGGTCACCGGGTCGTAGCTGCCGGGGCACACCGCACGGCGCGGGCGAGGGGTCACGGGGGCCACGGTACCGACGACCGTCGGACCCGGTGCGCACGGAGGCCGGTCGGCGCTCAGCCGGCGTCCTTCTTGGCCGCCTCCTCGATCTCCTTCGCCTTCTTCTTGGCCTCCTCCTCGACGGCCTCGGCCTCCTCGCGCGCCTCCTCGGGAGCGAGCACCCCCTCGTCGACCGCCTCGTCGAGCAGCGCCTCGACCTGCTCCTCCGACGCGCACCCCGCCTCGAGCAGCTCGTTGCGGCGCTCCAGCCACACCCGTCCCAGCTCGGCCCGCCGCTCCTGCGACACCTCGTCGCGCGCCGGGTTGAGGATCGTCGTCTCCTCCTCGCCCGCATGGTGGTTGACGGCGGTCGCCAGCTCCTCGAGCGTGTCGTCGTACTTCTGCGTGTCGGTGCCCTTGGCCTGCAGGAACGCGAGCAGCGCCTCGTTGATCTCGGCGTGCTCCTCCTCGCTGTGCTCCTCCTCGTGGCCCGAGATCGCGCGGCTGCGACGCAGCTCGGGGTACACCTTCTCCTCCTCGGCCACGGCGTGGGCGACGAGCACCTCCGCGAGCGCCGTCCGCGCCGCCCCACGGTCGGAGTCCGTGCGGCGGCACTGGCGCAGCAGGTCCTCGAAGAGCCGGTGGTCCTCGAGGATGCGCTCCACGACGTCGCCGTCGGTCGGTCGGGGGATGTCGATGTCACTCATCGCCCATCATGTCCGAGAACCGGTCCTCCCCCGCGGTCCGCGAACCGACGGCCTCGTGGTCCGACCGACTCCGCCTCCGCGGTGCCCCCGCTCGTCGGTGAGTCTCGTGGGAGCGGTGGTGGGAGGGATGAGCGAGGTCAGGTGGTGGTCGCGTACCAGACGGTGGTCTCGCCGTACTTCTTGGGCTTGGTGGCCAACGGCGGATGCCGTCGGGCCAGGTGGGCTCGGGGCTGCGGGTCGAGCGCTCGACGACGAGGAGGGCGCCGGCAGCGAGCCAGCCGCGGGTGAGGCGGTCGAGCACGGCGGCGAGGGCCTCCTCGGCGAGGTCGTAGGGGGGGTCGACGAGCACGAGGTCGGCGACGTCGGAGGGGGTCGGATCGTCGGCGAGGGCCGCGGCGACGGTCGAGCGCAGGACACGGGCGCGGTCGAGACCGAGCGTGCGCGCGTTCGCGGCGATGACGTCCGCGGCGCGGCGGTCGGACTCGACGAGGACGACGGAGGCGGCACCGCGCGAGGCGGCCTCGAGACCCAGGGCGCCGGAACCGGCGTAGAGGTCGAGCACGCGGGCGCCGCGCACGGCATCCCGGGCGTCGAGGGCGCTGAACACCGCCTCGCGGACGCGGTCGCTCGTGGGGCGCGTGCCCGGGCCGGGCGGGGTGCGCACGGTGCGACCGCCGGCGGAGCCCGCGATGATCCGGGTCACCTCAGCCCCGCTCGAGGTAGGCGGCCTGCTCGGCGTCGACCCTGGCGCGCACCGCTGCCGCGAGGTCGGGGTGCGCCGCCAGGTCGGGGTCGTCGGCGACGAGGGCGAAGGCGTCCTCGCGGGCCTGCTCGATGACGTCCTCGTCCTCGAGGATGTGGAGGAACTCGAGCTGGGTGCGCCGGCCGTGCTGGGCGGCGCCGAGGATGTCGCCCTCCCGGCGCTGGGACAGGTCGAGCCGCGCGAGCTCGAAGCCGTCGGTCGTGGCGGCGACGGCCTCGAGCCGGGCCATCGCGGGCTCGGCGTCGGTGCCGGTGACGAGCAGGCAGAGGCCGGGGTGGCCGCCGCGACCGATCCGGCCACGCAGCTGGTGCAGCTGCGAGACGCCGAAGCGGTCGGCGTCCATGACGACCATGACGCTGGCGTTGGGCACGTCGACGCCGACCTCGACGACGGTGGTCGACACGAGAACGTCGAGCTCGCCGCGCGCGAAGCGGCCCATGACGGCATCCTTCTCGTCGCTCGTGAGCCGGCCGTGCAGCACCTCGATGGAGAGGCCGGCCAGGGCCGGCTCCTCGGCAAGGGCGGCGTGCACGGCGTAGACGCTCTTGAGCGGGCGGGCGGGAGCGGCGGCGACCTCGCCGTCGTCGTCGCCGTCGCCGTCGGTGTCGACGGCCTCGGCGCGCAGGTCGGTGTCCTCGTCGGGGACGTCGTCGTCGCCGATGCGCGGGCACACGACGTAGACCTGCCGCCCCGCCGCCACCTCCTCCGCCACGCGGGCCCAGGTGCGCGACATCCAGCGGGGCTTGTCCTCGGGCACGACGTGGGTGGTGATCGGAGCGCGCCCGGCCGGCAGCTCGCGCAGGGTCGACGTCTCGAGGTCGCCGAAGACGGTCATCGCGACGGTTCGCGGGATCGGCGTGGCGGTCATGACGAGCACGTGCGGCGGCACGGCGCCCTTGCCGCGCAGGGCGTCGCGCTGCTCGACGCCGAAGCGGTGCTGCTCGTCGACGACGACGAGCGCCAGGTCGAGGAAGTCGACGTTCTCCTGCAGCAGCGCGTGGGTGCCGACGACGATGCCGGCGTCGCCGGTGACGATGTCGAGCAGGGTGCGGCGGCGCTCGGCGGTCGACTGGCTGCCGGTGAGCAGGGCCACCCGGGTGCCGTGCTCGGCGCCGCCCAGCATGCCGCCCTCGGCGAGGTCACCGAGCATCGCGGTGATGGTGCGGTGGTGCTGCCCGGCGAGCACCTCGGTGGGGGCGAGCAGCGCGGCCTGCCCACCGGCATCCACGGCCGCGAGCATGGCGCGCAGGGCGACCACGGTCTTCCCGGAGCCGACCTCGCCCTGGAGCAGGCGGTGCATCGGCACGTCGCGCCCCATCTCGTCGGCGATGGTCGCGGCGACCTCGCGCTGGCCGGCGGTGAGGGTGAAGGGGAGCCGCGCGTCGAACGCCTCGAGCAGCCCTCCCGCCCGCGTCGGTCGCGGGGTCGTCGACTGGCCGGATGCCGTGCGTCGCCGCTGCGCCAGCGTCACCTGGAGGACGAACGCCTCCTCGTAGCGCAGGCGGCGCTTGGCCGTCTCGACCTCGGCCATCGAGTCGGGCGTGTGGATGCCGCGCAGGGCGTCGGTGCGCGACACGAGGTGGCGCCGCTCCCGGACGTCGGCCGGCAGGGCGTCGGGCACGTCGTCGAGGACGTCGAGCACGCGGCGCACGCTCTCGGTGACGGTCCACGTGTGGAGCTTGCCGACGCGCGCGGTAGATCGGGATGAGGGCCTTGCGGTCGCCGGCGTCGAAGTCGTCGAGCATGGTGTAGCCGGGGTGGGTCAGCTGCAGGCGGCGGTTGTAGGTGCCGACCGTGCCCGCGAAGATGCCCCGCGACCCGGGCACGAGCGCCTTCTCGTGGCCGTAGGCCTTGAAGAAGGTGAGGTCGATGTCGTGCCGGCCGTCGGTGATGACGACGTTGAGCATCTTCCCCTTGCGCTTCTGCATCGGCCGGGTCGAGGCGCTCTTGACCTCGGCGACCCCGACGAGGAAGGTGCCCGACCTCGGCGGTCCCGAGGTCGGCGTCGCGGGTGCGGTAGCGGCGCGGCCAGAACGCCAGGAGGTCGCCGACGGTGTGGATGCCGCGGGCCTTGGCGAACTGCGCGGCCGCCGAGGCGATGATCGGCGCGAGCTTGCTCGACTCGGTCGCCACGTCAGGGCACCCCCACTCACTCCACCCCGATGAGCAGGGGGTAGAGCGGCTGGCCGCCGTCGACGACGACGACCTCGAGCTCGGGGCGGTCGCGCTCGAGCGCCTCGCGGGTGGAGGCGGCGAGGGCAGGGTCGGTGTCGGCCCCGACGACGAGGGTCACGAGCTCGCCGCCGGCGGACAGCAACCGGTCGAGCACCTCGCGGGCCGCCGTGGCGAGGTCGGAGCCGAGGAACGCGACGTCGCCGTCGACGATGCCGAGCACGTCGCCCGGGTGGCACACGCCCGCCCACGTGAGGGCCTCCTTGGAGGCGACGGACACCGCCCCGTGCCGGGTCGAGACGGCGGCCCCGGTCATCGAGACGATGTTGGCGTGGGCCGGCCGGGCCGGGTCGAGCACCGCGATGGCGGCGATCGCCTGCACCGTCGTGCGGGCCGGCACGACGTGGGCGTCGATGCCCTCGCTGCCCGCGGCCTGGGCGGCGACCTCGGCCGCCATGAAGGTGTCGCGGTCGCCAGGGACGATGACGACGGCCTGCGACCCGGTCTCGCGGACCGCGGCGAGGAGCTGACCGGCGGAGGCCCGCCGTCCCGGGCCGCTGTCGACGACGACCGCCCCGGCCTCGCGCAGGAGGGCTGCGATGCCCGGACCTGCGGCGCAGGCGACGACGGCCAGGGGCACGGAGTGGTCGAGGCCGCCGGCCTGGGTGGCGAAGTGGGTGATGCGGATCCGCTCGGGCCGGCCCGCCGCGATGCCGGCCTCGACCGCCGCGCCCGGGTCGTCGACGTGCACGTGGACGTTCCACAGGTCGGGGCCGCCGACGACGAGCAGCGAGTCGCCCAGGCCGTCGAGCGTCGCCGTCAGCAGGCGGACGGCATCCGGGCTGGAGTCGCCGAGCAGGTACATGACCTCGTAGGCGGGCCCGTCGGACGCCTCCCCCTCCACCTCGAGCGGGTCGTGACCGGGCAGGGTGGCGACGGGGAGCGCCCGAGCCGGCTCGCCGGCATCCGCGGCGGTGGTCGGTGACGGCGGCCGCCCACCTCCGGGCGCGTCGGGGGCCTCCTGGCGCCACTCGTGCCGCCGGTGGAGCGCGGGGCCGGCCGAGAGCAGACCCTCGTCGTTGGCGGTCCACCGCCCGGTGACGACCCGGTGGAAGGACTCGAGCATGAGCACGCACCCGGCGCCGCCGGCGTCGACGACACCGGCACGGGCGAGCGCCTCGAGCTGGTCCGGGGTGCGGGCGAGGGCCTCCTGGGCGGCGTCGACCGCGGCCTCGCACACGTCGGCGAGCGAGCCACCCGCCTCGGCGGCCTCGACCGCGGCGGCGGCACCGGCATCCGCGACGGTGAGGATGGTGCCCTCCTGCGGGTGGGCGACGCAGGCCCGGGCGGCGGCCGCGCCGTTGGCGAACGCCTCGGCGAGCAGCAGCGCGTCGAGCGACTCGCTCCCACGGTCGATCACCGACTCGCACAGGCCGCCGACGAGCTGGCTGACGATGACCCCGGAGTTGCCGCGAGCCGCGAGGAGGATGGCCCGCTTGAGGGTGCGGCACTCCTCGACGAGCGTCGCGGCACCGAGGATGCCGGCCGCCTCGTGCGCGGCCACGACCTCGTCGATCGCCGCGTCGAAGGTGAGGTAGAGGTTGGTGCCGGTGTCGCCGTCGGGCACCGGGAAGACGTTGAGGGCGTCGATCTCGGTGCGCCGTGCCGCGAGGGCCGCCCGCGTGAGCAGCGCCCAGTGTCGGGCGTCGGCGGCGGTGAACTCGGCGGGCACGGGCCTCACATTAACGGCCCCCTCCGTCTCGCCCCGGCAGGCGTTTTGGTCCGCCGGGCGCGCCTCGGCTACGCTTGTCCGGTTGCGTGCCTGCCCCTGCGGGCCGCCGAAAGACCACCTCACACCACATCCGTAGGAGATTCCCCGTGGCTGCCAACTGCGACGTCTGCGGCAAGGGACCCGGTTTCGGGCACAGCATCTCGCACTCGCACCGCCGCACCAAGCGCCGCTGGAACCCGAACATCCAGCGCGTCAAGGCCCTCGTCGGCGACGCCGGTGTGACCCCGAAGCGGCTCAACGTGTGCACCTCCTGCCTCAAGGCGGGCAAGGTCAAGCGCTGACCCCCTGACGCACCGCAGAGCGGGCGGCTCCCCCACCGGGGAGCCGCCCGCTCTCGTCTCCCCGGGCTTCCCGACGTCGTGCGACCTGGGCACGTTCGAACCCGAGTGGGTGGGGTGAGAAGCGCGCACGTCGCACGAGCTCGGGGAGCGGACGGCACGTCAGCGGGCGAAGTGGTCCCACCCGGGGGCGTCCGGCACGACTCCGTCGACGGTGACCCGAGGACCGTCCGGCCCGGCGGGCAGCACCCGCCCGACAACGCGCCACGGCTCGGGGATGCCGTCGGCCGCCTCCGCCTCGGCGGCCGGCGGCAGGGCCGCCTCGTCCGCGAACGTCCCGACGAGGCAGTGCTCCTCCCCGCCGGCGAGGACCTCGTGCATCGCCTGATCCTCGCCGAGGGCCAGGGTGAGCGGCCCGGCGGCGAAGCGCTCGCGCAGCACCGAGCCGTCGAGGTCGACGCTCACCCCGCTCGCGGCGGCGACGCGTCCGAGGTCGGTGACGAGGCCGTCGGAGACGTCGATGAGGGCATGGGCCCCCGCCTCCGCGGCCCGGGGGCCTGCGGCCCAGGGCGGGACGGGAGCCCGGTGGTGCCGCATGAACGCCCGGACGGCGAGCGCCCGGTCGCCGAGGCCCGCCGACCGGTCGATGAGCACCCGGTCGGGGTCCGGCTCCCCTCGCTCGTACAGCGTGAGCCCGCCGCCGGACCAGCCGAGCGACCCGCAGACGGCGACGACGTCGCCCGGCTCTGCACCCGAGCGCAGGACGGGGCCGCGTCCTCGCAGGTCGCCGAGCGCCGTCACCGAGACGACGACGACCCCCGGCGGCGCCGACGACAGGTCGCCCCCGACGACCGGGGCGCCGGCCTGTGCGGCGAGGGCCGCGATGCCGTGCGCCAGGTCGACGGCCCACGCCACCTCGAGCTCGGGGTCGGCGACGAGCGACACGAGCAGCGCCGTCGGCACCGCCCCCATCGCCGCGACGTCCGCGAGGTTCTGGGCCGCGACCTTGACCCCGACGTCGTGGGCGCTGGACCACTCGTCGTGCCAGTCGAGGCCCCGCACCATCGAGTCGGTCGTCGCCACCACCGAGCCACCGGGCGAGCCGACGACGGCGGCGTCGTCACCGGGGCCCACGGGTACCGAGCCCCAGGCCGGTGGGCGCGCGCCGGCATACACCGGGAACACCCGGGCGAGCAGCTCGCCCTCGCTGACGTCGCGCAGCCGCACCTGACAACCCTCCCGAGACGTGGGGACCATGGGCACGGTAGCGTCTGGGTCGCGCCGGTCTCGACGGGCGTGCCCCGACCGCAGGAGCCTGGGGGCTCCGACGACGAACGAAGAGGTGGCACTGAAGTGGTACAGGCCTACATCCTGATCCAGACCGACGTCGGCCGCGCCGCGTCGGTCGCCGAGGCGATCGCCGCGCTCGAGGGCGTCGCCCTCGCCGAGGACGTCACCGGCCCCTACGACGTCATCGCCCGGGTCGAGGCACCGACCGTCGACGAGCTCGGCAAGCTCGTCATCGCGAGGATCCAGGACGTCGAGGGCATCACGCGCACCCTCACCTGCACGGTGGTCCACGTCTGACCCGGCGACGCACCCTCCCGACGGCGGCAGCGCTCGGCGCGGCCGCCGTCGTGCTGTCCGCGTGCTCCTCCGGGGTCGAGGTCGCCGTCCCGGCCGGCGGCAGCTCGCCTGCCTGCGTGGCCGCCGGGGCCGTGTGGCCCGACGAGGTCTCGGGGATGCCGCGTCGGGACACCGAGCCGGCGTCGCCGGCCGTCGCCGCCTGGGGTGACCCGGCCGTCGTGGCCCGCTGCGGTGTGGCCGCCGTGCCCCCGACCGACACCGAGTGCCTCGAGGTCGACGGGGTCGGCTGGATCCCGGAGGCGCTCAGCGACGGCACGCGCTTCACCTCGTTCGGCACCGAGCCGGCGATCGAGGTCCTCGTGCCGAAGGCGTACGCCCCCGAGCCGCTGCTCCTGCCCGGCCTTCGCCCCGGCGGCGAGGGCGCTGCCCTCGAACGGGCTCGCCTGTCGCTGAGCCCTCCGCCCATGCCCTCAGGAACGTGGGTGAAGAACTTCGCCCAGCCGAAGGTCTTCACCCACGTTCGTGCGATGGGCCCGGCTTCCACGGCAGGCCGGTCGCGGCGGTCGGGGACAAGCCGGAGCGGAGGTCATTCGAGGCGGTGGGGATAGGCTCCATCGCGGGTGCCTGCCGCTGGTCATGTTGCTGACGCCTCGTCCGCGCGAAACCGTTCCGGATCCTGCCGGTGTCGCAGAGTCCGAAGGCTCCAGACGGTCA
Organism: uncultured Actinomycetota bacterium; assembly: GCA_963811475.1. Classification (GTDB taxonomy): domain Bacteria; phylum Actinomycetota; class Actinomycetes; order Actinomycetales; family Dermatophilaceae; genus Fodinibacter. The sequence goes on from CAWERJ010000008.1 coordinate 122,520, forward strand.
GCACGGAGCCTGGTGTCCCTTGGCTCGCCGCATCGTCCGGGATGAGCTCTACTGTCGGATCATGACCACGCTGCAGCACGACCTCCTCCGACCTCGTCGACCCCGTTCACGCCGGCGCCGAGGCCCCGTGGGAGCGGCCGCTCGCCGGGCCGCCCGGCTGGCAGCCGGTGGCGGGCGATTCGGTGGTGTGGGATGGCTGAGTTCGGCAAGGAGGACCTGAGTGGCTCGACCTTCGACTGGACCGACCTCAGCGGGTCGACGTTCCGGGCCGCTTCGCTGAGCAACGTGACGATCCGTGGCACCGACCTGCACCACGTGAAGATGACCGGCGTCGAGCTCTGGGACGTCGACATCAGCGGCGAGGTCAACGGCCTGCGGATCAACGGCGTGGACGTGACGGCGTACGTGGAGGAGGAGATGGCGCGCCGCGAGCCCGACCTCGCCAAGATGCATCCCGACGACCCTGCCGGCTTCCGCGAGGCTTGGGACCTGCTCGAGAAGCTCTGGGTCGGCACGGTCGAGCGGGCCCGGCGCCTCGACCCGGCGCGGCTGCACGAGCAGGTCGACGGGGAGTGGTCGTTCATCGAGACGCTGCGGCACCTCTCGTTCGCGACCGCCTCCTGGGTCAACCGCGCCATCGGCGGCGACCCGGCCCCATGGCACCCGCTCGACCTGCCGTGGGACGAGGCACCCGAGGACAAGGGCTTCCCGCGCGACCGCTCGGCCCGGCCGTCCCTGGACGAGGTCCTCGAGCTTCGCCGCATCCGACAGGCCGAGGTTCGCCGCGTGGTCGAGGGGCTCACCGAGGAGACGCTCGCCGCCGAGACCACCCCGCCGGACGACGCCGGTTGGCCCCCGCCCCGCCCCTTCACCGTGAAGGAGTGCCTGTCGATCGTGCTCAACGAGGAGTGGTGGCACCGGACGTACGCCGAGCGCGACCTCGCCATCCTCGAGAAGCGTCCGCAGTAGCCCGGGTCGTCTCCCTGATGCCGCGGACGTCGAGCTCAGCGACGGCAGCGCTTCACCTCGTTCGGCACCGGGGCGGCAACGAGGTGTTGTTGCCGAACGGGCTGGCCGGTCGCCGACGCCCCGCCCCTGTCAGCGCAGGCCGGTGCGGCGCTCGAGGGCGAGGCCGATGAGCTCGTCGATGAGCTCGGGGTAGGTCATCCCGCTGGCGGCCCACATCCGCGGGTACATCGACTGGGGCGTGAACCCCGGCATCGTGTTGACCTCGTTGACGAGGACGTCGCCCGTCTCGGTGAGGAAGAAGTCGACCCGCGCCAGCCCCTCGCAGCCGACGACGTCGAACGCTCCGCGCCGCCATGTCGCGCACGAGCTCGGCGGTCGCCCTGGGCACGTCGGCGGGTGTCTCGAGGCGCACGTCGCCCTCCGAGAGGTACTTCGCCTCGAAGTCGTAGAACTCGTGGTTCCTCACGACGATGCACTCGCCGAGCTCGCTCGTGCGGGTGGGGTCGGTGCCGCGGCCCTCGAGCACGCCGCACTCGAGCTCGCGCCCGAAGACGGCCGCCTCGACGACGACCTTGGGGTCGTGCTCGCGCGCCGCCTCGATCGCCGCCTCCAGCCCGTCGGGCTCCGCCACCCGGGTGATGCCCATGCTCGACCCGGCCCGCGCGGGCTTGACGAACACGGGCCACGACAGGCCGTGCACGGCATCCATCGCGGCGGCCTTGTCGCGCCGCCACTCCTTGTCGGTGATGACGACGTACGGGCCGACGGGCAGCCCCGCCGCCGCGAGGACGACCTTCATGACGTGCTTGTCCATCATCACCGCGGATGCCGTGACGCCCGACCCGACGTACCTCACGTCGGCGAGGTCGAGCAGGCCCTGGATCGTGCCGTCCTCCCCGAACGGGCCGTGCAGCAGCGGGAAGACGACGTCGACCTCCCCGAGCGTGCGGGGCGGCGCACCGGCCTCGTGAACCGCGAGGGTGCGGTCGGTCGCGCTCGTCGGCACGATGACGCTCGCGGCCGCCGTGTCGACCTCGGGGACGTGGCCCGGGGCCAGCCGCAGCGCCTCCGGGTCGTCGGGCACGAGGACCCAGTGGCCGTCCCTGGCGATGCCCACGGGGACGACGTCGTACCGGTCGCGGTCGAGCGCCTCGAGGACGCTGGCGGCCGTCGCGCACGACACCGCGTGCTCGGAGGACCGGCCGCCGAAGACGAGAGCCACCCGGGTCCGGCGCGGCTTCCCCTCATCGTCGCGGAGGGGCTCGGGAAGGGTCTGGTCGCTGGTCATCGCCCGCGACTCTATCCGCTGACGGCATACCCTGACGGGCGTGACGGACACCCCTGACGCCGCCGGACCGCGGCGGGCTCTCCCCCGCGACCCGCGTCGTCGCCCTGGGCCGCGAACCGGTGACGCCGGGCGGGCAGGTGGGTGCACCGCTCGTCCTCAGCTCGACCTACCACGCCGGCGGGGACGTGGTGTACGCGCGGGCCGGCAACCCCACGTGGAGCGCCTTCGAGACGGCGCTCGGCGACCTCGAGGGAGGGGACGCGCTGGTCCTGGCCTCCGGCATGGCCGCCGTGACCGCGGCGCTCTCGCTGCTCCCCCACGGCGGCACCGTCGTCGCTCCGGACGCCGCGTACAACGGCGTCGTCAGCACGCTCGACGCCCGCGAGGCCGACGGCTCGGCCGTCGTGCGGCGGGTCGACGTCGCCGACACGGAGGCCGTGCTCGACGCCCTCGACGGTGCGGACCTGCTCTGGCTGGAGTCGCCGACGAACCCCCTGCTCGAGGTCGCCGACCTGCCGACCCTGCTCGCGGCGGCGCGCGAGCGCGGGGTGCCCTCGGTGGTCGACAACACCTTCGCCACCCCCCTGCGCCAGCGCCCGCTCGAGCTGGGCGCCGACGTCGTCGTCCACTCGGTGACCAAGTACCTCTCCGGCCACAGCGACGTGCTGCTCGGCGCGGTGGTCACCCCGAGCACGGATGCCGGTCGCGCCCACCACGAGCGCCTCGTCGCCCACCGCACGCTGCACGGCGCGATCGCCGGGCCGCTCGAGGTCTGGCTGGCGCTGCGCGGGCTGCGCACCCTGCACCTGCGGGTCGAGCGCGCGGAGGCGAACGCCGCCGAGCTCGCCTCCCGGCTGCGGGGCCACCCAGCCGTGGAACGGGTCCGGTACCCGGGCTTCGGCGGCATCGTGTCGGTCGAGGTCGCGGGTGGTGCGGAGGCGGCGGAACGGGTCGCGGCCGGCATCCGGGTGTGGGTGCACGCGACCAGCCTCGGCGGGGTCGAGAGCCAGCTCGAGCGTCGGCGCCGCATCCCGGCGAGCCGGCGAAGGTGCCGGAGAACCTCGTGCGCCTCTCGGTCGGCATCGAGGACGTCGACGACCTCTGGCGCGACCTCAGCGCCGCCCTCGACCGCGCCTGACGGCGACTTATTGCGGATCAGCCACCTGGAGCCCGCGGCCACGGCGCCCCGGTGCGTGGGAGATTCGCAATCAGTCGCGGTGCCTCAGGCGGTCTCGGCCTTGCGGGGGCGGGAGAGCAGCGCCGCGACGACCTCCTGGGCGGTGCGGTCGTGCCGGATCATCGCGTCGACCTGCTCGATGATCGGCACGTCGACGCCGTTCTTGCGGGCCAGCTCGAGGATGGACGTGCACGACTTGACGCCCTCGGCGGTCTGCTTCGTGACGGCGACGACCTCGGAGACCGCCATGCCCTGCCCGAGGCGCACCCCGAACGAGTGGTTGCGCGACAGGGGTGACATGCACGTGGCGATGAGGTCACCGACCCCGGCGAGGCCGGCGAAGGTCGACGCCTCGCTGCCCAGGGCCATCCCGAGGCGCATCGTCTCGGCGAGCCCCCGCGTGATGATCGAGGCCTTGGAGTTGTCACCCATCCCGAGGCCCTCGACCATGCCGACCGCGAGCGCGATGACGTTCTTGACCGCACCGGCGATCTCGGTGCCGACGACGTCGCCGCCGGTGTAGGGACGGAAGTACGGCGCCGCGCACGCCGCGGCGACGAGCTCGGCCATGTGCGGGCTGGACGACGCGACGACGGAGGCCGCCGGCTGCTTGACGGCGATCTCGCGCGCGAGGTTGGGGCCCGAGACGATGACGATCCGGTCGGCCTCGACGCCGCCGACCTCGGCGATGACCTCGGACATCCGCTTGGTCGTGCCGAGCTCCACGCCCTTCATGAGCGAGACGACGGCAGCCGACGGGCGGCAGCGCCGACCCCCACGCGGTGAGGTTGTCGCGCAGGGTCTGCGAGGGCACGGCGAGCACGACGATGTCGGCGCCGGAGCCGGCCTCCTCCGGGTCCGTCGTCGCCCGGATGGTGCTCGGCAGGCGCAGCTCGGGCAGGTAGTCCTCGTTGACGCCGGCGTTGATCTGCTCGACCACCTCGGCACGGCGACCCCACATCGTCACCGTCGTCCCGGCATCCGCGAGGACCGACGCGAACGCGGTCCCCCAGCTGCCGGTGCCGTAGACCGCTGCGCTCGTCATGAGGCCTCCTCCAGGGGGCGGGGCTTGCCGATGGACGTCACGCCGTGGGCCTGGGGGTCGAAGCGCACGACCGGGGCCTTCTCGCCGCGCAGGACCTCGAGCTCCGCCGTGATCGCCGCCATGATCCGTGCGGTCGCCTCGGCGAGCACGGGGCCGGTGAGCTCCTTGCCGTAGAGGTCGTCGAGCTTCACCGGCGCTCCCGCCCGCACCCGGACGGTCTTGCGAGGCAGCAGGCGCGGCCGGCGCGCGTACGGGGGAAGGATCTCCTGGGCGCCCCAGGTCGCGACGGGGATGACCGGGCACCGCGTCTCGAGGGCCACCCGGGCGGCCCCGGTCTTTCCGCGCATCGGCCACAGGTCGGGGTCGCGCGTCAGGGTGCCCTCGGGGTAGATCGCGACGCCCTTGCCGGCGCGCACGGCCGCCACCGCGGCGCGGTAGGCGTCGGAGGCGCGGCCCGACTCGCGGTACACCGGGATCTGGTCGGCGTGGCGGACCACCGCCCCCACGACCGGCGCCCGGAACACCTCGGCCTTGCCGAGGTAGCGCGGGGCGTGGCCGTGGTCGACGAGGAAGTGGCCGAAGACGAGCGGCTCGAGGTAGGAGTAGTGGTTGGGGCAGACGACGTAGCCGCCCTCGTCCGGCACGTTCTCGGCACCCGACCACTCGCGCTTCGTGAACGCCATGAGCAGGGGCCGGATGATGGCGATGGCGAGACGGTAGGTGAAGGGCCGGGAGTGGTCCGTGGGGGTCGTCACGCGCTGCCTTCCGTGGGGACGGGTCAAGGCATTGTGGTCCGCCCGGGGGTCGATGTCGAGCGCGTCGCGTCGTGTTGGCAGGATCGTGGGGTGCCCGCGCCGGAGGAGGACTGGGCGGTCGTCGTGCCCGTCAAGGGCGGGCCGCTCGGCAAGAGCCGACTGGCACTGCCCCGGGCGAGCCGCGCCGCCCTCGCCGACGCGTTCGCCCGCGACACCGTGGCCGCCCTCGCCGCCGGGATGCCGGCCGCGCCCCTCTTCGTCGTCACCGCGGACCCGGGCGTGGTCGCGTGGGTGACGGCGGCCGGGCACCGGCCGGTCGCCGACCCGGGATCCGGCCTCGACGCCGCCGTCGCCGCCGGTGTGGATGCCGCCCGCTCGGCCGGGGCGACCCGGGTCGCCGTCGTGCTCGGCGACCACCCGGCCCTGCGGCCGCACGAGGTGCGCACGGCGCTTGCGGCGGCGGGCGAGCACCCGGCATCCGTGCTGCCCGACGCCGACGACGACGGGACCGCCCTGCTGACGCTGGACCCCGCCGCAGCCGCGGGTGGCGTGCGCACGGCGTTCGGGCCCGACAGCGCGGCTGCGCACGAGCGGCTGGGCCACCACCGGCTCCACCTGGACCTGCCGGGCCTGCGCGTGGACGTCGACGACGCCGCCTCGCTCGCCGCCGCGGTGCGGCTCGGGCTCGGCCCGTCCAGCCGCGAGGCGCTCGCGCACGCTAGCCTTCCGGGCGTGCAGGCCACCGTCCACCGCATCGAGCCCGACGGCTCCGGCTCGGCGCTGCTCGACGACGGCCTCGAGGTCACCATGCCGCCCGGGGCGGCCACGGCGAGCGGGCTGCGTCACCTGCGGGTGGGCCAGCGGGTGAGCGTCGAGCTCGACGACACCGGGCGGACCGCGACGCGGGTGTGGGTCGTCGGCATCGGGCCCGGCGAGGACGTCCGCTGACCCGCCCCGGCGTCACAACTTTTTCGCCCGGTGCCAGAACCTTCACCTGAGCACCGGAACGGTTGTGGTGCGGTGGTGAAGCTTCCGGGATCGGGCGAAAAAGTTGGGAGGCGGTCAGGGGAGCTTGTAGGCCGCGCCGAGGGCGTCGAGCTTCTCGGAGAACCGCTCGTAGCCCCGGTAGATGATGTCGATGCCGTGCACGCTCGACCGCCCCTCCGCGGCCAGCGCCGCGATGAGGTAGCTGAAGCCACCGCGCAGGTCGGGCACGGTGATGTCGGCGGCCCGCAGCGGCGTCGGGCCCGGAGATGACGGCCGAGTGCTGGAAGTTGGCGCGGCCGAACCGGCACGGCGAGCCGCCGAGGCACTCGCGGTAGGTCTGGATGTGCGCGCCCGACTCCAGCAGCGCGTCGGTGAACCCGAGCCGGTTCTCGTAGACCGTCTCGTGGACGATCGACAGGCCGGTGGTCTGGGTCAGGGCGACGACGAGCGGCTGCTGCCAGTCGGTCATGAAGCCCGGGTGCACGTCGGTCTCCAGGGCGATCGAGCGCAGCGTCCCGCCGGGGTGCCAGAACCGGATCCCCTCGTCGTCGACGTCGAAGGCCCCGCCGATCCGGCGGAAGACGTTGAGGAACGGCATCATCGGCAGCTGCTGCGCCCCGCGCACGTAGATGTCACCGCGGGTGGCGAGTGCGGCGCACGCCCACGAGCCCGCCTCGATGCGGTCGGGGATGGCGAGGTGGTCGAAGCCGCCGAGCCGGTCGACGCCCTCGATGGTGACGACCCGGTCGGTCTGCACCGAGATGAGCGCACCCATCTTCTGCAGGACCGCGATGAGGTCCATGATCTCGGGCTCGATGGCGGCGTTGCGCAGGGTCGTCGAGCCCCGCGCCCGCACCGCGGTGAGCAGCACCTGCTCGGTCGCCCCGACGCTCGGGTACGGCAGCCGCACGTCGGCCGCGTGCAGCCCCCGAGGGGCGGTGAGCCGCAGGCCGTCGCGGCGCTTCTCGATCTGCGCCCCGAACTCCCGCAGGACGTCGAGGTGGTAGTTGATCGGCCGCTCGCCGATGCGGCACCCGCCGAGGTCGGGGATGAACGCCTCGCCCAGCCGGTGCAGCAGCGGGCCGCACAGGAGCACCGGGACGCGCGAGGCGCCCGCGTGGGTGTCGATGTCGGCGATGTGGGCCTGCTCGACGTTGGTGGGGTCCAGGACGAGCTCGCCGTCACGGTCGGTGGAGTCGATGAGCACGCCGTGCAGCTCGAGCAGACCGCTCACCACCTGCACGTCGGAGATCTCGGGGACCCCCCGCAGGCGGCACGGCTCCTCGGCGAGGACGACGGCCACCATCGCCTTGGAGACGAGGTTCTTGGCACCCCTGACCTCGATGTCGCCGACGAGCGGTGCGCCGCCGTCGACGACGAGGGTGGAGGTCATGCCCCCAGCCAAACACAGACGCCGCGCGGCTGCGACGGCTCAGCCGTCACCACCGCGCGGCGTCCCTGGCGGGTCAGCGTGCCGAGCTCTTGGCGGGGGCCTTCCTGGCCCGCGTGGACGTCTTGGCGGTGGACGTCTTCGCGGCCGACTTCTTGGCCGTCGTCGTCTTCGCGGCCGACTTCTTGGCCGTCGTCGTCTTGGCTGTCGACTTCGTGGCGGTCGCCCTCTTGGCAGTCGACTTCGTGGCGGTGGCGCGGCCCGCCGTCGACGTCCTGGCCGTGCCGGTCTTCTTCGCGGCCGCGGCCTTCGTCGAGCTGCTGGTCTTCTTGGCCGTGCTCGTCGTGCGGGCCGGCGACGAGGCGGCGCTGCGCTTGCTCGTCGACGCCGTCTTCTTCGCGGTCGATGCCGAGGCGGAAGCCTTGCGCGTGGCCGCCTTCGCCGTCGTCTTCGTCGCGCCGCGGGCCGCGGACTTCGCGGGGGCCTTGCGGCGGCGGCGGAGCGTGCCGGGGCCTTGGCCGTGGACTTCGCGGACGCCTGGTGGCCGAGGCCTTCGCCGGAGCCTTGCGGGCCGTGGACGTGGCGGCGGCCTTGGTCGTGCTCGCCGCCTTGCGGGCCGTGGATGCCGTGGTGGCCGCGACGGCCTTCGCCGCCGCCTTCGCCGGCCGGGCGGCTGCCGCGGCGGTGCGGGCCGCGGCCTTCACCGGAGCGGTGGCGACGGCCGCGGCCGTGCCGGCGGCCGCCCGTCCGGTGGCCGGTGCCGACCTGGGCAGGCTGCTCGGCTTCTTGACGTAGGACTTGAAGGACGTGCCCGCGCGGAAGCGGGGGGCCTTGGCCTTGGGGATGCGGACCGACGTGCCGGTGTGCGGGTTGCGGCCGGTGCGCGCGGCGCGCTCGACCCGGTCGAACGTGCCGAAGCCCGTGATCGACACCTTCCCGCCGCGCACGACCTCGCGCACGATGGTGTCGAGGACCGCCTCCAGGGCGTCGTTGGCGGCCCTGCGGCTGCCGAGTCGCTTCTCCAGCTCCTTGACGAGATCTGCCTTGTTCACCGTGGATCCACTCCAACTCGTGACGGCGCCGGGAAGGCCCGACGGCGGTGTCGTGGCCGGCGGATGCCCGGCCTGACTCGACGCTATGCCTGCCCGGGCGGTTCGTCCACCATTCTCCCGGCGTGTTATCCGTTGTGCCGCAACGGGTTCGCGGGCAACGGTGTGGTGCCATGAGGTCCCACGCGCCACACCAGCCACAGGCGAAGATGAGCGGGAAGGGCCGCCACGGCATCCAGAATGGTTGTGCCGCAACGAATCCCGTCACGCCGTGACGGTGGGCTTCCAGCTCGGACGGTGCGACTCGTACGCGGTGATGTCGGGCTCGTGGCGCAGCGTGAGGCTGATGTCGTCGAGCCCCTCGAGGAGGCGCCAGCGGGTGTAGTCGTCGACCTCGAAGCTCGCGACGACGTCACCGGCGGTGATCGTGCGCGACACGAGGTCGACGGTCACCGAGGTGCCCGGGGCGTTCTCGAGCAGCTTCCAGAGCAGCTCGACGTCGTCCTGGCTGCACTGGGCGGTGAGCAGCCCCTGCTTGCCGCTGTTCCCGCGGAAGATGTCGGCGAAGCGCGAGGAGATGACGACCCGGAAGCCGTAGTTCATCAACGCCCAGACCGCGTGCTCGCGCGAGGACCCGGTGCCGAAGTCGGGCCCGGCGACGAGCACCGACCCGGCCGAGAAGCTCGGGTCGTTGAGCACGAACGTCTCGTCGCCCCGCCAGGCGGCGAACAGGCCGTCCTCGAAGCCGGTGCGGGTGACCCGCTTGAGGTACACGGCCGGGATGATCTGGTCGGTGTCGACGTTGCTGCGGCGCAGCGGCACACCGATCCCCGTGTGGGTCGTGAAGGCCTCCATCAGTGAGCTCCCTCGTGCGCGGGTTCCAGGTCGGCGGGGCTGGACAGGGTCCCCCGGACGGCGGTCGCGGCGGCGACGAGCGGGCTGACGAGGTGCGTGCGGCCGCCCTTGCCCTGGCGCCCCTCGAAGTTGCGGTTGGACGTCGACGCGCTGCGCTCCCCCGGCGCCAGCTGGTCGGGGTTCATGCCGAGGCACATCGAGCAGCCGGCGAGCCGCCACTCCGCCCCTGCGGCGGTGAACACCTCGTGCAGGCCCTCGCTCTCGGCCTCGCAGGCGGACGCGCGCCGACCCCGGCACGACGAGCATCCGCACGCCCTCGGCGACCTGGCGGCCCTCGAGCACCGCGGCGGCGGCCCGCAGGTCCTCGATCCGGCCGTTGGTGCACGAGCCGAGGAAGACCGTGTCGACGTGCACCTCGCGCAGCGGGGTGCCGGGCTGCAGGCCCATGTACTCCAGGGCGCGCCGGGCGTTGGCCTTGTCGTTCTCGTCGGGCATCAGCTCGGGGTCGGGGACGGCGGTGCCCAGGGGTGCACCCTGCCCGGGGTTGGTGCCCCAGGTGACGAACGGCGTCAGGGTGACGGCGTCGAGCACGACCTCCTCGTCGAACTCGGCGTCGTCGTCGCTGCGGAGGTGCGCTCCACGCCTCGACCGCGGCATCCCACTCGGCGCCGGACGGTGCGTGGTCGCGACCGCGCAGGTAGTCGTAGGTGGTCTCGTCGGGGGCGATCATGCCGGCGCGGGCGCCGGCCTCGATCGACATGTTGCACACCGTCATCCGGGACTTCCATCGACAGCGCAGCGGATGGCGCTGCCGCGGAACTCCAGCACGTAGCCCTGGCCACCGCCGGTGCCGATCTCGGCGATGACCGCGAGCACGATGTCCTTGGCGGTGACGCCGTCGGCCAGCTCGCCGTCGACGGTGATCGCCATCGTGCGGAACGGCTTCAGCGGCAGGGTCTGGGTCGCCAGCACGTGCTCGACCTCGGACGTGCCGATCCCGAAGGCGAGCGCCCCGAAGGCACCGTGCGTCGAGGTGTGGCTGTCGCCGCAGACGATCGTCATGCCGGGCTGGGTGAGCCCGAGCTGGGGCCCGACGACGTGCACGATGCCCTGCTCGGCGTCGCCCATCGGGTAGAGGGTGACGCCGAACTCCTCGCAGTTGCGGCGCAGCGTCTCGACCTGGGTGCGGCTCACCGGGTCCGTGATCGGGCCCGGCGTGGTCGGCACGTTGTGGTCCTCGGTCGCCAGCGTGAGGTCGGTGCGGCGCACCCGACGCCCCGAGAGGCGCAGCCCGTCGAAGGCCTGCGGGCTGGTCACCTCGTGCAGCAGGTGCAGGTCGATGTAGAGGAGGTCGGGCTCGCCCTCCCCGCGGCGCACCACGTGGGACTCCCAGACCTTCTCGGCCAGTGTTCCGGCCATTCCTCCACCTCCACGACGGACCGCCGGACGAGCGGTCGCACGACTCCTGCCGACAGCGGGATGCCGGTGCGGCGCCATCGCTGTTCCCCGAGATTCGCACGGGGGAGTTGTCGATGGACGTGCGTCTCAGGCACTGAGACCCTAATATCAAGACATGGACAACACCAGTGGGGTCGGCGTCCTCGACAAGGCCGCCATCGTCCTCAGTGCGCTCGAGGCCGGCCCGTCGACCCTCGCGCAGCTCGTCACGGCCACCGGGCTCGCCCGCCCGACGGCCCACCGCCTCGCCGTCGCCCTCGAGCACCACCGCCTCGTGACCCGCGACCTGCAGGGCCGCTTCGTCCTCGGCCCGCGCCTCGGTGAGCTCGCCGCGGCCGCCGGGGAGGACCGGCTGCTCGCCGCGGCCGGCCCGGTGCTCGGCGCGCTGCGCGACCACACGAACGAGAGCGCCCAGCTGTTCCGCCGGCAGGGCGAGCACCGGGTGTGCGTCTCGGCGGCCGAGCGCCCGGTCGGCCTGCGCGACTCCATCCCCGTGGGCGCCTCCCTGTCCATGCGCGCCGGGTCCGCCGCCCAGGTGCTCCTCGCCTGGGAGGAGCCCGACCGGCTCCACCGTGGGCTGCAGGGCGCCGCCTTCACCGCCACCGCCCTCTCGGGCGTGCGGCGGCGGGGCTGGGCCCAGAGCGTCGGCGAGCGGGAGCCGGGCGTGGCGTCGGTCTCGGCCCCGGTGCGCTCGCCGTCGGGGCGGGTCATCGCCGCCGTCTCGATCTCGGGCCCCATCGAGCGGCTCTCCCGCCAGCCGGGGCGGCTGCACGCGGCCACGGTCATCGCCGGGGCCAACAAGCTCACCGAGGTGCTGGCCCGCCACGCGGCCCAGCAGGACGCCCAGAACAACGCCTGACCCCGCCCGACTGATTGCGGATCGCCCACGTGAGCGGGCCCGCCGGGGCCGGAATCAGGTGGGCGATCCGCAATCAGTCGGCGAGGTCTGCAACACGGATGTCACATCCGGAGCGGTCCACGGCAACACCGCGACGGCATCCTGCCGGGGAACCACCGATGGTCCGCCGCGCGAGGAGGTCGCCCGTGTCCCTCACCACCGCCCAGCGCATCGCCCGTGACCGGACCCGGCTGCTCGGGTTCCCGAGACCGGGACGACGCGCGATCGTCGTCGGTGGCGGACCCGTGGCCGCGCGCCGCGCCGCCGCCCTGACCAGGGCGGCGACCCCGGTCGCCGTGTTCGCACCACTGCTGTGCGACGACGTCTTCGACCTGCTCGCCGAGCGTCTCGTCACCTGGGAGAACCGCTGGCCGGTCGCCGCCGACCTCGAGGACGCCTGGCTCGTCCATGCGGCGACCGGCGACCCGGAGCTCGACGCGCGGGTCTGCGGGTGGGCCTCGCTGCTGCGCCCGAGCGGCTGAGCCCGCCCGCTCCCCGCAGGTCCGGGGTCAGGCGGCCGTCCCGCCCAGCCGCTCGCGGGCCGTCTCGCCCCGTCGCCCGACGGGGACCACCCCGGCCACCGTGCCGAGCCCGTAGGGGCTGGTCGGTCGCGTAGAGGCTCTCGGCGCCCCCGGGGGCCACGGCGTAGGTCTCGTGCCAGATGGTGAGCGCTCGCGGCGCGTCCTTCGCGCGCCGGTAGAACTCCAGCCACGCCTCACGGTGCCGGTGGTCGGTGGAGCTCGCGTAGGCGTAGATGTCCTCGGTGCTGCGCCACCACTGGATCATCGTGGTGCCGGTCAGGTCGACCGTCGACCGGCTGCCCAGGTAGCCCAGCGACTCCTCCTCACCCCTGGCCGCGGCGGCCTTGTTCCGCTCCAGCTCCGCGATCATCGGCGGCATCGCGCGGATCACCTGCCCGATGACGCCCAGCCGCCACGGCTGGTGGATGCGCACGCCGATGAGGAAGAGCGCGAGGGGCCCGTCGTACGCGTGGGTGGTCCGGTTCGTCATGCCGTCTCCTTGGATAGTGCTGCTGTCCAGTTGGTCTCGTGCCATATTGGACAGTGGCACTATCCATTGTCAAGAGCCTGAGGAGGAGCGGTGCGGATCTCGGAGCTCGGGGCGGCCACCGGTGTCCCCGTGCACACCCTGAAGTACTACCTGCGCGAGGGCCTGCTGATGCCGGGGCGGCCGGTCTCGCGCACCCGGGCCGAGTACGGCGAGGAGCACGTCGAGCGGGTGCGGCTCGTCCGGGCACTCGTCGAGCACGGGGGCGTCGCCATCGCCGGGGTACGGGCGATCCTCGACGCCCTCGCCGCACCGCCGCCGTCACGTCACGACCTGTTCGGCGTGGCCGCCTGCGCGATGCCGACGCCCTCGTCCGAGCACGGAGTCGACGACGAGGTCCTCGCCGTCGTCGACGACCTCGGCTGGCAGGTGTCGCGCGACGCCCCGGCGCTGCGGTCGCTCTCGGCCGCACTCGCCGCCGCCGACGCCGCCGGCGTCGGCCCGCCGCCGCCGCTGCTGCACCGGTACGCGCTGGCGATGCAGGCGGTGGCCGAGGTCGACCTGTCGGTCGCGGAGCACGCAGCCTCGCCGCAGGAGGCCCTGCGCACCGTGGTGCTCGGGACGGTGATGGTCGACCCCGTGCTCGTCGCGCTGCGGCGCGTGGCCCAGGAGGCGGTGAGTGCCGAGCGCGAGGCGGCTCCCGGCATCCGGACGTGACGAAGGCCCGGTCCGCGTGGACCGGGCCTTCGTGGGCGCGTAGCCCCGACGGGATTCGAACCCGCGCTACCGCCTTGAGAGGGCGGCGTGCTAGGCCACTACACAACGGGGCCGTGACCTCCGGCCGGCCACGAAGAGGCCGGCCGGCAACGGAGCAGAACCTTACCGAACCGGCAGGTCTTTCTCCGAATCGTCCACGGCCGTGGGGCCGTGGACGAGAGCTGGGGTACCAGGACTCGAACCTAGAACGGATGAACCAGAATCACCAGTGTTGCCAATTACACCATACCCCATGGGGTATGCCGTCGGGCCTCGCGCGGAGCGGGTGGCCGTCGGGCGAACCGAGGAACGATCCTACCGGGCCCGCTCGCCGGCACCCAAATCGCGGATGCCGTGCGCCGGCATCCCGGTTCCTTCCGTCACAGCGTGGCCCGCAGGGCACGCAGCCGGGTGAGCGTGGAGGCCTTGCCGAGGATCTCCATGGACTCGAAGAGGGGCGGGGACACGCGCCGGCCGGACACCGCCGTGCGCAGGGGGCCGAACGCGACCCGGGGCTTGAGGCCCAGGCCGTCGACGAGCGCCTCGCGCAGGGCGGCTTCGACGGCGACGGCGGTCCACGACGGCTCGCTGCCGAGGACACCCGAGTGCTCGTCGGGGAGGGCGTCCAGTGCCTCGGTGGCGGCGTCGAGCACGCGCCCCGCGTCGTCGCCGAGCTGGCTGCGGGCGTCGTCGGCCACGTCGACCGCGTCGTCGGCGACGTAGAACGGGGCGACGAGCGGCCCGGCCTCGGTGAGGTGGGCGATGCGCGTCTGGATGAGCTCGGCGACCCGGCGCAGGCGGGCCAGCTCACCGAGTGACGGGTCGGATCCGAGCACCCCGTCGGCGTGGAGGAACGGCAGGAGGCGAGAGGCGAAGTCGTCGGTGTCGAGCCTGCGCAGGTGGACCCCGTTGAGCCAGTCGAGCTTCTTGAGGTCGAAGATCGGGCCGACCGGGTTGACGTCGCCCCAGGCGAAGCGTGTCGAGAACTCGTCGAACGTGAAGACCTCGACGTCCTCGCCCTCGGCCCCTTCGGCCGGCGGGTAGGCGAGCAGCGCGAGGAAGTTGACGAGGGCCTCGGGCAGGTAGCCCTGTTCCTGGAACCAGGTGAGCCGGGCGGCCGGGTTCTTGCGCTTGGAGATCTTCGACCGGTCGACGTTGCGCAGGAGCGGCATGTGCGCGAACCGGGGCGGCTCCAGCCCGAGCCATCGGTACAGCAGGACGTGCTTGGGGGTGGAGGAGATCCACTCCTCGCCCCGCACGACGTGCGTGATGCCCATCTCGTGGTCGTCGACGACGACGGCAAGGTGGTAGGTCGGGTAACCGTCGGCCTTGAGGATCACCTGGTCGTCGGGGCGCGGGGCCGAGACCCGACCGCGGATGAGGTCGTCGAACTCGAGCGGGACGTCGTCGGGCACGAGCATCCGCACGACGGGGGTCTCGGAGAAGCCGGGCAGGGCCCGGCGCTCGTCACGGGTCTTGCCGACGCAGAGCCGGTCGTAGCCGGTGGGAAGCTTCGCCTTCTGCTGCTGCTCACGCATCTCGGTGAGGCGGGCCGTCGAGCACCAGCAGTGGTAGGCCTTGCCCTCCTCGAGGAGGCGGTCGACGTAGGGGCGGTAGGTGTCGAGCCGTTCGCTCTGCCGGTAGGGGGCGCAGGGACCGCCGACGTCGGGGCCCTCGTCCCAGGTGAGGCCCAGCCAGCGCAGCGTGTCGAAGACCTGCTGCTCGGAGTCCTCGCGGAAGCGAGCCCGGTCGGTGTCCTCGATGCGCAGCACGAAGCGGCCGCCCTGCTGGCGCACGAAGGCGAGGTTGAACAGCGACATGTACGCCGTGCCGACGTGCGGGTCGCCCGTGGGTGAGGGCGCGACGCGCAGCCGTACCGCACCGGGGAGGTCGCCGGCCGTGGGTGGGTCCAGTCCTGCGGCGGGCGGGCTGGGGTTCGGGTCGTCGCTCATGGTGCGCCAGCCTAGTGACGCACGAAGGGGTTGCTGAGCACGCCGATGCCGTCGATCTCGACCTCGACCCGCTGCCCCGCGACGACGGGCCCGACCCCCGCCGGCGTGCCGGTGAGGATGACGTCACCCGGGAGGAGCGTGAACGCCTTCGACGCGTGGGAGACGAGGGCGGCGACGCCGTGGACCATGTCGGAGGTCGGGCCGTCCTGGACGACCTCTCCGTCGAGGCGGGTCGTGATCCGCTGCTCCTGCGGGTCGAGGTCGGTCTCGATCCACGGGCCGAGCGGGCAGAAGGTGTCGAACCCCTTGGCCCTGGCCCACTGCCCGTCGGTCCGCTGGAGGTCGCGGGCCGTCACGTCGTCGGCGATGGTGTAGCCGAAGACGGCGGCGAGGGCCTCCTCGGGCTCGACGTCCTTGCAGAGCCGGCCGATGACGACGGCGAGCTCGCCCTCGTAGCTCACCTCGGACGTCTCCGGCGGCAGGACCACTGGGTCACCGGGCCCGACGACGGCGGTGTTCGGCACGAGGAACATCATCGGCTCGTCCGGCGCCTCCGCCGCCCATCTCCTTGGCGTGGTCCGCGTAGTTGCGGCCGATGCCGATGACCTTGCTGCGGGGGATGACCGGGGCGAGCAGGCGGACGTCGTCGACCTCGTGGACCGTGCCCGTCAGCTCGATCCGCGAGTAGAGCGGGTCGCCGGTGATCTCGGCGATCCTGCGGCCGGAGCCGTCGACCAGCCCGTAGGCCGGGTCCTCCCCCGTCGTGAACCTCGCGATGCGCATGGGTTCCAGCCTAGGGGCCGGGCGGTGCGGAGCCGGGGGGCGGGGGTGGCAGTGCTGGGTGGCCGCAGGTCAGGGGACGCCCGCCTTCGTCGCCGCCGTGGCGAGCACGCGCGCCACGGTCGCGGCCCCCTCGTCGGTGAGGTGGATGTCGCGAGCGGTGCAGATGTTGGTCAGCGTGCAGATCCGTGCGGCGTTCTCGGGGACGGTGCGGCCGTTGACCTGCGTGGGGGTCGTGTCCGTGGTCGCGAAGGCCTCGTCGAGACCGACGAACGTCGTGCCGGTGCGCTTCGCGGCGGCCTCGATCGCGGCACTGAGGGCCGTGTAGGCCTTCGCCGCGGCGTCGATGCCCTTGACCGGCTGGTCGAGCGCCTTGGCGGCGAGCCAGGGGTTGTAGTAGCCGAGGACGAGCACCGGCACGTCCTCGCCGGCGGCGGCCCGCAGCCGCTCGAGGATGGTCGGGAGGTTCTTCTGCACCGTCTTCACCCCCGAGGTCACGCACGCGGTGTCGATCTCGGCGCCGCCTCGCACGCACCGGAGGAGGTCGTTGCCGCCGATGTCGATCGTCACCAGCGAGACGTCGGCGCCCTTGCGCAGCAGCGCCTCCGCCTGCTCGAGCTGGCTTCCCTCGGCGTACTCGCACTTGCCTCCCTCGAGGAGCGACGTCGTCGTCTCACCGCTGCATCCGAGGTTCTCGACGGTCAGCTCGGGCCCGTCCGCGCCCAGGCGACGGGCCGCCAGGGCCGGGTACGCCGTGTCGCGCAGCTCGGCACCGCCGGGCTGGTAGCCGGCGGCGAGCGAGTCTCCGAGGGCGACGTACAGCCCACCCTCGACAGCGGTGGGGCTCTCCGATGGGGAGGCGCTGGAACTCCCGGATGCCGTCACGGCCGGCCGTGCGCTCGACGCCGCAGGCTCGGGCTCGCCGCCGCACGCGGTGAGCGCGAGCGTCATCGCGACCAGGGCCGCGAGCGTGGTCGTCCTGCGCATCTGGGGGTCCTCGTCACTGGTCGAAGTCGTCGCGCACCATCGTCCCTCACGACGAACGGGACCCGGTCGAGGGTTCCCGCGCCCACGGCAGACCCGGGACACGACCCCCGATGCGGGCCGGCGTCCCCCACCCCGGTGGGCTCGATCACTAGCGTGGCAGCCGCAGGTCTCGAGACAGGAGCAGCCATGTCGTTCAGCCAGGCCGTCAGCAGCGTCCTCCTCAACAAGTACGCCACCTTCTCGGGGCGCGCCCGCCGCAGCGAGTACTGGTGGTGGTACCTCTTCGTCACCATCGTCTTCATCGTGGCGGGGATCCTGGACCGGGCCGTCGGGCTCACCTACAGCGACCTGACCCTCGGGGGCGGGTGGATCGCCACCATCGCCGGGATCGTGTTCCTCATCCCGACCCTCGCGGTCGCCGTGCGACGGCTGCACGACACCGGCCGCACCGGCTGGTGGCTGCTCATCGGGCTGGTCCCCTTCATCGGGGTCATCGTCCTGCTGTACTTCTTCATCCTCGACAGCGAGAACGACAACCAGTACGGCCCCTACCCCAAGGCCTGAGCGCTCGGGTCCCAGCGCCGGTCGTGGACGCGCGCCCACGACCGGCGCGTCGCTACCGTGGTCCGGTGACCACCCGATCGTTGTCAGGCCCCCGTTGGCGGGCGCTGGAGGAGGCCCACGAGGCCCGCATCGACACGGCCACGGCTGAGCATCGCGCACGCCGTGCCGATGGGCGGACCCACCCCGTCGAGGACTTCCTCTTCCGCTACTACAACTACTCCCCCGCCCGCTTGCGCCGGTGGCACCCGGGCGCCGGGGTGCTGCTCGAGGACGCGGCCGGCCTCCCCCGGGCCCGGTGGAACCACTACCGCGTGGTCGGGGATGCCGTCGGGCTCGACGTCGCGGGCTTCCTCGCCACCCGTGGTCGCACCGTGTCGTTCGTGCGGAACCTGTTGTCGGCCACGGTCGGTCGGCCGGCCCAGCTCGGGTGCTTCGGCCTTCACGAGTGGGCGATGGTCTATGGCGTCGCCGCCGACGACGTGCGGCACGCGGGTTGGCCGCTCCGCCTGGGGCGCGAGGGGACGGACGCGGTGGTGGAGCGGCACGGCATCCGCTGCTCGCACTTCGACGCGTACCGGTTCTTCACCGATTCGGCGCAACCGCGGAACGCGTTGCGCCCCACCCGGGAGACGCAGGTCGCGATGGAGCAGCCGGGCTGCCTGCACGCCGGGATGGACGTCTACAAGTGGGCGTTCAAGCTCACCCCGCTGGTGCCGAGCGACCTCGTCGCCGACGCGTTCGAGCTGGCCCGGGAGATCCGGGTGCTCGACATGCAGGCCTCGCCCTACGACCTGCGCGCGCTCGGCTGTGCGCCGGTGCCGATCGAGACGCCCGAGGGCAAGGCCACCTACCTCGAGCGCCAGCGGGCGTTCGCCGACCGCTCGAACGCCCTGCGCCGCAAGCTCATCGACGTTCTCGACGTCGCGACGGCGGCCGAAGGTACCGACGTGCTGGCCTGAGCGACGAGTGCCGCCCTCGCGACGCCGTTACCGAAGCTGCTCCTCGGGAGGATCTCGTCAGGCGACCTGGGCGGAGTCAGGGGTGCGGGCCGACGTCGTGAAGGCTCGCGAGGCGTGGCCCCGCGCCTGGCCAGGTGGCCAGAGGGGAGTCAGGGCTCGACGCAGAACTCGTTGCCCTCCGGGTCCGCCATGACGACGAGGTCACCGTCCGAGGCGAGGACGGTGGCACCCAGTGCCGTGAGCCGTTCAACCTCCACCTCGACCGCTCCGATGGCGCGAAGGTCGAAGTGCTGCCGGTTCTTCGCTGTCTTGCCTTCAGGGACGTGCCGGAACCAGACGTTGGGGCCTCCCCACCCTGCTGGCTCCACCCATGCACGGTCCGGCGTGCTGTCCTCGTCGACGTTCGACCCCAGCGCTGCGGCCCAGAAGGCCGCAAGCAGCAGGGCGTTCTCGCAGTCGAAGGTCACGGACTTGACGTAGGAGGCCATACGTCAACCGTAGGACTCACCTGGCCGTCGCGGGCTTACCCCATCCTCAAGGCCTTCGGCGGCGCTGGACGAAAGCCGGTGATGCACCCCGCGCGATAGGTCGCGCCCCGTGCATCACCCGGGCCTGAGCGACGGAACGAGGCGTCACAACCTGCCCAGCATCGACAACCCGGAAGCGCAGGGACTGACGTTGTGGCGATGGCGATGGTGGCGACCTCGCGGCGAGGACGCCGAAGCGAACCAGCACCTGCTCACGGTGCGTACTCCGCGCGGCGTCGGGCGGATCAGCGGGGGGCGACGCCGGCGCGCACCAGGCCGTAGGTGACGGACTCGACGAGGGCATCCCAGCTCGCCTCGAGGATGTTCGCCGCGACGCCGATCGTCGTCCACGACGTGGTGCCGTCGCTCGTCTCGATGAGCACGCGGGTCACGGCATCCGTGCCGTGGGCGGCGTCGAGGATGCGCACCTTGTAGTCGATGAGCTCGAGGTGGCCGATCTCGGGATAGGCCGCCGACAGAGCCGACCGCAGGGCGTGGTCGAGGGCGTTGACCGGGCCGTTGCCCTCGCCGGTCCGCACGACGCGCTCCCCTGCGGCGCGCAGCTTGACGGTGGCCTCCGACAGGGCCTCGTCGTCCCCGCGGGCGTCGGTGATGACGCGCCAGGACTCGACGTCGAAGAATGCCGGCAGCGACCCGTCGACCTCCCGCCGCAGGAGCAGCTCGAAGCTCGCGTCGGCGGCGTCGAAGGTGTAGCCCCGCAGCTCGCGCTCCTTGACGGCGCGCAGCACCCGGGCGAGCGTGGCGTTGTCCGCCTCGACGGTCGAGTCGAGGTCGAACCCGAGCTCCCTCGACTTCAGCTCGATCGAGGCGCGACCGGCCATGTCGGACACCAGCATCCGCATGTCGTTGCCCACGGACTTGGGGTCCATGTGCTGGTACAGGTCGGGGTCGACCTTGATCGCGCTCGCGTGCAGGCCCGCCTTGTGGGCGAACGCGCTCGACCCGACGTACGGCTGGCGCGAGTACGGCGCCACGTTGGTGACCTCGGCGATCGCGTGCGAGATGCGGGTGGCCTCCTGCAGGCGGTGCGGCTCGAGGAGCGGAAGCCCCTTCTTGAGCTGGAGGTTGGCGACGACGGTGAGCAGGTCGGCGTTTCCGGTGCGCTCGCCGTAGCCGTTCACCGTGCCCTGCACGTGGGTGGCGCCGGCCTCGACCGCGGCCATCGAGTTGGCCACCGCGCACCCGGTGTCGTTGTGGCAGTGGATGCCGACGCGCGCCCCGGTGACCGAGACGACGTCGTGGACGACGTCGGCGACCCGGTCGGGCAGCATCCCGCCGTTGGTGTCGCACAGGGCGATGACCTCCGCGCCCGCCTCGGCGGCCACCCGCACCGCCTCGAGCGCGTAGTCGCGGTCGGTGGCGTACCCGTCGAAGAAGTGCTCGGCGTCGAGGAAGACCCGGCGGCCCTCGCCCCGCAGGAACGACACGGTGTCGCGGATCATCTGCGAGGTTCTCGGCGAGCGTCGTGCGCAGGGCCCGCTCGACGTGCCCCGTGTGCGACTTCGCCACGAGCGTCACCACCTCGGCACGGCTGTCGACGAGGGCCCGCACGAGCGGGTCGCTGTCGGCCCGGCCACCGGCGCGCCGGGTCGCGCCGAACGCCGCGAGGGTCGCGTTGCGCAGCCGCAGGTCGGTCGCCGCCCGGGCGAAGAACTCGGTGTCCTTGGGGTTCGCCCCCGGCCACCCACCCTCGATGTAGCCGACACCGAGCTCGTCGAGGTGGCTCGCGATGGCGAGCTTGTCCGCCACGGAGAGGTTGAGGCCCTCCTGCTGCGCGCCGTCGCGCAGGGTCGTGTCGTAGACGTGGATGTCGCTCATCGGGGTCACCTGGGGTTCGGTATGCCGGTCACCCGGCGTCTGTGCCCCGGCCCGCGAGGGCCGGGGCGGGACGTGTGGTGCTCCGACCATCGTCGACCCGGCGCTGCCGCCGCACCGCCCGCGGGTGGGGGTGGTGCGACCTCTGCTCCGGGTGGCGCCGCACCATGCGACGCTCCCGACAAGCAAAAGACCCCCCGGGTGCGGGAGGTCTGCGCGACGAGGAGGTCTCGTCGCGCTAGCCGATAATGAGCGTGGTGGTGGCCACGTCACGGAACGTCACGGGGTCAGCGTCCCACGGACCACGGCCCCCGGCACAGCGGTCGTCCACATGCTGGCTGCAACGACCAGCGGCCATGCCCGCAGGCTCGGGCTCAGGACGTCCGGGGTGCGCCGTCAGGCGCTCGCCACGGCAGGGCCTACCGCGCGCTGGAGCTCCCACCAGGGGTCCGGGCCGGGCGGGTCCGCCGCGTCGACCCGGTCACCGACGCGCGGTACCGCCACCGGCACGCCGGCGCTCTCGGCGGCGACGAGCAGCCGCTCGACGGGCTCCGACCAGGGGTGCGGCGCCAGGACGAACGTGCACCAGTGGATGGGGACGAGCAGCCCACCGCGCAGCAGCCGCGTCGCCTCCACGGCCTCCTCGGGGTCGAGGTGGATGTCGTGCCACGCGGGGTCATAGGCACCGACCGCCATGAGGGAGACGTCGAACGGGCCGTGCTCGGAGCCGAGGCGCGCGTAGCCGTCGAAGAACCCGCGTGTCCCCGCTGAAGAACACCTTCCCCGACTTCCCGGCCAGGACCCACGAGGCCCACAGCGTGCCGTCCCGGCGCAGCCCACGGCCGGAGAAGTGCTGGGCCTCGACCGCGGTGACGCGCACACCCTCGACGTCATGACCCTCCTCCCAGTCGCACTCGACGACCCGTTCGGCCGGCACGCCCCACGAGTCCAGGTGCGCCCCGACACCGAGCGGCACGAGGAAGACCGCGTCGGTCAGGTCGACCGAGCCGGCGGACGGTGTCCATGTCGAGGTGGTCGTAGTGGTCGTGGGAGATGACGACGGCGTCGATCCGGCCGAGCTCGGTCAGCGGCACCGGCACGGCGTGGAGGCGCCGCGGGACCGACGTGCTGGCTGGGGCTGCACCGCTCGCTCCACACCGGGTCGAGGAGCAGGCGCACGCCGTCGAGCTCGACGAGGCACGACGCGTGCCCGAACCACGTGACGTGCACCCCCTCGGTCCGCGGCTCGTGGGGGGTGCTGACCACGGGGATCGGCAACGCCGGCCGACGGGTATCGGCGTTCTCGCGGAACCGGCGGAGCACGTCGCGCTGCCCCGACGGCATCGACGACGTCGCCGCGGCTGGTGTTGTGGAAGGCGCCCGGCCCGGTATGCCGGTGAGCGCCGCATCCGCTCGAGCCGGTCGCCGCTGGGCCGGCCGCCCATCGAGGCGTTGACGCCCCGCCCGGCAGCGGCGAGCGCCCCGAGCGCGGAGGCGGCGCCGGCGGCGATGGCGAGTCGGTTGAGCCTGGTCACGGGACGATTGTCACCCGCCGCCGTCTTCTGCGCCGAGGGCGGCCCGCGGACCGGACTCGGCCGGCTGCGCCGCGGCGGCGACGAGGGCCTCGAAGAGGCGGCCGTCCTCCCCCGCCTCCGGGTGCCACTGCACTGCGAGTCGGAAGCGGGCCGACGGGTCCTCCATCCCCTCGAGGGTGCCGTCGGCGTGCCAGGCCGCGGGCCGGTAGGCCGTGCCCTCGAGCGACTGCGGTCGCACCGACTGGTGGTGGTAGGTCGGCACGTCGAGCGGGTCGGAGCCCAGCACCTCGGCCAGCCGCGTGCCCTGCGACCGGCGTCGCGTGGTGCGAGGCGTACTCCCCGGGCCGCGGAGCAGTGCGCGTCGTGCCCGACGACGTCCGGCAGGTGCTGGTCGAGCACGCCTCCCGCCGCGACGGCCATGACCTGCATGCCGCGGCAGATGCCGAGCACCGGCAGTCCCGCGCCGTGCCGACGCCCGGGCGAGCGCCAGCTCCCACGCGTCGCGGTCGTGGCGCGGCGCCTGTGCGGTCGGGTGCGGCGCGGCGCCGTAGCGGTCGGCCGCGACGTCGGCCCCGCCGGCGAGGACGAGGCCGTCGAGACGCGACAGGACGGCATCCGCGAGCTCGTCGTCGGCGTCCGGCCGCGGTGGCAGGACGACGACCACCGCGCCGGCGCGCTCGAGCTGCGTCGACGTAGCGGTGCGGCAGCACGGCGCTGCGCTGCGCCACCCACGGCGAGCGGTCGACCTCCTCGACGTAGCACGACACCCCGATCACCGGCGGGGTGCCGCCCGAGGTCCTGGTGGCGCTCACAGCGGCGTGACGTACGCGCCGGAGATCCCTCCGTCGACGAGGAACGTCGAGGCCGTCATGAAGCTCGACTCGTCGGAGGCGAGGAAGAGCACGGCGTTGGCCATCTCCTCCGGCTCACCGAAGCGGCCCATCGGCACGTGCACCAGGCGGCGGGCGGCCCGCTCGACGTCCTTGGCGAACAGCTCCTTGAGCATCGGGGTGTTGACCGGGCCCGGGCACAGGGCGTTGACCCGGATGCCGTCGCGCGCGAACTGCACGCCGAGCTCGCGGGTCATGGCCAGCACGCCGCCCTTGGACGCGGAGTAGGAGATCTGCGACGTCGCCGCCCCCATGACGGCGACGAAGCTCGCGGTGTTGATGATCGAGCCCGACCGGCGCTCGAGCATGTGCGGGAGCACCGCCTTGCAGCACAGGTAGACCGACGTGAGGTTGACCTCCTGCACCCGCAGCCACGCCTCGAGGTCGGTGTCGAGGATGGAGTCGTCCTCGGGCGGGCTGATCCCCGCGTTGTTGAACGCGACGTCGATGCGGCCGTAGCGGTCGGCCGCCGTCTCGAAGAGCCGGTCGACATCGGGCTTGCTCGCGACGTCGGTGTGCACGTACGTGCCGCCGACCTCCTCCGCCAGCCGCTCCCCCGCCTCGTCGGAGAGGTCGGCGACGACGACGGTCGCGCCCTCCTCGGCGAACCGTCGCACGGTCGCGAGGCCGATGCCGGAGCACCCGCCGGTGACGACGGCGACCTTGCCCTCGAGCCTTCCAGCCATGCTGTTCTCTCCTCAAGCCTCGGTGCTGACGAAGACGTTCTTGACCTCGGTGAAGCGCGTCGAGCGCGTCGGGGCCCAGCTCACGGCCGATGCCGCTCGCCTTGAAGCCGCCGAAGGGCGTCGAGTAGCGCACCGAGCTGTGGCTGTTCACCGAGAGGTTCCCGGCCTCGACCCCGCGAGCCACGCGGATGGCGCGCCCGACGTCGCGGGTCCAGATCGACCCCGACAGCCCGTATGCCGTGTCGTTGGCGCGGGCGACCGCGTCCGCCTCGTCGTCGAACGGCATCACCGCGACGACGGGCCCGAAGACCTCCTCGCGCCACACGCGGTCGCCGGTCCCGCTCGGAAGCACCACGGTCGGCGGGTACCACCACCCGGCCCCCTCGGGGGCCGAGCCGCGGAAGGCGACGTCGACGGCGGGATGGCCGCCGGCCTCGGCGTCCTCGACGAAGCCGCGCACGGCATCCCGCTGGTGCGACGAGACCAACGGGCCCCATCTGGGTCGCCTCGTCGCGCGGGTCGCCGACGACCACGCCCTTGAGGGCGCGCTCGAACCGCTCCATGAAGGCGTCGAAGACGGTGCGCTGCACGAGGATGCGCGTCCGCGCACAGCAGTCCTGGCCGGCGTTGTCGAGGAAGCTCATCGGAGCCGAGGTCGCGGCGGCCTCGAGGTCGGCGTCGGCGAAGACGATGTTCGCCGACTTGCCGCCGAGCTCGAGCGTCACGCGCTTGAGGGAGTCGGCGGCCTTGCGCATGATGCCCTGGCCGACCGCGGTCGAGCCGGTGAAGCAGACCTTGCGCACGTCGGGGTGGGTGACGAACCGCTCCCCGACGACCGACCCCTTGCCGGGGAGCACGGTGAGCACGCCCTCGGGGATGCCGGCATCCAGGGCGAGCTGCCCGAGGTACATGGCGGTGAGCGGCGTGAGCTCCGCCGGCTTGAGCACCACGGTGTTGCCCGCGGCCAGCGCGGGGGCCAGCCCCCAGCCCGCGATCGGCATCGGGAAGTTCCAGGGCACGATGACCGACACGACGCCCAGGGGCTCCTTGAACGTCACGTCGAGGCCGCCGGCGACGGGGATCTGCCGTCCGAAGAGGCGTTCGGGCGCCGCCGAGTAGTACCGCAGCACGCCGACGACGTTGCCCACCTCCCAGCGGGCGTTGCCGATGGTGTGGCCGGAGTTCGCGACCTCCAGCGCGGCGAGCTCCTCGGTCGCGGCCTCGACGGCGTCGGCGAACCTGCGCAGGAGCATGCCGCGGTCGGCCGGGGAGACGGCGCGCCAGGCCGGTCCGACCTCGACGGCCCGGGCGATCGCCGCGTCGGTCTCCTCGACCCCGACGAGGTCGACCGTCGTGACGACCTCCTCGGTCGCCGGGTTGACGACGTCGTGCGTGGTGGCGGAGTCGGTCATGTCGGTCGGTTCACAGCCTCTCGAAGCCGCGGACGCGCTCCCAGTCGGTCACCGCGGCGTTGTAGGCCGCGAGCTCGACGTCCGCGGCGTTGACGTAGTGGTCGACGACGTCGTCGCCGAACGCCGAGCGGGCGACGGCGCTGCCGGCGAGGAGGTCACGGGCCTCGAGCAGGGTCCCGGGCACGTGCTCGTAGTCGCCGACGTAGGCGTTGCCCTCACAGGCCGGCGGCAGCTCGAGCCCCTCCCGGATGCCGTGCAGCCCGCCGGCCATCATCGCGGCGACCGCGAGATAGGGGTTGACGTCACCACCCGGCACGCGGTTCTCGACGCGCATGCCCGCGCCGTGCCCGACCACCCGCAGCGCACAGGTGCGGTTGTCGGTTCCCCAGGCGACAGGCGGTCGGTGCGAACGACCCGGCGGCGAAGCGCTTGTAGGAGTTGATGTTCGGTGCGTAGAAGTACGTCAGCTCGCGCATCGTCGCGAGGATGCCGGCCATGAACTGGTCGAAGACCTCGCTGCGGCCGCCGTCACGGTCGTCGTCGGCGAAGACGACCTCGCCGTCGGTTCCGCGCAGGGACAGGTGGATGTGGCACGAGTTGCCCTCGCGCTCGTCGTACTTCGCCATGAAGGTGAGTGACTGGCCGTGGCGGGCCGCGATCTCCTTGGCCCCGGTCTTGTAGACGGCGTGGTTGTCGCAGGTGCGCAGCACGCCGTCGAAGAGGAAGCCGATCTCGTGCTGGCCGAGGTTGCACTCACCCTTCGCCGACTCCACCGTCATCCCGGCCGCGTACATCTCGTTGCGGATCTCGCGCAGGACCGGCTCGACCTTGCTGCCGCCGAGGATGGAGTAGTCGACGTTGTACCGGTTGGCGCCCGTGAGGCCCACGTAGCGGCGGTCCCACGCCGACTCGTAGGAGTCCTCGAAGAGGATGAACTCCAGCTCGGTGCCCGCGTAGGCCGCGAAGCCGTCGGCCTCGGCCGCCGCGACCTGCCGCTTGAGGACGGAACGCGGCGACTGCACGACGTCGCCCCGGCCGTCGAGCCAGGTGAGGTCGCTCTGGATCGTCACGGATGCCGGGTGGCCCGGTGTGCGTCGGAGCGTCGCGAGGTCCATGTCGAAGAACATGTCGCCGTACCCCCGCTCCCAGGACGAGATGGCGTACCCGGACACGGTGTTCATGTCGACGTCGACGGCGAGGAGGTAGTTGCAGCCCTCCGTGCCGTGCTCGAGCACGTGCTCGAGGAAGAAGCGCCCGTGCAGCCGCTTGCCCTGCAGCCGCCCCTGCATGTCGGTGAAGGCGACGATGACCGTGTCGATGTCACCGGCCTCGACGCCCTCGCGCAGCTGGTCGACGGTGAGCTGCGGCGGTCCGCCGGGGTGGATCGAGCTGGGCATGGGTGCTCCCCTTCTGTCGCTAGCCGATGAGCCCACGCAGGAGCGCCGACGTCGCGTCGCAGTGCTCCTCCATGGTGGTGCGCGCGGTGTCGGGGTCTCCGGCGAGGATGGCCGCGACGATGACGTCGTGCTGCTCGTGCGAGTGGTCGATGTTCGTGCGCAGCACCGGGATCGCGCCGAGCAGCTCGCCGAGCGCGCCCTGGGCCCGCGTCACGGCCTCGACGACCATCGGGGACCCGGTGACCGTGGCGATCGCGAGGTGCAGGCGCGAGTCGGCGATCCGGTGGTCGCCGCGGTCGGCCTCGCGCACCGCCCGCAGCGACTCGGTCAACCAGGCCCGCTGGTCACCGGAGAGCCGCCGGGTCGCCGCCAGGCGGGCGGCGCCGGGCTCCACGACCCGGCGGAAGTCCAGGGCGTCCTCGAGGGCCGCCCCGTGGCGGACGGCCGCACCGCCGGTGGCGAGGCGGTCGCCGCCGGGCGCCGTGACCGGCATCCGTGACGACCGTTCCCCCGCTGCGACCGCGGCGCGTCTCGACGAGCCCCGAGTCGCGCAGCGCGGCAATCGCCTCGCGCAGGGTGTTGCGCGACACGCCGAGCCGCTCGGCCAGCTCGCGCTCCGCGGGGAGCTGCTCGCCGACGACGAAGACCCCGAGGCGGATGGCGGTGGCGAGCTGCTCGACGGTGGTCTCGAAGACGTTGCCGACGGCGGGCCGCAGCACGGCGTCCGGCAGCCGCGTGGGCTGCGGCGACGGCTCCGGAGTCATGGGAGCGAGTATGCCGTGGAAATGGTCCGCAGGTGAACCTTTAGTGGGTCAGGCGAGCCGGGTGAGCCAGCCGCGGGTGTCCTCGGCGCGCCCGTACTGGATGTCGAGCAACGAGTGGCGGACCGCCTTGGTCACGTCGCCACCTTCGTGGCCGGCCGTCGACGGCACCGAGCCGCCCTCCCAGCGCAGCTCGCCGACCGGGGTGATCACGACGGCGGCGGTGCCGCAGGCGAACACCTCGCGGATCTCGCCGCTCGCGACCCCGTCCTTCCACTCCTCGATGGGGACCCGCCGCTCCTCGGGCTCGAGGCCGAGCTCCTTCGCGAGCTCGAGGATCGAGCCGCGGGTGACGCCCTCGAGGATCGAGCCGGTGAGCTCGGGGGTGACCAGCCGGTTGTCCCGGGTGACGAAGAAGAGGTTCATCCCGCCGAGCTCCTCGATGTAGGTCTGCGTCGAGGAGTCGAGGAAGACCGCCTGGTCGCAGCCGTGCTCGATGCCCTCGAGCTGCCCGGCGAGCGACGAGGCGTAGTTGCCACCCGTCTTCGCGGCGCCGGTCCCGCCGGTGCCGGCCCGCGCGTAGTGCTGCGAGATCCACAGCGTCACGGGCTTCAGGCCCCCGGCGAAGTAGGCACCCGCCGGGGAGGCGATGAGGCAGTAGGTGACCTCGTCGGCCGGCCGCACGCCGAGGAACGCCTCGCTCGCGAAGAGGAACGGCCGCAGGTACAGGCTCGTCTCGCCGGTGCCGGCCGGCGGGACCCACGGCTCGTCGACCTCGAGCAGGGCTCGCAGGGATGCGACGAAGTCGTCCGTCGACAGCTCGGGGAGCGCGAGGCGGCGGGCGCTGCGCTGCATCCGCTCGGCGTTGGCCTCGGGCCGGAACGACCAGACCGAGCCGTCGGCGTGCCGGTAGGCCTTGAGCCCCTCGAACACCTCCTGCGCGTAGTGCAGCACCGCGGCGCTCGGCAGCAGCGGGATCGGACCGTAGGGCTCGACCCGACCGTCGCCCCAACCGCCCTCCCGGGTCCACACGGCCCGCAGCATGTGGTCGGTGAAGTGCACGCCGAAGCCGGGGTTCGCGTGGATCTCGGCTCGCCGGGCGTCGCTCGCCGGGGACGGGTTGCGGTGCAGGTCGAAGGTCAGGCTCATGGGACTCGCAGGTCCTTTCCTCGGGAGCGACGGTGCTCCTCGGAAGGTTACCCGTCGCCCGTGGGCCTCAGAGGCGGGCGCGGACCGCGTCACCCACGGCGCTCGTCGAGCGCGGTGACGTGCCCCGCTCGGCGAGGTCGGCGGCGACCGCCCGCTCCACCCGCTCGGCCTCGGCGGTCCGCCCGAGGTGGGCGAGCAGCATCCCGACCGACAGGATCGTCGCGGTGGGGTCGGCCTTGCCCTGGCCCGCGATGTCCGGCGCCGAGCCGTGCACCGGCTCGAACATGCTCGGGTACCGGCCCTCGGGGTTGATGTTGCCGCTCGCGGCGAGGCCGATGCCGCCGGCGATGGCGGCGGCGATGTCGGTGATGATGTCGCCGAAGAGGTTGTCGGTGACGATCACGTCGAAGCGGCCGGGGTCGGTCGCGAGGAAGATCGTCGCCGCGTCGACGTGCTGGTAGGCCGTCTCGACGTCGGGGAACTCGGCACCGACCTCCTCGACCGTGCGCCGCCACAGGTGCCCGGCGTGGGTGAGGACGTTGTGCTTGTGGACGAGGGTCAGGTGCCGGCGGGGGCGGGCCTGGGCGCGGGCGAAGGCGTCGCGCACCACCCGCTCGACCCCGAACCGGGTGTTGACGCTGACCTCGGTGGCGATCTCGTTCGGGGTCCCGACGCGCAGGGCGCCCCCGTTGCCGACGTACGGGCCCTCGGTGCCCTCGCGCACGACGACGAAGTCGATGCCGTCCGGCGCGACCCGCTCGACGTCGAGGGGGCTGCGCACGCCGGGGTAGAGGCGGGCCGGGCGCAGGTTGACGTAGTGCTCGAGGGCGAAGCGCAACGGGAGGAGCACTCCCCGCTCGAGCACGCCGCTCGGCACGCTGGGGTCGCCGATGGCGCCGAGGAGGATGGCGTCGTGCCCTCGGATCTCCTCGAGCACCGAGTCGGGCAGGGTCTCGCCGGTGGCGTGCCACCGGCGGGCGCCGAGGTCGTACTCGGTCGTCCGCACGCTGGGGCCGCTCGTGCCGACGACCGCCTCGAGCACCCGGAGTCCCTCGGCGACGACCTCGGGTCCGATGCCGTCACCCCCGATGACGGCGATGTCGAGGGTCGTCGCGGCGGGATCGCTCATGCGCTCCAGCCTAGGGAGCCGTACCGGGATGCGGACGGCCGTCCCACTCCATGGAAGGAGCTGGGACGGCCGTCCGTCGGTCGCTCGGGCCCACGCGAGGCGTGGGACCGGTCGCTCAGTCGTCGCTGTGGCCCTGGTCGCGCAGGTCCATCGACTCCTGGAGCGCCTGGCGGGCCAGGGTCGCCTCGTCGAGCATGGTGTTCTCGTTCATCTCGGGTCTCTCTTCTCCGGCGGTGCCGGCGGTCTGGGGTGCGGGGCTCGAGCCGACGGGTGGTCGACGAGCCGGTCAGCGACGTCGCGGGGTCTCCGCGGCGAGGGTGCTGACTACCGAACCTCGCCGCGGCTCGGAATGAGGAGGGAGTACCTCGAGCCGCTGCATGACTCCACGGTAGATGGACGTCCTAGTACTGTCAGGCGGCTTCCACCATCTGGACGATCCACCCACGGGATCTGCGCCACATGCCCTGCCCGGCGACGGAATCCGCCGCCGTCGGGGCCCCGCGAGGTGGAATGCTGCCCGTCCGGGGTCGAGCCGGCGCGGCTGGGTGGGTCCGCCGACACGAGGTCGTCGTGCGCATCAGCCTCCAGCTCCTCAAGGCCCTGGCGCCCGATCGCCGAGGAGTGCCCCGACTGGCGGGTGCCCATCCACGGCAGCGGCTCGTTGCGCGCCCGGCTGCAGGCACAGGTCGACGCCGCCGGACTCACGGGCACGGTGACCCTCGAGGGCTTCGTGCCCGATCTGGCGTCCCGCCTCGACGAGGCGTCCCGGAGGCGACGTTGCGGGGGTGACCACGGCATCCACCGTGTCGTCTCCGACGAGGCGGAACGGCGCCGGCTCGCCGACGCCCGCGGGCTCCCTCGGCGGCTCACGGCGGCTCACGGCGGCCGTGGGGCGGCTACGGCTCGCGCGGGCGGACCACACCGGACTCGTACCCGAAGATGACCGCCTGGATCCGGTCGCGCACCTGCAGCTTGCGCAGCACGGCCATGACGTGGGTCTTGACCGTGGCCTCGCTGACGTGGAGGCGCTCGCCGATCTCCCGGTTCGAGCAGCCAGCGACGAGCAGTCGGAACACCTCCTCCTCCCGCTGGGACAGGGTCGCCAGCATGGCCAGGCGCGCCGGGTCCGACCGCGGGTACGTCGCGAAGCGCTCGATGACGGACCGGGTCACGGCGGGGTCGAGCAGCCCGTCACCACGGGCGATGGCGTGCACGGAGGCGATGAGGACCTCGGGTGCTGCATCCTTGAGCAGGAAGCCGCTCGCGCCCGCCTGGAGCGCCCCGAACACGTACTCGTCGAGGTCGAAGGTGGTCAGCACCAGGACGCGCGGTGGGTCGGGGAGGTGGACGACGGAACGCGTGGCGTCGATGCCGTCGAGGACCGGCATCCGGATGTCCATCACCACGACGTCCGGGCGGAGCCGCCTGGTCAGGGCCACCGCGGTTCGTCCGTCCGGGGCGACTCCCACGACCTCGAGGCCCGGGTCGGTCTCGAAGATCTTGCGGAGCCCCTCCCTGACCAGGGGTTGGTCGTCGGCCACGATCACGCGCACGGTCATGGCGCGGGCTCGCGCCGGAGTCGGGCCGAGACCCGCCAGCCACCGGCGGGCGACGGGCCCGCCTCGAGCGAGCCGCGGTGGATTCCCGCGCGCTCCCGCATCCCCGTCAGTCCCTGACCCTGCCGGCCGGGCGGCGTGGTCACGTCGGCGCCGTCATCGGTGACCTCGATGTCGAGGATGCCGTCGTGCTCGCTCACGAGGACGCGGGCGCTGCTGGCGTCGGAGTGCTTGAGGACGTTGGTCAACGCCTCCTGGACGATCCGGTACGCCGAGACGTCCAGGCCCGAGGGCAGCGGCCGGACGTCGTCGGCCACGGTGACGGAGACGGCGAGACCCGACCCACCCATGCGCTTGGCCAGCGTGTCGAGCTGGTCCAGGCCCGGGAGGGGGCTCAGCTCGAGCGCATCCTCGGGGGTCCGCAGCACACCGAGCAGCCGGCGCATCTCCTGCAGGGCCTGTCGCCCGGTGGCCTCGATCTGGGACAGCACCAGCACGGTCTCCGGCCGGGCGCCACCCAGCGCCAGCCGCTCGGCACCGGCCTGCACCGTCATGGTCGCCAGGGCATGGCCGACGACGTCATGGAGCTCGCGGGCGATGCGCGCCCGCTCCTCCGCGACCGCATACCGTTCGGCGTTCGCGCGCTCGAGCTGGAGGGCAGCCGCGAGCCGCTCGCGCGACCGCATCAGCCGACCGGCGGCGAAGACCCCGGCCATGAGCGGACCGAGGACGACGACGTCGTCGGGCTGGTGTACCAGCAGCCCGATCAGTGCGAACGCCAGTGCCCACCAGGACCTGCGGCCGGGGACGTACGCACCGATGCACCAGAACGCCAGGCAGACCGGGAGGAGCTCCGACTGCGGCTCCTGCTGCCAGTCCCCGGCGAGCGCCTGGACCAGCCAGGCACCCATCACCACGGCGACGACGGGCAACGGGTGGCGCTGCCCCCAGATGAAGGGCACCGTCATCACCAGGGCAACGGGCACGCTCAGCGCGAGTGGCACGTCCTGGTCCGTCGTCAGCACCTCGAACAGGACGCTGACCACGAGCACGATGACCAGGACGTCCCAGGCCCGGGCGCGAATGGTCCTCACCGTGCCACGGTAGACCTGACGGAGGAGTCGGGACCTCCACCGCCAGGTGGAGGCCGAACCCGCCGGCCGGTCGATGCGGCGCACCGGACATCGTCCCTAGCGTCCATGGCATGGACACGTCATCGAAGTCATTCCGCACCTCAGCCGCACTCCTTGCCGCCGGCGGCCTCTGCTGGGTCGTCAAGTTCGTCGTCATCGCCGGCACCGACGGCGCTCTGACCGGCCTGCCGGACACGGTCACCGGCATCCTCTACCTCGCCGGTGTCGCACTGATGGCCCTCGGCCTGGCCGGTCTCGGCGCCGCTGCCCTCTCCGGTCGGCACCTCGTCCTGCGGGTGCTCGCAGCCGTGGGCGGTCTGGCCCTGTGGGCCGTGAGCTACACGGTCATCGAGGGCGTCGCGCAGTCGATCGTCGGCGACACGAACCCCGTGTGGCTCGGCGAGGAGGTCGGCATCGTCGCGACGGGAGCAGTCCTCATGACCGTCGGACTGCTGCTGGTCCGCCCCGGAGCTGCGAGACGGCAGCCGGCGCCGGCGCCGGTCCTGTGACCTCGCCCGCCGAGGACCCGAGGTGTCGGGCCGACCACCGCGGTGGTCGGCCCGACCCGGGCCGCGTCAGACGAGGTTGACGACCCGGACGGTCTCCGCGCCGATCTCCTTCTCGATCGCGGCGAGCACGTCGTCGGGGATGGTCTGGTCGACGGTCAGCGCGACGAGCGCCTTGGCCGCGTCGTCGTCGCGGGACACCTGCATCCCGGCGATGTTGACGTCGGCGTCGCCGAGCAGCCGGCCGACCGCACCGATGACACCGGGGCGGTCCTCGTACGAGAAGAACGCCATGTGCACGCTCAGCGGGATCTCGAGGTCGTACCCGTTGATGCCGATGAGCTTCTGCACCATCTTGGGCCCGGTCAGCGTGCCCGAGATGGAGAGGGTCGAGCCGTCGGCGAGGGTGCCGTGCAGCGTGGTGACGTTGCGGAAGTCCTCGGACACCTCGTCGGTGATGAGGCGCGACTCGCACCCGCGCTCCTTGGCGAGCAGCGGGGCGTTGACGTACGTCACGGGGTCCTCGGTGACGTCGGTGAAGAGACCCTTGAGCGCCGCGAGCTCCCAGACCGACACGTCGTGGCTCGTGATCTCGCCGCGCACCTCGACGTCGAGCTGGACGGGCACGGAGCCGGCGAACGCGGTGAACATCCGGCCGAGCTTCTCGACGAGGTCGATCCCCGGACGCACCTCCTCGGCGACGGCGCCGCCGGAGACGTTCACGGCATCCGGCACGAGGTCGCCACCGAGGGCGAGGCGCACGGACCTGGCGACGGCGACGCCGGCCTTCTCCTGGGCCTCCTCGGTGGAGGCGCCGAGATGCGGCGTGACGACGACCGACTCGTGGGCGAACAGCGGGCTGTCGGTGCACGGCTCGGTGGCGAAGACGTCGAGGCCGGCACCGGCGACGCGCCCCTCGGCGATGGCGTCGGCGAGGGCCTCCTCGTCGAGCACGCCCCCGCGGGCGGCGTTGATGACGCGCACGGTCGGCTTGACCTTGGTGAGGGCCTCCTTGCCGATGAGCCCGATCGTCTCGGCGGTCTTCGGCAGGTGGATCGTGATGAAGTCGCTCTCGGCGAGCAGCTCGTCGAGGGTGACGAGGCGGGCGCCGAGCTGGCCGGCGCGCTGCACCGAGACGTACGGGTCGTAGGCGAGGATCTCGACGCCGAAGCCCTTGAGCCGCTCGGCGACGAGCTGGCCGATGCGGCCGAAGCCGACGATGCCGACCTTCTTCTCGAGCAGCTCGACCCCGCCGTACTTGCTGCGCTTCCAGGCGCCGTTCTTCAGGGCCTCGTTGGCCGGGGCGATGTTGCGGGCGCAGGCGAGCAGCAGGCCGACCGCGAGCTCGGCGGCGCTCGTGATGTTGGAGGTCGGCGCGTTGACGACCATGACACCGGCCTTGGTGGCCGACTCGACGTCGACGTTGTCGAGGCCGACGCCGGCCCGGGCGACGACCTTGAGGTTCTTCGCGGCGGCGAGCGCCTCGGCGTCGATCTTCGTCGCGGAGCGGATGAGCACCGCGTCGACGTCGGCGAGAGCCGGGAGCAGGGCGCTGCGGTCGGCGCCGTCGACGTGGCGGACCTCGAAGTCGGGGCCGAGGGCGTCGAGGGTCGCGGGAGAGAGCTCCTCGGCGATGAGGACGACGGGCTTGGTCACGAGAGGTCCCTACTGTGCTGCTGCGGTCGGTCATCGGCCGGTCGGCCGGATGCCGGGTGCCCGGGTGGGCGGGCCCGTCGCGACCGGCGCGGAGGGCCTCCGGCACGTCCCTGGGCCGGGTCTCCATGATAGGGGCGTGCCAGCATGTGGACGGTGGCCGCCCACGATGTGGCCCCCAGCGCCGGCCGGAGTCGAGGTGACAGCGCTCGCGGAACCGCGCGGTATCACCTCGACTCAGCTGGGTCCCGCGCGGTCGAGGTGACATCGCTCGCCGGAACCGCGCGGTATCACCTCGACCCGCGGGGGTCTCGGGGCGGCCGCATCCTCAGGTTCGTCGCGAGCCGGGCGCTCCAGGCGTCGGGAGACGACGACGATGGCGGCCACCACCCCGAGGGCGACGACCGCCCACCACCAAGAGCGGTCTCCGAGCCATGCGTCGACCACCGTGATCCCACCGTCGTGTAGACGAGCGACCACAGCGCCGCGCCCAGGATGACGGCGGGCAGGAACCGGCGCTGCGGCATCCGGAGCATGCCGGCGGACGCGTTGATCGCGGTCTGGACGCCGACGGTGAGGAAGCCCAGGGTCACCGCCGGCGCCCCGAACCGGCGCACCCAGCCCTCGGCCCGCTGGACGACCGCCCCGTCGAGGTGCCCCGCCCAGCGGGAACGGCTTCCCCCGGCGCGCACTCCACGGCCGAGCCAGTACGTCGCCGTGCCGCGGGCGAAGGCACCGACCCAGAGCGCCAGGAAGACCACCCACACCGGCCAGCCGTCGACGAGCGACTCCACCCGTGCATCGTAGGGCGCGGTCGCCCGTCGGCATCCGACCGCCCGGACGGAGGAGAGGACACGCCGCCTCGGACGGACCCGAGACGGCGTGTTCTCTACGGTCGACGAGAGGTCAGCGGGCGGCCGAGCCCTCCACGTAGTCCTCGTCGCGGCCGCTGTCGACCCACGCCATGAGCTTGCGCAGCTCGCGGCCGGTGGCCTCGATCGGGTGCTGGGCACCCTTCTCGCGCAGGGCCCGGAACTCGGGCGCGCCGGCATCCTGGTCGTCGATGAAGCGCTGGGCGAACGACCCGTTGCGGATGTCGCCGAGCACCGCCTTCATGTTCTCCTTGACGTGCGGGTCGATGACGCGCGGGCCCGACACGTAGTCGCCGTACTCCGCCGTGTCGGAGACCGACCAGCGCTGCTTGGCGATGCCGCCCTCGATCATGAGGTCGACGATGAGCTTGAGCTCGTGCAGGCACTCGAAGTACGCCACCTCGGGCTGGTAGCCCGCCTCGACGAGGGTCTCGAACCCGTACATGACGAGCTGCGAGGCGCCACCGCAGAGCACGGCCTGCTCGCCGAACAGGTCGGTCTCGGTCTCCTCGGTGAAGGTCGTCCCGATGCCGCCGGCCCGCAGCCCACCGATCGCCTTGGCGTAGGACCGGGCGAGGTCCCAGGCCGCCGCCGGACGCGTCCTGCTCGACGGCGAGGAGCACGGGCACGCCGCGGCCGTCGACGTACTCGCGGCGCACGATGTGGCCGGGGCCCTTGGGTGCGACCATGAGGACGTCCGACCCGGCATCCGGCTGGATGTAGCCGAAGCGGATGTTGAAGCCGTGCCCGAAGAGCAGCGCGGCACCCTCGCGCAGGTGCGGCTTGATGTCCTGGGCGTAGACCGTGCGCTGCACCTGGTCGGGCGTGAGGATGACGACGAGGTCGGCCTCGGCCACCGCCTCGGGGACGCTGAGGACCCGCAGGCCCTCGGCCGCCGCCTTGGGTCGGGACGAGGAGCCCTCGGCCAGGCCGACGCGCACGTCGACGCCCGAGTCGCGCAGGTTCAGCGCGTGCGCGTGGCCCTGGCTGCCGTAGCCGATGACCGCGACCCGGCGGCCCTGGATGACGGCCAGGTCGGCGTCGTCGTCGTAGAACATCTCGGCCATCGTGTCGGCCTCTCCTTGTGGTGGTGATGGTGGTGGTGGTGGTGCTTCGGTCGTGGACTGTATGCCGTGAGCCCGCCGCCGTGCGGCGCGGTCTCAGGCGCTGCGCAGCGAGCGGTCGGTGATGGAGCGGTGGCCCCGCCCGATCGCGACGATGCCCGACTGCACGAGCTCCTTGACGCCGTACGGCTCGAGCACCTCGAGCAGCGCCGTCAGCTTGTCGGTCGTGCCCGTGGCCTCGATGGTCAGGGAGTCGGTCGCCACGTCGACGATCTTGGCGCGGAACATCTGCACCATCTCGAGCACCTGGCTGCGCGTCCCCGCGTCGGCTCGGACCTTGATGAGCATGACCTGCCGCTGCACCGCCGACGCGGCCTCGAGCTCGACGACCTTGAGTACCTCGACGAGCTTGTTGAGCTGCTTGGTCACCTGCTCCAACGGGAGGTCCTCGACGTCGACGACGACCGTCATCCGCGACACGTCCGGGTACTCGGTCTCGCCCACGGCGAGGGAGTCGATGTTGAAGCCGCGCCGCGAGAACAGGGCGGCGATGCGCGCGAGCACGCCGGGCTTGTTCTCGACGAGGACGGAGAGGGTGTGCTTCGACATGGCTGGCCCTTCTCTCACTGGTCGTGGGAGCCCGTGGGGACCCCGTCGTGGTCGGGGTCGAGGCCCTGCTCGACGGCCTCGGACTCCTCGCGGTCCCACTGCGGCGCGGTGTCGCGCGCCACCTGGATGAGGTCGTTGCTGACGCCGGCCGGCACCATCGGCCACACCATGGCGTCGCGGTGCACGACGAAGTCGACGACGACCGGGCGGTCGGTGACCTCCATCGCCGCGCGGATCGTGTCGTCGACGTCCTCGGGACGCTCGCAGCGCAGGCCGACGCACCCGTAGGCCTCGGCGAGCTTGACGAAGTCGGGCACCCGCGACCCCACCGACGTGTGCAGGTCGGTGTTGGAGTAGCGCTCGTTGTAGAAGAGCGTCTGCCACTGCCGCACCATGCCGAGGCTGCTGTTGTTGATGATGGCGACCTTGATGGGGATGTTGTTGATGACGCAGGTGGCGAGCTCCTGGTTGGTCATCTGGAAGCAGCCGTCGCCGTCGACGGCCCACACCGTGCGGTCGGGTTCGCCGACCTGGGCACCCATGGCGGCCGGCACGGCATACCCCATCGTCCCGAGGCCACCGGAGTTCAGCCAGGAGTTGGGTCGCTCGTACTGCACGAACTGGGCGGCCCACATCTGGTGCTGGCCCACCCCCGCGACGTAGATCGCCTCGGGGCCGGCGATCTCGCTGAGCCGCTCGAGGACGTACTGCGGGGCCAGCGTGCTCTCCTCGGGCTCGGTGTAGCCGACGGGGAAGGCCGACTTCCACCCGGCGACCCGCTCGCGCCACTCGGTGTAGTCGCCACCCCTTCCGGCGTCGATGTCGGCGTCGACCGCCTCGAGGAGGTCGGTCAGCACGGCCTTGCAGTCGCCGACGATCGGCACCTCGGCCTTGCGGTTCTTGCTGATCTCGGCCGGGTCGATGTCGGCGTGGATGACCTTGGCCTCGGGCGCGAAGGTCTTCAGCTGCCCCGTGACCCGGTCGTCGAAGCGCGCCCCGAGGGCGATGATGAGGTCGGACTTCTGCAGTCCGGTGACGGCCGAGACCGAGCCGTGCATGCCCGGCATCCCGAGGTGGAGGGGGTGGCTGTCGGGGAGCGCACCGCGAGCCATCAGCGTCGTGACGACGGGGATCCGGCTCAGCTCGACGAAGCGCCGCAGCTCCTCGCTGGCGCGGGCCCGGATGACGCCGCCACCCACGTAGAGGATCGGGCGCTGGGCGGCGGCGATGAGCCGGGCGGCCTCGCGGATCTGCTTGCCGTGCGGGCGGGCGACCGGACGGTAGCCCGGCAGCTCGAAGCGCGGCGGCCACGAGAAGTGGGTGCGCGCCTGCAGGGCGTCCTTGGAGATGTCGACGAGCACCGGGCCGGGGCGGCCGGTCGCCGCGATGTGGAAGGCCTCGGCGATGACGCGCGGGATGTCGTCGGCGTTGGTGACGAGGTAGTTGTGCTTGGTGATCGGCATCGTGATGCCGCGGATGTCGGCCTCCTGGAAGGCGTCGGTGCCGATGGACGCCGAGCTGACCTGGCCGGTGATGGCGACGATGGGCACCGAGTCCATGTGCGCGTCGGCGAGCGGGGTCACGAGGTTCGTCGCGCCGGGGCCCGACGTCGCCATGCACACGCCCACCCGGCCGGTCGCCGCCGCGTAGCCCTCGGCGGCGTGGCCGGCGCCCTGCTCGTGGCGCACGAGGATGTGCCGCACCGAGACCGAGTCGAGGAGGGGGTCGTAGGCGGGCAGGATCGCCCCGCCCGGGATACCGAAGACCGTGTCGACGTCCATCGCCTCGAGGGACAGCACGAGGCTCTGGGCACCGGTCACCTCGACCGGGGTGCGCGCCCGCGCCTGCTGGGCCATCTGCGCCGGGCTCGGGGCCACTGGGGCAACCGGGGTCGCCGGCCTCACTTCGCTCACTTGCTGTCACCGCTTCCTGGGTTCCGCCGCTCGGGCGGCCGTCGTCCGTGCACAAAAAAACCCTCCAGTCCCGTGGCGGGACGACGGAGGGAGCGCGTCTGGTCTGCGATCGGTCAGACGCGCCGGAGGAGTACGAGGACTCGGGCCACAGATGCACTCTCCCCCCGCCCCCGAGCCGTGTCAACCACCGAGACAGCCGATCCCACGATCCGGAACCGTGAGGTCGCTCACGAGGGTCGGGGCAGTGCGGCGGATGCCGGGGCGCGGCTGCCGCTCGCTCCGCTAGCCTCGCGACTGCCCCGCCGACCGGCCAGGCACGCGCGAGGGCGAGGAACTGCAGATGACCGCCGAGGCCACCGTCGTCTTCGCCGTCGTCGTCGGGCTGCGGTTCCTCGTGCCGCTGTTCATCCCGCGGTTCCCGCTGCCGGCCGTGCTCGCGTGCCTCGTGCTCGACGGCATCGACCAGAGCGTCTTCCAGGCGTTCGGGTTCGACCCCCCGGGCTACCAGAACTACGACAAGGCGATGGACCTGTTCTACCTGTCCGTCGCCTTCCTCTCCTCGCTGCAGAACTGGACGCACTCGGGAGCGGTCGGCATCTCGAGGTTCCTGTTCTTCTACCGGATGGTCGGCGTCATGGCGTTCGAGATCACCGGGGTGCGCGGGCTGCTCCTCGTCTTCCCGAACACCTTCGAGTACTTCTTCATCGCCTACGAGGTCGTCCGGCTGCGCTGGGACCCCCGCCGGTTCAGCCGTCGCACGTGGATCCTCACCGCGGCCGCGATCTGGATCTTCGTCAAGCTGCCGCAGGAGTACTGGATCCACGTCGCCCAGCTGGACTTCACCGACACCTGGCAGGACGTGCCGTGGTTCGCCCCGCTCGTCGTCACGGCGGCGCTCGTGGGCCTCGCGATCCTGTGGTTCGTCGTGCGGCCTCGCCTGCTGCCGCCGGACTGGCCGTGGCGCCTCGCGGCCGACCCGCTGCCCGAGGAGATGGACACTGCTGCCGAGCGCGACGCCTGGACCGCCGCGCACGTGAGGGTGTGGTCGTGGTCGACCCTGGAGAAGGTGGTGCTCATCGGCCTGCTCTCGACGATCTACGCGCGCATCCTGCCCGGGCTCGAGGTGTCGGACCTGCGGATGTTCGTCGGCATCGCCGTCTACGTCGTCATCAACGCCGCCATCTCGATCGGCTTCGCGAAGCGGGCCGGCACGCGCGAGGGCCTGGCCGGGGACTTCGGGCTGCGGGTCGTCGTCAACCTCGGGCTCGTGCTGCTGGCCCGGCTCGTCCTCGGCCCGAACGCGCTCGACGAGGCGGCGACCCTCTTCTTCGTGCTCCTGCTCTCGCTGCTGGTGACCATGCACGACCGCTTCGCCCCGGTGGCGGCGGTGCGGGCCGAGCACGACCGCTCCGACGCCCGGCCGGCCGTGGTCGAGGGGGCCTGACACCCGCGAGGTTCACCTTCGCTCCGGAACGGTGCCCTTGCGGAGGTGAAGGTTCCGGGATCGGGCGGGAAAGCTGGGGCGAGAGTCAGATCTGGGCGGAGGCGAGCTGGCCGAGCAGCTCGGGCGCCCGGCGGTCGATCCGCCGCCCACCGAGCGCCACCCCGAGGGCGAGCAGACCGAGGGCGTAGACCGTGCCGACGAACAGTGCCACCCACCGCCCGGTCGGGTTGCCCGCCGTCGCGACGACGAGGAGCCCCGCGGGCAGGGTGAGCAGGATCGGCCCGACGAACGACACGATGGCGGTGAGGCACCCCTGGGCCGCACCACCGGAGGTCGCCGCGAACGGGTTGCCACCGGTGCGCGGCGCCGTTCCCGGGAGCACGGCCCCCACCGCGACGGCCAGGCCGAGGCTGGCGAAGAAGGCGACGACGACGACGGTGAGCCAGGGAAGCGGGCTCGAGATGACCCCGAGCGCCAGGCTCACGGCGTAGGTCAGCAGCACGACCGGGCCGAAGACGACGGTCGAGGCCAGCGCCCGGCCGAGCCGGTCCTCCCAGCCGCGGACCCCGACCGCGACGTGCAGCCACCAGGCCGGGCCGTCGAAGGCGAGGTCGTTCATCAGCGTCAGCCCGGCGAACACCGCGAGGGTGACGATGCCGACGCCGGCCAGCCCTGGGGCGTCGGTGGCGACCGCCTGCACGACGAAGAACACCGGAAGCACCGCCGTGCGCAGGGCGATGCCGACCAGCCGGCTGTCGCGGTACCACGCCCGGACCCGCCGGGCGGCGATGGTCGCCGTCGGCGAGGTCCCGAGCAGGGCGGGAAGCAGCCGGGCGCGCCCGATCCGCTGGCCGCCCGAGCTCGTCGGCGGTGCGGTGAGGGTCCGCTTCGAGCTGGCGCACCCAGACCGCGTGGAGCGCGAGGACGAACCCCACCGCGAGCACGAGGTGCACCGCCGCGCTGGCCCACCGCCCGGTGGCGACGTCGAACGGCAGGCCCCACGCCCACCCGAACGGGGTCCACGACGCAACGGTCGCCGAGCGGGTGGCGTCGAAGGTCGACAGGTCCGCGGCGAGAGAGCCCGTCGTCAGCAGGAGGTTCAGCCCCAGCGGCACCAGGGTCACGAGCGCGACGACGAACGCCCCGGCGACGCGTCCGCCCCGGCTCGTCATGACCCGGGCCAGGGCGCTCGTGACCGCTCGTGACAGGAGCACGGCGGTCAGCACGCCGAGCACCGCAGCGACGAGGGCGGCGACGACGGCGGCCGGACGGGTCGCCCAGGCCCCGGCCTGCGCCAGGGCCAGCCCGCAGAGCATGACCGCCGGGATGCCGGTGAGCGCCGCGGCGAGCAGGCCGCGGGCCAGCTCGGGCGCCCGCAGGGGCAGGACGGAGAAGCGCGCCGGGTCGAGGGTCGAGTCGACCCCCGTGGCGATGAGGCTCAGCACGGCCCACATGAGCGTCACGACGGTGAACAGCGGCACGGTGAGCGCCACGACCCGCAGCGGTCGTCCGGCGAGGAGCAGCAGCCCCGGCCCCAGCACGCCCAGCACCGCCAGTGCCCCGAGCCCGCCGAGGACGGACGAGACGAGGTGGAGCGCGCTGCGGGTCATCGCGGTGCGCCACATCGCGAGGCGCAGGCGCACGACGAGGAGGGTCACGGCATCCGCCCGTCGGAGTCGGCCGGCCCCGGAACCGAGGCCGGCGCGGTCAGTCCAGCCACGACAACCCGTCGCCCCCCACGTCGGACGCCCCCACGAGCTGCAGGAACCGGTCGTGCAGCGAGGTCCCGCGGGTCAGCCCGGAGACGGTGTCCTCCGCGAGCACGCGCCCTCCGGCCACGACGGCGACGCGGTCGCACAGGCCCTCGACGAGCTCCATGACGTGGCTCGACATGACCACCGTTCCGCCGTTGGCGACGTAGCGCCGCAGGATCGTGCGGATCGTCTGCCCCGACACCGGGTCGACCGCCTCGAACGGCTCGTCGAGCACGAGCAGCCGCGGTGCGTGGATCAGGGCCGCCGCCAGGCTGATCTTCTT
Organism: uncultured Actinomycetota bacterium; assembly: GCA_963811475.1. Lineage (GTDB taxonomy): Bacteria > Actinomycetota > Actinomycetes > Actinomycetales > Dermatophilaceae > Fodinibacter. The sequence continues at coordinate 165,506 of CAWERJ010000008.1, forward strand.
GACCATCCCGGCCGAGTAGTCGGCGACGACGGTGCCCGCGTCGGCGGTCAGGTCGAGCACCGCGAGCAGCTCGCTCGCGCGGGCGGCGGTCACGTCGACCGGCATCCGTCGCAGTGCGCCGACATACGTCAGCAGCTCGCGGCCCGAGAGCTGCTCGAACAGCCGCATCCCGTCGGGAGAGACGCCCATGACGGCCTTCGCGGCGGCGGGGTCGGCCCACACGTCGTGGCCCAGGACCCGGGCCGTGCCGCCGTCGGGGCGCAGCAGGCCGGTCGCCATCGACAGGGTCGTCGTCTTGCCGGCTCCGTTCGGGCCCGACGAGCCCGTAGAGCGAGCCCCGCGGGACCGCCAGCGAGAGCTCGTGGACGACCCGCCGGCCCCGGAACTCCTTGACGAGGCCGACGAGCTCGAGGGCCGGGCCCCCGACCGCCGGCTCAGTCACACACGGCGCCCGAGCTCGCGCTGCCGACGAGGCGGCGGTACTTCGCGAGGACACCACGGGTGTACTTGGGCTGCGGGTGGGTGACGCCCTCGGCGCGCCGGCGGCCGAGCTCGGCGTCGTCGACGAGCAGGTCGAGCACGCCGTTGGCCACGTCGAGGCGGATGCCGTCGCCGTCGCGCACGAACGCGATCGGCCCCTCGTCCACCGCTTCCGGGGCGACGTGGCCGACGCACAGCCCGGTGGTGCCGCCCGAGAACCGCCCGTCGGTGAGGAGGAGGACGTCCTTGCCGAGCCCCGCGCCCTTGATCGCGCCGGTGACGGCGAGCATCTCGCGCATGCCGGGCCCGCCCTTGGGGCCCTCGTACCGGATGACGACGACGTCGCCGGCGGCGAGCGCGCCCTCCTCGACGGCGTCCATCGCGGCGCGCTCGCCGTCGAAGACGCGCGCGGTGCCCTCGAAGACGTCGGAGTCGAAGCCCGCCGACTTCACGACGGCGCCCTCGGGGGCCAGCGATCCCTGGAGGATGGTGATGCCGCCGGTGCGGTGGATCGGCTCGCTCATCGCGCGCACGACCTTGCCGTCGACGTCGGGCGGCGCGATGTGAGCGAGGTTCTCGGCCATCGTCCTCCCGGTGACGGTGAGGCAGTCGCCGTGCAGCAGACCGGCATCCAGCAGGGCGCGCATGACGACGGGCACGCCGCCGACCCGGTCGACGTCGGTCATGACGTACGACCCGAACGGCTTGACGTCGGCGAGGTGCGGCACCCTGGCGCCGATTCGGGAGAAGTCGGCCAGGGTGAGGTCGACGTCGGCCTCGTGGGCGATGGCCAGCAGGTGGAGCACGGCGTTGGTGGAGCCGCCGAAGCGCCATGACGACGGCGATGGCGTTCTCGAACGCCTCCTTGGTCATGATGTCGCGCGCGGTGATGCCCCGGCGCAGCAGCTCGACCACGGCCTCGCCGGACTTGCGGGCGAACCCGTCGCGGCGGCGGTCGGTGGCGGGCGGGGCGGCCGAGCCGGGCAGCGACATGCCGATCGCCTCGGCGACCGAGGCCATCGTGTTGGCGGTGTACATGCCACCGCAGGCGCCCTCGCCGGGGCAGATCGCGCGCTCGATGGCGTCGACGTCCGCACGGCTCATCAGCCCGGCGGCGCACGCGCCCACCGCCTCGAACGCGTCGATGATCGTCACGGTGCGCTCGGAGCCGTCGGACATCTTGGCGATGCCGGGCAGGATCGAGCCGGCGTAGAGGAACACCGAGGCCAGGTCGAGCCGGGCCGCGGCCATGAGCATGCCGGGCAGCGACTTGTCGCAGCCGGCGAGCAGCACGGAGCCGTCGAGGCGCTCCGCGTTCATCACCGTCTCGACCGAGTCGGCGATGATCTCGCGGCTGACGAGCGAGAAGTGCATGCCCTCGTGGCCCATCGAGATGCCGTCGCTCACCGAGATCGTGCCGAACTCCAGCGGGTAGCCGCCGCCCGCGTGCACGCCGTCCTTGACCGCCTTCGCGAGCCGGTCGAGCGAGAGGTTGCACGGGGTGATCTCGTTCCACGAGCTCGCCACCCCGATCTGCGGCTTGGCGAAGTCGTCGTCGCCCAGGCCCACCGCGCGCAGCATCCCGCGGGCGGCGGCCTTCTCGAGGCCGTCGGTGACGTCGCGGCTGCGCGGCTTGATGTCGGGAGACGTGGTCATGGCGCTCATCCTAGGTTCGGGCCGCGGGGGGCGCCCCGGCGTCCCGGGCACGCGTGGCCGGTACCGACGCGGTCAGGTGGCCAGCGTGCCGCGGACGACGCTGTCGCCCGAGTGCTGGGGAGCGTCGTCGAAGCCCTCGCGGGAGATGTCGACGACGAGGTAGCCCTCGTCGAGGAGCTCACGGGGGATCGTGAACGACTGCTCACGTGCGTCCCGGTTCGAGCACCCCGACCGAGACCATCCGCTTGCCGTCCTCGTTGAGGAGCCAGACCTCGAGGTAGCCGCCGGCCGGGTCGATCGCCTCCGTGCGCACCGCGAGGTCGAGCGTGCCGTCGTGGCTGACGACCTCGGCCGAGCCCTTGACCTGCTGGGTGTCGAGCGTGTCGAGGTTCGTGCTGGCCACGGTGACGGCCGCCGGTGCGGGATCGGCCCGGTCGAGGAGACGGGCGCCGGCCACGCCGACGACGAGGCCGGCCGCGGCCGCGCCGGCGACCCAGGCGACCGGCATCCGTCGTCGGGGCGACGGCGAGGCGTCGTCACCGCGCGCGGCGCGGCGGGCGGCGAGGTCGTCCTCGGCGTCGTCGGCGGGTGCGGGCACGGCAGCGGGCCGGCCGCTCGGCGCGACGGCTCCGCGGTCACCGGACGCCCCACGGCGCGTCGGGCTTCCCGTCGATCTCGGAGGTCACGGCGTCCCACACGGAGGCAGGGCGGCACGAGGAGCGCGTCGACGGGCTCGCGCAGGGTGCTCACCGTCGCGCGCAGGGCGGCCAGGCTCTCGGTGCACGAGGCGCACCCGCGCACGTGGTCGGCGGCCTCGGAGGGTGCCGGGTCGCCGAGGGCGATGGCGGCGAGCACGTCGTCGTCAGGGTGCGTCATGGTTCACCTCCTCGAGACGGGCCCGCAGGTGCAGGAGCCCACGGCGGACGTGGCTCTTGACGGTACCGAGCGGGAGGTCGAGCCGTCTGGCGATCTCGTCATGCGTGAGGTCCTCGAGGAAGGCCATCCGCACGACCGTGCCCCGGGGGTCACCGAGCCGCGCGAGCTCGTCGTGGAGCACGAGCCGCGCGGCGAGCTGGTCGTCCGGGGAGGGTGCGTGCTCGTCGGGCACCGTCGAGGCGGCGACCGCCGCGGCGTCGCGGGCCTGGCGGGCGCGCCTCTCGTGCACGTCGGCCACCTTGTGCCGGGTGATGCCGACGAGCCAGCCGGCGACCGAGCCGCGGTCCGGGCGCAGCGTGTGGCGGCTTCGCCACGCCGCGACGAACACCTGCTGGGTGACGTCCTCGGCGTCGTGGTGGTTGCCGAGCGAGCGGACCGCCAGGGTGTGAACGAGCGATGACCACTCGCGGTACGCCTCGGCGAGCGCGTCGCGTGACCCGTCGCGCAGGCGGACCGCGAGGTCGTCGACGTCGACCTGCTCCCCGGTGCTCACGGCGTCCACGATAGGCGCCCCGCCGGATCCCGCGCCTGCTGGTGCCACGGCTCGCCAGGGCTCCGGCACGCGTGGGAGCGAGGGGGGCGGCGGCAGGGACAGCACCGCCGGTCCCGTTGCGAGCAGCGCCACCGGTCCCGGTCCTTCCTCGAGTCGTCGCCGCAGGAGTGGGCGACCGTCACCTGGAGTTCGGTGCGGACGGCCCATCCGGATGCACCCGTGGCGCAGGAGGTCGCGAGGGGGTCCCGGCGACGACCTCAGGACCGCGCGCTCGTGCCCCGCGGCACGAGGCGCCAGTACCCGACCGCCAGGCTCGTGGCCACCGTGAGCCACAGGGCGTGGGGCACGAGCACCCAGCCCCCCACGGCACCGCGCGGGCGGTCACGACGGCGTGGACCAGGACGACGTGGACGACCCCGACCGCCACACCGGCCTGTCCGGCCGTCACCTCGCCCCGACCTCCACCGGCTCGACACCCGCGATGGTGTCGTGCGGGTCGTCGCCCGCCGGGCCCCCGACGGCCCCGCGCTCCTCCTGGACCCGGCGCGGCCACCAGAAGCGGTCACCGAGGAGCATGGCGACGGCCGGCACGAGGACCGTACGCACGACGAGGGTGTCGAGGAGGACGCCGACGCAGATGACGACGCCGAGCTGGGCGAGGACGACGAGCGGGAGGACGCCGAGCACGGCGAACACGGCGGCGAGCAGGATGCCGGCACTGGTGATGACGCCGCCGGTCGCGGCGAGCGCGCGCAGCATCCCCTGCCGCGCACCGTGCACCCTCGCCTCCTCCGCCGCGCGGGTCACGAGGAAGATGTTGTAGTCGACGCCGAGCGCGACGAGGAACACGAACGCGAGGAGCGGGACCCCGTCGTCGAGGCGGTCGAACCCGAGCAGCTGGGTGAAGATCACCCAGGACAGGCCGAGGCTCGCGAGGTAGGTCGCGACCACCGTCGCCACGAGCACGACCGGCGCGACGACCGATCGGAGCAGCGCCGCCAGGGCAACGAGCACGAGCACGAGGATGAGCGGCAGGATGACCTGGCGGTCCCGGGCGGAGGCCTCGGACGCGTCGAGCGCCTCGGCCTCGGTGCCGCCCACGTGGGTGTCTGGCAGGCCCGAGACGGCGTCACGGATCGCGACCACGGTGTCGGCGGCGGCGTCCGAGCCGGGCTCGGCGTCGATGACCGCGTCGACCTCGGACGACGCCGTTGCCGCTGGCACCGGGGCGGACCGCGCTGACGCCCTCGACGTCGCGGACCGCGGCCTCGACCGCCGCGGCGTCGCCCTTCGTCATGACCCGGGCCGGGTCGGCGGCGCCGGCCGGGAAGGACTCGGCGAGCCGCTCTCCCGCGGCGATGGCCTCCGGCTTCTGGAGGAACTGGTCGGCCTCGTCGAGGCCGGTCTGGATCTGGCTGATGCCGCTCGCGAGGACGGCCAGCGCGACGACGGTGACGGTGACGAAGCGCCGCGGGGTGTCGCCGCGACCGCGTCCCCGACCCGACGCCAGAACGAGTGGCCGTCGGCGAGGCCGGTCTGCCCGACGTGCGGCACCTTGGGCCAGAAGATCCAGCGGCCGAAGACGACGAGTGCGGCGGGAAGGACGACGAGGGCGAAGGTCGCCGCCACGACGACGCCGATGGCACAGGCGAGCCCGAGGCCGCGCGTCGCCGGGAAGAGCGAGAGCAGCAGCGTCAGCAGCCCGAGGACCACCGTCGCCGCGCTCGACACCACCGCCTCGGCCGTGCGCCGCAGGGCGGTCGCCATGGCCTCGCGGCGGTCCGGCGTCACGCGCAGCTCGTCGCGGTAGCGGCTGATGAGCAGCAACGCGTAGTCGGTGCCCGCACCGAAGACGAGCACGAGAGAGGATGCCGATGGTCGAACGGACACCTCGGGGCCGGACGCAAACGCGTCGAAGGTTCCTCCGGACCTTGCGGAGGTGGTGCCGGAGTACCGCTCGTCCTCCTGCCTCGACGCCCTGCAGGAGCTCGTCGACGTCGCCGGCCAGGTGCCGCACGAGGTCGCGCGCCGAGCCGGGCTCTCGACGTCGGAGCTGCACTCGCTGCGCCACCTCATGGACGCACCGATGGGGCCGGTCGAGCTCGCTCGGGCACTCGGGGTGACCTCGGCGGCATCCTCGGGGGTCGTCGACCGGCTCGTCGCGCGCGGGCACGCCGAGCGTCGCTCGCACCCGGGCGACGGGCGTCGCACCGAGGTCGTCATCACGCCCTCGGGCCGCCTCGAGGTGTTCCAGCGTCTGGCGCCGATGTTCGCGGCGCTCGCCGCGCTCGACGCCGGCCTCGGCGACGACGAGCGGGTCGTCGTCGAGCGCTACCTGCGCGGGGCCACCGCGGCGATGCGGGCGCTGATGTGAGTCGGGCCCCCTCGCGCGCCCTCAGCCCTGGGCGGTGCGACGGCCCAGGAGGGCGTAGGCCGCCGGGAGGATGCCCGCCGAGCTGACGAGGCCGAGCGCCAGCCCCCACAGCACCTTCGGCCCGTTCACCTGGTCCGCCGGTCGCGTCCTGAGGTCGGCCAGGGCCCAGGCCCGCAGCCCTGCGTCGATGATCCCCACCGTGACGACCACGGCGCGCGTGGGCCTCGGCAGCTCGTTCCAGACGACGGGGCTCCTGCTCATCGCTATACCTCCGAATCGTTTCCGGCGACCGTCGTCAGCCGCCGTCACGGCACACGTGGAACCGCTCGAGCCGGGCGTCGCCGAACCCGAGGTCGGCCCAGCGCCCGGAGTACCGCAACACCGCGACCGCGCAGGTCGGGAACCCCTCGGCCATCTTGCGGTGGCCCTCGACGCTCCCCTCGCCGTCGCAGAGCAGCTCCGCGAGCGACGGGATGCCGGGGGCGTGGCCGACGACCATGAGGACGTCGGCGTCGTCGTCGGCCTCGTGGACGACCTCGAGGAGGCGCTGCGGCGAGGCGAGGTAGATGCGGCGGTCGAGGTGCACCTCGGTCTCGGGGCAGCCGCTCTCCCACATGCCCTCGGTGGTCTGCTGGGTGCGCTCCGACGTCGAGCAGAGCACCTCGTCGACCCCGATGCCGTGCTCGACGAGCCACCGGCCCGCGGCGGTGGCGTCGCGGCGGCCGCGCGCGCTGAGCTGTCGCTCGTGGTCGTCGTCCCAGCCCCGCTGCTCGGCCTTCGCGTGGCGGAGGAGGACGAGCGTGCGGTCCTGGGCTGCGCGGGTCATACCTCGATCATGCACCCACCCGCAGGGCGCCGTCCCGCCCTCCCGAGTGCCTCGTCGCTCACTCCCGGTCTAGGTTGGGCGGAGCGGTGGAGCCCGTCCGCCGGCACGAGGAAGGGGACGTCATGTCCGCTGTCGACGACATCCTGGGCGCCCTGCCTGCCGAGCAGGTCGCGCAGCAGGTGGGGGCCTCGCCGGACGAGGTGCGCACCGCGGCGACCGCCGTGCTGCCGGCCCTGCTCGGTGGCCTGCAGGCCAACGCGGGTGACCCGGCGGGAGCGGACTCGATCCTCTCGGCCCTCGGGCAGCACGACGACGACCTGCTGACCGGGGGTGCCGACCTGTCGGCCATCGACGAACAGGACGGCACGGCCATCGCGAGCCACATCTTCGGCGACCAGGAGGACGAGGTGGTCAGCCGCCTCGGAGGCCTTCCGGCGCTCGGGGGCTCGGGCGCCGGGGGTGCGCTCGTGCGCAAGCTCGTTCCGATCCTCGCGCCGATGGTCCTCTCGTGGCTCGCCAACCGCGTGCTCAAGGGGGGCGGCGGGGTCGGCGGCGGCTCGGCCCCCGCCCCCGCCCCCGCCGACACCTCACCGTCCCTGCCCGGCGGCAGCGGTGCGGGTGCACCCGGCCCACTCGACGACCTGCTGCGCGACGTGCTCGGCGGCGCGACGGGCGCGGGCACGGGCGGCGGATCCGCCGGGAGTGGCACGCCGGCGGGCCTCGACCCGGGCAGCATCCTCGGCGACGTGCTCGGCGGCATCCTCGGCGGCGGCCGCCGCTGAGCGCTCCCGCCGCCGGGTGCTCAGGTGGCGGCCGCGGCTGACCGGCTCGTCACCCGACGCCGCACGGCGGCGAGGGAACAGTGCCAGGAGCAGGCCGGCGACGAGCAGCAGCGCCCCGACCCCGGCGGCCCACCACGCCGTGCCGGCCGGGATGCCGAGGTAGACGGTGATCCCGAGGATGCGCGACAACCCCCACGGCAGCAGCCCGAGCTGGTCGTTCCACGCGGTGAGGGCCCGCTCGAGGCCGACGAGGGCGACGACCGATGCCGGGACCGCCAGACCCGCCCCGACCGCGGCGAGCACCGTGCCGGCCGCGCGTCGACGGCCCGCCGAGACCGACAGCGCCCAGGCCGCCGCCACGAGCAGCCAGAGGAACAGGGCCACCGCCGCGGTGACGTACGCGGTGCGCCGCCCCGGCTCGGTCCAGAACGCGTACCAGTAGCCGCCCGGCCCGGTCGACGACAGCGCCAGCAGGGTGAGCGCGCAGCGGGCCACGAGCACGCCCGAGAGCGTGGCGACGACGCCCCAGGGAACCCTTCCCCGCAGCAGCACGCCACCGACCGCGAGCAGCACCACCCAGGCCCCCAGGACGACGAGCAGGTGCACCGGCGCGAGGAACGAGGTCTGCACGGCGCGGGTCGCGAGCAGCAGACCGCCGGGGACGGCGACGAGCAGCACCCGCTGGACGACCGGCATCCCGGGGCCCACCTCCGCGGCACGCCAGGGGTGGGTCGCGCCGACCCAGGAGGCGGCCGCCGCGGACCGTGGCGCCCGGTCGCGACGCCGCACGGTCAGCACCGCGCCGGCGACGAGCCACCCGACCGCGAGGGCGAGCAGGCCGCGCGCCAGCCACGCCATCGCCGGGTCGCGCTCGCTGCGGGCGATGCCGAGCTCGGCTGCGGTGAGGTTGTACGCCGGGTGGTCGACGTCGCCGGCGTAGCGGTCGAGGTGGGATGCCGCGAGCGTCCGGTAGCGGTCGAGGGCGGCGGACCAGGCGGTTCGCGCCGCGGCCGACCCGGTGGCGTGCCACTCGCCCTGGCGCAGCACGAGCTCGCGGTACTCCGCGAGCAGGCGCAGGGTGTCGACCTCGTAGTCCAGGGTGCCGAGGAACGCGTCGCGCATGGCGGGGTCGCGCCAGGTGGACGCGTCGGTGCCGCTGACGAGGTCGCGCATCCGCTCGGCGGCCGTGACGGCCTCGTGCCCCTCGCTGACGGCCTCGTCGACGCGGTCTCCCGTCACCGACGAGATGACGTCGAGCACCGCGGAGTCCCCGGTGAGGATGTCCCACTCGAAGATCCACATCATGGGTGGCGGCTCGAGGCCGATGGCACGGACCTTCTGCTCGGCGAACGGGCCGATGTACAGGCCCTTGGTCACCGCCTCGCGCGAGCCGGCCATCGCTCGCGTCACGGCCTGCACCGTGGCGGGATCGTCCGAGAACCACGTGCGCGCCCAGTCGGCGGTCAGCGCGGCCACGTCGGCGTCCGGGTCGCGGGCCAGCGCCCCCGCGAGCCTCGTGTTCGAGCTCGTAGAGCTGCCAGAACCCTGACTTCAGGTAGAGGGTCATCGGGCCGGCTCGCCACGGCCCCCCGTCCTGGGTCCACACCCACACGCCCTCGATGTGGGGGTTCGCGGCGAGGAGCTCCTGGAGGGCGTCGCGGTACTCGGCGCCGAGGTCGTTCGGGAAGGCACCGTAGCTCTCGAACTCGCGCCGGCTCTGGAACTCGACGATCCGGCGCTGGGTGCCGGAGCGCAGCGTCTCGTTGAGCGGCAGATGGCTGTAGAAGTCGCCCTCGGTGTACTTGGTCGACACGACCAGCGCCGGCGAGTCGATGCCGTCGAGGACGGCGGCGTACGACTCGGGGTTCGTGTGCATGTCCCCCACGGCTCCCACCCCGACGCTCCACGAGCGGAAGATGACGTCCCGCCCCGTGCGCTCGGCCTGGCCGGTGAGGGCGGTGAGCATGGCGCGCACGGCATCCACGCTCGTGACGGCGAGGGAGGAGTAGTAGTCCCAGCCCTCGACGTCGTACACGCGCCCGGCCTCCCCGATGCGGACGAGGACGCCGTCGAGGGACGGGGCCGCCGCGTAGAGCTCGTCGAGACCGGCCGTGTAGACCGCCCACAGCTGCGGGCTGGCGGTGTCGAGGGAGCCGACGTGCTGCGTCAGGTAGTCCTCGAGGGGGGTGGTCAGCGTCAGCATGTCGGTGCGCAGGACGACGTCCATGCCGAGCTCGTCGGCGCGGTCCCAGAACGGGGTGAACGCCTCGCGCATCGCGAGCGCTCGCGCGACGTGCTCGTCGTCAGGTGCGTACACCGGCCCGTTCGGAGCGTCCGCCAGCGTGACGAACTCGAGGAAGCCGGGGAACGCGACCGCGGTGTAGCCGTCGGCGAGGCTGTGCCGGATGAACGTGTCGAAGTCGTCGTAGGCCACGCGCCAGGGCCGTCTCGTCGACGTACGGCGCGTCGGGCAGGACGACGTCGGCGAAGGCCTTCGAGGCGTGCGAGTAGTCCGTGCCGCTGGCCCATTCCTCCGGGTCGGGGGTCACCCCGACGGCACCGAGGTCGACCATGCGGAACGGGAGCCGCGAGCTCACCTCCTCGCCGACGTGCTCGGTCACCGGGTGGCCGCTCCGTACGGCGGCCGCGAGGTCGTAGACCGCTCGGACGGCGCCACTCTCGCTCGCTGCTGTCACCACGAGGGCCGCCGCGTCCCCCGTCAGCCGGTAGGTGTCGTCGGCGGCGTCCCCCGTCCCCGCCGAGAGGGTCAGGGTGGCGCGGCCGCTGCGGCGCGGTGCGGACGAGACGGCATCCGTCAGCTCCTCCAGCGCCACCCGGGTCCGCTCGGTGTCGGGGGCCTCGACGACGTCGAACGTCGGCGGAGGCACCGCGGGGGCGACGGCGCCGACCGTGGCGGGAACGGCATCCATGCCGTCGACCGGCTCGGCGCTGATGCCGAGCGCGCTGCCGACGCCGAGGGCCACGCCCGCGCCGACGCCCAGGAGCGCGACGACCGCCACGGCCGCGCGCCAACCGGGTCCACGGGCCGCCGTCACGACGAGGAGGCTAGTGCCGCCGTCTGGTAGCCCGCTGGCCACCGGAGCTGTTGGCCCTGCTTCGCACCTGCACCTTCACCCTCGCCTGGGAACCGTTCCGGTGCGAAGGTGAAGGTTCCGGGATCGGGCGGGAAAGTTGGGGCGCGGGTCAGGACTGGCCGAGCCGCTCGAGGATGAGCGCCCGGGCAGCACCGGCGTCCGCCTGGCCCTTCGTCTCGCGCATGACCTGTCCGATGAGCGCCCCGACGGCCTGGACCTTGCCGTCGCGGATCTTGTCGGCGACGTCCGGGTTCGCCGCGAGGACGGCGTCGACCGCGGCCTCGAGGGCGCCGGTGTCGCGGACGAGCTGGAGCCCGCGGGCGTCGGCGACCTCGGTGGGTCCACCCTCACCGGAGAGCACGCCCTCCCAGACCTGGCGGGCCATCGAGTCGTTGAGCCGCCCCGACGTCACGAGCCCCTCGAGCTCCACGACGGATGCCGGGCCCACCCCGAGCCCCGCGGCGTAGGTCGGGACGTCCTGGCCCTCGGCGTTGGCTCGCCGCGCCACATCCCCCGACCACCACTTGCGCGCGGCCGCCGGCGAGGCGCCCGCGGCCACGGTCTCCTCGACGAGCTCGACGAGCCCGGCGTTGACGACGTCACGCATCTCGAGGTCGGCGAACCCCCAGTCGGCCTGCAGCCGCTTGCGCCGGGCGGCCGGCGGCTCGGGGAGCGTGCCGCGCAGCGCCTCGACGGTGTCGCGCGACGGCGCGACGGGCACGAGGTCGGGCTCGGGGAAGTAGCGGTAGTCGTCGGCGTCGGACTTCACCCGGCCCGACGTCGTGACGCCGGTGTCCTCGTGCCAGTGCCGCGTCTCCTGGACGACCGTGCCGCCCGAGGTCAGCACCGCCGCGTGGCGGCCGATCTCGTAGCGCACGGCCCGCTCGACCGAGCGCAGCGAGTTGACGTTCTTGGTCTCCGACCTGGTGCCGAGCGTCTCGGCGCCCTTGGGCATGAGCGAGAGGTTGACGTCGCAGCGCATCGAGCCCTGCTCCATCCGCACGTCCGAGACGTCGAGCGCCTTGAGCAGGTCGCGCAGCGTCGCCACGTAGGCGCGGGCGATCTCCGGCGCCCGCTCCCCCGCGCCCCTCATCGGCTTGGTGACGATCTCGATGAGCGGGATGCCGGCGCGGTTGTAGTCGACGAGGCTGTGCGTCGCGCCGTGGATGCGACCCGTGGAGCCGCCGACGTGCAGCGACTTGCCGGTGTCCTCCTCCATGTGCGCGCGCTCGATCTCGACCCGGTAGACGGTGCCGTCGTCGAGCTCGACGTCGAGGAACCCGTCGAACGCGATCGGCTCGTCGTACTGCGAGGTCTGGAAGTTCTTCGGCATGTCCGGGTAGAAGTAGTTCTTCCGGGCGAACCGGCACCACGAGGCGATCTCGCAGCTGAGCACCAGCCCGATGCGGATCGCCGACTCCACCGCCTTGACGTTGACCACCGGCAGGGCGCCGGGCAGGCCGAGGCACACGGGGCAGGTCTGGGTGTTGGGCTCGGCACCGAACTCGGTCGGGCAGCCGCAGAACATCTTCGTGGCGGTGTTGAGCTCGACGTGCACCTCGAGCCCCATGACGGGGTCGAAGGCCGCGAGGGCCTCGTCGAACGGGAGGGTGGCCTCGGCGCGCGCCTGGGTGGTCATCGCTCAGGCCTCCTTCGTCGTCGTCGTCGTGGTGACGTCCGTGCCCCCGAGCACGGGGGCCCGGTCGAGGATCGGGCCTCCCCAGGCGGCGGTCAGCCGCGACTCGAGCGCCGCGCCCACGGCGTACAGCCGGTCGTCCCGCATCGCCGGGGCCAGGACCTGGAAGCCGGTCGGCAGCCCGTCCTCGGGCGCGAGCCCGCTCGGGACCGACATCCCCGGGATGCCGGCGAGGTTGGCCGGGATGGTCGCGATGTCGTTGAGGTACATCGCCATCGGGTCGTCGAGCTTGTCGCCCAGCTTGAACGCCGTCGTGGGGGCCGTGGGGCTGACGAGCACGTCCGCCTGCTCGAACGCCGCGGTGAAGTCGTCCGCGATGAGCCTGCGCACCTTCTGGGCCGAGCCGTAGTAGGCGTCGTAGTAGCCGGACGAGAGGGCGTAGGTGCCGAGGATGATGCGGCGCTTCACCTCGTCGCCGAAGCCGGAGTCGCGGGTGGCGGCCATGACCTGCTCGGCGCTGGGGGCGTCGATGCCGTCGGGGGCGACCCGCAGGCCGTACCGCATCGCGTCGAACTTGGCGAGGTTGCTCGACGCCTCGCTGGGCAGGATGAGGTAGTACGCGGCGAGCGCGTAGGTGAAGCTCGGGCACGAGACCTCGACGACCTCCGCGCCCGCGTCGACGAGGTGCTGCACCGCCTCGTCGAAGCGGGTCTGCACCCCGGCCTGGAAGCCCTCACCCGTGAGCTCGCGCACGATGCCGATGCGCAGCCCCTTCACATCGGCCCGGCGGGCGGCCTCGACGACCGGAGGCACCGGCGCGTCGATCGACGTGGAGTCCATCGGGTCGTGCCCGGCGATGACCTCGTGGAGCAGGGCGGCGTCGAGCACGGTGCGCGTGCACGGGCCGGCCTGGTCGAGCGAGGAGGCGAGCGCCACGAGGCCGTAGCGGGAGACACCACCGTAGGTCGGCTTCGTCCCGACCGTGCCGGTGACCGCGGCCGGTTGGCGGATCGAGCCGCCGGTGTCGGTGCCGATGGCCAACGGCGCCTGGAAGGACGCAACCACGGACGACGACCCACCACCGGAGCCTGCCGGGGATCCGCTCGAGGTCCCACGGGTTGTGGCTCGGGCCGTAGGCGCTGTGCTCCGTGGACGAGCCCATGGCGAACTCGTCCATGTTCGTCTTGCCGAGGATCGGCATCCCGGCCTCGCGCAGGCGGGTCACGAGCGTCGCGTCGTACGGCGGCACCCATCCGCGGAGGATCCGTGACCCGCAGGTCGTCGGCAGGCCCCTGGTCACCATGACGTCCTTGACGGCGATCGGCACGCCCGCCAGCGCGTGCAGCGCCTCGCCCGCGGCGCGGCGCCGGTCGACGTCGTCGGCCTGGGCGAGGGCACCCTCGGCGTCGACGTGCAGGTACGAGTGCACGTCGGCGTCGACGGCGGCGGTGCGGTCGAGGTGGGCCTGCGCCACCTCGCGCGCCGACACGCTCCCCTGCGCGAGGAGGTCGGCGAGCTCGGCGGCGGTGGACCGGGTGAGGTCGGTGGTCACGTCGTGGCTCTCTGTGGGTGCGGGGCCGGGTGGGGTTCGGGGGATGCCGGGGGGCGGCATCCGGTCGCGCGCTGCGGGAACGCTCGGACTCAGTCCTCGTCCAGGATTCGGGGCACCGCGAAGCGCTGCTGCTCGGACTCCGGTGCCCCCGAGAGCGCGGCCTCGGGGGTGAGCGAGGGGCGCACGACGTCGGGGCGGGTGACGTTGACGATGGGCATCGGGTGGCTCATCGGCTCGACGTCGGCGATCGGCGCCTGCTGGACCGTCGCGACGGCCTCGAGGATGACGGCGAGCTCGCCGACCATCCGGTCGAGCTCGGCGTCGGAGAGGTCGATGCGGGCGAGACCGGCGAGGTGCGCCACGTCGTTCCGGGTGAGGTCGGCCATGCCGGCCAGTCTATGGGGGCGGCAGCAAGCACCCTCCGCAGGCGGGTCTCCCGGAGTCGGGTGCCCAGGTGGTTGCCACGGCGACCACCTGGGCACCCGACTCGAGACGGTGACTGCTGGGAGGATGACCCGGTGCTCACCGACACCGCGGCGACCCAGGCCGTCCTCGACGTCGTCGGGGTCTTCGTCTTCGCGCTCTCCGGTGCCGTCGTCGCGGTCCGCCGCGGCCTCGACCTGTTCGGGGTCATGGTCCTCGCCTGGGTCGCCGGTCTCGGGGGCGGCATCATCCGCGACCTGTTCCTCGGCATCACGCCTCCGGTCGGGGTCAGCGACTGGCCGCTGCTCGCGGCCGCCGTCGCGGCAGCGGTGCTCGTGTTCCTCCTGCACGGGCGCTGGGAGGAGATGGCGACACGGGCGCCCGACGTCCGCTGGCGCCGGGTGCCCTACGCCGTGCGACTGCTCGACGCCGGCGGCCTCGCCCTCTTCGCGGTCAACGGGGCGCTCGTCGCGCTCGGCGTGGGGGCCGGAGCGCTGGCCTCGACCCTCATCGGGGGCATCACGGCCGTCGGAGGCGGGGTGCTGCGCGACGTCCTGGCCGGCCGGGTCCCCGAGGTGCTGCAGCGCGAGCTCTACGCCCTGCCCGCGCTGCTCGGCGCCGCCCTCGTCGTGCTCGCTGACCACCTCGGGGTGACCTCGCGGCTGACCATCTGGGCATCGGTGGCCCTCGTCTTCGCGATCCGGGTGCTCGCCGTGGCGCTCGACCTCAACGCACCCAGGGCCCTGCGCACGGCTGGGACGTCGGACGAGGACTGACCGGGTCAGTCGGGTCTGCCCGTCTCGAGGAGGCGCCGGAACCCCACCTCGTCGAGGATCGTCAGCCCGAGCTCGCGGGCCTTGTCCTCCTTGGTGCCCGGCGTTCTCGCCGACGACGACGTAGTCGGTCTTCTTCGACACCGACCCGGACGCCTTGCCACCGCGGGCGAGGATGGCCTCCTTGGTCTCGTCGCGCGAGAAGCCGTCGAGCGAGCCGGTGACGACGACGGTGAGCCCGGCGAGGGTCTGCTCGACCGACTCGTCGCGTTCGTCGACCATGCGCACGCCGTCGGCCGCCCACTGGTCGACGATCGCGACGTGCCACTCGTTGCCCGGCTTGTCGAACCAGTCGCGCACCGCCTCGGCGATCACCGGGCCGACCCCCTCGACGCCGGCGAGCTCGTCGAGCGACGCGGCGCGGATCGCGCTCCATCGACCCGAGGTGCTGGGCGAGCGCGCGCGCGGCCGTGGGGCCGACGTGGCGGATCGACAGCGCCACGAGGACGCGCCAGAGCGGCTGCTGCCTCGCCTGGCCGAGGTTGTCGACGAGCTTGTGGCCGTTGGCCGACAGGACGCGGCCGTCGACGACGGCGTCCTCGGGGTCGGTCTTCTTCGCCGCCCTGGTGTAGAGCGGCACGCGGGCGATGTCCTGCGCGGTCAGGCCGAACAGGGCGGACTCGTCGTCGAGGACCCCCGAGTCGAGCAGGGCGACCGCACCCTCGTAGCCGAGGGCCTCGATGTCGAAGGCCCCGCGCCCGGCCAGGCTCGACAGGCGCTCGCGCAGCTGCGCCGGGCAGGAGCGGCTGTTGGGGCACCGGATGTCCTTGTCGCCCTCCTTCTCGGGGGCGAGCGGGGTCTGGCACGCCGGGCAGGTCGTCGGCATGACGAACTCGCGCTCGGTGCCGTCGCGCAGGTCGACGACCGGCCCGAGGATCTCGGGGATCACGTCGCCGGCCTTGCGCAGCACCACGGTGTCGCCGATGAGCACGCCCTTGCGCTGCACCTCCGTCGCGTTGTGCAGCGTGGCACGCTCGACGGTGGACCCGGCGACGACGACCGGCTCCATGACCCCGAACGGCGTGACCCGGCCGGTGCGACCGACGTTGACCTGGATGTCGAGGAGCCTGGTGTTGACCTCCTCGGGCGGGTACTTGAAGGCGATCGCCCACCGCGGGGCGCGCGAGGTGGAGCCGAGTCGGCGCTGCACCGAGATCTCGTCGACCTTCACGACGACCCCGTCGATCTCGTGCTCGACGTCGTGGCGGTGCTCCCCCGTGTGCGCGATGAAGGCGTTGACCTCCGCGATCGTGTCGACGACCCGGAAGTGGGCGGAGACCGGCATGCCCCACGCCTCGAGCGCGGCGTAGGCCTCGCTCTGCCGCGTCAGGTCGAAACCCTCGCGCTTGCCGATGCCGTGGACGAGCATCCGGAGCTGGCGCGTCGCGGTGACCCGAGGGTCCTTCTGCCGCAACGACCCGGCCGCCGTGTTGCGCGGGTTGGCGTACGGCGGCTTGCCTGCCTCGACGAGCTGCGCGTTGAGCTCACCGAACGCCTCGATCGGGAAGTAGACCTCGCCGCGCACCTCGACGAGGTCAGGCACCGGGTGCGTCGCGGTCGCCTCGAGCTCGGTCGGGATGCCGCGCACCGTGCGCACGTTGAGCGTGACGTCCTCACCGGTGCGGCCGTCGCCGCGGGTCAGCGCCCGCGTGAGGCGCCCCTTCTCGTAGAGCAGGTTGACGGCCAGCCCGTCGATCTTCAGCTCGCACAGGTAGTGCAGCTCGGCACGGCCCGCGTCACGCGTGACGCGGTTGTTCCACTCGAGCATCTCGTCGGTCGAGAACGCGTTGTCGAGGCTGAGCATCCGCTCGAGGTGGTCGACGGCGGTGAAGTCGGTGGAGAAGACCGCGCCGCCGACCTGCTGGGTGGGACTGTCGGGGGTGCGCAGCCCCGGGTGCTCGTCCTCGAGGGCGTTGAGCCGGCGCATGAGCACGTCGTACTCGCCGTCGCTGATGGTCGGCGCGTCCTTGACGTGGTACGCGAACTGGTGGCCCCGCGCCTCCTCCGCGAGGGCGGTCCACTCGTGCCTGACCTCGTCGGGCACGACGTCGCTCGGCTGCTGCGCGGCGGGGTCGGTCGGCGTCTCGCTCACCCGCTCATCCTGCCGCAGGCCACCGACGGTCAGGCGCTTCTCGAGAGCAGCACGTCGCGGGTCACCTCGAGCTGGCCGAGGTGCTGGGCGAGCTCCTCGTAGACGTGGAGGAGCACTCCGCCCTGGGTCCGGGTGAACACGTCGTGGCGGTCGCCGCGCGAAGGGTTCGCCGGCGCCTCGGTGGGGGCTGCGGCGCGGACGTCGTCCCGGAACCGGGTGCGACCGGCATCCAGCAGCGCGAGGGCCTCGTCGACGGTGCCCGTCGCCGTGAACTCCGCGTCGCGGTCCCGGGGCACGACGACCCCTCGGTTCACCGTGCTCCCCCAGTACGCCATGACCCCGACGACGTGGGCGACGAGGACGAACGCCGAGTTCGAGCCCGACACCGCGTCGAGCCGCTCGTTGACGAGGTCGTCGCCGAGCTCCTCGCAGATCGCCGCGAAGCCGTCCAGGGCGCGCTCGCAGTGGTCCAGGTACTGCTCCACCGTGATCATCGACGCAGGTCAGCCCTCGAGCGTGGCGGCGTAATCGGGAACCTCGTGCTGGAGCGACCGGTCGGGGCGCACGTACCCGCGCGACGGTGGTCGGTTCGGCAGCTCGATCGTCGGCTCCTCGACCTCCTCGTAGGGCACCTGCGACAGGAGGTGGGCGATCATGTTGATCCGCGAGCGGCGCTTGTCGTCGCTCTCGACGACGTTCCACCGGGCCTCGGCGATGTCCGTGTGGACCATCATGTCGTCCTTGGCGCGCGAGTAGTCCTCCCACCGCACGATCGACTGGATGTCGGTGACCGAGAGCTTCCAGCGGCGCATCGGGTCGATGAGCCGCGACTCGAACCGCCGCTGCTGCTCGGAGTCGCTCACCGAGAACCAGTACTTGTGCAGCCGGATGCCGTCCTCGACGAGCATGCGCTCGAAGATCGGGCACTGGCGCAGGAAGCGCTGGTGCTCCTCCGGGGTGCAGTACCCGAGCACCCGCTCGACACCGGCGCGGTTGTACCAGCTGCGGTCGAAGATGACGATCTCGCCGGCGGCGGGCAGGTACTCGACGTAGCGCTGGAAGTACCACCGGGTGCGCTGGCGCTCGGTCGGCGCCGGGAGCGCGACGATGCGCGCCTGCCGCGGGTTGAGGTACTCGGTGACCCGCTTGATCGTCGAGCCCTTCCCCGCCGCGTCGCGTCCCTCGAAGATGAGGACCACCCGCTGCCCCTCGCGGCGGACCCACTCCTGCATCTTCACGAGCTCGGCCTGCAGGCGGACGAGCTCGGCCTCGTAGACCTTCTTGTTCAGGCGCTGTTGCTTCGACATGCCGTCATCGTGTCAGAGCGCGGGCCGGTGGGCGGGCCAGTGCGCAGGCACTCGGTCGGGCGTCACACCCGGGCGAAGGCGTGGCGACCTCTGCGTGGGTCCGAACCGGCCCGTCCGTGGGATGGCGCCAGGCCCGCCCAGCGGGCGAGGATGGGGCAGCCGCCACCGACGCCGGACACAGGAGCCACGATGACCAACCTCGCGACCAACCTCACGACGACCGCTGCGGCCCACCCCGAGCAGGACGCCCTGCGGGTCAACGGCCAGGGCGTCACCTACGCGCAGCTCCACGCGATGGCGGCGAACGTCGCGGGGGCGCTGCGCGCCAACGGCATCCAGCCCGGCGACCGGGTCGCCATCATCCTTCCCAACGTGCCCGCCTTCCCCGTCGTCTACTGGGGCGTCCTCCTGGCCGGCGGCATCGTCGTGCCGATGAACCCCCTGCTCAAGGCCCGCGAGATCGACTTCTTCTTCACCGACTCGGGCGCGAAGCTGGCCTTCGTCTGGCCCGACTTCGTGCCCGAGGCGACGAAGGGGGCGGCCACCGCGGGGACCCGGATCATCGAGTGCGGGCCGATGGGCCCGGTGGCCGGCTCCCTCGAGGGCGGCGACCCCGTCCGCGAGCCGCACGAGCGCGCCGACGACGACACCGCGATCATCCTCTACACCTCGGGCACCACCGGCCGCCCCAAGGGAGCCGAGCTGACCCACCGCAACGTCCACCTCAACGCCCTGCGCTCGGCGACGACCATCCAGGAGGTCCGGCCCGACGACGTCGTCATGGGCTGCCTGCCGCTCTTCCACGTCTTCGGGCTGGTCGTCGGGCTCAACGCCGCGACGATCGCCGGGGCCAGCCTGGCCCTCATCCCCCGCTTCGACCCCGAGGCGGCCATCGAGGTCATCGAGAAGGAGCGGGTGACGATCATGCAGGGCGTGCCGACGATGTACGCCGCGATCCTCAACCACCCGCGCTCCGACGGCATGGATGCCGCCTCGCTGCGCGTCTGTGCCTCGGGCGGGTCCGCGATGCCGCTCGAGGTGATGCGCGCCTTCGAGGACAAGTTCGGCTGCATCATCCTCGAGGGCTACGGCCTGTCCGAGACCTCGCCCGTGGCGTCCTTCAACATGCCCGACCGCGAGCGCAAGCCCGGCACCATCGGCGTCGCCATCCCCGGCTGCGAGATGCGGTGCGTCGACCTCGACGGCACCGAGGTACCGGTCGGTGAGGTGGGCGAGATCGCCATCCGCGGCGACAACGTCATGAAGGGCTACTGGAACAACCCCGACGCGACGGCGGAGGCCATCCCGGACGGCTGGTTCCGCACCGGCGACCTCGCGACGATGGACGATGAGGGCTACTTCACCATCGTCGACCGCAAGAAGGACATGATCCTGCGCGGCGGCATGAACGTGTACCCGCGCGAGGTCGAGGAGGTCATCTACACCCACCCCGACGTCGTCGAGGTCGCCGTCGTCGGCGTGCCGGACGACCTCATGGGTGAGCAGGTGGGCGCCGCCGTCTCGCTGCGCGAGGGCGCGACGACGACCCCCGAGGAGATCATCGACTTCTGCAAGGAGCGGATCGCCGCCTACAAGTACCCGCGCTCGGTCTGGGTCGTCCCCGAGCTCCCCAAGGGGCCGACGGGCAAGATCCTCCGCCGCGAGGTCCACTCCCCGGACGAGGGGTGAGCGCCTCGCCCTCGTCCCGGATGCCGTCCGCGGCCGCCGCCCCGGACGGTCGCCTCGAGCGCGCCCTCCGGCCCCTGGCGCACCGCGGGGCTGGTGCTCCTCGCGGTCTGGGCGGCCGTGTTCGTCGTGGCCCTGGTCCTCTTCGTGCGGGTCGCCCTCGTGCCGGACGGGGGCGACGGTCCGAACCGCACCGTCGTGCTCCTGGGCGCGCCGTTCGTGCTCGTGGCGCTCGGCCTGCTGTGGTGGACGTGGTCGTCCGCGCGTGCCCTGCGCAGCGGCCGGCGCGAGGGCTGGACCGTCCTCCTCGCGCTCGGCGGGGTGGCGGTGGCGCAGACGGTGATGACGGCTCCCGGCATCGTGTCCGCGTCGGGGAGCGCCACGGGCTCGGCTCCGCCGCGCGAGGTCCTCGGCGGCATGCTGGCGATGATCGCCCTCGGCCTGGTCACCCTCGCGGTCGCCGTGCTCGGCCGCCGTGCGTGGACCGCCGCGGTCGCCGCGCCACCGTCGGACGGCGACCCGTCCGATCTCCCGAGGGGCCCGGAGGCGCTCGGCCTCAGCGACCCGCGCTGACCGTCGGTTCGCCCTCGCGAGCCGGCGCCACCGCCGCCGGGCGGGGACGCCGGTTGACGACGAACGCCGCGCTGAGCACGATGGCGAACCCGAGCGAGCTGCCAGGGCCCGAGCGTCTCGCCGAGCACGAAGACCCCGAGCAGCACCGACACCACCGGGATGAGGTAGGTGATCGTCGAGCCGATGACCGGGCCGGCGCCGCGCACGACGTCGAACTGCAACATGTAGGCGAACCCGGTGCCGACGAGCCCGAGCACCAGCACGCAGGCCAGCGGCAGCCAGAACCACGTTCCCGGGTCGGGTGCGTCGTAGGACCAGACCGCCGCCACTCCCTCCGGCTGGAGCGCCGCCCAGCCGAGCACCACGGGCACCATGAGCAGCAAGCGCGGTGAGCAGGGTGGCGGCCGGCTGCGAGAGGCCGCCGAGGTCGACCCCGCTGAGGAAGCGCCGGTTGTAGGTCCAGCCGATGCCGTAGCTCGCGCCACCCACCAGGGCCATCGAGAACCCGACGAGGTCGGGGCGGTCGACCGAGGTCCACGGCTGCATGATCGTGACGACCCCGAGGAAGCCCACGAGCACGGCCACGAGCCGACTCCCGGTGACCCGTTCCCCGGGCAGGATCGCGATGGTCGCCAGCACGGCGACGATGGGCGTCGTGGCGTTCCCGATGCCGGCCAGCGCCGAGCTGATCCGGGTCTCGGACAGGGCGAAGAGCGTGAACGGCAGCGCGCCGAGGAAGAACCCGCAGACGACGAGGTGCCCCCAGACCCGCCCGCCGGTGGGCAGCCGGCCACCGCGCGAGAAGAGCAGCACGCTGACGACCGCGGCCCCCGACAGGATCCGCAGGCCCGAGATCTGCACCGCCGAGAGCGACTCGAGCCCGACCTTCATCAGCAGGAAGCTCGAGCCCCAGATGAGCACGAGCGCGAGGTACTTGACCTGCCAGGGCACGCGCGGCTGCTGCCTCACGCCTCCACCTCCTCCGCCAGACGGCGCGCGGTGTCGAGCGCCGTACGGAGAACGCTGCGGGCCCCCTCCGGTGTGAGCCCGGCCAGCCCGCAGGTCGGCGAGACGACGAGGCCCCGCAGGGCGTCGGCTCCCAACCCCGAGCGCTCGAACCCCTCGAGCACGAGGGCACGGGCGCCGCTGTCGGTGCCCGAGCCGTCGGTCGGCAGGCACCCGACCCAGATGCCGGTGCCGGCGTCGAGCGTCGCCGCGACCGACTCCCAGCGCGCGGGCGTGGCCGCCGTGAGGTCGACGGCGAGCGCCCCGGCACCGGTCGCCCGGAGCAGCGGCAGCGGCGCCGACGGCGAGCAGCAGTGCACGACGGTCGGGCCGTCGTGCGCGGCGAGCACCGACTCGACCCCGCGCATGACGACCTGGGGGTCGACCGCGCGCACCCGGCCGAAGCCGGAGGACGTCGGCAGCGACCCCTCGAGCACGGCGGGCAGCGACGGCTCGTCGACCTGGAGCACGACCTCGGCACCGGGCACGAGCCGGCGCACGTCGGAGACGTACCCCGCGACGCCGGCCGCCAGGGAGGCGACGAGGTCGGCGACGGCACCGGCATCCGAGACCAGCCGCTCGCCCCGGTTGAGGCGGAGCGACGCCGCGAGCGTCCAGGGCCCCGCGACCTGCACCTTGAGCGGTCCGGCGTAGCCGTCGTAGGCCTCGGCGAGCTCGTCGAGGTCCTCGACGAGCAGGGATGCCGTGCGCGCGGCGTCGCGCCCGGGCCGGTCGACGAGCCGCCACCCGCTCGGCTGGAGGTCGACGGGCAGGTCGACGAGCAGGCCGGCCGCGCGGCCGATGATCTCGGCCCCGGGGCCCCTGCGCCGGGGTCTCGGGCAGGTGGGGCAGCCCGACGCCCTCGCCGTCGACGAGCAGGTCGCGCACCGTGCGCACCGCCTCGCGGACCGACGTCCCGGGCCACGACCCGATGCCGGTCGCCCGGACCGCTGCCCCGGGCCCACTCACCGCGACCACCGCGTGACGAGGGCGCGCACCGACTCCGGCACCGGCGTGCCCGCCTCGGCCGACCACGGGGACGGCTCGGGAGCGCCCGCGACGACCCGCAGCGGAACGACGCCCGACCAGGCGTCGGTCTCCTCGTCGGGCACCGACGCACCACCCGAGCGCTCCTTGAGCAGCCAGCGGCCGGGGGTGATGGGCAGGGCCATCGCGAGCGTCGCGACCTCCTCGCGCCGGGTCATCGCGCGCACCTCGCGGGTCCGCCCGGGGATCAGGCGCTCGGAGAGCTTCTCCAGCGCCACGCGTGCGGTCGGCGTCGCCGAGGGGGGTCAGCTCGCCGTGGACGACGGCCGAGCGGTAGTTCGCCGACGACTCGAACGTCGTGTGCGCCACGACGAGCCCGTCGACGGCGGTGACGCTGAGCACCGCCGGCGCCCCGGCGGCGACCTGCCGCAGGGCTCCCGCCCCGGTCGACCCGTGGAGCAGGATGCGGTCACCGTCGCGGGCGAAGAGCATCGGCACGACCCACGGGCGGCCGTCGACGACGGTGGAGAGGGTGCCGGCGAGCACCTCGTCGAGCAGGGCGTCGAGCGCCTCGCGCTCGCCCCGCCCGCGCTCGGCGTGCCGGCCCAGCCGCTCGGCGGGCTGGGTGGTGCGCCCGGCGTAGCCCGGCCCGGGGCACGCGGCGTCCGAGACGACGCGCACGGTGGACGCCGGGTGCCGCAGCAGCTGCTCGCCCACCCGGGTGGGCCGCGGCATGAGGGCACCGCCGCAGTTGGGGCAGGCGCGCTCGAGGTGCTCGGCGCAGCCCGCGCAGAACGTGCACTCGTGGCGAGCAGATGACGGCTCCCACCTCGTCCGCCGGCAGGTCGGCGTCGCAGCACTCGCACCCCGGTCGCATCTCGAGCCCGCTCACCGCGTCATCCTCTCCTGTCGTACCGACAGCACCGCGCCACCAGGGGTGGCGGTGCGCCGTCGGTCGGGCGTCTCGTCGTCGGCCCCAGTCCATCGCACGAAGTGGCCCACGCCGAGATCCAGTGGTGCCCGGTTCCGCAGGACCAGTATCGTCGCGGGATGCCGCGCACCGCCCCACCGGTCCAGCTCGCCCTCGACGTCGACGACGGGCCGGCGCCGCTGCGCCACCGGATCGCCGACGCCGTCGTCGCCGAGCTGCGCACGGGCCGGCTGCGCCCGGGCGACACCCTCCCGTCCACCCGGGCGCTGGCGAGCGCCTTGGGTCTCTCGCGCGGGCCGGTCGTCGCCGCCTACGACGAGCTCGCGGCGGCCGGCTTCGTCGTCAGCCGCGCGGGGTCCGGAGTGCGCGTCGCACCCGGCGCGGACCGGGCCGCCGTCGCCGGGGCGATGACGCACGTGCACACCCCGGAGCGGGGGGATGCGGCCACGGACGGGGCCCGCCCACGGGCGCCCCGCTGGGACCTGCGCCCCGGCCGCCCGGACACCTCGCTCGTCGACGCGGCCGCGTGGCGGCGCGCCTGGCGGGCCGCCGGGTCCGCCGTGCCGGCCAACGACGCCGGCGCGGGGCCGGACCACGCCCGGCTGCGGCGGCTCCTCGCCGAGCACCTGCGGCGCAGCCGGGGGGTGGCCGTGGCCCCCGAGGACCTCCTCGTCGTGCCCGGCGTGGGGGCGTCCCTCCGGGCACTGCCCGCTCCGCTGGGCCTCGTCGGCCGCACGGTCGTGGTCGAGGACCCGGGGTACGCCGAGGCCTGCACCGCCTTCGCGGCCGAGGGCGTGCGCCTGGCGCCCGTCCCGGTCGACGGCGACGGGCTCGACCCGGCTCTCCTGCCGGCGGCGACCGTCGCCGCCTACGTCACCCCCTCCCACCAGTACCCGCTCGGAGCCCGGATGCCGGTGACCCGCCGGGTGCAGCTGCTCGAGTGGGCGCGCCGCACCGGCGGGCTGGTGCTCGAGGACGACTACGACGGCGAGTTCCGCTACGACGTCTCGCCGCTCCCGGCCCTGCGCTCGCTGCCGGGCGCGGAGGAGCACGTCGTCTACGTGGGGACGGCATCCAAGCTCGTCGCCCCGGCGCTGCGGGTCGCCTGGCTGGCACCGCCGCGCCGGCTGCACGGCGCCCTGCGGGTCGAGCTCGAGTCGCGCGGGCTGGTCGTCAACGAGGCCACCGGGCTCGCCCTCGCCGAGTTCATCGCGTCCGGGGCGCTGGCCGCGCACCACGCTCGGGTCACCCGCACCTACGCCGCCCGGCGGGCCGCGCTCGTCGCCGCCGTGACGCGGCAGCTGCCGTCGGTGGTGCTCGAAGGGGTCGACGCCGGGCTGCACGTCGTCCTGCGCCTGCCCGAGGACGTCGACGACCTCGAGCTCGTGGGCCGGCTCGCCGAGCGCGGCCTCGCCGCCAGCCCGCTGTCCGCCTACGCCGTCCAGGCCCCGGTGCGCGGCCTCGTGCTGTGCTACGCGGGGCTGCCCGAGACCCGGGCGCCGGATGCCGTGCGCTGCCTCGCCGAGGTCGTCGCCCAGGGCTGACGGCCGGGCGAGTGTGTTCTCGGCGACCTCTCACCGCCGGCCGCGACGCAGCCTCACTAGAGTCGGGAGCAGGTCGGCGGCGACGCCACCGGGACCCCGCGTGGCGTCCGCAGACCGCGGAGGAAGGCGATGCCCGTGGCC
Organism: uncultured Actinomycetota bacterium; assembly: GCA_963811475.1. Taxonomy (GTDB): domain Bacteria; phylum Actinomycetota; class Actinomycetes; order Actinomycetales; family Dermatophilaceae; genus Fodinibacter. The sequence continues at coordinate 190,858 of CAWERJ010000008.1, forward strand.
CAGCTGCTCATGACCGGCTTCCCCGGGTTCCTCGGGTCCGCCCTGCTCCCCCGCCTGCTCGCCCGCCGCCCGGACGCCGAAGCCGTCTGCCTCGTGCAGCGCCGGCACGCCGTGCTCGCGCGCTCGCGGGTCAAGGAGCTCGAGGTCACCGACCCGCACACCCGCGACCGGATCCGGCTCGTCGAGGGGGACGTCACGGCCGCCGACCTCGGCCTGTCCGCCGCCGACCGGGCACGGCTCGACGACGTGACCGAGGTGTGGCACCTGGCGGCCGTCTACGACCTCGCCGTGCCCCCCGAGGTCGCGCGCCGGGTCAACGTCGAGGGCACCGCCAACGTCGTGCTCTTCTGCCGCGAGCAGCCGAGGCTGCGCCGCCTCCAGTACGTCAGCACGTGCTACGTCAGCGGGCGCCACGACGGCGAGTTCGCCGAGGACTCCCTCGAGGAGGGGCAGGCCTTCCGCAACCACTACGAGCAGACGAAGTACGACGCCGAGCTCCTCGTCCGCAAGGCCGTGGCCGACGGCCTGCCGGCCACGGTGTACCGGCCCGGCATCGTCGTGGGCGACTCGGCCACCGGCGCCACCCAGAAGTACGACGGCCCGTACTTCCTCGCGACCTTCCTGCGGCGCCAGCCGGCGGTGGCGCTCGTGCCGGCCCTCGGCGACGCGGACCGCGTGCGGGTCTGCCTGGTCCCCCGTGACTTCGTCGTCGGCGCCATGGACGAGCTCTCCGTGCTGGACGTGTCGGAGGGGCAGACCTACGCCCTCGTCGACCCGGAGCCGCCGACGGTCCGCGAGGTCGTGACGACCTTCGCGACCCACCTCGGGAAGCGGGTCGTGTGGGTGCCCCTCCCCCTCGCGCCGGTGCACACGCTCGTCGACCGGGTCCCCGGGCTCGAGCGGCTGCTCGGGCCTGCCCGCCGAGGCGCTCGACTACTTCGCCTCGCCGACGACCTACGCGACCGACCACACGACGCGCCGACCTCACGGCATCCGGCCTCACCTGTCCGCGCTTCGGGGAGTACGCGCACCGGCTGCTCGACTTCATGGAGCAGCACCCGGAGTTCGACGCCCACGCGATGACCTGAGACGACCGGAAGGACGTACCGTGACCGCCAGGAGGAGACGCGCCGAGGAGCCACCGCTGCTCGTGGTCGAGGTCAGCCTCGGCTCGAGCGCACGGGACCACGACGTCGACGTCGAGTTCCTCGGCCGGAGGTTCCGGCTGCTGCGGATCGGCACCGACGGCGACCTGCACACGGCCGAGACCCTCGTCCGCCGCTGGTCCGAGCTCGCGGACGCCGTCGCGGTCAACGGTGCCGCCGAGGCCGTGGCCACGGGCGCCCTCGACCTCGACCCGTCGGTCGCGGTGTCGCGCCTGCTCGCCGCAGGTGCCGGCGGACCGGTGACCGACGGCCGGCGCCTGCGCGACGTCCTCCAGGAGTGGGCGGTGCGCCGCGTCCAGTTCGAGATGCCGGGCTACTTCACGAATGCCCGCACGCTCGTGCTCGGCGCCGACCACGCGCGTGCCGTGCGCGTGCTGAGGGAGTTCACCGACAACCTGCGCGTCGAGCAACCGCGGCCTGCGCGGCGGGGCGGACGGCGCGGCTGGGCGTGCGACCACTCCTCGGAGCCGCCGCCCGCGCCACGGCATGGCCACTGCGCCAGGTGCAGGTCGCCGTCCGGGACGAGGTGCTGCTCCCCGCCGAGACGGTCAACCACGCGTGGCTGCAGCACCGCCCCGAGGACAGCGACGTCGTCGTCGCGACCTACCACGAGCTCGTCGCCTTCGGGTTCGAGGACCTCCACGGCACGGCCGTCATCACGTCCGCCGTGACGGACGACCAGCTCGCCGAGCTCGCCTCGCGCGACGTCGACCTCGTCCTGGACAGCACCCCGCGGCCCTTCGACGTCACGGTCGACGTCGCGACCCTCGAGGCGACGATGCGCGCCCTCGTGCGGGCGCCCGGCGGCGCCCCCGAGCGGCTCGGCGACGACGACCTGCTCGAGATGATCATGGCCGCGGGCCTCGAACCCCGGCTCCTGCAGCCCAACGGACCACGACGCAAGAGCCGGTTCGCGTTCGTCATCCACCCGCTGTCGCAGAAGTTCTTCCGTAACGTCGAGCCGCTCGGCACCGTCGCCCGGGTGTCGCCGCCCGTCGTCATGGATGCCGTGGAGAAGCTCATGGCCTACCTGCCGCCGTACGTGTACAGCCACGTCACGGGCGTGCGGTCACCGACCGGCGCCGAGGCGGAGGGGTGGCTCATCACCGTGGGCGGCACCCCGAAGGAGATCCTCGCGCACGACCCCGAGTTCACGTACGACAAGCTGCTCGCGGCGGCCGAGGTCGCCCGCGGGCTGGGGGCCCAGGTCATGGGCCTCGGAGCCTTCACCAAGGTCGTCGGGGACGCCGGGGTCACGGTGGCGCGCAAGGCGTCACTGCCCATCACGACGGGCAACAGCTACAGCGCGTCGGGTGCCCTGTGGGCGGCGCACGAGGCGGTCGACCGGCTCGGCCTGCTCGAGCGGGGCGACGACGGCATCATCCGCGGCCGGACGATGGTCGTCGGCGCCACCGGCGCCATCGGCTCGGTCTGCGCCCGCCTGCTGGCCCTCGCGAGCGACGAGCTGTGGCTGGTCTCCCCCGAGACGGCCAAGCTGCTCGCCCTGAAGAAGGACATCGAGCGCGAGCACCCACGGGCCGTGGTCCACGCGGCCGCGACACCCGGTGACCACCTGCACGACATGGACGTCATCGTCACGGCGACGTCGGGCGCCGGGAAGCGGGTGCTCGACATCATGGCGGTCAAGCCGGGGTGCGTCATCACCGACGTCGCCCGCCCGCTCGACCTGTCGGCCGAGGACATCGCCCGGCGGCCCGACGTGGTCGTCGTCGAGTCCGGCGAGATCGAGCTGCCCGGCGACGTGCGGATGCGGGACATCGGACTGCCGCCGGGCGTCGCCTACGCGTGTCTGGCCGAGACGGTGGCGCTGGCCCTCGAGGGGCGCTACGAGACCTTCACGGTCGGGCGCGCCATCGAGTGGGAGAAGGTCAAGGAGATCTACCAGCTGGGCCTGCGGCACGGCATGCGCCTGGCCGCGATCTCGGGCGTGAACGGCGTCTACACCGACGAGGACTTCGCCCGCGTCCGCCGGCTCGCCCTGGCGGCTCGCACCGGGTCCGGCGGCCCGACCCACGTCGCCACACCCGCCTGATACGGGCGACCTATTGCGGATAAGCCACCTCGTGGGCGCCCTGATGGGCGTCCGCAGGGTGGCTTATCCGCAATGAGTCCCGAAGGCGATCAGAGGACGTCGTGGCCGGGGTGCGGCTCCGACGGGATCGTGCCGAGGCGACCGGCCTGGAAGTCCTCGAACGCCTGCACCAGCTCGGCGCGGGTGTTCATGACGAACGGGCCGTACGCCGCGACGGGCTCGCGGATCGGGCGGCCGCCGAGGACGTAGAGGTCCAGGCTCGGGCTGCGGCTCTCCTGCGTCTCGTCCGCGCCGACCTCGATGACGTCGCCCGCCCCGAGGACGGCGAGCTGGCCCATCCGGATGGGGCGGCGGTCGGGGCCGACGGTGCCCCTGCCGTTGAGCACGTACACGAGGGCGTTGTAGTCGGGGTTCCACGGCAGCCGGGCGCGGGCGCCCGCGGCGACCGTCGCGTGCAGGACGGTGATCGGCGTGTGCGTGATGCCCGGCCCCTGGTGCCCGTCGAGCTCACCGGCGATGACGCGCACGAGCGCGCCGCCGTCGGGGCTGGACAGGAGGGCGACGTCCCCGCCGCGGATGTCCTGGTAGCGCGGGGGCGACATCTTCATCGACCGCGGCAGGTTCACCCACAGCTGGAGGCCGTGGAACAGCCCGCCGGACATGACGAGCGACTCCGGCGGTACCTCGATGTGGAGCAGGCCGGAGCCGGCCGTCATCCACTGGGTGTCGCCGTTGGTGATCGTGCCGCCGCCACCCTGCGAGTCCTGGTGCACGAAGGTGCCGTCGATGATGTAGGTCACCGTCTCGAAGCCGCGGTGGGGGTGCCAGGCGGTGCCCTTGGGCTCACCCGGGGCGTACTCGACCTCACCCATCTGGTCCATGTGGATGAACGGGTCGAGGGCGGCGAGGTCGACGCCGGCGAAGGCACGGCGCACGGGGAACCCCTCGCCCTCGAAGCCCGAGGGCGCCGTGGTGATCGAGCGCACCGGCCGGGCGACGGCCTCGGCGCGGGGCTCGGAGACACGGGGCAGGGTCAGGACGTTCTCGACGGTCACGGCCGGCATGGTCATCAGCTCCTTGGGACGCTTCATCCTCCACAACGGAGGCAGTTCGTCCAACGGTAGTTGACCCTTCAATCATTCCCGACGTCCAGCCCGCGACTCATTGCGGATCTCCCACCTCCGTGTCCCCGACGGAGGGCCGGTTGGCGTGGGCGATCCGCAATCAGTCAGGGTCGACGTGGTCCGCATGCCAGGGTCGCCGTCGCGCCCGGGCTCGACGGCCGTCGGCGCCGTAGCGTGGGGCCATGGCGCGCGTCGTGGACCTCCGGGAGAAGCTCTCGATATTCTCCGAGCACTGGTCGCCCAAGGTCGTGGCGACCCTCAACGACCACGAGGTCAAGGTCGTCAAGGTCAAGGGCGAGTTCGTGTGGCACTCCCACCCCGACGCCGACGAGCTCTTCCTCGTCGTCGAGGGCTCGCTGACGATCCGGCTCCGGGACGGTGACGTCACCCTCGGCCCGCACCAGCTCTTCGTCGTCCCCCGCGGGGTCGAGCACTGCCCGGTCGCCGCCGAGGAGGCGTCGATCGTGCTCATCGAGCCCGCCGGGGTCGTCAACACCGGCGACGCGGGTGGCAGCGAGCTCACCGCTCCCCACGACACGTCCTTGCTCGACGACTGACCCCCACTTCTTGCGGATCAGCCACCTCGCCTGCCCCGAAGGCGGCGCGTTCGGGTGGCTGATCCGCAAGAAGTCGAGATGCCCGGATGCCGGCAGCGAGCGTCCCGCTCAGGCGCGACCGGTGCCGCTGATGGTCGCCGACCCGACGACCCGGGTCCCCTCGTAGAGCACGACCGACTGTCCGGGGGCGACCCCGCGCAGCCGCCGGTCGAGCACCACGCGCACGGCATCGGCCCCGTCGACGACCGTCGCGGTGGCCGGTACCTCCTCGCCGTGCGCACGCACCTGGGCGCCCACGCGGACCTCACCCGTCGGGGCGGGCCCGCACCAGCGCAGGTGGTCGCCCTCGACGACGTCGACCCCGAGGAGGTCGGCGGTGCCGATGACCACGCGGTTGGCCGGGGCGTCGACGGACACGACGTAGCGCGGCTCGCCGTCGAGCGCCGACCGGTCGAGGCCGAGCCCGCGCCGCTGCCCCACCGTGAACCCGTGCGCCCCGGCGTGGGCGCCCACGACCTCGCCGGACACCGCGTCGACCAGCTCGCCGGGCCGCTCCCCCAGCCGGCGGGTCAGCCAGGCCCGGGTGTCGCCGTCCGGGATGAAGCAGATGTCGTGGCTGTCGGGCTTCCTCGCCACCGAGAATCCGCGCGCTGCCGCCTCCTCACGCACCTGCGGCTTGGTCGAGTCGCCCAGGGGGAAGAACGCCCGGGCGAGCTGGTCGGCGTCGAGCACCCCGAGGACGTACGACTGGTCCTTGGCGGAGTCCACCGCCCGGTGCAGCTCACGGACCCCCGCAGCCCCCTCGACGACGCGCGCGTAGTGCCCGGTCGCCACGGCGTCGAACCCCAGCGCCACCGCCTTGTCGAGCAGCCCGGCGAACTTGATCCGCTCGTTGCAGCGCAGGCACGGGTTCGGCGTGCGGCCGGCGGCGTACTCGGCGACGAAGTCCTCGACGACGTCGCGCTCGAAGCGGCTCGCGAGGTCCCAGACGTAGAACGGGATGCCGAGGCGGTCCGCCACCCGGCGCGCGTCACCGGCATCCTCGATGGTGCAGCAGCCGCGGGCCGACTCGCGCAGGGTCGCCGCCGACCGCGACAGCGCGAGGTGCACGCCGACGACCTCGTGGCCTGCGTCGAGCATCCGCGCGGCCGCGACCGCGGAGTCGACCCCACCGGACATCGCAGCGACGACGCGCATCAGAGCAGGCCGCCCGCCCGTCGGGCCCGCTCGACGACCCCGGGGAGGACGCCGAGGAAGGCGTCGACGTCGGCGTCGGTCGACGTGTGGCCCAGCGAGAGCCGCAGGGCGCCCCGGGCCTCGGCCTCGGGATGGCCCATCGCGAGGAGCACGTGGCTGGGCTGGGGCACGCCGGCCTGGCACGCCGAGCCGGTGCTGCACTCGACGCCCGCCGCGTCGAGGAGGTAGAGCAGGGAGTCGCCCTCGCAGCCCGGCACGAGGAGGTGGGCGTTGCCGGGCAGCCGGCGGGTCGCGTCGCCGGCGGTCCAGCAGCCGGTGACGGTGATGCCCAGCCCGAGCGCGAGCGCCCCCTCGAGCAGCCGGTCGCGCAGCGCCATGACGCGCTTGGCCTCGACGTCGCGCACCGCGACGGTCTCCTCGAGGGCGACCGCCAACGCCCGGATGCCGGGCACGTCCAGGGTGCCGCTGCGGACCTGGCGCTCCTGCCCGCCGCCGTGCGCCAGGGGGACGAGCCGGGCGTCGCGCCGCGCGAGGAGCGCCCCCACGCCGATGGGGCCACCGACCTTGTGGCCGCTCACGGTCATGAGGTCGGCACCGGAGTCGTCGAAGCGCACCGGGAGGTGGGCCACGGCCTGCACCGCGTCGGTGTGGAAGGGGATGCCGTGCTCGCGCGCGACCGCGGCGAGCTCGGCGACCGGCTGCACGGTGCCCACCTCGTTGTTCGCCCACATGACGCTGACCAGCGCGACGTCGTCGGCGCGGGCCTCGAGGGTGGCGCGCAGGTCGTCGACCGAGATGTGCCCACAGCGGTCGGGGTCGAGCCACCCGACCGTGGCGCCCTGGGTGACGAGGAACTCCACCGGGTCGAGCACGGCGTGGTGCTCGATGCCGCTGACGACCAGCCGGGTGCGCGCGGGGTCCTCGGCGCGGCGGGCGGCCCAGGTGCCCTTGACCGCCAGGTTGTCGGCCTCGGTGCCGCCGGAGGTGAAGACGACCTCGGACGGGCGGGCGCCGAGCACGGAGGCGATCCGCTCGCGCGACTCCTCGACGACCGCACGGGCTGCACGCCCGGTCGTGTGCAGCGAGGACGCGTTGCCGACCCGCGCGGCCTGCTCCGTCAGCGCCTCGACCGCGGCGGGCAGCATCGGCGTCGTCGCCGCGTGGTCGAGGTAGTGGGTCACAGGAGCCGAGTCTACGGTCGTCACGCACGAGTGACCGACCTGCGTGCGGACCCTCGACAGCGCCCCGGATGGCCGCTCGCGCGGTGCCCCCGGGGCCCCTGTCAGCCGACGAAGATGCAGAACGGGTGGCCGGAGGGGTCGGCGAAGACGTAGAGCGGCTCGTCGGGGTCGTCGGTGCGGTCGAAGAGCAGCTCGGCCCCCAGGCCCTCGGCCCGCGCCCGCTGCCGCTCGAGCGCCTCGGCATCGGGCACGGTGAGGTCGAGGTGCATCTGCATCGGGACGTCGGGGCGAGGCCACGTCGTGCGGTGCAGCTCGGGCTCGAGCTGGAAGGCGAGCACCCGTGTCTCGTCGGCCCGGGTCGAGCACGAGCCAGTCGGCGTCGTCGGGCTCGCCCGGCGGTGGCGGCTCGTCGCCCGGCCGGTACCGCAGGCCGAGCAGCTGGCGGTAGAACTCGGCGAGCCCTCGCACGTCAGGCGTGTCGATGACGGTGTGCAGCAGCATCGGGACGTCCGTCATGCCCCTCGCCTCCCTCGGGTCCGGTGGCGCCACAGGCTACCGACGCGTGGGTGACACGCGGCCCGCAGGCGTCAGCCCTTGCGCTTGCGCACCTCGTCGGTCGCCTGCGGCAGCACGGTGAACAGGTCGCCGACGACGCCGAAGTCGACGAGCTCGAAGATCGGCGCCTCCTCGTCCTTGTTGACGGCGACGATCGTCTTCGACGTCTGCATGCCCGCGCGGTGCTGGATCGCTCCCGAGATGCCGGCCGCGACGTAGAGCTGCGGGGAGACCTGCTTGCCGGTCTGGCCGATCTGGTTGCTGTGCGGGTACCACCCGGCATCCACCGCCGCCCGGCTCGCGCCGACCGCGGCGCCGAGCGAGTCGGCGAACGCCTCGACGGGGCCGAAGTCGCCGGCGGTGCCACGGCCGCCGGCGACGACGATCGCAGCCTCGGTGAGCTCGGGACGACCCGTCGCCTTCTTGGGCTGCGAGCCGGTGACCCGGGCGGCCTTGGCGGCCTCGCTCACGGTGACCTCGAACGCCTCGACGGCGCCGGCCGCGGGCGACGGGGCGATCGGCACCGAGTTCGGCTTCAGCGCGATGATCGCGGTGCCCCGCGTCACGGTGGAGGTGACGGAGTACGAGCCGGCGAAGACCGACTGGGTGGTCTCGATGCCGTGCTCGCCGGCCGCGACGTCGACGGCGTCCGTGATGAGCCCGGACCCCGTCTTGATCGCCAGGCGCGCCGCGATCTCCTTGCCCGAGGCGTTGCTCGGGATGAGCACCGCGGCCGGTGACACCTTCTCGACGAGCGCCGCGAGGATCTCGGCCTGCGGGGCGACGAGGTAGGCGGCGGCGTCCGCGTCGTCGACGACGTAGACCTTGTGCGCGCCGTACTTCGCCAGCGTCACCTGGGCCTTCTCCGCCCCGGCACCGATGTGGACGGCGGAGGGCTCGCCGAGGCGCGCGGCGGCCGTGAGGAGCTCCGCGGTCGCCTTGCGGAGCCGCCCGTCGACGTGGTCGACGAGAACGAGTACTTCAGCCATGTTGTGTGTCCTACCTGTCTGTCGTCGGCCGGGTCAGAGGAACTTCTGGCCGGCGAGGAACTCGGCGAGCTTGGTGCCGCCGTCGCCCTCGTCGGTGACGATCTGGCCCTGCTCGCGCGCGGGTCGCTTGGCGAACGAGATCACGGAGGTCCACGCGGCCTCGAGGCCCACGAGCGACGGGTCGATTCCCAGGTCGGACAGGTTCCAGTGCTCGACCGGCTTCTTCTTGGCCGCCATGATCCCCTTGAACGAGGGGTAGCGCGGCTCGTTGATCTGGTCGGTGACCGACACCAGGGCGGGCAGGCGAGCCTCGATCGTCTCGGATGCCGTGTCGCCGTCACGCCGGATCGTCACCGTGCCGTCGCCCACCGTGAGCTCGGAGGCGTAGGTGACCTGCGGCAGGCCCAGGCGCTCGGCGAGCATCGCCGGAACGACGCCCATGACCCCGTCGGTCGAGGACATGCCCGTGAGCACGAGCTCCGGGGAGCCCCCGGTCGCCTTGGTCACGGCCTCGGCGAGCACGAGGGAGGTGGCCACGGCATCCGAGCCGTGGATCGCCTCGTCCTCGACGTGCACACCCCGGTGGGCACCCATCTGCAGCGCCTTCTTGATGGCGTCGGCGGCGGCCGCCGGGCCGACGGTCAGCACGGTGACCTCGCCCTCGCCCGCGGCCTCGACGATCTTCAGCGCCTCCTCGACGGCGTACTCGTCGAGCTCGGAGAGGAGCCCGTCGACGCCCACGCGCTCGACGGTGTTGTCAGTGTCGCGGAACGTGCGCTCGGACTGGGCGTCCGGCACGTACTTGACGCAGACGACGATGTTCATGCGTGCCTCGTCCTCTTCTGGAGTGGGGGGATGGGACCACCCGAGGTGGCCCCCGGCATGGGCACCCATCCTCTCAGCCGGGGCCTCGCGGTTCAGCATCCGACCGGCGTGATGCCTGCCACCCCGGTCCGCCGGCGGTCCGGGTCAGGCTCCCTCGAAGGTCGCCTTCCCGGGCCCGTTCTCGACGAAGCTGCGCATCCCGATGGCCCGGTCCCGCGTCGCGAAGAGGCCGGCGAAGAGCATCCGCTCGATCTCCAGCCCGCTGTCGAGGTCGACCTCGAGACCGCGGTCGACGGCCTCCTTCGCGGCGCGCAGGGCGTACGACGGACCGCCGACGTAGCGTCCGACCCGAGCGCGGGCTGCGGCGTAGACCTCGGATGCCGGGACGACCTCGTCGACGAGGCCGATCCGCAGGGCCTCCTCGGCGCCGACGAACCGGCCCGAGAAGACGATGTCCTTGGCGCGCGCGGGGCCGACGAGCCGGGCCAGGCGCTGGGTGCCCCCGGCTCCGGGGATGATGCCGAGGAGGATCTCGGGCTGCCCGAGCCGGGCGTCGTCGGCCGCGACCCGGAAGTCGCACGCGAGGGCGACCTCGCACCCGCCGCCGAGGGCGTAGCCGGTGATGGCGGCGACGGTGGGCTTCGGCAGGCGCGCGAGGGCCCGGGTGAAGTCCTGGAGCAGCGCGGAGTGGTCGACCATGTCGGTGTACGACATCGACTCCATCTCCTTGATGTCGGCGCCCGCCGCGAAGACCTTCTCGCCGCCCCAGACGACGACGGCCGCGACGTCGCGGCGCTCGGCCGCCTCGCGGCAGGCGGCGATGAGGCCGTGCTGGATCTCGCCGTTGAGCGCGTTCATCGGCGGCCGGTCGAGGCGGATCGTGCCGATGCCGTCCTCGACCTCCAGGCGCACGAGGTCGCTCACGACCCCTCCCCCGCGCCGTCCGGGGCGGACGGGTCGATGCCGAGCACCCGCTGGTGCCACAGCTGCACCGCCGACAGGATGACCTGGATCGACACCTGCACGAGGGTCGACAGGTCGGCCCCCGGGGTCACGAGGTGCTCACCCGTGACGACGAGCGTCGAGCCGGCCACGCCGGTCTTGACGCAGTTCATGTTGAGGTTGAGCTCGTTGCACGTCTCGTGCAGCTTGAGCCGGTCGCCGAGGAGCTCCTCCTGGACCTGCCACTGGCCGAAGACCCGCATGATCTCGACCTCGCCCTCGGAGCACCGGACGAAGAGCTGCTGGTCGTTGACGCGGAACGCGACGTCACCGTCGGTGTCGATGTTCGGCTGCACGCCGAGGTCGACGAGGACGTCGAGGACCCGGCCCCGCAGCGGGTGCTCGTCCGCCGGCGGCGGGAAGTTGGGCAGCGACGTGGGATCGGTCATGGTCCCACCGTAACCACTCACTAGGCTCCCCTCCATGTCGCCCCGGCCCCACCTCACGACCGCCCCGCCGCGGCCGATGACCCGCGACCTGGCGCCGGCTCCCGGCGTCACGCTCGTCGACGGCGGGGCCGACGTCGCGGTCTACGCAGGGCACGCCGACGGCGTCGAGCTGTGCCTCTTCGAGGCGGGTGACGACGAGGGGACGAGCGAGCGCCGGGTGCCGCTCACCGAGCGGGCGCACGGGTGGTGGTTCGGGTTCGTCCCGGGCGTGCGCGCCGGCCAGCGCTACGGCATCCGGGCCGACGGTGCGTGGGACCCCGAGGCGGGGCTCCGGCACAACCCCGCCAAGCTGCTCCTCGACCCCTACGCGAAGGCGCTCGAGGGCGACGTCCGATGGGGTCCGGCGGTCTACGGGCACGTCGTCGACGACCACTGGCGCGGAGACGGCGAGCTGCGCTCGGACCTCGACAGCCGGTCCGACGTGCCGCGGTGCGTCGTCGTCGACGACCGCTTCGACTGGGAGGACGACGTCGCCCCGAACCGGTCGCGCAGCGAGAGCGTGATCTACGAGGCGCACGTGCGGAACCAGAGCGCGCTGCATCCCGACGTCCCTCCGGCGCTGCGCGGCACGTATGCCGGGCTGGCCCACCCGGCGTCGGTCGCGCACCTCACCCGGTTGGGCGTGACCGCGGTCGAGCTGCTGCCGGTGCACGCCTTCACCTCGGAGCCGCACCTCGCGCGCCGCGGGATGACGAACCACTGGGGCTACAACACGCTGGGCTTCTTCGCACCCCATCCGGCCTACGCCTCGGCGGCCGACCCGCAGGGCGTCGTCGACGAGGTCAAGGGGATGGTCAAGCTCCTCCACCGGGAGGGGATCGAGGTTCTCCTCGACGTCGTCTACAACCACACCGCCGAGCAGGACCGCACGGGGGCGACGCTGTCGTGGCGAGGGCTGGACCAGCGCGCCTACTACCGGCTCGACGAGCGCGGGCGCGACATCGACGTCACCGGCTGCGGCAACACCCTCGACCTCCGGCATCCGGTCGTGTGCCGCATGGTCCTGGACTCGCTGCGGTACTGGGTGCGCGAGTACCACGTCGACGGCTTCCGGTTCGACCTCGCCGTCGCGCTGGGCCGGGGCCGCGGGGACGACTTCGACCCCGACCACCCGTTCCTCGTGGCCCTGCGCACCGACCCCGTGCTCTCCGCCGTCAAGCTCGTGGCGGAGCCCTGGGACGTCGGGATGCACGGCTGGCGCACCGGCCAGTTCCCCCCGCCGTTCATGGAGTGGAACGACCGCTTCCGCGACGCGGTGCGGCGCTTCTGGGTCGGTGACGTGCGCGACCAGCTGCACGGCCGGCCCGGCCACAGCCTCGAGGAGCTCGCGACCCGGCTGGCCGGGTCGCGCGACCTGTTCGGGCACCGCGACCGCGGCCCGACCGCCTCGGTGAACTTCGTCGCGGCCCACGACGGGTTCACCACCGCCGACCTCGTCGCGTACGACTCCAAGCACAACGAGGCGAACGGGGAGCAGAACCGCGACGGCAGCCCGGGCAACGGCTCGTGGAACCACGGCGTCGAGGGCCCGACCGACGACGCCGGGGTGCTCGCCGCCCGCCGGCTCGCCGTGCGCAACCTGCTCGGCACGCTGCTGCTCTCGACCGGGGTGCCGATGCTCAACGCCGGCGACGAGGTCGGCCGCACCCAGGGCGGCAACAACAACCCCTACTGCCAGGACAACGAGACGACCTGGCTGCACTGGGACCTCGAGCCCTGGCAGGAGGACCTGCTCGCGACGACGAGCCACCTGACCCGGGTGCGGCAGGCACTGCCGGCTCTGCGCCAGCGCGTGTGGGCGCTCGGCCGCCAGGTCCACGACGACGGCTCGCGCGACATGGAGTGGTACGCCGCCGACGGCGAGCCCATGGCCGAGCGCTGGTCCGACGGGCACCGGGTGCTGCAGCTGTTCGTCGCCGGGGCGTGGATGGGGTGGGACTCCGCCCTCCTCGTCGTCAACGGCAGCACCGACGACGTGCGAGGTGACGCTGCCCGCGGCGCCCGGCGTCACGACCTACCGGCTGCTGTGGGACAGCGCCTGGGAGCGTCCGCAGGAGGGTGGCGAGGACCGGGCGCCGGGGCCGTCGCCGTCGCGGCGACGACCCTTCGCGTGTACACCGCGTCCGACGTCACGTGACCGCGTCGACCTAGACTCGACCCCAAGGAGGCGGACGCCGCCGCACGGCGGCCCGCAGCGGGGTGGTGCCCCCGCCCACCCTCGGCACCAGTTGGGAGCTCACACCGCATGACCGCCACCGTTTCCGCACCGACCGGCTTCGAGCCGCTCGACCCGGCCGTCCGCGAGCAGTACGACCGCGACGGCTTCGTCGTCATCCCGAACGCCCTCCCGGAGGAGGACCGGGCCTACTTCGAGGACGCCGTCGACCGCGTCTACGCCGAGGAGGAGGCCTCTGGCGGCCTGCGCCCGGACCGCTCGATCCACGTCATGGGCTGGCTGCACCGCGACCCGCGGTTCGTCGAGCTGCTCTCGTGGCCGCGGACCTTCCCGTACATCTGGGGGACGATGGGCTGGAACATCTACACGCACCACAACCACATCGACGTCAACCCGCCCAAGGACGAGCCGCCCTTCTGGAACTGGCACCAGGACGGCTACCGGCAGAACTCCGACATCGACATGGACGTGCGGCCGATGTTCATGACGAAGATCTGCTACGCCCTCACCGACCTGTCCGAGCCCGGCTACGGCAACACCAAGGTCATCCCCGGCAGCCACAAGAGCAACACCCTGGCCGGCCGCCCCGAGAAGGAGGGCGACCCGATCGTCGAGCCCGAGGGGGCCGTCGAGGTGCTGCTCAACCCCGGCGACGCCTTCATCTTCGACCGCCGCCTCTGGCACAGCCGCTCGATGAACCAGAGCGAGCGCATCCGCAAGCTGATGTTCATCGGCTACACCTACCGCTGGATCCGCCCGCTCGACGAGGCCGTCGCCGACCAGTCGTCCGACTGGTTCAAGGGCCTCACCCCGCTGCAGCAGCAGCTGCTCGGCTACGGCCCCGACCACGCGTCGTTCTGGGGCATCAAGCAGAGCGGCTGGATCGACGACGAGATCCCGCTGCGCGCCGAGCTCAAGGAGCGCGGCCTGCTCGACCGCGAGGTCCCCTTCCTACGCTGACTCCTCGGGCCGGTCCGGCTCGTCGACGAGTAGAGAACACGCCGTCTCCCGGTCGCGGGAGGCGGCGTGTTCTCTCCTCGTCGACGCGGCGGGGTCAGGGCGTCGCGGGGTCGGGGTGCGTCCCGGCCGTCGCGAGCCAGCCGGCCCGGTTCACCCGGTGCACGAGCACGACCGCGACGATCCCGACGACCACCAGCGCCGAGGAGCCCGAGGAAGTACAGCGGCGCCAGGGCGGTGCTGATGCCGACGAGGCCGACGAGCTGCACGGCCGCCGCCGCGGGCGCCGCGACGCGGATCCCCCGCGTGTAGATGCGCAGGTCGCTGTCGTTGTCGGGCTCGAGGTCGCGGATGCCGGTCGCCAGCTGGTGCATGACCGCGGTCACCACGAGGATGCCGATGAACGTGGCCCCCCACGTGACCCCGTACTGGTCGTCGAACAGCGGCGTTCCCGTGACCACGGCGGTCGGGATGCCGGCCGCGGCCGCCGCGCGCGCCCGCACGAACGCCGGGTGCACCGCCGCCGACCCGGCGAGGCCGATGACGACCCACGCGTAGCCGACGACGTCGGGGAGGACGTCCCAGCCGAAGAAGGGCAGGTCGAGGACGACGACGAGCAGGCCCCAGGCGGCCCACGAGAACCGGGTCATGCGGTCACCCTAGGGCGCGCCGCTGCGACCCGCGTCCGGCTTCCGCCCGGCGGCCGCATCGGGTAGACAGGCGGCACGCACGGCGCGCCCACCGCCGCCGACGAGGGAGGTCACATGCCGTTCACCGACATCGGGCGGGTCACCCAGGCCGCCATCTACCGGGCCGGCACCTTCGGCCGTCGCCCGCGCGTGCCCACGGACGGCCATGCCCTCGAGGAGGCCGCTCGACGGGTCATGTCCCGCCGCGGGTTCGCCTACGTGGCCGGCTCCGCCGGCAGCGAGAGCACGGCGGCGGCGAACCTCGCGGCGTTCGGCCGGTGGCGGGTCGTGCCGCGCCTGCTCGTCGACACGAGCGAGCGCGACTCCGGCGTCGAGCTGTTCGGGCGACGCCACCCCTCCCCGATCCTCGCGGCGCCGGTCGGCGTGCTGTCGAGCGCGCACGCCGACGCCGACCTCGCGATGGCGCGCGGCGCCCGCGAGCAGGGCGTCACGCCGATCCTCAGCACCCAGGCGTCGGTGCCGATGGAGCAGGTCGCCGCCGAGCTCGAGGGCTCCGGCCACTGGTACCAGCTCTACTGGAGCCGCGACGACGACCTCGTCGAGAGCATGGTCCACCGGGCCGAGGCCTGCGGGAGCGAGGCGATCCTCGTGACCCTCGACACGGCATACCTCGGCTGGCGCCCCCGCGACCTCGACCTGGGGCACCTGCCCTTCGCCCGCGGCGAGGGCATCGCGCAGTACACCTCGGACCCGGTCTTCCAGCGGCTGGTCGCCGAGCGGGTGCAGGCCGCGCAGGCGGCGGACACCGCGGACGCGGAGCCGCAGCCCCGGCCCACACCCGCCGCGGTGCGCACGCTGGTCTCCCTGAGCCGCAACCACCCCGGCGACACCCGGCGCAACCTGTCCGCCCGCGAGCCCCGCGCCGCGGTCGAGACCTTCCTCGACGTCTTCTCCAGGCCGTCGCTGGGCTGGGCGGACCTCCCGCGCCTGCGCGAGCTGACCGACCTGCCCGTCGTGCTCAAGGGCATCCTGCACCCCGAGGACGCGAGGCGGGCCGTCGAGGCGGGCGTCGACGGCATCCTCGTCTCGAACCACGGCGGACGCCAGGTCGACCGCAGCGTGGCTGCGCTCGACGCGCTCCCGGCGGTCGTCGACGCGGTGCGCGGCGCGGGATCGGGGATGCCGGTGCTGTTCGACAGCGGCGTGCGGTCGGGCGCGGACGCCTTCGTCGCGCTGGCGCTCGGGGCGGATGCCGTGGGCATCGGTCGCCCGTACGTCTACGGGCTCGCCCTCGCCGGGGCCGCGGGGGTGTCCGAGGTGCTGCGCAACATCCGGGCCGAGCTCGACCTGACGATGGCCCTCACGGGCTGCCGGACGCTGGGCGACATCACCCGCGACCGCCTCGTCGAGGCCCCGGCCCCCCACTGACCCGCAACAACTTTCTCGCCCGGTCCCGCAACCTTGACCTTCGCACCACTTCCGAAGTGGTGCGAAGGTCAAGGTTCTCGCACCGGGGGTCAGGTCAGGCGTTCGCCACGAGGCCGAGCTCGCTCGGCCGGGCCAGACCGGTGTGCTGCGGCAGCGCCCGCACGGTGTAGCCGAACGCCCCGGACCACCGCAGCACGAGGTCGCCGGCGAACTGGTGCCGCCCGTGCTCGTAGCTCTCGACGTGCGTCAGCGGCACGGTCGACACGTCGTGCAGCTCGTCGCCGTGGTGGTTGGTGCGCCCGTGGACGACCTGCACCTCGACGTCGTCGGGGGTGAGGTCACCGAGCGACACGTACGCGGTGACGTGCAGCGTCTCCCCGAGCTCCGGGGTGTCGCCGACACCGGAGGACTCGACGTGGTCGACGTGCACCTCGCCCCAGCCCTCGCGGGCCCGCGCCTTGTACGCCGCCAGGTCGCGCGCGCCGGAGTAGTCGTCGTGCGCCAGGGCCCAGCCCGACCGCGCCGCGGGCACGTACAGCTGCTCGGTGTAGTCGCGCACCATCCGGCTCGCCCGCACCTTGGGGCCGAGCGTCGTCACCGTGTGCAGGATCATCGCGAGCCAGTTCTGCGGCAGCCCGTCGTCGTCGGTGTCGTAGAAGCGCGGCGCGACCTGGTTCTCGACGAGGTCGTACAGCGCGTTGGCCTCGATGTCGTCGCGGCGCTCCGCGTCCTCCACGCCGTCGGCGGTCGGGATCGCCCAGCCGTTGCGGCCGTCGAACCACTCGTCCCACCAGCCGTCGAGGATCGAGAGGTTGAGCGCCCCGTTGAGCGCCGCCTTCATCCCTGACGTGCCGCACGCCTCGAACGGCCGCAGGGGGTTGTTGAGCCACACGTCGCAGCCGGGGTAGAGGTGCAGCGCCATGGCGATGTCGTAGTTCGGGAGGAACACGATGCGGTGGCGCACCTCGGGGTCGTCGGCGAAGCGCACCAGCTGCTGGATCAGCTGCTTGCCGGTCTCGTCGGCGGGGTGCGACTTGCCCGCGATGACGAGCTGCACCGGGCGCTCGGGGTGGAGCAGGATCTTCTTCAGCCGCACCGGGTCACGCAGCATCAGCGTGAGCCGCTTGTACGTCGGCACCCGCCGGGCGAAGCCGATCGTCAGCACGTCGGGGTCGAGGATCTCGTCGGTCCAGGCCAGCTCCGCCGGCGAGGCACCGCGCTCCAGCCACGACGTGCGGGTGCGACGGCGGGCCTCGGCGACGAGCTGCGCGCGCAGCCGGCGCTTCGTGGCCCAGACGGCGTCGCGGGGCACGGTGGCGAAGGCCTCCCACGAGTCCTGGGTGTCGAGCTCGTGGACGTCGGCGTGCTTCCGAGCCACCTCGAAGACCGCTCGGTCCACCCACGTCGGTCCGTGCACGCCGTTGGTGATCGAGGTGATCGGCACCTCGTCGTCGTCGAAACCGGGCCACAGGCCGTCGAACATCTCGCGGCTGACGACGCCGTGGAGCTTCGAGACCCCGTTCGCCCGCTGGGCCAGCCGCAGGCCCATGACGGCCATGTTGAACATGTTGGCCGCGCCGCCCTCGTACGTCTCGGCGCCGAGGCGCAGCAGCCGCTCGACCGGGACCCCCTCGACCGCCTGGGCGCCGCCGAAGTACAGCTCGACGAGGCTGGCGTCGAAGCGGTCGATGCCGGCAGGAACCGGCGTGTGCGTCGTGAAGACCGTCGCCGCGCGCACCGCCTCGAGCGCCTCGTCGAAGCTCATCGCCTCGCTGCGGACGAGCTCGCTGATCCGCTCGACCCCGAGGAAGCCGGCGTGGCCCTCGTTGGCGTGGTAGACGTCCGGCGTCGGGGCACCGGTCAGCCGCGACCACAGCCGCAGGGCGCGCACACCACCCATCCCGAGGAGCATCTCCTGCTGCAGCCGCAGCTCGCCGCCGCCCCCGTAGAGGCGCTCGGTGACGCGTGCGGCCGGCGTCGTCGTTGCCGTGCACGTCGGAGTCGAGCAGGAGCAGCGGGACCCGGCCGACCTGCGCGCGCCAGACGTGGGCGTGCAGCTCGCGACCGCCGGGCAGGGACAGGGTGACGACGCAGGGCGTGCCGTCCTCCTCGCGCAGGAGCGAGAGGGCGAGGCCGTCGGGGTCGAGGACGGGGTAGTCCTCCTGCTGCCAGCCGTCACGGTTGAGGCTCTGGCGGAAGTACCCGGTCTTGTAGAACAGGCCGACGCCGACGATCGGGACGCCGATGTCGGACGCCGCCTTGAGGTGGTCGCCGGCGAGGATGCCGAGGCCGCCGGAGTACTGGGGCAGCGCCGCGGTGATCCCGAACTCGGCGCTGAAGTAGGCGATCGCCGAGGGCACGCCCTCGGCCTGCTCGCGCCCCCACTGCTGGTACCAGCGGTCCTGCTCGAGGTAGCGGTCGAGCGCCTGCCGGGCCGCGTCGACGCGCTCGACGAACGCCGGGTCGGCGGCCAGGCGGTCGAGCTCGTCGGGCGACACGGCGGAGAGCATGGCCACCGGGTCGCGCCCGACGGCGGCCCAGCGGGCGGGGTCGATCGACTCGAAGAGGTCGCGCAGCGGGGGGTGCCAGGACCACCGGAGGTTCATCGCGAGATCGCCCAGCGCGGCGATCGGGGCGGGCAGGACGGGGCGCACGCTGAAGCGGCGGATGGCCTTCACGAGGGGTCATCGTAGGGCACGAGGAAAACGCTTTCATCCACAACTTTCAGCGGCCCGTCATGATCTTGCACGACGAGATCCGGACTGCCGCGCGACTTATCCCCCGCTGCCCGTGCCCGGTAGCGTGCGACCCGTGACCGCAGCCCCTCGCACCACGCCCCCCCAGCACCCGATCGGCCGCATCCCCGTCCTCGACGTCAGGCCCTCCGTCGACTGCGGCGCCCGGCCCGCCAAGGCCGTCGTCGACGAGGAGTTCACCGTCACCGCGACGGTGTTCCGCGAGGGCCACGACGCCGTCAACGCCACCGTCGTGCTCACCGACCCCGACGGCACCGAGCACCACGTGCCGATGACCTGCACGAACCCCGGCCTCGACACCTGGGTGGCCCGGGTCAGCGCCGACCGCACGGGCTGGTGGAGCTACCGCGTCGAGGGCTGGTCCGACCCGTACGGCACGTGGGAGCACGACGCGACGATCAAGGTCCGCGCCGACGTCGACACCGAGCTCATGCTCGACGAGGGCGCCCTCGTGCTCGAGCGGGCGCGCGCCGAGGTTCCCCGCACCGCCGCGCAGCAGGCGGTGCTCTCGGATGCCGTGCACGGCCTGCGCGACACCACCCGCCCCGCCGCGGTGCGCCTGCAGGCCGGCACCGACCCGTCGGTCGAGGACGAGCTCGCCGCCCGGCCGCTGCGCGACCACGTCACGCCCTCGGCCGAGCTGTCCCTGCTCGTCGAGCGCGAGCTGGCACTCTCCGGAGCCTGGTACGAGATCTTCCCGCGCAGCGAGGGCGCGACGTACGACGAGGAGGAGCACCGCTGGACGACGGGCACCCTGCGCACGGCGGCGCGGCGGCTGCCCGCCATCGCCGCCATGGGGTTCGACGTCGTCTACCTCACGCCCGTGCACCCCATCGGGCAGGCCGCCAAGAAGGGCCCGAACAACACCCTCGACTCCCGGCCCGAGGACCCCGGCAGCCCCTACGCGATCGGCTCCCCCGACGGCGGGCACGACGCCATCCACCCCGACCTCGGCACCTTCGAGGACTTCGACGCCTTCGTCGCGGAGTCCCGGCGGCTCGGCCTCGAGGTCGCCATGGACCTCGCGCTCCAGTGCTCCCCCGACCACCCGTGGGTGACGACCCACCCCGAGTGGTTCACCACCCGCGGCGACGGCACCATCGCCTACGCCGAGAACCCGCCGAAGAAGTACCAGGACATCTACCCGCTGAACTTCGACAACGACCCCGCGGGGATCTACGCCGAGGTCCGCCGGGTCGTGCAGGTGTGGATCGACCACGGGGTCACCCTGTTCCGCGTCGACAACCCCCACACCAAGCCGGTGGAGTTCTGGCAGTGGCTCATCGCCGACGTGGCGAAGGACCATCCCGACGTCATCTGGCTCGCCGAGGCCTTCACCAAGCCGGCGATGATGCACACCCTGGGCAAGGTCGGCTTCCAGCAGAGCTACACCTACTACACCTGGCGCAACGGCGCCGGCGAGCTGCGCGAGTACGTCACCGAGCTGTCCGGGGACGCGGCGGCCTACATGCGCCCCTCCTTCTGGCCGACGACCCACGACATCCTCACGCCGTACATGCAGTTCGGGGGCCCGGCCGCCTGGAAGGTGCGCTCGGTCCTCGCCGCCACGCTCGTTCCGACGTACGGCATCTACGCCGGCTACGAGCTCATGGAGCACGTGGCCCGCCCGGGCGCCGAGGAGCAGATCGACAACGAGAAGTACCAGTACAAGGACCGCCGCTGGGCCGACTACGAACCGGGCGGCGCCTACGGAGGGCCGCTCGCTCGCCGGCTGGCTCACGATGATCAACGACATCCGCCGCGCCCACCCCGCCCTGCACCGGCTGCGCGACATCCGCTTCCACCACGTCGACGACGAGAACTTCCTCGCGTTCTCCAAGCGTCGCCGCCTCGCCGACGGCACCGACGACGTCGTCGTGGTCGTCGCCAACCTCGACCCGCACTCGACCCGCGCCACCACCGTGCGGCTCGACATGGGCGCCCTCGGCCTCGACCCCGGGGACACCTTCGAGGCGCACGACCTCGTCACCGAGCGAGCGCTGGACGTGGCAGCGCGACAACTACGTCCGGCTCGGGCCGGAGGTCGAACCCGTCCACGTCGTCGCGGTGCGGAGGTCCTGGTGACGGCGATCGCCGGCATGGGGCACTCGCACCCGGGGCTCGGCGCCAACCAGCCCGGCCTGCGCCACGACCCGGAGTGGTTCCGCACCGCGGTGTTCTACGAGGTGCTCGTGCGCGCCTTCGGCGACAGCACCGGCTCCGGCGAGGGCGACTTCGCCGGCATCGTCAACCGGCTCGACTACCTCCAGTGGCTCGGCGTCGACTGCCTCTGGCTCCCGCCGTTCTACGCGAGCCCGCTGCGCGACGGCGGCTACGACATCTCCGACTACACCCAGGTGCTGCCCGAGTTCGGCACGCTGCCCGAGTTCCGCGAGCTCATCACCCAGGCGCACGCGCGCGGCATCCGGATCATCACCGACTTCGTCATGAACCACACGAGCGACCAGCACCCGTGGTTCCAGGCGTCGCGCAGCGACCCCGAAGGGCCCTACGGCGACTTCTACGTCTGGTCCGACACCGACGACAGGTACACCGACGCCCGGATCATCTTCGTCGACACCGAGACGTCGAACTGGACCTTCGACCCGATCCGCCGGCAGTTCTTCTGGCACCGCTTCTTCAGCCACCAGCCGGACCTCAACTTCGAGAACCCGGCGGTCCACGAGGCGATGTTCGACGTCGTCCGCTTCTGGATGGACATGGGCATCGACGGCTTCCGGCTGGATGCCGTGCCGTACCTCTACGAGGAGGAGGGCCACAACGGCGAGAACCACCCGAGGACCCACGAGTTCCTCGCCAGCCTCCGCGCGATGGTCGACGCCGAGTACCCCGGCCGGATCCTCCTCGCCGAGGCGAACCAGCCACCGCGCGACGTCGTCGACTACTTCGGCACCGAGGAGGCGCCGGAGTGCCAGATGTGCTTCCACTTCCCGGTGATGCCGATGCTCTACTACGCGCTGCGCGAGGAGAAGGCGGCGCCCATCGTCGACGTCCTCGCCGACACGCCGGCCATCCCGAAGGGCTCCCAGTGGGGCACCTTCCTGCGCAACCACGACGAGCTGACCCTCGAGATGGTCACGCCCGAGCAACGCGCCGCGATGTACGGCTGGTACGCGCCGGACCCGCGGATGCGGGCCAACGTCGGCATCCGCCGCCGTCTGGCCCCGCTGCTCGACAACTCGCGCCCGGAGGTCGAGCTCATCCACGCCCTGCTGCTGTCGCTGCCCGGCTCGCCGTGCCTCTACTACGGCGACGAGATCGGCATGGGCGACAACATCTGGCTCCACGACCGGGATGCCGTGCGCACGCCCATGCAGTGGACCCCCGACCGCAACGCGGGCTTCTCCACGGCCGACCCGGGCAAGCTCTACCTGCCGGTGATCCAGTCGCTCGTCTACCACCACAACCACGTCAACGTCGAGGCGCAGATGGCGTCGGGGTCCTCGCTGCCTGCACTGGGTCCGGGGCATGCTCTCGGTGCGACGGGAGCACCCGGTGTTCGGCATCGGGGACTTCGAGGTGTGCGGGTCGACCCACGAGCGGGTGCTCGCCTTCGTGCGGGTCGACCGGCACGAGCGCGACAGCGAGGACCGCTCGGCCCTCGCCGTGCTGTGCGTCAACAACCTCTCCTCGCGCCCCCAGTCGACGACCGTCACGCTGCCCGACGAGCTCGCGGGCTGGGAGACGCGCGACCTGTTCGGCGGCAGCGGCTTCCCCGACATCGGCGACGACGGGACGATCGCCGTCACCCTGGGGTCGCGCGACTTCTTCTGGCTGGCGCTGGCACCGCGGCGCGGTGAGGTCCCGTGGCTGAGATCCACACCACCGCCTCCCTCAGCCCGACGAAGCTCGAGCTCGTCCAGGGCTGGATGGGCGACCAGCGCTGGTACGCCGCGAAGGGTCAGCAGCCGAGGCTGCGCCTGCTCGCCACGTGGCGCCTCGACGACCCCGAGGGCGAGGTCGGGCGTCGAGACGCTCGTCCTGGCCGACGAGGCCGGCCCCGAGCCGGTCGTCTACCAGGTGCCGCTCACCTACCGCGGGGAGCCCCTCGGCAGCGCCGACCACGCCCTCGTCGGCACCATGGAGCACTCGGTGCTCGGGCAGCGCTGGGTCTACGACGGCCCGCACGACCCGGTCTACGCCGCCCAGCTGCTGGAGCTGGTCCAGGGCCGGGTGCGGGCCGCAGTCCTCGACGGTCTCAGCGGAGCGGTCGAGGAGTCGGTCGCCGGGGTCCCGCAGCCGAGCTGGGGACCCGAGGTGCACGTGCGCACCTCCCGCGTGCTCTCGGGCGAGCAGTCGAACACCTCGGTGATCCTCGACTGCGACCTGCCCGACGGCCACCACACCCCCCTCATCGTCAAGGTCTTCCGGATGCTCTCGCCCGGGGAGAACCCGGACGTCGTGCTCCAGGGCGCACTCGTCGACGCCGGCTCCCGTCGCGTGCCGGCGGTCGTCGGGTCGGTGAGCGGGCACTGGCCGCACCCGGGCACGGAGGGCGACCAGCCGGCATCCGGGCACCTCGCCTTCGCCCAGGAGTTCCTGCCGGGCGTCGAGGACGCGTGGCGGGTGGCGCTGCGCGCCGCCGAGGAGGGCACCGACTTCTCCGGGCCGGCCCGTGCGCTCGGGGAGGCGACGGCCGAGGTGCACCGCACCCTCGCCGACGTGCTCGGCACCGAGCCCACGACCCGCGAGCAGGCCGGGACGATCGTCGCCGAGATGCGTGCCCGCTTCGAGGCCGCGGTCGCCGAGGCGCCCGAGCTCGAGGAGGTCCGCGGGCCGGTGGACGCCGTGCTGCGGGCCGCCACCGACACCGACTGGCCGGCCCTCCAGCGCATCCACGGCGACTACCACCTCGGGCAGGTGCTGCACTCCCCCGAGCGCGGGTGGGTGCTGCTCGACTTCGAGGGCGAGCCGCTGCGACCGCTCTCGGAGCGCTCGCTGCCGGACCAGTGGGTGCGCGACGTCGCCGGGATGCTGCGCAGCTTCGACTACGTCGGCGGCACCCGCGAGCAGTCGGGCGGGGCGTCCGCCCGCGACTGGGTGACCTCCGCGCAGCAGGCCTTCCTCGACGGCTACGCCGCGGGCTCCGCCGGCGACCCCCGCGCGCTCGGACCGCTGCTCGCGGCGTTCGAGCTCGACAAGGCGATGTACGAGGTCGTCTACGAGGCCCGCAACCGGCCGGACTGGGTGGCCATCCCGCTCGGGGCCGTCCGGCGCCTCACCGCTCGCTTCTCGCAGCACCCCACCACGCAAGGAGACCCGTCGTGAGCCCCACGCCCAGCCCCGAGGTCGGCGGCGCGATCACCGCGCTCGTCCAGGGACGCCACCAGCAGCCCCACGACCTCCTCGGTCAGCACCTCGAGCCGGGCGGGCTGCGCCTGCGGGTGCTCAAGCCGCTGGCGCAGTCGGTGCGCGTGCGCTTCGAGGACGGCGAGGAGCTCGAGCTGGCGCACGAGGCCGAGGGCGTCTGGACGGCGGTGCGGCCCGACGTGACCCGCACGATGGACTACCGGCTGCTCGTCGCCTGGGCCGACGGCGTGGAGCACCTCCAGGACGACCCGTACCGCTTCGCCCCCACCCTCGGGGAGGTCGACCTCCACCTCGTGGGCGAGGGGCGCCACGAGCAGCTGTGGACGGTCCTCGGTGCCCGGCTGCGCGGGTACGACGGGTCCGATGGGTGCGGTCCGAGGGGTCTCGTTCGCCGTCTGGGCGCCGCGGGCCAAGGCCGTGCGGGTCATCGGCGACTTCAACGACTGGGACGGCCGGATCCACCCGATGCGGCTCATCGGGTCCTCGGGCGTGTGGGAGCTCTTCGTCCCCGACGTCGGCGTCGGCCACGTCTACAAGTTCGAGATCCGGGGTGCCGACGACGTCGTGCGGACCAAGGCCGACCCGATGGCACGCCGCACCGAGCGCCCGCCGAACACCGGGTCGGTCGTCGACGACTCCGTGCACGAGTGGACCGACACCGCGTGGATGGACGAGCGGCCGACCCGCAACCCGCACGACGGCCCGATGAGCGTCTACGAGGTGCACCTCGGCTCGTGGCGCCAGGGCCTGTCGTACCGCGAGCTCGCCGAGCACCTCGTCAACTACGTGTCGGACCTCGGCTTCACGCACGTCGAGCTGCTCCCCGTCATGGAGCACCCCTACGGTCCCTCGTGGGGCTACCAGGTCACCGGCTACTACGCGCCCACCGCGCGGTTCGGGACCCCGGACGACTTCAAGTACCTCGTGGACGCGCTGCACCGGGCCGGCATCGGCGTCATCCTCGACTGGGTGCCGGGACACTTCCCCCGCGACGCCTTCGCCCTCGCCCGCTTCGACGGCCTGCCCCTCTACGAGCACCCCGACCCGCGCCGAGGGGACCAGCCCGACTGGGGCACCCACGTGTTCGACTTCGGCCGCCTCGAGGTGCGCAACTTCCTCGTCGCGAACGCCATCTACTGGCTCGAGGAGTTCCACGTCGACGGCCTGCGGGTGGATGCCGTGGCCTCCATGCTCTACCTCGACTACTCCCGCAAGGACGGCGAGTGGATCCCCAACGTCCACGGGGGGCGCGAGCACCTCGAGGCGATCGGGCTCCTCCAGGAGGCCAACGCGACGGCGTACAAGCGGGTCCCCGGCATCGTCACCATCGCCGAGGAGTCGACGTCGTGGCCCGGTGTCACGAAGCCGACGTCGGGCGGCGGGCTCGGCTTCGGGCTGAAGTGGAACATGGGGTGGATGAACGACACCCTGCGCTACCTCAAGGAGGAGCCGATCCACCGCCAGTACCACCACAACCTCCTGACCTTCTCGCTCATGTACGCGTTCAGCGAGAACTACCTCCTGCCGATCAGCCACGACGAGGTCGTCCACGGCAAGGGGTCGATGCTCACGAAGATCCCCGGCACCCGCGAGGAGCAGCTCGCGACGGTGCGCGCCTTCCTCGCGTACATGTGGTCGCACCCCGGCAAGCAGCTGCTCTTCATGGGCTGCGAGTTCGCCCAGCCGACCGAGTGGGCCGACGGCCGCTCGCTCGAGTGGTGGCTGCTCGACCACGCCGCCCACTACCGGGTGCACAACCTCGTCAAGGAGCTCAACACGCTGTACCGCGCCCACCCCGCGATGTGGGAGCTCGACGCGCAGCCGGCCGGCTTCCGCTGGCTCGACGCCGACGACAACACCGGCAACGTGCTGTCCTACCTGCGCTTCGCCCGGGCCGACCAGCAGGGTGACGTCGTCGCGACCGTCGTCAACTACAGCGGTGACGACAAGGCGTGGGTGCGGGTCGGGGTGCCCCGAGCGGGCCGCTGGGAGGTCGTGCTCGACACCAGCGGCTTCGACGAGCTCAGCTCGCCCAGCCAGGCCGGCACCGTGCTCGAGGCCGAGGCCACGCCGTGGCACGACCAGCAGCACTCCGTGACGGTGCGGGTCGCCCGGCTGTCGACCCTCTACCTCGCCCCGGCCGCCGACTGACGAAGACGGATGCCGCGCACGGACCCGCGAACACGGCATCCCGAACCCGGACGCGGCAACGTCGACCAATAGGTCAAAGTTGCCCCATCGGCGGTGGGGCAACTTCGACCTATTGGTCGATCTGTCCCAGGGCGTCGGACAGCCCGGCGGGAGCGGAGTCCCGCCGGGGCCGCCCCGCGCGGGTCGTCGTTCCGAGGCAGTGGGTCAGATGAAGAGGAGCTGGGCACCCTCGGTGAGCTCGATGAAGTCGCTCGCCGAGATGATTCCCTCGACGCCCTCGTAGAGGTCGTCCTCGGTCAGGTGGTTCATGTCCGCCGACATCCGGCAGGCCCACAGGTGCGCGCCGGAGGCGGAGAGCAGCTCGAGGAACTCGGGCACCTCGGGGACGTCCTGCTCGGCGATCTGCTTCTTGAGCATCGCGGTCGCCGCGGCGGTGGCGCCCGGGAGGGCCCCGAGCATGTGGTGGATGCCCATGCCGCTGTGGCCCGGCGGGTGCATCGCGGTGTTGCCGACGAAGGAGAACTTCAGGTCGCCCATCGTCGCCTCGGTTGATCATGTCGAAGCCCCAGAAGGTGAAGAACAGGTGGGTCTCGACCCCCTCACCCAGGGCCGCGTTGGCGAGGATGAGGCCCGGGTAGGCCATGTCGAGGCTTCCCTTGGAGCAGATGATGGCGAGCTTGCGCCCCTCGCTGGCCGGGTCGTCGAACGACGGGACGATCGACGGTGCGGTCGTCGGTGGCGGTCATGGTCAGACACATCCCTTCGGCTTGGGCAGCCCGGAGACATAGGCCATCTTCTTGGCCGGCTTGCCGGGGAACAGGGTGAAGAGCTCCTTGACGGGCGTCCCGGTCTGCGTCGACACGCGGCGCAGCGTCGCGGTCTCGCCCTGGACGCCGTAGTCCTGGCGCAGGAAGCGGATGAGCGTCCAGTGCGCGTCGGTGAGCTCGAGACCGATGAGCCGGGCCAGCTCGGGAGCGAGCTCCTCGCTCCACTCGTCCGGCTCGGTGAGGAAGCCCTCGTCGTTGACCTCGACCTGGTGGCCGGCGATCGTGGTGGTGGTCATCGCGTGGTCCTCTCGTTCCTCTCGGTTCCGGGCGGGTTCTTGCCCGCTCATCGACATGGCGGGGGGCAGCCCGATGGGGCGGCCGGGCAGCAGCGCGTTCCAGTAGACGTGCCGGAACGCGAGCTTGCCGAGGTGGTTGGCGCGCGACTCCCCGAGCAGCGTCATCGGCCCGACCTTCGGGAACGGGAAGTGCCCGGTCAACGGCTCGGTGTCGTAGTTGAAGTCGAGGAGCAGGGCCTTGCCGTGCCCGGACTCGACGAAGCAGTTCGCGTGCCCGTCGAACGAGTGCGTCATGGGCCGGCCCTGCACGTGGGCGACGAAGTTGTCGACGAAGACCTCGACGGAGAAGTGCGCCACCGACCCGGCCTTCGAGGTGGGCAGGTTGGCCGCGTCACCCAGGGCCCAGATGTCCGGGTGGGCGGTCGAGCGGTTCGTGTGCCTGTCGACGGGCACGTAGTTCAGCTCGTCGCCCAGGCCGGACCGGGCGACGAAGTCCGCGCCCATGTTGAGCGGGATCGTCACCAGCTGGTCGTAGGCGACCTCGCGCTCGTCGTACGAGACGAGGACGCGGCGGTCCTGGTCGATCCGCTCGACCATGAAGTCCGGCTCGACGACGACGCCCTTCTCCGCGAGGAGGTTGCCGAGCGCCCGGCTGGCGACGGGCTTGGTGAAGGCCCCGTCGAGCGGGGTGACGTAGACGAGCTCGGTGCGCTCGCGCAGGCCACGCCCGCGCAGCCAGTCGTCGGCGAGGAAGGCGAACTCGAGGGGCGCGACGGGGCACTTGATCGGCATCTCGGTGATGTGGACGACGAGGCGTCCGCCGGTGAACCCCGCGAGCTGGTCGCGCAGGGCCACCGAGCCCTCGTACGTGTAGAACTCGCCGACCTCCCGGTGCCACTGCGGGCCGAGCATGCCCTCGGTCTGGTCGGGCCGGGGGGTCGTCCCGCTCGCGATGACGAGCTGGTCGTAGCCGAGCACCCGGCCGTCGGCGAGGTGCACCGCCTTCGCGGGCGCGTCCACCCGGTCGACCTCGCCCAGGACGACGTCGACGCCGGCGGAGATGAAGGGACGCTTGTGCTTGCGGACCTGCTCCGGGGTGTTGATGCCGAAGGGGATGAAGAGGTACCCCGGCTGGTAGTCGTGGACGTCGTCCCGGTCGACGACGGTGATGGTCCAGTCGGTGGCCGGGAGCCGCTTGCGGAGCTTGTTGACGACCATCGTGCCGGCCGTGCCCGCTCCCAGGACCACGAGCTTCTTCGTGGTGGTGGTCATGGTCCGAACCATACCCCCATGGGTATCACTCCTACAGCCCGTAGGAGACGTTCGCCGTGTGATCTCGCCGACACGGCACGCTGCGCTCCCCGGGGCGGCTCTGCAAGGATCGGGCCATGAACGCGCCCCGCGCCGGACAGCCCGCCCAGCCCTCGGACCTCGTCGACGTCGCCGCCCTGGTGACCGCGTACTACACCCGGCGTGCCCGATCCGGAGAACGTCGACGAGCAGGTGGCGTTCGGCACCTCGGGGCACCGCGGCTCGAGCCTGAAGACGTCGTTCAACGAGACGCACATCCTCGCGACCACCCAGGCGATCTGCGAGTACCGGCGGGAGCAGGGCTTCGACGGGCCGCTGTTCATCGGCCGCGACACCCACGGCCTGTCCGAGCCGGCGTGGTCGACGGCGCTCGAGGTGCTCGTCGCCAACGACGTCACCGTGCTCGTCGACTCGCGCGACCGCTACACCCCGACGCCCGCGGTGTCGCACGCCATCCTCACCGCGAACCGCGGCAAGGTCACCGGCGTCGACGGGATGCCGGCGCACGCCGGGCTCGCGGACGGCATCGTCGTCACCCCCTCGCACAACCCCCCCAGCGACGGCGGCTTCAAGTACAACCCGCCGCACGGCGGGCCGGCCGACTCCGACGCCACGAAGGTCATCGCCGCCCGCGCCAACGAGCTGATCCGCGGTGGGCTGGCGGGCGTCAAGCGGGTGCCGTTCGCGCGCGCCCGGGCCGCGGTGTCGGCGTACGACTTCCTCGGCACCTACGTCGACGACCTCCCGAACGTCGCTCGACATCGAGGCGATCCGCGGCTCGGGGCTGCGCATCGGTGCCGACCCGCTCGGGGGCGCCGCGGTCGACTACTGGGGCGCGATCGCCGAGCGGCACCGCCTCGACCTCACGGTCGTCAACCCCCTCGTCGACGCCACGTGGCGCTTCATGACCCTGGACTGGGACGGCAAGATCCGGATGGACTGCTCCTCCCCCTCGGCGATGGCGAGCCTCATCGCGCAGCGGGACGCCTACGACATCGCCACCGGGAACGACGCCGACGCCGACCGGCACGGCGTCGTCACCCCGGATGCCGGCCTGATGAACCCCAACCACTACCTCGCCGTGGCGATCGAGTACCTCTACGGCGGCGCCCGGCCGCAGTGGCGCGACGACGGCTTCGTCGGCAAGACCCTCGTGTCGAGCTCGATGATCGACCGGGTCGCCGACGACCTCGGCCGCCGGCTCGTCGAGGTCCCCGTCGGCTTCAAGTGGTTCGTGCCGGGGCTGCTCGACGGCTCCGGGCCGTTCGGCGGCGAGGAGTCGGCCGGTGCGTCGTTCCTGCGGCACGACGGGTCGGTGTGGACCACCGACAAGGACGGCATCATCCTCGCCCTGCTCGCCAGCGAGATCCGGGCCGCGCACCGGGATCACCCCGAGCGAGCACTACCACTCGCTGGTGCAACGGCACGGCGAGCCGGCGTACGCCCGCATCGACGCTCCCGCCACGCGCGAGGAGAAGGCGAAGCTCGCGGCCCTGTCCCCGGACGACGTGACCGCCGAGTCGCTCGCGGGAGAGCCGATCACCGCCAAGCTCACGGAGGCACCGGGCAACGGCGCGGCGATCGGTGGCCTCAAGGTCGTCACCGAGTCGGCGTGGTTCGCGGCCCGCCCGAGCGGCACCGAGGACGTCTACAAGATCTACGCCGAGTCCTTCCGCGGACCCGAGCACCTCGCCCAGGTGCAGGCGGAGGCGAGGGAGGTCGTGTCGGCCGCCCTCGGGCCTGAGCGCACGAGGGAACGGAACGGCCGGCCTGCCACCGCATCTTCTCCACGAGCTTCGCGAGCATCTACCCCCACTACGTGACCAAGGTCGAGCGCAAGGGCCGTAGCAGGGCGGAGGTCGACGAGGTGATCTGCTGGCTGACCGGCTACGACCCCGCCGGCCTCGACGGCCGTCGCCGACGAGCGCGACGTCGAGACCTTCTTCGCCCGGCTCCGTCGATGAACCCGGATGCCGCTCTCATCACCGGGGTCATCTGCGGCCACCGGGTCGAGGACATCGAGGACCCGCTCATGCAGCGGTCCGCTACCTCGACAAGCTCGTCGACGAGGTGGCCCGCGGCAAGGCGATGTCCGCGGTCCTGCGGGGAGGCGCCCCGGCCGGGCCCTCGGACCGCGCGCCCAGGCGCCGACGCTGGTCGGACACCCACATGTCGAGCAACCCACCGAAGTGGGCCTCGAACCGCTCCCACTCGTGCGGGGGGTAGGTCTGCTGGATCGTCGAGTGCAGCAGCGTGGCGAAGTCCGGCCCGGAGATCCACTCGAGCACCATCTCGTCGACGTGCGGCAGCGCCGACTCGCAGAAGGCGCGGTAGCGCTCGGTCTCGAAGTAGTCGTCGGCCAGCGCCTGGTAGGCCGCGAGCTTGCCCGGGTAGTCGAGGGCCTCGTCGTCGGCGACCGCGAACCACGGCCCGGTGTCGACCTGGGTGCGGGGCACGCGCCCGGTGACGACGCAGTAGGCCGTCCAGCGCAGCAACGCCTTCATCGCCCACGGGAAGTAGTAGTGCAGCGACGTGACGGCCACGTCGGGGCAGGCGTTGGCGTAGTCGATCGGGTAGACGACGCCGTCCTTGACGAGCATCTCGCAGGAGTTGAACTCCCACCGGAAGAACGCGTTCACGGTCTGCGAGATGGTGATCGCCTCGCGGCCGGTCTGCTCCGAGAGGAAGCCGTGGGCCACGGCGTACCGCTCGTGCATCGGCTCCTCGGGGCGGAACTTCATGACCATCGTCTCCGGCCCGATCGTCAGCGACCGGGCGAAGTGCTCGTAGTCGGGCACCGACGCCTGGAGGTGCATGAGCATCTCGCCGGAGTCGTCGTAGGAGCGGTGCAGGTCGGCCCGGTCGCGCACCATCGAGACCCCCCGCCACCCGCCCCCGTCGAACGGCTTCATGTACATCGGGTAGCCCAGCGGCTCGGCGACCTGCTCGAGGTCGAAGGAGCGGTTGTAGCGCGCCGACGTGTAGGCCCAGCGCGCGTTGTCGACCGGGTGCTTGTAGGGCACCAGCACCGTCTCGGGCACGTTCATGCCCAGCCGGATCATCGCGCAGTACGCCGAGTGCTTCTCCATCGACTGGAAGGTGAACGGGCTGTTGAGCAGGTAGACGTCGTCCATGAGCGCGATCTTCTTCAGCCACTCGCGCGGGTGGTAGTACCAGTGCGCCAGCCGGTCGATGACGAGCTCGTGGCGCGCGCGGTCGCGCAGGTTGAACGGCTCGATGGTCATCCGCTCGGTCGTGAGCGTGTGCTGGCCACCGTCGGGCGCGCGCAGCACCCCGAGCCGGCGGGCGAGCGCCTCGAAGGCCGTCGGCCAGTCGTCCTCGGCGCCGAGCAGCAGCCCGACGAGGTGGTCGGTGGTGGGGGCCATGGGCTCTCCTTGGGTCAGACGAAACGGGGCAGGTGGTGCGCGAGCTGCCGCTGCCACCACGGCCAGTCGTGGGCGCTGTCGTACCCCCAGACGTCGAGCTCGTGGCGGATGCCCTTGCGTCCGCAGCAGCTCGGCGAACTCACGGGTCGCCGGCAGCGCCCGGGTCGGCGACACCTCGAAGGCGCCCTGCCCGACGACGAGGAGCACGGAGACCCGCGACCGCACCCAGTCGAGGTGGTCACCGTCCATGTTCGCCACGTAGGCCGTGGGGTTGGCGAAGTACGTGGCGTCGCCGAGCTCGCCCCACCCGTTCCACGTCGTGGGGTCGTAGTTGCCCGAGAGGCCGATCGCGAGCGGGGCGACGTCGGCCCGCTGGAGCGTGAGGTGCACCGCGTGGTACGCCCCGAGCGACACCCCGGCCGTGATCACCTCCGGGCCGCCGCCGACCTCGTCGAGGACCCACGGCAGCACGGACTGTGAGAGCCAGTCGGAGTAGGCCTGGCCACGGCGGGCGCGCTCCTCCGTCGACAGCTCGGTGTGCGACCACGACCACCCGTCGAGGGAGTCGACGCAGAACAGGCTCACCCGCCCGGCGTCGACCAGCGGCCGCACCGCCTCGAGCATGCCGTTGTGCTCGGCGTCGTGGGCCGAGCCGTTCTCGGACGGGAACAGCAGCACCGGCCGCCCCCACGAGCCGTGCCGGACGACGGCGAGGTCCGCGTCGTGCCCCGGGACGGGGAGCCGCACGCTGGTGGTCTGCATGCGGCCCACCCTGCCGGTCGGCATCCGGCTCGCAACCACGACCCACCGCGCGGCGACCGTGCCGGTCAGAAGCCCGTCGACTGGGGCTGTGTACGCGTGTCGCCCCGCTCCTCCCCTACGACGTCGGGGAGGACCAGACGCGGCGCAGCACGTCGGTGAGCCCCGGGTCGAGGGCGTCGCGCCACGCCGTGTAGTTGTGCAGGTCGGGCACCTCGCGCAGCGTGACGTCGTGCCCCGCGCGGCGCAGGGCGGCGGCCATGTCGCGGTTGTTCGCGGCGTTCTCCTCGAGCGACCCGCACGACATGCCGACGGTCAGGGGGTTCTCGGTGCGCCGGGTGTCGAGCACGGCCTGGACGAGGCGCGAGATCCGGCCGAAGTAGCGGTAGCCGCTCTCGGCGTCGTCGTGGCGCACCTGGAAGAACGACCCCGACTGGGCGTAGACGCCGCCCACCCGCGGCGCCGCCAGCAGTCCCAGGAGGAGGGCGGTGAGGCCGCCCAGGCTCGCCCCGACGACGACGACCGGTCCACGCTGGGCGTACCGCTCCCCCAGGGCGTCGAGCCCGGCGCGCGCGATGGTCCGCAGGTACTGCGGCGACCCCGAGTACCAGGCGTCGCGGATCACCGGGTGGGCGAGCGCCACCCGGTGACGTGGGAGCAGACCGGTGGCGACGAGCGCCGCGCTGTACGTGGTGATCCCGGCGAGCTGGTCGTACTCCGGGCCGTCGTGCACGAGCAACAGCGGGGCGGGCTCGTCGGCGGGGAGGTCCACCGGGCTCCAGACGGTCACGGGCACCTCGTGGCTCGTCTCGCCGGAGAGCGTGTGCGGGTCCAGCCGGCCCGGGACCGCCGGGGCCGAGAGCCACCAGGGCGGGGCGTAGCCGGGCATCTCCATGACCGAGCGGTCGCCGAAGGCCGTGCTCACGGTGACCGGGTTGGCCGGGTCGAGCAGCACGTCGACCGCATCGCCCCTCGCGACGGCGAACCGGTACTCGATGCGCTGGAGCGGGGGGCGCGGCAGGTCGAGCACCCAGCCGTCGGCGTCGCGACGAAGCTCGCGCGGACCCGGGACGGCGCGCTCGCACTGGAGCACGACCCCGGTGATGCCCGGGTCCGGTAGGTCGAGGCGGAACCGGACGTGGTCGTCGAGGAGCTTGGGCGGCACCAGCGTCAGAAGAGGGCACTCATCAGGGCCGTCCGGCCCTTGCGCACCCGCTCGTCGTGGTTGCCCACGACCGGGAACAGCTCGAGGAGGTGGGTGCGGGCCCGGTCGCGCTCGTCGCCCGCCGACGTGCGGACGAGGTCGAGGAGCCGGGCGAAGGCGTCCTCGACGTGACCACCGAGGACGTCGAGGTCGGCGACGAGGATCGCCGCCTCGACGTCGGTCGGGTGGGCGGCGGCGGCGGCCCGCGCCGCGGCGGGGTCGACGTCCTGGGTGCGCTGCATGAGCCTGACCTGCGCCAGGCCCAGCTCGGCGTCGTGGTCCTTGGGGTTCTCGGCCAGCGCCTGGTCGTACACGGCGGCCGCCGCGTCCAGGTCACCCCGCTCGATCGCGTCGAACGCGGCCTCGTGCAGCGGGGAGAGCTCGTCGGACTCCGCGCCGGGGACGCTCTCGAGCTCGACGCGCCCGGTGATGCCGTTCTGCACCGCGGCCTGGAGGAGCTGGTCGAGCACCGCCCTGACCTCGCTCTCGGGCTGGACACCGGGGAAGAGGGGGACGGGCTGGCCCTGGAGCAGCCCGAACGTCGCCGGGACGCTCGGCTGGCCGAAGGCCTGCACGAGCAGCGGCTGGAAGGCCTGGAGGAGCTCGGGCGAGCGCGAGAGGTCGGCACTGAGCACGAGCAGGCGCCCCTCGAGGGAGGCGGCGACCCGCACGACGGTGTCGAGGAGCTCGCGGGTCTGCGGGTACGCCGATCCCCAGAGGACGAGCACGCCGGGCACCTGGAGGGTGCGGTTGAGCGCCTCCTGGAGGTTGCCCGCGTCGACCTCGACGACCAGCCCCCCGGCACCGCGGGGGTGGTGGGGCCGGCTGCCCGGGAACGGGACCGGCCGGCATCCCGCCCCCTGCTGTGGCCGCGGTGGGCGACGTCATGCTCGCGACGGAGGACAGGTCGACGGCGCCGCGCGTGCCGGCGGGAGGGGTGGGCTCGCTCATGGTCCCGATTGTGTCAAAGTGGCTCGGGGCACGGGCTCAGCGGCCCTTGCCGGAGACGAGCAGCTCGCGGGCGCCGATGACCTCGGCCTTGCCGGTCGTCGGCACGACGATGACGAAGGGCTCCAGGCTCTGGAAGGTCAGCGACTTCGTCACCTTCTTCTTGCCGGTGACCTTGGCGTACTCCGCCGGGAGCACGAGCTCCTTGGCGGTGGGCTTGACGGCGATCGTGTCGGTGCGGCGCATCAGCCCGAACGTCACCGCCCCCCCGTCGGCGAGGCGGAAGGTCACGGCGTGCTCGAGGAGGGGCTCGTGCGACTGGGTCAACGTGCCGAGCTTCCCGAGGGCCTTCGCCTGGGCGGCCGCCGTCGTCCTTAGCCCGGCGGCGAACGGGTCGTCGGCCGACACGGCGTCGCTGGCCCTGCCCTTCGGCTGGGCGATGGCCCCCGCGTAGGCGGCGACGGCGTCCTCCGGCGAGACCGCCAGGCCGTCGGAGGCGGCGGTGTCGAGCAAGGGGGCGCCGGCGTTCGCCGGCCGAGCGCCGGCACTCGGCGCCCCCGAACATTGGGACGCTCGCGACGATGTTGAAGGGCTGGTCCGGCGCCTCGGAGACCATGACGTGGAGGAACTGGGTGTTCGTGTCCTCGTCGAGCGTGGTGGCGAGGATGGCCCGTGGCCACGACCGCCCCTGGGACTGGGCCACGACGGGCCGCGTGGGCGCGGCGGCGAGCTCGGTCGTGCTCGGGGCCGCGGCGTCGCGGGCGGCCTCGGCGTCGGCGACGGTGAGCGCGTCCCCGCCGAGGACGGCGGCCCTCGCCCGGCCGGCGGCCTTGGCGTCTCCCTCGACCGGCGCGTCGGCGGCGGCGAGCAGCCGCGCGGCGACGGCGGCGGCGCCCTCGGTGTCGAGCGGGGCGGACGCGGTCTTCTCGACCGGGGCGGGGTGCAGGCCGACGAGCGCCTCCTGGGTGCCGCACCCCGCGAGGACGAGCGCGCTCGCCAGCACACCGGAGGCGACGAGGCGGGTCAGGGCCGGCCGGGTGGTCTGCGGTCGCGGCGGTGCATGGGTGACCTCCTCGGGGTCGCGGGGTTGGGCGTGCCGTGGGCCGCGGCCG
>CAWERJ010000009.1:0-188838 GCA_963811475.1 uncultured Actinomycetota bacterium
CGGTGGATTCCTGACCTCAGGGTCGCGCATCTCTGGACGAATGTCCAGACTCTTGGCACACTTCGGGTATGCCGATCCGACCTGCCACCCACCGGGCCAGAGGCCGCGTGCGCCGGGCCGCCCTTCTCGACGCCGCGGTCGAGGTGATCGCCGAGCAGGGCGTCGCTGGGGTGACGCACCGCTCGATCGCGGCCCGGGCCGGGATGTCGACCTCGACGACGAGCTACTTCTTCTCCTCGCTCGACCAGCTGGTCGCCGCGGCGCTTCACGTGGTCGGCGAGCGCATCGTGCAGCGGGTGGATGCCGTGACCGCCTCGGTCGCGGGCGCCGAGCTGGGGCCACAGGAGGCCATCGACCGGTTCGTCGACGCGGTGCTGTCCGAACCGGAGCCCGACACGGTCGCGCAGTTCGAGATCTATCTCGAGTGCCGCCGACGGCCGCAGCTGCAGCCCACCGCCCACCGGATCATGGCGAGCATCGAGGGCGGTGCCGAGGCGTCACTGAGCGCGTTGGGGATCGCCCGTGCCGACGAGCGGGCGCCGATGGTCGTCGCGCTGCTCGACGGCCTCGCCCTGCACCGGTACGCCCGGCCCCGAGCCACCGACCGCCAGCTCCTCACCGACGCGCTGTACTCCCTGCACCGCGGCTTCGTCGAGGCGGACGCGGAGGCATCCGCCAGGAAGTGAGGCACCAAGCGTCGCGGTGCTACCGGGTTCGATCGGCGCCCAGCGGAACCGAGACGCGCTCGTCCACGGGTGAATCCCGGTCGAGCACCCAGGCCTCGCTGATCTCAGCCACGTAGAGCCGCAGCCGGGCCGGCTCGGTGACGTCCTCGCGGCGGAAGGCCCGAAGTCCTTGCTCCTCAGAGCGCCGGTTGTAGGGGGCGAGGGCGGCGTCGAGGAAGGGCTCGCGGCACTCGGCGGCGCTCGCCACGGCGTAGAAGGCCGCGGCATCCTCGGAGGGGCGGGTCGAGTCGAAGACCGTCAGGGCGACCTGGGGCCGGCGGGCGATGAGGCGCGAGTGGCGCGAGCCGGGCCACGAGAGCCAGAGGATGCGGTCGAGCCCGTCGGGAGCGAACCAGACGGGCGTCGCCCAAGGACTGCCACCCTCGTCGGCGGTCGCCAGGACGACGTACCGGTTGGCGGCGAGCAGGTCGAGTGCGTGGGCAGTGGTATCCATCCGGGCGGGCTCCCTCCGACGTCAGCTCAGGACTCGTTGATCCCGTCATCATCCCGCCCGGCTGCGGTGCACGGCCGCAGTTCGTGCGCGCCGAGAGGTTGCCAGCGAGTCCGCGACGAGGTGTGCTTGAGAAGGACCTGTGGCCCCGAGGGACCAGAAGCGAAGCGAGGAGTGACCCATGCCGGTCGAGCTGAACCACACGATCGTTCTCGCTGCGGACAAGGAGGTGACGGCCCAGCACCTGACGTCGCTGCTCGGCCTCCCGGATCACACGGCCTTCGGCCCCTTCGCCGTCGTGACGCTCGCGAACGGTGTCTCGCTCGACGTCGCCGACGACCACGGGCTGCCCCACCCGCAGCACTACGCCTTCCTCGTGACCGAGGAGGAGTTCGATGCCATCCACGCCCGGATCGTGGCCAGCGGGCTGACGTACTGGGCCGACCCGTTCCACCGGGAGGAGGGCGCCATCAACCACGGCGACGGAGGGCGCGGCCTGTACTGGCTCGACCCGAACGGCCACAACCTGGAGATCCTCACGGTGCCGTACGGCGGCTGGCCCGGCTGAGACCGGCAGGTCGTTGCCTTTCCGGCGCCGCCCACCGGCATCCGACGCCGTGGTCGGTGGGCCTGCTGGGAGGCGACCGGTGGACCGGCTGATTGACACGTGCTTCACGGGGTCGGGACACTGATTTCACCCTCACTCGTCGAAGGGGGAGTGGTGACTCGCCTCGAAGTGGTCAGCGACCCGAGCGGTACCGCTGGGGAACGGCAGCTGAGCCAGCCGCGAGTCGTGCTCGGGCGAGGGCCCGACGCCGACTGGTCCTTCAGTGACCTGGGCGTGAGCCGCCGGCATGCGGCGATCCATCACTCGCCGGACCGAGACGACATCGAGGACCTCGGCTCCAAGGCCGGCACGCTGGTCAACGGCAGTCGCGTGCACGGCAGGCACACCCTGCGGCCCGGAGACGTCGTGCAGCTGGCGTCCGTTCGGCTGCGCTACGTCGGCGACCAGCTCGGCAGCCCGGTGATGACGCAGGCAACCGATCCCCATGCGTCCGCCGTCTCCTTCGACGTCGACCAACAGCATGCCGGAGTCATCAGCAACGTCGGCGGCAACCAGTACAACAACGAATACGTGCAGCAGATCATCGTCAACCGCCAGGAGGCCTTCCGCCAGATCGCCCCCATGAGCAGGTTCGCTCGAGCGCTGTTCATCCTCGGGTTCTCGCTGGCGGTGAGCGGCGTGCTGGGTTTCATCGGCTCGATCATGGTCATGATCGCCACCTCCAACCCGGACATGAGCAGTCCCGAGGCGTTCGAGGAGTCGACCGCACCACCGCAGCTCATGGGTTACCCCGTGTTCGCCCTGGCCTTCGGTGTCGCACTCGTCGGCATGGCCCTCGTCTTCCTGGGAGTGATCATCCAGTTCACCGTGTCCACCCGCAAACGGGAGGTGGAGCGTCGGTACCCACTGCCGCCCGGCTGGGGCGGGCACCAGTCCTGAGGAGGAAGCATGACGTTCAACATCGGCAGCCAGAGCGGCGGCGTGGTCAACAACGTTGGCGGAAACCAGCGTGTCGAGGGAGGCCAGCACGGGGTGCAGGTGTCCCGGGAGGACGCGGCATCCGCCGCCGCCACCCTGCGAGAGCTCCTGGCGCGCACGGATCTGTCGGCGCTCAGCGACGAGGACCGCGCAAGCGTGCACGAGGATGCCACTGCCATCAGCGACGAGATGGCGTCACCGGAGCCCTCGCCGGACAAGGTGGTCGGCCGCCTCGAGCGGCTCACCTCCATCCTCTCCGCCGGCGGTGCCCTCGCGGGCGCCGGAGCGGCCCTGATCGGCCCGCTGACGAGCATCGCCTCGTGGATCGGCCCGCTGGGCGCGTCCGTTCTCGGGGTGCTCGCCGCTCTGTGAGCGCTTCGTCGGCGGCCCAGGACAACCCTCGGAGAAAGGAACCGTCATGCAGGACCCTGTTTCACCGACGCCCGTGTCGGCGCTGGACGTCAACCTCGTCGCCCTCAATCCGCAGCCCCTCCCGCCCAGGACCCGGATCAACCTGGTCGGCCTCAACCCGCAGCCGCTTCCGCCCGACGCGACGATCAGCGTCCTGGCAGCCGGTCCGGACGCCCTGCCGCCGGGCACGACCATCAACCTCGTGGCGCTCAACCCGCAGCCGATCCCGCCCGGCGCGGAGATCCGTCTCGTCGCGCTCGACCCGCAGCCATTCGTGGCTGGGGGCAGGATCGACTTCGTGGCGCTGAACCCGCAGCCGCTCCCGCCTGGGGATGACCGCGCGTCGTTCGACTTCATCGCGCTCAACCCGCAGCCGTTGCCGCCCGAGCCCCCGGAGCACGCCTGACGGCTGCTGCGCTGAGGTCAGCCTCGCAGCGCACGCGTCCCTCGTCGCCGCGAGTACGGCATCCCCGCCGTCGTGGCGCTCGTCGACGCCACCCCGCGCATCCGCGACGGCCAGACGAGCACCGTTGACGGCAGCGCGGGCTGGTCGAGCTGCACGAGTGAGGCCGAAGCCGACGCACGCGGCTGCACCATCGGTACCCGTGGGCGTCGCGGACCCCGTACGATTGGCGTGCGTCCTCGTCGTTCGGTGGGGGTGCGTCAGCGACACGGGGGCCAGGCCTGGTCCGTGGCGCGCGACCGCGTTGACCCGGTGTGCCGTGCTGCCGGCGCCGCGGCCGCGTGACCCCAGCGCGGGAAGCGCCGCGCCGACCTCGGCTCTCCGCCGTGTCCGATGGAGTAGAAGGAACCGCTTGGCACAGCGATCTTCGCGCCGTGCCGGTGCGCCGCGGACCACGCCGCGCGACCGGCAGCGTTCGCGCGTCAACGGCGACGAGGGCATCATCCCCGTCCTCGCCAAGACCGTCCGGCAGGTCGAGGCCGCCGCCCAGCGCGGCAAGGTCGGGCCGAGCAGCCGCACGGCCTACCAGGTCGTCGCCCTCCTCGTGCGCGAGGAACGGGCCCGCGTCAAGGCGGACACCACGACGACCGAGGCCGAGCGCACCGCGATGCTCACCCGGCTCGAGGGCATCGCGACGATCCTCGCGAAGACGGCCGCCCGCGACACCTCGCTCCTCGCGCTGCTGGCCGACGGCGCCGTCCTGTCCCCGTCGGGGGTCGACCTCAGGAACGACCTGCTCCGCAGGGCCGGTCGCGAGCCGGACCCCGAACCGGAGCCCGAGCCGGAGGCGGCCGCCGACACTGCTCCGTCCGACTCGCCGCGTCGTCCCGCAGACCGTCCTCGCGCAGCAGCTCGCCAACCCCTTCCTCGCCCCGGACTTCTCGGCGGTGGCGGCACCGGCGCCCCGCCCCGCGACCAACCGGCTCGGCAGCTGGGAGCTCCTGACCCCCCTCTTCCGCGCCTTCGAGTACGGCGGTGACGCCACGTGCATGCCGCTGCCGGAGCCCACCGACGTCGTCCACGGCATCCGGGGTCTGGAGCTCATGCACCACCAGGCGCAGGTCGTCGCGGCGGCAGCGGCCGGCCACCGCACGTTCCTCCTCGCCGACGAGCCGGGCCTCGGCAAGACCGCGCAGGCCCTGCTCGCCGCCGATGCCGCGGACGCCTTCCCGCTCGTCGTCATCGTGCCGAACGTCGTCAAGGCGAACTGGGCGCACGAGGCCGAGCTGTGGACGCCCCGCCGCACCGCCACGGTCGTCCACGGTGACGGCGAGACCGTCGACGGATTCGCCGACATCGTCATCGTCAACTACGACATCCTCAGCCGGCACGTGGGCTGGCTGGGCAACCGCGGCTTCCGCGGGATGGTCGTCGACGAGGCGCACTTCATCAAGAACAAGTCCTCGCAGCGCTCCCAGCACGTCCTCGCGCTCGCCGAGCGCGTCCGCGCCCGCAACGGCAACGCGCTGCTCATGGCGCTCACCGGCACCCCGCTCATCAACGACATCGAGGACTTCCGCGCGATCTGGCAGTTCCTCGGCTGGATCGACGACACCAAGCCGCGCCCGGCCCTCATGGCGGCCCTCGAGGCGACCGGCCTCACGCCCGCCGACCGCGGGTTCTACACCGCTGCGCGCACCAGCGTCATCGACCTCGGCATCGTGCGGCGGCGCAAGGTCGACGTCGCCGCCGACATCCCCGCCCGCCGGGTCGCCGACCTGCCGGTCGAGCTCGACGACGAGGCCGGTCGTTCGATCCGTGCTGCGGAGCAGGAGCTCGCCCGCCGCCTCGTCGCGCGCTACACGGCGGCCCTCGCCAACCGCACCGGCGGCCCGGTCGACGGCATCGACGCCGACCTCGTCCGCCGGGTCGCCGCCGCGGAGCGCAAGAACGCCGGCTCGGACTCGGCCGGCGACAACGTCTTCTCGGTCATGCGGCGCATCGGGCAGGCCAAGGCCGGGCTCGCGGCCGACTACGCCGCCCAGCTGGCCCGCAACGTCGGCAAGGTCGTGTTCTTCGCCAAGCACATCGACGTCATGGATGCCGCGGAGCGCACCTTCGCGAAGCGGGGCATCGGCTACACCTCGATCCGCGGTGACCAGAGCGCCAAGGCGCGCAAGGCCAGCGTCGAGGCGTTCCTCACCGACCCAGACGTCGCCATCGTCGTGTGCTCGTTGACCGCGGCAGGGGTGGGCCTCAACCTCCAGGTCGCGTCGAACGTCGTTCTCGCAGAGCTGTCCTGGACGTCGGCCGAGCAGACGCAGGCCATCGACCGGGTCCACCGCATCGGCCAGACCGAGCCGGTCACCGCGTGGCGGATCATCGCAGCACAGACCCTCGACCCGAAGATCGCCCAGCTCATCGACGACAAGGCGGGGCTCGCGGCCCGGGCGCTCGACGGCTCCGACGAGGAGGTCGGCTCCTCCGCCGACGTGCAGCTCGAGGCGCTCGTCACCCTGCTGACCGAGGCGCTCGAGGCCGACCCCGCGATCACGGGCGGCCGACTGACGGTGGA
Organism: uncultured Actinomycetota bacterium; assembly: GCA_963811475.1. Classification (GTDB taxonomy): domain Bacteria; phylum Actinomycetota; class Actinomycetes; order Actinomycetales; family Dermatophilaceae; genus Fodinibacter. Next base: position 6,112 of record CAWERJ010000009.1, read on the forward strand.
GTGACGCGCCGGCGGTCCTCAGCCGGCCCGACCCGGCGCGACGCTCGCCGTCATCCGCACCGACACGAGGATGCCGGGGAGCGAGACACCGAGCTTCGCGACGTAGCGGGTCGGTGGGTCGACGGCGAAGAGCTCGGCGTATGCCGTGTTCATCGCGGCGAAGTCCTCGTGGTCGGCGAGCAGGATGCCGACCTCGACCACGTCGTCCAGCGACGACGCCACCCGCGGCGAGGACCGCGGCGCAGTTGGCGACGGCCTGCCGGGTCTGCTCCTCGATGGTCGCGCCGGCCAGCTCCCCCGTCGCGGCGTCGACCCCCACCATCCCGGAGACGTGGATCGTGTCGCCGGCCCGGACGCCCTGCGCGTAGAGCGGCGAGCTCGGCGCGCTGTCGGTGTGGATGATCTCCCTGGTCATACGTCCTCCGTGCAGGGTCGGCTGCGCGTCAGTACCAGTGTGGCGACCGGGCGAGGAACGCGTCGTACGCCTTGCACGGCGACCCGTACACCGACGCGATGTAGTCAAGCCCCCAGCGGATCTGGGTCGCGGGGTTGGTGAGCCAGTCGCTCCCGGCCGCGGCCATCTTCCAGCCGGGCAGCGCCTGCGGGATGCCGTACGCCCCGGACGTCGGGTTCGTGGCACTCCAGCTCCACCCCGACTCGGCCTGCCAGAGCCCCACGAGGCAGGTGAACTCCGCAGCGTCCCAACCCTCCGCCGTCACCATCGAGCGCGCGATCTCCTGCGCCTTGCGCGGCGCGCTCCCGACGGAGCCGAAGGCCTGGACGCCGAGCAGGTCGGTCCGCCCCAGCCGCGCGGCCGCCTCGCGCAGCCCGGCGAGGTCCGCGGCACCTCGCTCGAGCACGGCCAGCCGGGCGCTGAGCACCTCCTGCTGCTTCCCGAGCCGGGCCGCCTCCGCCCCGGCCTGAGCCGCCTTCTGCTCCGCGGCGGCCCGCTTCGCCCCGGCCTGCTCGACGGCGAGCGCGCGGTCGTCCCGGGCCGCGCGGAGCTGCTGCTCGAGCGCCGCGGCCCGCGAGGCGGCCGTCGTCGCGGAGTCGAGGTCGGCCTGCACCCGGTGGCCCCGCGCGTCGAGCACGAACGCCAGGTCGGACATCACGGACGGTGGGGAGAGCACGAGGGTCGTGAGGTCCTCGAGGTCACCACCCTGCATGTACATCTGGGCGGCACTCCCGGCGAGGACGCGGTCGGCGGCGTCCCGCTCCCGTCGAGCCGTCGCCACCTCCTCGGTGGCACGCGCCACCGCCGACTCGGCATCGGCGAGCTGCTGTCGGGCGGTTTCGTCCGCGGCCACCGCCTCGGCCACGTCCCGCTGCAGCACCTCGAGCCGGGCGTCGGCGGCCTCGAGGCGGGCCTCGATGTCGGCGACCTCCGCGGCGGCCGCGGCGGCCGCCCGGCGCGCCTCGGCGATGTCGTCGTCGCTCGGCACCGAGGGGCCGACCGTGGTGGCTGGCGTGGGCTCGGGCGTGGGCGTCGGGGTCGCGGCTCGGGCGGCGGCGCAGGGCGCGAGCGCCACCCCCAGGGCGACGGCCACCACCGCACCCACCCGGGCCGGCACCAGAAGCGACATCTCGACATTCTGCTCGCCGCGACGGAAGGATGCCATCCCGGGAACAGAGGAATCGTCTACCGGCATCCGAGCGCATGACCGGCCGCGCACGGCGGGCGAGTCGGGCAGGCTGGGGTTCTCACCGAGCAGAGGGAGGCAGAGATGGGAAAGGTCGTCTCGTCCGCGATGACGTCGCTCGACGGCTACATCGCGAAGGCCGACAACACCATCGGTCGGCTGTTCGACTCGCTGGGCAACGGCGACGTCGAGGTGCGCACGTCGAGCCCGGACATCACGTTCCACTCCACCCCGCAGACCGCCGCGTGGTGGCAGCAGTGGATGGACTCCATCGGCGCCATCGTCGTCGGCCGCACGCTGTTCGACGTCACCGACGGCTGGGGCGGCATGCACACCATGGGTGCGCCGGTCGTCGTCGTCACCCATGAGGTGCCGACCGAGTGGGTGCGGGCGCACCCCGACGCGCCGTTCACGTTCGTCACCGAGGGGGTCGCCGAGGCGGTGGCCCGCGCCCAGGAGATCGCGGGCGACCGGCACGTCGCGGTGGCCGCCGGCACGATCGCCCGGCAGTGCCTCGAGCTGGGTCTCCTCGACGAGGTCGCGGTCGACCTCGTCCCGGTCGTCATGGGGCAGGGCAAGCCGTACTTCGGGGAGATGGGCATCACCGACGTCATGCTCGACAACCCGAGCGTGTGCATCCAGGGCGACCGGGTCACCCACCTCGTCTTCCCCGTGCTCAAGTAGCGCGACCGGCGACGGGACCCGTCGCCGCGGTCACGAACGGCGTCGACGGCGACGAGCCGCCCTAGGGTGTGCCGGGTGACGCTGGCCCCCCGGATCCGCCTGGTGCTGGCCAGCGCGCTGATGCTCTTCCTCGAGCTGGCCCTGATCCGGTGGACCTCGTCGAACAACCTCTACCTCGTCCACCTCACGAACTTCGTGCTCCTCGCGAGCTTCCTCGGCATCGGGCTGGGGTTCCTGCGCGGCGGCCGAGGCCGCGACCTCTTCCCGCTCGCACCGGCGCTGCTGGCGCTGCTCGTCGCGTTCGTCCTCACCTTCACGGTCCGGACCGGCACGACGGGGTCTGGCGGCTGGGCGCTCGTGGGTGGCTTCGGGATGGCGCCGCTCCCCCGCTGGCTGTCGCTCACCGCGATCTTCCTGCTCACCGTCGCGACCCTCGGCACCGTGGCGCAGGAGGTCGCGCGCACGTTCGCCCGCTTCGAGCCGCTCGACGCCTACCGCCTCGACATCGGCGGCTCGCTGCTCGGCATCGTCACCTTCGCCGGGCTGTCGTTCCTCCGGATGCCGCCGCTCGGCTGGGCGCTGCTGGCCGCGGGCACGTTCCTCGTCCTCCTCGGGACGCGTGTGCGGTCGTGGCGCTGGCTGCCCGCGGCCGGCATCGCGGTGACGGTCGTCGTGCTGGGGCTCGAGTCGTTCCTCGGGTCGTACCAGTGGTCGCCGTACTACAAGATCCGCACCGAGACGGCATCCGGCGGCAACGTCCGCATCGACGTCAACAACACCCCGCTGCAGACCACCGCGTCGGTCGACCAGATCACGAAGGACTCGCCGTTCTACCTCTTTCCCTACACGTATGCCGGCCCGCACGACGACGTGCTCGTCATCGGTGCGGGAACCGGCAACGACGTCGCGGTCGCCCTGAGCCAGGGCGCCCAGCGGGTCGACGCGGTGGAGATCGACCCGGCGCTGGTGCAGATCGGGCGCGACCGGCATCCGGACCGCCCCTACTCCGACCCGCGGGTGACGGTCCACGTCGACGACGGGCGCGCGTTCATGGAGCGCGCAGCGCGGGGCTACGACCTCGTGCTCTTCGCGCTGCCCGACTCGGCGACCATCGTCACCGGGCAGTCGGCGCTGCGCCTGGAGAACTACCTCTTCACGACCCAGGCCCTCGAGCGGGCCCGCTCGCTGCTGGAGCCGGGCGGCACCTTCGCGATGTACAACTACTACGAGCCCTGGCTGCTCGACCGCTACGCCAACACCATCCGCACCGTCTACGGCACGGCACCGTGCGTGCAGCTCGGGCCGACCCACGGGCAGCGCCAGCAGGCGGTGCTCTCGCTGCGCGACGACGCATCAACGGGTGGCTGCACGACCACGTGGACCCCACAGGTCGCCGAGCTCGAGCCCTCCGTCGACGACCGGCCGTTCCCCTACCTCGGCACCCGCACGATCCCGTCGTTCTACCTGTGGATGCTCGGGCTGGTGCTCGTCGCCTCGCTCGTCCTCGTGCGCTGGGTCGGGGGGCCGCTGAAGCAGATGGCGCCGTACACCGACCTGTTCTTCATGGGGGTGGCGTTCCTGCTGCTCGAGACGAAGAACGTCGTGCAGTTCGCGCTGCTCTTCGGCACCACGTGGGCGGTGAACGCCGCCGTCTTCACCGGCGTGCTGCTCAGCGTGCTGGCGGCGATCGAGGTGGCCCGGCGGGTGCGCATCGCGCGGCCGGTGCTGCTCTACCCTGCGCTGCTCGCCGCGCTGGCGCTCGCCTGGCTGGTGCCTGGCGACCTGCTGCTCGACCTCGTCGCCGGTGCCGCGGTTCCTCGTCGGCGTCACCATCGCGTTCCTGCCGATCTTCGTCGCGAACCTCATCTTCGCCGTGCGCTTCAAGGGGGTCGGCAACTCGACGACGGCGTTCGGGGCGAACCTGCTCGGCGCCATGGTGGGAGGGGCGCTGGAGTACCTCGCGCTCATCCTCGGGTTCAACGCCCTGCTCGGCATCGTCGCCGTCTGCTACACGCTGGCGCTGCTCACCGGCCGCAGGCACCTGGTGCCGGCCGGCGCGTAGCCGGTCAGCCGGCGCCCGGAGGCCCGTCGAGCACGGTCGGCCGGTACTCGAGCAGCTGGAGCCGGCCGTCGAAGGTCCGGGACTCCAGCAGCTCGAGGCGGACGTCCGGCTAGCCGTCGTACACCCGCTCCCGGCCGGTCACCCCGGTGACGACCGGGAAGACGACGACGCGGAACCGGTCCACCAGCCCGGCCGCGAGCAGCGAGCGGCACAGCGTGAGGCTGCCGAGCGTGCGCATCGGACGGCTGCCCTCCCGCTTCATGCCGCGCACCGCCTCGACGGGGTCGGTGTCGACGAGCCTCGTGTTCGGCCATTCCAGCGGCTCTCGCAGGGTGGAGGAGAAGACGACCTTCGAGGCGGCGGCCAGCCCGGTCAGGCTGTCCGCCTCCGCCTCACGCGACCGCGGACTCCGACCCGGCATCCCCGGCGGACGCGGACATCTGCGACATGAGGCGGTAGGTCGTCGCGCCCATGAGCAGCTCGGCGTCACGCTCGGGATGCGTCTCGAGCCAGCCGAGGTACTCGGGCCCCTCGAGGCCCCACCAGCCCGGCCATCCCTCCGCCGAGGCGTAGCCGTCGAGGGAGGTGATGAGGTCGACGATGAGCTCGGGCACGGGAGGGTCCTCTCGTCGGTGGGGCGACGCCGACCCATGGGCGGGTCGGGTGCTCCTGCCATGGTGCCGCCGCCGGCTCGGCGCGTGACGCTTTCGCGCCGCCACCGCTACACCGGCTCACCGACCACCGGTGGGACGGCTCGCTGCCTGGTCCGTCGTCAGCGCCGCTCGGCGACCAGGCCGAGCTTGCGCACGCGCCCACTTCCGAGCCACTCGCTCCACAGCCGGTGCGAGGTCACGAGCTCGGTGAGGAGCCGGGTGTCACCGTGAGAGCCGGCGTGCTCGGCCGCCTCCGCGTAGGCCTCGGCCAGGGCGTCGGCCGTGCGCCGGTGGGACCCGACCAGTCGGCCTGCCAGCGCACCCGCAGGCCGACGGCCTCGAGGTCGGTTCCGAGCTGAGCCGACGGGACGGGCCAGACGGTGTCGGCACGCGGCATCCGCAGCCCGCTCCTCCTCGGTGAGCGGTGCACCCTCCTCGACGGTGCAGGCGAACCGGCCACCGACCGGCAGCACCGACGAGATCTCGCGAGGAGGGCCGGCTTGTCGGGGAACGCGAGCAGGGTCTCGAGGAGCAGCACGACGTCGAACCGCCCGTGCGGCAGCGGCGGCACCCGGCCGACCGCGAGGCGGGCGCCGGCCGCAGCGGAGCTCGCTCGCGCGCGCGTGCCAGCGCCACGGCGGCGGGATCGGCATCCACCCCGAGGTAGGTGCACCCCATCTCGGCGACGAGGAGCGACCCCGGGCCGCCGGCACCGCAGCACAGGTCGAGGACCGACACCCCGGGACGGATGCCGGCGGCCCGGGCCAGGGTGCGGATCTCGCTCGCCGACACCAGGCTCTGCTGGCCCACGAACTCGCCCGGCGGGAAGGCGGACCCGCGCACCGCGTGGAGCGGGTCGAGCGCAGTCGCCGCCGCAACCTCAGCCGCCACCGATGGCCCCAGGTGTCGTCGTCGGTGCGCGTGGCGGACTGCTGAAGGCGGTGAGGAAGCGGTCGCGGAAGGCCTCCATCGGCCACACGGGTGCGCCGTTCGTCGGGCCGCAGGCCCTCCTGCCATCCCCACCCGGAGATCCGGTCGAGCACCGCCGGGTCACGAGCGAGCACGGTGACCGGGACGTCGCGGTTCCCGCCGAAGCCGCTGACGACGGTCGAGGGCTGGTGGTCACCGAGGAGCACGACGACGAGGTCGTCGTCGGCGTGGCGACCCACGAACGCGATCAGGCTCTCCAGCGAGTAGGCGATCGACGCGCGGTACGCCGCCGGGACGTCGCGCCGGTCGCTCCACAGCTGCGTCGGTGTCGTCGCGCGTTGCCGGATGCCGGCGAACAGCGGAACCGTCCCCGAGGGCCGCCTCGTCCACCGTCGTCGGCAACGGCGCCCAGGGCCCGTGGCTCGAGGTGAGGTCGACCTCGGCCATGACGGGCGCCCCGCGTTGCACGCGCAGCTCGAGCCGGTCGAGCGCGGCCAGGGTGAACTGGTCGGGCATCGAGGAGAAGCCGAACGCCGGCCCCGCGTACCCGAGCCCGGACCGGTCGTAGACGCGGTCGAACCCGTAGAACGCCTGACCTTCCGGCCACGGCCCGTGGTCGGCCGGCATCACCGCGACGGTCCGCCACCCGGCCCGCCCGAACGCCGACGTGAGCGTCGTCCGGTCGCTGCCCAGGAGGTGGTCGTACGCCCACGGGTCGGCGACGCGGACCCCGGACTTCAGGGTGGAGTGCGCCAGCCAGCTGCTGCCGCCGAACGTGGGAGAGGTGAGGAACGCGCTGCGCGCACCGAACCCGGCGGCGCCGAGCCGGGCCGTTCCGGCGTCGAGCAGCCGCTGCACCGCCCCGGCATCCGGTCCCTCGACCGCGACCCGGCCGTAGCTCTCGACGAACGCGAGCACGACGGTCCGGCCCCGCAGCGCGGCGAGGTCTGCCGAGCCCGGCCGCGCGAAGGCGTCCGCCCGCAGCGCCGCGTCGAACTGCCGCTGCCCCGCCAGGGCATCGGCGGTGGCCCGCGGACGTGTCGGCGACGAAGGGCCACACCTCGGCGGCCGCGAGCGGCGGCCCGGACCGCGCCTGCGCCCCGGTCACCGCAGCGAGGGCCCAGGCGCAGGCCACGACCGCCAGGACCGGGCGGCGACCCGGCGGTGCCGGTGCACCACCCGCCCCAGCCGGGCGAGGGACCACGGCACGCAGACGAGGACGGCGCCGACCAGCAGCACCGCTGCCGTCACCACCCCGGCGGCCGCCCACGGGCCGAGGGCGTCGCGGACGAGGCCCAGCCCCGAGCCGAGCAGGGACCGGTCGGTCACCACGCTGAACGGCCGGTCCAGGGCGGACCAGGTGCCGAGGTCGAGGACCTTGACGACCGTGACGACGGCCAGGAGGGACCCGGTGGCCAGTGCCAGCCGCCGGGTCCACCGGACCGGGAGGAGCAGGGCCAGGGCGCCGAAGAGCACGGCCTCGAGCGGCACCCGCCCGAAGGCGCGCGCGCCGAGGGCGTCGGGCCGGGCGGGCAGCAGCAGCACGACCCACACGAGCAGCAGGGCCAGGACGTCACCGACGGGGCGCGCGACGCCCGACGCGAAGCGCCCCGTCGGACGTTCGGCAGGGCCCTCGACACCGGCCACGGGCGGTCGGGAGCGGCGGCGCCAGAGCCACCACACGTCCCGCCCGAACGACTCGCCCAGCAGCACGAGCGACCCGACGAGGGCGGCGGTGGTGAGACGGCTCGGGAGCACGCCGGCCGCCGCGACGACGAGCGTGATCCCCACCGTCGCGGTGACGACCTTGCGCCAGTACCGGAACGGCAGGGGCCGACGCATCCACGGCAGCACCCGCGCCGCGGCCCAGAACGCGTAGCGGGCCAGGCCTGCGACGAGGACCCACCACCCGACAGCGGCCGAGACGACGACGCTGAGCACGAGGATGAGGAACGCGTCGACCTCCCCGTCGAACCGCGCCCCGAAGGGAGTGACGCTGTCGGTGCGCCGCGCGACCCAGCCGTCGACGGCATCCAGGGCCAGCGCGGGCACGGCCACCGCCACCACGGCGAGGGTGACGTCGCGCCCGAGGAGCGACTCCGCGGTGAGCGCGGCCAGCGCACAGGTGAGCAGCCCCCGGCCCAGCGTGATGGCGTCAGCGGGGCCGACCGCCCGGACACCGCTGCCGGCCAGCCCACGGCCGGTCATGGCGAGGAACAGCACCCCCGAACCGATCCCGACGACCCATCCGGCACCGCCGAGCCCGACGGTCCGCGCCAGCACGCCGAGCAGGGCTCCGAGGTGAGCGCCCCCAGCACGACAGCCTCGCCGACGCCGAGTCCGCCGTCGGGGCCTACCGCTCGGCGCCCGGCGCCGCGCCGACCGCGACGGCATCCGCCAGGGTTCCGGTCATCGCCCGCCGCCGGGGGTTGCGCTCATGCCTCGAGCCGCAGGTCGTCGTCGCGCGCCGGGACCGTCCGGCCGGCATCCGCCGGCCCGGACGTCGGACAGCGGTGGTGGGTCGAACGCGTGGGCGCCGCGCAGCGCCTTGGTGGCGAGGTAGCGGGCGTTGGCCGGGGTCCGGTGGATGCCGGTCGGCACCCGCCGCCTGACGGGGACGCCGTGCCGGGCCAGCTGCTCGGCCTTGTCCGGGTTGTTCGACAGCAGGGCCACGCCGGGGATGCCGAGCGCGTGGATCATCTGCGCCGCCGCGGTGTAGTCGCGGGCGTCGGCACGGAACCCCAGCGCGAGGTTCGCCTCGTAGGTGTCGAGCCCGACGTCCTGGAGCGCGTAGGCGTCGAGCTTGCCGTAGAGCCCGATGCCGCGGCCCTCCTGGCGCAGGTAGAGCAGGTAGCCGCCCACCTCGGTGATGCGCTCGACCGCCTCGCGCATCTGCGGGCCGCAGTCGCAGCGCTGGCTGCCGAAGACGTCGCCGGTGAGGCACTCGCTGTGCAGGCGGACCAACGGGGTCGCGAGCGTGCCGTCCGGCTGGTCCGGCGAGGTGACCCGGTCGCCGAGCGCGAGGGCCAGGTGCTCCCGACCGTCGACGAGGCCGTCGAAGGTGAGCACCCGTGCCACCGTGTCGAACCCGTCGGGGAAGCGGAGCGGCACGACGACCTCGGTGCGGATCGCCGCCGCTGGCGGCCGGCCGGTCATCCGGTCACCTCCCGGGCGACTCCGCCGGCCCCGAGCGGGTGCGCGCTCCTCGCCCTCGAACCGGGGCGAGAGGGCGTAGCGCAGCAGCACGACGTCGTCGAGCTGCCGGACCTCGGCCAGGCGCGCCGGTCGGTCGGGGTTCCAGGGCGGGCGGCCGTCCGCGACGACCCGGACGGCCAGCGGGTCGCCGACGAAGAAGGGCGCGACGACGACGTGCAGCTCGTCGGCCAGGCCCGCACCGAGGAACTGCGTGTGCACGCTCGGCCCGCCCTCGACGAGGAGCCGGCGGACGCCCTGGCCGGCCAGGTGCTCGACGACCCAGCCCATCGACGGGGAGGCGCCGGCATCCACGACGGTCGCGACCGCACCGAGCCGCTCGGTCGCGCCGCGCGGCCGCCGGGGTCGCGCAGTAGACGAGCTTGTCGCACTCGCCGGTGGTGAAGAACGCGGCGCCCGGGTCGAGGTGCGGATGCCGGGTGACCGTCACCTTGCGCGGCGAGGGCGCCCGCCCCTCGGCGACGCGCCGCGCGCGCCGGGCCTCCGCGCGCACGACGAGTCGGGGGTTGTCGGCCCGTACGGTGCCGGCCCCCACGAGGATCGCGTCGCAGCCGGCCCGCACGGCGTCGACGCGGTCGAGGTCGGCCGCGTTCGACAGCACGAGTCGCTGCTCCGACGCGTCGTCGAGGCAGCCGTCGAGCGACATGGCCCAGCTCAGCACGATGTACGGGCGCTCAGCCACGCGTACCTCCCCTCTCGAGCCGGACGCCGGCCATGGCGCCTGCCGTGGCGCCGCCCCTCGGCGACTCCACGGCATCCCCGACGGGGACCACGGCGACCGGCCGGCGACGAGGAGCACCGCCCCCGGAAGCGTCGCGACGAGGACGATCGCCCCGTAGGCCACGGCCACCGCCAGACCCTGCGCCGCCCCCAGCCCCACGGCGGCGAACACCCCGGCGGCCGCGCCCTCGCGCGGACCCCACCCGGCGACGTTGAGCGGGAGCCCGGCGGCCAGGAGCACGACGAGCGCGAGGGGCACGAGGTCACCGACGGCAAGGCGCACCCCGGTCGCCCGGGCGGCGACGACGAAGGTCGCGACGTGCCCGGCGAGGACGAGGAGCGACGCGACGACGATCCCCAGGGATGCCGTCGGGTTCAGCAGCGCGCGCGCCTCGCCCCCGAGGAGGCGCGCCACCCGCCCGGTCCGGCCCCGGCGCTCCCGGTGCACGGCCCAGCCCGCGCCGACGAGGAGGAGCAGCGCCGCGGCAGGGACCCATCCCGGTACGGCGAGCCGGGTCGGCGGGAACGGGCGCGCCACCGCGAGCACGGCCACCGCGGAGACGGCGAGGACGATCTGGCCGGCGGTGCGCTCCCAGACCACCGCCCGCAGCCCTCGACCCACGTCGGTGACGCCGCGGCCGTGCCCGACCCCGCGGGCGACGTCGCCGAGCACGCCGCCCGGGAGGGTGACGTTGAGGAACTGGGCGCGGTAGCAGGCGGCCACCGCGGTCGACATCGCGAGCTCGACGCCCAGGCGGCGGGCGACGATCCGCCAGCGCCAGGCGGCACCGGCCGTCGTCACCGCTGCGAGCACCACCCCGACGGCGAGCGACCGGGCGTCCAGCCCGCGCAGGGCGTCGAGCACCGCCCCGTGGCCCACGACGAGGACGAGGGCCGTGAGCACGGCTACGCCACCGAGCGGCCGCGCCCAGCGCCACCACGTTGCCCGGACGCCCGGGCCGACCCGGTCACCGCTCGCCGCCGCGTGGCCGGGCCAGCAGGTCCACGTGCGGCACGGTGACCCGCAGGCGCCCCTCCGCGAGGTCGGCCAGCCGCCGCTCGAGGTAGGGCTCTGCAGGGGGCCTCGAGCTCGGGCCGCTGCTCGCAGGCGGCCCCGACCCAGCCGAGGAGCCACTCCTCCAGCAGCGCCGCGTTCGCCACGTCGAGCCGCCACGGGCTCGGTCGCGTGGTGACCCGGTGTCCGTGGCTCCGGAACCGCCCCGCGGCGAAGGCGGCCGCGCCGGGCCCGAGGAGGGTTCGCCCGCCGGTCGTGCGCCGCTGGTGGTCGTCGAACGCCGCGGCCACCACGGGGTCGAGGGGGTCGGCCGGGCTCAGCCCGACGCGACCGGTGACCGACAGGGTCAGCAGGGCAGGGGCAGCCGGCGGTGACGCAGCGCCGGACGAGGTGAGTCGACCTCGTGCGGCGGTCAGCACGTCGAGGAGGGCGGACGCGGTGACGAGGGACGCCCCGGCGAGGTCGTCGTCCCGCAACTCGGTGAGGTCTCCCTGCTGCGCCTCGACGGTGACCGGCGCACCGTCCGCGGCCGCGATCGGCGGGGTGTCGAGGGCAACGGCGAGGAGGTCGGGGTCGCGGTCGTGGAGCACCCAGTGCTGGGGACCGCGGAGCAGGGGGGCGAGCCACCGCCCCATCGAGCCGTTGCCCGGACCCGAGGTCGTGCACGACGAGGGGACCGTCGCCGGTGCCGAGACCTGCGCCGACGAGCCCGCGCGAGCCCTCGTGAGCGCGCGTCCGCGTCCGCGGGCTCGCGCAGGCGCAGCCACGCGTCGCTCACTCGAACCACGACCTCGGTCACGCCGCCACCTCCGCGAGGAGGGCCGAGAGCCGGTCACCGGTCTCCGGCCAGCCGGCGAGCGCCGCGCGGCGGCTCCGAGCGGCCGACCGCAGGGCGTCGCGCAGCGAGGCGTCGGTGAGCCACCGGCGCAGCGCCGCCGCCAGCGCGCCCGGGTCGTCGGGGGCGACGAGGAGGCCGGGCAGACGCCCTCCCGCTGCCGTCCCCATCGCCTCCGGGAGGCCCCCCACCGCGGCGCCGACCACCGGCACGGCCCGCGCCAGCGCCTCGGTGACGACCATGCCGTACGTCTCCACCCTCGAGGGGACGACGACGACGTCCGCCGCGGCGTACACGGCATCCAGCGCGGGGCCGACGCGCGGGCCGGGAAGGCGGACGCGGGTCCGCAGCCCGGCGGCCACCACGGCGTCGCGGACCCGGGCCACGAACGCCGGGTCGACGCTCGTCGAGCCGACGACGGTGCACGACCAGCGCAGGTCGGCGATCGACTCCAGGGCGGCCACGAGGAGGTCGTGGCCCTTCACGGGCGTGACGGCGCCGACGACGACCAGCCGGTCACCCTCGGCGCTTCCCGGCACGACCTCGGCGCGGGTCGACGCCGGGCGGCACGACGAGCACCCGGTCGGGTGGCAGCCCGTACGCGCGGACGAGCCAGTCCCGGCTCCAGCGGCTCGTCGCGACGACGGCCGCGGCCGCGTGCAGCACCCGGCACTCCCTCGACCGCGCGTCGGCCGACGTGCCCGGGCGCCCGCGCGGGACCGCCCTCGGCGGGCACGCCGAGCGGGAGGTGCACGAGGACGACGAGCCGCAGGCGGTCGGCCTCGGGGACCACGGCCTCGGGAGCGGCAGAGGCGACGATGCCGTCGAGCAGCACGAGCGGCGCCGTCGGGCACCTCTCGCAGCGCGGTCGCCAGCGCCGCGAGCGGGCCCGCACCCGCGTCGGGCCAGTCCCCCGCGACGCGGACCTCGTGCACCGCCCAACCGCGCGCGGACAGCTCGGCGCACGCCCGCCGGTCGTAGGCGTTGCCGCCGCTCGGACGCTCGGGGTCGTCGACGCCGTGAGGGCACGACGACGTGCACGGCGCTCACGGCGCCCGCTCGTACGACGCCCAGGCGATGTGCGACTCGTGCAGCACGACCGCCGATGGCTGTGAGGTGCCCTGTGCCGGACCCCAGCTCGCCCGCCGCGACGCGGTCGGCCAGCCGGTCGGCGACGACCTGCGCGAGCCGTTCGGTCGTCGTGTTGACCCGGCGAGTGTCGGGTCCTCGTCGAGGTTGCGGTAGCCGAGCTCGGCGACGACCGCCGCGAGCGCGGCGGACGCCCTTCCGATGTCGACGACGAGCCCGTCCGCGTCGAGGGACGGTGCCCGGAAGGTGGCGTCGACGACGTAGGTCGCGCCGTGCAGCTGCTGAGCCGGCCCGAACACCTCACCGCGCAGGCTGTGGGCGACCATCATGTGGTCGCGGACGGTCACGCTGAACACGCCTCTCCCCCTTCGTCGTAGGTGATCGTGTGGCACAGCGCCGGGAGGCTTCCGTCGGCCAGGCCGGCGAGCACACCGGGCAGCTCGTCGAACGGCGAGCTGCCGCTGACGAGCGCCGTGAACGCCGGGTCGCGCAGCAGGTCGAGGGCCAGCCGCAGCCGGTCGCCCGTCGACCGGCGGCCCCGCCGCGCCACCGACACCGCCCCCACCTGGCTGGCCCGGATCGACAGCCGTCGCGAGTGGAACGCGCCGCCGAGCCGCAGGGTCACCTCCGCGTCGCCGTACCAGCTGAGGTCGAGGACGGTGCCGTCGGCCGCGAGCAGCTCGAGGCAGAGCTGCAGCCCGTCCGTCGAGCCGCTCGTGTGGACGACGAGGTCGCGTCCGCCGGACGGCGTCGGCCGGCAGGGCGAAGGTCGCCCCGAGGGCAGTGGCGACCGCCTCCTTCGCCGGGTCGACGTCGACGACCGTGACCTCGACCCCCGGGATGCCGGAGAGCAGCCGGGCCACGCAGAGCCCGACCATGCCGCCCCCCACGACGGTGACGCGGTCGCCGACGAGCGGCCCGGCATCCCACAGGGCGTTGACGGCGGTCTCGACCGTGCCGGCCAGCACGGCCCGCTCGGGCGGCACGCCCTCGGGCACCGGCACGACCGCCGCGGCGGGGACGACGTAGGCGGTCTGGTGCGGGTAGAGGCAGAAGACCGTGCGGCCGAGGAGGTCCGCCGGGCCCCTGCTCCACCCGGCCGACGTTGAGGTACCCGTACTTCACCGGAGCCGGGGAAGTCGCCCTCCTGGAACGGTGCCCGCATCTCGGCCGCCTGGTCCGCGGGGACCCCGCCGCGGAAGACGAGGGTCTCGGTGCCGCGGCTCACCGCGGAGCGCAGCGTGCGCACGAGGACCTCCCCCGGACCGGGCTCCGCGACGTCGACGGCCCGGATCTCCCCCACGCCCGGCTCGCGCAGCCAGAAGGCTCGGGCACCTCCCGTCATCGCACCCCTCCTCGGATGCCGGCCACGCCGGTCCGGCGCCGTCGTCGACGCCCGTACCCCTACACACGGCGGGGACGGCGGCCGGGTTCAGTCCGGGCCGCGCCGATTCGAGCTGAGGTGAACCTCGGGCCCCGCCCGCTCGTGAGGATGGTGAGGGACGCTCGGCGGCAGCGGGCCGCCGACGGCCCCGTCGAGGGACGGAGGACGGCATGGGTGTGCGAATCGTGACCGCGCTGGCCGCGCTGGTGTCGGCGGTGGTGCACGGCTACCTGTGGGTGGACGGCTACCGCGACATCGACGTCATCGGCCCGGCGTTCCTCGTCAACGCCGTGGCCGGCGCGGTCATCGCGGTCCTGCTCCTCGTGTGGCGGCACTGGGTGCCCGCCTTCCTCGTCACCGGCTTCGGGGCGAGCACCCTCGGGGCGTTCGTCGTCTCGGCGACGGTCGGGCTGTTCGGGGTGAACGAGACGTGGACGGGTGGCTGGGTGCTGATCGGCGGCTGCCTCGGAGGTCGTGTGCATCGTCGGTGGGCTCGTGCTGCTGTACCGCGAGTGGGCGCACCGGCGGCCGGCCGACGTCAGACCGGCAGCCTGAGGACGACGACGCCGTCGGCCGTGCGCACCTCGACCTCGTCGATCTCGTCCCGGCTCGTCGCGGTGGCGCCCGACAGGTGCATGGTGCGACCGGGCAGCCCGCGCCACGTCGCCACCTGCTCGGCGCGCCCGTCGCGGGTCCGGACGACGAGGGCGTAGTCGGCCGAGGGCGACTCCGCGTACTCGTCCTCCTCCGCCGTGTAGGAGCACCGCAGGTCCAGGCGCGTGCCCCACGCCACCCCGGCGACGAGGACCTCGGCGCTCACCGGGACCTCGCCGACCGCCTCCATCTGCGTGCCGGCCGACGGCGACGCGACGGAGCGGCTCGGCGCCGCGGCCGTCGGCGGACCGTCGTCTCCCCAGGTGCTCCCCACCGCCAGCGCACCCACGGCCACTGCCGTCACCGCCGCGGCGACGGCCCCGACGACGGCGGAGCGGCGGCGCTGCGACCGGCGGACCTCGCGCACGAGCGAGGGCAGGAGCGTCGGGGGGAGGGGCGCGCCGGCATCCGGCTCGAGGTCGCGGGCGTCGACCGACGCCAGCAGGCCCGGGATGCCGGCCAGCTCACGCACGGCGCGGCTGCACCGCGCGCAGCCGGACAGGTGGCGCTCGTAGTCGAGGCGCTCGCCGGGCGAGAGCGAGCCGAGCACGTAGGCGCCGTCGAGGTGGGCGTGCTCGCAGGTCATGCACCCACCCCCAGCTCCTGCAGGGCCAGGCGCAGGGCCCGCAGGGCGTAGTGCGTCCGCGACTTCACGGTCCCCTCGGGGATGCCCAGCCGGCGCGCCGCCTGCGCGACCGACGCCCCGCGGAAGTAGCACTCGAGGAGCACGGCCCGGTGGTCCTCCGACAGCGACGTCACCGCCTCGGCGACGACCCAGGACAGGAGCAGCTCGTCGGTGCGGTCGTCGACGTCGCGGGCCTCGGGCACCTCGGCGACGACCACCTCGGAGGTGGCCCTGCGGGTGCGCCAGTCGTCGATGACGATGTTGCGCGCCACGGTGAAGAGCCAGGCCCGCACGGACCCGCGGCTCTCGTCGAGCCGGTCCGCGGTGGCGCCACGCACGCAGGAGGGTCTCCTGCACGACGTCCTCGGCGCGGGCGTGGTCGCGACCGGTGAGGCGCAGGCAGTACCCCCACAGCGCGGCGGCATGCTCGTCATGCAGCTGCTGCATCAGCACGGCGGCGCTGTCCGGCATCCGACCTCCTCCCGTGTTCGTACGGGCGCCCCGCCCGCTCGGTTCACCTCGCCCGTCAGGCCGGATGCCGTGCTGCTCCCGTTCCGCTGGTGGCGGGGACGGGCGCGGGGCCGCCGGGGGGCACGGTGCTGCCGCGGACCACGAGCCGGTGGGGCACGACGATGCTGTGGCCCTCGGGAGTGCTCGGGTCGTCGAGGCGACGGACGAGGCTGTCGACCGCGGCGTCGGCCAGCCGCGCCGAGGTCGGGGGCGACGGTCGTGAGGGCGGGGCTGGAGCGCCGGCCGGCCTCGATGTCGTCGAAGCCGACGACGGCGACGTCGTCGGGGACCGAGCGGCCGTGCCGCCGGAGGGCCTGCATCGCCCCGAGGGCCAGCAGGTCGTTGAAGCAGAACAGCGCGTCGAACGAGGTCCCGGCCGCGATGAGGTCGTCGACGGCCCGGATGCCGGCCGCGTGGGTGAACTGGTCGACGGGCACCTCGAGACCGGGGTCCGCGTCGATGCCGGCCTCGGTGAGGGCACGGTGGTAGCCGGCCAGCCGGAGCTCGGCCGTGGCCGCCGTCGACCCGCGCTTGGCGCCGACGGCGGCGATCCTGCGGCGGCCGAGGCCGATGAGGTGCCCGACCGCCTGCGCCGACGCGGCGACGTTGTCGACGGCGACCCGGGAGCGCTGGCTCGCCATGAGGTGCTCACCGAGCAGGACGAGCGGCACGACCGGAGACGCCTCGTCGACGGCTGCCTGGGTGACCGCGATCGGGGAGAAGATCAGGCCGTCGACGATCGTCGGCCGCCGCCCGAGCAGCACGTCGGTCTCGCGGGTCGGGTCACCGCCGGTCTGCTCCACGAGCACCGAGAGCCCGCGCGCCGCCGCGGCGTCGATGACCGCCTCGGCGACGCGCGAGAAGTACGGGTCGCTGACGCGGGGCACCGCGAGCCCGACGAGGCCGCTGCGTCCGGTGCGCAGGGAGCGGGCCGACATGTTCGGCACGTAGCCGAGCGCGGCGATCGAGCTCTCGACCCGGGCCCGCATCGACCGGCTCACCGAGGGGTGTCCGTGCACGACGTTCGACACGGTCTTCACCGAGACGCCCGCGTGCTCGGCGACGTCGCGCAGCCGGACCGCCATGCCCGCCTCCGTCCGATCGATGCCGAGACGTATCGTCCCACACGTTTACAACGTTGTTCCAACGTTGTATACAGAAGCCATCACACCACCACACCGTCGTGGAGGCACCGTTTTGCGGCAGACCAGGATCGTGCTCGACCCCGCCTTCTCCCTGGGCGAGGTCGACCGTCGGCTCTTCGGGTCGTTCGTCGAGCACATGGGCCGCTGCGTCTACACCGGGATCTACGAGCCCGGCCACCCCACCGCCGACCAGCGACGGGTTTCGCGCGGACGTCGCCGACCTGACCCGCGAGGCGGGCGTCAGCCTCGTGCGCTACCCGGGGGGCAACTTCGTCTCCGGCTACCGCTGGGAGGACGGCGTGGGGCCGGTCGAGGACCGGCCGGCTCGCATCGACCTGGCGTGGCGGAGCATCGAGAGCAACGCCGTCGGCCTCGACGAGTTCGCCACCTGGGCCCGGCGCACCGGAGTCGAGCCGATGTTCGTGGTGAATTTGGGCACGCGCGGGGTACAGGAGGCCTGTGACGCGCTCGAGTACACCAACCAGCCGAAGGGGACGGCCCTCTCCGACCTCCGAGCGCGGCACGGCTACCCGGACCCGCACGAGGTGCGGCTCTGGGCCCTCGGCAACGAGATGGACGGCCCGTGGCAGATCGGCCACAAGACCGCCGACGAGTACGGCCGCCTCGCCGTCGAGACCGCCCGGGCCATGCGCCAGGTCGACCCCACCATCGAGCTCATCGCCTGCGGCAGCTCCGACCGGAGGATCTCGACCTTCGGCGTCTGGGACGCCACCGTGCTCGACCACGCCTACGAGGCCGTCGACTACCTCAGCGTGCACGGCTACTACGAGGAGAAGGACGGCGACCTCGCGAGCTTCCTCGCCTCCTCCGTCGAGATGGACGAGTTCATCCGCGCCACGGTGGCCACCGTCGACCACGTCGCCGCCAAGCGCCGCAGCCGCAAGCGGGTCGACCTGTCGTTCGACGAGTGGAACGTCTGGTACCAGCACGACTTCGTCGGCCACACGAAGCTCGACCTCGAGCAGACCCCCCGCCTCATCGAGGACACCTTCTCCGTCGCGGATGCCGTCGTCGTCGGCAGCTTCCTCAACGCCTTCCTCCGCCACGCCGACCGGGTCAAGATCGCCTGCCAGGCCCAGCTCGTCAACGTCATCGGGCTGCTGCGCACCGAGGAGGGCGGCCCGGCCTGGCGGCAGACGATCTTCCACCCGTTCGCGCAGACCGCCCGCCTCGCCCGCGGCACCGCCCTGCGGGTGGAGCCGCGGGGCGCCACGCACGAGACCGCGCTCCACGGCGAGGTCGACACCGTCGACGCCGCCGCGACCTGGGACGAGGAGAACGGCGCCGTCGCGCTGTTCCTCGTCAACCGGCATCCGGCCGACGACGTCCACGTCACCGTCGACCTGCGGGGCTTTCCCGGGCGCCGAGGTGGCCGAGTGCCTCCGCCTCGACGACACCGACCCCCGGCGCACGAACACCTCCGACGAGCCCGAGGCCGTGCAGCCGCGGCCCGACCCTCCCTCCGCGTCGAAGGGGGGTGTCTCGACCTGCGGCTGAGCCCCGTGTCCTGGACCGCCGTCGCCCTCACCGTCCCCCGTCCCTGACCGCCCGCCACCACCGGTGCCGGGCCCCGACCTGCCAGATCACCACCGTGCGCACCCTGCGCTCGCCCTCGAAGGAGTTCCCGCCATGTCCGACCCCTCGGCCACGCACCGCGACCTCTCCCGTCGCCTCTTCCTCGGGTCGTTCGGCGCCGTCGGCGCCAGCGCCGCCCTCGCCGCCTGCTCCGGCTCGAGCACGCCTCCCGGAGCGGCCCCGTCCAGCGGAGCCTTCGGCGAGGGGGACAAGTACACCGGCCCCAAGGTGGCCCTCGCCTTCTGGAACGGCTTCACCGGTGGTGACGGCCCGTTCATGAAGAAGATGGTCGAGGACTTCAACAAGGCCAACCCCAACGTCACCGTGTCGATGAACACCCTCCAGTGGGGCGACTACTACGCCAAGGTGCCCAACGCGGTCGCCTCGGGCGCCGGCCCCGACGTCGGCATCATGCACATCGACCAGCTGGCCACGAACGCCGCCCGGCGCGTCATCATCCCCGTCGACGAGATCGCCGACGGGCCTGCAGCTCTCCGAGAGCGACTTCGCCCGGTCGTGTGGAAGGCCGGCATCTACAAGGACAAGCGCTACGGCATCCCGCTCGACATGCACCCGCTGGGGTTCTACGCCAACACCGCCCACCTCGAGAAGGCCGGCATCGACGGCCTGCCGAAGGACCGGAAGAGCTTCGAGGACGCCGTCAAGGCCATGCAGGACAAGAGTGCGGTCGAGAAGCCGTTCTGGGTGACGGCCACGTGGCCCGCGCACCTGATGTTCACCTCGCTCATCGCGCAGTTCGGCGGCAGCATCTACAACCCCGAGGGAACCCAGGCGACCTTCAACTCCCCCGCGGGCGTGGAGTCCCTGGAGTGGCTGCTGAGCTTCATCAAGAACGGCGCCAGCCCGAAGAACGTGTCCAACGACGCGCAGGCCGTGGCCTTCCGGCAGCAGCGCAACTCGCTGACGTGGGACGGCATCTGGATGATGAACGAGTGGGAGAAGGTCAAGGACCTCGAGTGGGCGGCGGCGGCGCTGCCGACCATCGGCGACAAGCCGGCCGTCTGGGCCAGCTCGCACAACCTCGTCGTCACCACCCAGGCCAGCAAGGACCCGAACAAGCTCGCCGCCTCGCGGGCGTTCATCTCCTACATCTCGGACCGCTCCATCGAGTGGGCCAAGTCGGGCCAGGTCCCGGCCCGCAACAGCGTGCGCGAGTCGCCGGAGTTCGCGGCGCTGACCGTGCAGTCGACGCTCGCCGACCAGCTGCCCAACGTCGTCTTCCCGCCGACCGTCCCCGGCATCGGTGACGTCACGACCCCGACCTACGAGACCGCGGTCAACGAGGTCATCCTCGGCAAGGCGCAGCCCAAGCCGGCCCTCGACGCGGCGGCGAAGAAGGCCGACGCGATGCTCAAGGCCAACCAGGCGAAGTACCAGGGCTGACGATGGCCACCATCGCACCCGTCTCGACCACCGCCCCGCCGCAGGAGGAGCGGCGGGGCGGTGGGCGGGCGCCGAACGCCGACCCGGCCGTCATGCGGACCGGGCTCGGGACCGCCCTGCTCTTCGTCGGTCCCGTACCTCGTGCTCTTCTGCACGTTCGTCCTCGCGCCGATCGTCTACGGCCTGTGGATCAGCCTGCACCAGTGGGACTTCCTGCTGCCCGGAAAGCCGTTCGTCGGGCTGCAGAACTACGTCGACCTGTTCACGCGCGGGTCGACGACGTCGGAGCCGTTCTGGAACTCGATGCGCGCCACGGCGATCTTCACCGTGCTCAGCGTGCCGCTGCTCATGGTGCTGCCGCTGGCGCTCGCCGTCGCCCTCAACAAGAAGTTCCGCGGGCGCAACGCCGTCCGCGCGATCTTCTTCGCCCCGTTCGTGCTCGGCGTCGCGGTCATCGGCCTGCTGTGGCGCTACCTGCTCGACCCCAACGTCGGCGTCATCAACTACTACCTCGACCTGGTCGGCATCGACCGGATCCCGTTCACGACGGCGACCCCTTGGGTGTGGTTGGCCCTGGTCGTGCCCACGATCTGGTGGACGGCCGGCTACAACATGGTCATCTTCCTCGCCGGGCTGCAGGACATCTCGGCCGAGCTGTACGAGGCGGCCGAGCTCGACGGGGCCAACGCGTGGCAGCGCTTCCGCCACGTCACGCTGCCGGGGCTGCGGCCGGTGACGATCTTCGTCCTCACCATCACGATCCTCGCGTCGGCGAACGTGTTCGGGCAGCCGTACCTCATCACCCAGGGTCAGCCAGGAGGCGAGACCCGCAGCGCCATCATGCAGATCGGTGAGGAGGGACTGCGCCGGTTCAACATGGGCAGCGCGTCGGCGATGAGCACGGTGCTCACGGTGGCGCTGCTGGCCATCAGCCTGCTCTGCCTCTCGTTCCTGCGAGAGCGCACCCCGAAGGAGAAGAAGCGATGAGCCTCACGAGCACCGCCGAGCCGGTCGACCGCCGACAGACCGGCTCCGCCGCGAGCCCGGGCGCCGTGCACGCGCCCCGTGGCGGGCGATCTTCCTCGGGCCTGCTGGCGCTGCTCTTCCTCACACCCCTGCTGTGGATGGCGTCGACGTCGCTGAAGTCCACGGCCGAGGTCTCGCAGGCCGACCTGACGTTCCTTCCCCAGGACCCGAGCACCGAGGGCTACACGAAGATCCTCACCACCCCGCAGACGCCGGTCGCCCAGTGGTTCCTCAACTCGATGATCGCCGCCACGGGCCAGACGCTGCTCGTGCTCGTCGTCGCCACCATGGCGGCCTACGCCTTGGCTCGGCTGTCGTTCCCGGGCAAGAAGGTCATCACCGCTGTGGTCCTTGCGACGCTCTTCGTGCCACCGATCTCCCTGCTGATCCCCAACTACGTCATCGTGTCGAACCTCGGCTGGCTCGACACCCTGACAGCGGTCATCGTGCCGGGCGCGGCGGGCGCCTTCGGGGTGTTCTTCCTGCGGCAGTTCTTCATGTCGCTGCCCATCGAGCTGGAGGAGGCGGCGATGCTCGACGGTGCCGGGCGGTTCAAGATCTTCCTCACGGTCATCGTCCCGCTGTCCCGTCCCGCGCTGGCAACCCTGGCGCTGCTGACGTTCCTCGCCAACTGGAACGACTTCCTGTGGCCGCTGTACGTGCTGTTCAGCCCCGAGCGCCTGACGATCCAGCCGGGCCTCTCGACGCTGCAGAGTGCGTACACGACGGACTACGCGACGATCCTGGCCGGCGGTGCGATCGCCAGCATCCCCGTCCTCATCCTGTTCCTCATCAGCCAGCGCTTCGTCATCGAGGGCATCGCCCGCGGTGGCCTGAAGGGCTGACCACCGCACCCGTCTGGCCGCCCGGTGAGGGCGGGCGGCCAGACGCCCCACGCCCGAGAGGCCAGCGCGTGCCCACTTCCCCGCCCGCCGACGCCGACGCGCCGACCGGATCCCCGGGACGGACCTCCCGAGCTCCGACGACGCCGGTGCCCCCGCCCCCCCTGTGGGACGGGTACTGCGCCGACCCGTTCGTGCTGCGGGCCGACGACGGCCGCTACGTCATGTACGGCACGACGCCGTCGCTGCCGGGGGCCGGGCGTTCCAGCTCCTCGTCAGTGACGACCTCGTCTCGTGGTCCGACGCCGGTGGCGCCCTCACCGTGCCAGAGGGGGCGCCCCCCGGCACGGAGTACTGGGCCCCCGAGGTGGCGCACGCCGACGGCCGCTACTGGATGTACTACTCGCGCGGCGTCGGCGACACCGGCCACCAGCTGCGGGTGGCGAGCTCGGCGAGCCCCACCGGACCCTTCGAGGACGTCGGCGGCTCCCTCACCCCGGACCTGCCCTTCGCCATCGACCCCTCGCCCTACCTCGACCGCACCGGCCGCTGGTGGCTCTTCTACGCGACCGACCTCGTCGAGGGCGACCGGCCCGGTACGGTTCTCGCCGTGCAGGAGCTGCTCGACATGACCCGGCTCGACGGCTCGCCCACCGTCGTGCTGCGCGCCACGGCCGAGTGGCAGCGCTTCGAGGCCGACCGCGAGATGTACGGCGGCGTCCACGACTGGCACACCCTCGAGGGGCCGGCGGTCGTCGACGACGGTGCGGGCGGGTGCGTGCTGCTCTACTCGGGCGGCAACTGGCAGACCCCCGGCTACGGCGTCGCCGTCGCGACCGCACCCGCGCCGCAGGGCCCGTGGCACGAGGACCCGAGCCAGGGGCCGGTCGTCACGAGTGCCGGAACCGGGCTCGTCGGGCCGGGCCACTGCAGCGTGCTCACCGAGCGCGACGGGACCCACCGCCTGTTCCTCCACGCGTGGGACCCCACGCTCGCGCGCCGGCGACCGCACCGGATGTGCCTCATCCTCGACGGCGGCACGGTCCAGGTCACCCCGCCGACGGACGGCCCCGCATGAGCCCGCGCCCGCGACGCCGCCCGCGACGCCGAGCTCGTGGGCCACCTGGCCGACGGCACCCCGGTCCACGCCCACACCGTCGCGGTGGCCGGCGGGCCCGAGCTGCGCGTGCTCGAGCTCGGCGCCACGGTCGCCTCGCTGCACGCGTTCGCCCCGGACGCCGACGGCATCCGGCCGAACGTCGTGCTGGGCCACCCCGACCTCGCGGGCTACACCGCCGAGCCGACCCCGTACTTCGGCGCCGTCGTCGGCCGCTACGCCAACCGCATCGCCGGCTCGCGCTTCACGCTCGGCGGCACGACGCACACCCTCGTGGCCAACGAGGGCGAGAACTGCCTGCACGGCGGGCCCGGGCGGCTTCCACAGCCGGGTCTGGGAGGTCACGGATGCCGGTGCCGACCACCTCACGCTGCGGCTCACCAGCCCCGACGGCGACCAGGGCTTCCCGGGCGAGCTCACGGCGGAGGTGACGTACCGGGTCACCGCCACGAGCGTGCACGTCGACCTCCGGGCGACGACGGTCCGCGACGACGGTCGTCAACCTCACCAACCATGCGTACTGGAACCTCGCCGGCGAGGGGTCCGGGCAGCGCCGACGGCCACCTGCTCACCGTCGAGGCGGACACGTACCTGCCCGTCGACGAGCAGGCGATCCCGCTCGAGCACCCCGCCGACCTCGCCGGCACCCCGCTCGACCTGCGGTCGCCGACCGCCGTGGGGCACGCGTCGCGGGTGGCGCACGAGCAGACGGCGATCACGCTCGGCGTCGACCACTGCTACCTCCTGCGGGGCGAGGGCGATGCGGCTGGCCGCCCGGCTGACCGAACCCACCACCGGCCGCACGCTCGAGGTGCACACCGACCAGCCGGGCCTGCAGGTCTACACCGGCAACCACCTCGACGGCTCGCTCGCCGGCCCCTCCGCCCGTCGCTACCGCCAGGGCGACGGCGTCGCGCTGGAGACCCAGCGCCTGCCCGACGCCCCCAACCACGACTGGATGCCGTCCGCCGTGCTGGAGCCGGGGCAGGTCTACCGCTCGCGCACCGAGTGGCGCCTCGTGGGGTGAGGCGGCAGGCGTCAGCGTTCGACGAAGGTTAGACACCGCAAGCCCCGGTTCCGGAGCTGCCCGACCTACGCTGGAGGGGTGACCGGCCCCCCAGAGCGGCGTCGCCTCGACCGTGACGACCCGGTCGGGGTGGCGCTGGAGGCCGTGCGGGACGCCCCGACCGTCGTCCGGGGCCTGCGCCTCGTCGACGACCTCCTCACCGCTGCTGCCGACGACCTGCTCGGCAGGTCACTGCCGCTGCCTTGCGGCGGCCACCGCCGACCCCGACGACGGCCTCGTCCGCATCGCCGCGGTGCACGGGCTGGGTGCACTTCCCGACGGACGCGGCCTGCCGGCTCTGCTCGACCTGCTGTCCGACGGCTCCTCTCCCCTGCGTGAGCACGCCGCGTGGGCCCTCGCCGCCGGTCCGCCCGCGCCCGCCGCCCTGGCGCCCCTCGCCGGGCTCGTCGTCACCGGCGGGTTCGGCGGGATGCTCGCCCAGCGGACCCTCGAGACGTGGGCGCTGACCGCGCCGGGGGACGTCACCGCCGCGCTCGACGAGGAACTGACGACGACGAGGGATGCCGGCGCGCGCGCCCGGCTCGTCGAGACGCTCGGCCTCGTGCCCGGGTGGTCGACGACCGGCCGCCTGCTCGCGCACGCCGTCGACGAGGACGAGGCGCCGCAGGCCCGGGCCGCGGCGGTCGCGGCCCTCGGGGACGACCCGCTCGTGGCGGACCGCGACGTCGCCCGCGTCCTCGACGTCCTGGCCGACGGCGACGGACCCCTCGCGGCCACCGCCCGCACGGCCCGGCACGACCTCGCGGACGCGGCGGCCAGGCTGGCCGGCGAGTCGCACGGGCCCGTCGGTGACGACTGGCGGAGGACGGCGGACCGGCATCCGGGCGGCCTGTCGGTCGTCCAGCTCTTCCTCCACGCCGACATCGACGCCGGCCTGACGCACGCCGGCCGCGGCGACAACGGCGGCATCGCCACCCTGCTCGTGCAGCTCGGGGACGCCCTCGTCCGCAAGGGGCGCGCCACCGCCCGCACGACCACCGTGTCGCGCGGCCGGCCCGCGGACGGCACCGTGGGGCTCGACGCCCTGCGTGACCCCGGCCACCACTACGCCTCGGTGCCGCTGTGGGGGCCGCCGGTGCACGCCGCCGACGCCTGGCCCCTGCGGGTGGCGGCGCGCAGGGCGATGCGCCGCATCCTCCGCTCGGCCGGGCCGGTGGACGTCCTCCACCTGCGGATGGCCGACGTCGGCTCGATGGCCGCCGCCGAGGCCGCCGAGGAGCTGGGCGTGCCCGTCGTGCTGACCCTGGCCCCCGACCCCCACGCCCAGGTCGACGCCCGCGAGGCGGCCGGGACCCTCACCCGCCGCGACCTCGACGAGGTCGACTCCGTCGGAGCACCTCGCCTTCCGCGACCGGCTCCTGCGCGAGCTCGCCGAGCAGGCCGACCACCTCGTCCTCTTCCCGCGGCGCGAGCTGCGCGACGACATCTGCGAGCTGCTCGGCGTCGACCTCGCCGATCCCGACGTGCCGGCCACCGTCGTCGCCGAGGGCGTCGACCTCGACGGCATCCGCGCCGCGGCCCGGGCCGTCGCGGCGGCCGAGCACGAGGACGCGCGAGACCCCGCAGGCGCTCGCCGACCTCGACGCGCTGCTCGGGGCGCTGCCGCCCGAGCGGCGCGGGCTGCCCCTCGCGCTCACCGTCGGCCGGCTGCACCCGGTCAAGGGCATGGCGACCCTCGTCGAGACGTGGGCGAGCCGGCCCGAGCTCGGCGACCACTGCAACCTGCTCGTCGTCGGCGGCGACCTCGAGGAGCCGAGCACCGACGAGGCCGGGCCAGCTCGACCGCATGCGTGCGGCGGTCCCGGCCGAGGAGGCCGCCGCTCGGGGCCTGCTGCTCGCCGGGCACCGGCCGCACGCCGTCGTCGCGGTGTGGATGTCCGCCACCCGGCTCGGCCGGCCGGGTCTGGCCGCTCCGGACGGCGTGTACGTGTCGGCCAGCCTCAAGGAGGAGTTCGGCATCGCGATCCTCGAGGCGATGGCGTCGGGCCTCGTCGTCGTCGCACCGGCCGGGGGCGGGCCGCCGACCTACGTCGAGGAGGGCGTCACCGGCGTGCTGGCCGACACCGCCGACCCCGAGGCCCTGGCCGCCGCGGTCACCCGGGCGCTGGCGCTGGCGACGGATGCCGAGGCGCAGGCGCGCGCTGACTCCGCCCGCGACGGCGTGCGTGAGCGCTTCGGGATCGACACCATGGCCGCGGCGCTCGACGACGTCTACCGGAGGGTCGCCGCGAGGCGCCGGGTGCTCACGGACGAACGGGAGACCGTGCCGGCCGACCGCCGCGGAGCCGGCTCGTGACGCTGCTCGTCATCAGCCCCGACTACGCCTCGCACCTGTACCCGCTCGCCACGCTGGCCACCGCCTGGCGGGATGCCGGGGAGCGCGTCGTCGTCGCGACCGGGCCGGCGACCGACGGCCTGGTGCGGGCCTTCGGCTACGAACGGGCCCACCTCCAGCTCGGTCGCGGGTCGAACCCCGGGGTGATCCGCGCCGAGGAGCAGCCGAGCGGCGAGGACGACGCGCTGCGGGGCTTCTTCGACGCCACCCGGGTCGGGGCCGTCGAGACACTGACCTTCCAGGCGCGGGCGCGCCGCTCCGACCTCCTCTGGGACCCGGTCGGCGTGGCTCGCGAGGTGGAACGGGTGGTCGACGCGGTCGCGCCGGACGACGTCATCGTCGACCACCTCGCGTTCGGGGCGCGGCTCGCCTTGTCGGGCAACGGCATCCGGCACGCCGACGTCGTGCTCGGCCACCCCTCGGCACTCACCGTCGGTGACGAGGTCTACGGGCTGCCGCCCGCCTTCCCGCGCCGCCTGCAGCCGTCGGCGAGCGAGCTGGCCGGGCTGCGCGCCGTGTGCGAGGAGGTCCGCGACGAGTTCACCGAGCAGTGGAACTCCGCGCTGGCGGTGCTGGCCCCGGGTGCGGCCGCCAGTGCCGACGCCTTCGCCGAGACCGGTGACGTCCTCCTGCTCAACTACCCCGGCGCGCTGCACCCGGCCGAGCGGACGCGGCTCCTGCCGGCCCACGCGTTCCTCGGGTCGGCGGTGCGGTCCGAGCCACGGGACGACGAGGTCGAGGCGTGGCTCGCGGCGGGCGACCGCCCGGTGGTGTACGTCAGCCTCGGGAGCTTCCTCTCGGTGCGGTCCGACGTGCTGGCGGCGGTGGCCGAGGCCCTGCGCGGGCTCGACGTGCGGGTGGCCCTGGCGCACGGCTCCACGCCGCCCCGAGGCCCTGGGACCGCTGCCCGAGGGCTGGCTCGTGCGGGAGGTGCTGCCGCAGGTGACGCTGCTCCGGCACGCGGGTCTGGCCGTGTCGCACGGCGGCAACAACAGCGTCACCGAGGCGCTGACCGCCGGGGTGCCGATGCTGCTCCTGCCCCTGTCGACCGACCAGTTCGCGGGAGCAGCGGCTCTCGAGGATGCTGGGCTGGCCGAGGTGCTCGACCCGAATGCGCTGTCGCACAGCGAGATCCGCGAAGCCTCTGCACGTCTGCTGCAGCTCGCGGGCGAGCCGCGCGACCGCCTCGCCGCCCTCGCGGCCGAGCTGGTCGAGGCCCCGGGCGCGTCCCGGGCCCGCGACCGCCCTGCGCGACACTCTCCTGATCCGGGACGCGGTCCGCGGCCGTGACCTAATCGTGACCTTCGTTCGGCCCCATTAGCACATTTCTGTCACGAGCATAGGCAGAACCAGAAATGTAAGCGCTTTCAACGACGAGGGCCACCAATGCCGGACACCGAGGACGCACGCCGCGGGGCGACGATCTACTCCGTCGCCGACGACGCCGGCGTGTCCATCGCGACCGTCTCGCGCGTGCTCCAGGGGTCCCCGCTCGTGTCGGACCGCACCCGCCAGAAGGTCGTCGAGGCCATGGACCGCCTCGACTACCTCCCCTCCGGGGCGGCCCGCAGCCTGGCCGTGCGCCAGCACGACACCCAGGGCCTCGTGCTCCCGGAGCTGAACGGCCCTACTTCGCCGAGCTGCTCGTCGGGTTCGAGACCCGGGCGGCCGAGCTCGAGCAGAGCGTCATGGTCGTGCTCGCCGGCAGCAGGGAGGACCGCACGGCGGCGGTGCGCCGGCTCGCGACCCGCGTCGACGGCATCGCGGTGCACGGAGCCGGCACGAGCGACATCGGCCGCGGCGCCAAGCCGGTCGTCGTCATCGCGGGTGACGTGCAGCCCGGAGTGGAGGCCATCTCGGCCGAGAACCCCGAGAGCGCTCGTCGCCTCACCGAGCACCTGCTCGACCACGGGCGCAGCCGGCTGCTCTTCGTCGGCGCCGTCGACATGGCGCCCGACGTCCGGGAGCGCTACGCGGGCTTCGTCACCGCCCACCACGATCGGGGACTGGCGCCGCGGAGCCCGTTCCGGCCGAGTACCGCGAGCACGAGGGTGCCGCGCATCGCCGACCTGCTGCTCTCCGGCGAGCTGACGGCCGACGCCGTCGTTCTGCGGCAACGACGAGCTCGCCCTCGCGCTCATGGCCCGCCTCATCGACGGCGGCGTCGACGTCCCCGGCGACGTCGCCGTCGTCGGCTGGGACGACGTCATGACCGCCCGCTACGTGCGGCCCGGCCTCACCACCGTCCGCCAGCCGGTGCGCGAGCTCGGCGCGCTCGCCGCCGACCGCCTGTACGACCTCGTCAACGGCGCCACTCCGCGGCCGCACCGCCAGGTGCTGCCCACCGAGCTCGTGCTCCGCACCTCGTGCGGATGCCGGCCCGCCCCCGCCGTGCCCGCCGCCCGGCATCCCGGACCCTGACCGTTCCCCACCACCACCACCACCGATGAAAGTGAGAGACCGATGAGACGCACCACCGCCATCACCGTGGCCAGCGTGGCCGCCGTGGCGCTCACCATGTCCGCCTGCGGGCGCGAGGCCGACGACGGCTCGTCCGCCGAGACCGGGAAGGCCGTCGCCAGCGGGGCGGCCACCGGGACGATCACCGTGTGGGCCATGGGAGCCGAGGGCGAGAAGCTGCCCGAGCTCGCCAAGGAGTTCGAGGCCGCCAACCCGGGCGTCAAGGTGCAGGTGACCGCGATCCCGTGGGACGCCGCGCACGACAAGTTCACGACGGCGATCACCGCGAACAAGACCCCCGACGTCGCCATGGTCGGCACCACCTGGATGGGTGAGTTCGCCGGGCTGGGCGCGCTCGACCCGACACCCGGCGAGATCGACAAGTCCGTCTTCTTCGAGGGCGCCCAGAAGACCACCGAGGTCGACGGCACGTCCTACGGCATCCCGTGGTACGTCGAGACGCGGCTGGTCTTCTACCGCACCGACCTCGCCGAAGAAGGCCGGGATCACGAGCCCGCCGACCGACTGGGACGGCCTGAAGTCGATGGCCAAGGCCATGCAGGACAAGGCCGGCGCGAAGTGGGGCATCGGCCTGCAGGCCGGTGGGACCGGGTCGTGGCAGTCGATCATGCCGTTCGCGTGGTCCGCCGGAGCCGACCTCACCAAGGACGGCGGCAAGGCGTACAACTTCGACAGCCCCGAGGTGCTCAAGGCGGCGCAGTACTACCAGTCCTACTTCACCGACGGGATCTCCGACAAGGCGGCCCCGGCCACCCCGACGACCGAGCCCGACTTCGCCAGCGGCAAGGTGCCGATGTTCATCTCCGGCCCGTGGATGATGTCCGCGGTCGAGGAGGCCGGTGGAGGCGCGGCGTTCAAGGAGAAGTACGACGTCATGCAGATCCCCGCGGACAAGACGTCGTCGTCCTTCGTCGGTGGCTCGAACCTCGCCGTCTTCAAGAACAGCCAGAACCGCGACTCGTCCTGGAAGTTCGTCCAGTGGCTCGCCGACCCGAAGGTGCAGGTCAAGTGGTACCAGCTGTCGACGGACCTCCCCTCGGTGAAGAGCGCGTGGCAGGACCCGGCCCTCACCGAGGACACCAAGCTCGCCGTGTTCGGCAAGCAGCTCGAGACCGCGCAGGCCCCGCCGTCGTTCGCGACGTGGGAGCAGGTCGTGACGTCGTTCGACACCGAGATGGAGAAGGTCACCAAGTCCGGCGCTGACCCGGCGGCCGCCCTGAAGACGGTCCAGAAGCAGGCCGACTCCATCGGGACCGGCGGCTGACCATGTCCACCGCGACCGAGCGGGACGTCGCCCCGAGCGACACCGCCGAGCGCATCGCCCCCTCTCGCAGGCGCAGCACCGCGTCTCGCCTGCGAGAGGGGCGGGCGGCCTGGATCCTCGCGCTCCCGTTCCTGCTCCTGTTCCTCGTCTTCACCGTCTGGCCGGTGTTCCAGTCGCTGTTCATGAGCTTCACCGACACCCGGGCCAAGGACCTGCGGACCCCCTTCTCCGTCGACATCGTCGGCTTCGAGAACTACTCGCGCGCCCTCAGCGACGGGACGTTCCTGCAGTCGGCGCGCAACACCGCGTACTTCGTCATCGTCGGGGTGCCGCTGACCCTGACGCTGGGGATGGCCGCGGCGGTGGCCCTCGACCGCGGGATCACGAAGTTCCGGTCGGCGTTCCGGCTGGGCTTCTACACCCCCGTCGTCACGTCGGTCGTCGCGGTCGCGGTGGTCTGGCAGTTCCTGCTCAAGACGGAGTTCGGGCTGATCAACACCGTCCTGGGCTGGTTCGGCATCACCGGGCCGAACTGGCTGGGCGACCCCAACTGGTCGATGCCGGCGCTGATCATGATGGCCTCCTGGCGCAACTTCGGCACCTCGATGATCATCTTCCTCGCCGGGCTGCAGGCGGTGCCGTGGATGCTGCACGAGGCCGCGGCGATCGACGGCGCGAACGCGTGGCAACGGTTCCGGCACATCACGATGCCGTTGATGCGCCCCATCATCCTGTTCGTCAGCGTCATCACGATGATCGGCTACCTGCAGTTCTTCGAGGAGCCCTTCGTCATGACCAACGGTGGCCCGCTCGACAGCACGATCTCGATGTCGATGTACACGTACAAGCAGTTCGGTTTCGGCAACTACGGGTACGCCGCTGCGATCAGCTACCTCATCTTCATCGTCATCATGGTCGTCACGGCCATCCAGTTCCGTCTCCTGCGAGAGAACCAGTGAGGCCGTCATGACCACGACCACGACTCCCGTTCCGGCCACGACCACGGCCCCGGCGACACCTCCGAGCACGGCGAACCGACCCAAGGGCCGCTGGTGGCTCTACGCCCTGCTCACCGTGGCGGTGGTCGTGGTCTCGGCACCGTTCGTCTGGATGGTCCTCGGCAGCCTCAAGCCGACGTCCGAGCTGCGCCAGGTGCCGCCCACGTGGCTGCCCGAGAACCCCTCCCTCGACAACTACACGCAGCTGTTCTCCCGGCTGGACTTCACCACCTACTTCGTCAACTCGACGATCGTGGCCCTCGTGGTGACCGCGGGCAACCTGCTCTTCTGCTCGATGCTCGGCTACGCCCTGGCCATGCTCGAACTTCCGCGGCAAGAACATCATCTTCGTCGCCGTGCTCGGCACGCTGATGATCCCCGGTGTGGTCACCTTCGTCCCCCTCTTCGTCCTCGTGGCGAACGCCGGCCTCGTCGACACGCTGCCGGGGATGTTCCTGCCGTTCCTCGTGGCCCCGTTCGGGGTCTTCCTCATGCGGCAGTTCATCCTCGGGCTGCCACGCGACCTGCTCGACGCGGGCCGGGTCGACGGTGCGGGAGAGCTGCGCATCTTCGCCCGGATCATCCTGCCGCTGTGCGGGCCGGCACTGGCGACCCTCGCCATCCTCACGTTCCTCGCGAGCTGGAACAACTTCCTCTGGCCGCTCGTCGTGGCGCAGACCGAGGACTCCTACACGCTGCCCGTCGCCCTGGCCCTGTACTCCAAGGGCCAGAACGCCACGAACTACGGCCTCCTGCTCGCCGGGGCGACCGTCGTCGTGACTCCCATCCTGCTCCTCTTCCTCGCCTTCCAGCGCAAGGTCATCGAAGGCATCGCCACCACCGGCATCAAGTGACCCCTTCGGCACCACTCGACCGCAACCCGACGAACGGAGCCCGACCATGCCCGACCCATCCTCCCGACCCCTCACCGCCGTCCCGGCCCGCCGCTCGCTGCTCGTCGGCGGCGCGGCCACCATCGCCGCGCTGGCCCTCTCACCCGGTGCCCGGGCGCAGACCGGCCCGGCCCAGCGGCCCAACGTGCCCCCCGCGGACCTGCACCGGTGGGCCGCCGACACCTGGCACAGCCTGGACGCCATGACCGACCCGAGCACGGGCCTGCCCGCCGACAACATCCCCGAGTCGCTGGCGGCCGGCGACCGCTCGGGATACACCTCGCCGACGAACATCGGCGGCTACCTGTGGTCGACCGTCGTCGCCCGCGAGCTCGGGCATCATCTCGTCGGCCGAGTGCACGGCCCGGCTCACCCGCACGCTGACGACCCTGCAGGGCATGGAGCACCACGAGCCGAGCGGCATGTTCTTCAACTGGTACGACCCGGCTACCGGGGCCACGTTGCACATCTGGCCCGAGAACGGCACCGCCGTCGAGCCCTTCGTGTCGAGCGTCGACAGCGGGTGGCTGGGTGCCGCCCTGCTCGTCGTGAAGAACGCCGACCCCGCTGCCGCCCCCCTGGCCGCGGCGCTGTTCGACCGGATGCGCTGGGACGCGTTCTACAACCCCGGCGACGGCTCCGGTGGTCACCCGACCGTGCGCCCCGGGGGGCTGATGCACGGTGGGTTCTACCCGTTCGCCAACGGCCGCCCCGGTGGCACCTACGTCGGCACCCACATCGGCGGCGACCCGGTCTGGCTGACCACCCACCACTACGACACGATCGTCTCCGAGACGCGGATCACGAGCTACCTCGGCATCCTCACCGGCCAGGTGCCGGCCAAGCACTACTTCGCGCCGTGGCGCACCTTCCCGGCGAGCTGCGACTGGTCATGGCACGAGATGCAGCCGGTGGGTGTCACGCGGACCTACCTCGGCATCGAGGTCTACGAGGGCGCCTACACGTACCGGGGGATGCACATCGTGCCGGGCTGGGGCGGCAGCATGTTCGAGGAGCTCATGCCGGCCGTGTTCGTGCCCGAGGAGGACTGGGCGCCGAGCAGCTGGGGGGTCAACCACCCCCTGCACGTGCGGGCCGAGCGCGAGCACGGCGTGGACGAAGCGAACTACGGCTTCTGGGGCTTCTCGCCGTCGAGCAACCCCGCCGGGGGCTACCGCGAGTACGGCGTCGACGCGCTGGGGATGAACCCCGACGGGTACTTCTCGGACCAGGAGAACACCAACCTCGACCTCGGCTTCGGGGACTGCCGCAAGGCGACCAAGCGCAACCCGAGGTACAGGACCGGGGTCGTCACCCCGCATGCGTCGTTCCTCGCGATGATGTTCGAGCAGGACGGTGCGGTGGCGAACCTGGTGCGCATCGAGGAGAAGCTCAAGGCCTACGGCGAGGGTGGCTTCTTCGACGCGGTCGCGATCGACGGGACCGTCGCCCGGCGCTACCTCTCGCTCGACCAGGCCATGGTCATGGGCGCGCTCGGCAACGTCCTGGAGAACGACGTGCTGCGTCGCGCCTTCAGCACCCCCGACGTCGAGTCCGCCCTGCGGCCGGTCATCGGCATCGAGGAGTTCGGCGCCGGGCTCGTCGCCGGGTGAGCCACCGGACCGCGTCCGTGGTGCGTGCTGCCGACAGGGCCCGGCGGCACGCACCACGGACGCCCCTGCGGTGCGGCACGACACGACGACGAGAGGGGAGCAGCGGATGAAGCCGGTCCTGCAGACCAGCGAGGAGGGCGTGCGGTACCGCGACCTCAACGGCAACGGGCGGATGGACCCCTACGAGGACCCCCGGCTCGACGTCGGCGCCCGCGTCGAGGACCTCCTGGCCCGCCTCAGCCTCGAGGAGAAGGTCGGGCTGATGTTCCAGACCGTCATCGAGGCCGGTGCCGACGGCTCGGTGCTCGAGGAGCCCGGCGCGATCAGCAAGTCGCCGACGAGCGTCGTCGTGCTCGACAAGCACGTCTCGCACTTCAACGTCCACGTCCTCGAGGACGCCCGCTCTGCCGCGGTGTGGCACAACGCCGTCCAGGCGATCGCCGAACGCACGCCGCACGGCATCCCGGTGACGATCTCGACCGACCCGCGGCACGCCTTCATCGAGAACGCCGGGGTGTCATTCGCGGCGGCGGCGTTCTCGCAGTGGCCCGAGCCGCTCGGCCTGGCCGCCCTGCGCGACCCCGACGCCGTGCGGGAGTTCGCCGACATCGCGCGGCAGGAGTACCTGGCGGTGGGCATCAGGGCGGCGCTGCACCCGACCCTGGACCTCGCGACCGAGCCGCGGTGGGCCCGCCAGGCCGGCACCTTCGGCCAGGACCCGGACCTCGTCACCGAGCTCGGGACGGCCTACCTCGCCGGGTTCCAGGGGGAGTCCCTCGGGCCGACGAGCGTCGCCTGCACCTCGAAGCACTTCCCCGGGGGCGGTCCGCAGAAGGACGGCGAGGACGCCCACTTCCCCTACGGGCGCGAGCAGGTCTACCCCGGCGGGCGGTTCGCCGACCACCTGAAGCCGTTCCCCGCGATGGTCGCGGCTGGCACCGCGGCGGTCATGCCGTACTACGGGATGCCGGTGGGCCTCGTCGTCGACGGCGAGCCGGTCGAGGAGGTCGGCTTCGGCTACAACCGTCAGGTCGTCAGCGGCCTGCTGCGCGAGCGGCTCGGCTATGACGGGGTCGTCGTCACCGACTGGGAGCTCGTCAACGACAACCACGTGGGCGACCAGGTGCTCCCCGCCCGGGCCTGGGGGGTCGAGCACCTCGACCCGCACGGGCGGATGGAGCTCGTCCTCGCCGCCGGCTGTGACCAGTTCGGCGGGGAGGAGTGCGTCGAGGTCCTCCTCGACCTCGTCGCGAGCGGCCGCGTTCCCGAGTCCCGCGTCGACGAGTCGGCCCGCCGGCTGCTCGCCGTGAAGTTCCGCCTCGGCCTCTTCGACGACCCCTACGTCGACGAGGAGGCCGCTGCCGCGGCGGTCGGCCGCGAGGACTTCCGCTCCGCCGGCCACGCCGCGCAGGCACGCTCGGTCACCGTCCTCACCAACGGCACGGATGCCGGCCGCCGGCTGCCGCTTCCGCCCGGCCTGCGGATCCTCGGCGAGAACGTGAGCCGGGAGGTGTTGGCGCGCCACGGCATCCCGGTCGACCGGCCGGAGGACGCCGACCTGGCCCTCGTCCGGCTGACGGCGCCCTTCGAGCCGCGGTCCGACCTGTTCCTCGAGTCGTGGTTCCACCAGGGCTCGCTCGAGTTCCCCCCGG
This sequence comes from uncultured Actinomycetota bacterium, assembly GCA_963811475.1. GTDB lineage: Bacteria > Actinomycetota > Actinomycetes > Actinomycetales > Dermatophilaceae > Fodinibacter. The sequence continues at coordinate 41,579 of CAWERJ010000009.1, forward strand.
GGCTCGTGACCCGGCTGGCGCGGATCGCCGCGGTGTGCCCCCTCGTCGTCGACGTCGGGCTCGACCGCCCGGCGGTGCTGACCCCGCTGCTGCCCTTCGCGGCGGCCGTCGTCGTGAGCTACGGCACGAGCGACGAGGCGCTGCTCGACGCGCTGACCGGGCGGATCCCGCCGGTCGGGCGACTGCCCGTCGACCTGCCGAGGTCGATGGACCAGGTGCGCGCGCACCCCGAGGACGTCCCGGGCTACGACGACCCGCTCTTCCCCTTCGGGCACGGCCTGTCGTTCTGAGGCCGCGGCGCCGTCCCGGCCCGGGCGACGGACGACGCCGGCCGCCCCACGGGGCGACCGGCGTCGGCGGTGTCGTGACGTGCGGGTGCGGCGTCAGGCCTTGTCGGTCGACGAGCCGGTCGACGAGCCGGTCGACGACCGCTCGTGGAGCCACTCGACGAACCGGTCGGACTCGCGAGCCGCTCGACGCCGCTCCGGAGCCGCTCGTCGAGCCGGTGTCGAGGTGGGGGGTCGACAGGTCCGCGCCCTCGGAGCTCTCGCTGATCGACGGCACCGAGGTGCCGGTGTCGGTGGCCTCCGCCGTGGCGTCCTCGCCCTCCGCCTTGAGCGCGTCGACCGCGTCGGATGCCGTGTCCTTGGCCTCGGTGGCCTTCGCCCCCGCGGTGCCCCTGGCGGCGGAGGCCTTGCTGCCGGCCGTGTCCTTGGCGTCGGTCGCCTTCGCCTTGAGCTCGCCGGCCTTCTCGACGGCGGCGTCCTTGACCTCGGCCGCCTTCTCCTTGGCGGCCTCGGCCACCTCGCCGACCTTCTCGGACGTGCTCTTCGGCGGGGTGTACGAGCCGGCGGTCGCCCACGGGTCGGGCCGCTCGTTGCTGCGGCGCCAGGCCATGACCGCGGCACCGGCCGCGAGGGCGCCGAGCAGGAGGATCCACTTGCCCTTGCCGCCCTTCTTCGCGACGGCGTCACCCTTGAGCACGGCGTAGGCGTCGGGAGCCCGCTCGGCGGCCTCGGCGGCCGACTCCTTCGCGGCGGCGGCTCCGGCGGCGATCGCGGCGAGCGCGCTCGCGACCTTGGGCAGCACGTCCTCGACGAAGGTGTCGCGGGCCGACTCGACCTTCGGGGCCAGCGTCTCGGCGGCCTCGTGCGCGTACTCCTTGACGGCACTCCGCGGTATCGCGGGCGACGTCGGCGGCCTCGGCCGCCTTCTCCTTCGCCACCACGGCGCCGGCGGCGGTGGCCGTCGCGGCCTCGCCCGCCTTGACCTTGAGCTCGGCGGCCTTGTCGGCTCCCGCCGCGACGGCGTCCTTCGCCTGGTCGGTCTTGCTGGGTGTGCGGAACACGTGTCCTCCTCGTGTTGGACGTTGTCCTGACCCCATCCTGCCCTGTTTGCGGGCCCACTGGCCAAGCGGGTCCGCACGATCACGAGCAGCGCCCGGACCGCCTCACCGCCATCGCGGCCGCCCTCCGGCGCCGCGGCGGCGGCCTGCGAGGACCCCCGGGGCGGTCGCCCACCCGGCGCGCGTGAGAGGATCGAGCGCATGAAGGCAACCCTCCACACCAACCACGGTCCGATCGTCGTCGAGCTCTTCCCGAACGAGGCGCCGAAGACCGTCGCCAACTTCACGGGCCTCGCCAAGGGCGAGAAGGAGTACACCGACGACGCGGGTCGCAGCAACCCCACGCCGTTCTACGACGGCCTCGTCTTCCACCGGATCATCCCCGGCTTCATGATCCAGGGCGGCTGCCCGCTCGGCCGCGGCATGGGCGGCCCGGGCTACGCGTTCGACGACGAGATCCACCCCGACCGGCAGTTCGACCGCCCCTACCTGCTCGCCATGGCCAACGCCGGCAAGCGGATGGGCAAGGGCACCAACGGCTCGCAGTTCTTCATCACCGTGGCCGCGACCCCCTGGCTCAACGGCAAGCACACGATCTTCGGCGAGGTGGCCGACGGCCCGAGCCGCGAGGTCGTCGACCGGCTGGCGAACGTCCCGACCGGGTCGATGGACAAGCCCGTCGACGACGTCGTGCTCGAGCGCGTCGAGATCGAGGACTGACCTCGCGCTCGCGGGTCGCCGGCACGGGAACGGGTGGACGACGTGGCTGAGCAGCCGGCATCCCGGGATGCCGTGGAGCAGGTCCCGGTCTGCCCGCGCCACCCAGACCGCGAGTCCTACGTGCGGTGCCAGCGGTGCGGGCGCCCCACGTGCCCCGAGTGCCAGCGGCCGGCCGCGGTCGGCATCCAGTGCGTCGACTGCGTCGCCGAGGGCGCCCGCAGCGTGCGGCAGGTGCGCACGGTCTTCGGCGGTGCGGTCACCGACGGCCGCCCGGTCGCGACGATGACGATCATCGGCATCTGCCTCGTCGTCTTCCTGGGCCAGCTCGCGGTGCCCGGGCTGGACAACCGGATCTCGTTCGTCCCCGCCCTCGGCCGCAGCGAGCCCTGGCGGTTCCTCACCTCGGCGTTCGCCCACGGCGGCCTGACCCACATCGCCTTCAACATGTACGCGCTGTGGGTCATGGGCACCTACCTCGAGCCGATGCTGGGGCGGGCCCGCTTCGTCGCGATCTACCTGCTCAGCGCGCTCGGCGGCTCGGTGATGTACCTGCTGCTCTCCTCGCCCCCGAGCGTCTCCGACGTCGCCGTGCGCGACTTCGGCAGCTGGTACACCGGTGCGGTCGGTGCCTCGGGCGCGGTCTTCGGCCTGTTCGGGGCCTTCCTCGTGCTGCAGCGTCGGCTCGGGCGCTCCGCGGCCGGCATGTACGTCGTCATCGGCATCAACGCCGTCCTCGGCTTCGTCGTCCCGGGCATCGCGTGGCAGGCCCACCTCGGCGGCCTGCTCACCGGCGCGGCAGTCGCGGCCGTCATCGCGTACACCGGGCGCGCGCGGGGGCCGGTGGCACCGCCGCCCAACCACACCGTGCACTGGTTCTCGATGGGCGGCATCCTGCTCGTGCTCGTCGTGCTGACGGTCGGGAAGTACGCCCTCAGCCGCCTGACCCCCGAGGAAGGCGACGGGTTACACCGGTGTCATTCGTCCCCAGTGGGGACAACCCCTGTGGACAACCTGGCGTCGGAGCTCAGCGCCACCGGGTCGTCATGAGGAACCCGGAGAGCATGAGGCCGAAGCCGACGGCGAGGTTCCAGCGCTCGAGCGCCGGCACGGGGTACTGGTGGACGCCGGAGATGTAGTAGGTGACGACCCAGATCAGGCCGACGACCATGAGGCCGAGCATGAGGGGCACGTACCAGCGCGGGTTGGGGCCCTGGTCCTTCTGCGCCGTGCGCGGCGGGATGTAGGCGGGCTTGCTGCGACCCTTGGACTCGGGCACGAACACTCTCCTCGTGGCGTTGATGGGATTGGCCTAGCGTAGAGGGTGTTCCCGGGAGGAGGTGGCCACGGTGGTCGGCACGCACGGTGGACGGGTCGACCGTCCCTCCGTCTGGCCCTGGCTCGTGCCCGTCGCCGCCCTCGTCGCCGGCACGCTGTTCGCCTCCAGCGTGCGCGCCTCGCAGGGCGAGGACCTGCGGCCCGACCAGGGCAAGCTGCCCGACCTCATCCGCAGCCAGACCCGCTCCAACGAGGAGCGCGAGGGACAGCTCGCCGAGCTGCAGGCCAAGGTCGACGCGTCGACCGCGCGGCTGGCCCCGGGCGACCTGCGGACCCAGCAGCTCGAGCGCCAGTCCAACGAGCTCGCTCCGGCGGCGGGTCGCACGCCCGTCGTCGGGCCGGCCGTACAGGTGACCCTCGACGACGCGAAGCTGGTGGACGGCCAGGTCCCCGCGGGCGCCGACCCCGACGACTACGTCATCCACCAGCAGGACGTCCAGGCCGTCGTCAACGCGCTGTGGGCGGGCGGGGCCGAGGCGATGATGCTCCAGGACCAGCGGGTCATCTCGACCAGCGCCGTGCGCTGCGTCGGCAACACCCTCATCCTCCAGGGGCGGGTCTACTCGCCCCCCTACGTCATCACCGCGATCGGTGACACCGACGCGGATGCGGGCCGCACTCGACTCGGACGCCGACGTCGCGAACCTGCGCGAGTGGTCGATCGCCGTCGGCCTCGGCTACGACGTCCGGGTTCCCGGCGAGCAGGAGCTCCCCGCCTACAGCGGGTCGATCGTCCCGGAGCACGCCGCGGTGCCCCGGTCGTGACGGCCCGCCGTCTCGTCGGCTGGGCCGGCGAGGTGCTCCTCACGCTGGGGGCGCTGCTCCTCCTCTTCGCCGCCTGGCAGCTGTGGTGGACCGACGTCGTCGCCGACCGGGCGCAGGAGCGGATCGTCTCCGGCCTGGAGTCGCGGTTCGCGCAGGACCCGGCCGCCGACGCGGTCGGAGGCAACGGCATCCGGGCGGTCGAGGGGGCCGATGGCGCGTTCGCGGTCGTGCGCATCCCCCGCTTCGGCGCCGGCTACGCCCGACCGGTCCTCGAGGGCACCGGCCGCGACGTGCTCGCGCTCGGCGTCGGCCACTACGCCGGGACGGCGGGGCCCGGGGAGGTCGGCAACTTCGCCCTCGCCGGGCACCGCACCACCTACGGGCGCCCGTTCCACGACGTCGACCGGCTCGCCGACGGTGACCGCGTCGTCGTCGAGACCGCCGGCTGAGGTGTACGTCTACGAGGTGACGTCGCGGTCCGTCGTGCGCCCGACCGACGTCGCTGTCCTCGCGCCGGTGCCGGACGAGCCCGGCACCGCCCCGACCGAGCGGCTCCTGACCCTGACGTCGTGCCACCCGAGGTACAGCGCGACCGAGCGCTTCGTCGTGCACGGTCGGCTCGTCGAGGCGGTGCCGCGCGCGGAGTGGGACCCGGCGGCCTGGCTGGCCCCGGCGACGGAGGGCTGACCGGTGTACGCGGCCCTCTGGCGCGCACTCCCTGGCCCGGTGTGGGCCCGGGTGCTGCAGTGCGTGGCGCTCGCGCTCGTCGTCGTCGCGGTCTGCTTCACGTGGGTCTTCCCCGCCCTCAGCCCGCTGCTGCCGTTCACCGACCCGACCGCCGGCCCGTGACCGGCGGTCGACAGGGCACGATGGTGGCGTCCTCCCGATTCCTGCGTCCCCCTGCCCCGGAGCCCGTCATGACCCGAGTCCTCGTCGTCGACAACTACGACAGCTTCGTCTTCACGATCGTCGGCTACCTCGAGCAGCTCGGTGCGGACTGCGAGGTCGTGCGCAACGACGCGGTCGCGCCGGCCGACGGGGCGGACTTCGACGGGGTCCTCGTCTCGCCCGGCCCCGGGACCCCCGAGGAGGCCGGCGTCTCGATGGCGATGATCGAGGCCTGCGCCGAGCGGGAGCAGCCGATGCTCGGTGTCTGCCTGGGGCACCAGGCGCTGGGCGTGGTGTTCGGCGCGACCGTCGGGCGGGCGCCCGAGCTGCTCCACGGCAAGACCTCGCAGGTGCACCACGACGGCACCGGGGTGCTCGCCGGGGTCGACACCCCGTTCACCGCCACGCGCTACCACTCGCTGACGATCGACCCGGCGACGCTGCCCGCCGAGCTCGTCGCCAACGGGCGGACCGAGTCGGGCATCCTCATGGCCGTCCGCCACGAGACGCTTCCCCTGCACGGCGTCCAGTTCCACCCCGAGTCGGTGCTGACGCACGGCGGCCACCGGATGCTCGCGAACTGGCTCGAGCGGTGCGGGATGCCGGATGCCGTGGAGCGCTCGGCCGGGCTGAGCCCGCTCGTCCACGACGCCGCAGGCGTCGCCCGGATCGTCGCCGCCGGCTGAACCTGCCGACCCCGCCCGCCCGCGACCAGGGGTGCGTCGCCGGGGACGAGGGGCGGCTCAGGGCGTCGCGCTCACCGACGGGCTCGGGAGTCGTGTCGGTCGGGGTGGGCGTCGGGGTCGGCGTCGGCGTCGGCGTCACCGTCGTGGGGGTCACCGTGGGCGCAGGCTTCTGCGACACGACGATCTTCACGGTGCCGCCGATCTCGATGGTGCCGTCGGCCGGGTCCTGCTCGACGACCCGCCCCTCCGGCACCGAGCTCGTCTGGCGGAAGTCGGTCTCGGCCTGGAGGTTGGCGTCGGTGAGCAGGCGCTCGGCCTCGTTGCGGGACTTGCCGACGACGTTGGGGACCTTCACCTTGCCGCTGCCGACGCGCAGGGTGATCTTCGTGCCGGGCGCCACCGAGGTGTTGGGGCCCGGGTTGGAGTCGATGATCTTGCCCTTCTCGGTCTCGGGGTCGTCGACCTCGTCGACCGTGCCGACCTCGAGCCCCTGGTCGGACAGCAGCGCGGTCGCCTCGTCGACGGTGAGGCCCCGCAGGTCGGGCACGGTGACGGCGGTCGGGCCGGTCGAGATGAAGAGGCGCACCGTGGAGCCGCGCGGGACCTCGGTGGCCGCCGTCGGGTTCTGGCTGATGACGGTGTCGGCCGGCTCGGTGTCGCTGGCCTGGGTCACGGTCTCGGCCTCGAGCCCGGCCTGCGCGATCTTGGCGATCGCCGTCTGCCGCGGGTCGCCGACGACGTCGGGGACCGCGACCTGGGGTACGTCGTCCTCGCCGAAGTACGTCGACAGCCCGTACACGAGGGCGGCGATGGCGGCGAGGGCCACGACCGCGAGGACGATCCAGCCACCGGCGCCACGCTTCCGGCCCGGCTCCTCGCCGAGCCCGGCCAGGGTGTCGGTGCCCTCGGGCGGCAGGTCCGGCGGCGCGGCGGCGACGTAGGCCTGGGTCGGTTCCGCCCCGAGCGCAGGGAGCGCCTCGGTGGCGGCAGCGGCTCCCACGACGGCCGCGCCGGCGGCCGCCCCGGCGAGGGCCGCGGTCGACCCACGTGCGGCGTCGCTGATCGGCCGGCCCAGCCGGACGGCCTGGAGGTCGGTGCGGAACAGGTCGGCGGTCTGGTAGCGCGCGTCACGCGGCTTCGCGAGCGAGTGGAGCACGACGGCATCCAGGTCCTCGGACAACCCCTCGACGAGCCGCGACGGCGGGATCGGCTGCTCGCCGACGTGCTGGTAGGCGATGGACACCGGGCTCTCGCCGAGGAAGGGCGGCCGGCCGGTGAGCAGCTCGAAGAGCATGCACCCCGTGGAGTAGAGGTCGGAGCGCTCGTCGACCGGCTGGCCCTGGGCCTGCTCGGGCGAGAGGTACTGGGCGGTGCCGATGACGGCCGAGGTCTGGGTCATCGTCGCGTTCGCGTCGGCCATCGCGCGGGCGATGCCGAAGTCCATGACCTTGATCGTGCCGTCGGTGGCGATCATGACGTTGGCCGGCTTGATGTCGCGGTGGACGATGCCGTTGCGGTGGCTGTACGCCAGGGCGTCGAGCACGCCCTCGGTGATCCGCAGGGCCTCGGTCGGCTCGAGGTGGCCGCGCTCGGTGATGACGGCGCGCAGGGTCTGCCCGTCGACGTACTCCATGACGATGTAGGGCACCTTGACCGCGGCGCCGCCGGTCTCGGTCAGCTCGTCCTCGCCGTGGTCGTAGACCGCGACGATCGAGGCGTGGTTGAGCCCCGCGGCCGACTGCGCCTCGCGGCGGAAGCGGGCGAGGAAGATGTGGTCGCGGGCGAGCTCGGTGCGCAGCATCTTGATGGCGACCTGCCGCCCGAGGCGGGAGTCGTGGCCGAGGTGGACCTCGGCCATGCCGCCCCGTCCGAGGAGCTCACCGACCTCGTAGCGCCCCCCGAGCAGCATCGGGACCTCAGGCATGGTGTGTTCTCCTCATTGGTTCAGCCTGGCTTCCATCATCGTGCGGGCGATCGGGGCCGCCACCGTGCCGCCACCGGCCTCACTTCCCGCGATCCCGCCGTCCTCGGCGATCACCGCCACGGCGATCTCCGGGTCGTTCGCGGGGGCGAAGGAGATGAACCACGCATGGGCCTTGCGGCCCTCGCCGTGCTGCGCGGTCCCGGTCTTGCCGGCCACGTCGACGCCCTCGATCTGCGCGCGCCGGCCCGTGCCGTCCTCGACGACCGACTCCATCATGCCGGTCAGCTGTTCGGCGACCTCCGGGGTCACGGCCTGGGAGAGCTCCTGGGGGTCCGCCGACTCGATGACCGCGAGGTCGGAGCCGATGACGGACTCCACGAGGTAGGGCTGCATGACGACGCCGCGGTTCGCCACGCCGGCGGCCACCATCGCCATCTGCATCGGGGTCGCGCGGACGTCGTACTGGCCGATCGACGCCTGCGCCAGCTGGGGGGCGTTCATCTCGGCCGGCACGGTGCTCGGGGTCACCCGCATCGGCACGGTGATCGAGTCGCCGAAGCCGAACTTCGCCGCCTGGTCCTGCAGCGCCTCCTGGCCGATCTCCATGCCGAGGTAGGCGAAGGCGGTGTTGCACGAGACGGCCAGCGCCTGGGTCATCGTCACCTCGCCGTCGTCGTCGCACGCGCGGTCGTCGTGGTTCGGCAGGTCGGCGCTGGTCTGCGGCAGGTCGAGCAGGGCCGGCCCCGGGAGCATCGAGTCGGGGCTGTAGGACCCGGTCGAGAGCGCGGCGGCCGCGGTGACGACCTTGAAGACCGACCCCGGCGGGTACAGGTCGCCCCCGATGCTGCGGTTGACCAACGGCTTGGCGGGGTCCTCGTTGAGCTCCTCGTAGTTGCGACCGACGACCTCGAGGTCGTGCCCCGCGAGGTCGTTCGGGTCGAACGTGGGGTTGCTCACCATGGCGAGGATCGCGCCCGTCCTCGGGTCGAGGGCGACGGCGGCGCCACGGATGCGCTTCATCCCCGCGGCGGCGGCCTCCTGCACGGCCGGGTCGAGCGTGGTCTCGACGTTGGCGCCCTGCGGCCGCCGGCCGGTGAACAGGTCGGACACGCGGCGGTAGAAGAGCTTGTCGCTCGAGCCGGAGAGCAGGGAGTTCTCGGCCTGCTCGAGCCCCCCGGAGGCGCCGTAGAACGAGTAGAAGCCGGTGACGTGCGCGTACAGCCGGCCCTGGCCGTACTCGCGCTGGAACTTGTACTCGTCGTCGCTCGGCACCGAGCGGGCGACCGGCGTCTGGCCGACGAGGATCTCGCCGCGCTCGCGGCCGTAGGTCGACAGCAGGGTGCGGCGGTTGTCAGGGCGGGCGTTGAGGTCGGCCGCGAAGACGTACTGGATCAGCGTCGTCGAGACGAGCAGCGAGGCGAAGAGCGCGGCGACGACGATCGAGAGCCGGCGGACGGGGGCGTTCACCGCAGCCTCACGACCTCGGTGCGGGCCTGCGCGACCGGGCTGGGACCGTCGGGCTCGGGGAGCGGACGCCGGGCGTGGTCGGAGATGCGCAGGAGGATGGCGACGAGCGTCCAGTTCGCGAGGAGCGAGGAGCCGCCCGACGACAGGAACGGCATCGTCAGGCCGGTGAGGGGGATGACCCGGGTGACCCCGCCGACGACGACGAAGCACTGCAGGGCCACGGAGAACGCGAGGCCCGCGGCGAGCAGCTTGCCGAAGCCGTCGCGCGTGCCGACCGAGGTGCGCAGGCCGCGCTGGACGAGGAGCGCGTAGAGCACGAGGATCGCGAAGAGGCCGATCATCCCGATCTCCTCGCCGAAGCTCGGGATGATGAAGTCCGACTCCGCGAAGTACGTGATGTCCGGGCGCCCGCGCCCGAGCCCGGTGCCGAACATCCCGCCGGCCGCCATCCCCATCAGTCCCTTGGCGAGCTGGTCGGACGCGGCGAGGGCGTCCGGGCTGAAGGTGTCGAGCCACAGCAGGACCCGGGTCTGCACGTGGCCGAAGATCAGGTAGGCGGTGTAGGCGCCGATGCAGAACAGGGCCAGGCCGATGGCGATCCAGGACACCCGTTCGGTCGCGACGTAGAGCATCGCGACGAACAGGCCGAAGAACAGGAGGGAGGAGCCGAGGTCGCGCTCGAAGATCAGCACCGCCAGGCTCGCGAGCCAGGCGACGAGGATCGGGCCGAGGTCGCGGGCCCGCGGCAGGGTCAGCCCGAGCACCTTGCGGCCGGCCACCGACAGCGCGTCACGGGTCTGCACGAGGTAGCCCGCGAAGAAGATCGCGAGGGCGATCTTCGCGACCTCACCGGGCTGGAAGGAGAACGGCCCGATCTGGATCCAGATCCGGGACCCGTAGACGGAGGTGCCGATCACGGGGAGCAGCGGCAGGAGCAGGAGACCGAAACCGATGGCGCCGGCGAGGTAGGTGTAGCGGCGCAGCACGCGGTGGTCGCGCAGGACGACGAGGACGACCGCGGCGATGGCCGCCGCCACGCCGGTCCAGACGAGCTGGCGCAGGGCCACGCCGTCGGCGATGGACTTGCCGTGCGCGAGGTCGATGCGGTGGATCATGACGAGCCCGAGGCCGTTGAGCAGGGTGATGATCGGCAGCATGAGCGGGTCGGCGTAGGACGCCCGCCAGCGCAGGACGAGGTGGAAGCCCACGGCGAGCGCGAGGAAGCCACCGGCCAGCGCCAGGGTGCCGGGAGGGATGTCGCCCGAGGTGGCGAGCCCGACGTTGACGTAGGCCAGCACGACGATGGCGACCGCCCCGACGACGAGGGCCAGCTCGACGTTGCGGCCACGGCGCGGGGTGTACGACGACACGACACTCATGAGGTCACCGGGCTGCTGGTCGGGGACGGCCCGCTCACGGACGAGGGCGCCCGGGTGGGGGGCGGGGTCGGGGTCGACGCCGGCGTCGGGCCGGGGCTCGAGGTGGAGGTGGGGGTGGGCGTCGGCGGTCGGTGTGGTCCAGGTGGCCGGCACCGTGCGGCACGCCTCGCTGTGGGCCAGGGCCCAGCGGCACGCCTCGGCCTGCACGCGCAGCTCGCCGACCCGGGCGTCGGCGGCCACCCGGTCGTCGACCTCGATGCCGGCCCGCAGGCTGTCCTGGTACGAGGCCGGGAGGTCGTCGACGGCGATCGTCGTCGAGTACGCGGGGCTCGACAGCGAGACCGGGCCGAGGGTCTGGTCGACCCCGCGGAAGACGGTGACGACGCCGTCCTGGTCGGAGAGGTAGTACTGCTGCTGCGACCACGCATACGCGGCGTACGACCCCCCGGCGAGGACGACCGCGGCGACGACGAGCAGCGCCGCCACGCGCAGGGCCGTGCCGCCGCGCGAGCGGGGACCCTCCTCGGCGAGGGTGGGGCCCTCGTCGTCGGTGCCAGCCGTGGCGGCGCGGGTGAGCGCGGCCGCCTTCGCCGCGGGGGTCGTGGGGATCGGGCGCGTGCCGGTCTCGCGCACCGCGGCGGCACCGACGACCTGCGGCTGGGTGGGCGGCGCCGACCTCCGGCTGATGTCGACGAGGTCGCCGACGACCACCGTGACGTTGTCGGGGGCGCCGGCGCGCAGGGCCAGGGCGACGAGCTGGTCGGCGCACTCGCCCGGGTCGTCGGTGGTCGTCAGGACCTCCTCGACGGTGTCGCGGGCGACGTAGTCGGTGAGCCCGTCGGAGGCGATGACGTAGCGGTCGCCGATGCGCCCCTGGCGCACGACGAGGTCGGGCTCGTCGTCGGGCGAACCGGTGAGCACCCGGGTGACGAGGGAGCGCTGCGGGTGGGTCTGGGCCTCGTCGGCCGAGATCCGCCCCTCGTCGACGAGGCTCTGGACGAACGAGTGGTCCTTGGTGACCTGGGTGACGACGCCGTCGCGCACGAGGAACGCCCGGGAGTCGCCGATGTGGGCGAGGACGATCTTGTCGCGCGAGCGCAGGAGCGCGATGAGCGTGGTGCCCATGCCGTCGAGCTCGGGGTCGGAGCGCACCTTGTCGCCGATGTCGGCGTTGGCCGCGTCGATGCGGTCGAGGAGGGCCTGGCCGGCCTCGCGGCCGCCGAGCGAGTCGCCGTCGAGCTCGACGAGCGAGGCGATGACCGTCGAGCTGGCGACGTCGCCCCCGGCGTGACCCCCCATGCCGTCGGCCATGGCCAGCAGGTGGGGACCGGCGTAGGCGGAGTCCTCGTTGTTGGACCTGACCATGCCCACGTCGGAGCGGGCGGCGTAGTGGAACGCGAAGGGCATGCGTTACCTCTGCAGCTCCACGACGGTCTGGCCGATCCGCAGCACGCTGCCGACCGCCACCTCGCGGGGCTCGGTGAGGCGCGTCGCGCCGAGGAAGGTGCCGTTCGTGGATCGGAGGTCCTCGACCCTCCACGTGCCGTCGTCCTCCTGGTAGATGCGCGCGTGCCGGCCCGAGACGTAGTCGTCGTCGAGGACGAGCGCGCACTCGGGGCTGCGCCCGATGAGGGTGCCGGCCGGGCGCAGCGGGAAGGGTCGTGCCGGCCAGCGGCCCGGCGGTCACGGTGAGCCGGGTGGGGCCCTTGCGGCGCCGGGCGGCCTTGCGGTCGGGCCGGGCCGCCTTGGGGGGAGCCGGGCTGGCCGACCGGGCCGCGGCCTTGCCGCTGCCGCCGCCGGACCCGCGGCTCTTGACCCGCGTGCCGTAGAGGTCGCCGCGCAGGACGCCGACGACGGCGAAGACGAAGAACCAGAGCAGCACGAGGAGGCCGAGCCGCATGACGGTGAGGGTCAGCTCGCTCAGCACGCGGGGCTCACCTCCGACCGGCCCGGAAGGTGATCGACGTGCGCCCCACGGTGACCCGGTCGCCGTCCTCGAGGTGCTCGCTGGTGATGCGCTCCCCGTTGACGAACGTGCCGTTGGTCGAGCCGAGGTCGCGGATCGTCGTGATGACGTGCGGGCCGTCGGTGGTGACCCGCAGCTCGCTGTGCCGCCGCGAGATGCCGGGGTCGTCGAGGATGATGTCGGCGACGTCGTCGCGGCCGAGGATCGTGATGGCCCCCATGAGGGGGTAGCGCTCGCCGTCGACGTCGAGCCACGGGCGGTCGGCCGGGTTGACCCGTCGGGGGCGGGCGGGCGGCGGGGCGGGCTGCGGATGCCGGGCCGTCTCGACGAGGTCGTCGGCGGGCGGCGCGGGGGCGACCGGGGGTGCGGGGGGCGGGGCGACGGCATCCCGTGGCGGTGGTGGAGCGGCGGGGCGCCGGACCTGCTCCTGGCCGGTGTTGCCGGTGGCTCGCGGCCGCGAGGCCTTGGAGGGGCGGATCCGGAAGACGCCGGTCTCGAGGTCTTCGTGCTCCTCGAAGTTGATGTCGATCGGCCCGGCGGGCTGGTAGCGCTGGCCGTCGCAGTGCTCCTCGGCGGCGGCGACGAGGTCCATCTCGACGTTGGCGAGGTCGGGCGCGAGGCGGTCGAAGTCGCCCGGCGAGAGCTCGATGGTGAAGACGTTCGGCACGATGGCGCGGCCCGAGCCGGTCACGGCCCGGTCGTCCATGGCCCGGCGGATGTGGCTGGCGATCTCGACGGGGTGCACGGCCGATCGCAGGTGCTTGGCGAAGGTGCCCTGGACGGCACGCTCGATCCCCGCCTCCAGGCGGTCGAACAGACCCATCGGCGCACCTCCTCAGCTCGGCCCGGGTCGGCGGTCGGTCTCGCAAGACTATCCGCCGGGGACGGGTGTGCCCCGAAGGGCACGGCCCGTACCGTGGACGGATGAACGACGACGTCCAGGTCATCGTGCCCCGTGAGGTGCCGCTCGGGGGGCCGCGCTCCATGACGGTGCGGCGCACCCTGCCGGCGCGCGAGCGCTCGTTCGTCGGCGCGTGGTGCTTCGTGGACCACTACGGGCCGGACGACGTCTCGGAGTCGGGTGGCATGGACGTCGCGCCGCACCCGCACTGCGGGCTCGCGACGGTGTCGTGGTTGTTCAGCGGGGAGGTCGAGCACCGGGACTCGCTCGGCACGGTGGCGGTGGTGCGGCCGGGGGAGGTCAACCTCATGACCGCCGGGCGGGGGATCTCGCACTCGGAGGTGTCGACGCCCCGGACGAGCGTGCTGCACGGGGTGCAGCTGTGGGTGGTGCTGCCGGCTCGGTCGGCGGAGGTCGAGCCGCGGTTCGAGCACCACGTGCCGGAGGTCGTCGACGTCGCACCGGGGGTGAGGGCGCAGGTGTTCGTCGGTGTCGCTCTGGGGGTCGACGTCGCCCGTGCGCGTGGAGACGCCGCTCGTCGGGGCGGAGGTCGTGCTCGCGGGCGGTGCCGACGCTGGAGGTGCCCGTGGAGCCGGGGTTCGAGGTGTCGGTCCTCGTCGACACCGGAGCGGTGGAGGTCGGGGGACGGGCGGTCGCCCGAGGCGAGCTGGCCGTGATGGGGGCGGCGAGACGGCATCCGGGCGGGGTCGTGGTGCGCGCCGGGGCCGAGGGGGCGCGGGTGCTCGTGCTCGGCGGGGAGCCGTTCGGCGAGGAGGTCGTCATGTGGTGGAACTTCATCGGCCGCTCGCACGAGGACGTCGTCGCGGCGCGCGAGGCGTGGGAGGCAGGGCCGGAGCGGTTCGGGTCGGTGCCCGGGTACGAGGGGCCGGTGGAGCGCATCCCGGCGCCGGCGCTGCCGGGGGTGCGGCTGCGGCCGCGCGGCAACCGCGGTGCCGACGGGCGGGGCAGCGCCTCGGGCTTCACGGGGGCCGAGGCCCCGGCGATGTCCTGACCGGTGCGACGACGGTGGAGGAGCGTCGCCGACGCGGTCCCTGCTCCACGCGGGGCCGACGTCGGGGTGGCCGGCTGGTGGACCGTCGTCGAGGTGGGTGGGCGGCCGGACAGGGGTGCCAGGAGCGCGCCGTGTCGCGCGTCCGGCATCCCTCGCTCGCGTGTCGGGCGCGGGTGGGCGCTTTTGTGGGATGCCGGGTGCATCGGGCACACTGGGACGGCTCACGCGAGCGTCACGCGCAAGTGGCGGAACGGCAGACGCGCTGGCTTCAGGTGCCAGTGTCCGAAAGGGCGTGGGGGTTCAAATCCCCCCTTGCGCACGCGGGTGTCGCGCACGACACCAGGACTCCCCGGACCTCGACCGTCCGGGGAGTTCTGCGCGTCGGGATGCCGTGGCGTCGCGCCGGGATGCCGTGCGCCGCGCCACGGCGTGCCCTCAGGAGCTGGCTCCGGTGTACCGCCGCAGCACGCGCCGCCACCACAGGCTCGCCCCCGCGACCGCGAGGAGCGCCACAGCGGGCGAGGCCACCAGCCAGACCGGCTCCAGCCGGCCGAGCAACGCCATCGCCGGCACGGTCGTCAGCAGGGCGACGGGCACGACGACCAGCACCGTCTGCAGCGGCTGGCCGTACGCCTGCACCGGGAAGCGCGACAGCTCCACCACCGAGAAGGACACCGTGCCGAGCTCGTCGGCCCCGACGAGCAGCACCGCGAGCCCCATGAGCCCCAGCACCAGTGCGTAGAGCAGCACCACCGCCGCGACGAGGAGCAGCACGAACGCCCCCACGGCGCCCACGCTCACCTCGCGACCGCTCAGCCCGACCCCCACCGCCACGAGCACCAACCCCAGCACGGGGTCGACGAGGTTGTGCATGCCGACGTGCCGCAGGCTGACGAGCACCTGCGAGTCGACCGGCTGGGTCAGCACGTGGTCGAGGGTGCCCCGCCGCACGTACTCGCCCATGAGCTCGAGGTTCGGCTCGAAGAACGCCTGCCGGATGCCGTTGACGGTGAAGAACAGCCCGACGACGACGAGCACCTCACCGTAGCTCCAGCCGGCGATCGACCCGGTGAACCGGAAGTACACCGACACGCCGACCGCGGCCCAGGCCAGCCAGAAGGCGCTCGTCAGCGTCTTGGCGGCGAGGTCCGCCCGGTACTCGAGCTGCTGGGCCACGGCCGCCCGCCAGCACACCGCGAGGATGTGGGCATAGCGGCGCCACCCCCCGGCCACCTCCTCGTGCTCCGTCGCCAAGCGTGGCGGCGATGCGCGCCACGGCGCGCGCCGATCGGACACACCGCGGTGCCGCCCCGTCATCCCGCCACCGCCTGGTACCGCCGGATGCCGTGGCCGCCACCCCAGCACGTAGAGGCCGGCGAAGAGCAGCGTCCAGCAGGCACCGACCGCGAACCCCACCGCCACCTGTCCCCCGGACAACCGACCGGCGAGCAGCTCGGCGGGGAATCCCAGCGTGTACCGGAACGGCAGCACCACGGCCACCGCCCGCAGCCAGTCGGGCATGAGCTCGAGCGGAGCCACCCACCCCGAGGCGAACGAGCCGATGCCCCACCAGAGCATCCACACGTTCGTCGTCTGGGTGCTCCAGAACCCGAGCAGGGCCACGGTGGAGGCCATGACGAGGCTCAGCCCGTAGGCGAGGAGGACCGCCACCACCGTGAGCACGGCGAGACCGGGGGTCAGGTCGTAGTCGAGACCGGGCACGATCAGGGTCGCCACGACGAGGGCGGGCACCAACCCGACGAGCAGCACGAGCCGGTGGCCGGCGTCACCCGCCACGTACTGGTGGAACGGGTGCACCGGCCGCAACAACCGGGTCGAGAGGTCCCCCGAGCGCATGTCGGCGTCCCACTCCCACACGACGTGCTGCCCCGACAGGTGCCAGATGACCGCCGCGGCCGCGTAGTAGGAGAGGAAGTCACCGGTGGTCCACCCGTCCGGTGGCCCCGACTCGGCGACCACGGTGAGCCACACGGCCATGAGCAGAAGGGGAAAGAACCCGCTGACGACCCACAGGACCATCCGCCCCCGGTACGTCACCGCGACCTGCACCGCCGAGCGCACCATGCCGCCATAGGCAGCCGGCAGGTGCCCGAGACCCCCGACCTCAGCCATGGGCGAACACCGTGCGCAGGACGTCCTCGACCGAGGGGTCCTCGATGGCGAGGTCCTCGACGGGCAGGTCGGCGAGCACCCGGGTCGCCACCTCGGGGGTCCGGGCCCGCGGCACCCGCAGCGTCACCGCGGAGCCCTCGACGGACACCACCTCGCCGTAGGGGGCCAGCCGCTCACGGGGCACCGGCTCGCGCAGCGACACCCGGACGACCCGCCAGGGCGCGTGCCGGTCGACGAGGGCGCCGAGGTCGCCGTCGAAGTGCAGGGTGCCGCGGTCGATGACGAGCACCCGCGTCGCGAGGGCGGTGACGTCGCCGGTGTAGTGGCTCGTGAGGAGCACCGTCGCCCCCCGCCGGGCGTTGTAGTCCCGGAGGAACCCGCGCAGCGCCGCCTGCCCGCTGACGTCGAGCCCGAGCGTCGGCTCGTCGAGGAAGAGCACGTCCGGCTCGTGCAGCAGGGATGCCGCGAGCTCGCACCGCATCCGCTCGCCGAGGCTGAGGACGCGAACCTGCTTGTGCAGCAACGGCTCCAGGTCCAGGAGCTCGACGAGCTCCTGGAGCGTCGCCCGGTACCGGCGCTCCGGAACGCGGTAGATCGTGCGGTGCACCTCGAACGCGTCCAGGGCCGGCAGGTCCCAGAACAGCGAGTTGCGCTGGCCCATGACCAGCGCGATCCGTGACAGGAATGCGGCCTCCCGCCGGAAGGGCTCGGAGCCGAGCACCCGCACCGTCCCCGAGGTGGGGTGCAACAGGCCCGAGAGGCACTTCAGCGTCGTCGTCTTGCCGGCGCCGTTGGGGCCGAGGAAGCCCACGACCTCCCCCGCGGAGATCGAGAACGTGATGCCGTCGACCGCCGGCACGTCGACGTGCTCCCGGCGCACGACGCTGCGCAGGGACGCCCGCAGGCCGGATCCACGGCGGTGGACCCGGAAGTGCTTGACGAGCTCGCTGACCTCGATGGACATCCCGGCCAGCCTAGGAAAGGCGACGCCGCACGGCATCCGGATATGCAGTCCGCGGCCGCGCGCTCAGTCGCGACCCGCGACGCGTTCGCGCTGCCGGTCGGTGAGGTCGCGCATCGCGTCGAGGATCTCGCGCATCCTCGCGAGCTCGGCCGGCGCGAGGCCGGCCAGGAGGTGCGCACCCTCGTCGACGAGGGGCGCGTACATCGCGTACGTCGACCGAGCCCCCTCCTCCGTCATCCGCACGAGCACCCGGCGGCGGTCGGAGTCGTCACGCACCCGCTCGACGAGCCCCTTGGCCTCGAGCCGGTCGAGGAGCGCGGTCGTCGCGGCCGGGCGCAGCCCCGTCGCCGTCGCGAGCACCCCGGCGGTCTTCGGCCCGTCGGCGAGCCAGTCCAGGCACCTGAGGTCGGTGGGCCCGAGCCCGAGCGCGCGGCCGACCGCGTCGTCGAAGGCCTGCACGCTGCGCTGGTACCGCTGCAGGGCCACCCCGAGGTCGGCCTCGAGTTGACGACGTGCGACCATCGCTATACCCTTCGATAATCGAAATATCCGAATGTCGTACGGAAGGACCGGACATGAGACTACTCGTCATCGGCGGCGGGGTCGCCGGCCCCGCCGTCGCCCTCGCCGCCACCCGCCTGGGGCTGGAGGCGACCGTCCTCGAGCGTCGCGCGGTGGCCGACCCGGACGAGGGCTCGTGGATCACGGTCGCGCCCAACGGGCTCGACGCGCTCGGCACCCTCGAGGTGCTCGACGCGGCGCGGGCCGTCGGTCACCCCAGCCGGGTCAACCGGATGTTCGGTGCCACGGGTCGCCACCTCGGGGACGTCCCGCTCGGGGTACCGCTCGACGACGGGTCCGTGGCGCTGACGATGAAGCGGTCCGCGCTCGCGGTGCTCCTCGGCGACGCCGCGCGCTCGAGGGGGGCGACCGTGCGCCTCGGTGCCGACGTCGTCGCCGTGGCGCAGGACTCCTCCGGCGTGACCGCGACCCTCGCGGACGGCTCGACCGTCACGGCGACGTGCTCGTCGCGGCGGACGGGGTCCGCTCGCGGGTCCGGCCCTGGCTCGACCCGGCGGCGCCGGCCGCGCGCTACGTGGGGCTCACCAACTTCGGTGGCATCACCCGCGGGACCCGGCTCGGTGAGGACCTCGCGCCCGAGGCGTGGCACTTCGTCTTCGGTCGTCGGTCGTTCTTCGGCGCCCACCCCCTGCCCACCGGTGACGTCGTGTGGTTCGTCAACGTGCCTCGCGACGAGATCGGCCGGGAGGAGCGCGCGGCCACGTCGGATGCCGAGTGGCTCGGGTGGCTGCGCGGCCTCGTCTCGGACGACGCGGGTCCGGCGTCGGCGCTCCTCGCGGCCGGCGAGCTCGAGCTCGCCGGCGACAGCACCTTCGACCTCCCGCACGTGCCGACCTGGTGGAGGGGCCGGGCGGTGCTCGTCGGGGACAGTGCCCACGCACCCTCGCCGAGCAGCGGCCAGGGTGCCGCCATGGCTCTCGAGGATGCCGTCGTCCTCGCCCGCGCGCTGGCGACCTCCGGCGCCGACGGGCTCGCGGCCTACGAGCAGGCCCGGCGCTCCCGCGTCGAGGCGATCGTGCGCGCGGGGGCGCGCAGCAGCAGCGCGAAGATCCCCGGTCGGCTGGGCCGCGTCCCCCTCGAGACGATGCTCGCCGCGGTGTTCCGGTCGGGGGTGGCGACCCGGTCGACGGCGGGCTTCACGGCGCACCGGCTGGGTCCCGACCCCGACCCGGCGACGACGCCCGCCGCCTGAGGCGCCGCACGTGGCGCGGCAGCCGAACGCGCCACCGCGACCCGGCATCGCGCAGGATGGCCGGATGACGTCCCGGGACGGAACCGACACCTCGCCGGCGAGCGGCTCGCCGGCCCCTCCGGCGCCCGCCGGTCTGGGTCCGGTGGCGGCAGGCGCCCTGGTCTTCGGCGCGAGCGCCGCCGTGCTCGTCGTCGAGCTCACGGCCCTGCGGCTGCTGGCGCCCTACCTCGGGCTCACCCTCGAGACGAGCACGCTCGTCATCGGGACCGCGCTGGCGGCCATCGCCCTCGGCGCATGGGCAGGTGGGCGGGCCGCCGACACGATGCCACCGCGCCGGGCGCTGGGGCCGCTCCTCGCGGCATCCGGGGTCGCCGTGGCCCTGATGCCGTTCGTCGTGCGCGGTGCGGGTGAGGCCGCCGGGGCCGGGGGCGCCCTCCTCGTGGCGATGGTCGCCATCCTCGTGCCCGGTGCGCTCCTGTCGGCGGTGCCCCCGATGGTGACCAAGCTCCGCCTCACCGACCTGGCCGAGACCGGCAGCGTCGTCGGGCGGCTCTCGGGCATCGGCACCGTCGGCGCCATCGCCGGCACCCTGCTCACCGGCTTCGTCTTCGTCACCGCCCTGCCGGTGAGCGCCGTGCTCGTCGGGCTCGGCGTGCTGCTCGTGGCCGCGGCGGTGCTCGTCGAGGTGCGCGTGCGCGGCATCCGGGCCGCGGTGCTGCCCGCGGTGCTGCTCGTCCCCGGAGCGCTCGGGGCGGCCTACGGGCCCGGGCCGTGCGACGTCGAGACGGTCTACCACTGCGCCGACGTCCAGGCGGACCCACAGCGGCCGAGCGGGCGCGTGCTCGTCCTCGACGGGTTGCGGCACTCCTACGTCGACCTCGAGGACCCCACCCACCTCGAGTTCGAGTACGTGCGGGCGATGGCCTCCGTGGCCGACACGGCGTTCGCGCCCGGCGCGTCGCTCACGGCGTACCACCTCGGTGGCGGCGGGCTCACCCTCCCGCGCTACCTCGCCGCGGTGCGGCCCGGCACGACGAGCGTCGTGTCCGAGATCGACCGCGGCGTGCTCGAGGTCGACCTCGAGCGGCTGGGCCTCGTGACGGGCCCGCGGCTCGACGTGCGGGTCGAGGACGCCCGGCTGGGCCTGCGGCGACTGGAGCCGAAGAGTCGTGACCTCGTCGTGGGTGACGCCTTCGGCGGGGTCAGCGTGCCCTGGCACCTGACGACCCGCGAGGCGCTGAGCGACGTGCAGCGGGTGCTGCGCGCCGACGGCGTCTACGCCGCCAACCTCATCGACCACGCCCCGCTCGACTTCGCGCGGGCCGAGCTCGCGACGATGCGCGAGGTGTTCCCCCACGTGGCCGTGGCCGCCGACCCGGCCACCCTCGGGCGGGGTGCCGGGGCCGGCGGGAACCTCGTCGCGGTCGCCTCGGACGCCCCGCTCGACGTCGAGGCCCTGGAGGCGGCGATGGGCGGGCGCGACCTCGACTGGGGTGTGCTCGAGGGGGACCGACTCGACGCGTGGATCGGCGACGCGATGGTCCTCACCGACGACCATGCCCCGGTCGACCAGCTGCTGACGCCGTACGCCCCCCGCGTGCCGCCCGGGGCGTGACGCCGCGCGGGCACACAGGGTGCGCGGACCTCAGCCGGGGGGCGATGCCCCGACGGCCGGCTCCACCCGACGGGCCGGCGTCGTCGAGCCGCTCCGGGTGGGTGACGAGGTCCCGCACGACGGTCGCCATCTGCCCGGCGTGGACACCGTCGACGACCCGGTGGTCGGCCGTGGCGACGAGGACGAGCACCGGTCGCGCGACGACCTGGCCGTCGACGACGACCGCGCGGTCCTGCACCGCGCCGACCGCGAGGTAGACCGGGGTCCGGGCGAAGGGCAGCGGCGCGAGGAACGCCTCGTCGAGCCCCAGCGTGCCGACGTTGGAGACGAAGGCGGTGCCGAGCGGGAAGCCCGGCTGGCCGAGCACCCCCCGGCCGAGCCCTCCGGCCGAGATGCTGGCGAAGGCCATGAGCGGGCGCATCGTCCAGGTCGGCAGCGACCGCACCAGGCCGGACGTGCGGCGGTAGGCCGGGTCCTGTCCCCGGCGCAGTCGGGCCGCGCCGGCATCCACCGCCCGCGCCACCTCGAGCGGGCTGAGCCGGTCCACGTCGTGCACCTTGACGGGGGCGAGGTCGGAGCCGCCGGCGATGTCGACGGCGAACCCCACGTCGCAGGACTCGAGCGGCACGAGCCGGCCGAGCACCACGCGGGCCCGGATCTCGGGCACCTCGCGCAGGGCCCGTCCCATCGCGGCGCCGACGACGTGCGTCAGGGTGACCCGCTCGCCGCTCTCGGCCCGCACCCGGGCGATGTATGCCAGCGCCGCGGTGGCGTCGACCTCCGAGCGCGTGTAGATGCGCCCGTCGCGCGACGGGCGCCACGTGGCCACGGCGATCTTCCGGCGCACCGGGATCCGGCGGCCGGTCACCGCCGCACCTCCCGCGTCGCCGCAGACCCCGTCGGGATGCCGGTCAGCGCGGCCCGCACGATGCTGCGGGGCAGGGAGGTGACGGCCGCGAGCGGGGCCGCACGGCGCGGCATCCGCAGGTGGGGGCGGCCGTCCTCGATGGCGGCGACGACCCGCCGGGCCACCTCGTCGGGGTCGAGCATCGTCAGCAGCCGGGCGCGCAGCAGCCGCTGGAAGGCCGCGGAGGCGGGGCCGTGCCCGTGGATGCGGCCCATCATCTGCGAGGTGACCGGCCCGATCTCGACGGCCAGGGTGCCCACCGGCTCGTCGCGCAGGTCGGCGCGCAGGCCCGAGGTCGCGTGGGTGAGCCCGGCCTTCGTCGCGCCGTAGGCCGCCAGGCCGGGGAAGGTGGCGACCCCGGCGAGCGATGAGATGTTGACGAGGTGCCCGCTGCGGCGCTCGAGCATGCCCGGCAGCACCTGGCGGCACAGCTCGACCGGCGCGAGGAGGTTGAGGGCGACGACGGACTCGAGCTCGTCGGCGGAGAGGTCGGCGAGGTGCCCCGGGGCCTCGGTGCCGGCGTTGTTGACGAGCACGTCGACCGGTCCGGCGGCGCCCTCGGCCCTCGCCACGAGGCCGCGGAGGTCGTCGCGGGAGGCGAGGTCGGCCGGCACGGCGTTGCCGCCCACCGCGACGGCGACCTCCGCGAGGGCCTCGCGGCTGCGCGCGACGACGGTGAGGCGGGCGCCCGCACCCGCGAGGCGGGTCGCGAGGTGGCGCCCGATGTCACCGGTCGCTCCGGTGAGCAGGACGTGGGACCCGGCGAGGCGCATCCGGCCAGTGTGGCGGACCAGGCTCCTGAGGACGTCATGGCGGACGGCTCGCTCCGGCACTCGATCTCGAAGGTTGGTGACTTTGCCCGTGACGGGCGCGTACGGCATCCTTGTCGGGTTAGGCAAGCCTCACCTTGGACGGGGGGCTGGGACCGAGTCCGAGGGGATGCCGTGATCGTCTGCCACTGCCACGTCGTCAACGACGCGGCCATCGCGGATGCCGTGGGCTCCGGCGCGCGGACCCTCTCGGAGGTGTGCCGGTCGACTGGTGCGGGGCGTGACTGCGGGGCGTGCGTCTTCTCGGTGCGACGGCTGGTGTGCGAGCATGTGGCCAGCCCGGTCCTCGAGAGTGCGGAGCCCCAGCATGCGGCCAGTTGACCCCCGGGTCGTGGAGCTCCTCAACGACGCACTGACCCTCGAGCTGAGCGTCGTCAACACGTACTTCCTCCACGCGCGGATGCTCGACAACTGGGGCTTTCCGAGGCTGGGCAAGGTCTTCTACGACCTGTCGATCGACGAGATGCGTGACGCCGACGCCCTCATCACGCGTGTCCTGTTCTTCGAGGGCCACCCCAACATCCAGCGGCTGCAGCCGCTTCGGGTCGGCGAGGACGCCGAGGAGATGCTCCGCCTGGCGCTCGAGGGCGAGAACGCAGCCGTCGCCCAGTTCAACGCCTCGGCCCGCGAGTGCCACGACCTCGGTGACCACGGCACGGCATCGGTCTTCGAGGAGATGGTGCGCGACGAGGAGAAGACACGCGGACTGGTTCGAGGGCCAGATCGAGGCGATGATGCGAATCGGGCTGCCGCAGTACCTCGCTCAGCAGATGGACACCTCGCAGGCTCCCTGAGCGCGGTCGTCGGCGATCAGCGCCCGACTGTCGGCAACGGCATTCCGACGATGCGTGCTCCGGGTGCTCGGCGCAGCTCGGTGAAGCCGAGCCGGTCGTAGAACGCGTGCGCGCCGGTGTTCTCCTCGTCGACGCCGAGGTGCACGCCCGGCGCGCCGGCCTCGGCGAGGGCGTCGAGCACCGCCGACACGATCCGGCGCCCCCAGCCCTGGCCCTGGAGGCGGGGGAGGAGGTCGACGTGGAGGTGCGCCGGGTGCGTCGCCAGCAGCTCGGCATCCGAGCGGGTGGGGTGGTGCAGCTGCTCGACGAGCCCGGCGTCGGCGGGTGTCCTGCCGCTGCCGGTCGGGTACCGCTCGCGCAGCGGCGGCAGCCAGACCTCCTCGAGCCAGTCGTCGAGGGCCGCCGTGTCGGGGACGCCGACGCAGTAGCCGGCCACGCCCCGGTCGTCGTGGAGGACGCGGCTCACGGCATCCGGGAAGACGAGGTAGGCGCCCGCCCAGACGTGTCCCAGGAGGTCGGGGTCGTCGTGGAGGGCACTCGCGTCGCGGCCGGACCGTCCGGTGAGCAGGCAGACGCGGTAGACCCCCGAGAGGTCGGAGAGCGTGCCGGGATGCATCGTCGTCACCGGGTCACGCTAGCGCCGACGCACCATCCACCCAGCCACTCAATCCACTGGGGGCTGGTCGTTGGGGCTGGACAGCACCCTTCACCGGCCCCGGGACGACGCCTCACCCGTTCGGCCCGAATCCCTTCGATTCCTCCGCATCTCGCCATGAGCTCGCCCTATGGTCTGGTGCCCGACGGTGAACAAGGGGGACGCGATGGATGCGAGGCCGCAGGCAGGGTGGTACGCGGACCCGCAGTACCCGGCGCTCCTCCGCTACTGGGACGGCGCGAGGTGGACCGACTACCGGCACGAGGTCTCCGGTCCGGCGGGCGGGGCGCCGACTGCCGCCCGCTCGCCTCGTGGCGGGGCAACAGTGTGGGGGTGGGCGCTCGGAGCGCTCGCGGTGATCGGGCTCAGCGCCGCCATCACTTCCGTTGGGTCTTCCGTGGACCCAACGGCCGGGCGCGTCGTCTCCACGAGCGCTGTCAGCCCCGCCACCGCCCCTTCAAGCGCGCCAGCAGCGGCTGTACCGCAGGCGACGGCAACCCCGCCGTCGACGCCGAAGCCCTCGAAGGCCGCGCCGCCCTCGAAGGCCGCGCCGCCGCTCGTGGCGGTGGTCGGGGTCGTCGACGGTGACACCATCAAGGTGCGCATCGACGGCCGCACCGAGAGGGTCCGGGTCATCGGCATCGACACCCCTGAGCTACG
This sequence comes from uncultured Actinomycetota bacterium, assembly GCA_963811475.1. Classification (GTDB taxonomy): domain Bacteria; phylum Actinomycetota; class Actinomycetes; order Actinomycetales; family Dermatophilaceae; genus Fodinibacter. Next base: position 66,299 of record CAWERJ010000009.1, read on the forward strand.
GGGCAGTGAGTGCTACGCACAACAGGCGGCGAGCAAGATGCAGAGCCTCGTCCAGAGCAGGAAGGTCCGGTTGAGCCGGGACCCGACGCAGGGGAACCGGGATCGCTACGAGCGGCTGCTGCGCCACGTCGTGCTGCCCGACGGTCGACAGGTCGCCAAGATCCTCATTGCCGGCGGTTACGGCGAGGAGTACACGTTCGACCAGCCCTACGCCGGTCGCGCGGCCTACCGCGCCGCCGAGAAGGCGGCCCGCGCCGACGGCAAGGGGATCTGGAGCAGTGGGTGCCGGTCAGTGGTCTCCGATGACCCGCAGCCCGTGGCCCCCACCGCCTGCCTCATCAAGGGCAACATCGCCAGCGACGGCGAGAAGATCTACCACGTGCCGGGGCAGCGGTACTACGACGTCACGAAGATCAGTGAGTCCAAGGGCGAGCGGTGGTTCTGCACGGAGGAGGATGCTCGGGACGCCGGCTGGCGTCGCTCCAAGCTCTGAGTGCGGTCGCCGGGTCGGCACGCGGTCGTAGCGTGGGGCCGTGAGCGAGTGGGACGAGGTCGTCGCGGCGATCGGGCGGGCGCAGCAGGGGGATGCCGGTGGGCGCGACGCACTGATGGCCCACTGGGGCACCACGAGCAGTGAGGACCACGCCCGGCGGTGCGTGCTCGCGCACTACCTCGCCGACCTCGAGCCGGAGCCGGCCGACGAGGTGGCCTGGGACGAGGTCGCCCTCGCGGAGTTCGGCCACCTCGCGGACGACGACCTGGCGGTCATCGGCATCCCGTCGGTCGAGGGCCTGGCGCCGAGCCTGCACCTCAACCTGGCCGACGGCTACCTGCGGCTGGGGCGGGTCGACGACGCGCGCCACTCCTTGGAGCTGGGCAGGGCCGCAGCCGGGGCGCTGGCCGACGACGGCTACGGCGCGATGGTCCTCCGGGGCCTCGACGGCGTCGCCGAGCGGCTGGCCGCCGCCGACGCGTCTCCCGCCCTCGACGAGTCGACCCCCTGACGCTCGGGTTGGCGAGCGGTATCACCTCGACCGGGGCGAGGGCCGCGGGGTGGAGGTGCAGACGCGCGCTGTCGCGAGCGGTATCACCTCGATCCCCGCGCGGGGAGGGTCAGGTGGGGCCGAGGCCCGTGACGACGAGCACGACCTCCCCGGCCTCGTCGGTCGCCGCGAGGTCGAGCTCGGCCGTGATCCGCCAGTCGTGGTCACCCTCAGGGTCGTCGAGGATCTGGGTGACGTGCCAGACCCCGTCCTCCTCCACGACCCGGAAGAAGGCCGGCCCCCGGGCGGCCGGCCCCGTGCCGAGGTCGTCGTACTCGGTGAAGTAGCCCGCGGCGGCGGCTGCCCACTCCTCCTCGCCGAGTCCGCCGTCGAGAGCCGCCAGGGCGGCGTACCGCCCCAGCGCCAACAGCTCGACGCGGCGGAACATGCTCTGCCGCACCATGACCCGCAGCGCTCTGGCGTTCGCGGTGAGCGCCCGTCCCTCCGTCGGTGCTCGCACCTCGGTGACCGGCTCGTCGGGGTTCGTCAGCGCCTCCCACTCGTCGAGCAGGCTGGAGTCGGTGTGACGCACGACCTCGCCGAGCCACTCGACGAGGTCGTCGACCTCCTCGGTGCGGGCCGAGCCCGGCACGGTCGATCGCAGCGCCCGGTAGGCGTCGGTGAGGTAGCGCAGCACGACGCCCTCGGCCCGCGCCAGCTTGTGGTGCGCGACGTACTCGCCGAAGGTCATCGCGCGCTCGTACATCTCCCGGACGACCGACTTCGGCGCGAGGTCGCGCGGGTCGACCCACGGGTGCCGCTGCCGGTAGACGCGCAGGGCCCCCTCGAGCTCCTCCGCGAGGGGCCGCGGCCACGTCACGTCGTCGAGGGCCTCCATCCGGTCCTCGTAGTCCATCCCGTCCGCCTTCATCGCCCCGACCGCCTCGCCGCGGGCCTCGAAGCGCTGGGCCATGAGCACCGGGCGCGGGTCGTCGAGGGTGGCCTCGATGACGCTGACGACGTCGAGCGCGTACCCGGGCGCCTCGGCGTCCAGCAGCTCGAGGGCAGCCAGCGCGAACGCCGAGAGCGGCTGGTTGAGCGCGAAGCCGTCGTGCAGGTCGAGCGCCACCTGGAACGGGCCCTCGGCGTACCGCCGGGCGTCGCCGCGCACGAAGTGCTCGAGGGCCGACGGCTTCCGATCCGGAGACGCCGGGCGGGTTCCCGCGTCGTCGTCGCCGGTGTCGTCCTCGACCCGTGTCGGTGGATCGGGTGACGTGGCCCGCCGCCGCGAGGAGCTCACCGATGGGCCCCAGGTCCCCTGCACCATCGCTGAGGATGCCGTCCGCGTCGTCCGCGACCGCGCTCGCCGCCGGGTCGACGGCCGGCGTCGCGACGGCATCCGGCTCGTCGGGAGGGAGCCAGTCGTCGAGCGCCGACCCGTCGTCGGGCTCGACGACCCGCGCCCGCAGCAGGGACCCGAGCACCTGCACCGCCCGCTCGACGAGTGCCTCGCGACGCGTCGGCTCCTCGTGGTTGTCGAGCAGCAGGGTGTGCAGGGCGGCCTGCTGTCCCTCCCACTGGTCGAGCACGTTGAGCACCATCGCGTGGTCGACGCGCATCTTCGAGGTCAGTGGCTCGGGAGGCGCCGAGACCAGCCGGTCGTAGGTGGCCTCGGTGTAGGACAGCGTCCCCTCCGGCGGCTTGCGGCGGACGACGCGACGGCGCTTCTTGGGGTCGTCCCCCGCCTTGGCGAGGGCCTTCTCGTTCTCGACGACGTGCTCGGGCGCCTGGACGACGACGTAGCCCATGGTGTCGAAGCCGGCCCGCCCGGCCCGCCCGGCGATCTGGTGGAACTCGCGCGCGCGCAGCACCCGTCTGCTTGCGGCCGTCGTACTTCGTCAGCGAGGTGAGCAGCACGGTGCGGATCGGGACGTTGATGCCGACCCCGAGGGTGTCGGTGCCGCAGATGACGGCGAGCAGCCCGGCCTGGGCGAGGGTCTCGACGAGCCGGCGGTACTTCGGCAGCATCCCGGCGTGGTGCACACCGACCCCGTGGAGCACGAGCCGGCGGAGGGTGGCGCCGAAGCCCTTGCCGAACCGGAAGTGACCCACGGCATCCTTGATCGCGGCCTTGCGCTCGCTGGAGACCAGCTCGACGCTGGTGAGCGCCTGGGCCTGCTCCACCGCCGAGGCCTGGGTGAACGAGACGACGTAGACCGGCCCACGGTCGTCGCGCAGGAGCAGCTCGATGGTCTCGTGCACGGCGGTGAGGACCCACGAGAACTCCAGTGGCACAGGCCTTTCCACTCCGCTGATCGCCACCGTCTCCCGGCCGGTGCGGCGGGTGAGGTCCTCCTCGAAGAACGCCGTCTCGCCGAGCGTCGCCGACATGAGGAGGAACTGGGTGTCGGGCATGAGCAGCAGCGGCACCTGCCAGGCCCACCCGCGGTCGGGCTCGGTGTAGAAGTGGAACTCGTCCATGACGACCAGGCCGATGTCGGCCAGCTCGCGGTCGCGCAAGCGCGTGGTTGGCCAGCACCTCGGCGGTGGCGCAGATGATCGGGGCGCCCGGGTTGACCGCGGCATCGCCCGTGAGCATGCCGACCTGCTCGGCCCCGAAGATCTCGACGAGCGCGAAGAACTTCTCGCTGACGAGGGCCTTGATGGGGGCGGTGTACCAGCTCGGCCGGCCGGCGGCCAGGGCCGAGGCGTGCGCGGCCACGGCCACGAGTGACTTGCCCGACCCGGTGGGTGTCGCGAGCACGACGTGGGCACCGCCCACGAACGCCAGCACCGCCTCCTCCTGCGCGGCATAGAGCGAGAAGCCCCGCTCACCCGCCCAGTCGAGGAAGACGTCGAGCGCCGCGTCCGCGCCGGCGGTCTGGGCGCCGGAGAGGCGGTCGGTGAGGGTCATCGCGGCCGATTCTCCCCCACCGGCGCTCGACCTCTGCCGCGCCGGTGGGGAGATCAACAGGGCTGCTCGTTGTTCCTCTCCCAGCACCGGCGGACCAGCTCGGCGAGCACCTCCCGGTCGACGTCGTCGAGCCGCTTGACGTAGAGGCACCCCTTGCCCGTCCGGTGCGGCCCGAGCTGCTCGAGCAGGTCGGCGTTGCTGCCGTCGTAGGTCAGGCCGTAGAGCGTCAGGGCGGCCTTGCGCGGCGCCAGGCCGACGGCGAACCACTCCCTCTCCTTGCCGTCGGCCGTGCGGTACGGCTGGCGACCGAAGCCGATGATCGACGCCCCCCACATGCGCGGTGGCGCGCCGGTGACCCACCGATGAGGTCGACCACGGCACGGGCGTCCTCGCGGCGCCTCTCGTCCTCGACTCCGTCGAGATAGGCCGTGACGTCCGCACCGGTCGGCGTGGTGACGCGGTCGCTGCTGCCCTCGGTCATGGCCTCACGACCCGTCGCGGCCGAGCCTGTCGAGCTCCTCCGGGGCGAGCTCGAGGTCCGCCGCGCGCACCGAGTCCTCGATGGATGCCGGCCGCGACGCTCCCGGGATGGGGATGACGACGTCGGCGAGCGAGAGCTCCCAGGCGAGCGCCACCTGCTGAGGGCTCACGCCGTGCGCCCTCGCCACCTCCGCGAAGGCGGCGTGACGCGTCCCGAGCTCGCCCGCTGTCGAGATGCCACCGAGCGGGCTCCACGGCAGGAAGGCGATGCCGAGCCGCGCGCAGTGGTCGAGCTCTCCTCGGCTCGAGAGGAACCTGGGGCGAGAACTGGTTCTGCACCGACGCCAGCCGCCCGCCGAGCACCTCGTTCGCCTCGTCGATCTGGGCGACGCTCGCGTTCGAGATGCCGGCGCGGGCGATGACCCCCTCGTCGAGCAGGGTGCCCAGTGCCCCGACCGACTCGGCGTACGGCACCCTCGGGTCCGGGCGGTGGAACTGGTAGAGGCCGATGCAGTCGACCCCCAGCCGGCGAGCCGACTCCTTCGCCGCGCGGACGAGGTACGCCGGGTGACCGTCGATCGTCCAGGACCCGTCGCCGGGCCGCAGGTGGCCGCCCTTGGTCGCGACGACGACCGACGACGCGTCCCCGCCCCACGAGCGCAGCGCCTCGGCGACGAGCTCCTCGTTGTGGCCGACCTCGTCGGCGCCCACGTGGTAGGCGTCGGCGGTGTCGACCAGGGTCACCCCGGCATCCAGGGCGGCGTGAACCGTCGCGATCGACCGGGACCGGTCGGGGCGGCCCTCGATGGACATCGGCATCCCGCCGAGCCCGATGGCCCCGACACTCAGATCAGCCAGCCGGCGCTGTCTCACGGCTCTCTCCTTCGTGGTTCTCGCATCACGTCTGCCTCAGCGCCGACTCCTTGTGGGCCGCGCGGGCCCCCGTCTTCGACGACTCGACGACGTAGTAGGGGTCGTCGTCGGTCGGGCGGAACTGCTGCCCCTGGAAGGTGAAGTCGCTCGTGCGCTTCTCGACCACCGTCCCGTGGGTCCTGCCCTGCGAGGTGTTCCACGAGACCTCGTCCCCCTTGGTGAATGCCATCGGTGACCTCCTGTCCGGCTCGTCGTGCGGGGCAACGACGTTAGCCGGATGCCGGGCGCCGGGTCGGTGCGCAGCGCACCGACCCTTTTGTCCAAGCTTCGACGACGAGCCGGCATGCCGGTCAGGCGCCGGGCTCCGGGTACGTCGCCTCCACCGCCGCGAGGTAGGCGGCGGCGAGCCGCTCGTAGCCGTTCGCCGTGACGAGCACCTCGTCCCCGACATCGAGCCCGAGGACGGTGCGCTCGGGAACCCAGCGGATCGGCCCCTCGACACGCAGCACGCCGCCGTTGGAGATCAGCGAGTCCGCCAGCACCCGCACCTCGTCGAGGGCGTTCGCGTCCTTGCCCTCCATGCCCCGCAGCCGGTGGACGAACCACGCGTCGAGCGCGATGACGGCCTGGCCGAAGACGAGGTTCTCGAGGGTCGAGTCCTCGACCTCGTCGGCCTGCCAGGCGGCGAGGAGGGCGTCGGCGGTGTCACGGCACGCCTCGACCTCGTCGGACGAGTAGCTGTTGCGGCCGAGCACGGGCACCTCCGCGGGTCGGGACGACGTGCCCCGGAGCCTACGCCGGGCTCGTGACCCGGATGCCGGTCAGCCGATGACGCCGGACGCGTCGAGCACCGTGCGCGCCACGACCCAGGACGCCGCGCCGAGGACGAGCACGAAGGAGGTGATCCACACCGTGCGAGGAACGCGCGTGATCCGGGCCAGCACGCCGGGGTCGCTCGTGCCGCGCTCGGGCGCTCGGCGACCACCGCACCGAGGTGGCGCCACGCCCCGACGAGGAGGACGACACCGGCCGCGACGACGACCTGGGCCTGCAGGGTGGGCGCCCCGGACCACCACAGGGCCCCAGCGCCGACGAGCGCGACGGCGACGACGACCCCGGTGAGCACGGAGCGCACGCGCAGCGCCGCCGTCACGAGCACGGCGAGCACGGCGGTGAGCACCGGTGCGGCCCAGCCGCGCACGGCGAGCCACACGACGGCGGCGCCGACGAGGGCGGGTGCCGGGTAGCCGGCCCACGTCGTCAGCAGGTCGACCGAGCCCGCGGGCCGGGCCGACGGTCACGGCATGTCCGGACATGTCGCCGCGCAGGACGAAGCCGGTGAACCGGCGCCCCGCGAGGACGCCCACCGACGCGTGCCCGAGCTCGTGCACGAGGGTCACGCCGAGGCGCAGCACCCTCCACACCGGCCGGACCGCCACGGCCACGAGGGCCGCGGCGAGCACGAGGAGCACCGGCATCCCGGCGAGGGCCACTCCCGGGTCGGGGAGGACCCGCGCCCAGACGGCGTCGACCCGGTCCATGGCGAGCAGGCGGTCAGCGGGTGCGGGCGCGGCCTGCACCCGAGCCGCGCGAGCCGGCGCCGGACGGACCGCGACGGCCCCGCCCGGAGCCGTTCGTGGGCCCGCCGGGACGGCGCTGGCCACCGGTCGCCCGAGCTGCCGGACCCGGCGGAGCGGGTGGCTCCGCCGCTCGGGCGGCCGCCCTGTCGCGCCGGTGCCGCGGGAGCCGCCGGCACGAACGCGCCGTCGAACGAGCGGTCGCCGGGAGCGAGCTCCTGCAGCAGCGGGTGGGTGGCGTGGACCCTGGTCGTCGTCGCGCGCACCCCCGCGCGGCGGGTGAGGTCTCGCACGTCGCGCACCTGGTCGTCGGTCATCAGCGTGATGACGGTGCCCGAGGCGCCGGCGCGTGCGGTACGGCCCGAGCGGTGCGTGTAGGCCTTGTGCTCGACCGGCGGGTCGGCGTGGATGACGAGCGCGACGTCGTCGACGTGGATGCCGCGGGCCGCGATGTCCGTGGCGACGAGCGTGCGCGCGGCGCCGGAGTGGAAGGCGTCCATCGTGCGCGTGCGGGCGTTCTGGCTGAGGTTGCCGTGCAGCTCGACGGCGGGCACGCCCGAGCCGTTGAGCTGGCGGGCGAGCTTCTTGGCCCGGTGCTTGGTGCGGGTGAACACGACCGTGCGGCCGGGGGCGGCGACGAGGTCGAGGAGCACGGGCAGGTGCGTGTCCGGCGGTCACGTGGAGCACGTGGTGGGCCATGGTCGAGATCGGCGACTGCGCCGAGTCGGCCTCGTGGGTCACCGGGTCGTGCAGGTAGCGCTTGGCGATGACGCTGATGCCGCCGTCGAGGGTGGCGGAGAACAGCATCCGCTGCCCGCGCGGCGGGGTGGCGTCGAGCAGGCGGCGCACCTGCGGGAGGAAGCCGAGGTCGGCCATGTGGTCGGCCTCGTCGATGACGGTGATCTCGACGGCGTCGAGCGAGACGTGGCCCTGGCCGATGAGGTCCTCGAGCCGGCCCGGGCAGGCGACGACGACGTCGACGCCGCGGCGGATCGCCGAGACCTGCGGGCCCTGGCCGACGCCGCCGAAGACGGTGCACGAGGTGAGGCCGAGGCGCTGCGCGAGCGGCGTCATCGCCTCCTCGATCTGGGCGACGAGCTCCCGGGTGGGGGCGAGGATCAGGGCACGGGGGCGCTTGGGCTGCGGCCGGCGCTGGCCGGCGGCGAGCCGGGTGAGCAGCGGCAGCACGAAGGCCATCGTCTTGCCCGAGCCGGTGCGGCCGCGGCCGAGCACGTCGCGACCCGCGAGCGAGTCGGGCAGCGTCGCGGCCTGGATGGGGGTCGGCGTGGTGATGCCGCGGGCGGCGAGCACCTCGACGAGGGGGGCGGGCACGCCGAGCGTGCCGAAGTTCTGGGAGGACAAGGAAGTTCCTTCATGGTGCACGGGGTCGAGCGACCGGTGTGGTCGGCGTCGACACGGGATGTTCTGCCGGGCGGGGCTCTGGGCCGCGGCGCCGCGTGACGGGAGGTGCTCCCGACGCGAAGGCATCGACATCAAAGAAACGCGGCCCGAGGCAGAAGGCGGGCCAGCGAGGTCCAGTCTACGCGACGGCATCCACATCTCCCGCATCGCGGTCGGCCGCACCGGAGTCGGGTGCTCAGGTGGCTGCCGGGGCGACCACCCCGGCACCCGACTCCGAGGGACCGGAGCTGCTGCCTACAGTGGCGTATGCCGTCGCTCCCGCTCTTCCCGCTCGGCACCGTGCTGTTCCCTGGCGGCCGGCTGCCGCTGCAGCTCTTCGAGCCGCGCTACCTCGAGCTCGCGCGGAGCCTGGCCGAGCGAGACGAGGACGACCGGCGTTTCGGGGTGAACCTCATCCGCAAGGGTCACGAGGTGGGCCCCGACGCGGTGCAGGACCTCCAGGGAACCGGTTGCGAGGCAAGGGTCGACGCGATGGCGCTCGCCGAGAGCGCGATGGGCACCATGGTGCACCTCGTCGCGACCGGGGTACGGCGCTTCCGCCTCGACGGCATCGACGACGCGGCCGGCACCGCCTTCACGACCGGCCTCGTGACGTGGCTCCCCGAGGCCCCGGCCGTCGAGGCGGCAGTCGAGGACCTCGCGGCGCGGGCCCTGCGCCAGCACGCCGGCTACCTCGCGGGACTCGGCGTCGACGCCGACCCGGTCGAGGCGGCGCCCGGTCAGCTGGCGTACCGCATCGCCGAGCGGATGGCGCTCGACCCGGCGGACCGCCAACGGGTGCTCGACGGCGCCGACCCCGCCACCCGGCTGCGCACCGTGCTCGCCCTCCTCCGGCGCGAGGCGGCGATCGTCGAACGGTTCCGCGCCCTGCCGACACCTCCCGGCCCGGGAGGGGCCTCGCTGAACTGAGGCCGGAGTAGGTTGCCCCGCATGGACCTCGCGACCCTGCAGGACGTCATCGAGCGCACCTACGGAGCGCGCGATCGCGAGCGCGGGGTGCCGAGCACGGTCGCCTGGCTCGCGGAGGAGGTCGGGGAGCTGGCCCAGGCGGTGCGCAAGGGCAGCCGGGCACAGCGGGAGCACGAGTTCGCCGACGTGCTCGCCTGGGTGGCATCGTTGGCGAACCAGCTCGACGTCGACCTCACGACCTCGGTGCAGCGGTACGCCGAGGGCTGTCCCCGGTGCGGAACCATCCCGTGCGGGTGCCCGTGAGCGCCGGTGCGGGCCCGGGTGCGGAGGGCACCGGCGAGACCGGCCCCGCCGAGGTCGACGCCTGGTTCGACCGGCTCCCCGCCGACCAGCGGGAGGAGCTGCTCGCCCTGCGAGCGAAGATCCGCCGGCTCGTGCCCGACGCGACCGAGCGCATCTCCTATCGGGTGCCCACCTTCGTGCTCGACGGGCCCCTGGTGGCGCTCAACGCATCTCGGTCGGGCCTGAGCCTCATCACCATGCGGCCGGCGCTGCTCGAACGGCTGCGCGACCGGCTCTCCGGCGTCTCGTGGTCAGGCTCGACGCTGCGGTTCCACCCGGGGCGGCCGCTGCCGGACGACGTCCTGAGGCTGGTGCTGGAGGCACGGGTGGAGCAGAACCTGCGCGGGGAGTGACCGGCGGCATCCCGCCGCTCAGGCGTACCGCTTGCGCGGTGCGGACGCACCGTGCCACGTACGAGCCCCCGAAGAGCACGGCGTGCAGGAGCAGGGGGTGCACCTGGTGCAGTGCCACGCGGTCGGGCCACCCCGCCGCGAGCGGGTCCGCCTCGTCGTACGCCGCGAGCACCCGCTCGAGGTGGGGGCAGCCGAAGAGCGCCAGCATCGCCAGGTCGCTCTCCCGGTGGCCGCCGTGGGCGGCGGGGTCGATGAGCACGGCTCCGGTGGGCGTCCACACGAGGTTGCCCGACCACAGGTCGCCGTGCAGCCGCGCCGCGTCCTCTCCGGTGTCGAAGGTGCCGCTCGAGACACGGTGCGCGAGGCGCTCGAGGACCCGGACGCCCTCGTCGTCGAGGACGCCCCTGTCCCGACCCTCGCGCACCAGGGGCAGGATGCGCGCCTCCGCCCAGAAGGGTCCCCAGGCGTCCCACGACCCGAGGGGCAGCGAAAGGGGCTCGTCGAGCGGGCCGAGCCAGCCGTCGCCGGACCAGCCCGGGGGGCCGGAGCCGTGGGCCGCGGAGCCTGCCGCGTGCGTCGCGGCCAAGCCGCGGCCGAGGGCCTCGGCATGCGCCGCGGTGGGCTCGGCCGGGATGAGCCGGGCGAGGTCGAGGTGCTGCGGCGCGACGTCGACGACCTCGACCACGTCCGCGCCACCGGCCTCGGCGAGCCAGCGCAGCCCCGCGGCCTCCCACCCGAAGTAGCCCCGGGGCACCGCCGCCGACTGCTTGCGGTGGATGCGCGGCACGAGGCCATCGTCGCAGGTCGCCTCCCGGGACCCTGCGGCATGGATACTGGTCGGGCCACAGCGCGTGACGAAGGACTGGCCATGACGAACCCCCTGCCCGCAGCGCCCGAGAGCGCCGGCGCGTCCTCCGGAGCCCTCGAGGCCCTGACCGCGGACCTCGGCGGGGTGCTCGACTCGCTCGAGCAGCTGTCGGAGTACCTCGAGCGCGTCGTCCACGCCGTGCGCCGGCACGTCGACGGGTGCGACGAGGTGGGCGTGACGATCCTCAGCGCCGGCCGGCCGCACACCGCCGCGTACACGACGGTCCAGACCCTCGAGATCGACGCCGCCCAGTACGCCCTCGGCGACGGACCCTGCCTGGATGCCGCCCGGCACCGTCGCGAGAACCGGGTCGACGACCTCGTCACCGACCGCCGGTGGCCCGCGTTCGCGCGCGAGTGCCAGGAGGAGGGGATGCGCAGCCTGTTCGCCGTGCCGCTGGTCAGCGGCGAGGAGTGCGTCGGCGCCCTCAACCTCTACGGCTGGCGACCCGGTGCCTTCGACGACTTCGACGCCTCGCTCGTGCGGGTCGCGGCCTCGCGCTGTGCCGACGCCGTCGTCGCGGTGTCGACCCTCGACGGGGTCCGCCGCCTCGCCGGGCAGCTCGAGCAGGCGATGGCGAGCCGGGCCGTCATCGAGCAGGCCAAGGGCATCATCATGGCCATGCGGGGGGTGCCCGAGCACGAGGCCTTCGAGGTGCTGCGCAAGAGCTCGCAGGACCGCAACGTCAAGGTGCGGGTGCTGGCCCAGCAGATCATCACCGGTGTGGTGGACCGCAAGGGACCGGGCCCGGCCTGACGCTGGCCTAGCATCGCCGTATGCCGCGACCCCACGCAGCAGCCGTCCTCGAGGACGCCTACACCGAGCGCAAGGCGGGGGTGCTGCGAGCCCGCGGGCTGGGTGACCCGGGTGGTCCCCCTCACCGGGTACGGGAGCGTGTCGCAGCTGCGGGTGCTCGGCCGGGTCATCATGACGCGGGGGCGTCCCGAGGACGAGCCGGAGGAGCCCACGTACGCGGCACGGTTGCGTGCGGTCGAGCTCGAGACGCGGGGCTGGCGGGCCTTCTTCTCGACGCCGGCCGTCGACGAGCCCGTGACGGTGCGGGTCGACCAGCGGATCGTCACCACCCGCACCGACCGGGGCGGCTACATCGACCTCACCGTCAGGGGCCACGGGCTGGGGCCCGGCTGGCACCGGATCTTCGTCGGCTCCCCGCGAGCCGAGACGATCGACGTGCCGGTCCTCGTCGTGGGGACCACCGTGACCCACGGCATCATCTCCGACATCGACGACACGGTGCTGTCGACCTCCCTCCCGCGGCCGATGATCGCGGCCTGGAACACCTTCGTGCGCTCGGAGGGCGCGCGCCGGCCGGTGCCGGGCATGGCGACGATGTACCGCGAGCTGCTGGCGGCGCACCCCGAGGCGCCGGTCGTCTACCTCTCCACCGGGGCCTGGAACACCGCGCCCTGGCTGACCCGGTTCCTGCGGCGCAGCGGGTACCCCGCCGGGCCGATGCTGCTGACCGACTGGGGGCCGACGAACACCGGCTGGTTCCGCTCGGGGCAGGAGCACAAGCACGCCCAGCTGCACCGGCTCGCGCGCGAGCTCCCCCAGGTCCGGTGGCTGCTCGTCGGCGACGACGGGCAGCACGACCCGAAGATCTACACCGAGTTCACCCGTCGGCGCCCGGACCGGGTGCGCGGCATCGCGATCCGCGAGCTCTCGCCCGGGGAGCAGGTCCTCTCGCACGTCATCCCCGTCGCGAACGACGACCTCGTCCCGGCGCCCACGGACGAGCTCGACGTGCCGGTGGTCCGGGCCCCGGACGGCTACGGGCTGCTCCGCCAGGTGCGCGCGATGTGGAACGACGGCGTGCCGAGCCCGGTAGCGTCGGAGGATGCCCGAGCTGCCGGAGGTGCAGGCCCTCGTCGACTTCCTCCGCGAGCGCACGGAGGGGCTCGTCGTCACGGGCGTCGAGCTCGGCTCGATCTCGGTGCTCAAGACGTTCACGCCGCCGCCCCAGGCGCTGGTGGGCGCCCCGGTCGACGGGGTCGACCGGCACGGCAAGTTCATCGACATCGACTGCGGCGGAACGCACCTCGTGTTCCACCTGGCCCGCGCCGGCTGGCTGCGCTGGTCCGACGCGATGCCGGCCACCGTGCTGCGACCCGGGAAGTCACCCATCGCGCTGCGGGTCCGGTTCGACGACGCGTCGGGGTTCGACCTCACCGAGGCCGGCACGAAGAAGCGGCTCGCGGCCTACGTCGTCGGCCGGCCCGAGGACGTCCCCGGCATCGCCTCCCTCGGCCCCGACCCGCTGGCCGACGACTTCACCCTCGAGGAGTTCGCGAGGATCGCGGCCGGGCACCGCATGCAGGTCAAGGGCATGCTGCGCGACCAGTCGATCCTCGCCGGCGTCGGCAACGCCTACTCCGACGAGGTCCTCCACGTCGCGAAGCTCTCGCCGTTCGCCATCGCGGCCAAGCTCGGTGACGCGGAGGTCGAGCGCCTCTACACCGCGCTGCGGGGGACGCTGGCGACGGCGGTGGCCGCGGCATCCGGCAAGCCGGCCAAGGAGCTCAAGGACGCCAAGCGGGCGGGGATGCGCGTCCACGGGCGCACCGGCGAGGTCTGCCCGGAGTGCGGCGACGTCGTGCGCGAGGTGTCGTTCGCCGACTCCTCGCTCCAGTACTGCGCCACCTGCCAGACCGGGGGAAAGCCGCTCGCCGACCGGCGCACGAGCAAGTTCCTCAAGTAGCCCGCCCGCGCCGCAAGATTCTCGCCCCATCCCGGGACCTTCACCCCAGCACCACAACGGTTCCGGTGCGGGGGTGAAGGTCCTCGCGCCAAGCTTCGGCATGCTGGGGTGGTGAGCGACTGAGGCGGGTCAGGCCGCGCCGAGGAAGAACGCCACGGCGAAGCCGAGCACGGTCAGCAGCCCCACGAGCCGGCCCGCGTGCTCGACCGCCTCGGGCATCATCGTGTCGGCCAGCATGGTGAGGATCGCCCCGGCGGCGAAGGTCTGGATGAACGCCACCGTCCCCTCCGACGCACCACCGAGCAGCGCGTAGCCGAGCACCGACGACACGGTCGAGGCCGCGACGACGACCGACCACAGCCCGAGGATCCACCGGGTCGACCGCCCGGACGCCTTGAGCCCGGTCGTCGCCGACATCGACTCGGGGATGTTGGACAGGAACACCGCCGCCACCATCGCCACGCCCACCCCCCCGCCGCCGAGCAGGCTGATGCCGATGGCGGCCGACTCGGGGATGCCGTCGAGCAGCGCTCCCAGCACCAGGGCACCTCCGCTGGACGCCGCGGCACCCGACACCGCCGGGCTGCTGCCACCGCTCGACGTCGCGCTGCAGCCGGACGTCGTGTCCGCGGTGGGCTCGGGCAGGCGCACGCCGCCGTGCACCGGGCTCTTGCGGCGGTGGCCGCCCCGCCGGTCGATGAGCCAGTCTCCGGCGAAGAAGGTCAGTGAGCCGGCGGCCAGGCCGAGAGCGGCGGCGGTGCTGCCCGCCGAGCGGTAGGCCTCCTCGGTGAGCTCGAAGGCCAGGGCGCTGATGAGCACCCCCGCGCCGAAGGCCATGACCAGCCCGATGACCCGCAGGCCCACCTTGAGGGTCAGGCCGAGCACCGCACCGACGAGCAGCGCGGCTCCTCCGACGAACCCCCACCACGCGGCCTCGAGCACCGGCCCAACCTAGCCGCGCGACACGGGCTAGTCCTCTCTGCCGATGTATGTCGATAACCCTAGAGAGGCGTATAGCCTCCGATCGTGGACCCGATCCGGAACCCCTACGCCCCCGGCGCGGGGCAGCGCCCGCCCGAGCTGGCCGGGCGCGACGAGCAGCTCGACGCGTTCGACGTGGTCCTCGAACGGGTGGCCCGCGGCCGCCCCGAGCGCTCCATCGTCCTCACCGGCCTGCGGGGCGTCGGCAAGACCGTGCTGCTCAACGCGCTGCGCTCCGCGGCGGTGCGCGCCGGCTGGGGCACCGGCAAGCTCGAGGCCCGGCCCGACCAGTCGCTGCGGCGGCCGCTCGCCTCCGCGGTGCACCAGGCCGTCCGCGAGCTCGGGCCGGCCGGGGGAGCGGGCGACCACGCGCTCGGCGTGGTCAAGGCGTTCGCCCAGCGCGAGCCGGCCGGCGGGTCAGGGCGTGGTGCCGCCAAGCTGCGCGACCGGTGGAACCCCGGCATCACGGTGCCCGCCGTCACCGGGCGGGCCGACTCCGGCGACATCGAGATCGACCTCGTCGAGCTGCTCTCCGACCTCGGTGGCACCGCCGCCGACACCGGCCGGGGCATCGCCGTGTTCGTCGACGAGATGCAGGACCTCGGGCCCGACGACGTGTCGGCCCTGTGCGCGGCCTGCCACGAGATCTCGCAGTCGCGGCTCCCGGTGATCGTCGTCGGTGCCGGGCTGCCGCACCTTCCGGCAGTGCTGTCGGCGTCGAAGTCGTACTCCGAGAGGCTGTTCCGCTACTCGCGCATCGACCGCCTCGACCGCGCCGCCGCCGACGCGGCGCTCGAGCTGCCGGCCGAGGACGAGGGCGCCGGCTTCACCTCCGAGGCACTCGACGCGATGTACGACGCGACCGGCGGCTACCCCTACTTCATCCAGGCGTACGGCAAGGCGGTCTGGGACCTCGCGCCGGCATCCCCGATGACCGCGGAGGACGTGGCGGTGGCGGCGCCGGAGGCCGAGTCCGAGCTGGCCGTCGGCTTCTTCGGCTCCCGCTTCGAGCGCGCGACCCCCGGCGAGCGGGAGTACCTGCGCGCCATGGCCGACGTGGCCGTGGAGCTCGGCGACGAGACGGATGCCGTGCCGACCGCCGACGTCGCGGCCCACCTCGGGCGCAAGCCGCAGTCGCTGTCCCCGGCACGGGACGCGCTGCTGAAGAAGGGGCTCATCTACTCGGGGGAGCGCGGCCGGATCGCGTTCACCGTGCCCCACTTCGGCCGCTACCTGCGCGAGCACGCCTGAGCCGGCGCGCGGACGACGGAGCCTGTACACACGTGACGCCGGGTGCCACCCTTGGCGTGCGTGGGAGGCGTTCGTGTGGGAGGGAGCCGTCTCGTGAGTGAGCCGTTCGACCATCTGCTGGAGAAGTACGCACGCCTGGTCATCCGGGTGGGCGTCAACGTGCAGCCGGGGCAGGAGGTCGTCGTCAACGCGCTCCCCGAGCAGGCGGACGTGGCGCGCGCCCTGGCCGAGGAGGCGTACCGCGTGGGCGCCGCACGGGTGACCATCGAGTACCAGGACCGGCACGTGCAGCGGTCCGCCGTGCTGCATGCTCCCGAGGAGAGCCTCGGCAGGACACCGCTGCACCGCCTCGAGGGGGTGCGCGCGTGGCGGGAGAGCCGGCCGGCCGTCATCACGCTGACGGGGAACCCCGTCGCCGGACCTCATGAACGGCCTGGACCCGACCCGCCTGGTCAGGTCCCACCCGATCGACCTCATCGCCGAGGTCGCCCCGATCCTCACGACGAACCGGGTGGCGTGGACCGTCGTCGGGGCGCCGACGCCTGGATGGGCGGAGAGCGTCGGCGTGAGCGACCTTGCGACGGCTGTGGGACGCCGTGGCCACGGCGATGCGGCTGGACGAGGCGGACCCCGTCGCCGCGTGGCGGCGCCACATCGAGAAGCTGAGGGCCCGTGCCGCGGTCCTCAACACGCACGCGTTCGACCGCGTCCGGTACCGGGGGCCGGGGACCGACGTGACGATCGGGCTCGCCGAGGAGTCGACGTGGTGTGGCGGGTCGATGCGTTCCCAGGACGACGTGGAGTTCGTGCCCAACATGCCGACCGAGGAGGTCTTCGTGTCCCCGGACTGGCGACGCGCGGAGGGGGTCGTGCGGACGACGGCCCCGTTCTTCCTGCAGTCGATGGGCGCGCTCGTCGAGGACCTCCGGCTGGAGCTGCGCGACGGCACCATCACCGGGGTCGAGGCCGAGCGGGGCGAGGCAGAGGTCCAGCAGCAGTTCGATGCCATCCCCCGGTCGCGGCACCTCGGAGAGGTGGCGATCGTGGACCGGGACTCGCGCGTGGCCGCGACGGGGCTCGTCTACCGGGACATGCTCTTCGACGAGAACGTCGGGTCGCACATCGCCTGGGGCTTCGGTTTCCCTACCGCCTTTCGGGGGATGGTGGACAGGTCGCCCGACGAGCGGGTGAGTGCCGGGCTGAACCAGGCGGCGACCCACGTCGACGTCGTCGTGGGGAGTCCCGACGTGCAGATCGACGGCATCCACGCCGACGGCTCGGTGGTCGCTGTCACCCGGGGGGACGAGTTCGTGCTGGAGGACTGACGAGTGGCGGGAGGCGGTGCAGGACGACGTCGTGCACCCCACCGGCGGCGAGGCGTGCGGTGAGGAACGTGCAGTGCGGCTCCCTGCGACGGTCGGTGGGTGAGCCCGGGTTGAGCAGGCGCAGGCCCGCGTGCTCGGTGTCCCACGGGATGTGACTGTGTCCGAACACGAGGAGGTCGGTGTCCGGGTAGGCCGCCCGCATCCGCTCCTCGCGTCGTTGCCGCGCCCCGGTCTCGTGGACGACCGCGACGCGCACGCCCTCCACGGTCGCGCGCGCCACCTCCGGCAGCCGTGCTCGCAGGCCCGGCCCGTCGTTGTTCCCCCAGCAGGCGAGCAGCCGGGCACTGCGCTCCTCGAGACGGTCCAGCAGGGCGATGTCGACCCAGTCGCCCGCGTGCACGACGAGGTCGGCCCGGTCCACCTCGTCCCAGAGCGGCGCCGGGAGGTCGCGAGCCCGCGCGGGCACGTGCGTGTCGGACATGAGGAGCACCGCGATGCCGTCGCCTGTCACCCGAGCAACCCTCGCACGCCGGAGGCCGCGCCGTCCGCGCCGGCACGGGCAGCAGACCGCCGCGACTCGAGGTGGCGCCGCTCGGCCACCTCGTGGGTGAGCGCGATGGCGTGGTCGTACGCCTCCGCCGCCTCGGCGGCCCGGCCGAGGCGGGACAGGAGCTCGGCCCGGGTCGCCCAGGCGGGCTGGAAGCGGGTCGTGCGCACCGCATCCTCGTCGAGCAGGGCGGAGCCCCGCCTCGGGGCCCTCGACCTCCGCCGTCACCGCGGCGAGCGCGGTCGCGCTGCCCAGGCTCGGCGCGACGACGGCGAGGGAGCGGTGCAGGTCGAGCAGGGTGGCCCAGTCCGTGCGCCCGGTCTCCCGGCGGGCGCAGTGCACGGCCTGGATGGCGGCCTCGAGCTGGTAGCGCCCGAGGACGTGGGCGTGGTGCGCGGCGCGGAGGTGCTCGTGCGCCCGGGTGATGAGACCGGCATCCCACGCCGTCGTGTCCTGCGAGGCGAGGGGGACGAACCGGCCCTCCGGCGACAGGCGGGCCGGGCGGCGGGCGGCCGACAGCTCGACGAGGGCGGCGAGCCCGCGCACCTCCGGGTCGTCGGGCACGAGCTCGGCGAGCACCTCGGCGAGGTGCAGCGCCTCGGGCGGGAGGTCCCGCTCTCCCGGCCCGGTCGACCAGTCGATGACGTACGCCGCGTAGACCGCGGCGAGCACGGCATCCATCCGGTCGCGCACGTGGGAGCGGTCGGGCAGGCGGAACGGGATGCGGTGGTCGCGGATGCGGCGCTTGGCGCGCACGAGCCGGGTGGCCATCGTGCGGGTCGGGACGGCGTAGCTGCGGGCGACCTGCTCGGCCGTGAACCCCAGGACGGTGTTGAGCATCAGGGGCGTGCGGTCGGTGGGGGGAATCATCGGGTGGGCGCAGACGAGCATGAGCTCGAGGCGGCGGTCGGGGACGGCATCCGGGTCGACCTCGTCGAGGTGCGGGGGCGCGTGGGTGTCGACGTCGAGGGTGGTCGTCCGGGTCGCCTCGGCCGAGCGCCAGCCGTCGCGCTGCCGGTTGCGGGCCACGGTGAGCAGCCACGCGTCGGGCCGGTCGGGGATGCCGTCCGCCGGCCAGACCCGCAGCGCCCGCTCGAAGGCGTCGGCGAGGGCGTCCTCGGCGCCGGCGATGTCGGACGTTCCGGCGGCGAGCAGCGCGAGCAGCCGGCCGTAGCTGGTGCGGGCCGCGAGCTCGGCCCGCACCAGCGCGGCGCGCTGCTGCGGTGGTGCGTCGCGCCGAGGACCGGTCACGGCTGGAGCCCGGTCACAGCGGGCAGGGGGCCGTCCACGCTCCGTCGACGAAGGAGGTCCAGCAGGGGCGGACCTCCATGACCCCGAACTGTGCGCCGGGGCACTTCTCCGCCCAGCCGAGGGCGGCGTCGAGGTCGGGCACGTCGACGACGAAGAGGCCGGCGAGGGCCTCCTTGGTCTCGGCGAACGGCCCGTCCTGCACGTCGAGCGAGCCGCGCCGCAGGGTGAGGGTGGTGGAGGACGCCGTCGGGGTCAGCACCTCGGCGGCCACGAGGACCCCGGCCTCCTCGAGCGCCCGGCCGTAGGCGCCGAAGGCGTCCTGGGTCTCGCGGATCGCCTCCGGCGAGATCTCACCCGGGGCGGGCTCCGCGTAGTTCATGAGCAGGGTGTAGCGCATGTCGGTCTCCTTCTCCTGTCGCGATGCTACGAGTGCGACCGGGTCGGTGGCGCTCACCTCGATGACGATCGAGTCGGCCTGAGATCGTCAGCCTGCCCGATCTCGCTCGACCGCGTCAGAACGGCGGGGGGTCGCCGTCGCGGCAGCGCCGGCGGCGGAGCCTTCGCGGTCGGTGCGGCCAGGCGTCGGGATCGGCGACGAGCACGCTCGACCGGACCGGGACGTGCTCGACACGGTGCTCGCGCCCGAACCGGTCACGCCACGCGGGCGGCGGCCGCGGGCCCGCGGCCAGGTGCTCGAGGACGAACTCCCAGGCGCTGTGCGGCCCGTCGGGCAGCTCGGTGCGGGCCCGGCTCGTCGGGGCCGGGACAGCGGCCTCGTCGGCGGCACCGGGCAGGACGAGGTGGACAGGGCGTCCACCGGGGACGTCGTGCGGGTTCGCCCGGTCGGGTCGGTCCAGCTGACGGTGCCGTCGGCGGCCAGTCGCACCGCCCAGCCGGGTCGCTGCTTGACCCGGTGGTGTCGCCGGCACAGGCAGACGAGGTTCGTCAGCGCGGTGGGACCGCCGGGCCACGCGCGGACGTGGTCGACGTCGCAGAAGACCGCGGCGATGGAGCACCCGGGAAACCGGCACCGCCGGTCGCGCGCGCGGACCCGGGCCGCCACTCGCCGAGAAGGCCGGTACGTGCCCGGCACTGTCGGGCCGTCGACGGTGCGCGCGTCGAACCCACCGTCGGTGGGGCGGTTCGCCGCGGTCGACGTCGGAGTGGAGCGGTGAGCCGGCCGCTCGGCGTCGAGCAACGCACCGGTGCCCGGGTGGCAGGCCGCCACCTCGACCGCGGACCGGGAGCCGGCCAGGGCAGCGCCGACCCAGCCCCGGGGCACGAGCACCGGGTCACCACCGCGAGGACCGGTGACCTCGACGAGGTCCTCCGCACCTCCTGACGGCGCCCCGGTGAACGCCCCGGCCGGCGCCGACCGTCCGACCGGGGGAGTGCCTGCAGCCAGTACCTCCGCGGGAACGGTCAGGGTGACGACGGCCTCGACGGTGGCGTGGCCGGCGACGAGGTCGGTCAGCGCCTTCGCCCGCGCGCGGTCGATGCCGGGGCACAGCCCGTCCGCGACGTACCGCCGCGCCAGGGCGTCCACCGCCGCCCAGGCCCGCGCCGCGTCCTCGGAGGGGAAGGTGCCCTCCCACCGGTCGACGCCCGGTTCGGCCGCCCACCTCCGCAGGCCACACTCCTGCCGGGCACGGCGTGCGCGCTGCACCAGGAAGTCGGGACTGACGCGTGCCAGCACGCGACGGCACCGGCGCCGCAGCCGCGGCCCGTCCTCGTCGCCGAAGAACCCGTCGAGGGCGGCGACGACGGAGGCGGCCACCTGCGGAGGTGCCTCCTCGAGCTCGTCGGCGACGACGGACGCCCGGTAGGCGTCGACCCGCCCGGCCGCCATCGCCGCGTGCAGCCCACCCAGGCCGGTGTGCGACAGCGACCCCGCCGGCCCATCGGCGGCCAGGCGCAGCGCTGACCGCAACCGCCGCTCGGCGTACGGTGCCGACACCTTGAGAACCCCCGACACCACGGCCGGCGCGTCGAGTGCCGCGTGCCCGAGGCCGAGGCAGCGCTCGACCAGGGTGCCGTCCTCGGCGACCTCCGTCTCGATCGCGGCCAACCGCGCCATCGCGGCATCCTGCGCCGCCGACGCCACGTCGATCACCCGCTGCAACGCCCCGATCGCGCCCGCCCACTCGGCCACCGAGCCGGTCACCCCGGCCGACGACGGCACGGCTCGGGTGAGTGCGGCCAGCGCCACCTCGCACTCCCGCTGCACCTCGACCGGCGCATCCCCCACGGCCCCCACCCCTCCGACACCACTGCCCCTCCGACACCCACGACTCTACCGACGCCCACCGACAGGGCATCGGCGTCGTCGAGGGCACCGGCCACGACCGGAACGGCGGCGCGGGCAGCCGTCGGCCCCCCGGCGACCGGGCGGGCTATGCGCCCTTCACCAGGTGCGCGTAGTCGGGGTGCCGGCCGATCCACGACTTGATGAAGGGACACAGCGGCAGCACCGCGTGCGTGCCCTCCTCGGCCACCTCGTCGAGCGCCGTCCGGGCCAGCGCCCCTCCGACGCCCCGGCCCTCGAAGGCGTCGTCGACCTCGGTGTGCGTGAAGATGATGACGTCGTCCCTCAGCCGGTAGGCCGCGAAGCCGGCGAGCTCGCCGTCGACACGAGCCTCCCAGCGGTTCGCGTCCGGGTTGCGCGTCACCACCACGTCATCGGTCACCGGGACCACCTCCGCGGGCAAGCCTCTCATCCGGCGCGCCACCGGCATCCGGCACCTCCGCCCACGCCCTCCCGCGGGCGACCAGCAGGTCGCCGTCCGAGCACGCGGGATCCGCCTCGACGCACGCCGTCGCGCGCGTCCTCCAGGAGGTCGCGGATGCCGTCGTGCACCTTCCGCAGCTCCGCACCCATCGCCCGCACGCGCGCGCCCGAGCCCATGACCACGCGCACACCGTACCGGCCCGGCTTGGCCGAACCCGCGGTGGCGGCGAGGCCGCCGCGCCTACGCTTGGACCGCCAACCTCCGGTCCACCCCAGGAGCGTCGTGACCGTCGCGCTCGTCGAGACCGCCGCGCTGCGCGTGCGGCAGAGCCCCCTGGTGCCCGCGCTCGGGCGCCCGGAGCGGGTGCTCGACCGCGTGCTGTCCGGGGTGGGGCTCACCTGCGCGACGTGGGCGTTCGCCGCCTCGCTGCTCCCCTCGCTGCTCCCGCGCACCCCGTGGCTGCAGGGCATCGTCTCGGGAGTCACCGTCGCGGTGGGCTACGGGCTGGGAGCCGGCGGGGCGGCACTGTGGCGCTACCTCGGCATCCCGGGGCTCACCGGTCGCACCCGCGTCGTCGTGCTCGGGGTGCTCGTCGGCCTCGGCCAGTGGGCGGCGCTGTGGACCGGGTGGCGCCTCGTCGGCTGGCAGAACGAGATCCGCCAGACCTTCGGGATGGAGCCCACGTCACCCCTGATCTGGCCGGTCGTCATCACGGTGACCCTGCTCGTCGCGACCCTGCTGCTGCTGGCCGGCCGGGGGGTGCGCCTCCTCGGGCGCACGGCGGTGACCTGGCTGGCGCGACGGCTCCCGCACCGCCTCTCCATCGTGCTCGGCACCGGTCTCGTCGTCGCCCTGTTCTGGGGGCTCTGGACGGGCGTCATCGTCAACGGCTTCTTCGCCGGCGCGAACGCCATCTTCGCGCCGCGCGACACCACCGGGTCGATGAGCACGAACCGCCCGACGGCTCCGGAGCGGTCGGGCTCGCCGCAGTCGCTGGCCGCATGGGAGGACCTCGGCTACTACGGGCGCATCTTCGTGCGCGGTGGCCCCAGCGCACAGCGCATCGAGGCCGTGACGGGCCGGCCGGGCGCCAAGGAGCCGATCCGGGTGTACGCCGGGCTGCAGAGCGCCGACACGGCCAGCAGCGGGCCGACCTCGTGCTCGCGGAGCTCAAGCGCACGGGCGCCTTCGACCGGCAGGTGCTCGTCGTCGCGACGACGACGGGCATGGGCTTCCTCGACAGCCGCGGCACCGACCCGCTCGAGTACCTGTGGAACGGCGACACGGCCATCGCCGGGGTGCAGTACTCGTACCTCCCCAGCTGGATCTCGATCCTCGCCGACCAGGAGGCGGTGGTCGACACCTCGCGGACCGTCTTCGAGACGGTGCGCCAGTACTGGGCGACGCTCCCGGCGGGGGAGCGGCCGGCGCTGTACCTCTACGGCCTCTCGCTCGGGTCGACCGGCGTCGAGAGCGTGCTGACGTCGATGAACATCGTCAACGAGCCGGTCGACGGCGCGCTCATGGTCGGCCCCCCCTTCGTCAACGACCTCCACCCCCGGCTCGAGGAGAACCGGGATGCCGGGTCGTCTGCGTCGCTCCCCGTGTACGAGGAGGGGCGCACCGTGCGGTTCGCGGACGAGCAGGGTCTCGAGCCCACGCCGGCGAGCTGGGGGCCGACGCGGATCGTCTACCTGCAGCACGCCTCGGACCCCGTCGTGTTCTTCTCGAGCGACCTCGCCTTCGAGCGCCCGGCGTGGCTCGCGGACGGCCAGCGGGGCCCCGACGTCTCGCCGACGATGGGCTGGGTCCCGCTCGTGACGATGTGGCAGGTGCTGCTCGACATGCCTTCTGCGGGGCTCGTGCCGAGCGGCTACGGCCACATGTACTCGGCGCGCGCCAACCTCCTGGGCTGGGCCGCGGTCACCCGGCCGCCCGGGTGGGACGAGGCGGCGTCGGCCCGCATCTCCGCGGCGCTCGGCACCCGCTGACCCGCCGGCACCGGACTCCGCCGCCGACCGTGTGCTGCGGCGACCGACGTCGGTCCCGCTGGCCGCTGTCGGTGCGGTGCGGCATCGTGACCGCATGCGCTCACGAACCGGCGGGATGTGGTGGGGGACGGCCGTGGAGGCTCCTGACCCGGCCGCGCTGGCCCGCTTCTACTCCGGCCTCCTCGGGTGGCCGGTCGTCTCCGAGGAGCCGGGCTCGACCGTCCTCGCCACCGCCCGCGACGGCTCGGCCTTCGTCGTGTTCCAGCAGGCGACCGACTACGTGCGCCCGGTGTGGCCGCCGGAGGACGGTCACCAGCGCCCGATGATGCACCTCGACGTCCAGGTGGGTGACCTCGACTCCGCGGTCGAGGAGGCGCTCGCGCTCGGCGCCACGCTCGCCGGCTCCCAGCCGCAGGAGAACGTGCGGGTCATGCTCGACCCGGCCGGCCACCCGTTCTGCCTCTGCCGCGACGACGGCTGAGCGACCGTGGACGACGACGAGCCGGTCGAGGTCAGCGCGCTGGCCATCAACGTGACGATCCCCGAGTCGCGGCGGTGGCGTGACACGCGCCGAGGGGAGGAGTTCGCCCTGACGACGCTCAACGTGCGGATGCTGCCCGACGGGCACCTCGCGGTGAAGGCCTACGGGCGCCCGGTCGCCGGCGGGCGGGGCGCCTACGTGTCCTTCCCCGTGCCCGACGACCCCGAGCTGGCCGCGCTCGTCGCCGCGGCAGCCGACCGGGCGGGGACGCTCTGGGCGGCGCACCGCGGCCTGCGCTGAGCCGGCGATCCACGGTCCTCGAACCCTGGGAGGCGAACGAGCGGCGGGGGATACGCTGCCCGGACGGACGACCGAGGAGGACGCATGTCGGCACCAGCGGGATGGCACCTGCAACCGGACGGGCGCGAGCGCTTCTGGGACGGCACCCGGTGGACCGACCAGTTCCGCGCCCCGGCGCCGGCCGACCGGGGGACCCGACAGCGGCCCCGCAGACGGCGGAGTGGACCTCCCCGGGTCAGGAGTACGGCTCGGCGGCGTCCGTCGACCCCACCGCTCCTGCCGCCGAGCCGACGGCCGCCCAGCCGACCGCGGCACCGGAGCAGACCCAGATGCTCGACGTGTCGAGCACGCAGGCCCTCCCGGCCCAGCCCGTCGCAACCGGTCGCGGACGCGTCCTCCCCATCCCCCGCTAGCGCCCGGCCCGGGCTACGGCGCCCCGGCCGCGGGCTACGGCACCCCGCCCCAGGGCTACGGCGCCCCGACCGACGCGGCTACGGCGCCCCGACGAGCGGCTACGGCGCCCCCGGGCAGCAGTGGCCCGTGCAGCCACCGCCGAAGGAGCGCAGCGGCCTGGCCGCGGGCTGCCTCGTCGCGGCGGTCTTCGGCCTGCTCCTCCTCGTCGCCGCGATCATCGGCGGCGTCATCTTCGTCAACCGGGCCGTGGACCAGGTCAACGAGACGCTGCCGTCGATCTTCCCCTCGGGGCTGCCGACCGAGCTCCCCACCGACCTGCCCACCGGCATCCCGAGCGAGGGCCTGGGCGACCGCATCCAGCTGGAGGTGGGTGACGGCTTCGAGCTGCCCCGCGCGACGATCGACGGCGGCTGGTCCCTCGAGAGCCAGGGGACCGGCGTCCCGGTCTTCAACATCAAGGGGATGAAGGCCACGGTCACCGGCGACGGCGGGTTCCCCGTGCTCTTCACGATGTCGTTCCCCAAGTCCGACGGCGGCACCGTCGACACCGTGTGCACGGCCTCGGGGGACGCCGGGGCGACGGTCGACGTCTCGTGCGTGCCGCTGTTCGGGGACGTCTCCGACGCCACCCGCGCGACCGTCACCGCCTCCCTCTGAGCGGGATGCCGGTCAGCCCTCCCGTCCCAGCGCCACGAGCTCGGTGACCAGCTCGTCGGTGCGCAGGTCGGCGGGGTCGACCTCGGGGCTGAACCCGAGGCGCACGACGACGAGGCGGGCCGACGGGACGACGTAGAGGCGCTGCCCGTCGTGGCCGCTGGCCCAGTAGGCGTCCTCCGGCAGGTCCGGGTTGACGAGGGACCCGTCGGCCTGGCGGTTGACCCACCAGCCGGCGGCGTAGCCCTTCTCCTCGCTGCGCGCCACCGGCGTGGCGGTCGTCGACTGCGCCATCCAGCCCTCGGGCAGGAGGCGCTCGCCGGCCCACTCGCCGTCCTTGAGCGCGAACTCCCCGATCGTCGCCCAGTCACGCGGGGTCGCCCAGAGGTAGGAGCTGCACACCGGCGTCCCGACGGCGTCGACCTCCCAGGTGGCCGAGGTCAGCCCGAGCGGGGCGAACAGCTGCTGGCGCGGGAGGTCCGAGTCGGGCGTGTCGGCCAGCTCGGTGAGCACCCCGCAGAGCACGTTGGTCGACCCGCTCGAGTACTGCTGGTACGTGCCGGGCTGGTGCGCGAGCGGCTGGCTCGCGGCGAACGCCGCCATGTCGCGCTCGTCGTAGAGCATCCGGGTGATCGACGTGCCCAGGGCGTAGGTCTCGTCCCAGGTCAGGCCGCTCGTCATCCGGCTCAGCTGGTCGACGCTGATGTCGCGTCGACCGTCGGTCCACTCCGGCCGCAGCCCGGTGTCGTCGAGGGCGATCCGGCCCTGGAGGACCATCCGTCCGAGGAGCAGGTTCGTGACGCTCTTGCCCATCGACCAGCCCAGCTGCGGGGTCTCGGCGTCGAAGCCCGCGGCGTAGCGCTCGCCGACGAGCTGCCCGTCGCGCAGGACCACGACGGCGCGCGTCCCGAGCTCGTCGGCCTGCTTGCCGGACACGTCGTCGCCGAAGGCGCGGGCGATGGCGGCGTCGATGGCGGCGTCCGGCTCCGGAGCGGGTGCGCTGGACAGCGGGTTGGTGTCGGCGACGACCTTCGTGGCGTCCTCGAGGGCGGGCCGCTCCGTGGCCACGGTGCACCCGAAGCCGCGCGTGAACCACGCCCGCTGGGTCGACAGCGTGAAGAGGACCTGGGAGGTGCTCGACCCGCCGGCCTCGTTGACGTAGCCGGTGAGGAACGGGACGAGCGGGTTGTCGGGCAGGTCGGACTCCGGGTCGTCACGACCCGCGACGAGCTCGACGGCACAGGCGTTGTGCGCGGCGTAGCCGGTGCCGGTGCGCAGCAGCGGGCGGGCGTAGAAGTAGCCGCCGACGAGCGCGGCCACGACGAGGACGAGGAACACCGCGAGCACCCGGCGGAAGACGCGCATGGCGCGGACGCTACCTGCCGGGGGGCGGGATCCGCGGCGGATTCGTCGCAGGCGCGGCGGACCCCGGCTCAGCCTGCTTCGCGCTCGTCGCGATGCCGTGGAGCACGTAGCGCTGGGTGAAGGCGACGATGAGAGTCCGGGATCGTCGCGAGAGGGTTGCCGCCATGGCGGCTCCGCGCTCCACGCGGTGCGCCTCAGGCGGCGGAGCCCGCCACGGCATCCGCGCTCGTCCTCCGCGTCGGCGAGGAGGTCGCGGCGCAGGTGGTCGAGGACGCCGCCGAGGATGCGGGACACCTGCATCTGGCTCACACCGACCCGCTCGCCGATCTCGCTCTGGGTCAGCTCGTCGACGAAGCGCAGGCGGAGCACGAGGCGCTGCCGGTCGGTGAGGCTCGCGACGGAGCGGCGGAGGGCGTCGCGCACCTCGATGACCCCGGAGTGGCACGCCGTGACGAGCAGGTGGTCGGCCAGGGAGGTGCCGGCGACGGTGGAGGCGTCCAGCGAGGCGGCGTGGTACCCGGCGGAGCAGCTGCGGGCCTCCGCGATGTCGGCCGTCGTGACGCCGAGCACGTGCGCCAGCTCGGCTGTCGCGCGGGTCGCGCGACAGGACGTGGCGCATCCGCTCCTCCTCGGCGACGAGGTCGGCGCGCAGCTCCTGGACCCGGCGCGGAGGGCGGACGGCCCAGCCCTGGTCGCGGAACCACCGCTTGATCTCCCCGGAGATCGTCGGGGAGGCGAAGGCGACGAACCCCGCGCCGGCGCCCGGGCGGTAGCGCTGCACGGCCTTGACGAGGGCGGTGCGGGCGACCTGCACGAGGTCGTCGGTCTCGATGCCGCGCCCCCGGTAGCGCAGGGCGACCGCGTCGGCGAGCGGCAGGGCGAGCAGGACGATCTGCTCCACGAGCTCGGTGCGGCGCCCGGGGTCGCGTTCGGCGGACAGGTCGAGGGCGAGCTGCTCGACGTCGCCGTCGACGTCGTGGTGGTGCGCGGGGCGGTGCGTCGGGTGGGTCGTCGTGGGCGCCACGGGGCACGTCCTCCGGGAGGGGTGGCGGCGCCGCTGTCGGACCGGGTCGGGGGTGACGACACGTCGCGTCCCCCGCAGGCCCTGAACCTGCCACGTGCCGCGAGGCGGCGGGACTTTGCCGACGCAGATCTTTTGGTTCCGGCCGCCCGCTGCCCCGTGGTCGGCACGTACCGTCGGGTGGACACGTGGACCACCAGCCGCGGATGCCGTGCGGCCGGCGGCGAGGAACCGGACCCGACCGGACGGGGAGACCAGGACATGACCCAAGCCCAGACGCCCATCGGGGGCCTCCCAGGAACGGTCGCGCGAGCTGCACGACCTGGCGGACGCGATGAGTGCGGTGACCCGGCGGGTCGAC
The DNA here is from genome assembly GCA_963811475.1 of uncultured Actinomycetota bacterium. Classification (GTDB taxonomy): domain Bacteria; phylum Actinomycetota; class Actinomycetes; order Actinomycetales; family Dermatophilaceae; genus Fodinibacter. The sequence continues at coordinate 94,410 of CAWERJ010000009.1, forward strand.
GAGGCGGGCGGGCGGCCCCTCGACCGCCTCGCGGAGGCGACGCTCGACGGCATCCCGGCGGCGGAGGCGGTCAGCCTCACCGTCCTGGAGAAGGGCCGGTTCCGCACCGAGGCCTCGACCGACGAGCTGGCGAGCCGCGCCGACGGGCTGCAGTACGAGCTCGGCGTCGGGCCCTGCGTCGACGCGGTGCTCGAGCGGGGCGCCTACCTCAGCGGCGACGTCGCCCGGGACGGGCGCTGGGGGCCGTGGGGCCCTCGGGTCGAGGCCGAGGTCGGCGTCCGCAGCGTCCTCGCGTACCGGCTCGTGCTCGAGGACGACCGCGACGCCGTCGCGAGCCTCAACGTCTACTCGACGCAGGCGCAGGCCTTCGACGAGCGGGCGCTGCACCGCGGGGTGGTCCTCGCGACGCACGGCTCCCTGCTCGTCACGGCGATGATGGCCCGCGACGTCGCGGAGAACCTCGCCACCGCCCTGCAGGGCAACCGGGAGGTCGGGGTCGCGATGGGCGTGCTCATGCACCGGCACCGGCTGACGCGCGAGCAGGCCTTCGACCTCCTGCGACTGGCGAGCCAGGACGGCAACCGGCCGCTCGCGGCGGTCGCCACCGAGGTCGCCGACACCGGTGACCTCGCGAGCCTGCGGCAGCCGCTCGGTGCCGCGCAGGACCGCCCGGACGCGCCGCCGGTGGACGTGTCCGAGACCTGACCGCCGGCCGGTCCGGGCCGGTCCGGCGCGGCTGGCCCGGCGGATCAGAGCAGGTGGGTCGCCGTGAGGACCTGCGCCACCTCGGCGACGGAGACCCCGGCGCGTGCCGCCGCGTCGTCGAGCCGGCGTCGTGCGGTGGGCTGGTCCACCTCGTGGGCGGCCATGATCATGCCGACCGCCTGGTGGCAGCGGGCGTCGTCCTCGATGACCTGCGGCGCCGACCGGGCCCGGGCCATCGTCGAGAAGGACAGGTCGGCGTTGGTGACGGCTCCCGCGGCCCAGCCGCCGTACTGGGCGGCCAGCTGCTCGTGCAGCCCGTCGAAGGCGTCGGGGGTGCCGCCGTAGAGGTTGACGCCTCCGTACACCTCGGCACCGGTCCATCAACGGGATCGACAGCGTGCTCGACACCCCGGCCCGCGCAGTGGCGGCGGCGTAGGTGCGCCACCGGCGCTCGTCGAGGGGCCCGTCGTCGGCGTCGGTGACGACCTGCGCGGCCTCGAGGGACGCCACGCACGGCCCGCCGTCGAGGTACTGCACCGCGTCGAGCGTCGCGGCCTCGAGGTCGGTGGCGACCCACGTGAAGCTGACCCCCTCGCGGAGGAACGACACGGTGAGCCCGACGCACTCGGGGCGATCGCCCGGGTGCTGATGGCCGTGCGGTTGAACGAGTCGACCAGGGCGGCCTCGTCCACGTCCGACACCCGGGCCAGCGCGGCCAGGGCGGTGGTCGTCTCGGGCAGGGGCTGCATCGACGTCCTCCTCGGAACGCCCCACGGGGCGGGGACCCGGGAGGCCGTGGGGCACCTCACCCGGGTCCTCCGCCCCTACCCGATCGCGGCCGGCCCGACACCTCGCCGGGCGGGGCTCAGGCGGCGTGGCTGTGGCCGGGCGGCGTCCTCGTCGCTCAGCAGGTCGGCACGCAGCCGGTCCAGGACCGTGCGCAGGATGCGGGAGACCTGCATCTGGCTCACGCCGATCCGCTCGCCGATCTCGCTCTGGGTCAGCTCCTCGACGAAGCGCAGCTGGAGGACGAGGCGCTGGCGCTCGCTCAGCCCGGTGATGGAACGGCGCAGGGCGTCGCGCACGGCGTGGGTGGTGGACGGGCACTCGGTGACGAGCACGTGGTCGGCCAGCGAGGCGCCGCTGGGCGTGGGGGCGTCGAGGGAGACCGCGTGGTACCCGGCCGAGCACACCCGTGCCTCGCCGACGTCCTCGGGGGTCACGCCGAGGACCTGCGGCGAGCTCGGCGTCGCAGGGGTCCCGCGACAGCTCGTGGCGCAGCTGCTCCTCGTGGGCGACGAGCTTGGCGCGCAGCTCCTGCACCCGGCGGGGCGGCCGCACGGACCAGCCCTGGTCGCGGAACCAGCGCTTGATCTCGCCGGAGACGGTCGGGAGAGGCGAAGGCCGCGAACCCCGGGCCGGTGCCCGGCCGGTAGCGGTGGACCGCCTTGACGAGCGCCGTGCGGGCGACCTGCACGAGGTCGTCGGTCTCGATGCCGCGGCCGCTGTAGCGCATGGCCACGGCGTCGGCGAGCGGCAGGCCGAGCAGCACGATCCGCTCGACGAGCTCGGCACGGCGGTCGGGGTCCACCTCGGTGGAGAGGTCGAGGGCGATCTCCTCGACCTCGTGGTCGATGTCGTACTGGGAGCTTCTGTCCGTGCGGGTGCGGTCGATCATCGTGGTAGCCACGTTCTCGTCCTTCCGGAGAGGAGATGGCGCCACTGTCGGACCAGGTGTCGGAGGGGAGACGACGGGTTGGATCTCCACCGGACGTCTCGAAACCTGCCACCACTTCGCGGCCAGCGGGGCTTTGCGAACCGAGAAGTTTTCGTGGGCGCGCTCCGCCGAGACCCGCGCGCCGGTCCTCAGAAGACGGGCTTGCCACCCGTCACGCCGAGCACGGTCCCGGAGACGTAGCTCGCCTCGTCCGACGCGAGGAAGACGTACGCGGCGGCCACCTCGACCGGCTGCCCCGGGCGCCCGAGCGGCGTGTCGGCGCCGAACCCCTCCACCTTGTCCGAGCCCATCGTCGCGGGGATGAGTGGCGTCCAGATCGGGCCGGGCGCAACGGCGTTCACGCGCGTCCCCTTGGCTCCGAGCTCCTGCGCCAGGTTGACGACGAGGTTGTTGAGCGCGGCCTTCGTCGCGGCGTAGTCGAGCAGGTGGTCCGACGGCGAGTACGCCTGGACCGACGTCGTGACGAGCACCGACCCGCCGTCCTCGAGCTCGGGGGCGAGCGCCTGGATCAGCCAGAAGGGCCCGAAGACGTTCGTCGCGAAGGTCCGTTCGATCTGCTCCTCGGGGAAGTCGCCGAGCTGGTCGTGGGTCATCTGGTACGCGGCGTTGCACACGAGCACGTCGACGCCACCGAGCTCGCTCACCGCGTGCCGCGCGAGCTCCTGGTTGGCCCGGGCCGTGCGCAGGTCGGCAGCGTGCAGCACCACCCGGGTGTCCCCGCCGATGAGCTCGGCCGTCTGCCGCGCGTCGGCCTCCTCCTCGGGCAGGTGCGCGATGAGGACGTCCGCCCCCTCGCGGGCGAAGGCGATCGCGACGGCCCGCCCGATGCCCGAGTCGCCGCCGGTGACGACCGCGCGCTTGCCGCGCAGGCGGTCGCGGCCGACCCACGACTCGGCGCCGTGGTCCGCCGGCGGGGTGAGCTCGGCGTCCGTGCCCGGCCACTCCTGCTGCTGGTCGGGGAGCTCGTCGGGGCGCTGGCTCATGCTCGGGTCCTCTCGTCGACTCGGGTCCTCGGGTGGGGCGACGGCCCCGGCCGCGGACGGCGGCGTTCGACCCGGCACGTACCCCTGGAGCGGGGTCACATGCGTGCCCAGCGGTCGTCGGTCGCGCTGACCCCGTGGCGTGGGCACCTGCGTCCGGCACGGGTGCGGAGCACCGTCTGGGACCCGAACAGTCAGGGGGTTGCGGCGACGGGGTCATAATCGGAGAAGGAGGGGACCCCACCCCCTTCCCCCGCCCGCAGAGAGGAGCCCCCCGTGCGACCTGACCGTGACGCGACGACCCGTGACCACGAGGAGTCCGCCGCCCTGCTCGACCTCGCCGAGGCGATGCGGTCGCTGGCCGGCAGGGCGACCGAGGCCGACGGCCGGCCGGCGCTCGAGGAGCTCTGCCGCACGACCATCGAGCGCGTCCCCGGCGCGAGCTGGGCCAGCCTCACCGTCCTGCGGGGGTCGAAGTTCAGCACCGAGGCCTCGACCCACGAGTCCGCCGTGCGTGCCGACCTGCTGCAGTACCAGATCGGGTCGGGACCCTGCGTGGATGCCGTGCTCGACGACTCCGTCTACGTCACCGATGACGTCAGCGTCCGACGAGCGGTGGCCGCAGTGGGGCCGGCAGGTGCACGACGAGCTCGGCGTGTGCAGCGTGCTCTCCCAGCGGCTCAACCTCCTCGACGACTCGGGGGCCATCGCGGGGCTGAACATCTACTCGGTCGACCGCGACGCCTTCGACGACCGCGCGGTCGGCATGGGCCTGGTCCTCTCGACCCACGGCTCGCTCCTCGTCACCGCCATGCTGGCGCGCGGCCGGGCGTCGAACCTCGTCAAGGCGCTCGAGACCAACCGCGAGATCGGGGTGGCCATGGGCATCCTCATGCAGCGCCACACCCTCACCCGGGAGCAGGCGTTCGACGTGCTCCGGGTGGCGAGCCAGGACTCCAACCGCAAGCTCGCCGACGTCGCGACCGAGGTGGCCGACACCGGCATCCTCGCCATCCGGCGGTGGCCGCGGACGGCGGCCGACCAGCCCTCCGTCGGCTGACCCCGGTCGGGTGCACCGCCCGGCGACCGGTGTCGAGCCTTGCCGCAGAGAAGGTTTCGCCGCTCCACGCCCGGGTAGACCCCTCGACACGCGCCGTCGACCGACGACGGCCACCAGAGAGGACGGGGCAATCATGGAGACCCAGACGACCGCTCCGCAGACTCCCGCGGACCGAGCGGGCACCGTGGGGAACGAGACCAAGCAGGCGACCAAGGACGTCGCCGCGACCGCCGGGCAGGAGGCCAAGCAGGTCACCCGCGAGGCCAAGGACCAGGTGCGCCAGCTGTGGGGGCAGACCCGCTCTGACCTCACGAACCAGGCGTCGACCCAGCAGACGCGCGCCGCGAGCGGCCTGCGCGAGCTCGCCGACCAGCTCGGCCAGATGGCCGGTGGCGCCGACTCCGACGGGATGGCCAAGGGCCTCGTCGAGGACGTGTCCCGACGCGCCCACGACGCGGCGCAGTGGCTCGACTCGCGCGACCCGGGCAGCCTGCTCGAGGAGGCGCGCAGCTTCGCCCGCCAGCGTCCCGGCACCTTCCTCGCCATCGCGGCGGGCGTGGGTGTGCTCGCCGGCCGCCTGAGCCGCGGCCTCGTCGACGAGGCCCGTGACTCCGACTCCTCGTCGGGCACCGGCTACGCGCGGCCGACTACGGCACGGCCGACTACGGCACCGCCGACTACGGCACGTCGGAGTACGCGACGACGTCCGGCGGCTACGGCACCGGCAGCCTCGGTGCCACGGGCAGCACGGGGGCACCGGCATCCCGACCGCCACGAGCCCGACGACGTCGACGACCGAGTCCACGCCGATCACGCCGGGGGCCTCGTACCTCGGCCGTGTCCGAGGGCATGGCGACGACGCCGTCCGGGGACCTGCCCGGGCCGCACCGCACGACCCAGCCGCTCGCCACCGACGGCACGCCGAGCCCCATCGACGAGGACGGCCACCTGACGGCGGAGGGCGACGACGCCCTGCGAGGCGACCGATGACCGAGCAGCACGGCTATGGCACGTCGTCCGGGGCCACCATGCCCGGCGACACCCGCAACGGCCTCCCCGACCCGTCGCTCCGGTCCGTGGGCGAGGTGCTCGGCGACATCACGAGCGACCTCTCCACGCTCCTGCGCCAGGAGGTCGAGCTGGCCAAGGCCGAGCTGCGGGAGACCGCGGACCACGCCAAGGCGGCCGGCGGCATGTTCGCCGGCGCCGGCGTGGCCGGCCACCTGGCGCTGATCTTCCTGTCGCTCGCCCTGTGGTGGGCGCTGGGGGACCTCTTCGACAGCCTCGGCTGGTCCGCCCTCGTCGTGGGCCTGCTGTGGGCCGTCGCCGCGGGCGTTCTGGCCTCTCTCGGTCGCACCCGGCTCAAGCGGGCGACCCCGGTGGCCCCGCGCACGGTCGACACGGCCAAGGACATCCCCGAAGCACTGAAAGGACACGAGACGCGATGACGACGACGAACAACGACCCTGATGCCATCCGTGCGGAGATCGACCGCACCCGTGGCCGCCTCAGCGAGGACGTCGACGTCCTCACCGAGAGCGTCCGCCCGAGCAGCGTGGCCAAGCGCACCGCCCAGCGGGCCACGTCCCGCGCCAGCCGACTGAAGGAGACCGTCATGGGCACCGCACACGACACGACCAGCGCCGGTTCCGACAAGGCCCACGAGGCGGCCGAGGCCGTCAAGGACGTGCCGGACATGGCGCGCCGCCAGGCCCGTGGCAACCCGCTGGCCGCCGGTGCGGTCGCCCTCGCCGCGGGCTGGCTGGTCGGCTCGCTGCTCCCGGCCAGCGAGAAGGAGCGCCAGCTGGCCTCCACGGCCAAGGAGCAGGCGCAGCCCCTCGTCGACGAGGCCAAGTCGGTGGCGCAGGAGACCGCCGAGCACCTCAAGGAGCCGGCGCAGCAGGCGGCCCAGTCCGTCAAGGAGACCGCCCGCCAGGGGGTCGACCACGTCCGTGAGGACGGCACCTCGGCCGCGCAGGGGATCAAGGAGACCGCGACGAGCTCCAGCAACGGGGGCCAGGGCACGACCTCCTCGTACTGACGGTCTCGCCGCCTCGGCAGCCCGCCCCACCAGCCCGCCGTCCCGGTCCGCCGGGGCGGCGGGCTGTGCGTGCGGCCGTCCTTCGACAGGAGCCGGCCCGGGGTTCCCCCGAGTTTGGCCGGGAACCGTCCGGGTAGGCGACGGGCTCCGCCACCCGGCGCCGCCATCCCTCGACCGCAACGACCCCACCGACCCCGTTCCCCAGGAGAATCTCGTGTCCGACCACCAGGCCCTGTCCCGCCCCCGCGTCTCACGATCGGTGGCCGCGCCCGCCGAGGCCGTGTGGGCCGTCCTCGCCGACGGCTGGCAGTACGCGACCTGGGTGGTGGGCGCCTCCCGCGTGCGCGCCGTCGACCTCGGCTGGCCGGCGGCCGGCACGAAGCTCGACCACAGCTTCGGCCCGTGGCCGGCCGTGATCTCCGACTCGACCGTCTCGGAGGAGGCGGAGGAGCCACGGCACCTCGTCCTGCGGGCCAAGGGCTGGCCGATGGGTGAGGCGCGCGTCGAGATCGAGGTCGTGCCCGACGGGCCGGGCAGCTGCACCGTGTCGATCGCCGAGGACGCGATCACCGGCCCCGGCACGATCGTGCCGCCCCCCGTGCGCCAGCTGATGATCCTGCCGCGCAACCGGGAGGCGCTGCGCCGCCTTGCGCTCATCGCCGAGGGCCGGCACCGCGAGTGGCTCGCCGGCGACGGGGACTGATGCCAGGACGGGAGGCCGTCAGGCGCCGGGGTTGCGGAGTACGCGCGACCACGCGGTGCGCACGAGGGCCCGGCGCACCACGCCCAGTGGCCCGCGGTGGCTCAGGGCGGCCACGGCCGCGTTCCACCCGCAGGCGCCGTGCACCCCACCACCGGGGTGGGCCGACGCGCTCGCGAGGTACAGCCCCGGCAGGGGCGTCTCGGGCCGGCCGAGCCCGCGGGTGGGCCGCAGGACGAGCTGCTGGTGGAGGGCGGCGGTGCCGGCGTTGAGCGCGCCGCGGCTCAGGCTCGGGTCGGCGGACTGCAGGTCGGTGGGGGTCTGCACCTGCCGGCCGACCCGGGTGGCGAGGAAGCCGGGCGCGACCTGCTCCACGGCATCCTCCATCCGCTCGACCTGCCGGGCGACCGCGCCGTCGTCGCCGGCCAGGTGCCGCGGCAGGTGGGTGTAGGCCCAGACCGACTCGGTGCCGGCCGGTGAGCGCGTCGGGTCCGCGGTCGTCATCTGGCCGAGGAGCAGGAACGGGTGCCGCGGCATCCGGTCGACGGACAGGTCCGCCGCGACGTCGACGAGGCCGTCGTCGTCGACCCCCAGGTGCACCGTGCCCGCCCCGTGGGCGCCGTCCGCGGACCACGGGATGGGGGAGTCGAGCGCCCAGTTGACCTTGAGGGTCGCGTCGTCCCAGTCGAAGCGGTCGACGTCGCGCAGCAGCTGCGCGGGAAGGTGCCGCTCGTCGACGAGGTCGCGGTACAGCATCGGGGCCGGGACGTCGGCGAGGACGGCGTGCCGCGCTCGCACGGTGCTTCCGTCGGCGAGGCGGACGCCGCGGGCCCGGCCGGCCGACACGTCGACCGAGGTCACGGCGACCCCGCAGCGCACCTGCACCCCGAGCGACTCCGCCCGCCGCCGCAGCGCGGTGGCCAGCATCCCGGCCCCGCCCTCCGGCACCGGGAAGCCGACGTCCTGCCCGAGCATGACGAGGAGCCAGCCGAACAGGGCGCTCCCGGCGCCGTCGGGCGGCACGTCGCTGTGCATGGCGTTGCCGCTCAGCAGGACGCGGGCCTCCTCGCTGCCGAACTCCTCGTGGCCGAACCGCCGCACCGAGAGCAGGGCGAGCCGGGTGAGGTCGAGCGTGCCGCCGACCCCCGAGCGGCGCAGCAGGCGCAGACCCGAGCGCACCGGCGGGAACGGGGTGAACAGGGCGTCGAGGAGCGGGTCGCGGATGCGGTCCCAGCCGGCCACCATGCGCAGCCACGCCTCGCCGTCGCCCGCGTGGTGCTCGTCCAGGCCCGCGGCGGTGTCGGCCGCGGAGCGGTGCAGCACGCCGCACCGGCCGTCCGGAAGCGCATGGGCCAGCACGGACGGCGCGTGGCACCACACGAGCCCGTGCCGCTCGAGGTGCAGGTCGCGGATGACGGGGCTCGCCGCGGCCAGGGGGTAGAAGGCACTGAACAGGTCGGTGACGAAACCCGGAGCGACGCTCTCGGCGCTGCGCACGGCGCCGCCGACCTCGTCCTGGGCCTCGACGAGCACGACGTCCCAACCCGCGTCGGCGAGCGCGTTGGCGGCGACCAGGCCGTTGGGGCCGGCGCCGACGACGACGGCGTCGCACTCGGTTGCGGCCACGGACCCTCCTCCGGTCGACCACGGGACGGCACCCGCGCGGCGCCCCGCGGCGCCCGGACGGGCCGCGGGGACCCTCCGTACCCACACCGTGCCACGACCACGCCGGTTTCGGGATGCGGCGCCCGGGTACGGCGGGACTGCCCGCCCGGGCGGTGCCCCGCGCCCCGCCGACCCCGCGCCACGAGGAGCCGACATGTCCCAGGACGCCATCGTCATGCTGAAGCAGGACCACAAGGAGGTCCGCGCCCTCTTCCGGGAGTTCCAGAAGGCGTCGACCACCCCGGCGCGCAAGGGCAAGCTCGTCGAGCAGATCATCGAGCTGCTCACCGTGCACACGTACATCGAGAACGAGGTCATGTACCCCCGGGTCCGCGCGCTGCTGCCCGACCTCGAGGACGACGTGCTGGAGTCCTACGAGGAGCACCACGTCGCGGACGTGCTCGTCATGGAGCTCGTGCCGATGAGCCCGAAGGACGAGCGGTTCGAGGCCAAGGCCACCGTCCTCATCGAGAACGTCACGCACCACATCGAGGAGGAGGAGCAGGAGTGGTTCCCGAAGGTCCGCGAGGGCCTGAGCCGCACCCAGCTCCGCGAGCTCGGGGACGAGCTGGCGGCCGCGAAGGAGAAGGCCCCGCGCCGGCCCGAGCAGCCGAGCGCGCTGAAGAAGACCGTCGACGCCGTGATCTCCTGAGCCGATGACTGCCGCCACCGGTCCCCTCGTCGAGGCCACCCGCAGGCTCGAGCAGAGCGACTCCCTCGACGGGCTGCGCCGCGCCTACGCGACCCTGGCCGGACCCGTCGACCGCTGGTCGCGCAGTGACCTGCTCCGGTCCGGGCTGGTCGGGCACGCGCTGCACCCGCTCCTCACCGACCTCCCCCTCGGGTTCTGGACGGCCGCGACCGCCCTCGACCTGCGGGGCCGGCCCGAGGACCGCGGCGCGAGCCGATGGCTCGTCGGCGCGGGGGTCGCCGCCGCCGCCCCGACCGCGCTCACCGGTCTGGCCGAGTGGGCCCGGATCGGTCCCGAGGCGCAGCGGGTGGGCGCGCTTCACGCCGCCCTCAACGGCCTGGCGTCGACGCTCTACCTCACCTCGTACGTCGCCCGCAGCCGTCGCCGGCACGGGCTCGGCGTCGCCACCGCCCTCGCGGGGGCCGCGCTCACCGGCGTGTCCGGCTACCTCGGCGGCCACCTGACGCTGGCCCGCAAGGTCGGCAGCCGTGACCCGGCGTACGGTCTGGATGCCGTCGGGCCGGCCCCCGGCCGGGCCGCCTGACTGGTGGAGGCCGTCGAGCGCGACGCCCTCGTGCTCGACCGGGTGCGCCAGGCGGCCTGAGCGGTCAGTCCTCGGAGATCGCCTCCACGAGCGCGCCGGTCCGGGCGTCGGGCAGCGCCTTGGCGAGGTCGCCCTGACTGACCATGCCGACGAGCCGGTGCCCGTCGATGACGGGAGCCGCCGGACCTGGTGCTCCTCCATCGTGCGCTGGGCCTCCACGAGCGGGTCGTCTGCGGTGGTGCGGATGTGGTGTGGATCCGTACCCGGCGGCCCGGCACCCATTCGTCCTCCGGTCGGCCACCGGTCTCCCGTACCGGTCACGGCGTCAGCACGTCCCCGGGCGCGGGCTCCCAGTGGACCGCCTTGAGCACGACCATCTCGCGCAGCAGGTCGGGGCCGTACCCTGCGCCCCGGCCGCTGTCGCGCCGGGGGTCGGCCGAGCCGCCGGGCGCACCGCCGAAGACCGCGTTGACCTTGACGGTCCCGACCTCGAGCTCGTCGACCGCCTGCAGCGCGTGCGCCGCGTCGTGCGTGAGGACCGTGGCCGCCAGGCCGTACCGCCCGTGGCCGGCCCGCTCGATGCCCTCCTGCCAGGACGACACGACCGAGACCGCCGCGACCGGGCCGAAGGTCTCCTCGGCCATGACCCGCATGTCGTCGGTGCAGCCGACGAGCACCGTCGGCGCGTAGGCGGTCGGGGCCTCCGGCAGCTCCACGCCGCCCGCCAGCAGGGTCGCACCGTGGCGCAGCGCGTCCTGGACGTGCTCGTCGACCGTCGCCACCGCCCTGGCGTCGACGAGGGGAGCCATCGTCGTCGCGGGGTCGCGCGGGTCACCGACGACGAGCCCGACGGCCCGCTCGACGAGCGCGCTCGAGCACGGCGTCGGCGACCTCGGCGTGCAGGTAGACCCGCTCGACCGAGGTGCACAGCTGTCCGGCGTTGGTGAAGGCCCCGATGGCGACCTGCTCGGCGGCCCACTCCGGGTCGACACCGGCATCCACGACGATGGCGTCCTTGCCGCCGTTCTCGGTGATCGCGGCCGCGCCCCGGGCCGCGCAGGCGACCCGCACGGACGCTCCGGCGGCGCTGCTGCCGATGTGCGCCACGAGGTCGACGCCCGGGTGCGCCGCGAGCGCGGCTCCGGCGCCGGCATCCCCCTCGACGAGCTCGAGGACGCCCTCGGGCAGGCAAGCGGCCACGATCTCGGTGAGCCGGCGACCGGGCTCGGCGCTGCGCTCGGAGGGCTTGTGCACCGCGACGTTGCCGGTGACCAGGGCGGCCGCGAGCAGCCCGGCGGCGGCGGGGTAGGGGTCGTTCCACGGCGTGATGACGCCGACGACCCCCCGCGGCTCCGGGCGCACGAGGTCGACGGCACCCGGCCCGCCGGCCAGCGCCCGCCCTCCGACGAGGCCCGTGACGGCCGCCTCGTCGAGGAGGTCGGCGGCGACACGGGCCGAGGCCCGCGCCTCGCCGAGCAGCCGCCCGGTCGTCGCGCAGAGCAGGTCGCCCAGGTCGTCGGCCGCACGGCGCACCTGCGCCGCCGCGTCGCGCAGGTGGCCGGCCCGGTCGGCGGGGGGAGTGCGGCGCCAGCCCGGCGCGGCGGCCCGGGCGCGGCGCACGGCGCGCTCCACGGCATCCGCGCTCCCCGCGCCGACGGCCTCGGCGGGGCCGCGGTGCACCGCCTGCCTCGCGTGCGGCGGTGCGGTCGGGGATCGGGCGGTCGGTCGTCTGGGTCATGGCTGTCTGTCTGCCCGTTCCACGCACGCGGCAAACCGCCCGGTGGCCGCCGGGCGCCGGCCGGTGCGAGAAGTGCCGGGAGTGAGAGGCGGTTCTCGGGGGTAGTGGGTCCGCATGCGAGTTCTCGGGGTCAACGCGATCTTCCACGACCCGTCCGCGGCGCTGGTCGTCGACGGGACGGTGGTGGGTGCCGCCGAGGAGGAGCGGTTCTCGCGGCGCAAGCACGGGAAGCGACCGGTGCCGTTCTCGGCGTGGGAGCTGCCCGAGCAGGCCATGCGCTGGTGCCTCGCGGAGGCCGGGCTGAGGCCCTCCGACCTCGACGCCGTCGCCTACTCGTTCGACCCCGGGTTGGCCAAGCCGGCCGAGGACATCGGCCTGGACGACCCGTGGGACCCCCTGCGCCGGATGTACGCCGAGGCGGCCCCGGGCTTCCTCGCGGCGGCCCTGCCGGGCCTGGACCGCGAGCAGGTGCGGTTCGTGCCCGCACCACGTCGCGCACGCCGCCTCGGCCGCGCTCGCGGCACCGCTCGAGGGGGCCGGGCGCCCGTGCAGCGTGCTCGTCCTCGACGGCCGCGGCGAGCAGGCCAGCCACCTCGCGGGGCACTACGAGGGCGGCCGGCTCGAGGTGCTCGCGGCGCAGGCCCTGCCGCACTCCCTCGGCCTGCTCTACGAGTCGCTCACCGAGCACCTGGGGTTCCTCCGGTCCAGCGACGAGTACAAGGTCATGGCGCTCGCCTCGTACGGCAGCCCGGTGCACCTCGAGGCCCTGCGCCAGACGATCCGCACGACGCCGCGACGGCGGGTTCGAGGCGCCGCTGCCCGACTGGTCGCCGCTTCGCGCCCCGACGCTCCGGCGGCGAGGACGACTGGCCGCCCCTGTACGCCGACCTCGCGTGCTCGGTGCAGGCCCGGCTCGAGGAGCTGCTCGTCGAGCTCGCGACGTGGCTGCACGACCGCACCGGTGACCGGGTGCTGACGATGGCCGGGGGCACCGCCCTCAACTGCGTGGCGAACAGCCGGATCTGGCGGGAGACGGCCTTCGAGGAGGTCTGGGTCCAGCCGGCCGCCGGTGACGCCGGCACCGCGCTCGGCGCCGCGCTCCAGGTGCACGCCGACGGCGGCCACCAGGCCGAGCCGATGACGACCGCCGCCCTCGGCCGGCAGTGGCGCGACGACGAGCTCGCCGCGTGGCTGCGCCGGGCGGCCGTCCCCTTCACGACGCCCGACGACCTGGCCGGTGAGGTCGCCGACGTCCTCGCCGCCGACGGCGTCGTCGCCTGGTTCGACGGGCGCAGCGAGTTCGGGCCGCGGGCCCTCGGGCACCGCTCGCTGATGGCCCATCCCGGCCGGGCCGCGAACCTCGAGCGGCTCAACGACGTCAAGGGCCGCGAGCAGTTCCGCCCGGTCGCGCCGATGGTGCTCGCCGAGCGGGCCGCCGAGATCTTCCTCGACGGGCCGCTGCCCAGCCCGTACATGCTCTTCGTGCACCGCGTCGCCCCACAGTGGCGCGACCGCATCCCCGCGGTCGTCCACGTCGACGGCACCGCCCGCGTGCAGACCGTCGACGAGGCGACGACGCCGCGGGTGGCCGCCCTGCTCCGCGCCTTCGAGGAGCGCACCGGGCTCCCGGTGGTCGTCAACACGAGCCTCAACACGGCGGGGCGGCCGATGGTCGACGACCCCCGCGACGCCCTCGAGCTCTTCGGGTCCGCGCCGGTCGACGCGCTCGTCGTCGGGCCGCACCTCGTGCGCCGCTCGCGGCTCTTCGACGGGGGAGGCCCTTCGTGAGCGCTGCCGCCCCGCTCTACTCCGTCGTCGTGCCCACGGTGGGCCGGCCGAGCCTCGCGACCCTGCTCGACGGCCTCGCCGCGCAGCGCGGCCCGCGGCCGCAGGAGGTCGTCGTCGTCGACGACCGGCCCGACCCGTCGACCCACCCTGCTCGAGCGCTCGTCCTGGCCCTACCCGCTGCGGGTCGTCCGCGGCTGGGGTCGCGGACCGGCGGCGGCCCGCAACCTCGGCTGGCGCCTGACGACGACCGAGTGGGTCGAGTTCCTCGACGACGACGTCGTGCTCCCCACGGGCTGGGCGCGGACCCTCGCCGTCGACCTCGCGCTGCTCCCGCCCGACGTCGGCGGCTCCCAGGGCCGGATCCGGGTGCCGCTGCCGACGAGCCGCCGGCCCACCGACTGGGAGCGCTCGACGGCCGGGCTGGAGTCGGCCCGGTGGGCCACGGCCGACATGGCCTACCGGCGCTCGGCGCTGCTCGCCGTCGACGGCTTCGACGAGCGCTTCCCCCGCGCCTACCGCGAGGACGCCGACCTCGCCCTGCGGGTGCGCCGCGCCGGGCACCGGCTCGTCGTCGGGCTGCGCGAGGTCGATCACCCGGTGCGGCCCGCCGGCCCCGCGACGAGCGTGCGCGTCCAGCGGGGCAACGCCGACGACGCCCTCATGCGGCGGCTGCACGGGCCCGACTGGCGCGAGCTCGCCGGCACCGGCCGGGGCCTGTTCCGCCGGCACCTCGCCGCGCTCGCTCGCGGCGCTCGCGGCCCTCGTCGCCCTGCCGTTCGCCGGTCGGGCGGGAGCGGCCCGCGTCCTCGCGGCGACCGGTGGCACGGTCTACCTCGCCCACGTCGGCGACCTCGTGCGCCGCCGCGTGCTGCCCGGGCCGCGGACGCCGGTCGAGACCGTGACGATGGCCTGGACGAGCGCCGTCCTGCCGCCCGTGGCCGCCTGGCACCGGGTGCGCGGCTGGTGGCGCCACCGCGCCGCGTCGCCGTGGCCGCCCTCGCCCCGCGCGGTGCTGCTGGACCGCGACGGCACGCTCGTCCACGACGTGCCGTACAACGGCGACCCCCGCGCCGTCGCCCCCGTCGAAGGGGCCCGCGAGGCGATGGACCGCCTGCGCTCGGACGGGCTGCGGGTCGGGGTCGTCACGAACCAGTCCGGCCTGGCCCGCGGGCTGCTCACGACCGACCAGGTGGATGCCGTCAACGCCGAGGTCGACGCCCGGCTCGGCCCCTTCGCCACCTGGCAGGTGTGCCCCCACGCGCCCGACGACGGCTGCCAGTGCCGCAAGCCGCGGCCCGGGGATGGTGCGCGCCGCCGCGCGCCGGCTCGGCGTGCGCCCGGAGGAGTGCGTCGTCATCGGCGACATCGGTGCCGACGCCGAGGCCGCGCGCGCGGCGGGCGCACGCTCGGTGCTCGTCCCCACGCCCGTGACCCGGGCCGAGGAGGTCGCCGCGGCCCCGGTCGTGGCCTCCGACCTCGGCCGGGCCGTCGACCTCGTCCTCGGGTGGCGCCATGGCTGACCCCCGCCCCGTCCGCCGGGTGCTCGCCGTGCGCCTCGACAGCGACGGCGACGTGCTGCTCGCCGGCCCCGCCCTGCGCCAGCTGCGCGCCGACGTCGACGTGCTCGCACCTGCTCGTGTCGCCCGCGGGGGCCGCTGCCGCCGCGCTGCTGCCCGGCGTCGACGAGGTGCTCGTCGCCGAGGTGCCGTGGACCGGCTGCGACCCCGGGCCGGTCGACCCCACCGCGCTCGACAGGCCTGCTCCACCAGGTCCGCGCCGGGCGCTACGACGAGGTCGTCGTGCTCACCTCGTACCACCAGAGCCCGCTGCCCATGGCCCTGCTCGCGAAGTGGGCGGGCGTGCCCCGGGTCGTCGGCACGAGCGACGCCTTCCCGGGCTCCCTGCTCGACGTCCGCCACCGCCGGCTCGGGCCCGCCGACGACTGCGGCACCGGCGGCGGCCACGAGGTCCAGGCCATGTGCGCGGTGGTGACCGCGGCGGGCCACCCGCCCACCGGCGAGGACCGCCTCGCCGTCGTCCACCCGCCGCCTCCCGAGGACCTGGACGACGGGTACGTCGTCGTCCACCCGACCGCCTCGGTGCCCGCGCGCGCGATCGGCGTCGAGCGGGCAGCCGAGCACGCCCGGGCGCTGTCGACCGACGGGTGGCAGGTGGTCGTCACCGGCGGCCCGGGCGACGAGCCCGCCGGGCTGGCCGTCACCCCGCCCGGAGGCGTCGACCTCACCGGGCTCACCTCCCTGGCCGAGCTGGCCGGCGTCCTCGCCGGCGCCCGCGCGGTCGTCGTCGGCAACACCGGCCCGGCCCACCTCGCCGCCGCGGTCGGCACCCCGGTCGTCAGCATCTTCGCGCCGGTCGTGCCCCTCGAGCGCTGGCGCCCGTGGGGCGTGCCGACCGTCGTGCTCGGCGACCAGGCGGCGGCGTGCCGCCTGAGCCGGGCCCGCGACCTGCCCGGTGGCCGGCCACCCGTGCACCTCGCGGGTCACCGGCCGGCAGGTCGTCGACGCGGTGCGCACCCTCGCCGGGCCGCCACCCCTGCGGCGGCGGCGCGAGGGAGCCCGGGCGGGAGCGGCGCGATGAAGGTCCTCGTGTGGCACGTCCACGGCTCGTACACCACCTCGCTCGTCTCGGGCGAGCACGAGTACCTCCTGCCGGTCCTGCCCGACCGGGGCCCCGACGGCCGCGGCCGCGCCCGCACCTGGCAGTGGCCCGACACCGCCAGGGAGCTCTCGCCCGAGGCGCTGCGCGACGCCGAGATCGACGCCGTCGTCCTCCAGCGGCCGCACGAGGTCGACCTCGTCGAACGGTGGACGGGCCGCCGGGTCGGGCGCGACCTGCCCGCCGTGTACCTCGAGCACAACGCGCCCACGGAGCACGCCGTGCGCAGCGAGCACCCGGTGCTGCACGACCCCCGCCTCGACGACGTGCTCGTCGCCCACGTGACGAACTTCAACGCCATGGCGTGGGACTGCGGTGGGCGGCCGACGACGGTGGTGGAGCACGGCATCCCCGACCCGGGGGCGCGCTACACGGGCTCCGACGCCTCGCTCGCCGTCGTCGTCAACGAACCGGTGCGGCGGTGGCGCGTCGCCGGCAGCGACGTCGTGCTCGACCTCGCCAAGTGCCTCCCGGTGTCGGTCTACGGCCTGTCGAGCGACGGCCTCGGCGCCGCGGCGGAGGAGCGCGCGCTGCCGGGCCTGGACCGCAGCCGCTGCCACGACCTGCCGCAGTCCGAGCTGCACGACGCCCTCGCGCGCCACCGCGTCTACCTCCACCCCTACCGCTGGACCAGCCTCGGGCTCTCGCTGATCGAGGCGATGACGCTCGGGATGCCGGTGCTCGCCCTCGCGTCGACCGAGGCCCCCGAGGCGGTGCCGCCCGAGGCCGGCCTCGTCACCAACGACCTCGTGCGGCTGCGGGCGACCGCCCGCCACCTGCTCGCCGACCCGGACGAGGCCCGTGCTCGCGGCCGGGCGGCTCGCGCCCACGCCCTCGACCGCTTCTCGCTGACCCGTTTCCTCCTCGACTGGGACCGCATCCTCAAGGAGATCACCCCGTGAAGATCGCCATGGTGTCCGAGCACGCCAGCCCGCTCGCCGCCCTCGGTGGGGCGGACGCGGGTGGACAGAACGTCCACGTGGCCGAGCTCGCCCTCGGCCTGGCCCGCCTCGGTCACGAGGTGTCCGTCTACACGCGGCGCGACGACCCCGACCTCCCCGAGCGCGTCCCGGTCGGCCCGGGGGTCGTCGTCGTCCACGTGCCCGCCGGCCCGCCCCGGCCCCTGCCCAAGGACGACCTCCTGCCGCACATGGACCGGTTCGCCGACTGGATGGCGTCGGACTGGTCGCGCACCGGCGACCCCGACGTCGTGCACGGACACTTCTGGATGTCCGGGCTGGCCGCCGTGTGGGCCGGCCGGCGCCGCGGCGTGCCCGTGGCCCACACGTTCCACGCGCTCGGCAGCGTCAAGCGCCGTCACCAGGGTGACGCGGACACCGAGCCCGGTCGAGCGCGTCGACCTCGAGTGCCGCGTCGCCGCCCAGGTCGACGCCGTCGTCGCGACGTGCCGCGACGAGGTCGACGAGCTGGCCCGGATGGGCGTGCCGACCGACCACGTGCACGTCGTCCCCTGCGGGGTCGACACCGAGCACTTCACCCCGGCGGATGCCGGGCAGCAGCCCCCGGCGCTGCCGTCCTCCGGGCGGCCGCGCCTGCTCGCGGTCGGGCGCCTCGTCGAGCGCAAGGGCTTCGACCTCGCCGTGCGGGCCCTCGCCGAGCTGCCCGAGGCCGAGCTCGTCGTCGTCGGCGGCCCGCCGGCCGACCGGCTCGGCGACGACCCGGAGGCCCGGCGGCTGCGGTCCCTCGCCGCCGAGCTGGGTGTGGAGGACCGGCTGCTCCTCACCGGGCAGTGGCCGCACGCCGACCTGCCGGCGCTCTACCGCTCGGCCGACGTCGTGCTCGCCGTGCCCTGGTACGAGCCGTTCGGCATCACCCCGCTCGAGGCGGCCGCGTGCGGCCGGCCGCTCGTCGGCACCGCCGTCGGCGGGCTGCTCGACTCGGTCGAGGACGGCGTGACCGGCCTCCTCGTCCCCCCGCGGGACGTCCCGGCGCTCGCCGCCGCGGTGCGTCGGCTGCTCGAGGACCCCGAGACCGCCGCGGCGATGGGTGCGCGCGCCCGCGCACGGGCGGTGGAGCGCTTCGACTGGTCGGTCGTCGCCGCCCGCACCGAGGCGGTGCTCGACGCGACCGCGCGCGGCCGCGCGCCGGCATCCGGACTGTCGTGGCTCGACGAGCACGCCCTCGAGG
Source organism: uncultured Actinomycetota bacterium (assembly GCA_963811475.1). Classification (GTDB taxonomy): domain Bacteria; phylum Actinomycetota; class Actinomycetes; order Actinomycetales; family Dermatophilaceae; genus Fodinibacter. The sequence continues at coordinate 112,884 of CAWERJ010000009.1, forward strand.
TCGAGCGGGGGATGCGCTCGCTCGTGCGGCAGGCCGACCTCATCCGCTCGTGGGGCGAGCGGCTCGCGACCTCGCTCGTCGCAGGCGGCCGGCTGCTGGCGGCGGGCAACGGTGGCAGCGCCGCCGAGGCCCAGCACCTCACCGCCGAGCTCGTGGGCCGCTGGTGCACCGACCGCCGGCCGCTGTCGGCGATCTCGCTGTGCGCCGAGACCTCGAGCCTCACGGCGATCCTCAACGACTACGGCCCCGACGAGGTCTTCGCCCGGCAGGTCGAGGCGCACGGCCGGCCCGGTGACGTGCTCGTCCTCCTGTCGACGAGCGGCACGAGCAGCAACGTGCTGCACGCGGCCAAGCGCGCCCTCGACATCGGCATGCGGGTGTGGGCGATGACCGGTCCGGGGCCGAACCCCCTCGCCGGGCTCGCGACCGAGGTCCGTCGTCGTCGACGCGCCGACCACGGCCGCCGTCCAGGAGGTGCAGCTCGTCGCCATCCACGCCGTGTGCGCGGCCCTCGACGCCGCGCTCGCAGCGGCGGGGCCTCATGGAGGCCGGCCCCGTCTGCCGGCAGGCCTCGTGAGCGCGCGCCAGCACGTCGTCGTCGTCGGCGACTGCCTCCTCGACCGCGACGTCGACGGCCGGGTCGACCGGGTGTGCCCCGACGCCCCGGCGCCGGTCGTCGACGTCGAGAGCGTGTCGTCGGGCCCCGGCGGTGCGGGCCTCACGGCGCTCCTGTGCGCCGGCGACGGCGTCGACGTCACCCTCGTCGCGCCGCTCGCCGACGACGCCGAGGGACGTGAGCTGCGCTCGCTGCTCGAGGCGGCCGGGGTGCGGGTGGTCGCGCTGGGCCACGACGGCGCCACCCGGGTCAAGAGCCGGCTGCGGGCGGCGGGGCAGTCGATCGCCCGCATCGACACCGGCGGTCCCGGCCACCCGGTCGGCGAGCTCCACCCCGAGGCGGCGCGCGCGGTCGCCGAGGCCGACGTCGTGCTCGTGTCCTGCTACGGCGGGGGCACGACCGCCCACGCCGGCGTCCGCGAGGCGCTCGAACGCCGCGCGCCGCGCCGCCCGGTGGTCTGGGACCCCCATCCACGTGGCGGTGACCCGGTGCCCGGCTGCGCCCTCGTGACGCCGAACCTCGCGGAGGCGCGCGACCGCGCCGGCCTGCCGGGAGCACCCGGCGACCTCGTCGCCGGCCACCTGGCGGGACTCTGGTCGGCCCGGGCCGTCGCCGTGACGGGGGGCGCCGAGGGCGCCTGGGTCGCCACGACGGCCGGCGAGCCCCTCTTCGTCCCCGCCGTACCAGCGTCCGGCGACAGCTGCGGGGCCGGCGACCGGTTCGCGAGCGCGGCGGCCGTCGCACTCGCCCGGCGCCGCACGACGACGGAGGCGGTCGTGGATGCGGTGGCGCGCGCGAGCGAGTTCGTCGCCGCCGGAGGCGCGTCGGGGTTCCGTACCGCCGGCGCCGCGGTACGGGCGACGTGGCACCCGCCGGAGCGGGGACCGGGTCGCCGAGCTGCGCGCCGGCGGAGGGGTACTCGTCGCGACCGGCGGCTGCTTCGACGTGCTGCACGCCGGGCACGTCAGCACCCTCGAGGCGGCCCGCACGCTGGGCGACGGCCTCGTCGTGCTGCTGAACTCCGACGCGTCCGTGCGACGGCTCAAGGGGCCGGGACGGCCCGTGCACTCCCAGGAGGACCGCGCGCGCGTGCTCCTCGGGCTCTCCTGCGTCGACGCCGTGCTCGTCTTCGACGAGGACGACCCGCGGGAGGCGTTGCGCTCCCTGCGGCCCGACGTCTGGGCCAAGGGCGGCGACTACGAGGACACCGAGCTGCCCGAGTCGCCGCTGGTCCGCTCCTGGGGCGGCCGCGTCGTGCTGCTCCCCTACCTGTCCGGGCGGTCGACGACCGCCGTCCTGCAGTCCATCGAGTCAGGAGATCCCCTGTGACCCCCACCCCCACCCCCTCCGCCACGCCGCTGCCGGCGCCGGTGCCCGACGACCGTCGGGACGGTCTACGTCACCGGTGGCTCCAGCGGCCTCGGGGCGGCCGTCGTCGCCGCGGTCGCGAAGGCCGGTGGCACGCCGGCGGTCGTCGACCTCGCCCCGCCGGAGGACCCGTCGCTGCCGTACGCCGCCGCCGACCTGTCCGACTCCGCGGCGGCCGCGGCGGCCGTCGAGCGGCTCGTCGAGCTCGTCGGGCCGCCCGACGCCGTCGTCACCGCCGCCGGGACGGACGCCTGCGGTCCGCTGGCGGGAGTGCCGACCGAGGACTGGGAGCGCGTCGTGCGCGTCAACCTCTTCGGCACCGCCGCGGTCGTGCGGGCTGCCCTGCCGCACCTCGAGGAGCGCGGCGGACGGGTCGTCACCGTGGCGTCCACGCTCGGCCTCAAGGCGGTCGGTGACGCGACGGCGTACTGCGCGTCGAAGTTCGGGGTCGTCGGGTTCACGCGGGCGCTCGCCACCGAGCTGGCGGGCCGGGTCGGCGTGACCCTGCTCGTACCCGGCGGGATGCGCACGCGGTTCTTCGACGGCCGCACCGAGCAGTACCGCCCCGGCCCCGACGCCCCCCTCAACGACCCGGAGGACGTCGCCGCGACGGTCCTCATGGTGCTGAGCCAACCGCCCGGCTGCGAGGTCCGCGAGCTGGTCGTCGCGTCGTCGACGGAGCCGTCCTGGCCGTGAGCGGCGACGACGTCCTCGTCCTGCGGGCCCTCGGGCTCGGCGACCTGCTCTGCTCGGTGCCGGCGCTGCGGGGGCTGCGGCGGGCGTGGCCGCGGGCGCGCCTCGCGCTGGCCGCCCCGGCGGCGGTCGGGGAGTGGCTCGCCTCGTTCGGCCTCGTCGACGCGGTCGTCCCGGTGGACGGGCTCGAGGAGGCGGCCGACGGGCTGGCGTCGCGGGTGCCCGCGCCCGCGGTCGCGGTCAACCTCCACGGGCGGGGGCCGGCCAGCCACGAGGTGCTCCGCTCGCTGGGGGCCGGGCGGCTCGTCGCGTACGCCTGCCCGCAGGCGGGTCACACCGCCGGGCCGGCGTGGGTCGACGAGGAGCACGAGGTCGACCGGTGGGTCCGGCTGTCGGACTGGGCGGGTGGGCCCGCCTCGGCCGACGACCTGCGCCTGCCGGCGCCGGGCGAGCGGTCGGGGCACGTCGTCGTCCACCCCGGCGCTGCCTCGCCCGCGCGGCGCTGGCCGCCGGAGCGCTGGGCCGACGTCGCGGCGACCCTCGCCGACCGCGGGCACCGCGTCGTCGTCACCGGCACCGCGGGTGAGGCCGACCTCTGCGCGACGGTGGCCGGGCGGCATCCCGGGGTCGAGGACCACTGCGGGAGGCACGACCTCGATGGCCTGGGACGGCTCGTCGGCACCGCGGCCCTCCTGCTGAGCGCAGACACCGGTGTCGCCCACGTGGCCACGGCGTTCGGGACGCCCTCGGTGACGCTCTTCGGGCCGGTGTCACCGGCCCTCTGGGGTCCCCGGGTCGACCTGCACCTCCACCGCGTGCTCTGGCGCGGCGACCTCGCGGACCCGCGGCCCGGGGACCCCCACGGCCTCGAGCTCGACGCCCGGCTGGCCCGCCTCGAGGTGGCGGACGTCGTCGACGCCGCGACCGACGTGCTGCAGCTCTCCCGGGCGGCGTAGCGGGCTACGCCGGGAGTGCCCCGACCGCGGTCGAGGCCGCCTCGCCGTCCCACTCGTCCTCGAGCGGCACCTGCCGGAACCACTCCACCGTGCGCGCCAGCCCCACCGACCACGGGACGCGCGGGTCCCAGCCGAGGAGCTGCCGGGCGAGGGTCGTGTCCGGGCGGCGCACCCGGGGGTCGTCGACGGGCAGCGGCACGTGCTCGATCCGCGAGCCGGAGCCCACCGCCCGCAGGACGTCCTCGGCGATCCGGAGCACGGTGAGCTCCTCGGGGTTGCCGAGGTTGACCGGCCCCGGGTGCCCGGTCGCCGCGAACGCGAGGATGCCGCGCACGAGGTCGTCGACGAAGCACACCGAGCGGGTCTGCGAGCCGTCGCCGGCCACGGTGAGCGGCTCGCCGAGCAGCGCCTGGCGCACGAAGGTCGGGATGGCGCGGCCGTCCCGCGGCCGCATCCGCGGGCCGTACGTGTTGAAGATCCGCACGATCCCCGTGTCGACGCCCTCGTGCTCGCGGTACGCGGTCGTCAGCGCCTCGCCGAAGCGCTTGCCCTCGTCGTAGACGCCGCGCGGCCCGATGGGGTTGACGTGGCCCCAGTAGCTCTCGGGCTGGGGGTGCGTCTGCGGGTCGCCGTAGACCTCGGAGGTGGACGCGAGCACGAACCGGGCGCCCTTGTCCTTGGCGAGGCCCAGCGCGTGCCACGTGCCGAGCGAGCCGACCTTGAGCGTCTCGACCGGGATCCGCAGGTAGTCGACCGGCGACGCGGGCGACGCGAAGTGCAGGACGAGGTCGACGTGGCCGGTGACGTGGACGAAGTCCGTGACGTCGCAGCGCACGAGCCGGAACCGGGGGTCGTGCATGAGGTGCGCGACGTTCCCCGGCGAGCCGGTGACGAAGTTGTCGAGGGCCACGACCTCGCACCCGTGCTCGACCAGCGCGGTGCACAGGTGGCTGCCGAGGAAACCGGCACCGCCGGTGACGACGACGCGTCGTGCGGGCCGTCGTGACCGGTCCGGCTGGGGTCGGGACTGGGCGCGCTGCATGCGGTCCTCCATGGTCGGGTCTCTTCCCCCTACCCCGGGTGGCGCGGGGGAAGCGCTTCTCGCACCGACGCGGCCTGACCGGGGGTCCGCGCATCCCGGTCCGTGGGAGAAGGTGTGCGACCCCTGCGCGCGTGGGTACCGGAGCCCTGGCAGCCATCCACCCACCCACCCCTGCGGAGGCATTCCATGTCCACCCGTCCCACGACGTCGACGCCGCGCCCGGGGCCGACGGCCCGGGGGGTCGCGCTCGTCCTGGGCGCCTCGCGCGGACTGGGACTGCTCGTCGCCGAGCAGCTGCTCGCGCGTGGCCACGTCGTCTACGGGTGCGCCCGCGACGAGGCCGAGCTGCTGTCGGCCGCCCGCCTCATGTCGGCCGCCGTGCCCGGCGCGCGGTTCGTCCCCCGCACCTGTGACGTGCGGGACCAGGACGCGGTCTCGGCACTGGTCGACGAGGTCGTCGGCGCCGAGGGCGGGGTCGACGTCGCGGTCCACGTCGCGGGCGTCATCCAGGTGGGCCATGCCGACGCCCTGACGCTGGGCCACTACCAGGACGCGGTCGACACGATGCTCTGGGGGCCGGTGCACCTCGCGCTCGCCGTGCTCCCGACGATGCGGGATGCCGGGCACGGCCGGATCGGCATCGTCTCGTCGGTGGGCGGCCTCGTCGCCGTGCCCCGGCTGGTCCCGTACTCGGTCGCGAAGTTCGGGGCCGTCGGACTCGCCGAGGGCCTCCACGCCGAGCTGGCCGGTACGGGGGTCACCGTGACGGCGGTGACGCCCGGCCTCATGCGGACCGGCGGGCACGCCCACGCCCGGTTCGTCGACGACGCCACGACCGACTACGCGTGGTTCGCACCGCTGGCATCGATCCCCGGCCTCAGCATCTCGGCCGAGCGCGCGGCGCGCCGCATCGTCTCGGGCGTCCTCGCCGGTCGCCCCACGGTCGAGCTGACGCCCCTGACGATCGTCGGCCGCCGGGTGCACGGCCTGGCCCCGGCCACGACGATCCGCGCGATGGGACTGGCCAGCCGGCTCCTGCCGGGGCCGGCGAACCGCGCCGTCGACAGCACCTCGACCGCCACCCCCGCGGTGGAGGGCGCGACCGCCAGGGCGCAGCTGTCCTCGCGCCTCGTCGACGCCCTCAGCGTGCTCGGGGACCGCGCCGCCCGCCGCCACAACGAGGTCGGCTGACCGGGTCCCCGGTTCGGCGGAGGTGGCCCTGTCGAACCTGTGCAGACCCGAGGGAGCCGGTGTTGCTCCTGGCGGCTCGGTGTGTCAGAGTTTTCCGGTCCAGGAAGTCGAAGGAACGGCCGACCAGGGCAGGGGTTTCCCGGGAGTCTCGCTGTGACCCGTCAAGAACCGAAGATCGACCCTGAGCTGTCGTCCTGGAGCGTCTCGCCGCGCACGCTGCTGCCGCGAGGTGCCCACGACGGCTCCTCGACGTGCCGCCGAGCGAGATGTCGCAGCTCGTCGAGCGCACCGACTGGGCGGCCGGGCCGCTCGGCGCCCCGGAGACGTGGCCGCAGAGCCTGCGGACGGCGGTCGGCATCTGCCTGTCGTCGCGCTTCCCCATCCTCCTGTGGTGGGGCCCCGAGCTCGTCATGGTCTACAACGACGCCTACCGCCCCATGCTCGGGCAGAGCAAGCACCCCCGGGCGCTGGGCGCTCCCGGGCAAGGAGGTCTGGACCGAGATCTGGGACGTCATCGGCCCGATGCTCGACCAGGTCATGGCCGGTGGCGGAGCCACGTGGTCGCGCGACGAGCTGCTCGTGCTCGACCGCAACGGCTACCCCGAGGAGTGCTACTTCACGTACTCCTACAGCCCGATCACCGACGAGTCCGGCGGGGTCGGCGGGGTCTTCTGCGCCGTGACCGAGACGACCGAGCGGGTCATCGGGGAGCGCCGGCTGGCGACCCTCGCCGACCTCGCCGGCCTCATGGGCTCGGAGAGCCGTGCGGAGGTCCTGCGCACCGCCGGCACCGTGCTCGGCACCAACCCGGGCGACCACCCCGTCGTGCTGGCCGTCGACGCCCCGCTCGAGCTGGACCGCCTCCACCTCGCGGCCGCCCTCGAGGCCCAGGTACCCGGCGCCTCGGCCGCCACCCGCGCACGACTGGCCGACCTCGTCCGCCAGGCCGGCGGCACGGGGCGGGTGGTGCGCGTCCCGGCGGACGAGGAGGCCGTCGCCGCCGGCACGAGCGCCTGGCACGCCTACCCCGTCGTCGAGTCGGGGACGCCGGCGCACGGCCGGGCCGGGGCGGTCATCGTGCTCGGTGAGGCGGTCACCCGGCGCTGGGACCCGGCCCTCGAGGCGTACGCCACCCTGTGCGTGACCCACGTGGCCGCCGCCCTGACCGAGGTGCGGGAGCTCACGGAGGAGCGCCGCCGGCGCCAGGCGCTCGTCGAGCTCGACGAGGCCAAGAGCGCGTTCTTCACGAACATCAGCCACGAGCTGCGCACCCCGCTGACGCTGATCAGCGGGCCGCTGCAGGAGGCGCTCGCCGTCGAGGACGACGAGGCCCAGCGGCACCGGCTCGAGCTGGTCCACCACAGCGCCCGCCGGCTCGCCCGGATGGTCGACGCCATGCTCGACTTCGGGCGGATGGAGGCCGGGCGGCTGGAGCCGCAGCCCACGGTCGTCGACGTGTCCCAGCTGGCCCGTGGCCTCGCGGAGAGCTTCCGTCCGGCGGCGGAGCGCGCGGGTCTCGACTTCGCGCACGACTGCGACGACGGCATCCGCACCGTGCTGGACCGTGACATGTTCGAACGGGTCGTGCTCAACCTGCTGTCGAACGCCGTCAAGTACACGCCGGAGGGCTCGGTCCGGCTCACCGTCCGCGCCGTCGACGACGAGGTGCAGGTCGCGGTGTCCGACACCGGGGATCGGCATCGACCCCTCCGACGTCGACCGCGCGTTCGCCCGCTTCGAGCGCCTCCCCGCGGCCGAGGGCGCGAGGTCGCACGAGGGCGCCGGCATCGGGCTCGCCATGGTCAAGCAGCTCACCGAGCTCATGGGGGGCACGGTGGCCGTGTGCAGCGAGGTCGGGCGCGGCAGCACCTTCACGGTCCGCCTCCCCGCCCCCGCACCGGAGGAGGTCGATGGCCCTCCCGGCGAGGTCGATGCGGGCGTCAGCCGCAGGGCGCTCGAGGACTTCCTCAGCGAGGTCGAGACGTGGGAGCGGCAGGGATCCGGCTCCGCGGCTCCCTCCGGCGCCCTGCGTGGGGCGCGCGCGAGCGACGGCGACGGACGCCCGCGGGTGCTCGTCGCCGAGGACAACGTCGACCTGCGCACGTACCTCGGTGACGTCCTCGCCGACCTCTACGACGTCGAGCTCGTCCCCGACGGCCGGGCGGCGCTCGAGGCCGTGCGCCGCGAGGTGCCCGACCTCGTCGTCGCGGACGTCATGATGCCGGTCGTCGACGGGTACGAGCTCGTCGAGGCGATCCGGCAGGACCCCGCGACGAGCGTGGTGCCCGTCGTGCTCCTCTCGGCCCGGGCCGGGGAGGCGGAGACGAGCACCGGCCTCCAGGCGGGCGCCGACGACTACCTCGTCAAGCCGTTCTCCGTGGTCGAGCTGCGCGCCAGGATCGCGAGCAACCTCGAGCGCGCGGGCGCCCGGGTGCAGGACGCCTCCTGGCGCCGGGCGGTCGTCGAGGGCTTCCACGACGCGCTCGTCCTCCTGGACCTCGACGGCACCGTCGTCGAGGTCAACGACCGGTTCACCCGAATGCTCGGCTGGCGTGCGGCCGACGGTCCGCTCACCAGCCCCTATCCGTGGGACGTGCCCGCCGCCCGCGGCGGGTGGGCCGACGACCTTCGCGGATGCCGTCGCCCTCGCGACGGCGGTGCGCGAGGGGACGGACTCGGTCGAGACCACCCTCGTGCACCGTGACGGCCACCGCGTCGTCGCGTCGGTGCGGGTCAGCGTCGTCGACGGGGGCCGCCGGCGCCCGTCGCTGCTCGTCGCCACCCTGCGCGACGTCACGACGGAGCACGAGGCGCGGCAGCGCCGCGCCATGGCAGCGCGGCTCGCGGCGGAGCTGGGGGCGGCCGAGGAGCTGACCGACGTCGTCGCGGCCGCCGTGGCGGGGCTCGGCATCCTCTTCGCGGGCGACGCCACGGTGTGCGTTCGGGTGGGGAGCCGGCAGCAGGTCTTCACGGCGTCGGGCCCGGTGCCGGCCGCCGACCTCGACCCCCGGGTCGCCCGGGCGCTGACGGGCGACCCGGCCGACAGAGAGCGTGAGGTGCCGGTCGACGGCATCCTGCTCACGGCCGAGGGCGGGTCGCCCGGGTGCCGCGTGTGGGTGGCGTTCCCGGCCGAGCGGACCGTCACCCCCGACGAGCGGATCGCCGGTGACCTGCTCGTCCAGGCGCTCGGTCTCGCGCTCGACCGCGTCGTGGCCGCGACGACCTTCGCCGAGCGCGAGCAGCACCTGCGCCGGGCCATCACGAGCCACGAGGAGATCGGGCAGGCGGTCGGCATCCTCGTCGAGCGGCACCGGTGGACTCCGACGACGGCGTTCGAGCGCCTCAAGCGCGCCTCGCAGGACCACAACATCAAGCTGCGCGAGGTGGCCGTGCGCGTCATCGAGAGCGGGGCGGACCCCGACGACGTGCCGTCGGCCTGACGGGCTCCTAGGTCAGGGCCCCGGTCCGGGCCCGGTCCATGACCCGGCGGGCGGCCACCCCGAGCGGTACGCCCTCCTCGCGGGCCATGGCCACGAGGGTGTCGAAGGCCGCTGGCATGTCGAGCGAGCGCACGTAGCCCAGCGCCCCCTTGGCCTGCTCGACGACCGCCCGGTCGGCGAGTACCGTCTGCAGGCCGGACACCAGGAGCTCGCCGTCGAGGCGCGCGTTGACGATGAGCATCGTCACGGCATCCGCGAGAGCGCGGCACTCCACCTGCTGGTCCTCGAACCCACGGGCTTCCTCGCGGAAGACGTTGAGCCCTCCGTAGGCCTCGCCGCGCCACGTCAGCGGGATGGCCTGCACCGACTGGTACCCGGAGCGCACGATGACCGGCCCCGCCACGGGCCAGCGCCCGACGAGCTCGTCCACGCCCACCCCGTGCACCTCCTGCGCCGTGTGCATGGCGTCGAGGCAGGGGCCCTCGTCGACCTGGGCCTGGTAGACCTCGATGTCGGCCACCCGGTGCGACGTCGCCGCGAGCACCTCGAGCGACCCCTCCGTGGTGACGAGGACGGCGGCCGCGTCGGCCGGTAGGGCGCCGGTGACGCCGTTCAGCAGCGAGGCCAGGGCGCCGGTGACGTCGAGGTCCGGTCCGACGATCGCGGCGTTGGCCCCGGCGAGGACTTCTGAGACGGTCAGGCGCGTCATGTGGACTCGATCTCCTGGTCGGGGTTGTGCGCGAACGTGAGGCGGTGCGCGAGCACCTCGTGGGCGCTGCGGCCCAGGCTCTGGTCGTGAGAGTAGGCGTGGGCCCTGAGCAGGGCGAGCGCGTCGCCCTCGGGGACACCGAGCTGGGCGACGACCATGCCGGTCGCCTGGTGCACCTCGGCCCGCTCGGACCACGGCCCCTCGGCGGTGTGGTGGACGGTCGGCTCGTCGGCGAGGAGCGCGGCCGCGAGCACCCGCGCCACGATGAGCGCCGCGTCGAGGTCGATGGACCGGTCCTTGCCGCGCTGGTAGAGCGTGAGGACCCCGATGACCCGCTCCTCGCCCTGGCCCATGGGCAGGGCGTGCACGACGAGCGGTGCGAGGGCGGTGAGCGCGTTCGACTCCAGCATCGGCCAGCGCGGGTCCGGGCCGTCGACGTCGAGCAGGTCGAAGCGGGCGTAGGCGCCGGTGCTGAACGCGTCGTGACCCGGGCCCTGGCCCAAGACGTCCTGCGCCTCCTCGAGGGCGAGGGCGGTGTCGTCGGTCGCGCTGAGGGTGACGCGCTCGACGTGCGTGTAGGCCAGGGTGATGGCCCCGCCGTCGCAGTCGAGGATGCGGGCCGCGGACGCGCACAGCCGGTCGGGCAGCGGGCGGCCGGCATCCGCGCCCTGCGCCAGCCCCTGGGCCAGGCGGGTGAGGAGGTCGTCGACGTCTGCCACGCGCACTCCTGCCGTCACGTCATCTCCCCCGGAACGCGCCGGACGGGACGGTCCCAACCTACTCCTTGCCGTCGCCTGTCGCCGCGGTCGTGGGCGCCACCGTCACCGTTTCGTCCCACGTCACCGGGGGTATCGACCTCACGGACCACTCCCAGGAGGTGCATCATGGCGAGCACGTCGCACACGGAGCGCAAGAAGGCCAACCAGCGGGGGAGCGGCACGGGGCCGGGGACGGCCAAGGTGCCGCAGCTGCGCGAGGCGAACAGCAGCCGAGGCAAGCCGGGGTTCGCCAAGGCCTACGGCTTCGGCCTCGTGACCGGGGCGCTGTTCCTGCTGTCGTGGACCGGCCAGTTCGTCACCCAGCTGATGACCGTGCGCAACGAGAGCGCGCAGCACGGGCAGCCCTTCGAGTGGTCAGACTTCCTCGCCCAGTTCCTCGCCTCCACCTTCGAGAACTGGCAGTCGGAGTTCCTGCAGCTCGTGTGGCAGGCCGCCGGCCTGACCCTCCTGCTGTTCTGGGGGAGCTCGCAGTCCCGCGAGAGCGACGAGCGCATCGAGGTCAAGCTCGACCGGCTGCTCGAGGAGAGGGGCATCGACCCGGCCGGCGTGAGCGCCGAGGTGAACCGGTCGGTCTGACGCCGGCACTCAGTCGTCGCGCGGCTCGAGGTCGCGCGTCGCCGGGCCCTCGAGGCGCTCGCCGGATGCCGTGAACCGCGACCCGTGGAGCGGGCAGTCCCAGCTGCGCTCGGCGTCGTTCCACGACACGACGCCACCGAGGTGGGTGCACACGGCGCTCACCCGACAGGTGTGCCCGTCGACCGTCGAGACGGCCGTCGGGCCTGTCGGGCCGCCCTCGACCCGGCCCTCGCCGTCCGGCGGGGCGGGCCGGGGTGCCGCTCGACCGACGCGCGCCAGCCGGTCGGTCATCCACCGGACGCCGACCGACCCGTTGTGCCGCACCGACTCCACGACGTCGCGGGGGCCCAGGCCGGGGGAGCGCAGCCCGCCGGCGTACTCCGGCGGGTCCTTGAGCAGGTCGCCCGCCAGCACGTGCGCCGCGGCCACCGCGTTGGTCATCCCCCACTTGTCGAACCCCGTCGCGACGAGCAGCGACCCGTCGGTGCCCGGCACGGCCCCGACGCTCGGCACCTGGCGCATCGTGCGGTAGTCCTGTGCGGACCAGGACCACAGGGGCTCGCCGACACCGAGCCGATGCCGGGCCCAGGCGTCGAGGTCGTCGACCCGGGTGCGGGTGGACCCGCCGCGGCCGGTCGCGTGGTCGTTTCCCCCGACGACGAGCAGGTCACCGCCGGGGTCGGGAGCGGTGCGCAGCGACCGGGCCGGCGAGTCGAGCGAGAGGTACATGCCGCCCGCGAGCTGCGGCGGGTCGGACGCCCGGTAGGCGATGGCGTACGAGCGGTTCGCCCGCAGCCGGGCGAAGTGCAGGGTGCGGTCGAGGACGGGGTACTGGGTGGCGAAGACGACGCTCTCGGCCACCACCTCGCCCGCCGTCGTCGTCACACGCCAGGGGCGGGACCACGACATCCCCGTCACGCGGGTGTGCTCCACGAGCGTCCCGCCGAGCTCCTCGACCTCCTCGCGCAGGGCGTCGACGACGTCGAGCGGGTCGAACTGGGCCTGGTCGGCGAGGCCGATCGCGGCCAGCACGGGGAAGGGCAGCCCGGGCTCGTCGAGGTCGACCACCGGCAGGCCTGCCCGGCGCGCCACCTCCGCCTCGCGGGCCACCGCGCGAGCGCCGTCCGCGCCCTCGGCGTACGTCACGGCGAGCTGGGGCTGCACCTCGACTCCTCGTCGGCGCAGCTCCTCGAGGAGCCACTGCTGGCCGGCCCGGTTGGCCCGGACGTAGGCCGCGACGACCTCCCGCCCGGCGTGCTGCTCGAGCCGCTGCAGCACCGAGCCCTGGAGCAGGCTCAGCTTGGCGGTGGTGTTGCCGGTGGTGCCCGCGCCGGGCGCCCGCGCCTCGACGACGACCGGGGCGCGCCCGGCCCGGGCCAGCAGGACGGCGGTGGACAGCCCGGTGAGCCCGGCCCCGACGACGAGCACGTCGGCGTGAGGCGGCAGGGCCCCTGGCGCCGGTCGCGCCGCGGCGGGAGCGCCGGCAGGCCTGCGCCCCCACCAGGCGGAGGTGCGGTCCGCCGCCGGTGTCGTCACCGGACGGGGTCCGCGGCCAGCTCGGGCTTGAGCACGACCTTGACCATACCGTCCTCCTTGGCCTGGAAGGTCGCGTAGGCGTCCGGCGCCGCCTCGAGGGGGAGCCGGTGGGTCGCGAACTCGTCGACCCCGAGCGGGTCGTCGTCGGTGAGCAGGGGGAGGATCTCGGGCACCCACCGCTTGACGTTCGCCTGGCCCATCCGCACCTGCACCTGCTTGTCGAACAGCGTCATCATCGGCATCGGGTCGGCCATCCCGCCGTAGACGCCGCTCAGCGAGATCGTCCCGCCCCGACGGACCGACTCGACGGCGGTGTAGAGGGCGGCGAGCCGGTCGACTCCCACGTTGGTCATCAGCGGCTTGGCGAGCGCGTCGGGCAGCATCGCCACCGCCTTGTGCGACGCCTTGACCAGCGGCGACCCGTGCGCCTCCATGCCGACGGCGTCGACGACGGCATCCGCGCCACGCCCGCCGGTCAGCTCGCGCACGGCCTCCGCGACGTCGTCATCGACCTCACGCATGTCGACTGTCGTGACACCGCGGCCGCGGGCCCGCTCGAGGCGGGCGTCGACCCGGTCGACCCCGATGACCTGCCGGACTCCGCGCTGCAACGCGATCCGGCACGCCATGTCACCGATCGGGCCGAGGCCGAGCACGAGCAGGGTCCCCTCCGGCTCGGGATCGGCGTAGGCCACCGCCTGCCAGGCCGTCGGCAGCACGTCCGAGAGGTAGACGAACCGCTCGTCCGGCGGACCGTCGGGCACCTTGACGTGCGTGTACTGCGCCTGTGGTACGCGCAGGTACTCCGCCTGACCACCCGGCACGGAGCCGTAGAGTTCGGAGTACCCGAACAGCGCTGCACCGGAACCCTGTTCACGGACCTGCGTGGTCTCGCACTGGCTCTGCAGGCCGTGCTCGCACATCCAGCAGGTGCCGCAGCAGATCTGGAACGGGATGACGACGCGGTCGCCGGCAGCGATCGCCGTGACGTCGCTGCCGACCTCCTCGACGACCCCCATCGCCTCGTGCCCGAGCACGTCCCCCTGCTCCATGAAGGCACCGAGCGGCTCGTAGAGATGGAGGTCGGACCCGCAGATGTTCGTGCTCGTCACGCGGACCACCGCGTCGCCCGGCTCCTGGATCGTCGGGTCGGGAACCTCCTCGACCCGCACGTCGCGCTTGCCGTTCCACACCACTGCTCGCACTGTTCTCCTCCTTCGTCGGATGCGCGGCCCCTACCCACGCCCGGGACCGACACACCCGGCGTCAAAGGTCCCCGCGGACCACCACCTCGACGCCGTCGGGGGCCAGCACGTCGACCACCTTCCCGGTCGCGTCGACCTCGACGGTGACCGCATCGCCCCCGAGGCGGACCCCCTCGACCCGCAGCGCCCCGAACGGCGCCGACGGCAGCGGCCGGACCTCGAGGCGACGGCTCGGCAGGTCCGCCCGCAGGCCGAGGACCGTCGAGACGAGCAGCCCTGCGGACGCCGCTGCCCACGCCTGCGGGCGGCAGCTCGCCGGGTAGGGGGCCGGCGCCCCACCCACCGGGTCGGCGGCGTACAACTCGGGCCAGCGGTAGCCGCTGGCCGCGGCGACGTCGACGAGGGTGGTCGCGCACCGGGCCGCCTCAGCCTGCCGACCGGCCCTGGCCAGGCCGTGCGCACAGATGGCCGTGTCGTGGGTCCACACCGAGCCGGTGTGGTAGCCCAGCGGGTTGTACGCGGGGTTGCTGCTCGAGAGGGTACGCACGCCGAGCGGACCCAGCATGTCGGGCGAGGTCAGCGCGGCGGCCACTGCGGAGGTCTCGAGGTCGTCGAGCAGGCCGGTGCCGAGCACGTGGCCCATGTTGCTGCCGAGGCCGTCGACGAGCCGACCCTCCCCGTCGAGGGCCATCGCGGGGTAGCGGCGACCTGCCACCTCGGTGACCCAGAAGCGGTCCCGCACCCGCCCTGCGAGCTCTCCGGCCCATCGGCGCCACGGTGAGCCGTCGTCGCCGAACACGGCCTCGAGCACGTCGGCCGCTCCCCGCGCGGCCTCGACGGCGTACCCCTGCGTCTCGACGAGGGCGATGGGGCCCTTCGCCACGGCCCCGCTCGCCGTGCGCATCGCGTCGCCGGAGTCCTTCCAGCCCTGGTTTCCGAGGCCCCGGCCCGTCGCGTCGTGGTAGCGGATCAACCCGTCGGCCGACTGCTCGACCGACCGGCGCATCCAGGCGAGGGCGGCGTCGAGGGCGGGGCGCAGAGCGACGACGTCGCCGTCCGGGAGCCCCCACCGCCACGCGTCGTGCAGGAGGCAGACCCACAGCGGCGTGGCGTCGACCGTGCCGTAGTAGGTCGGTGGCAGGTGCAGGATGCCGGGGTCCTCGAACGTCGTCCGCCGCACCTCGTGGGGGATCTTGCCGGGTTCCTCGGCGGCCTCGACGTCGTCCCGGGTCCCCTGGCGCCGGGCCAGCGCCCGCAGCGTCCCTCGAGCCAGGTCGGTGCCGAACGGCAGGGTCATCCGGGCAGCCCAGATCGAGTCGCGCCCGAACAGGGTGAGGTACCAGGGCGAGCCGGCGGCCGCGAAGACGTCGGTCGGGTCGAGGGGGTCACTGAGCAGCAGGTGTCGCAGGTCGGTCAGCGAGTGCCGCACCGTGCGGACCAGGTGCGAGTCCGGGGAGTCGACCCGCACGTCGGTCCAGGGAACGAGCGCGGCCCCGGCCGCCGCGTCGAACGGGGTCGTCGACGCGCGGGTGATGCTGAGGTCGAGGTGCAGCCGCACCGTGCCGCCGGGCGGCAGCACGACCGGCCAGCGGGCGACGAGGCCACGGCCGTCGGGCTCGAGCTCGAGACCGGCTCCCGGCGCCCCGACGTGCGTCGAGTGCCGGTCGTCGCCCCAGGTCGCCTGCTCGGCACCGACGAGCGTCACGGGCAGGGGCGCCGTCGGCGCCGACCCCGACTTGACGTCGTGCAGCTCGGCGCCGTCGCCGCGCGCCGCGAGGATGACCTCACAGCGCACCGTCTCGCCCGCCCGGGAGGTGACCGCCACCTGTTCGGCCATCCCCGACCCGCTGAGGGTGCGGGTGCGGCGGACCTCGACGGTGGGGTCGGGGCCGGGGTCGCCCACGTTGCGCGCGAGAAGGAGGCACTGCGTGGTGGCCCCCTCGCTCGCCGCGACGACCCCCACGGGGGGCACCCCGTCGACGGTGAGGACGAGGTGGCTGAGCACCCGGCGGTCGTCGACGAACAGCCCCGTGGCCGCTCCGTCGGCGTGCTCGTGGTCGATGTCCCCGGTGCCGAGGCCGAGCGCCGTGACGTTGCCGTGCACGGCGGTCTCGAGGCGGTGCAGCCAGGGCTGCCGGGAGCGCGGACGGCTCACCGGGGAACCCTCGACAGCGGGGTCACCGGAGGGAAATCGGGCTGTTGACAACCGCGTGTGACGGGGCCCACATTGGGTACTCTATCGATTTGAGCGTTCAAATCAACTGGGCCGGTGCGGTCTCCTGAACGCTCGAATGCCGGAAGGTGGGGATGCCGCGATGAGCAAGCCGCTCGACCGCGTGACGATCCACGACGTCGCGGAGCGGGCCGCCGTGTCCCGCCAGACGGTGAGCAACGCGCTGACCCACCCCACCCGCGTGCGCCCCGACACCCTGGCCCGGGTGCGGGCGGCGATCGACGAGCTCGGCTACCAGCCCTCGTCCTCCGCGCAGTCGCTGAAGGCGCAGCGGGCCGGCGCGATCGGGGTCGAGCTCAACACGCTCGGGCCCCGCTCCCACAACGAGACGATGGCGCCCTTCCTCGGCTCGCTCGCCGTGCGGGCCGCCGCTCACGGGTCGCACATCGTCCCCTTCGGCTCCACCGGGCAGCTGCCCATGCTGCAGGGCTACGCCGAGATGCGGGCCCGCCGGCTCGTCGACGCCTTCGTCATCGCCGACACCCACCACGGTGACCCCCGTCCGCCCTGGCTGGAGGAGAACGGCATCCCGTTCGCGTCCTTCGGCCGGGTCTGGGACGACCCCACCTTCACGGGATGGGTCGACGTCGACGGTGCCGCGGGCACCCGCGCCGCGGTCACCCACTGCGCCGAGCTCGGGTACGCCACGGTGGCCTACCTCGGGTGGCCGACCGGGTCGGTCGTCGGCGACGACCGGCGCGCCGGATGGAGCGACGCCTGCTCCGCCGAGTCGGTGACCCCGGGGCCGGAGGAGGCCTGCGAGCAGGACCTCGACTGCGCCCGTCGGGCGGCCCGCCGCATCCTGCGCGACCTCGGGCCCCGCGACGCCGTCGTCTGCGCCTCCGACGTCCTCGCCCTCGGCGTGCACCACGAGCTGCTCGCGGCCGGTCGCGCCCTCGGCGACGACATCGGCGTCGTCGGCTTCGACGGCTCCGAGACCGCGCGGATGCACCACCTCACCACGGTGGTCCAGCCGCTCGAGCAGATCGCCGACAGCGTCCTCACCCTGCTCCACGACGCCCTCGCCGGGCGTCCCCGCCCTCTGGAGGGCCGGCTCCTCGAGCCGGTCCTGCACCGCTCCGCCAGCACCTCGTCCCCTCCCTCCCCGCGCTGACCCGGCGCGGGCTCCGCCCCACCCCGTGCACGACCGACAAAGGAGTCCTCATGACACGCACCCGCCGCATCGCCACCCTCTCCCTCGTGCTCTCCGGCACCCTGCTCGCCTCCGCGTGCGGGGGCGGTGGTGGGTTCGAGGACGACGCCGGCTCGAGCTCCCCGGCATCCGCCAGCGGGCCCGTCGACCTCAAGATGCTCATCGCCTCCTCGGGTGACGCCGAGACCAACGCGGTCAAGGCGGCCACCGATGCCTGGGCCAAGAAGACCGGCAACAAGGTCACCGTCACCGTCGCGAGCGACATGCCCCAGCAGCTCGCGCAGGGCTTCGCGAGCGGGAACCCCGCGGACGTCGTCTACATGGACGCCGCGCTGTTCGGCAACTACGCCAAGCAGGGCAGCCTCTACCCGTACGCCGACCAGATCGAGGACAACGACGACTTCTACGAGTCGCTGCGCCAGACCTTCACGTACGAGGGCAAGCAGTACTGCATCCCCAAGGACTTCTCCACCCTCGCCCTGCAGATCAACACCGACTCGTGGACCAAGGCCGGGCTGACCGACGCGGACGTTCCCAAGACCTGGGAGGAGCTGGAGGCCGTGTCGAAGAAGCTCACGACCAAGGACCAGGCGGGGCTGGGCATCGGCGTCGGCATCGACCGGCTGGGCGCCTTCGTCGTCCAGAACGGCGGCTGGTGGCTCAAGGACGACGCGTCCGAAGGCGCCGCGAACACCCCCGAGGTGACCGAGGCCCTGGAGTACGTCCAGCGCAACGTCAAGGCCGGCAACTTCCAGATGTCGAACCAGCTCGACTCCGGGTGGGGTGGTGAGGCCTTCGGCACGAAGAAGTCCGCGATGACGATCGAGGGCAACTGGATCAAGGGCGCCGTCAAGAACGACTACCCCGACCTCAAGTACAAGACGTTCGAGCTGCCCGCCGGGCCGAAGGGCAAGGGGACGCTCCAGTTCACCCAGTGCTGGGGCATCTCGGCCGACTCCAAGGCCCAGGCCCAGGCCGTCGACCTCGTCAAGGCGCTGAGCACGGTGGAGCAGCAGATGGCCTTCGCCGACGCCTTCGGCGTCATGCCGAGCCGCCAGTCCGCCGCCGACCAGTACAAGGCGAAGTTCCCGGAGGACGCCCCCTTCATCGCCGGCGGTGAGTACGGCCACGGCCCGATCAACGCGCCCGGCATGGAGCAGGTCGTCGCCGACCTCAACAGCAAGCTCGAGGACCTCGGCGGCGCCAACATCCCGCAGGTGCTCGAGGGCTTCGACACCAACGCGAACGCGGCGCTCGGAAAGTGACCACGCTCAGCACGGCCGCGGAGCCCGGCACGGGCCGGGCTCCGCGGCGCCCTCGTCAGGGCGAGGGGCAGCGCCAGTCGGTCGCCGGGTGGCTGTTCGTCACGCCCGCGCTCTTCATCCTGGGGCTGTTCCTCATCATCCCCATCGGCATGGCGCTGTGGGTCTCGTTCACCGACTGGAACGGGCGCGGCAGCCCGTTCTCGTCGCGGGTGAACCTCGTCGGCGCCGAGAACTACGCGGCCCTGCTGACCGAGCCCGGGCTCTCCCGGCAGGACTTCATGATCTCGCTGCGCAACACCTTCTACTACGTCATCGGCGTGGTCCCGCTGCAGACGGTCATCGCCCTGCTCCTGGCGGTCATCGTCAACCAGAAGTTCCTGCGGGGCCGCACCTTCTTCCGGACCGCGTTCTACTTCCCGTCGGTCGTCTCGTCGGTGGCGATCTCGCTGGTCTTCCTGTTCCTCTTCACCGGCACCGGCGCGGTCAACCAGTTCCTCGCCGTGTTCGGGATCAAGGGACCCGTGTGGTTCTCGGACCCCCGGGGCCTGATCCACCTCATCGGTGACTGGCTCGGGCTCTGGACCGTCGGCAGCCCGCCGGCGGCCCTGGCCGACACCCAGGTGATGAGCCTGTCGCTCTGGGAGTGGCTCAGCGGTCCCTCGGTCGCCCTCACGGCGATCATGGCCCAGGTCATCTGGACCACCGCAGGCACCTTCATGCTGATGTTCCTCGCCGGCCTCCAGGACCTCCCCACGGAGGTCGAGGAGGCGGCGATGGTGGACGGCGCCAACCGCTGGCAGCGGTTCCGCAACGTCACCGTCCCGCACCTGCGGCCGACGATCCTCCTCGTCATCACCCTGGGCGTCATCGGCACCTGGCAGGTCTTCGACCAGATGTACGTCATGACCCAGGGCGGCCCGGCGAAGACCACGCTCACCCCCGCGTTCCTCTCGTACACGGCTGCCTTCCGGCAGCAGCAGTGGGGCCAGGGGGCGGCCATGGCGTTCCTGCTCTTCCTGCTGATCTTCGTCCTGACCTCGCTCCAGCGCTTCGTGCTGCGGGACAAGGACGAGGCGGCCACGCGCAAGGCCCAGCGTCGCCAGCAACGGGCCGCCAGGAGAAGGGGGGCGACGGCATGACGCAGACACCCGCCGGCGACTCGATCGCCCCGGGCGCTCGGGCTCGCGCCACGGAGGACATCGCCCTGACCGAGGCGACCACGCCGAAGGTCGTCGACGACGGCAACCTCGTCAACCGCAGCGGGCGGGGCAAGAAGGTCCTCGTCTACACCCTGCTGGTGATCTTCGCCCTCATCTACATCTACCCGTTCATCGTCCAGGTGTCGACGTCGTTCAAGACCAACGGCGACGCCGTCGCGAACCCGCTGGCGCTCGTGCCGAACCCCGTCACGACCGCGGCGTTCGAGCGACTGGCCCAGACCGACTTCCCGCTGTGGTTCACGAACTCGGTGATCGTCACGTTGCTCGTCACCGTCGGGCGGGTCTTCCTGGTCTCCCTCGCGGGGTACGCGCTCGCGCGACTGAAGTTCCGCGGCCGCAACGCCGTCTTCACCGGCATCCTCGCGGTGCTGGCGGTGCCGGGCGTCGTGCTGCTCATCCCGAGGTTCCTCGTCCTCAACTACCTCGGCATGTACAACACCTACCCCGCCCTGTTCGTGCCGCTGCTCGTCGACGCGGCCGGGGTGTTCATCATGAAGCAGTTCTTCGAGACGATCCCGGCGTCCGTCGAGGAGGCCGCTCGGATCGACGGGGCCGGCACGTTCCGCACCTTCTGGTCGATCGTGCTCCCCATGGCCAGGCCGGCGCTCATCACCATCACGATCCTGTCCTTCCAGGGCTCGTGGAACGAGCTGCCGCACTTCATCATCGCCACGGACAACCCCAAGCTCTTCACCCTGACCCGTGGGGTCGGCCAGCTGACCTCGGGTGGCCTGGGCTCCGGCAACCAGTTCCCGATCTCCATGGCCGCCGCGTTGTTGATGACGATCCCGACCGCCCTGGTGTTCGTCGTCTTCCAGCGCTACTTCACCCAGGGCGCCAACGCCGGCGCCGAGAAGGGGTGACGACCGCCCCCGGCCGGCTGGTGAGGGAGCCGGCCGGGGGTGCACCACCTCGGGGAGACCCGACGACGCCCAGATTCTCCAGCTGACGCTGTCGCATTCGCGGGCTCTCGTTCGTGGACAGGGTGAGGACACGGCATACCGTCGGGTCCGAGACCACGTCCGAAGGAGACTCCGATGACCCAGTACCTGCTGTCCGTCTGGCACGACCGCGACGCCACGCCCGAGGACATCTACCCCGACCCGGTCGAGCGCGAGCAGTCCTACGCCGACACCGGCCGGTTCAACGAGGAGATCCAGGCCAGCGGTCACTGGGTCTTCGCCGGCGGCCTGCACTCGCCGAACACCGCGACCGTCGTCGACGGCACCGGTGACGAGCCGGTCGTGACCGACGGCCCGTTCAGCGAGTCCAAGGAGCAGATCGGCGGCTTCTGGGTCGTCGAGGCGGCCGACCTCGACGAGGCGCTCGCCCTCGCGGCCCGCGGCTCGAAGGCGTGCCGGGGCAAGGTCGAGGTGCGCCCGTTCCAGGGTGAGTGACGGCGTGCCGGATGCCGGATCCGCGCCGGCGGTCGAGGACGTCTACCGTGCCGAGTTCGGCCGGGTGGTCGCCTCGCTCGCCGGGCGGTTCGGCGACCTCGGCCTCGCCGAGGAGATGGCCCAGGAGGCCTTCGTCGAGGCCGTCCGCCGCTGGCCCACCGAGGGCGTCCCGCCCAACCCGGGCGGCTGGCTCACCGTCACCGCCCGCAACAAGGCTCTCGACCGGCTCCGGCGGGAGTCGACCCGCCAGGCCCGGCACGAGGAGGCCGCCATGCTGAGCGCCCCCGAGGACCCGGACGCCCCGGTCACCGTGGTGACCGACGAGCGGCTGCGGCTGATCTTCACCTGCTGCCACCCCGCCCTGGCGCCCGAGGCGCAGGTGGCCCTGACCCTGCGCCTGCTCGGCGGGCTCACCGTGCCCGAGGTCGCGAACGCGTTCCTCGTGCCCGAGCGCACGATGGCCCAGCGGATCACGAGGGCGAAGCGCAAGATCGCCGCGGCCAACATCCCCTACCGGGTCCCTCGCGACCACGAGCTGCCCGGACGGCTGCGGGGCGTGCTCGCGGTGGTGTACCTCGTCTTCACGGAGGGCCACCTGCCCGCGTCGGGGGAGGACGGCATCCGCGACGACCTGTGCGCCGAGGCGATCCGGCTCGGCCGGGTGCTGCGCCAGCTCATGCCCGACGAGCCGGAGGTCGCCGGGCTGCTCGCCCTCATGCTGCTCACCGACGCTCGTCGCGCGGCGCGGCTGGATGCCGGTGGCGAGCTCGTGACGCTCGACCGCCAGGACCGCGCCCTCTGGGACCGGGCGAAGATCGCCGAGGGGCACGAGCTCGTCCGGGAGTGCCTGCGCCGCAACCGCCCCGGGCACTACCAGCTCCTCGCGGCGGTCAACGCGGTGCACACCGACGCGCCCACGGCGGACGACACCGACTGGGGCCAGGTGCTCGCGCTCTACGACCAGCTGTACGCCGCCTCACCCACCCCCGTCGTCGCGCTCAACCGGGCCGTCGCGCTTGCCGAGGTCGAGGGGCCGCAGGCCGCGCTCGCCGTCGTCGACGGGCTGCCGCTCGACCGCTACCACCCGTACCAGGTCACCCGGGCCGACCTGTTGCGCCGGCTCGGCCGTGTCCAGGAGGCGGCGGCCGCCTACGACCGGGCGCTCGAGCTCGCGACGAACCCGGCCGAGCGGGCCTTCCTCGCCCGGCGCCGCGCCGAGCTCGGCTGACCCGGACCCCGCCACCGGCGGCGACCCGAGGGGCGGGCGCCGCCCGTTTCGGCACTACGGTGGTGCTCCCCGGCGGGCGCCTCGCCCGCCACCTCGAGCCGACCCGGAGGTGCACCTCGTGGCTGGTGGACTCGTCGCCCTGCTCGACGACATCGCCGCGATGGCCAAGCTGGCCGCCGCGTCGGTCGACGACGTCACCGCCGCCGCGGGCCGCGCCAGCGCGAAGGCCGCGGGGGTCGTCGTCGACGACACGGCCGTCACGCCGCGCTACGTGCAGGGGCTGACCCCCGACCGCGAGCTGCCGATCATCAAGCGGATCGCGCTCGGGTCGCTGCGCAACAAGCTGCTCGATCATCACCCCGGCCGCGCTGCTGCTCAGCCAGTTCGTGCCGTGGCTGCTCACCCCGATCCTCATGCTCGGCGGCACCTACCTCTGCTACGAGGGGGCCGAGAAGATCTGGGAGAAGGTCGCCGGCCACGAGCACGCCGAGGAGGACGTGGCCGCCGACGACGTCGACCACGAGAAGACGGTGACGACCGGTGCGATCCGCACCGACTTCATCCTCTCGGCCGAGATCATGGTCATCGCCCTCAACGAGGTCGAGGACGAGCCGTTCGTCTCGCGGGCCGTCATCCTCGTGCTCGTCGCCATCCTCATCACCGTGCTCGTCTACGGCGTCGTCGGCCTCATCGTCAAGATGGACGACATCGGCCTGCACCTCGCCGGGCGCGAGTCGGGCACGGCGCGAACCGTGGGCCGCGGCATGGTCGCCGGGATGCCCAGGCTGCTCTCGGCGCTGTCGACGATCGGCATCGTCGCGATGCTCTGGGTCGGTGGCCACATCCTGCTCGTCGGCGTCGACGAGCTCGGCTGGCACGGGCTCTACGACCTCGTCCACCACGCCGAGGAGGCGGTCGGCGGGGGGTTCCCCGGCTGGCTCGTCAACACGCTGGCCTCGGCGCTGATCGGCCTCGCCGTCGGGGCCGTCGTCGTCGCCGTCGTGACCCTGGGGAAGAGGATTCGCGGCGGCCGAGGACCACGAGGCAGCTCCGGCCGCTCACTGACGCCCGACCCCACCGAGTCGGGTGCCCAGGTGGTTGCCCGGGCAGCCACCTGAGCACCCAACTCCGGGTGGTGGGGGTCAGGTCCGCGGAGCCGCCGCGCGCAGCTTCTCGAGCAGCGGGCCGGCCGCCTCGTCGAGGAACGCCTGCTGGTGCTCGCCGCCCACCTGCACGAGCGCGACGTCGGTGAAGCCGGCCTCCCAGAAGGGCTTGACCGCCTCGACGACCGCGTCGAGGTCGGGTCCGCAGGGGATCTGCTCGCGCGACGTCCTCGGGGCGCACGAACTGGCTCGCGCCGGAGAAGCCCATCGGTGTCGGCAGGTCCGAGTTGACCTTCCACCCGCCGGCGAACCACCGGAACTGCTCGTGCGCCCGCTCGACGGCGGCCTCCTCGGACGGGTCCCAGCAGATGGGGATCTGGCCGACGGCCCGCGCGCCGGAGCCGATCGCCGAGTCCGCCAGAGAGTTCCAGCGCTCGACGAGCTCCCCGTCCGGCTCCACGGCGATGAGGTGGTCGGCGAGGGGCGCCAGCTCCTGGACGCCCTGCTCCCCGCTCAGGGCGACGCCGATCGGCACGCCGCCGTCCGGCACGTCCCAGATCCGCGCGCTGTCGACGTCGAAGTGCTCGCCACGGAAGGTCACGAGCTCGCCGGTGTGCAGCTCGCGGATGACCCGGATGGCCTCGGCCAGCATGTCCTGACGGGTGGAGACGATCGGCCAGCCCATCGCCGACGACGTGCTCGTTGAGGTTCTCCCCGCTGCCGAGCCCGAGGGTGAAGCGGCCCTCGGCGAGGATCTGCAGCGTCGCCGCCTTCTGGGCCACGACCGCGGGGTGGTAGCGCATCGTCGGGCACGTCACGTACGTCATGAGGTCGACCCGGCTCGGTGGCGTGGGCGACGGCGCCGAGCACGGTCCAGGCGTACGGTGCGTGGCCCTGCTCGGTCAGCCACGGCGAGTAGTGGTCGCTCGAGACGAGGAGGTCGAAGCCGACCTCCTCCGCGCGCACGGCGGCGTCGACGAGCTCGAGGGGGCCGTTCTGCTCGGTCATCAGGGTGAAGCCGAAGCGGGTCACGGGGTCTCCTTCGGTCGAGGGATCGGAGGTGGCGCCCCGGCTCCGGCGAGGGCAGGGGCAGAGTTCACCTACCCACGGCCTCTGCGCCCACCCCCGGCGTCGAAGGTGGGGGGCTGTGGTGGAGACCTGGGTGCCGGGTGGTCCCCCGGCCTGCTTCGTCAGCGGCGCGACATCCGTCGCCCGACGAGCACCGACCCGACGAGCAGCACGGCCGCCACCACCCCCGCGGCGACGAACGTCGTGGCGTCACGACCGGCCGAGGCGCCCAGGGCGGCGTAGCCGACCGTGCCCGGCACGATGCCGACGGCCGTGCCCAGCACGAAGTCCCGCATCGACACGGCACTGACCCCGGCTCCGTAGTTGACGATCGTGAACGGCAGCAGCGGGGTGAGCCGGGCGACGACGACGGCGACGACCCCCTGGTCGCGCAGCACCGCTTCCACCCGGTCGATCCGCGGTCCGGTCATCGCGGCCACCGCCGGCCGCCCGAGCCGCCGTGCGACGAGGAACGTCACCACGGCACTCACCATCGACGCCACCCATGACAGGGCGATGCCGCCCGCCAGGCCGAAGAGCGCACCGGCGACGGCCGACAGCAGGTTCTTCGAGACGGGCACCAGGGTGAGCAGCACGTGGAGCGCCACGTAGGCGAGCGGGCCCCACGCACCGGTGGACTCGACGACGGCCTGGACCCGGTCGACGTCACCTCCGAGGAGCAGCCACGCGAGCCCGCCGCCGAGGAGCAGGGCCACGCCGAGGCCGAGCAGCCGCAGCCGCGCTGCCCGGGTCGTCGTCACCGGCGCAGCCTAGGCGCACCCGGCATCCGCGTCGCCCGGGTATCAGGCGGGCCGCGTCCGACTCCTTCTCGTCGAGGCGGCCTCACCCGGCGCCGCGTGCGACCCGTGAGGACCCGCCATGCCCCTGATCCACGTCGACACCGGCGAGCTGACCTACCCGTGGTTCTGGCTGCCGGGGGTGCTGCCCCACTTCGTCGACGGGTCCGTCCCCGGCGGCGCGGCGGTGTCGCTCCCCGCCGGCCGGTACACGGTCCAGCAGACCCGTGACCAGCCGTGCGACCTCGGGTTCCGCGTGACGCCCGACGGGCTCGTCGAGTACGCCGCCTCCGACGACCACCTGCTCGGGGGTCGCGGCACGACAACCCTCCACGTCCTCGGTGTCCCGGTGACGCTCACCTCCGGCGGCGGCGCGCCGCCGCTGCTCCCGATGTGGGGCGGCTGCGTCGAACCGATCCGGGATGCCGTCCGCACCCTGCGGATGCCGCCGGGCCGCGACTACGCGCTCCGGCTGGGGCGCCTCTCGCGCGAGCACCTGCGGTTCAGCGTCCGCCGGGACGGCGCCGTCGACTACGCGGCCGAGTTCGAGACCGCCCTGTCCGGGCGGGGCACCGCCTGCCTCACCGTCGACCCTCCGGTGGCACGTCGCTGACCGCCCCGGGTCGGCCGGCGGGGGCGCCGTCCGGTCGGCGGTGTCCCCAGCCGGCGCGAGCGCACGGCGACCAGGGCCGCCCCGACGACGAGGGCGGTGACGAGGGCGAAGCCGAGCACGGGCCGCAGCGGCACGATGATGCCGAGGCCGCCGCCGACGACCCAGCACGCCTGGAGGATGGTCTCCGACCACGAGAAGACCCGCGCCCGCACGTGGTCGTCGACGTCGCGCTGGATGAGGGCGTCGAGGCTGAGCTTGGCGAGCTGGCCGTAGAGGCCGGTGGTGAGCCCGAGCAGCACGAGCGTCGGCAGCGAGTACAGCACCGCCGTCAGCAGCGTCGCGACGACCGCGAGCGCTGCCACCCCGGTCGCCAGGCGCTCGGGCTCCGGGCCGCCGCGACGGTTGCCGATGAGCGATCCGAGCGCGTTGCCGACACCGGCGGCACCGATGACGAGGGCGAGCACCGTCGGCCCGGACCACCCCGGCAGTGGGTGCTCGCGCATGAGGAACCCGAGGAAGAGCGTGAGGAACCCCGAGAGCAGCCGGGCGCCCGTCGCCAGCCACAGGACGTACCGGACTCCCCGGGGCAGGGCCCGCAGCCGGCGGGCACCCCGCTGCGGGGAGGGGAGCGGCTCCTCTCCGACCGGGGTGCCGTCGACGTCGTGCTCCCCGGCGGTCGAGTCGACCCGGGCGGGCAGCCGGATCGCGAGCACCGTCGCCGCGACGTAGACGACGAAGGCGAGGCGCAGCGACCAGTCCGGCCCGATCCGGGACAACGCGCCCGCGAGCCCGCCGCCGAGCGCCATGCCGACGAGGCCGGCGATCGTCAGGCGTGAGTTGGCCGTCACGAGGGTGATGCCGGGGGGCAGCAGGCGGGGTACGGCAGCCGCCCGCGCGACGGCGTAGGTGCGGCTGGCGACGAGGCAGCCGAGCGCCGCCGGGAAGAGCCAGGCGCTGTCCTCGACGACGGCCGACGCGAGCACCCACGCGAGGAAGGCCCGGGTCGCGAGCGTCGTGCCGAGGGCCCAGCGCCGCCCGTGGCGGAACCGGTCGAGCAGCGGCCCGATGAGGGGCGCGAGCAGGACGAACGGCGCCATCGTCAGCACGAGGAACAGCGCCACCCGGCCGCGCGCCTCGTCGGTGGGAAGTGCGAAGACGGTGCCGGCGAGCGAGACGGTGAGCGCGGCATCCGCGGCGACGTTGACGGCGTGCAGCTCGGTGAGCCGGGCCAGGCCGCTGTCGTCCGCCCCGTCGGCGTCGGCGAAGCGACGGAAGCGCCGACCCGCTGCAGCCCCACCCCGCCCGACGTAGCCGGATGCCGGCGCGGCCACCTCGACCCACCCTTCGCCCCGCGCTGCGGCCGGCGTCGGCCACGCGACGGCGCGCGGGAGGGGGAGGGCTCGCGTCGGAGGTCATGACGTTCCGATCCTCCCGCGATGGCGCGGTGGCGGGCCACCCCACACGCCAGGGCGTCGGTCCGGCCGCTCGGGCGCGAGAGGCGCTCGCGGACCCAGACGGCGCGGGGCATCGAGGTCATGAGTCCCGTCGGTGAGGGCGCGGGGCCGTCCCAGTGGCGAGTCCTGAGGAGAGCGTGTCCCCCGGCAGAGCCACCGTGCTGCTTGACTGTGCCGACGCAGCCGCGTCGAGAGGAACAGAGATGCCCTCCCCGAAGGACCCGACATGAGCGCAGCACCGGCGGCGCCACCGGCGCCGGCTTCGACCCCGGATGCCGGGGCGTCATCCCCGGCCCCGGCCCGCCGCCGTCGGCGGCCTGGACGGCTCAGCATCACCGGGGCCGTCCTGGGGGTCGTGTTCGCTGCGATGAGCAGCACCCCGTCGCTCGTCCCGCGGGGCTGGCTCATCGAGGCCCTGCTGAGTGGGGTGTGCATGGCCGTCGGCTATGCCCTCGGTGCATTCGTCGGGTGGGCCTACCGGGCCCTCGGCCTGCCGGACCTCCCCGCGCCGGCTCGCCGCACGGCCTGGAGGTCGTTGGCCGTCGTCGCCGTCGTGGGCCTCCTCGCCACGGGGTGGTTCGGCCGGACGTGGCAGGCGGAACAGCGGGAGCTGCTCGGCATGGACACCTCCGTTCCGGGGCTGTGGCTGGCGGGGCCGCTGCTCGGACTGGTCGTCGCTGTGCTGCTCGTGGCTGTGGCCCGGGCCGTGAAGGCCTTGGGTCGGCTCCTCTTCCGCCGGCTCGGCCGGGTGCTCCCCCCGCGCGTCGCGTGGCTGGTGGCGATCGTCGCGACCGGCCTGCTCACCTGGTTGGTCCTGTCGGGACTGCTCGTCGGAAACGCCCTCTCGTTCGCCGACAGCGTCTTCGCCGGCAACAACGACGACGACAAGCCCGGCGTCGTCAACCCCGAGCTCGACACCCGATCGGGCGGGCCGACCTCGAAGGTCACGTGGGACAGCATCGGGCGCGAGGGGCGCGCCTTCGTCTGGAGCGGAATCAGCGCCGACACGATCGCGCGCGTGGTCGGCGACCAGGGCGCTGAGGAGCCTGTCCGCGCCTTCGTGGGCCTCGAGTCCGCCGGCACCCCGACCGAACGCGCCCGGCTCGCCGTGGCGGAGCTTCGAGCGCTGGGCGGATTCGACCGCGGAGCCATCGCGGTGGCCGGAACGACGGGGAGCGGCTGGATCGACCCTCGGGCAGCCGACGCGCTCGAGTACGCCACCCATGGCGACGTCGCCACCGTCTCGACCCAGTACTCCTACCTGCCGAGCTGGCTGTCCTTCCTCGTCGACCGGAGCCGGGCGGCCTCGAACGCCGAGCAGCTGATCACCGCGCTGCGCGTGGAGCTCGACGGGATGCCGGCCGACTCGCGCCCCGAGCTCTACGTGTACGGCGAGAGCCTGGGCGCCTTCTCGACCGGCAACGCCTTCACGAGCGTCGAGGACATGTCGACGACGACGGACGGCGCCCTCCTCATCGGGCCGCCCAGCTTCGACACCACATGGCAGAAGGTCGTCGCCGGGCGCGAGCCCGGCTCACCGGTGTGGAAGCCGGTCTACGGTGGCGGCGCCCTCGTGCGGGTCGCCACCACGGACGCCGACCTCACCGATCAGACGCTCAGCTGGCGGACGGACAACCCGATCATCTACCTCACCCACGCCTCCGACCCGATCGTCGCGTGGACGGCCGACCACGCAGCGTGGCTCGATCCTCGGGGCCCCGACGTGAGTCCTCGGGCCGTGGCCTGGCCCGTGGTCGGTGCCCTGCAGGCGACGTTCGACCAGTTCAACGCGAACGGGGTTCCTGCGGGTCACGGTCACGTGTACGACGAGACGACGGTCACGGCCTGGTCCGAGATCGTCGGCCCACCGTCGCTGCCCGATGACGAGGTCGCCGCCATCCAGGCGGCGGTCCAGGACCTGCCGCACTGATGCGTGGCGCGGCGGCCTCAGCGTGCGAGCAGGGGCAACCCACCGAAGCACACGCCCGCGAACGCGATGAACCCGATCGCCATCCCCATGAGCAGGCCGGACGCGAAGTGCCGGAAGCGTCGGAAGAACAGCGCGACGAGCGGTGCGAGCACCAACAGGCCGATGAACCAGGGGATCCACCGGCCCTGGTCGTCCCCGGCGGCGTACGTCAGGGCCGCCGAGATCACCGTGACGACGGGCAGGAGGAAGACGCCGAGCACGACGCCGACCGCCACGAGCCAGCCGTTGATCGGGGTCAGCGGCCTGCCGGGCGGCGGCGGTGGTGGTGGGAGGCCGGGCCGGGTGGTCCGGGGGGCGGCGGTGGCAGCTCAGAGGACATCGAGCCACCCCTGCACCTGCAGGACCGCGCCGACCGCCCCGGCGACGAGGAGGACGCCGAGGTAGGTCAGCACCAGCCGGGTGTCGCGCAGGAAGCACTTCGACCTGGTGAGACCGGCCCGGCGGGCGTGCCAGTAGCCCGAGAACCCGAGGCCGGCGAAGACGACGAGGGCGAACGGGCCGGCAAGCCACCCGAGCAGGGCGATCGTCGCGAAGACGCACAGCCGCAGGGGGTCGTACGGCTGGGGCGGTGCCGCGAGGGTCGCCTCGGGGGCGCCGGCGCTCACGACCGGACCCCGGTGGCCGTCGAGATCCTCGTGCGGGCCAGGGGGGCCCAGGCCTGCACGGCGCAGAACGGAGCGCACTGGTGCGCCCCGCTCAGCTCGTTGACCGTGGCCACGTGGACACAACACTGCATGAGTCGCTCCTCGATCATCGTCGACATGTCCATGAAGGGCTTGACCGTCACGCGCAGCACGCGTTCGCCGAGCAGGCGGCGCAGCCGGCGTCGCTGCCCCGGCAGGGCCGAGGCCGCGAGGGTGCGCAGCGTCCCGACCCCGAGGTCGCAGTTCTCGCAGACGTCCTTCCACAGCTGGCCGACGTCGGGGTGCGAGAGCGAGGACTGCTCCGAGAGCAGGCCGAGCAGCGAGTCCTTGACGACCGACCGCAGCCGGGCGGGCAGCTCGTCGTCGGCGATCCGGTTCGCCACGGCATCGGGCTGCAGCTCGAGGAAACCCTTGAGCCGCTCGTGGCCGACGAGCGCGGTGAGCGAGCGCCACGTCCCGCCGTCGTCGCGCAGCAGGTAGCCGACGGAGCAGCAGTGCGGGTGCGAGCACGGCAGGGCGGTGAGGTCGCGCCAGGTCACGGCGCCGCCGGTCTGCCCCTCGAGCCGGGCGAGGACACCGGTGTGGGTCAGCCGGTCGACCGGGTCGATCGCCGTGGACCGCCCCGAGCCGAACACCGGCTGGATCGTCACCCCGCCGACGTAGGGGGTGTCCAGGCCCCGCTTGATCACGGCCCCGATCTCGTCGTCGTTGACGCCGAGGGCCGCGGTCATCGTCAGCGTCGTGAAGATGCCGGCCTGCGACAGGCGCTCGACGGCGCGGTCCTTGAACCGGCGCAGGTCCGCCCCCCGGTGGTGGCGCGACGCGTCGGCGGTGAGCCCGTCGTACTGCAGGTACACCTCGACCCGTTCGCGGTGCCGGGTGAGGAGGGCGAGCAGCTCGTCGTCCTGCGCGAGCCGCATCCCGTTGGTGTTGACCAGCACCCGCACGATGGGGCGGGCCGCGACGGCGTCGAGCAGCTCGGCGAGCCGGGGGTAGAGGGTCGGCTCGCCGCCGGAGAGCATGAGGACGTCGAGGCGCCCGTTCTCCCTCGCGAGCCGTGCGTCGACCGACGCCAGGACCTGCTCCAGCGGCGCGACCGCGCCGAGGCTGGGCGAGGACTCGGTGAAGCACGTGGGGCAGCGCAGGTTGCAGTGGTCGGTGACGTCCTCGAGGAGGATGCAGGTGTGCTGCGTCTGCATCTCCGGCAGCCCGTCGGCGTAGGCCTGCGGCACCGGGAGGTAGTTGCCGCGCACGTCGGGCACGTGCGACTTCGTGGGCGCCGTCCACTCCTCGAGGTACGCGAGGATCTCGGGCGACTCGTCGTAGAGCGTGCGGACGAGGCCGTGGTCGGGGCAGCCACGTTCGAGCCACACGCGGTCGTCACGCACGACGAGCCACCCCGACAGCCGACGGACCTCCTCGAGCGGGCGCAGCGGCTGCTCGGCGTCGCAGTGCGGGCAGAAGGCGACGACGTACCGGTGGATGCGGTCGCCGCGCAACGGCATCCCGGCGCTCATGCCGCGACCTCGTGCGTCACGGGCGGCGTGGTGCGGGCGCGGGCGGTCCGAGGATGCCGCGGTAGCGGCCGCGGCGGGCGCCGTGGACGACGCGGGCGAGCACGACCGGCAGGGCGACGAGGAGGAAGAGCTGCGGCCGGCTCAGCCCGTGCCAGGCGACCTCGTTGGCGCGCACGAACTCGACGAGGAACCGGAAGACCCCGTACGCCGCCACGTAGAGGACGAAGGTCTCACCGGGCGAGGTCACCCGGTGGCGGAGCCAGGTCCACAGAGCGACGAAGGCGACGGCGTGGAAGGCGATCTCGTAGCCGAAGGAGGGGTGCAGGGGCGTGCCGGCCACGGTGCCGAGCCGCTGCGCGGTGGCGGCGTCGAGCGAGATGCCGAACGGCGTGCCGGTCGGGGTGCCGGGGGTCTCGGTGAGCAGGCAGCCGACCCGGCCGACGGCCATCCCGAGTGCCACGGCCGGCGCGAAGAGGTCGCCGGTGCGCTCGCGGTAGCCGACGAGGCGCTTGACGACGTGGACGCCGAGCCAGGCGCCGACGAGGCCACCGAGCACCGAGCGGTTGCCGTAGAGCCACTGCTCGCCGAGCGAGGCGTTCGCGCGGAGGTCGAGGTGCTGGAGCCAGGTGCCGAGGCGCATGAAGAGGGCACCGCCGACGAGGGCCCCGGCGACGACGTAGAGCAGGCGCTCGTCGGTCTGGCCCCGCCGGCGGGCCTCGACGACGAAGACGAGCGCCGCGACGAGCACGCCCAGGGCGACGAAGACCTCGTGCGTGGGGACGGGCAGGTGTGTGCCGAGGATGTCGCCCAGGGTCGGGAACATGCGAACGAGCGTGGCACAGGCCGGCGCGTGCGGCGCAGCGGACTCGCTGACAGTCCCGGCCGGCGCCGGACCGGCATCCCGGAATGGTGGCCACGGCGTCGGCGTTGAGCAGCCCATGAGCACCGTGGGGACGAGCATGGCCGAGCGCTACGAGCGCGCCCGTGGGCTCTTCGAGCACGGGGAGTACCAGGCCGCGGCGCAGGAGCTCTCCTCGCTCGTCGACGACAGCCTGCTCGAGCCGCCTCTGCACGGCACGACCGAGCTGCGGCTGCTGCTGGCGCGCTCGTACTACCACTCGGCGCAGCTCGGGCGGGCCGAGCGGGTGACCCGCGCGATCCTCGCCGACGTGCCCGACGAGGCGTACGCCAACCTCGTCCTCGGCCGCACCCTGCAGCGCCAGGGCCGGCACGCCGAGGCGCGGCCGCACCTCGCGATGGCCGAGCTGCTCGGTGGCTACGCCGGGTCCGGTCGCCTGCCGCGCGACGGCGGGGACGCCCGCGCGTGACCGACTACGGGCACGACCTCGAGTTCGGGCTCTTCCCCTCGCCGGACGCCGCCCGCGCCCACCACGTGCTCGAGCTCGCGGCGCGTGGCGGAGGTCAGCGGCCTCGACCTGCTGACCGTCCAGGACCACCCGTACCAGGCGCGCCACCTCGACGCCTGGACCCTGCTGTCGGTGGTCGCCGCCCGCACGTCGACGCTGCGGGTCGCCCCCAACGTGGCGAACCTGCCGCTGCGCAACCCGGTCGTGCTGGCCGGCTCGGTCGCGTCGCTCGACCTGCTGAGCGGCGGGCGGGTCGAGCTCGGCATCGGCGCGGGCGGCTTCTTCGACCCGGTCGTGGCCGCCGGCGGCGTGCGCCTGACGCCCGGCCAGGCCGTCGACGCGCTCGAGGAGGCCATCGGCGTCATCCGGGCGATGTGGGCCGGTGCGGGCAGCGTGCGGCTCGAGGGGGAGCACCACCGGGCGGTCGGGCTGCACTCGGGGCCGGCGCCGGCGCACCCCGTGGGCATCTGGGTGGGGGCGTACAAGCCGCGCATGCTGCGGCTCACCGGGCGCCTCGCCGACGGGTGGCTGCCGAGCGCCGGGTACGCCGGGCCCGAGGTGCTCGCCGAGCTGAACGCGCGCATCGACGAGGCGGCGACGGCTGCCGGGCGGGCTCCGGAGGCGGTGCGCCGCCTCTACAACGTGTCGGGGTCGTTCGGCTCCGGGGGCGGCTTCCTGCGCGGGGGCCCGGCCGACTGGGCCGAGCAGCTCGCCGCCCTGACCCTCGAGCAGGGCATGGCGACGTACATCCTCGGCACCGACGACCCCGACGACGTCCGGCGCTTCGGCGAGGAGGTCGCACCGCTCGTGCGGGACCTCGTCGCCACCGAGCGCGAGCGCCGCGCCGCGTCGCCGGAGCGGGTGGAGGACGAGCGGCCGGATGCCGGCGCCGTCACCGTCCGCGGGCCCGTCACCCGAGCCCGTGGTGAGGTCGCCTCCGCGAGACCCGTTCTGCAGCACCGGGAGTCGCGTCGACCCGAGCCGTCGTGACTCCGACGCCCGACGACGGGAGGCGGCTGACCGGCATCCTGCCGTGGGACGAGGCCAGCCGACCGACCTACCCGGTGCGCCCCGACCCGGTCGAGCAGGCGGGCTACGACGCCCACCAGCTGGCGGTGCCGCAGCACCTCGTCGACGTGCACGACCACCTGCGGGCCGAGCTCACCCAGCTGCGCGACGTCGTGGACCAGGTGGTGCAGGGTCACCTCGCGGTGGGTGCGGCACGCTCGGCCGTCAACGCGATGACGATGCGCCAGAACAACTGGACCCTCGGTGCCTACTGCGAGTCGTACTGCCGGGTCGTCACGGGGCACCACACCCTCGAGGACACCGGGATCTTCCCGCACCTGCGCCGCAGCGACCCCGACGCCGTCGCGGTCATCGACCGGCTCGAGGAGGAGCACGAGGTCATCTCCGACGTGCTCGACGACGTCGACCGCGCCCTCGTCGCGCTCGTGGCTGACGAGGACGGTGCGCTCGACCGCCTGCGGGGAGTCGTCGACGTCCTCACCGACACCCTGCTGTCGCACCTGGCCTACGAGGAGCGCGAGCTGCTGCACCCCCTCGCCCGGCACGGCTTCTTCCGCTGAGCGGGCGGCTCGCGCCGGTGTACGTTGCGACGATGAGCCAGGACCCGGGCGACGACCGAGTGGAGCACCGCGCCGAGCTGCTGCCCGAGGAGCTGGCGGTCGGCAGCGACGACGCCGAGGCGCAGGCGCGGGCGATCCTCGAGGAGTCCGACGAGCGCACCGAGCACCCGGAGGAGACGCGGCACGAGTCCACGCAGACACCGGACGAACCCGCGTGAGGGTTCCCGCGAACGTGGGTGACTCCGTTCGTAGGCCGAGGTGACTCGACACCGGAACCATCACCTTCGCGCCGGAACCGTGGTGGTGCGATGGTGAAGGTCCCGGGATCGGGCGGGAAAGTTGGACGGGGGCTCAGGCGGCGGGGCTGCCTCGAGCGCGAGGAGGTGCTCCTTGGCGGCCGGCCCACCGGCGTAGCCGCCGACCCCACCGCCCGCGGGGAGCACCCGGTGGCAGGGCAGCACGATGCACAGCGGGTTGCCGCCCAGCGCGGTGCCGACCGCCCGCGCCGCACCGGGGTGCTCGACGGCATCCGCCAGCACGCCGTACGTGGTGCGCTCGCCGTAGCCCACCCGGGCCGCGAGCCCGGTGAGCACCTCGCGCTGGAAGGGCGAGGCCAGGGCGAGGTCGGCGCGCACGTCGACCCCGCGGGCAGCGCCCGAGAGGTAGGCAGCGAGGGCCCGCCGGACGGCATCCGTCGGCGCGGCGTGCCGCAGCACGCGAGGACTGACGACGGTCGCCAGGCGCTGGAGCCAGCGGTCCTCGGATGCCGTGTCGGGCGCGTACGTGCACGTCACCACCGCGCCGTCGGCGCGAACGGCGACGAGCAGCCGCCCGACCGCGGTGTCCTCGAGCACGTACGAGACATCGGTGGGCTCGAGGAGGGGCGGGCCGGACCAGCGGCGGGTCGAAGGTGGCGAAGGGGTTGGTCATGACGGGTCCTTGAGGTCGAGGCGGAGGGTGGCGATGGCGTCGCTCACGAGGCGGCGGCTCATGCCCGGCGAGGTGCCGAGCGCGGCCGCGACGGCCCGGTGGTCGAGGTCGCCGACGAAACGGAGCACGACGGCATCCCGCTGCCGTGGCGGCAACGCGGCGACCCGGGCCCACAGGTCACCGTCGGGCACCTCGGGTGGGAGCTGGGTGGGCGCCTCGGCGAGCAGCGAGGGGTCCTCGTGGGGGGTGGTGCGGCGGGCGGCGCGGTGGGAGTCCATCGCGCACCGGTGCGTGATCGTGAGGAGCCACGAGCGCAGGTTGCGCGCGTGGGTGAGCCGGGGGTAGGCCGCCAGGGCCTGGGTCCATGCCTGCTGGGCGACGTCGTCACCGGAGCCCGGCGCCAGCGCGTGGGCCAGTCGGGCGACGTCGCGCCAGTGCTCGTCGACGAGGTGCTGGAAGGGCGGGAGACTCACGATGGTTCAACGGTAGGGCGTGCCGACGTGTGAGGATCGGGGGGTGACCGTCGAGGACCGTTCCGCTCGCACGAGCCCTCTCGTCATCGCGCACCGTGGTGCGAGCGCGGAGGAGCCGGAGCACACGCTCGCCGCCTACCGGCGGGCCTTCGAGCACGGCGCGGACGGCGTCGAGTGCGACGTGCGGCTCACCGCCGACCACCACCTCGTGTGCGTCCACGACCGCAGGGTCGACCGGACGTCCAACGGCGCCGGGGTCGTCTCGGCGCTCGAGCTGGCCCGGCTCGAGGAGTTCGACTGGGCGTCGTGGCGCAGCGCCGACCGGCACGAGGACGGCGAGGCCCCCGACTCCGACCCCGAGCGCGGTCGCCTGCTGACCCTGCGCCGGCTGCTCGACACCCTCGTCGACACCGGCGACGAGGTCGTGACCCTCATCGAGACCAAGCACCCGACGCGGCACGGCAACGACGTCGAGGACACCCTCGTCCAGGTGCTGCGCAACTTCGACCTGGATTCCGGTGACGCCGCCGGCCGCCCCCACGTGCGGATGATGTCGTTCTCGAAACGGGCGCTGAAGCGGGTGCGCCGCCTGGCCCCGCAGCTGCCGCTGGTCTACCTCGTCGACGCGGCGGTCCCGGCCCTGACGTGGGACGGCATCCTGCCGAAGGGGGTGGGCGCCGTGGGGCTGGACGTGCGCCTGCTGCGGCGCAAGCGGGCGCCCAAGGCGGTGCGGGCGTTCCAGCGGCGGGGGCACGACGTGTACGTGTGGACGGTCGACGAGGACGACGACGTCGACCGGTGCCTGGAGCTCGGCGTCGACGTCGTCATCACGAACCGTCCGGCCCACGTGATTTCCCGCGTGGGGCGATCCGGCTAGGTTTGGGCGCGTGACCTCGAACTTCGACCACGACGACAGCGACGAGGGCGTCGGCACCGGCCGCACCGGTGAGACGGGCCTCATCGTCACCGAGTCCCCCGGGCCGGGCGTCGACAGCATCATCGTCAGCCTCCGGGCTCCCCACGAACCGGCGTCGGTCGGCAAGGTCCGGCGCGAGATCGTCGCCGACCTGCAGGTCCGCGACCTGCCCGAGGAGCTCGTCGACGAGGCCGAGATCGTCGCGTCCGAGCTGCTGACCAACGCCGTGCGGCACGCCCGGCCGCTGTCCGACGGCACGATCCGGGTGCGCTGGAAGATCCGGGGCGACGTCGTCGAGGTCGAGGTGACCGACGGCGGCGGCGAGAGCGTGCCGCGGCCGGCGCCGCGCACGGTCTGGCTGTCGTCCGGGCGCGGGCTGCGCATCGTGCGCTCCATCGCCCACGAGTGGGGCGTCACCGAGGACCGCACGGGCAACGTCGTGTGGGCCACCCTCGGTGGCCCCAGCCGCCGCCGCGCGACCTGACCCGCCGCACTACTGTTGCGCGCATGGGCAAGGCATCTCGACGTTCGCGCGGCTCCGACGGCGGCGCCTCGCGCCGCTCCCGCCCCGGGCCGGTGCCCTTCGAGCGGCGGCCCTTCGCGGGTCTCGAGGGTGAGACCGACTGGGTGGCGCTGCGCGAGATCCTCCCCGCCGCGACCGCCGTCGTCAGCGTGCGGCCGGAGCACGTCCCCGACGGTGCGCCCGGCGAGGTGACCGTCGCGACGGTGCTGCCGATGGCGTGGCCGGGCCTGCACCGCGCCGACGGCACCGTGCTCATCGGCACCCAGTCGGGCAACGCGAGCGGCGACGCCTCGCGCGACCTCGCGGCCCAGCTGCTCGCGGCGCTCGCGGCGGAGCCCGGCTCCCCGGTGCCCACGACGCCGCCGGTCACCGCCGACAGCCCGCGCCTCCAGGACGTGCTCACCGAGGACTCGGGCTTCGACGTCACCGTCCACGAGGGCTTCGACTTCTGGGTCGAGGGCCAGGACCTCGAGGGCGACGCGGCCGAGTCGCTCGAGCGGGCCAACGCCACGGTGGTCCCGACGAGCCGGATGGCGGCCCTGCCGTCGGCCTACTTCGTGCGCATCGGCGACCGGGCGCACATCCGGCTGGTCCTGCCCGACGACGAGGACGCCGCGACCGACGCCCTCGCGCGCCTGCACGCCGCCGGCGACGACGGGCTCGGCGGGGACAGCCGGCTGCTCGGAGCGTTCCGGGCCTGCGGCCTCCTCGTCCCGGTCTGGGACCTCGACCCGACGCTCGAGGCGGGGGACCACGAGGACGAGCTCGCCGCGTGGGGCGAGCGCTACGCCGCCGCCCTCGGC
The DNA here is from genome assembly GCA_963811475.1 of uncultured Actinomycetota bacterium. GTDB lineage: Bacteria > Actinomycetota > Actinomycetes > Actinomycetales > Dermatophilaceae > Fodinibacter. The sequence continues at coordinate 151,278 of CAWERJ010000009.1, forward strand.
ACCGACGCCGCGCTCACCGCCGAGGAGCGCCGGGCGCGGTCGGGGCTGCTGAGCCGCCAGGTCACCCTCCGCTGATGACCCGCCTCCCTCGCCGTGAGTGCGGACGTGGCTGCCCCGGCGACCACGTGCGCACTCACCGCGAGGTGGAGGCGCGGGCATGAGCGCGCTCGCGGCGCGGGTCGCGGCCGTCGTCCCGTGCCGCGACGAGGCGGCGCGCATCGCGGCGACCGTGCGGGCCGTCGCGTCCCTGCCGCAGGTCTCGAGGGTGGTCGTCGTCGACGACGGCAGCACCGACGACACCTCGCGGATGGCCCGTGAGGGCGGGCGCCGACGTCGTGCGGCACGAGCGCAACCGCGGCAAGGCGGCCGCGCTCGAGACCGGGGTGCGTCGCGTCCGCGAGCTCGAGCAGGCGGATGCCGTGGCCGACCCGGGTGCCGCGTGGCCCGCCGCGCTCCTCTTCGTCGACGGCGACCTCGAGGACACCGCCGCCAACCTCGGGGTCCTCACCGCGCCGGTCCTCGACGGCACCGCCGACATGACCATCGCGACGCTGCCCGCCCAGATCACGGTCGGGAGGTGGCCGCGGGCTCGTCGTCGGGCTGGCCCGGGGCGGCATCGAGCAGCTGACCGGGTTCCGGCCGGTGCAGCCGCTGTCGGGCATGCGCTGCGTCGGCCCCGCAGCCCTCGCGGCCGCCAGCCCGCTCGCCCGCGGCTGGGGGGTCGAGACCGCCCTCACCATCGACGTGCTGCGCGCCGGGCTCACCGTGCTCGAGGTGCCCTGCGAGCTGCAGCACCGGGTCAGCGGCTCGGACTGGCGGGGGCACCTGCACCGCGCCGGCCAGTACCGCGACGTGTGGCTCGCCCTCGTCCGGCGCGGCTGGCGGCCGTGGCGCCGCCACTGACCCGGGCCTCCCGGCTCTGCGCCGGCCTGGCGGTGGGGCTGCTCCTGCTCGTCGGGCTCTCGCGGCCGAACGCGGCGCAGCCCGACCTCGCGCCCCGTGGCTGGGCGCCCGGGGTGCTCCTGCCCGTCACGCTCTCTCCCGCGGCGGTCACGGCGGTGCTGTGGACGGCGTACCTCCTCGGCGCCCTGGCGGTGTACCTCGGCCTGCGCGGTCGGGTCCCGCCGCTCGGCAGCTGGCTCGTGCCGTCGGTGGTGGGCCTGCTGTCGCTGCTCGCCGCACCCTTCGGGTCGGCCGACCACGTCAACTACCTCGCCTACGGCCGCATCCTCGTGCAGGGCGGCAACCCCTGGGTCGAGGCACCGGTCGCCTGGGCCGGGGGGCTGGACCCGGTCACGAGCCGGGTCGAGGAGCCCTGGACCACCGAACCCAGCGTCTACGGCCCGTTCGGAACACTGCTCCACGGCCTGTCGGCGCTGGTCGGGGGCGACTCGCTGCGCCAAGGGGTCTGGGTGTGGCAGCTGCTCGTCGTCCTCTCGTGGCTCGCGGTGCGCGCGCTGCTGCGGCGGCTGCTCGACCCGGGTCTGCACGGCCGGGTCGACGTGCTGTGGACGCTCAACCCGCTCGTCCTCGGCATCGGCGTGCTGGGGGCGCACCTCGACGTCGTCGCCGCGGCCCTCGCGGTCGCCGCGGTGCTGCCGGCCGCCCGCCGCGTGGGGTGGGCCGCGGCGGCGCTCAGCGGGGTGCTCGTGGGCGTGGCCGCCTCGACGAAGTTCACCTACGGCGTCGTCGGCGCGGGCATCGTCGCCGCCTGGTGGCTCGGGGGCCACCGCTCGGCCACGTTCGGTCGGCTCGTCGGCGCCCTGATCGGCGGGTCTCGTGCTGAGCGCCGGTGTGCTCCACGCGTGGGCCGGGCCGCACGTGTACGACCAGGTCCTGCGTTCGCGCCAGGCCGTGTCGCTCGCGACGCCCTGGCGGCCGGTGCTCGAGTGGGGCCGCGAGGCGGTCGGCAACGGGACGGTGCGGGGGTGGATCAGCGTGGCGGCGGCCGTGCTCGCCGTGCTGCTCGCCTGGTGCCTGCTCCGCCTCAGCCGCCCCGCCCCCGCCTCAACTTTCCCGCCCGATCCCGGAACCTTCACCCTCGCACCGCAACGGAACCCTGGCGAAGGTGAAGGTTCCGATGTCCGGGATGCCGTGAGCCCGCGCGCGCCGTTCGCCGCCGTCGCGCTCTGGGTCACCGGGTGCCTCGCCCTCGCATACTCGCTGGCGGCGCCCTACTCGCTGCCGTGGTACGACCTGCTCGTCTGGTGCGCCCTGCCGGCGATGCTGCCCGGGCTCGTCGACGTCGTGGCCCTCGTGCGGCTCGCCACGGCGGCGGTCGCCTACGTGCCGGGCCGCGTCCTCGGCATGACCCCGGCCGTCGAGGAGCTCACCCTCGGCGTGCGCCGGGGCCTGGCGCCCTGGGTGACCCTCGCGCTGTGGGCCGTCGTCATCGTCGCCGGCGTGCGGACCGGGTCTGGGCCACGGACCGGGCCTCGTCGAGCAGGTACGACACCGACACCGACAGGATGAGCGGCACGGCGAGCGTCGCGCCGACCGCGGGGATGGCGACCCCGGAGTCGTTGACGAGGAAGCCGATGGTCAGGGTGATGAGGAGGGCGATGAGCCCGGCCCGCAGCGTCGGCGCCTGGTCGTACGAGCGCTGCATGGCTCGCGAGCCCCAGGACGTCGGCCGGGCGAGCACATAGACGACGAAGAGCAGTGCGGCGGGGACGAGCAGGGTCAGGGGGGCGTTGCCGAGGAGGATGTCGATGTTCTGCTGCCCCTTGCGGACGACGATGTCCATGGCGTTGCCGTCGAGAATCGCCTGCACGAAGCGACCCAGGTGGCTGCGTGACGAGGGCGCGCGCAGCCAGTCGGCGCCGGCCACGGCGAAGAACAGCACGACCACCCCGAGGGCGATGAGCAGCACCCGCCGCCACGTCATCCGCAGGCCGAGCACGGCGAGCACGAGGTAGGCCAGGCCGGGGACCAGGGCGGGCGGGCCGCCGCCGTCGGCGCCCCAGAACGGCATCCCGTCGACGACGACCGCGAAGCCGCCGATCAGCGCGACGCTGACCGCCGCCGCGCGCTGCTTGCCCGCCGAGACCAGCGCCGACGACACCGCGGTGCACAGGAGGATCGTCGCCGTCGCGAACAGCGCGAAGGTCGGGTTGCCCATGCCGTAGAACCGGCCGGCGACGACGGGCTGCAGCCCCATGAGGGACGACAGCTGCAGCCGCGAGCCGGTGATGACGTCGGCGGCGAGCACGAGCATCGTCGTCGCGGAGACGACGGCCATCGGGCCCAGCGCCCAGCGCCGCAGCGGCCCGCGCAGGGCCAGCAGGGAGATGAGCGCGACGAAGATCGCGACCGCCACGACGACCGAGAGCATCTCGACCGGAAAGCGCCACCAGGGCAGGAGGTTGGCGAGGAACGTCGAGATGGGCACGGACGCCGCGACCACCGACAGCACGCGCACCCGGGCGAGCACCGTGACCCGGGTGCGCTCGGATCCCAGCCGGCCCTTGTAGACGAGCAGCACGAGCAGGTAGATGACGAGCTGGCCGTAGGCGAACACCGTGAAGAACGGCTCGACGAGGCCGTGCACGTCGTGGCTCGCCTCGTCGTAGTCGACGAGCTCGGTGTGCCGGGACTGGGCCCGGCGCTGGGAGTTGTCCGGCGCGACGACGCTGGTCAGCGGCGCGCCACCCACGGCATCCGGGACGGGGAGGCCGACCGACGACAGCACCGTCGCCGTGAGGTCCTGCGCCTGGGCGAGGCCGGCGTGACGCGTCGAGGGCGAGTACAGCAGCCCCGGCCCGAAGTGCGGGCCACGCGCGACGACGAGGCGCAGCCGCTCGCTCACCCCGGCGTCGGACAGCGAGGCGACGACGTAGTCGGCGCCGTTGGGCCCGGACTCGATGACCTGGCCGATCCTGCTGTCGATGGTCGCGAGCTGCTCCTCCTTCGAGGCCGGGGCGACCTCGCCCTCCGCGACGTCGTCGGGGTCACGCAGCGAGCCGACGTCGACGAGCGTGATGGGGCACCCGTTGAGGTCCTCGAGCATCTGGGTCGACGACCACTCGGCGCTCTGGTCGATCGTGCCGTCGGACCGCGCCCCGCCCACCGGCCCCCAGGGGGCCACCGCCTTGACGCAGAGGTCACCGGCGGCCGCCGTGTCGCCGAGCAGGCCGAGCTGGGTGTCGAAGCGCTCGCGGGCGGCGGCCTCCTCGTACTCCGGCCACTCGGTGACCTTGCCGTCGACGACGGCGGGCGGCGCGGTGCACGGCCGGTCGGCGGGGTCCGGCTCGTCGCCGGGGCGGTCAGCGGCGGCGCGCCCACCCGCCGAGAGCCCCAGCCAGCCGTCGGCCGGGCACGTGTTCGAGTACACCGAGCGCACGGACAGGGCCGCCGACGACCCGTCGCGCAGGAGCAGCCAGAGGTTCGGGGTGGTCTGCTCGTCGACGTCGGACCAGCTGATCCCTCCCGTGCCGACGACGACGACGGCGCCCGCCGGCTCGCTCGCGGCGGCGTCGGCCGACCAGGCCGCGGACCCCAGCACGAGCCCCACGACCGCGGTCGCCAGGGCGACCGTGACGGCGAGGGCTCTGCGCAGCACGGGCCAAGGTTACGGGGCAGTAGGTGGCGTCCCCGAATCGCGCTCACGGCCGGGTGCGCCGGCGCCCCGGGGCACCACGCCCGGGACGCGGAGGGCGGTACGCCCGGGTCGCTCCGGTTCGGGGCGCGCGTCGCGCACCGCCAGAATGGGGGCGTGATCACCCGACCCGGCGGCACCGTGCCATGGCACCGCTGGGCCCTGGCGGCGCTGCTGGTGGCGCTCGCCGCCGTGCCCGTCGTGCTGCACTACCTCGTCTTCTGGCCGCTCGACCAGTGGCAGGTCGACGTCGAGGTGTACCGCGAGGCGGGGGTGTCCATCCTCACCGGGCGCCCGGTCTACGCCACCCTCACCGAGAGCCCCCAGCTGCTCCCCTTCACCTACCCGCCGTTCGCCGCCGTGCTCGCCATCCCGCTGGCCCTGATGCCCTTCGGCGCGGCCGGGTGGCTGTGGACGGCGCTGCAGGTCGCCGCGACGGCGGCGATCGTCTGGTACGCCGGGTACCGCCTCATCCACCGCGCCGGCTCGTGGGCTCCGCTCGTGCTCGCGCTGCTCACCGCGCCGATGCTGTGGCTGCACCCGGTGAGCGACGGCATCCGCTTCGGGCAGGTCAACGCCTTCATCGTCCTCGCCTGCCTCATGGACCTGCGCGAGCCACGGCCGGGCCTGCTGCGCCGGGTGCCCCGCGGGGTGCTCGTCGGGCTGGCCATGGCGGTCAAGCTCACCCCGGGCGTCTTCGTCGTCCACTTCCTCGTCACGCGGCGCTGGCGGGAGGCGGCGACGGCCGTGGCCACCGCGGTCGGCGTGACGCTGGGGGCGTGGGTGCTGCTGCCGCAGGCGTCCTTCGCCTTCTGGGGCGGTGCGCTCCAGGACCCGGCCCGGCTGGGCCCGAACATGGGCACGTCGAACCAGTCGATCCGTGGGTTCCTGCTGCGCGTCGGACCCGAGGGGATGCCGGGCACGCTGCTCTGGCTGGGATGCGTCGCCGTCGTCGGCGGGTTCGGCTTCTGGCTGGCGCGGCGCCTCCACGTCGCCGGCGACTCGATCGGCGAGGTGGCCGCCGTCGGGCTCATGGCGTGCCTGCTCTCACCGGTCGCGTGGATCCACCACTTCCACTGGGTGGTCGTCGTCGTCTTCGCGCTGCTCGGCGCCGACCCGCTGCGCGACCGCCGGCGGCTCTGGGCCGGGCTCGGCGTCACCGCGTTCTTCCTGTGTCGCCTGCCGTGGTGGGGCATCTCGTGGCTCAACCACCGCGAGTGGCCCGAGCTGCCCGGCCGGGTGCTCCAGAACGCCGACGTGGCGGGCGCGCTCGCCGCGCTGGTGCTGCTGTGGTGGGTGACCCGACCGTCACCCGACGGGGCCGGCGCGCCGGCCGACGGGGCTCAGAGCACCCCGGCGACCTCGAGCGCGGTGAACGCGGCGAGCAGCAGGCAGACGGTGCCCCCGATGCGCCGCAGCGTCGACAGCCGCATCCGGGTGAGCAGCGTGCGGCCCAGTGCCGCTGCGAGCCCCGAGACGACGACGAGCGCGAGGAACGCCCCGACGAACACCGACACCGGGTCGTCGTAGCGCACGACGAGCGACGCGGTGAGGATCTGCGACAGGTCCCCCCACTCGGCGAGGAACAGCACGGTGAACGACAGCGTGACGACCCGCCAGCCGACGACCTGCCTGCTCGCCCTGGCGCCGAACTCGGCCTCGGTCTCGGCCTCCTCCTCGTCGGCCCGGCCGGCGCCCCGCAGCAGGAGCACGCCGCCGAGCAGGAACATCGCGCAGGCGAAGAGCTCGACCGGGGTGCGCGGCAGGCGCGCGATGAGGCCTCCGGCCAGCACGGCGACCACGGTCTGCACGAGGAAGGCCAGCGAGACGCCGAGCCACACGAGCAGCGGCCGGAACCGCGTCGACATGACGAGCGTCGCGATGAACGTCTTGTCCGGCAGCTCGACGAGGACGATGGTGCCGAAGACCACGGCAGCGGTCGCGATGTCCAGTCCCACGCCGCCACCCTAGGGTCGGGCGGGATGCCGTCCGCTCGCGGTCCGCGGGCGGACCCCACCGCCGCTCCTCGACCTCGTGCGCCTCGGGTGCGGTTCTCGACGCCGGGCCTGCGCGAAAGCGCGTGCGAACCGCACGACGTCGTCAGGGGCCGCAGTGGAATGCTCGGCGGCGGTCCGGCCCGAGCGCCTAGCCTGTCGCACGTGTTCGGAGCTCAACCCCGCCGAGGCGTTGCTGCTCGCGGTCCCCCTCGGGCTCGCGGCGATCCTCGTCGCGGGACTGGTCGCGCTGCTGCGCCGGTCGGCCGACCTCCGGCGCCGGGTCACCGCCCTCGAGCAGCACCGCCCCGCCGGCGACGCCGACCTGGCCGCCCTGCGTGCCGACCTCGGCCAGGCCCTGCGCCACGTCGCCGTCGTCCGCTACGACGCGTTCGGCGACATGGGTGGCCGGCTGAGCTTCAGCGCCGCGATCGTCGACGACGACGGCGACGGCCTCGTCGTCAGCTCGATCCACGCCCGCGGCGAGTCGCGCACCTACGCCAAGGGCGTGGTCGGCGGGTCCTCCGACGCCACCCTGACGCCCGAGGAGCAGCAGGCGCTCGCCGCAGCCCGCACCGGCAAGGAGAACCCGTGACCCGCTTCGCCTACCTGGGGCCCGAGGGCACCTTCACCTCGATGGCCCTCGACGCGTGGGGGCCCGCCGCGGCGGGCGAGCGCACGGCATACGGCTCGGTCGACGCGGCGCTCGCGGCACTGCGTTCGGGTGAGGTCGACGGTGCCATGGTCCCGATCGAGAACTCGGTCGAGGGCGGGGTCTCGGCGACCCTCGACGCGCTCGCGAGCGGTGACCCCCTCGTCGTCACCGGCGAGGTGCTCGTGCCCGATCACCTTCGTGCTCGCGGCCCGGCCCGGCACCACCCTCGCCGACATCCGCGCGGTCGGCACGCACTCGCACGCGTGGGCGCAGGTACGCGGGTGGATGGCCGAGAACCTCCGGGATGCCGTGTACGTGCCCACGCTGTCGACCGCCGCGGCGGCCCAGGGCCTCGAGCAGGGGCCGCAGGGCTACGAGGCGGCGGTGTGCGCCCCCGCGGCCGCGCGGCTGCACGGGCTCGACGTGCTCGCCGAGGGCATCGGCGACATGCAGGCGGCCGTCACCCGGTTCGTGCTCGTCGCGCGGCCGGGTGACCTGCCCGAGCCGACCGGTGCCGACAAGACCACCGTGGTGCTGTTCCAGCGCGACGACCACGCCGGCGGCCTGCTCGCGCTGCTCGAGCAGTTCGCCGCCCGGGGCATCAACATGACCCGCCTCGAGTCGCGCCCGACGAAGGAGTCGATGGGGTCGTACTGCTTCTCCATCGACCTCGAGGGGCACGTGCTCGACGAGCGGGTCGGCGAGGCGCTCATGGGGCTGCGCCGGATCTGCGCCGAGGTGCGCTTCCTCGGGTCCTACCCCCGGGCGGACCGGCAGCGGGCCAGCATCGCCCCCCTGACGAGCGACGCCGACTTCTCGTCGGCGCGGGACTGGCTCACCGGCATCCGGTCGGGCCGCCCCTGACCCGACTGATTGCGGATTCCCCACGCCCGAGGGGCCGCTGAGGGGTCGCGGGAGCGTGGGTAAACCGCAATCAGTCGGAGGTGTCCGCACGGGAGGAGAGTGGTCCGTCAGCGGACCCTCACCTCGTCGGCACCGGGCTCGTGCCCGGGCAGGTAGGGGGCGGCGTGCTCCTCGACCCACGCGTCGACCTCGTCCCACCGGTCGTCGAGCCAGTGGCCGAAGGCGTCGGCCTCGAGCGGCACGTCGGCCGCGGCGTAGGTCCACGTCTTGACGAGGAACGGGCGGTCGTCGAAGGGCAGCGCGTCCCAGACCATCCGGGGGGTCGAGAGCCGGGCGAGGCCCGCGTGCGCGAGCACCATGACGTCGGCGCCCGGACGCGCGGACCGGGCCGCCCACGCACCGCGCGTCTTGGGCGGCAGCACGTTGCGCAGCTCCTCGGCCCGCCGGGCGCGGGCGTGCTCCCCGCGCGAGCGGAGGCGGCGGATCAACCCCGCCCGGCGCGACGGCGTCCAGTTCTGGCCCTCGGGGAAGATGACGAAGACGTCACCGTCGTCCATCGACTCGGCCATCCGGGTCAGGCCGGTGAGGCGGTCCTCCCCGCTGCCGGTGCCCGACGGCACGAAGAACGAGTCGAGCCGGCTGAGGATCGTGTCGATCCCCGGGTCCCAGCGCAGCGCCTCGGCGAGGACGATCCGGGGCAGGCGGCCGACGGTGCGCGACAGCAGCCAGGCGATGGCCAGCGAGTCGGCCGGGCCGGCGTGCCGCGCGAGCGTGATGAGCGGCTCGGCGTCGCTGCCGAAGTGCATCCGGTCGGCGAGCACGACCTCCAGCCGCACCCACCGCCGGGCGTAGTACATCAGCGAGTCCAGCGCCTGCGAGAAGAGCCGCTCGTGGTCCTCGCGCCAGGTCGGCGAGGAGTGGTCGGGACTGCGCGCCCACAGCGCCCAGCACCCGAGCAGCATCCGGATGTCGACCCACATGAGCACGACGGCCAGGCACGACGCGCGGAACAGCCGGGCCCGCCGGTCGACGACGACCATGAACGCCCCCGCGACGATGACGGGCACCATGAGCCCGGTCACCAGCACGCCGACGAGCGGCCACACGACGTGGAGCACCCGGCGGACCATCAGCGGAGGTGGTGGTACGCCGCGCATGCCCATGGGTGCAGCGTAGGGGCGGCGCACGGCGCCGCGGCGGGGTCGGCCTCAGGCGTCGAGCGCGCGGAGGTACGCGCCGGCCGCCGCCTCGGCCTGGGCCATCCGCTCACGCATCCGCCCGGTGCGGGCGTGGCCGAGCGAGAGGTTGGGTGCCTCCGTCGTCCCACTGGGCAGCACGTGCATCTCGACGTCCTCGGGCACCGACTGCATCTCGTGGACGAACCGGTGCCGCCGCGCGATCTCGAAGGCGACGGTGGCCACCTCCCACGGCTTCGTCGGCGGCTTGAGATCCTGCTCGACCCGGCCGACCTGGAGCACGAAGATCCGGGTGGCGCCGAGGGCCAGCGCCCGCCCGACCGGGATGGAGTGGACCAGCCCGCCGTCGAGGTAGTGCCGGTCGTCGATGACGACCGGCGGGAAGAGCCCGGGGACCGAGCACGAGGCGACGACGGGGTCGGTGAGGTCGCCCTGCGAGAACCACCGCCCGCTGGCGTCCTCGATGCAGGCGGCCACGCACTGGAACCGCACCTCGAGGTCCTCGAACCGGGTCACCGGCAGGTAGCGCTGGAGCAGGTGCCGCAGCGGCGCGTTCGACAGCAGGTGGGTGCGGTACTTCGCCACCCGGGCGGCCTGCCGCACGGGGTTGTCGAGGAACGCGCCCTCGCGCACGACGGCCTCCCACACCGCGGCCAGCCGGTCGGCCCCCTCCGGCCCCGGGTCGGCCGCGATGAAGGCGCCGTTGAGCGCGCCGATGCTCGTGCCGAGCACGAGGTCGGGCCGGATGCCGTGCGCGGCCAGCGCGCGCACCATCCCGACCTCGCTCGACCCCAGGACGCCCCCACCCCCGAGGACGTACGCGGTGAGCTCCTCGCGCGGCATACCGGCCAATGTATGCCGCGCCGCACTCACCGCGAGTGCGGAGGTGGTTGCCCGGGCCACCCCGTCCGCACTCGCGGCGAGCAGCGGGGTCCGGGTCGCCGCGGCCCGGATGCCGGCCCTGGCCGGTAACCTCAGCCCATGGCAACGGGTGCGGCGATCTTCGACCTCGACCGCACGCTGCTCCAGGGCGGCACCGGGCCCCTGCTCTCCCGCGCGATGTACGACCTCGGCGTCGTCACCCGCAAGCTGCCGGGGGAGCGCCTGCTCTACGGCCTGTTCGACCTCGTCGGCGAGACGCTGCCCTCGATCTTCCTCGCGCGCCAGGCGACCCTGCTCGCCAAGGGCCGCGAGATGGCGACCTTCGACGCCGCAGCCCAGGCCGCCGCCGAGACCATCGCGGCGGTGATCCACCCGTTCGCGCTGACCCTCATCGAGCAGCACCGGAGGGCCGGTCGCCCGGTCGTGCTCGCGACGACGACGCCGCACCACCTCATCAAGCCCCTCGCCGACCGGCTCGGCTTCGACCACGTCATCGCGACGCGCTACACGATCACCGAGGACGGCCGGTTCGACGGCTCCCTCTCCGGCCCCTTCGTGTGGTCACGCGGCAAGCTCGCGGCGGTTCGGGAGTGGGCCGAGGGCGAGGGCGTCGACCTGCGCGAGAGCTTCGCGTACTCCGACTCCATCTACGACCTGCCGTTGCTGTCCGCGGTCGGCAGCCCGGCCGCGGTCAACCCCGACCCGCGGCTCACCCTGTACGCCGTCGCCCGCGGGTGGCCGATCGTCCACTTCGACGTCTCGCCCGGGGTGCTCAAGGTGCCGGTGCTCGGCGTCGAGCTGCAGCGGCTGCTCCTGCTCGCGAGCCCGCCGCTGCTCACCCCGTACGCCCGCTTCGACGTCGCCGGCACCGAGAACATCCCGGCCACCGGCCCGGCCATCCTCGTCGGCAACCACCGCTCGTACTTCGACGTCCCGGCGCTCATCCAGATGATGCGACCGACCGGTCGCAGCGGACGGATGCTCGCGAAGAAGGAGCTCTTCGACGTCCCCGTGGTCGGGCCGCTCGTGACCGCGCTGGGCGGCATCCCCGTCGACCGCGCGAGCGGCGGGCAGGACTCCTTCGAGTCCGCCGTCACCGCGCTCGAGGGGGGCGAGCTGGTCTGCCTCCTGCCACAGGGCACCATCCCGCGCGGTCGCAAGTTCTACGACCCCGTCCTCAAGGGCAAGAGCGGCGCCGCGCGCCTGGCGGCGATGACCGGTGCGCCGGTCATCCCGTTCGGGCTGTGGGGCACCGAGAAGGTGTGGCCACGGTCCTCCCCGGTGCCGCGGCTGCTCAACCTCACCGACCCCCCGACCGTCCGGGTCCGGGTCGGGCCGCCCGTCGAGCTCAAGCGCCGCTCCGCCGCGGCGGACACCCGGCGGATCATGGCGGCGATCGTCGACTGCCTGCCGCCCGAGGCCCGGGAGGTCCGGGAGCCGACCGAGGAGGAGATCCGCCTCGCGACGCCCGGCGGCTGAGCGGCGTCCCGCGGGGCGGAACGGGATTTGACCGGAGCGCACGAGTTAGGGTTACCTAAGTCAGGTAAGCCTTACTCTGCCGGATGGAGCCGCGGATGTTCGCCAGCAACGCCCTCATCGGTCTGCGGGAGGGGCTGGAGGCCGCCCTCGTCGTCGTCATCCTGCTCGCGTTCCTCAAGAAGACCAACCGCACCTGGGGCGTCCCCTACGTGTGGCTCGGCGTGGGCACCGCGGTCGGCCTGTCCGTCGTGCTCGGGGCGGTCCTCACCTACGGCACCCGCCAGCTGTCCTTCGAGGCGCAGGAGCTCATCGGCGGTCTCGCGAGCATCGTCGCCGTCGGCTTCGTCACCGTCATGGTGTTCTGGATGAAGTCCGCCGCGCGCTCGATCTCGGGCGAGCTCAAGGGCAAGCTCGACCGGGCCCTCGACCTCGGCCCGCTGGCCGTCGCCCTCGTCGCCTTCCTCGGGGTGGGTCGCGAGGGCCTCGAGACGGCGATCTTCTTCTACGCGACGGCGCAGGCCGCGGGCGAGGGCAACAACCTCCCCCTCCTCGGCTGGGTCGTCGGGTTCGCCGGTGCCGTGGCGCTCGGCTGGCTCATCTACCGGGGTGCCCTGCGGATCAACCTCACCCGGTTCTTCCGCTGGACCGGCGTGGCGCTCGTCCTCGTGGCGGGCGGCATCCTGTCGTACGGCATCCACGACCTCCAGGAGGCCGGGCTGCTGCCCGGCCTGAACACCCTCGCCTTCGACGTCTCCGGTGTCGTCGACCCGGGCTCGTGGTACGCCGCCCTGCTCAAGGGCACGCTGAACTTCACCCCGCAGACCACGGTGCTGCAGGCGGTCGCCTGGGTGCTCTACGTCGGCACGGTGCTCTTCTTCTTCCTGCGCCCCAGCCGGCCGCCGGCCGAGGCCGAGGCCGCCGCACCGCGCGCGTCCGCCACCGTCCCGCGCGCCGTCGCCTGAGCCCGGTTCCCGAACCCCCACGCCCCTTCCCCGTCCCTCGCCCCACCGCACCGACGCCCAGGAGTCCTCCGTGCCCACGCGCACCACCGTGCCCACCGCGGCCCTCGCCGTGTCCCTCGCCCTCGGGCTCGCCGCCTGCTCGTCGGCCGACTCCGGCGGGTCCGCGGCGTCGGGTGGTGCCGGCGGCCCGATCACGGTCACGGCCACCGACACGGCGTGCGAGGTCTCGCGCACGCAGGCACCGGCCGGCACGGTCGAGTTCACCGTGAAGAACTCCGGCAGCAAGGTCAACGAGTTCTACGTGTACGCCGAGGGTGACCGCGATCATCGGCGAGGTCGAGAACGTCTCACCGGGGCTCACCCGCAGCTTCCACGTCGAGCTGTCCGAGCCGGGGACGTACGAGACCGCCTGCAAGCCGGGGATGGTGGGCGACGGCATCCGAGCGCCGTTCACCGTGACGGGCACCTCGGCCGCGCCGAAGAGCGACGACGAGCACCTCACCGCTGCGACCGCGGAGTACTCGCGCTGGGTCGGCAGCCAGGCCGACGCGTTCCTCGCCCGCACGACGGAGTTCGTCGCGCTCGTCAAGGCGGGCAAGGTCGACGAGGCCAAGGCGCTCTACCCGACGGCCCGCTCCTACTGGGAGCGCATCGAGCCGGTCGCCGAGTCCTTCGGAGACCTCGACCCGAAGATCGACGGGCGCGCCGAGGTCGTCGACGAGGGCATGGAGTTCACCGGCTACCACCGCCTCGAGCGCGACCTGTGGGAGACCGGGCTGCAGGCCGACTCCGCCGCGATCGCCGACCGGCTGCTCGCCGACGTCACCGAGCTCGTCGGCAGGGCCAAGACCGTCGAGCTCAACCCGCTCCAGCTCGCGAACGGCTCCAAGGCGCTGCTCGACGAGATCGCCACCGGCAAGATCACCGGCGAGGAGGAGCGCTACAGCCACACCGACCTCTGGGACTTCGAGGCCAACTTCGAGGGGTCCAGGGCGGCGATCCAGGCGCTGCGCCCCTACCTCGAGAAGACCGACCCGCAGCTCGTCGCCGCGATCGACGAGCGCGGCAAGGCCCTCGGCGACCTGCTCGAGACGCACCGTGACGGTGACGGGTTCGTGCTCTACCCCGAGCTGACCCCGGCCGAGGTCAAGGCGCTCACCGAGGCGCTCGACGCCTTCGCCCAGCCGGTCTCGACGGTCGCCGGCGTGGTCGCCCAGTCATGACCGCCTCGTCGCGCCGGGCGGTGCTCGTCGGGGGGGCCGGGGCGGCCGCCGCCGGGGTCGCCGGGCTCGCCTACGCCGCGGGAGCCGCCGGTGCCGTGCCGGATGCCGGGGACGCGGCGGCGTCGACCGCTGCGGATGCCGGGATCGTCCCCTTCCGCGGCGAGCACCAGGCCGGCATCACGACGGCCGCCCAGGACCGCCTGCACTTCGTCGCGCTCGACGTCATCACGAAGGACCCCGCCGAGCTGCGCGACCTGCTGACCAGCTGGACGCGCGCCGCCGAGCGGATGACGGCCGGCGCCGAGGCCGCTCCGGGTGGCAGCGTCGGCGGCGGGCCGTGGAAGGTGCCCGAGGACACCGGCGAGGCGCTCGACCTCGCGCCGGGGCACCTCACGGTGACCATCGGGTACGGCCCCTCGCTCTTCGACGGCCGCTTCGGGCTCGCCGACCGCCGCCCCGAGGCGCTGCGCGACCTCCCGGCCTTCGCCGGGGACGACCTCGACCCCGCGCGCAGTGGCGGCGACCTCTGCATCCAGGCCTGCTCGGACGACCCGCAGGTCGCGGTGCACGCGGTGCGCAACCTCGTGCGGATGGGCTTCGGCGTCGTGTCCGTGCGGTGGAGCCAGCTCGGCTTCGGCCGCACGTCGTCGACCTCGCGCGCGCAGACCACGCCGCGCAACCTCTTCGGCTTCAAGGACGGCACCTCGAACATCACGTCCGACGACACCGACGGGCTCGCCGAGCACGTGTGGGTCGCGGCCGAGGACGTGCCGGGTGCGTGCCGCGTGGATGACCGGCGGGTCCTACCTCGTCGCGCGCCGGATCCGGATGCACATCGAGGTCTGGGACCGCAGCCCGCTCCTCGACCAGGAGCAGACGATCGGGCGCGACAAGCGGCTCGGGGCGCCGATCGGCCAGGGGTCCGAGTTCGACGAGCCCGACTTCGCGGCCCTCGGGATCGACGGTAACCCCCGGATCCCGATCGACGTCCACGTGCGGCTCGCCCACGCCTCGAACCTCGGCGGCATCCGCATCCTGCGCCGCGGGTACACGTTCACCGACGGCAGCGACGGGCAGGGCCATCTCGACGCCGGGCTGTTCTTCCTCGCCTTCGCCCGCGACGCCCATGCCCAGTTCGTGCCGATGCAGAAGGCGCTCGCGAGGAGCGACGCCCTCAACGAGTACATCGAGCACACCGGATCGGCCCTCTTCGCCTGTCCGCCGGGGCTCGGGCCCGACGACGACTGGGGCGCGCAGCTCTTCGGCTGAGGCCGCGGCCGTCCGGACCTCCGGACGGTCCGCAGCCTCCGGACGTCGCGGTGCTGCCGTCAGATCGCGTGGACCGCACGTCGCTGGGTGTGACGTCGGGCTGGCGCGGGGCGTCCGCCTTCGACAGGCTGTGCTCCATGACCGCCCCCACGACCATCGTGCTCTTCGGCGCGACCGGTGACCTCGCCAAGCGCAAGCTCGTCCCCGGGCTGCTGCACCTGTTCCAGTCCGGGCTCGTCGACGACCTGCGCGTCGTCGGCACCTCCCTCGACGAGCTGACGCCCGACGGCTTCCGCGACCTCGCCCTCGTCGCCATCCGTGAGCACAGCACCCGCGAGATGGGGGATGCCGACTGGCACGAGTTCGCGCAGCGGCTCGACTTCGTGCCGCTGTCCGCGGGGCCCCAGGCGCTCAAGGAGGCCGTCGACCGCGCCGAGGCGCTGCTCCCGGGCGAGGTGAACCAGCGCCTGCACTACCTCTCCGTCCCGCCCAAGGCGGCCCTGGCCGCGGTGCGGATCATCGCGGAGGGCGACCTCGTCGCCCGCAGCCGGGTCGTCATGGAGAAGCCGTTCGGCACGGACTACGCGTCGGCCGTGGCGCTCAACGCCCAGCTGCACGCGGTGTTCGAGGAGGACCAGATCTTCCGGATCGACCACTTCCTGGGGAAGGAGCCGGCGCAGAACATCCTCGCCTTCCGGTTCGCGAACGGGCTGTTCGAGCCGATCTGGCACCGGAACAACATCTCGCACATCGAGATCGACGTGCCCGAGACGCTGGGCCTCACCCAGCGGGCCGACTTCTACGAGAACACCGGGGCGTACCGCGACATGGTCGTGACGCACCTGTTCCAGATCCTTGCCTTCACGGCGATGGAGCCGCCGACGGCACTGGAGCCGGGGGCGATCAGCCGCGAGAAGAACAAGGTGTTCCGCTCGATGCAGCCGATCCAGTCCACCGACGTCGTCCGCGGCCAGTACACCGGCTACCACGACGAGCCCGGGGTCGCGCCCGACTCCGAGACCGAGACCTTCGTGGCGCTCAAGTGCTTCGTCGACAACTGGCGCTGGGCCGGCGTGCCCTTCTACCTGCGAACCGGCAAGCGGATGGCGGAGAGCGCCCGGATCATCTCGATCGCCTTCAGGGAGCCCCCGCAGTCGATGTTCCCGGCCGGCTCGGGCGTCGGCGACAACGGCCCCGACCACCTGACCTTCGACCTCGCCGACAAGTCGAGGATGTCGTTGTCGTTCTACGGCAAGCGCCCCGGCCCCGGGTTCCGCCTCGACAAGCTGTCGATGCAGTTCTCGATGCAGGAGACGTCGTGGGCGGGTGCCGTGCTCGAGGCCTACGAGCGGCTCATCTACGACGCCGCCCGCGGCGACCGCACGCTCTTCACCTCCGCGACCGGCATCGAGCGGCTGTGGAAGATCTCGCAGCCGCTGCTCGAGAACCCTCCGCCCGTGCGCCCGTACGCCCAGGGCACCTGGGGGCCCAACCAGATCCACCAGCTCATCGCGCCGTACACGTGGCGGCTGCCCTTCGAGCGCACGTGGCGCGAGCGCAAGTTCTGAGCCGCAGACGGTCGGGCGCGCTCAGGCGCCGCCGCCGCGCGACCCGACTCCGTGCGCACGATGAGGGCGCGCGGCTGCACCTGCACCTTGACGTGGGTGGCGTCGCCGAGGATGTCGCCGTCGAGCTCGATCTTCTGCTCGTGGTCGACCCGCACCTCGACCGACTGGCAGCGGTAGCGGTCCAGGGTGTGGGTCGAGCGGCCGCTCTTGGTGAGCACCCGGGCCGCCACGGCCAGCCACGCGGCGAGGCCCTTCGGCGCGATGACGACGACGTCCAACGTGCCGTCGTCCGGCTCGGCATCCGGCATGAGGTTGATGCCGCCGGTGAGCCGGCCGCAGTTGCCGACGAGGATGGTGCGGGCCCGCACCGTCGAGGGGGGCCCGCCGTCGACCGAGAGCTGGGCCTTGAACCGCTCGACGAGGAGGTTCTTCAGGCCGGCGGGCACGTAGGCCGTCCACCCGATCCTCGCCTTGAGGCTCTCCGAGGTGTTGTCCATGATCGCGGCGTCGAGCCCGAGCCCGGCCATGACGAGGAACGCGTGCCGCCGGATGCCGGCCGTCGAGCCCTCGCCGACGCCCTCCTCGAGGTGCGCCTCCTGCGGGTCGAGCTCGAGCCACCCGACGTCGACGTGCCGGTTGCGTCCGGTGATGGCGACCTCGACGGCGCGGCCGAGGTCGTCGGTCGGCAGCTCGAGGTTGCGGGCGAGCAGGTTGCCCGTGCCCCCGGGGAGCAGCCCCATCGGCACGCCGGAGCCCACCATCTCCTGGGCGACCGCGCGGACGGTGCCGTCGCCGCCGAAGGCGCAGACGACGTCGACCTCCGCGCCGAGCGCATCACGAGTCTGGCCGAAGCCGACGTCGTGCTCGGAGGTCTCGAGGAACAGCGGCTCGGCCCAGCCGTGACGCGTGCAGACCCCCGAGATGACGTCGCGCTCGTCGTGGCCGTCACCCTCGAGCTTCGTCGGGTTGAGCACGACCCCCATGCGCCGACGGGGCGGAGCGGTGGCCTCCGGGTCATCGCGGCGGAACGTGTGGCGGGCCGGTCGGGCGCTGGATGTGCCGCGGCCACGGCGTGCCGACAGCACGAGCCAGAGCCCCGCCCCCACGAGCACCACCGCCAGGGCGATCCCCGCCCAGACCCACCATCCGTCCGACACAGAGTGGAACGTACAGCACGCAGGGAGCCGGTCGGCGCCTGCGTAGTCTTCACGGCATGACCACCCCCCCACCCGACGGGATCCCCCCGGACGGCAAGGACTGGACGTGGACGCTGCGCGAGCGCTGCCCTGACTGCGGCTTCGAGGCGGGGAGCGTGGCGCGGGAGGAGATCCCGGGTCTCGTCACGGCATCCACGCAGCCGTGGCCGGGGCTCCTGGGGCGACCCGGAGCCTCGACGCGGCCCGACCCGGTGACGTGGTCGCCGCTCGAGTACGCGTGCCACGTGCGCGACGTGTGCCGCATCTTCCGGGAACGGCTGGCCCTCATGCTGGGCGAGGACGCCCCGGCGTTCGCGAACTGGGACCAGGACGCCACCGCGGTCGAGGACCGCTACGGGGAGCAGGACCCGGGAAGGGTCGGCCGCGAGGTCGTCGAGGCGGGTGCCGCGCTGTCGACGGCGTTCGCGCGGGTGCCGGACGACGCGTGGGGGCGTACCGGCATCCGGTCGGACGGCTCGGCGTTCACCGTGCTCACCCTCGGGCAGTACGGGCTGCACGACCTCGTCCACCACCTGTGGGACGTCGGACCGGACCGCCCGTGAGCCCCGAGCTGGTCTACCTCCTGCTCGGGGGGTCCCTGCTCCTCGCCTCCGTGCTGCCGCAGCTGCTCCACCGCTGGGCGCTGTCGGCCCCGATCGTCCTCGTCGCCACCGGGATGCTCATCGGGCTCCTCCCCCCGGTGGCCGAGGTGCCGCTCGACCCGGTGGCGGCCCGCCCCGTCATCGAGCACGTCACCGAGATCACCGTCCTCGTCGCCCTCATGGGCGTCGGCCTGGCGCTCGACCGGCCGCTGCGCTGGCGCGACCGCGGCTCGTGGCGGGCGTGGTCACCGGCCTGGCGACTCCTCGGCATCGCGATGCCGTTGACGATCGGTGCGGTCGCGCTCCTCGCGTGGGGCCCGCTCGGCGTGGCGGCCCCGGCGGCGCTGCTCCTCGGCGCGGCGCTGTCCCCGACCGACCCGGTCCTCGCCTCCGACGTGCAGGTCGAGGGCCCGACGCTCGAGGGCGAGGTCGACGAGATCGACGAGGAGGACGAGGTCCGCTTCGCCCTCACGAGCGAGGCGGGGCTCAACGACGGCCTCGCCTTTCCCTTCGTGTACGCGGCGATCTTCCTCGCGTCCGTGGGGCCGTTCTCGCAGTGGGGGCTCGAGTGGGTGGCGTGGAGCCTGGTCGGCAAGATCCTCGTCGGCGTCCTCGTGGGCGTCGCCGTCGGGTGGGGCATGGCCCGGCTGGCGTTCCGCGCCCCGGCCCGGTCACTGCGGCTCGCGGAGGTCGGTGAGCCGTTGCTCGCCCTCGCGGCGCTGCTTCTCGCCTACGGAGCGTCGGAGGTGGTCGGGGGCTACGGCTTCCTCGCCGTCTTCGCGTGCGCGCTCACCGTGCGCTCGGTCGAGCGGGACCACGACTACCACCGGCACATGCACGACGTCGTCCACCGGCTCGAGACGCTCCTGACCCTCGTCGTGCTCCTCGGGCTGGGCTTCGCCCTGACCAACGGCTTGCTGGCCCACCTCGACTGGCGAGGCGTCGCCGTCGGTGTCTCGCTCGTGCTCGTCATCCGTCCGCTGGCCGGGTACGCGGCCTTCCTCGGGCACCGCACGCAGGTCGGGGCGTCGGGGCTGACCCATGCCGAGCGGCTCGTCGTCGCGTTCTTCGGGGTGCGCGGGGTGGGGTCGATCTACTACGTCGCGTACGCGGCGGGGGCGGCGTCGTTCCCGGAGGAAAGGTGGCTGTGGTCGACGGTCGGCTTCACCGTTGTGCTCTCGGTGCTCGTGCACGGCATCCTCGCGACGCCGGTGATGCGGCGCCTCGACGATGCGCGTGCGGACCGCGAGCCGGTGGAGCGCACGGGCTGACCGGCGGCCCGCGTAAACCGGTGCGGCCACGAGACGCGTGCCCGCACACTGGGGGTATGCCGTCCGTCTCCACCCTGCTCGCGTTCGCCGCCGCGTCCGTCGTCATCATCGCGATCCCCGGCCCCAGCGTCCTGTTCACGATCGGCCGGGCGCTGTCGTCCGGGCGCCGGGAAGCGCTGCTCACGGTCGTCGGCAACGCGCTGGGCATCCTCACCCAGATCTGTGCCCTGGCGGTCGGCCTCGGTCCACTCATCGCGGCGAGTGCCACGGCGTACACCGCGCTCAAGGTCGTGGGGGCGTGCTACCTCGTCTGGCTGGGCGTCTCGGCGATCCGGCACCGCCGGGCGCTCGCGCAGGCCTTCGAGGGTGGGGTGCCGATGGCCGCGCCGAGCCTGCACGCGGTGCGGGCCGGCTACGTCGTCGGCGTCACCAACCCCAAGACCATCGTCTTCTTCGCCGCGCTGCTGCCCCAGTTCGTCGTGCAGGACTCGGCCGTGTTCCCGCAGCTGGTCGCGCTCGGCGTCGTCTTCGCCGTGCTCGCCCTGTGCATGGACGGCACGGTCGCCCTCGTCGCGAGCCGGGCGCGGGACTGGTTCGCCTCGTCACCGCGCCGGATGGAGCGGGTGGGCGGCGCCGGGGGCCTGATGATGGTCGGGCTCGGAACCGGCCTGCTGCTCACCGGTCGCTCGGACTGACGTCGCCCGATCCTGTGGGCGACGTCGGCTGAGACCTTCGCCGGGTCGACGGGCAGCCCCCACGTTCGCTGGTGCGGTGACCGCGCAGAGTGCGCCGTTAAACTCCGCGGGTGATCGATCTCAAGCTGCTGCGCGACGACCCCGAGACCGTCCGGTCGAGCCAGCGCTCCCGCGGGGAGGACGAGGCAGTCGTCGACGCCGTGCGGGCGGCCGACGAGCGCCGGCGGAGCTCGCTGACGGCCTTCGAGCGGCTGCGCGCCGAGCAGAAGTCGATGGGCAAGGAGGTCGCCCGGGCCCAGGGCGAGGAGAAGCAGGCCCTCCTCGTGCGCACCAAGGCGGTCGCCGCCGAGGTCCGGTCGCTGCAGGCCACCGCCGACGAGGCGCAGGTCGAGCTGGAGCGGCTGCTGCGCACGATCGGCAACGTCGTCGAGCCGGGGGTGCCGAGCGGCGGTGAGGACGACTACGTCGTCGTCGAGACGGTCGGCACCGCGCGTGACTTCGCGGCCGAGGGCTTCGAGCCGTGCGACCACCTCGCGCTGGGGGAAGCGCTCGACGCGATCGACATGGAGCGGGGGGCCAAGGTCTCCGGTGCCCGGTTCTACTTCCTCAAGGGTGTGGGTGCCCGGCTCGAGATGGGCCTGCTCGGCATGGCCATGCAGCGCGCCATCGCCGCGGGCTTCGTCCCGCTCATCACCCCCACGCTCGTCAAGAGCGAGGTGATGGCGGGTGCGGGCTTCCTCGACCAGCACGCCGACGAGGTCTACCGTCTCGAGGCCGACGACCTGTACCTCACCGGCACCTCGGAGGTGGCCCTCGCCGGGTACCACGCCGACGAGGTCCTCGACCTGTCGGACGGCCCGGTCCGCTACGCCGGGCAGTCCACGTGCTACCGCCGCGAGGCCGGCTCGTACGGCAAGGACACGCGCGGCATCATCCGCGTGCACCAGTTCAACAAGATCGAGATGTTCGTCTACTGCCGCCCCCAGGATGCCGCGGCGGAGCACGAGCGCCTCCTCGCGTTCGAGAGGGAGATGCTGGCGGCAGTCGAGGTCCCCTACCGCGTCATCGACACCGCGGCCGGCGACCTCGGTGGCCCGGCGGCCCGCAAGTACGACTGCGAGGCGTGGGTCCCCACCCAGGGCCGCTACCGCGAGCTCACCTCGACCTCGAACTGCACGACCTTCCAGGCTCGTCGCCTCAACACCCGGTTCCGGGGGGAGCACGGCAACGAGGTCGCCGCGACGCTGAACGGCACCCTGGCCACCACCCGCTGGATCGTCGCCATGCTCGAGAACCACCAGCAGCCCGACGGGTCCGTCGTCGTGCCCGAGGCGCTGCGCCCTCACGTCGGCCTCGAGGTGCTGACCCCCGTCCGGTGAGAGGCGCGGCCAGCCGCGACATGGGCCCCAAGGGTGACGGACCGGACGTGACGTGCCGCAGGCGGCGTGGAGCTCTCACCACGCCTGCAGGTCGGTGGGCTCGAGCTCGATGACGACGTGGAACTTCTCGGCGATCGCCTCCAGGCCCATGCCGTACGCCACCATGGCCTCGGCGTACTTCGCGGTGTAGGCCTCGCCGATCTCGGGCAGCCACTGGGTGGCCGTGCGGTCACTCACCACGGCCGGGCCCGACAGCACGACGACGCCGTTGCCGTCCTCACGCGTGTGCAGGTGGAGCAGGGCGGGCGAGCCACGGCGGACGTTCGTGACCTTGGCCGTGCGTGGCTCGCTCATGACGAGCAGACGACCGTCGTGCCAGAGGAACCACACGGGCACGGCGTGCGGTGACCCGTCGGCGCGCACCGTGGTCAGCCACCCGATGTGGTCGGTGGCCAGCCGGTGGAGGACCTCGGCGTGAACGGGGTCGGCCGGGTCGAGCACCAGCGGCAGCGTGTCGGGCATGCGTCGACGCTACGCGTGGGGGCCGACACCGCGCGTGCATCCGACGGCGGTAACGTCGGCGCCGATGACCACCCCACACCTCGTCGCCCTCGACATCGACGGCACGACCGTCAACCACGAGGGCGAGCTCTCGGATGCCGTGCGCGCGGCGGTGCGCGCCGTCGCCGACGCCGGGCACCACGTCACCATCGCCACCGGCCGCGCCATCGTCGGCACGCTCCCGGTCCTCGACCGGCTCGGGCTCACCTCCGGGTACGCCGTGTGCGCCAACGGCGCGGTGACCCTGCGCCTCGACGCCGGTCTCGAGCAGGGCTACGAGGTGATCGAGGCAGTGACGTTCGACCCGGGGCCGGCGCTGCGGGTGCTGCGCGAGCACTTTCCGTCGGCACTCGTCGCGGTGGAGGAGCTCGGCGTCGGCTTCAAGGTGACGGCGCCGTTCCCCGACGGCGAGCTCGACGGGACGCCCGCGCATCGTGCCGTTCGAGGAGCTCATGGCCACGCCGGTGACCCGC
Source organism: uncultured Actinomycetota bacterium (assembly GCA_963811475.1). Taxonomy (GTDB): domain Bacteria; phylum Actinomycetota; class Actinomycetes; order Actinomycetales; family Dermatophilaceae; genus Fodinibacter. The sequence goes on from CAWERJ010000009.1 coordinate 174,144, forward strand.
GTGACGCTGCGCGACCCCTCGAGCACGAGCGAGGAGTTCCTCGAGCGCGCCCAGCACATCGGCCTGCACGGTGTCGAGTACGCCGTGGGGTGGAGCGCCTGGCTCGACATCAACCCGGAGGGTGTGTCCAAGGGTGCGGCGCTCGAGGCGATCCGCCGCCGGATGGGCGTCGAGCCGATGCACACGGTCGCGGTGGGCGACCAGCGCAACGACCTCGAGATGCTGCGGTGGGCGGCCCGCGGGGTGGCGATGGGCAACGCCCCGGACGAGGTCAAGGCCGCCGCCGACGAGGTGGCCGGTGACGTCGACGACGACGGGTTGGTCCCGGTGCTGCGCTCCCTGGCCTGAGGCCTCGGGTCGACCTTCACCACCCAACAGGTGCGCACCCAACCCGCCGCAACGTCGTGCCCGGTGGGAAGGTGAGCGGATGGACACCAGTGAGGCGACCACCGTCGCTCGAGAAGCAGGCAACAGCGCCGTCGTCGAGTGGGGCGCCCGGATCGGCTACGTCGCCCTCGGCATCCTCCACCTGCTCATCGCGTGGATCGCCCTCAAGGTCGCGTGGGGCATCGGGGGCGGCGAGTCCAACAGCGCCGACACCTCGGGGCGCTGCAAGTCGATGGCGGGCTCGGGCACCGGGCATCGTCCTGCTGTGGGTGTGCGTCGTGGGCTTCCTCCTGCTCGCCGTGTGGCAGCTGCTGGACGCCGCGATCGGCTACGGGGAGACCAAGGAGCGAGCTCAAGGCCGGCGCCAAGTGCGTGACCTACCTCTTCTTCGCGTGGACGACGTTCCAGGTGACCCGGGGCGCCGGGTCCTCGGCCGAGGAGCAGACCGAGGACTTCACCGCCGGGCTCATGGGCAGCCCCGGCGGGCGCATCCTCGTCGGCCTCGTCGGGCTCGTCGTGCTCGGCATCGCCGGCTACCACGTCTACAAGGGCTGGACCAAGAAGTTCCTCCAGCGACCTGCGCGAGCACCCGGGCGACTGGGCGGTCACCGCCGGCCGCATCGGCTACATCGCCAAGGGCGTCGCCCTCGTCATCGTCGGCTTCTTCTTCCTCGTCGCCGCCTGGCAGGCCGACCCCGAGAAGGCGCAGGGCCTCGACGGCGCCCTGAAGACGCTCAAGGACCAGCCGTTCGGGCCGTTCCTGCTGACCCTCGTCGCCGCCGGCATCGCGGCCTACGGCGTCTACTCCTTCGCCCGGTCGCGCTACGCGCGCGTCTGAGGCGCGGCCTCGACGGCGACGTCCTCCCCGGCATCCGTCGCCGGCTCGCGGCGCAGGTAGTTCCAGGCGAGGAGCGCGCACACCACACCGTTGAGGATGCCGACGAGGATGTCCGAGAGGTGGTGGGCGCCGCGGTAGAGCCGGGCGTACGACACGCTGAGCGGCGCGATGACGCACAGGGCGATGACGAGCCGGCGGACCACGGCGTTGTCGATCCGCGAGGCCGCCATGAGCGCGAAGGTCGTGTAGAGCGCCGTGGAGGCACCGACGTGGCCGCTGGGGTAGCTCGACGTCGGCGGGGTGGGGTCGAGCCGCTCGACGTTCGGGACGGTCGCGACCGACGACGTGGGCCGCCGTCACGAAGATCGTCGCCTGGAGCGAGATCGCGATGAGGGGGATCACGGACCACCACCACTGGCGGGTGCGCCACCACAGCACGGCGACCACGAGCACGCAGACGCCGATGACGTACTCGGTGTTGCCCACGCTCGACATGAACAGCGTGACCGTCTTGCCGGTCGCGGTGCGGCCCTCCTGGAACCACCAGCTGAGGTCGTTCTCCCACTCCGAGTACGTGTCCAGCGGCCCCTTGAGCAGGTAGCCGATGCCGACGATCACCGCGAAGACGAGGAAGCCGGGAAGGACGGCGCGTACGGCGAGGTCCTTGAGGGCGGACGTGAAGGCCGGGCGGCTCTGGTCCTCCTCGTAGCGCGTGAGGAACGCCATCAGGTCTCCTGGGGTGTCGAGGCGCGGCGGGCGCCGGCCTGGTGGGGGTCGCCGGCGCGGGAGGCGCCGGTGTCGGGGTCGTCCGCGTCGGTCGGCTGGGGTGGGTTCCACCCGGCGTAGCCGGCGTACGAGGCGAGGGCGAGGCCGACACCGGTGAGCACGCCCACGGTGACGTCGCTCGGGTAGTGCACGCCGAGGAACACCCGGTCGAGGGCCGTGACGAGGATGACGAGGGCGGCGAGGACGACGGCGGTCACCCGGGCCCAGAGCGGCTCGAGCAGCGGCCAGAGGAGGATGACGACGATCGTCGCCCACGCGGCCGAGTTCAGCGCGTGCCCCGAGGGGAAGGAGTACCCGGGCGCCTCCGACACCGGGTCCTCGACGATCGGGCGGGCCCGCTGGAAGACGTACTTGGCTCCCAGCCCGATCATCCAGGCGAGCATCATCGTGCCGAACGCCCACCACGCGCGGGTCCGCAGGCCCTTGGCGAGCCACACCCACAGGCAGAGCGCGGTCCCCACGATGTAGAGGCGGATCGGCTGGGTGAGCCACTGCCACGTGATCAGCGCGTCCCGCAGCCCGGGCCGCGGCCGGGTGACCGACGTCGACCGGTCGATGAGCGAGTCGTCGAGCGACATCAGCGGGTCCCACTTGCTGCGGACGAGGAACCCGACGCCGAAGAGCACCGACCCGACGACGACCGTGTACACGGCGGCGCGGGCGAGTCGACGGACCCGGCTCGGTGCGGGGGCCCCGGTGTGGGTGCTCACCGGGCTTTTCTACCTCACCCGGGGCGGTGTGCCGGGCTCCCGTGGCAGGGCGCTTCGTCGATCCACGGGGGCGTGGGATGCTGGACCGCCATGCCCGAGCTGCACGTCACCTCCGCGTCGAACCCCCGCCTCAAGGCGGTGCTCGCTCTTCGTCGCCGCCGGGTCCGGGAGGACGAGGGGCGCACCGTGGTCGACGGCTACGAGGAGCTCGCGCTCGCGCTGGATGCCGGGATCGTCCCCGACAGCGTGCTGCACTGCCCCGAGCTCATGCTCGACCCGGCGACGCAGGAGGCGCTCGTCGAGCGGGCCCGTGCCCTCGGCTCGACGACGGTCCGGCTCAGCCGCGCGGCCTTCGAGAAGGTCGCCTACCGCGAGGGCCCCGACGGCTTCCTCGCCGTCGTCCCGGTGGCGGGCGTGCGGCTCGACGACCTCGAGCTGCCGCCGGACGCGCTCGTCCTCGTCTGCGAGGGTCTCGAGAAGCCGGGCAACCTCGGCGCCGTGCTGCGCACCGCCGACGCGGCCGGTGTGGCCGCCGTCGTCGCCGCCGACCCGGTGACCGACTGGGGCAACCCCAACGTCGTCCGGGCGAGCAAGGGCACCGTCTTCACGGTGCCGGTGGCGGCCGCGAGCACCGAGGAGGTCGTCCGCTGGCTGGCGCGGCACGGCATCCGGCTCGTCGCGACGACTCCGGACGCGCGGCTCGCCCACACCGACGTCGACTACCGCGGGGGCGTGGCGATCGCCGTGGGCACGGAGAAGGAGGGGCTGACCGAGGCGGCGCTGCGCTCGGCGGCGGAGTGCGTCCGCATCCCGATGGCCGGCCGGGTGAACTCCCTCAACGCCGCGACGGCCGCCGCCGTCGTCGTCTACGAGGCCGTGCGGCAGCGCTCCCGGGCCGTGTCAGGAGCACCCCTCGACGTATGCGACGATGATCCGCATGCGAGTTGACCACGTCGTCTACGCGGCCGAACGTGACGGGCTCAAGGCCACGGCGCAGCGCCTCGCGGAGCAGATCGGGGTCACGCCGGTCGATGGGGGAGTCCACCCGCGCTTCGGGACGCGCAACGTCATCCTGCCTCTCGCGCACGAGCGCTACGTCGAGGTCGTCGAGGTCCTCGACCACCCGGCCAGCGACAAGGCGCCCTTCGGGCAGGCCGTCCGGGCGAGGTCAGAGGCCGGCGGGGGCTGGCTCGGGTGGGTCGTCCAGGTCGACGACATCTCCGAGGTCGAGTCCCGGCTCGGCCGCGAGGCGGTCGTCGGCAACCGGCACCGCCCCGACGGCGTCGAGCTGCGCTGGAAGCAGGTGGGCGTCAAGGGGCTGCAGGCCGACCCGCAGCTGCCCTACTTCATCCAGTGGGAGGCGGGCGTGCCGCACCCCTCCGACGACGCGCACACCGAGGTCACGATCGACTCGCTCCAGATCGCGGGGGACCCCGAGCGGGTGCGCGACTGGCTCGGCCTGCCGGCCGACAGCACCTCGTCGGTCATCGCCTTCGAGTTCGTCTCGCCGCACGGCACGCCGGGCCTGATGGCCGTCACCTTCGACACCCCGACGGGCGAGGTCACCATCTGACCCCCGGTGTCCCGACTGATTGCGGATCACCCACGCGCACCGAGCCCTGACGGCCCGGTGCGCGTGGGTATTTCGCAATCAGTCGCCGCGGTTCCAGGTCCGTAGGCGCAGGCTGTTCGTCACGACGAGCACGCTCGACAGCGCCATCGCCCCGCCGGCGATCATCGGGTTGAGGAGCCCGGCCATGGCCAGCGGGATGGCGGCGACGTTGTACCCGAACGCCCACCCGAGGTTCTGCTTGATCGTCCGCAGGGTCGCCCGCGACAGGGCGATGGCGTCGACGACGGCCGGCAGCTCGGAGCGCAGCAGGACGATGTCGGCCGAGTCGGCGGCGACGTCCGTCCCCGTGCCCATCGCGATGCCGAGGTCGGCCTGTGCCAGGGCGGCGGCGTCGTTGACGCCGTCGCCCACCATGGCGACGACCTTGCCCCTGGCCTGGAGCGCTGCGATCGTCGCGTGCTTGTCCTCGGGTCGCACGTCGGCGAGAACCCGCGCTGCGGGGATGCCGACGTCGCGCGCCACGGTCAGCGCCGCCCGGTCGTGGTCGCCCGTCAGCAGGTAGGGGGTGAGGCCGGCGAGCTCGAGGTCGTGGACCGCCCGGGCGGAGGTGGGCCGCACGGTGTCGGCGACCGTGAGCGAGGCGTGTGCCCGCCCGTCCCAGCCGACCCAGACGGTCGTGCCGTCAGTGGCGGGCCGGGCCAGCGCCCGGGGGACGTCGTCGAAGAGGTCGGCGCGGCCGACCGTGACCTCGGTGCCCTTGATCCGGGCGCTCGCCCCGGCGCCGGGCAGCGACACGAACTGCGTGACCGCGGGCAGGTCGAGCGCGCGGCTGCCGGCCGCGGCGACGACCGCCCTCGCCACCGGGTGCTCGCTGCCCGCCTCGACGGCCGCCGCCGCTCGCAGCGCCTGGTCCTTGGGCAGCGTGCCGTCGGTCGTCACGTCGACGAGGGTCATCTCGCCGGTGGTGACGGTGCCGGTCTTGTCGAGCACGACGGCGTCGATGCGGCGGGTGTCCTCGAGGACGTCGGCCCCCTTGATGAGGATGCCGAGTCGCGCACCTCGCCCGGTCCCCACGAGCAGGGCCGTCGGGGTGGCCAGGCCCAGCGCGCACGGGCAGGCGATGACGAGTACGGCGATGGCGACCTCGAGGGCGCGCGACGGGTCGCCGGTGACGACCCACCAGCCGGTGAAGGTCAGGGCTGCGAGGACGAGCACGACGGGCACGAACACCGCGGACACCCGGTCGGCGAGGCGCTGGATCGGGGCCTTGGTCGTCTGGGCCTGCTCGACGAGGCGCGCGATGCCGGCCAGCGTGGTGTCGGACCCCACGCGGGTGGCCTCGACGACGAGGCGGCCGGTCGTGTTCATGGTGCCGCCGGTGAGCTCGTCCCCCGCGACGACGTCGACGGGCAGGGACTCGCCGGTGACGAGGGAGGCGTCGACCGCGCTCGAACCCTCGATGACCCGGCCGTCGGTGGCGACCTTCTCCCCGGGGCGCACGACGAAGCGGTCGCCCACTCCGAGCTCGTCGACCGGCACGCGGACCTCGATGGTCGCCCCCGAGCTGGCATCGGTGCGCAGCACGGCCACGTCCTTGGCGCCGAGGGTGAGCAGCCCGCGCAGGGCGTCACGGGTGCGGTCGGTGGCCCGGGCCTCCATCCAACGCCCGAAGAGCAGGAAGGTCGTGACCACCGTGGCGGTCTCGAACCAGATGTGCGCGGGCGTGACGCTCCCGGCATCCATGTCGGACATGCCGGCGGCGCGGCCGGTGAGCACGACGACGACCGACCACAGGTACGCGGTGAGCACACCGATCGAGACGAGCGTGTCCATCGTCGAGGCGCCGTGGCGGGCGTTCATGGCGGCGGCCCGGTGGAAGGGCCAGGCGCACCACAGCACGACCGGGGTCGCAAGCGCGAGCTGCACCCAGGCGCTGTTGTCCAGGTGGATGCCGGGGACCATCCCGAGGACGACGACGGGCGCCGTGAGCACGGCGGCGACGAGGGCGCGCCGCTTGAGGGCGTCCTCGGGCGCGACCGCGTGGTCGGAGTGGTCAGGGTGGTCGTCGGTGTCGGTGTGGCCCGTACCCGAATCGCCCAATTGGTCACTGGAGGTACGACTGCCCGTACCGGAATCGACCAATTGGTCACTGGAGGGACGACTGCCCGTACCGGAATCGACCAATTGGTCGCTCGGGGTACGTGCCGCCTGACCACGGACGACCTCGGCCCCGTACCCGGTGGCGCGCACGGTGCTGAGGAGGTCCTCGACCGAGACCGGCTCGGCGTATCGGACCCGGGCCTTCTCGGTCGCAAGGTTCACGACGGCGTCGACGCCCTCCAGGCGGCTCAGCTTCTTCTCGATGCGCGCGGAGCAGGAGGCGCAGGTCATCCCGGTGATCGCGAGGTCGACCTCGTGCACCGCCCCCGTGTCGTGCGGGGTCCGGTCAGTCGTCTGGGTCATCTCAGCTCCTCACGAGGCGCGCGATGGCCGCGCTGGCCTCGGCGACCTTCGCGCTGGCCGCCTCGTCGGACTCGCGGGCAGCGTCGACGACGCAGTGCGCGATGTGCTCCTCGAGGAGGCCGAGGCTGACGGCCTGCAGGGCCCGGGTCACGGCGCTGACCTGGGTGAGCACGTCGATGCAGTAGGCGTCGCCCTCGACCATCCGGGCGATGCCGCGCACCTGGCCCTCGATCCGGCGCAGCCGCTTGAGGTGGTCGTCCTTGGAGTCGGCGTAGCCGGGGGGAAGGGTGGTCTGCTCGGTCATGTCCACAAGAACCATGATACCCCTGTGGGGTATTCCGTCCGACGCGGGCGTCTCCAACCTCACACCCGGCCCGGGTGTGCGCGCTCTGGCCGCGGCGAGAGGATGGAGGTGCGCCCGCGAGCCGGTGCGATGCTCCATTCGGCCCTCGCGGGGCACCGAGGAGGAGGATCATGAGCACGATCAAGGAGGCTGCCACCGACTTCCTGGCCTGTCGGCGCATCGCGGTGACCGGGGTGTCGCGCGAGCCGAAGGATCACGGCGGCAACATCGTCTACGCCCGCCTCAAGGAGCGCGGGTACGAGGTGTTCCCGGTCAACCCGAACACCGACACCGTCGAGGGCGACCACGCCTACCCGGACCTGACCTCGATCCCGGGTGGCGTCGAGGCGGTGGTGGTCGCGACGCGCCCCGAGCACGCCCTGGACACCGTGCGCGAGGCAGCCAACCTCGGCATGACGAAGGTGTGGATGCACCGCTCCTTCGGTGCGGGCAGCGTCTCCGAGGAGGCGACGCGCTTCGGCCGCGAGCACCACATGGTGGTCATCGACGGCGGCTGCCCGCTGATGTTCGGGCCCACTGCCGACGGTGGCCACAAGGTCATGTGCGCCATGCTCAAGCTCACGGGCAAGGTGCCGCGCACCGTCTGAGCGCGACGGGTCAGCGCAGGTGGTCGACGAGCTCAGGTGCGAGGCCGACGTAGGTCGCAGGCGTCATGGCCGCGAGCCGCGCCTCCACGTCGGCCGGCAGCCCGAGGCCGCGGACGAAGCCGACGAGCTCGGCCTGCCCGATCCGGCGGCCGCGGGTCAGCTCCTTGAGCCGCTCGTAGGGCTCCTCCATCCCGGCCACGCCCCGCGCGGCCAGCGCCCGCATCGCCGACTGGACGGGCTCGCCGAGCACCTCCCAGTTGGCGTCGAGGTCGGCTCCCATGGCCTCGGGGACGGCGTCGAGGCCGTCGAGGCCCCGGGCGGCGTTGTCGATCGCGAGCAGGCTGTGGCCGAACGCCGACCCGATGTTGCGCTGCATCGACGAGTCGGTGAGGTCGCGCTGGAGGCGGCTCTGGACGAGGGTCGCGGCCAGCACGTCGAACAGCGCGTTGCTGACCTCGAGGTTCGCTTCCGCGTTCTCGAAGCGGATCGGGTTGACCTTGTGCGGCATCGTCGAGCTGCCGACGGTGCCGTGGCCGCGCACCTGGGCGAAGTAGCCCATCGAGATGTACGTCCAGACGTCGGTACACATGTTGTGCAGCACCCGGTTGAAGCGGGCGATGTCGGCATAGAGCTCGGACTGCCAGTCGTGGCTCTCGATCTGGGTCGTCAGCGGGTTCCACGTCAGCCCGAGGTGCTCGACGAACGAACGGCTGACGTCCTGCCAGTCGGCCTCGGGCACGGCGGCGACGTGGGCGCCGTAGGTGCCGGTGGCGCCGTTGAGCTTGCCGAGGACGTCGGCGTCCTCGACCCGGCGCAGCTGGCGCTGCAGGCGCCACGCCAGCACGGCGAGCTCCTTGCCCATCGTCGTGGGGGTGGCGGGCTGGCCGTGGGTGTGCGCGAGCATGGGGACGTCGCGCAGGTCGCCGGCCATCGCCGCGAGCTGCTCGACGAGTGCGTCGGCCCGCGGGAGCCACACCTCGTGGACCGCGCCCTTGACCATGACGGCGTACGACAGGTTGTTGACGTCCTCACTCGTGCAGCAGAAGTGGATGAGCTCAGCCAGGCCGGCGTCCTCGGGGGCCGGGGCGATCCGGGTCAGCCGCTCCTTGAGGAAGTACTCCACGGCCTTGACGTCGTGCTGGGTCACCCGCTCGGTCGCCGCCAGCTCATCAACCTCGGCGGCTCCGAACGAGCGGACGACGTCGCGCAGCGCCTCCTTCTCGCCGGTCGTGAGACGGCGCACCCCCGGGACGACCTCGCGCTCGGTGAGGTGGATGAGCCACTCGACCTCGACGTGCACGCGTGCCCGGTTGAGCGCCGGCTCCGAGAGGTGGTCGACGAGCGGCGCGACGACGCCGCGGTAGCGCCCGTCGAGCGCCCCGAGCGCGATCGTCGGCACCACGTCGGCGAGGCGGGTGGAGGCGGCGAGGCTGGGCGCGAGGTCAGGGCTGGCCATGCGGCCATCCTCCCAGAGGCGCGACAGGCCGGATGCCGGGTGGCCGGCAGGCGCGGTCAGTCGCCGTCGCGCTCGTTCGTCGCCACGGTGCCGTGGCGGCCGTGGCGTGCATCGAGCTCGGCACGGACGTGCCCGACGATCCCCGGCAGGGCGGCGGTGATCTCGGCGTAGGTCCGGTCGTAGGCGGGGTCCGTGCCGTACCAGGGGTCGTCGATGCCGAGCTGCCCGGTGGCGACGGCATCCGGGTCGAAGGAGCGGAGGAGCCGGATCCGGGCGCGCTCGCGGTCGTTGCGGGCGAGCCGCTCGAGGCGGACCAGATGCTCGCGGTCGACCGGGAGGACGAGGTCGAGGTCGTCGAACCAGGAGCGCTCGAACTGGCGCGCCACGTGGTCGGACCACCCGGCATCCCGGTGCCCGTTGCGGCGCAGCACCGCCCGGGTCCGCGGGTGCATGCCGCTGCCGAGCTCCTCGGCCGACGTGCCCGCGGAGTCGACGACGACGCGGTCGGCGAGCCCGGCGTCCTCGAACGCCTCGCGCAGGAGGTACTCCGCCATCGGCGAGCGGCAGATGTTGCCCCAGCAGACGACGGTCACCCGGTACGGGCGCTCGTCGGCGGCGGAAGCCCTCGCCGTCGAGGTCGGGCTGCTGGCGCGGCGTCATCCCCCCATCCTCCCGACCTTGCCCGACTTATTGCGAATCGCCCACCTCACGGCCCCCAGGGGGGCCCGTCGCGAGTGGGTGATCCGCAATCAGTCGAGGTCGAACCAGGTGGGCACGCCCGCGAGGAACTCGGCACGCGACAGCCGCCCCGCCCCCTGCGGCACTCGACCCCACAGCGGTGCGCCGGTGACCCGGGGCAGGTCGACGAGGTTGCTCTCCTCGGCGAGCCCCGGGTGCTCCGGCCACGACCCGACGACGACACCGAGGAGGGGCAGCGACCGGGCGGCGAGCGCCTCGGCGGTCAGCGCCGCGGTGTTGAGCGTCCCGAGCCCGGCGCTCGCGACGAGCACGACGCCGCACCCCACGCCCTTGTAGCGCAGCCCGGTGCCGAGGTCGGCGAGCGTCCCCCCGCGGTCGTCGAGCCGCACGAGCAGGCCCCCGGCGCCCTCGACGAACACGACCTCGGTCTCGGCGGCGACCTCACCGATCCGCCTGGCGTGCACGGATACTGGTGGCAGCGACACCCCCTCTCGGCGTGCCGCCGCCTCGGGCGCGAGCGGGTCACGCAGCCGGACGAGCTCGTGGGTCGCGACGTCGTCTCCGACGAGCCGGCGCACCTCGTCGACGTCACCGGGGTCCCCGGGGTCGAGACCCGTCTGCACCGGCTTGACCACGGCGACCCGGCTGCCGCGAGCCCGGACGACGGCCGCCAGGGCGGCGGTGACCAGGGTCTTCCCGACGTCGGTGCCCGTTCCCGTGACCAGGACGACCGACGTCAGCGAGCGCGGGTCAGCCACGGGGTCCGGTGAGGGCGGCCAGCACCTCGCACGCACGGTCGAGGTCGTTCTCGGCGTGGTCGGCGTGCGCGGTGAGCCGCAGGCGCGAGGACCCGTCGGGCGTCGACGGGGGGCGGAAGCACCCGATCCGGATGCCGTGCTCCCGCGCCCGCTCGACGGCCTCCACGGTCTCGTGCGGGCCGGGCATCTCGACCGACATGACGGCGGCGGCCGGGACAGGGACCCCACAGGCCCGCGCCAGCCGTGCGGCGTTGGTGTGCACGCGGTCGGTGAGCTCGGGGTGCTCGCGCAGGACGCCGAGCGCCGCGAGCGCGGCACCGGCCGACGCCGGCGCGAGCCCCGTGTCGTAGATGAACGGTCGCGCGGTGTTGACGAGGTGCTCGCGCACGTCGGCCGAGGCCAGCACCGCGCCGCCCTGTGCGGCGAGCGACTTCGACAGCGTGGCCGTGACGACGACGTGCTCGGTCCCCGACCGGCCGGCGGCCGCGACGAGGCCGCCTCCACCCGGGCCGACGACGCCGAGGGCGTGCGCCTCGTCGACGACGAGGATCGCGCCGACCTCGGCGGTGAGCGCGACGAGGTCGTCGACGGGTGCGGTGTCCCCGAGCACCGAGTAGACCGACTCGACGACGACCACGGCGCGTGGCGCGGTGCGCCGGCCGAGCAGCTCGGCGACGTGGTCGAGGTCGTTGTGCCGCGAGACCGAGACGGCCGCCCGCGAGAGCCGGCAGCCGTCGATGAGGCTGGCGTGCGCGTGCTCGTCACTGACGATGAGCGTGCCCGCGTCGGCGAGCGTCGTCAGCACGGCGAGGTTGGCCGCGTACCCCGACGACAGGACGAGGGCGGACGGGGCCCCGGTCAGTGCCGCGAGGGCGGCCTCGAGCTCGTCGTGGATGTCGAGGGTGCCGGTCACGAGACGTGAGGCCCCGGCCCCGGCCCCGTACGTCTCGGCCGCGGCGACGGCTCCGGCGACGACGGCTGGGTGGGTTCGCAGGCCGAGGTAGTCGTTGCCGGCGAGGTCGAGGCCGTCCCCGGCCTTCGTCGTCGAGAGGCGGCGGGTGAGCCCCGCGTCCTCGCGGGTCGCGGCGGCCTCACGGATCCAGGCGAGGGGGCTCGTCACGCGGCCGATCCTCCCACGGGACCTTCGGAGCGGCTCGCCGAACCCGGCATCCCGGAGCAGTTTGTGTCAGGTACTTGACACAAGCAGTGGTGGCGCGGAACGATCGTCTTGTACCAAGCACTCGACACAAGGGGGGTCCATGACCGTGCTGGTCCTGGCGATGCCCGTCGCCGTCTTCGGGCTCGCCGTGGCACTGCTGCGCCGCGTCGTCGTCACCGTCGGGGTCAACGAGCACAGTGGCGTCGTCGAGATCGCCCGGCACACCCGGGGCTGGCGCGTCGTGGGCCTGGTCCTCGGCGGGGTGGCCGCGGTCCTGCTCCTCACCCTCGGCCAGCGGGTCGACGACCTCGGCCGGGTCACGGCGCTGGCGCCCACGGCGCTCGGCGCCGGGGTACTCGCCGGCACCATCGTCGGCGAGCTGACCGCCCGCCCATCCGTCGGCATCCGACGCTCGGCGGTCGCCTGTACGGCGGCGGTCGTCGCCCCCCTGGCGCTCGGCGGGGCTGCGGGTCTGCTCGTCGGTCTCGTGCTCACGCCCACGATCCGCGTCGACGACCTGCCGCGTCCTCTGCCCGGCGAGCCCTCGCCGGTCGGCGCCCCGGTGCGATGACGCTCTCCACCGTGACGGTCGACGTGCTCGACCCCACGCCCCCGTACGAGCAGCTGCGCCGCCAGCTCGCCGACCTCATCGGCTCCGGGGTCCTCACCCCCGGTGACCGCCTGCCGCCGGTACGCCAGCTGGCGGCCGACCTCGGGCTCGCGGCCGGCACCGTCGCGCGCACCTACCGCGAGCTCGAGCAGTCCGGCCACGTCCGCTCCCGGCGAGGTGGAGGCACGCGGGTCGCCGCGACGGCGCCCGCGCCGGCCAGCCCGGAGCAGGCACTGCGGCGGGCCGCCACCGCCTACCTCGACCGGGCCCGCGCGCTCGGCGTCCCGGCCGAGGCTGCTTTGGAGGCCGTGCGCCGCGTCGCCGGTCGCTGACCCGCCGCTCCACCGGAGTCCGGGGCAGGATGGGCGACATGCCCAAGGCCCCCATGCCCCCCGAGGTCGCCGAGCTGTTCGCGCGACCGAACCCCGCCGTGGTCGCCGTGCTGCGGCCCAGTGGTGCACCGATGTCGGTCGCCACGTGGTACCTCGTCGAGGACGACGGCACGGTGCTCCTCAACATGGATGCCGGCCGCGCCCGCCTCCGCTGGATGCGCGAGCGGCCCGAGGTCGCGCTCACCGCGCTGAAGGAGGGCGAGTGGTACACCCACGTGTCGGTTCGCGGCCGGATCGTGCGCTGGGAGGACGACCCGGAGAAGGGGCTGGCCGACATCGACCGGCTCTCACGGCACTACGGCGGCCGGGACTACCCGGTACGCGACCGCCCGCGGGTCAGCTGCTGGGTCGAGGTCAAGCACTGGCACGGGTGGGGCGAGGCGAAGGCGCAGTGGCCTCGACCAGACCCCTGCCGGGGCCGGGCTCGCCGTGCGCGCGATCGCAGGTCAGCCGTGGACGGCCGCGACGGCCCCGACCAGCGCGTCGTGACGAGCCCAGCTCGTCGTCCGAGGTCACGTAGGGCGGCATCGTGTAGACGAGGTCACGGAACGGACGCACCCACACCCCGCGCTCGAGGGCCGCGGCGGTCACTGCGGCGACGCTCACAGGCTCCCGCAGCTGGACGACCCCGACGGCTCCCAGCACCCGTACCTCGGAGACGGAGCCGAGGGATGCCGCGCGCTCGAGGCCCGCGGTGAGCCCTCGCTCGATCGGCGCCACCTCGGGCTCGGTGTCGCGGGACGCCAGCAGGTCCAGGTTGGCCGAGGCGACGGCGCAGGCCAGCGGGTTGGCCATGAAGGTCGGGCCGTGCATGAGTCCACCGGCCTCCCCCCTGCTCACGCCCTCGGCCACCGCGCGCGTGCACAGCACCGCGGCGAGCGTGAGGTAGCCACCGGTCAGGGCCTTGCCCACGCACAGGACGTCCGGGGCGAGGTCGACCCACACGTCGACGTCGCCCCGCCCGGCCCCTGCCCAGAGCGGCCCGGTGCGGTGGAACCCGGTGGCGATCTCGTCGTGGATGACGAGGGCCCCGTGCTGGCGGGCCAGCTCGTGGAGCACCGCGAGCACGTGCGGGCTGTAGACGTGCATCCCGCCGGCGCCCTGCAGCACCGGCTCGACGATCACGGCGGCGACCGAGTCGGCGTGCGCGGCGTACAGGGCGCGCGTCTCGTGCTCCCAGGCGACCAGCTCGGGGTCGTCGGGGGCCCGGTCGAGCCCGCCCGGTGGGCGCGGCGCGAAGACGTGCTCGGGCAGCACCCCGCGGAAGAGTGAGTGCATCCCACCGACGGGGTCGGTCACCGACATCGGCGAGAAGGTGTCGCCGTGGTAGCCACCGCGGATCGTGAAGAAGCGGGTGCGACGCCGCCCGGCCGCGAGGTGCCACTGCAGGGCCATCTTCATCGCGACCTCCACCGACACCGACCCCGAGTCGGCGAGGAAGACGTGCTCGAGGGCCGCCGGCGCCAGGTCGACGAGCCTGCGGGCCAACCCGATCGCCGGCTCGTGGGTCAGCCCGCCGAACATCACGTGCGACATCGCACCGAGCTGGCGGTGCGCCGCGGCGTCGAGCTCGGGCACGGCGTAGCCGTGGATCGCGCACCACCACGACGACATCGCGTCGACGACCTCGAGGCGCCTGCCGTCCCGGTCACGCAGCCGCAGCCGGATGCCGTGCGCCGACTCCACGAGGTACGGGTCCTGTGGCGCCAGTGCCGACGAGTACGGGTGCCATACGTGCTCCCGGTCGAACGCCAGCAGGGCGGCGACATCGCTCGGAAGTGCTGGCTGGGCACCGGAAACACGTGCAGGCGGGGCATCCGGGGACGGTACGGACACGGCATCCGCGGGAAGTGAGCGCCCGGCATCCGACGTGGTGGGGTCGGGCGACGCGGCCGGCTGTGGGGCGGCGGGAG
>CAWERJ010000010.1:0-20039 GCA_963811475.1 uncultured Actinomycetota bacterium
CGTCGTGCCCGCCGTCCTCGTCGCCGCGGTCCACTGCGTCGGGGTAGGCGTCGAGCTCGGCCGCGACGGCGTCGCCGCCGTAGCCGAGGACCGGCACCTCCGAGGTGTCGTCGACGGAGTCGTCGGTGACCGCCGCCGCCCCTCGCAGCTGCCGTCACCCCGTCGAACGGCACGGCGGCCCGGTCGGGGACGTCCTCCCCGCGCAGCAGCGCGAGGGTGATCGCGAGGTCGTCGGGCTTGACGAGCACGTCGCGCGCCTTCGAGCCCTCCGACGGGCCGACGACGCCGCGCGACTCGAGGAGGTCCATGAGCCGGCCCGCCTTGGCGAACCCGACGCGCAGCTTGCGCTGGAGCATCGACGTCGAGCCGAACTGCGTCGTGACGACGAGCTCGGTGGCCTGGAGGAGGAGGTCGAGGTCGTCGCCGATGTCGTCCTCGACCTGCTTCTTCGGCGCGCTGACGGTGACGTCGTCGCGGTACCGCGGCTTGAGCTGGTCGGTGACGTGCTTGACGACGGCGTGGATCTCGGACTCGGTGACCCACGCCCCCTGCACCCGCATCGGCTTGCTCGCGCCCATCGGCAGGAAGAGCGCGTCGCCCTGGCCGATGAGCTTCTCGGCGCCGGGCTGGTCGAGGACGACCCGGGAGTCCGTGACGCTCGACGTGGCGAACGCCATCCGGGAGGGCACGTTGGCCTTGATGAGGCCGGTGACGACGTCGACGCTCGGTCGCTGCGTCGCGAGGACGAGGTGGATGCCGGCCGCGCGCGCGAGCTGCGTGATCCGGACGATCGACTCCTCGACGTCACGCGGCGCGACCATCATGAGGTCGGCGAGCTCGTCGACGACGACGAGCAGGTAGGGGTACGGCGCGATGACCCGCTGCGAGCCGGGCGGCGGCGTGATCTTGCCGGCCTTGGCCGCCTTGTTGAACTCGTCGACGTGCTTGAAGCCGAAGGCCGCGAGGTCGTCGTAGCGGGTGTCCATCTCGCGCACGACCCACTGGAGCGCCTCGGCCGCCTTCTTGGGGCTGGTGATGATCGGCGTGATGAGGTGCGGGATGCCCTCGTAGGCGGTGAGCTCGACCCGCTTGGGGTCGACGAGCACCAGGCGGACCTCGTCGGGCGTCGCCCGCATGAGGATCGAGGTGATCATCGAGTTGACGAAGCTCGACTTGCCGGCGCCGGTCGCACCGGCGACGAGCAGGTGCGGCATCTTCGCGAGGTTGGCGACGACGTAGCCGCCCTCGACGTCCTTGCCGACGCCCATGACCATCGGGTGCTGGGTGGTGCGCGCGACCTGGCTGCGCAGCACGTCGCCGAGGCTGACCTTCTCGCGGTCGGTGTTGGGGATCTCGATGCCGATCGCCGACTTGCCCGGGATCGGGCTGAGGATGCGCACGTCGGCCGACGCGACGGCGTACGCGATGTTCTTCGACAGCGCGGTGACCCGCTCGACCTTGATGCCGGGGCCGAGCTCGACCTCGTAGCGCGTCACCGTGGGGCCACGCGAGAAGCCGGTGACCTGGGCGTCGATCTCGAACTGGTCGAGCACCGTGGTGAGCGAGTCGACGACGCGGTCGTTGGCCGCGCTGCGGGCCCGGTGCGGGCTGCCCGGCTCGAGCACCGCGGCGTCGGGGAGGGTGTAGGTGACGTCGCCGGCGAGGGAGAGCTGCTCCACCCGCTGCGGCAGGGGGGTGGTCGGTGGCGCCTCCAGGGGCGCCTTGTCGGCCACCGGACCGCGGGTCCCCGCGGCCCCGGCCGGCACCGGCCCGCCCCGGCGCCCGGCGCAGGAGCGGGACGCTTCTGGCCCGGGCGCAGGCGCTTGCCCGTGACCGGGTCGACGAGCGCCGCCTGCTCGAACGCCTCGTCGCCGACCCTCGGACCGTCGACGTCGTCGGCCGCTCCGCGCCGTGGGCGGCGCCGGGGGCTGGCCGGGTCCGCTCCGGCGCTCGGCGGAGGCGTCGGGAGCGTGACCGGTGAGCCGGTCGACGGCCGCGCGCAGGCGCGCCGGCACCTGGTGCAGGGGCGTGGCCGTGATGACGAGCAGCCCGAAGAGCCCGAGGAGGAGCAGCAGCGGGACGGTCCCGTAGACGGAGACGGCGGCCTCGAGCGGGCTCGAGGCGAGGAAGCCGAGGATGCCGCCGGCGGCCCGCATGCCGTCGGCCCCCTCCGGCGGGGTCGGGATGCCGGCCGCGACGTGCGCGAGGCCGCAGGCGGCGAAGACCAGGGCCGTCGTGCCCACGGCGGCCCGCGACGTGGCGGCGTCCTCCTGCGGGGCGCGCAGCATCCGCACGCCGAAGAGGAGCAGGACGATCGGGACGGCGTACCCGATCCGGCCGACGGTGCCGGCCACGACCGCGTGGACGACGGTGCCGACCGATCCCGGCATCCCCCACCACTCGCGCGCCGCGACGACGACGGCGAGGGCGAGGAGCAGCAGGCCGATGCCGTCGCGGCGGTGCTCGGGCTCGAGGTCGCGACCGGTGTCGCCCACCTTGCGCGCCACCGCGCCGGTGGCGTGGGCGAGGCCCATCCACGTGCTCTGGACCGCGCGCAGGGGCAGCGGCAGGCCGCCGCTGCGGGCCCGGCCCGACCCCTTGCGCGAGCGGGCCGCGGGCCGCCGGGTCGCGGGCCGGGTCGACGTGGAGCGGCCGCGCGACGAGGAGGACGTACGAGTCGCCATGGCCGCAGGCTACGGCAGAGTCACACCAGACTCACCCGTCACACGCAGGCGGCGGGCGGATTTCGTGCTCAGGCCTCGAGGACCATGGGGATGATCATCGGCCGCCGGCGGATCTTGCGACCGACCCAGCCGCCGACCGAGCGGCGGATGACCTGCTGCAGCTGGTAGCTGTCGGTGACGCCGTTGGCCGTCGCCTCGTCGAGCTCCGCGACGAGCTGGGGCATGACGTCGTCGAACACGAGGTCGTCCTCGACGAAGCCCCGCGCGGTGATCTCCGGGCCCGCGACGACCTTGCCGGTCATCGAGTCGACGACGACGATGACCGAGATGAAGCCCTCGTCGCGCAGGATGCGGCGGTCCTTGAGCAGGGTCTCGTCGGCCGCACCGACCGACGACGCCGTCGACGTACACGTAGCCCGCGGGCACGGCGCCGGCGACGCTCGCGACGCCGTCGACGAGGTCGACCGCGACGCCGTCCTCGACGACGACGACCCGGTCGCGCGGGACGCCCGTGGCGACCGCGAGCTCGGCGTTGGCGACGAGGTGGCGCCACTCGCCGTGCACCGGCATGACGTTGCGCGGCCGGACGATGTTGTAGCAGTAGAGCAGCTCACCGGCGCTGGCGTGACCCGACACGTGCACCCGGGCGTTGCCCTTGTGGACGACGTCGGCCCCCAGCCGCATGAGGCCGTTGATGACGCGGTACACGGCGTTCTCGTTGCCGGGGATGAGGGACGAGGCGAGGAGCACGGTGTCGCCGGCCCCGACGTCGATGCGGTGGTCGCGGTTGGCCATCCGCGACAGCGCGGCCATCGGCTCGCCCTGGCTGCCCGTGCAGACGAGGACGACCTCGTCGTCGCGCAGGTCGTCGAGCCGCTTGACGTCGACGAGCACGCCGTCGGGCACGTGGAGGTAGCCGAGCTCGGCGGCGATCCCCATGGTGCGCACCATGGAGCGCCCGACCATCGCGACCTTGCGGCCGGCCTTCTCGGCCGCGTCGAGCACCTGCTGCACGCGGTGGACGTGCGACGAGAAGCACGCGACGATGATCCGTCGCCGCGCGTGCCGGAACACCTTGTCGATGGCCGGGGAGATGTCGCGCTCGGGCGTCGTGAACCCGGGCACCTCGGCGTTCGTCGAGTCGGTGAGGAAGAGGTCGACCCCCTCCTCGCCGAGGCGCGCGAAGGCCCGCAGGTCGGTGAGCCGGCCGTCGAGGGGCAGCTGGTCCATCTTGAAGTCACCGGTGTGCAGCAGCGTGCCGCCGGAGGTGCGCACGGCGACGGCGAGGGCGTCGGGGATGGAGTGGTTGACGGCGACGAACTCGCAGTCGAACACCCCGAGCCGTTCGCGGTCGCCCTCGCGCACGCCCAGCGTGTACGGGGTGATCCGGTGCTCCCTGAGCTTCGCCTCGACGAGCGCCAGCGTCAGCGTCGAGCCCACGAGGGGCAGGTCGGGTCGCAGCCGCAGGAGGTAGGGCACGGCGCCGATGTGGTCCTCGTGTCCGTGGGTGAGCACGACGGCCTGGACGTCGTCGAGCCGGTCCTTGACGTACTCGAAGTCCGGGAGGATGAGGTCGATCCCCGGGTGGTGGTCGTCGGGGAAGAGCACCCCGCAGTCGATGACGAGCAGCTGGCCGCGGTGCTCGACGACGGTCATGTTGCGCCCGACCTCGCCGAGCCCGCCGAGCGCGACGACGCGCACGCCCCCGTCGGCGAGCGGCGGGGGCAGCTCGAGCTCGGGGTGCGGGTGGCTCATCGGGTGGGCAGCGTGGCGAGGGCCGCCCGGATCAGCTCGAGGTGCTCCGGGGGCGACTCGACGAGCGGCAGGCGCACGGTCGCGTGCTCGATGACGCCGAGCTCGACGAGGGCCGCCTTGGCCGTGATCGCGCCCTGCGAGGTGGTCATGAGCGCGTCGACGACCGGGACGAGGGAGGTGTGGAGGCGGCGGGCCTCGGCCAGGTCTCCCCGGTCGACGGCGGCGACCATCGCGGCGTACTGCGTGCCGGCGACGTGGCCGACGACCGACACGACCCCCGTCGCACCGAGCGCGAGGAGCGGCAGGTTGAGCGCGTCGTCACCGCTGAACCACAGCAGGTCGGTGGCGGCGAGGACGTGGGTCGTGGCCCAGAGGTCGCCCTTGGCGTCCTTGACCGCGACGATGTTCGGGTGCTCGGCGAGCGCGACGAGCGTCTCGGTCGCGAACGGGATGCCGGTGCGTCCGGGGATGTCGTAGAGCATCACCGGCAGGTCGGTGGCGTCCGCGACGGCTCGGCAGTGGGCGACGAGGCCGGGCTGGGTCGGCTTGTTGTAGTACGGGCTGACGAGGAGCAGGGCGTCGGCGCCCTCCGCCGCCGCGTGCACGGCCATGTCGACGGCGTGGCTCGTGTCGTTGGAGCCGACGCCGGCGACGACCCGGGCCCGGCCGGCGGCGCGCTCGCGCACCCGCCGGACGACCCCGAGGCTCTCGTCGACCGTCAGGGTCGACGACTCACCGGTCGTGCCGTTGACGACGATGCCGTCGTGGCCGGTGTCGAGGAGGTGGTCGACGAGCGCGTCGGTTCCCTTCTCGTCGACCGCACCGCCCGGGGACATCGGGGTCACCATCGCGGTGAGGACACGGCCGAAGGGGGAGGTCGTCATGCGCCCAAGGGTAGTGCCGTCGCGGCGTCGGGCCCGGGTAGGCTCCGGTCGTGCGCCAGTACCTCGACCTGCTCGACCACGTGATGACGACCGGCGTCGACAAGTCCGACCGCACGGGCACCGGCACGCGCAGCGTCTTCGGCTACCAGATGCGGTTCGACCTCGGCGCCGGGTTCCCCGTCGTCACGACCAAGCGGCTGCACCTGCGCTCGATCATCGGCGAGCTCCTGTGGTTCCTGCGCGGCGACACCAACGTCCGCTGGCTGCAGGAGCGCGGCATCTCGATCTGGGACGAGTGGGCCGACGAGCTCGGCGACCTCGGCCCGGTCTACGGCCACCAGTGGCGGTCGTGGCCGACGCCCGACGGGCGCGAGGTCGACCAGGTCGCCAAGGTCATCGAGGCGATCCGGACCAACCCCGACTCGCGGCGGCACGTCGTGTCGGCGTGGAACGTCGCCGACGTCGACGCCATGGCGCTCCCGCCGTGCCACGCGCTGTTCCAGTTCTACGTGCGCCCCGCGGGCGACGACGGGCCGGCGTTCCTCGACTGCCAGCTCTACCAGCGCTCCGCCGACGTCTTCCTCGGCGTGCCCTTCAACATCGCGTCGTACGCGCTGCTGACGATGATGGTCGCCCAGCTCACCGACCTGCGGCCGGGCCACTTCGTGCACACCCTCGGCGACGCCCACCTCTACTCGAACCACCTCGAGCAGGCTGCCCTGCAGCTGACCCGCGAGCCGTTCCCCCTGCCCACCATGCGGATCACGCCCCGGCCCGGCATCGACGACTACGACCTCGAGGACTTCGAGCTCGTGGGCTACGAGTCGCACCCCGCCATCCGGGCACCGATCGCGGTCTGAGGCGGACGCACCGATGACCCGCATCACCCTCATCGCCGCGGTCGCGCGCAACGGCGTCATCGGCCGCGACGGCGGGATGCCGTGGCACCTCCCGGACGAGCTCGCCCACTTCAAGGCCACGACCCTGGGCCACCCGCTCGTCATGGGGCGCGCGACGTTCGAGGCGATCGGGCGCGTGCTGCCCGGGCGCCGCACCATCGTCGTCACGCGCGACCCGGCGTGGCACCACCCCGGGGTCGAGAGCGCCCACTCCTTCCCGGATGCCGTGTCGCTCGCCGGGCCCGCCGACGAGGTGTTCGTGGCGGGGGGTGCCCAGATCTACGCCGAGGCGCTCCCCTACGCGCACCGGATGCTCATCACCGAGGTCGACGCCGAGCCGGAGGGTGACACGTGGTTCCCGGAGTGGCCGCGCGACGACTGGCGCGAGGAGCTGCGCGAGCCGCACGACGGCTGGTCGCGGGTGGTCTACGAGCGGGTGCGCCGCTAGTCCTTCCCGAGTTGGGTGCCGAGGTGGCTGCTCCGGCGACCACCTGAGCACCCGACTCCGATGGGTCAGGCGGTCGGGCACGTCACCGACGGCGATCGCCGGCTCGACGAGGCTGCCGAGCCAGACCCTGCCGTGGTGCTCGCGGACCCCGGTGGCGAGGTGCCACGCGGTCGCGTCGAAGTCGAGGTCGTGCACCGTGCGGCCCGTGGAGTCCAGGGCCAGGACCCGCGCGGTGCGCTTCGGCGCCGGTTTGAGCCGCTCGGGGAGCCGGCGGACGAGCTGCCGGACCGGCCGCGGGCTCTTCTGGAGCACCGTGAGAGCGGGGTCGGTCGGGCGTGGCGACGGTCACCCAGACCAGCCCGTCGCTGCCGAGGGCGATGTTGTCGGGGTGGCCCGGGCAGGTCCTCGACCCACGTCGTCGTGGCGCCCGGGCCGCCGTCGCCGGCGAGCTCGACGCGGCGGATGGTGCGGGTGCCGGTCTCGGCGACGAGCACGGCATCCTGCTCGGCGGTCAGCGCGACGCCGTTGGCGAAGCACAGGCCGTCGAGCACCGTGTCGACGTGGCCGCTCGGCGTGCGGCGGAACAGCCGGCCGGTGCAGGTGTGCTCGATGAGGTCGCTCTTCCAGTCCTCGATCGTCCAGACGCGGCTGGAGTCGGTGAACCAGATGGTGCCGTCGGCGGTGACGGCCGCGTTGTTGGGGAAGAGGAGGCGCTCACCGTCGACCTCGCGGAGCAGGGTCTCGAGGTCGCCGGTGACCGGGTCGAGGGCGAGGAGCCCGCGGTGGGCGTCGCAGACGAGGATGCGGCCGTCGGGGAGGTGCTCGAGGCCGAGGGGCCGGCCGCCCGTGGCCGCGACCGTGGTGGTGGTCTGCGTCTTCGGGTCGTGCACGTGGAGGCCCCCGTCGGCCGTGCCGGTCCAGACCCGCCCGTCGTCGGCGACGAGCACGTCCTCGGCGCCCGGGCCGGGAATCGGGACGACGGTCAGCGGGAGCGGCCACGTAGCGCGCCGGTTAGTCGCACCTCGCCAGCAGGTCGAGCACCTCGCCGAGCGACGACTCCGCCATCGCGACGACCGAGTCGGCCGCACCGTAGTAGAGCCGCAGCGAGTCGGTGTACGGGTCGTGGAGCCACCCGCAGGGGAACACCACGCCCGGCACGTCGCCGGTGCAGCTCGTAGGAGGTGACCGGGCCGAGGAACCACTCGGCCGACCGGCACAGCACCGTGAGCGGGTCGTCGAGGTCGAGCAGCGCGAGGCCGACGCGGTAGAGCTCGCCCGCGACGGTGTCCCGGACCCCGTGGTACGCCACGAGCCAGCCCTGGGGGGTCTCGATCGGTGGGGGACCCATGCCGATCCGGGCGCTGTCCCACATACCCGGCGCGGGCCCGGAAGACCGGCTCGGGCGCGAGCCAGCTGTGCAGGTCGGTCGACCGTGACATCCAGACGTCGGCGTGACCGCCGACGACGGTGCGGGGCCGGTGGAACAGCACGAAGTGGTCACCGACGCGCCGCGGGCAGCAGGGCCGCGTTCTTGTCGTCGGGGGGGCAGACCACGCCGATGCCGCTCGACGCGAGCGGAAGTCGGTCGTCGTCGCGAGCGAGACCGCCGGCCCGGTCGGGCCCGTAGGCGGTGTAGGCGATGACCCAGGCGTCGAGCTCGTCGACCCGCGTGACCCGGGGGTCCTCGACCCCCCACACCTCCGACGGGTGGTCGTCGGACGGGTGGATGAGCGGCACCGGGTCGACCGTCCAGCCGTTCAGCCCGTCCGAGCGACCGCGCCACGCTGAGGTGGCTGTACCCCCTGAAGTCCTCGACCCGGCAGACGAGCACCGTCTGCTCTCCGTCGTACGCGGCCGCCGGGTTGAAGACCGCGTTGACGGGATAGGGCCAGTCGTCTGCCGTGAGGAGCGGGTTGCGCGACCGCCCGGCGGAACACCCGCTGCTCACCTGGCCGCCAGGACTCGGGCATACACGTCAAGGTAGTCGCTGACCATCCGGTCCGCAGCGAAGCGGGAGACGGCGCGCTCACGGCACGCCCTGCGGTCGAGCGCGACGGGGCCGCGGACGGCGGCCACGGCCTCCTCCGGGTCAGCGACGAGCAGGCCGGTGACACCCTCGTCGACGACCTCCGGCATCGAGCCCCGCCGGTAGGCGACGACCGGCGTCCCGCACACCATCGACTCGACGACCGACAGGCCGAACGGCTCGTCGAAGGCGACCGGGTGCAGGAGCGCGCCCGCGCTGCCGAGGACCCGGGCACGCTCAGCGGGGCCGACGGGCCCGAGGTACACGACGGCGTCCCCGTCGACGTGGGGAGCGACGTGCTCCTCGAAGTACCGCTCGTCGTGCACGATGCCGCAGAGCACGAGCCGCCGACCCGCCCTCCGCGCGATGGCGATCGCGTCGGTGGTGCCCTTGTCGGGGTGGATCCTGCCGAGGGCGACGAGGTCGTCACCTCCCTCGCCGAGCGGCAGCGCGGTCGACGTCGACCCCGTGGTGGACGGTCGCGACGTAGTCGAGGCCCGCGGCCCGGTCGGCGTCCGAGATCGAGACGTACGCCGACCGTGCGGACCGGTAGGCCGGCAGGATGCCGGAACCCGAGAAGCCGTGGACCGTCGTCACGAGCGGCGCCGCGAAGTGCTCCGCGAAGCAGAGCGGGAGCCAGTCGAGGTGGCTGTGCACGAGGTCGAACTCGAAGGACCGGGCGATGCAGTGGGAGACGTGCAGGGCCTCCCACACCCGGCCGTCCATCTGCGGGTCCTCGGCATAGCCGTGTGGGCTGACCGCCTCGAGCGTGGCCGCGGTCTGCGAGTCGGCGGTGGCGAAGAGCGTGACGTCGACCCCGCGGCGCACGAGGCCGTCGGCGAGCACGCCGGTGACCTGTTCCCAGGGGCCGTAGTGCTCGGGCGGGGTCCGCCACGCGATCGGCCCGAGCAGCGCGACCCTCACCCCCGGTGGGCGCCGGGGGCTGAGGCCGGCGTCGTCGAGGGCCACCCGGGCCTGGAGGTGGGCGAGGGTGGACTCGGCCCCCTCGTTGAGGTTGAGCCCGCCGGGGCCCACCCCGTCGTGGCAGCCGCCGGTCCGGTCGTCGTACAGCGCGGTGTGCCACCGGTTGGCTCCGTGGAACCAGCCGTAGGCCTCCAGCGCGTGGCGGCCCCAGCTCGGCGCTCCCGTGGCGCGGTACGCCTCGACGCACGCCTCGACGAGCGCCGCGGCGTCGAGGGGCTGCTCGTCGCCCTCCGTGCCTCGGTCGCGCTCGGCCGGCGGCCGGCCGGTGGGGTTCTCCGACCGTCGGCGCCAGCGGTTGCCGACGAGCACGACGACCCCGCTGCCGAGGGCGCAGCGCTGCGCGTACCAGTCCAGCGCCTCGAGCCCCTCGGCCAGCAGGCCGGCGTCGTGGAGAGGGCCGGCCGCGGCGATGAGCGCCTGGGGCAGCCGGGCGTTGTCGTACGTCAGCTCGTCCTCGAACCACGCCCACTCCGGGCGCTGGTGGTGCCGGTAGTGGCGCGAGAGCTCGGCGGCCAGGGCGGAGCAGACGGCGCGCCACCGGCATCCGCTGGACCAGGCGACGAGCGCGCCAGGCCCAGCACGGCGAAGGCGACCGCCCGGGGCGGTGCGTCCGCGGGCCAGGCCGCGACCACGGCATCCAGCAGCGACCGGCTGCGGAGCGCGAGCGGCGAGGGCCCGCTCGCGACCTCCCCGAGCGCCCACACCGCGCGACCGACGTGGTCACCGTGGTGCGGCTCGTCGAGCCACCTCGCCGCCGACCTCCCTGAGGTTGTGCATGGAACCCGTTCCCGGGCACCACGCCTCCTCCAGGAAGGTCAGCGATCGCTCGGCCATCGCGTCGAGCTGCGGGCAGGAGACGGCGCGAGGAGCCAGGGCGTCGGCGACGAGCAGCAGCCGTGCGACGTCGTCGACGCAGTAGCCGGTCGAGCGGTCGGGCTCGAGCCCGGCGGCGTGCTGGACGATGCCGCCGCGGTCGACGAGGCGCTCGAGGTGGTCGAGCCTCGCGAGCAGGCGCAGCTCCGGCGACCGCCGGCGTGCCCCCTGCCGGGCTGCTCGTTCACCTCGGACGCCCGGGCCAGCAGCTTGAGCATCTCGCGGCCGACCGACGGCCAGGTGTACTGAGTGCCGAGGGTGTGCGCAGCCCCGGCCGCATGCGCGAGGGCCGCATCGTCGCCGAGCAGCTCGAGGAGCGCACCGGCCACCGCCTCGTGGTCGTCGAACCCGACGAGGCGCCCGGCGCCACCGGCGAGCAGCTCGGTGGCGTAGCGGTACGGCGTGGACACGACGGGGCACCCCGCCACGAGCGCGAAGGTCAGCACCCCGGACACGACCTGCTCCTGCGACCGGTAGGGCGTGAGGAACACCTCGGTCCGGGCCAGCAGCGTGCGGATGTCGTCGTCACTGAGGTAGCGGTCGAGGAAGAGCACGTGGTCGTCCAGGCCGAGGTCGGTGACGAGCCGGTGCAGGGACTCGCGGTACCGCTCCCCCTCCGTCCTCACCACCTGCGGGTGCGTGCGCCCGGCCACGACGTAGAGGACGCCCGGGTGCGTCTCGCGCACCGTGGTCAGCGCCCGGATCGCGACCTCGATGCCCTTCCCGGACGACAGCAGCCCGAAGGTCGAGAGCACGCGACGGTCACGGTGCGGGCCGAGCTCGGGCAGGGATCCGCTGTCGCCCGCCGGGAGCGTCCGCCGACGAGCGGATGCCGGCGGCCTGGCCTGCAGCTCGGCCGGGGCGCCGTGGTGGACGACCGACACGCGGTCCGCCGGCGCCACCCCCTGGCGGACGAGGTCGTCCCGCGCCGCTTCGGTGAAGACGGTCACCTGCGCGGCACCGGCCGCCAGCCGGCGGAGGACCTCGGCCTGGCGCGGCGTCGGTTTCTCCAGCAGCGTGTGGAGCGTGGCGACGTAGGGCACCTCGAGGGCCGCGGTGAGGTCGAGCAGGTACTCGCCGCCCTCGCCGCCGAAGATGCCGTACTCGTGCTGCACGAGCACGACGTCGGCCCCCGAGCGGTTGAGCTCCAGGGCGGCTGCCGCGTAGTCGGGGCGCTCGTGCTGGCGCAGCACGACGTCGACCTCGGGCGGCGCGTCGGCGGGCTCCTCGTCGAGGACCGCCGCGACGGCGACCTCGATCGTGTCGTCGGCCTCGAGCAGGGCCCCGCGCAGGTCCGTGGTGAACGTCGCGAGGCCGCAGCGGCGGGGTGGGTACGTCGAGACGACCGCGACCTTCACAACGGCTCCTCGGGGTCGGCGTCCTGCGCCGGGCGAACGGGCCCGGACGTCGTGCCGTCCGGGCGGTGGCTGGTCCTGTGCGGTGTCATTGGGGGCTCTCCTGCCGGGTACGTGCCCCACGAGGGGGTGCACCAAACGCCGGGCCGCACCGTGAGCAGACCGGCAGTCGGGGCCGACGCGACCGCCGCACGGCGCTGGGTAGGGTCGTGAGGGTGCCCACCTCCTCCCCTGACCTGACCGGCCCGCTGGCCGACGCGAGCGTGCGGCGAGCGGGGGCCAACGACGCCCCGGCGGTCGGCAGGGTCCAGGCGGCGGTGTTCCGCGAGACGTATGCCGGCCGGCTGCCCGACGACGTGCTCGCGCGGTTCGAGCCCGACGCCTTCGCCCGCACCTGGCGGAGCAGCCTCGCGGCGCCGCCCGACGGCGTGCACCAGCTGCTCGTGGCCTGTGCCGGGCCCCAGGTCGTGGGGCTGGCCGCCGTCGGGCCGTCGCAGGACCCGGATGCCGGACCGGCCGGCGCCGAGGTCACCGTCCTCGGCGTCCACCCCGACGCCCGGCGCCAGGGCCACGGCTCGCGCCTGCTGAACGCCGCGGTCGACGTGCTGCGCGACGCGGGCGCGGAGTCGGTCGCCCTCTGGCTCCTGGCGGACGCCGAGCGGGCCCGGGCGTTCCTCACCGCGTCGGGGTTCGCCCCGGACGGCGCCTACCGCGACCGCGTCGTCTCCGCCGACGGCAACACCCTGCGCGAGGTGCGCCTCATGGTGCTGCTCACCCCGGACGACGAGGCGTGACGGAGCCGGCCCTGGCCCCGGGGCGGCGGCGCGAGGTCATCCGCCAGTCCTGGTCGGTCGGCATCGCCAGCGGCACCTACGGCATCAGCTTCGGCGCCCTCGCCGTCGCCGCCGGGCTGGACGTGTGGCAAGCACAGGTGCTCTCGCTCGTCCTCTTCACCGGGGGGTCCCAGTTCGCGTTCGTCAGCATCGTCGGTGCCGGAGGCGTGGCCGCGGCACCGGCGGCGATCGCCGCCTCCTCGATGCTCGGCATCCGCAACGGCCTCTACGGCCTGCAGACGTCACGGCTCCTCGGCGTCACCGGGCTGCGCCGCCTCGCCGCCGCCCACGTCACCCTCGACGAGTCGACCGCCGTCGCCATCGCCCAGCCCGAGCCGGAGGCCCGGCGCCTCGGCTTCTGGCAGACGGGGATCGCCGTGTTCGTCCTGTGGAACCTGTCGACCCTGGCCGGCGCGCTGCTCGGCAACGCGTTCGGCGACCCGCGCACGCTGGGTCTCGACGCCGCGGCAGCGGCGGCGTTCGTCGCCCTCCTGTGGCCCCGCCTGCGCAGTCGCGACGCCGCGGCCACCGCCGTCCTCGCCATGGTCGTCGCGCTCGTGACGTCGCCCCTGCTGCCGGCCGGGATGCCGGTCATCCTCGCCGCCATCGCCGCCGTCGCCGTCGGTCTGCGCCACCCGGGCCGGCACGAGGGGCCGCTCGAGGGACGCGACGGGGCGCTGCCGGGGGCGGACCCCCTCCCATGACGCTCTGGGTCGCCGTCATCGTCGCGTCGGTGGCGTCGTTCCTCATCAAGCTCGCGGGCCACCTCGTGCCCGAGAGCGCCCTGGCCGGTGAGCGGACCTCGAGGATCACGACGCTGCTCCCGGTGGCGCTGCTCGCCGCCCTGGTCGTCGTCCAGACCGTCGTGGGCCAGGGCGGGGCCATCGTGCTCGACGCGCGGATCGTGGCCGTCGGCGTCGCGGTCGTGCTCCTGCTGCTGCGGGCGAACTTCCTCGTCATCGTCGTCACCGCCGCCGTCGTGGCCGGCGGCCTGCGCGCTCTGGGGTGGGGCTAGAGCGCCCCCGGGAGCGCGTCGCGGTAGCGGGCCACGACGATCTCGACGACCCGCGGGTCCGGCGCGAGGGCGCCGGTCACCACGTCGCCCCCGGCGGCCTCGACACGCCGTTGGAACGACCCCGGCGCCAGCAGGTAGGACGCCACCGCCACGGGCGCCCCATCAGTGCCCGCGCGGGCGGCGGCGACCGCGTCGGCCACCGTGGGCACCGGCCCCGCCGCGTACCCGACGGTGACCGGGCCACCCCACCGGCGGGCCAGCCGGGCGGCGGTCTCGGCACTGTCGGCCGTCGCCCGAGGGTCGCTCGACCCGGCCGGCGCCAGCACCACCGCTCCTCCCGGCTCGGCGCCCGCCCGGACCAACCGGTCGACGAGGAGGTCGACGAGGCGGTCGTCCGGGCCGAGGGCGCCGGTGACGAGCACGTCTCGTCGGCCGCTGACCGCCGCTGCGATGTCGACGTGCACGTGGTAGCCGGCCGCGAGGAGGAGCGGCACGACGACGGCCGCGACGCGCTCTCCCGGCGCGGGCGGGACGGCGGCCACGACGTCGCCCACCTCCGGGCCGTGCACGTCGACGTAGGCCTCGAGCACCTCGACGCCCGGCACCCGGGCGGCGACGGCCTCGACCACACCCCTGACGGTGGCGCGGCCCTGCTCGTCCCGGGTGCCGTGCGCGCAGACGACGAGCGCGGGAGGGCGGCCGTCAGCCAAGGTCGGCCTCCGGGCGCCGCCGTCGCTGCAGGTCGACCGCTCCGGACACCAGGTGGCGCGCCAGGGCGTCACGCACCCCCGCGGCCCGCCGCGGGTCCGGCTCACCGTCCGAGACGACCCCGATCACGAGCCCGTCGTGCCGGGTCGCGGCGACCGTGCGGGCCGATCCCGACCCGCCGAGCACGCACCAGGTGCGGCGCTCCTCGCACCAGCGGGCGACGGCGGCGTCCACGTCGGCGACGGCGGTGGCGGCGACGACCAGCCACGCGGCATCCAGGTCGGTCTCGGTGAGCGCGGCGCTCGACGAGGTCGATGCGACCCGGTGACGGAGCCCCGGCCAGCTCACGGGCGGCCGGCGACGGCGTGGGGTCCACCAGCACGACGTGGGCTCCCTCGGCCGCCAGGCCCGCGGCCCGGCGGGTGCCGACGGACCCGGCGCCCACGACGACGACGCGCCGCCCCACGAGGTCGACCCCGAGCAGGGTGGTCACGGCCGGGTCAGCCGAGCCCGAGGTAGTGCTCGAGGCCCACCGTCACGCCGGGGTGGTCGCCGACCGCCCGCACGGCGGCGAGCACCCCCGGCATGAACGACACCCGGTCGAAGGAGTCGTGACGCAGGGTCAGCAGCTCGCCCGGGCCGCCCAACAGCACCTCCTGGTGCGCGACGAGCCCCCGCAGGCGCACCGAATGCACCGGGATGCCGTGCACGCGCGCCCCGCGGGCGCCGCCCGGGTCGGACGTGGTCGCGTCCGGGACGGGGCCGAGGGAGGCGTCGTCGCGCGCAGCCCCGATGAGGTCGGCCGTGCGCGACGCCGTTCCGGACGGTGCGTCGACCTTGTCGGGGTGGTGCAGCTCGACGACCTCGACGGACTCGTAGAACCGGGCGGCCCGCTCGGCGAACGCCATCATGAGCACCGCTCCGATCGCGAAGTTCGGCGCGACGAGCACGCCGACGCCCGGCATCCGCTCGACCTGCTCCCGCAGCGTCGCCAGCCGGTCCGCGCGACCACCCCGTCGTCCCGACGACGACGTGGACCCCACGACCCACGCAGTGGGCGACGTTGCCCGGGGAGGCGTCGGGCACCGAGAACTCGACCGCGACGTCCGCGCGCGGCGAGGTCGCCGAGCTCGTCACCGTCGTCGTAGCGCCCGACGAGCTCGAGGTCGTCGGCGTCCTCGACCGCCCGGCACACCGTCGAGCCCATCCGGCCACCCGCTCCGACGACAGCCACCCGGGTCCTCGCGCTCATGGCGAGCACTGTAGCCAGCCGGGACCCTCGTTCACCCTCCGTTCACCTGCCGTCCACCGTCCGTTAGGCTGTCCCCGACATCGGACGATCGACCGAGAGGAGGGCCCGTGAAGCAGACGGCTCCGACCACCACGAGGACCGGCCTGGCACTACGCTGGGTCCCGGTCGTCTCCGGCGACGGGCGCGTGCGCCTCGAGATGCGCTGGACGGCCCCACCGAACCTGCACCGTCGCTCCGCCTGAGGCGCGGCCACGAGGCATGACGAAGGCCCGCACCCCTGGAGGGGGCGGGCCTTCGTCGTGGTCGACGGTCAGGCCGGCGGGGGTTGGGGGTCGTCGGGACGTGACGGGGCGGACTCCACATCCGGGCCCCCGCGCCCGGCGGCACGCGCAGCCCAGACGCCCGCAAGGTACCGGAGGTCGCTCTGCGTGTCCTCCCGGTAGCGGATGTACCCCGCGTCGAACGGCGTGCGGGCGTGGTACACGTGGTTGCCGGGGTCGAGGACCACGAGCAGGCGCCCCGCCGCGCGGCTGAAGAAGTCACGGTGGTCGACCATGCGGATGTTCTCGTCCCAGCGCACCCGCATCAGGGAACGGGTGCGCGCGAGGTACACCTGGGGGATCTTGTAGCGCACCGGGAGGCCCCCGACGAGGGTCCCCCACTCCCGGAGCGGCTCGTCGTGGCCCGCGAACAGCGTGTCGGGCCCGTGGTCGTTGGCGTACCACCCCGGGAGCTCGACGAGGAGGAAGCCGACCACGTCGGCCTCCGGGTTCGCGTCGAGGAACCGACGGGCCCGGTCGACGTCACTCGCGGCGGTGAAGACGATGTCATCGTCGGTGACGAGGACGTACTCGGTCGTGACGGCATCGAGTGCGGCGTTGCGCCCGACCGCGACCCCGGAGTTGAACGGCAGCGCGATGACGTCGACCCCCGCATCCGGGTGGGTCATCGGTACCCGCGAGTCGTCGGCGAGGACGATGCGCCCGTCGAACACCCGCCGAGCGCCCCGCACCAGCCGGCGGGCGACGGCGGGGCGTTCGAAGGTCTTGACCGCCATGGTCACCCGGCGCGCGGTCTCCGCGCGCTCGGCGTCGTCCGGACCGCGGTGAAGCCTCGCGAAGGCCGTCACTGCGGCCAGCTCGACCGAGACAGCCCCGCGGTAGGCAAGGCGCAGCGGCGCCCCGCCCCGCCCCAGCATCACGCGCTTCACCGTCCGGACGTCCACAGCGCCTCCTTCACACCGGGCAGTATGCCGGGCCCACGACCACGATGGACGGGCGGAGCCCCGGGACGACGAAGGCCCGCCCCCCTGAAAGGGGACGGGCCTTCGCCGTGCCGACGATGGGGACTCAGGCGTCCGAGGGCGTGCTCTCGGCGTCCGAGCGCTCGCCGCGTCCACGGTTGCCACCACGACGACGGTTGCGCTGAGCGGCGCTCACCACGGTCCTCGCGCTCGCCACCGTCACTGGCCGGGGCGTCGCCCTCGGCATCCGCGTCGGCGTCGAGGTCGGCAGCCGGAGCAGCGGCCGGGGCCGAGTCGGCCGCGGGGGCCTGCTCGTCACCCGTGTCGCCCTCGGCGAGCACGGCGGCCAGGCTCAGCTTGCCGCGCGGGTCGATCTCCTTGAGCTCGACCTGGACCTTCTGACCGACGGCCAGGACATCCTCGACCGCGTCGATCCGCTTGCCGCCGACGAGCTTTCGCACCTCGGAGATGTGCAGCAGGCCGTCCTTGCCCGGCAGGAGCGAGACGAACGCCCCGAAGGTCGTCGTCTTGACGACGGTGCCGAGGAAGCGCTCGCCGATCTCCGGCATCTGCGGGTTCGCGATGGCGTTGACCATGGCGCGGGCCGCCTCGGCGGACGGGCCGTCGGTCGCGCCGATGTAGACGGTGCCGTCGTCCTCGATCGAGATCTGGGCGCCGGTCTCGTCCTGGATCTGGTTGATCATCTTGCCCTTCGGGCCGATGACCTCGCCGATCTTGTCGACCGGGACCGTCACCGCGATGACGCGAGGAGCGTAGGGGCTCATCTCGTCCGGCGCGTCGATGGCCTCGTTCATGACGTCGAGGATGTGCAGGCGCGCGTCGCGGGCCTGGGTCAGCGCGCCGGCCAGCACGTCGGCGGGGATGCCGTCGAGCTTGGTGTCGAGCTGGATGGCGGTGACGAACTCGCGGGTGCCGGCGACCTTGAAGTCCATGTCACCGAAGGCGTCCTCGGCGCCGAGGATGTCGGTCAGCGCCGCGTACTCGGTCTTCCCGTCGACCTCGGCCGAGATGAGACCCATCGCGATACCCGCGACCGGGGCGCGCAGCGGCACACCGGCGTTGAGCATCGACAGGGTGGACGCGCAGACCGAGCCCATCGACGTCGAGCCGTTGGAGCCGAGGGCCTCGGACACCTGCCGGATCGCGTACGGGAACTCCTCGCGGGTCGGGAGCACCGGCATCAGGGCACGCTCGGCGAGCGCACCGTGCCCGATCTCGCGACGCTTCGGCGAACCCACCCGGCCGGTCTCACCGGTCGAGTAGGGCGGGAAGTTGTAGTTGTGCATGTAGCGCTTGCGGGTGACCGGGGAGAGCGTGTCGAGCTGCTGCTCCATGCGGAGCATGTTCAGCGTCGTCACGCCCATGATCTGGGTCTCGCCACGCTCGAAGATCGCCGAGCCGTGCACGCGCGGCAGCACCTCGACCTCGGCGCTCAGGGCGCGGATGTCGGCGAGGCCACGGCCGTCGATGCGCACCTTGTCGGTGAGGATGCGCTGGCGGATGAGCTTCTTCTGCACGGCGCGGAAGGCGGCGGAGACCTCCTTCTGGCGGCCGAAGAACTCGCCCTTCTCGCCACCCTCGTGGATGCCGTCGGCGTCGCCGACGAGCTTGAGGTGCAGCGCGGACTTGAGCTCGTCGAGCCGGTCCTCGCGCTCGGTCTTGCCGGCGATCTGAAGGGCGGCAGCCAGGTCGGATGCCGTCTCGGCCTCGACGGCGGTGTACACGTCGTCCTCGTAGTCGAGGAAGACCGGGAACTCCTGCACGGGCTTCGCGGCCTTGGACGCGAGGTCGGCCTGCGCCTCGCAGAGGACGCGGATGAAGGCCTTGGAGGCCTCGAGGCCGGAGGCCACGACCTCCTCGGTGGGGGCGGTCTTGCCCTGGGTCTTCACGAGGTCCCAGGTCTGCTCGGTGGACTCCGCCTCGACCATCATGATCGCGACGTCGTCACCGGCGATGCGGCCGGCGACGACCATGTCGAACGTCGAGCGCTCGATGTCGCTGAAGTTCGGGAACGCGACCCACTGGTCGTCGATGAGGCTGACCCGCACGCCGCCGATCGGGCCGGAGAACGGCAGGCCGGAGATCTGGGTCGAGGCGCTGGCCGCGTTGATGGCGAGCACGTCGTACTGGTGGTCGGGGTTGAGCGCCAGGACCGTGATGACGACCTGGACCTCGTTGCGCAGGCCCTTGGTGAAGGTCGGGCGCAGCGGCCGGTCGATGAGGCGGCAGGTGAGGATGGCGTCCGTGGACGGGCGGCCCTCACGGCGGAAGAACGAGCCGGGGATCTTGCCCGCGGCGTACATCCGCTCCTCGACGTCGACGGTCAGGGGGAAGAAGTCGAAGCCCTCGCGCGGGCTCTTGCCGGCGGTGGTCGTGGACAGGAGCATCGTGTCCTCGTCCAGGTAGGCCGCGACGGCGCCGCCGGCCTGCTTCGCGAGCCGGCCGGTCTCGAACCGGACGGTGCGGGTGCCGAACGTGCCGTTGTCGAGAACGGCTTCGGCGACAGTGATCTCAGGACCCTCCATGGGTCCTCCTTTTCTCTTGTCTGCTGAGCTCACGTGCATCGTCGTTGTGCACGGGCTTGTCCAACAGGCGGGGGTGCCGCGGACGGCATCCGCCTCTCACGCGAAAGGGCGGCCCTCACGGTTGACGTGAGGACCGCCCCTCGCGGAAGTCCTTATCGGCGCAGGCCGAGGCGCTTGATGAGCGAGCGGTAGCGCTCGACGTCGACGCTCTCGAGGTACCGGAGCAGGCGCCGGCGCTGGCCGACCAGCAGCAGCAGGCCGCGCCGGCTGTGGTGGTCGTGCTTGTGCTCGCGCGAGTGCTCGGTGAGGTCCTTGATGCGCTGGGTGAGGAGGGCGACCTGCACCTCCGGGGAGCCGGTGTCACCCTCGGTGGTGGCGTACTCGGCCATGATCTGCTTCTTGACGTCGGTGCTCAGAGGCATGGGGCGACGACTCTCCTTCTCTGTGGTTTCGCTGCGCGGCGCTCCCGGGCTGGTTCACCGGGGCTCTCTGGATCCGCGGCCGGTTCTCACGGCAGTGGTCAAGGCTACCAGC
>CAWERJ010000011.1:0-24377 GCA_963811475.1 uncultured Actinomycetota bacterium
GGCGTTCTCGGGGCGTGACTACGCGGTGCTCCAGGTGCTGATCCTCGCTGCTGCCGCCATCTACGTCGTCGTGAACCTGCTCGTCGACATCTCCTATGCCGTCATCGACCCGAGGGTGCGAACCCGATGACCGGCCACTAACCCAACCCGATGGACCGCCGCAAGCAGCGGATCGACGACCTCGCCACGAGCGCGGGCCGGCGCGGCGGCCGCGACCCGGCACCCGGCGGGCCTCGTCGTGGCGGTCGACGACGCCGGGACCGTCGACGAGGCTCCCGGTGTCTCCCTCATCGCGAGCGCCTGGCGCCGGCTGCGTCGTGACCCCGTCTTCCTCGTGGGTGCCGGCATCATCGCGGTCTTCATCGTCCTCGCGATCATCTCGCCGTGGATCGCCCCCCACGACCCCGCGGCAGGCCTGCTGCTCGACAGGGTGCGCCCGCAGTCGAACCCGATCCCGGGGCCGCAGCCCGGCTTCCCCCTCGGGGCCGACGACAAGGGCCGCGATCTCCTCTCGCGGCTCATGGTCGGCAGTCGGCAGACGCTCATCGTCGGGACCCTGGCGCACCGTGATCGGCCTGATCGGTGGGCTGGTGCTCGGCATCCTGTCCGGCGCGTTCGGCGGGGCCATCGACGCCTTCGTCATGCGCGTCGTCGATGTGCTGCTGTCGATCCCGTCGCTCCTGCTCGCCCTGTCGATCGCGGCGTTGGCCCGCCAACCCAGCCAGTGGACGGTGATCATCGCCATCGCCGTGGTGCAGATCCCGGTGTTCGCGCGTCTGCTGCGCGGCTCGATGCTCGCCCAGCGCTCCAGCGACCACGTGCTGGCCGCCCGGGCCCTCGGCGTGAAACCGAGCGCCGTCGTCTTCCGGCACATGGTGCCCAACTCGCTGGGGCCGGTCATCGTGCAGGCCACCCTCGTGCTGGCGACCTCGATCATCGACGCCGCCGCGCTCTCCTTCCTCGGCCTGGGGAACCCCAACGACGACGCCCCCGAGTGGGGCCAGATGCTCGGCCGGTCGCAGCCCTACATCTACGACAACGCGCACCTGGCCGTGTACCCGGCGCTGTGCATCATCCTCGTCGCGCTCGGCTTCACCCTCATGGGCGAGTCGCTGCGCGAGGCCCTCGACCCCAAGAGCAGGAGGTGACCCGCCGATGACCGCGACGGCGACACCACCCCCCACCACCGCACCCGGCGAGGAGCCGCTGCTGTCGGTTCGCGACCTGCGGGTCACGTTCACCCGCCAGGGCGAGCAGCCCTTCAAGGCCGTCGACGGCGTGAGCTTCGACGTGCGGCCCGGCCAGACCGTCGGGCTCGTCGGCGAGTCCGGCTGCGGCAAGTCGGTCACCTCGCTGGCGATCATGGGCCTGCTGCCCAAGCGGGGCAACAGGGTCGAGGGCGAGGCGACGTTCGAGGGCACCAACCTCCTGGCGCTCGACGAGAAGGCGATGCGCGAGCGGCGCGGCCGCGACATCGCGATGATCTTCCAGGACCCC
The DNA here is from genome assembly GCA_963811475.1 of uncultured Actinomycetota bacterium. Lineage (GTDB taxonomy): Bacteria > Actinomycetota > Actinomycetes > Actinomycetales > Dermatophilaceae > Fodinibacter. The sequence goes on from CAWERJ010000011.1 coordinate 1,498, forward strand.
CTGTCCTCGCTCAACCCCGTCGTGCCGTCGGTCTGCAGGTGACCGAGGTGCTCGAGCGGCACCGCGGGATGTCGCGCAAGGCCGCCCAGCCGGTGGCCCGGGACCTGCTCAAGCGGGTCGGCATCCCCGACCCCGACCGCCGGCTCAAGGACTACCCGCACCAGATGAGCGGCGGGATGCGCCAGCGCGCGCTCATCGCCATGGCGCTGGCGTGCGCGCCGCGGCTGCTCATCGCCGACGAGCCGACCACGGCGCTCGACGTGACGATCCAGGCGCAGATCCTCGCCCTGCTCAAGGAGCTCGTGCAGGACACCGGCACGGCGCTCGTCATGATCACGCACGACCTCGGGGTCGTCGCCGGCCTGTGCGACGAGGTCAACGTCCTGTACGCCGGTCGCATCGTCGAGCGCGGCGAGCGCCACGAGCTGTTCGCCGACCCCCGGCATCCGTACACCAACGGCCTGCTGGGCTCGATCCCACGGCTCGACGCCCCGCGCGGCGAGCGGCTCACCCCCATCCCGGGATCGGTCTCCGACAACCTGCCCGTGGGACCACGCCTGCGCGTTCGCCCCCCGCTGCCCCAACGCCCTCGAGGTGTGCCTGCGAACGACGCCGGCCCTGGAGGAGACCCCCCGCCGGGCCCTGCGCTGCCACAACCCCGTGAGGTGACCCGATGACCGACACCGCCACGCCCCCAGCCCGGGCGGCCGACCCCGACCCCGACGTCCTCGTCGACGTCCGCGGCGTCGAGGTGCACTTCCCCATCAAGCGCGGCGTCATCTTCGACAAGGTCATCGGCTACGTCTACGCCGTCGACGGCGTCGACCTGCAGATCCGTCGCGGTGAGACCTACGGCCTCGTCGGTGAGTCCGGCTGCGGCAAGTCGACCCTGGGCAAGGCGATCCTCAACCTCGAGCCGCCGACCGCCGGCAGCGTCCTCTTCGGCGGCACCGACATCGCCACGCTGAAGGGTGAGGAGCTGCGCCGCAAGCGGCGCAAGGACATCCAGATGGTCTTCCAGGACCCGATGAGCAGCCTCGACCCGCGCCAGTCGGTCGAGTCGCTGCTCGTCGAGGGGATGCGGGCGCACGGCCTCGACACCGACGGCCCGTCGACCAAGAAGCGCCTGCGCGAGCTGCTGGCCGCCGTGGGCCTGCCGGCGGCGGCCCTGTCGAAGTACCCCCACGAGTTCTCCGGCGGCCAGCGCCAGCGGATCGGCATCGCCCGCGCGCTCTCGGTCGAGCCCAAGCTCATCGTCGCCGACGAGCCGGTCAGCGCCCTCGACGTCTCGGTGCAGGCCCAGGTCATCAACCTCCTCGAGGAGCTCCAGGACGAGTTCGACCTCACCTACCTCGTCATCGCCCACGACCTGGCCGTCGTGCGGCACATCAGCGACCGGATCGGCGTGATGTACCTCGGCGGGATGGCCGAGGAGGCCACCGCCGACGACCTCTACGCGCAGCCACTGCACCCGTACACCCGGGCCCTGCTCTCGGCCGTGCCCGTGCCCGACCCGACCGTCGAGGACACCCGGCAGCAGATCCTGCTCACCGGCGACCTCCCCTCGCCCTCGAACCCGCCGAGCGGATGCCGGTTCCACACCCGGTGCCCGTGGCGGCAGGAGACGCGGTGCGACGACGAGCGGCCGCAGCTGCGCGCGTCGACCTGCCCGGCGTCGCCCGCCGGCCACCGGGTGGCCTGCCACTGGGCCGAGGAGATCGAGCGCGGCGAGATCAGCCCGCACGAGGTCACCCCGGTGCTCGTCGCGCCCGACGACGACGGCTCGGGGGCGACCCGTTCATCGGCCCCGCCTCGGTCACCGAGGTGCTCTGACCGGTCGCCGCACGCGGCCCCGCCATCCGGCCCCCGGCATCCGCGCCGTGGGACGCCCTCCGGTGCCACGGCATCCCGCGGTGGACCACAATGGGCGCATGAGCCGACTGCTGAGCGACGACGAGGTGACCACCCAGCTCGCAGGGCTGGGCGGGTGGCAGCGCGAGGGTGACGCCATCGTGGCGACGGTCGAGGCCCCCGACTTCCCCGCGGCGATCCGCATCGTCGCGGCCGTGGCCGACGAGGCGGAGCAGATGAACCACCACCCCGACATCGACATCCGGTGGCGCACGACCCGCTGGCTGCTGACGACCCACGACGCCGGCGGGCTCACCCAGCTCGACGTCGAGCTGGCCCACCGCATCTCCGCGGCGGCGCGCGCCGAGGGGGCGAGCGTCGGTGCCTGAGTCGCCCGTGGGGCTCGTGCCGGGTCACGACGAGGCCCACGACGGGTCGTTCGCGGGGCGGCTGAACTGGCTGCGCGCGGGGGTGCTCGGAGCCAACGACGGCATCGTCTCGACGGCGGGCCTGGTCATCGGCGTCGCCGCGGCCACGACGAGCCGGGGGATCGTCCTCACCGCCGGTCTCGCCGGGCTCGCCGCGGGTGCCATGAGCATGGCGGTCGGTGAGTACGTCTCGGTGAGCACCCAGCGCGACTCCGAGCAGGCGCTCATCGCCAAGGAGATCCGCGAGCTGCGCGACGAGCCGGAGGCCGAGCTCGCCGAGCTGGCCGGCATCTACGCGGCCAAGGGCCTCACGCCCGAGCTGGCGCACCAGGTCGCGCAGCAGCTCACCGCCCACGACGCCCTCGGGGCGCACGCCGAGGCCGAGCTCGGCATCGACCCGCACCACTTCACCAACCCCTGGCACGCCGCGTGGGCGTCGTTCGTGGCGTTCACGGTCGGGGCGCTCCTCCCCCTGCTCGCCATCGCGCTGCCCCCGGTCGGCTGGCGGGTCCCCGTGACTGTCGCGGCCGTCGTGCTGGCGCTCGCCGGGACGGGCCTGCTCAGTGCCCGCCTGGGTGACGCGGATGCCGGTCGCGCCACGGTGCGCGTCGTCATCGGCGGCCTGCTCGCCATGGCCGTCACCTACGGGATCGGCGCCGCCGTCGGCACGCAGGTCGGCTGATGACCCGCCTCCTCGTCGTGCAGCACGAGCCCGACGCCCCCGTGGCATGGCTCGGGGAGTGGTGGCGCGAGCTCGGCCTCGAGCTCGACGTCGTCCGGGGCGACCTCGGTGAGCCCCTCGTGCCCCGGCTCACCGAGCACGACGGCCTGGTCGTCCTCGGTGGCGCCATGGGAGCCGGCGACGACGCCGTCGCCCCGTGGCTGGCCCCGACCCGTGCCCTGCTCGCCGCCGCGGTGGCCGACGGGCTCCCGACGCTCGGCGTGTGCCTCGGCCACCAGCTCGCAGCCGTGGCGCTCGGGGGCAGCGTGGTGCGCAACCCCTCCGGCCGCACGGTGGGCCTCGTGCCGGTGCGTCTGACGCCGGAGGGTGCCCGCGACCCCCTCCTCGCCGGCCTCGACGGGATGCCGGCCGTGCACTTCAACGACGACGTCGTCCTCGAGGTCCCCCCGGGCGCGACGGTGCTGGCGACCCTGCCCGACGGGCGGCCCCAGGCGCTGCGCCTCGGACCCGCCGCGTGGGGGCTGCAGTTCCACCCGGAGACCTCGCCGGAGGTCTTCGCCGCGTGGCTGCGCTGGGAGTCCCCCGATGGGCTGTCGGCCGAGGAGGAGGCGCTCGCCGAGCGGGTGACAGGCGCCCGTGAGGCGCTGCGCGCCGCCTGGCAACCGCTCGCCGAACGCTTCGCCGCGCTCGTCGTCGAGGATGCCGTGCGCCGCCGTGCGGCCCCCGTCACGTCCTGAGAGCGCCTGTCCCGCACCGGCGTAGCATCGAAGCGGCGGGTCCCGCACCCGGTGGTCGACCCAGCCGTGACGGAGAACGCCATGAGCGCATCGACCTCGGCGGACCCCCGCGAGCGCATCCTCGTCCTGGGTGCCGCGGGCCGCGACTTCCACGACTTCAACCTCCTCTACCGGGAGGACCCGTCCGTCGAGGTCGTCGCCTTCACCGCGGCGCAGATCCCCGACATCGACGGACGCACCTACCCGGCCGAGCTCGCCGGCCCGCTGTACCCGCACGGCATCCCGATCGTCGACGAGTCGGGGCTCGAGGGCCTCGTCGCGCGCGAGCGGGTCGACACCGTGGTGCTCGCGTACTCCGACCTGTCCCACGCCCAGGTGATGCACCTCGCCTCGCGGGTCGTCGCCGTCGGCGCCGACTTCGTCGTGCCGGGGTCGCGTCGCACGACGCTGCGCTCGCGGCGCCCGGTGGTCGCCGTCACGGCGGTGCGCACGGGCGTGGGCAAGAGCCAGACCACGCGGTACGTCGCCCGCCTGCTGCGCGACATGGGGCTGCGCGTCGTCGCGGTGCGCCACCCGATGCCCTACGGCGACCTCGCGGCGCAGGCCTGCCAGCGCTTCGAGACGCTCGACGACCTCGTGCGGCACGACTGCACGATCGAGGAGCGCGAGGAGTACGAGCCGCACATCGAGGCCGGCGTCATCGTGTACGCGGGCGTCGACTACGGCCGCATCCTGCGCGAGGCGGAGGCCGAGGCCGACGTCGTGCTGTGGGACGGCGGCAACAACGACCTGCCCTTCTACGCGCCCGACCTGCACATCGTGCTCGCCGACCCGCTGCGCCCCGGCGACGAGGCCGGCTACCACCCCGGCGAGGCGAACGTGCGGATGGCCGACCTCGTGCTCGTCGCCAAGTGCGACTCGGCGCGGGCGGAGGACGTCGAGGCGGTCGAGGCCTCGGTGCGGGCGCTCAACCCGCGCGCCGAGGTGCTCCGCTGCGACAGCCCGGTCACCCTCGACGACCCCTCGGTCGCCGCCGGGCGCCGGGTCGTCGTCGTCGAGGACGGCCCGACGCTCACCCACGGCTCGATGAGCTTCGGCGCCGGCGTGGTCGGTGCCCGGGATGCCGGGGCCGCCGAGGTCGTCGACCCCTGCCCCTTCGCGGTGGGCTCGATCGCGGCGACCTACGCCAGGTACCCGAACGCGCGCGGCATCCTGCCGGCGATGGGCTACGGCGAGGCGCAGACCCGTGACCTCGAGGCGACGATCCGCGCGATGGTGGACGCCGGCGCCGTGGAGGCGGTGGTGTCGGGTACCCCCGTCGACCTCACCCGCGTCCTCACCGTCGACGTGCCGCTGACCCGGGCCCGGTACGAGCTGCGCGAGCAGGTGCCGGGACGCATCGAGGCCGCCCTGCGCCAGGCCCTCGACCGCTGACCCGAGGCCCGCGCCACCTGACGCCGGCTACCACCTGGTAGGTGCACCGATCACTCGACCTCCCAGGCGGTAGCGCAGGCCAGGTCGCGGTGCGCAACTGGCCGGACCACCTGCCGCCGGCTACCACCTGGTAGGTGCACCGATCACTCGACCTCCCAGGCGGTAGCGCAGGCCAGGTCGTGGTGCTCATACCGGGGCGGGTGGCCCCTGCCGCCGCGTCGGCAGCCCGTGGGAGCTGCCACGTGCCGCAGGTGGGTCACCCCGGGGATCCACAGGCCGGCAGCTCGAGCACCCGTGTCCACAGGTTCGCGGGCGACCCTGACGCGCGAGTGGCTGCGCCGCGACGCTCGGACCCGTGCCCGAGTTCTCGACGGAGCTGCTCGCCCTCCTCGCCCGCCAGGACGGTGTGGCCACCCGTGCCCAGCTCGTCGCCCACGGGGTCTCACCAGCTGCGGTGCGGTGGAACAGCGGCAGATCCTGGCGGGTGCTCCTGCCGCCCGTGGTCGTCCTTTCCCGGGAGACGCCTCGGCCACGGCAACGGCTCGTCGCCGGGCTGCTCTGGGCGGGCGACCGCTCGGTGTTGGCGGGTCCCACGGCGGCCGCGCAGCACGGCATCACGTCGGCGGACCCTCGCGAGCGGGTGCACCTGGTGGTGCCGCCGCCGCTGAGCGGCCGGCGCAGCGGCTTCGCCGAGGTGCGACGAACCCTGCTCCACGACGACGCGCGTCGTCACGCGCGGGCCGATCCGGCTGTCGTCCCCGGCACGGGCCGCCGTCGACGCCGCCCGGGTGGCCCCGAGCGAGGACACCAGGTCAGCGATCCTCATCGAGGCAGTGCAACGGGGACTGGCGTCCGTCGACGACCTCGCGGAGTGGGTGCACCGCCTGCGCACCCGGGATGCCGCCCGCCCTGCATGCTCCACTGGAGCACGCGGCATCCGGCGCCTGGTCCGCACCCGAGTCCGAGGTGCTCGAGCTCGTGGCCGAGTCGAGCGTGCTGTCGCCCGCGTGGGCGAACCCGTGGCTCGAACGGCCCGACGGCAGCGCCCTGACCGCCCCTGACGTGTGGTTCGACGACGTCGCCATGGCGGTGATGGTCCACTCCAGGCGGTACCACGCCGAGGCCGACGACTGGGATGACACGGTGGAGGCCGACGCCGACCTCGTCGCGGCTGGTGTCGTCGTGGTGGGGGTGACACCGCACCGGATCCGGACCGACCCCTCAAGGGTCCTGCGTCGGCTGGAGCGTGCCTACCTCGCTGCCGCGGCCCGACCACGCCCAGCCGTCGTGGCCCGTCCCCGGCCCGTCGACCGGTGCCGGTCCGTCGGCTGAGCCGCCCACCAGCGATCGCGCCCGGACCCGGCATCCGGACTCGGCGGGGGCTACCGCCTGGTAGGTCGAGCATTCGGTGCACCTACCAAGCGGTAGGTGACGCCTACCGGGCATCGGTCCTCGGACACCCGGACTCGGCGCGGGCTACCGCCTGGTAGGTCGAGCGTTCGGTGCACCTACCAAGCGGTAGCCGAGTGCGGGTCGCTCTGCCGGTCGGTCGACCCGACCGTGAGCTCCCGCCGTGCGCGGCGACCTGGTTCAGTCGGCCGGGCGCTCGCCCCGCAGCGCGGCGAACAGCACCGGCGCGAGGTCGGCCTCGCGGACGTCCTCGAGCGACACCGGCCGGCCGTCGGGCCCCGCCAGCGGGATCCGCCAGTTCGGGTACTCGTCGTTGGTCCCGGGCTGGTTGATCGCGCGGTGGTCCCCCACCAGGTCCGCCAGGGCCACGGCGAGCATCCGGCTCGGGGTCAGCGCCATCCACCGGTGCAGCGCCTCGACGACGGCGTCGAGCCCGGCCCCCGGCTGCAACAGCCCACGCTCGACGCACGCGTCACGGACCCGCGCGATCGAGGCCTCCTCCTGCGCCCGCTCCTCCTCCACCGGCCGGGTCAGCAGCCCCAGCTTCTCGCGGAGCGCGACGTGCTCGAGCGAGAGGTACCCCGCCGAGGGCGGCAGGTCGTGCGTCGTCACCGTCGACAGGCACAGGTCGCGGTACTGCTCCGGCGGCCGAGGCTGGGCGTCCTCCCACTCGAACCACAGGATCGAGGTGCCGACGAGCCCGCGCTCCCTCATGTAGTCGCGCACGTGCGGGGCGACGACGCCGAGGTCCTCACCGATGACGACGGCCCCGGCCCGCTGCGCCTCGAGCACGAGGATGCCGAGCAGCGCCTCGTGGTCGTAGTGGACGTACGTGCCGTCCGCGGGGGTGCCACCGTCGGGGATCCACCAGAGGCGGAACAGGCCGATGATGTGGTCGACCCGGATGCCGCCCGAGTCCCGCAGCACCGTGCGCACCATGTCGCGGAACGGTGCGTACCCGAGCTCGGCGAGGCGGTCCGGGCGCCAGGGCGGCTGGCTCCAGTCCTGGCCCAGCTGGTTGAACTGGTCCGGCGGCGCCCCCACGGTCACCCCGCGCGCCAGGGCGTCACCGAGGCCCCACGCGTCGGCCCCCACGGGGTGCACTCCCACGGCGAGGTCGTGGACGATGCCGAGCGACATGCCGGCCGCGGTGGCATCGTGCTGTGCCGCGGCGAGCTGCTGCTCGAGCAGCCACTGGAGCCACCGGTGGAAGTCGACGTCGTCGGCGTGCCGCTCGCGGAACGTCGCCACCGCGACGCTCGAGGGGTCCTGCAGCTCGAGCGGCCACCCCGTCCACTGCGGCCCGTGCTGCTCGACGAGCGCGCACCACGTCGCGTACGTCGTGAGCCCTTCGCCCTCACGGTCGCAGAAGTCGGCGAACGAGTGCTCGCGGCGCCCGGTCAGGGGCACCCCGAAGACGAGGCGCAAGGCCTCCTTCTTCGCCGTCCAGGCGGCGTCACGGTCGATCCGGTCCTCGCCGTCGAGCGCCCGGGCGGCTCCCCCGAGCGTCAGCACCCGCCGGTACGCCGCGTGGTCGAGCCTCCCGAGCTCGGGCACGTCCTCGACCCGCAGGTAGATGGGGTTGACGAAGCGCCGGGTGGTCGGCAGGTACGGCGAGGGCTCGACCGGCGCGACGGGCTCGGCGGCGTGGAGGGGGTTGATGAGCACGAAGTCCGCGTCGTGGGCGGCCGCCGCCCACGTCGCGAGGTCGGCGAGGTCACCGAGGTCACCGACACCCCACGACTCGGCCGAACGCACCTGGTAGAGCTGGGCCATCAGCCCGACCACACGACCCTCGGCCACCGCGGGCGGCAGTTCCAGGCGCTGCGGGGTCACGACGAGGGTGGCCTGCGTCGTGTGCAGCACGAGCGCGGGGGCGTCGAGGTGGGCGACGAGCCGGTGCCACCCGGTCGGCAGGTCGCCCGGCAGCTCGAACGTCGCCTCGCCGACCCCGCGCCCGTCGACCTCACGGTCGGGCACCCAGCGGTCGACCTGGTGCACCTCGCGCACGCCGCCCCCCTCGAGCTCGACCTCGAGCCGGATGCCGGTGCCCGCCGCCACGTGCGCGTGCACCCAGGGGGTCCACCCCTCGCGAGCGACGACGGTGGCCGGCAGCGTGCGCCGCCACCGTGCCAGCTCGACCTCGGAGAGTGCGCGCTCGACCGCCTCGTCGCCCTCGCTGACGACCCCGAGAGCGGTGAGGACCGCGCGGATGGCGGCCGCCGAGACGGTGACGTGCCGACCCTGCCAGTCCCAGTACTCCGTCGCCACCCCGTGTGCGTGGGCGAGGTCGACGAGCCGGGGCGGCGGGGCGGCGGAGAGCATGGGCCCCATCCTGCCGTGCGCCACGGCATCCCTCAGAACTCGTCCCTCCACGAGTGCCGGGGGTCGAAGCCGAGCACGCGCCGGGCCTTGTCGATCGACAGCAGGGTGTCGTGCTCGCCGAGGTCGCCCCGCACCTCCACGCCCGGGAACTGCGCGGCCAACAGCTCGTCGTTCGGCCGGCTCATGACCGTGTCGGGCGAGGCGATGACGAACCGGTCGAACCCCGGCACGGTGTGCTCGAGGGCCTTCTCGACGGCCTGGGCGCCGTCGCGCCCGTCGATGTAGGCCCACAGGTTCCAGCGGCGCAGCGCGGGGTCGGCGTCGAAGGACGGGAACTGTGCGTAGTCCTCGACGTCCATGACGTTCGAGAACCGCAGCGCGGTCACCGACAGCTCCGGGTGCCACCGGCAGAGCTCGACCGCCATGGTCTCCTCGAGGTGCTTGCCGAGGGAGTACACCGACTCCGGCCGCCCGGGGTACTCCTCGTCGACCGGCACGTACGGCGGGGGCGTGTCGAACGGCAGCCCGAGCACCGTCTCGCTCGACGCCATGACGACCTTCGAGATGCCGAGCCGGGTGGCGGCGTGCAGCACGTGGAACGTCGTCAGCATGTTGTTGCGGAACGTCGCCACGTCGCTGTGCAGGCCGGGTGCCGGGATCGCCGCGAGGTGCACCACGGCATCCGCCGCCGGCCGCTCGCCGCGCACCCCGCCGAGCGCGTCGACGACCTGCCCGTAGTCCGTGAGGTCGACGGCCAGCCAGCCGCTCCACCGCTCGCCCTCGGTGTCGAGGACGACGACGTCGTGGGCCGTCCGCAGCCGCTCGACGACGTGCCGCCCCAGCTTGCCCGATCCCCCGGTCACCGCGATGCGCATGCGGCGAGCCTAGGGTGCCGAGCCCCGTCCCGGGGTCGGCGGAACGACGCCGGATGCCGTGCCCGCCCGCCGCGGGACGCGCACGGCATCCGGCAGGGGGTCACACGCTCGGTGACTCCTGGTGGATGGGCTGTTGCACCTTCTCGACCCGAGGGTCACCCGAGTCCGCGAAGTAGTCGCCGCGGATCGTCTCGTCGTCGCCCTCGGGCGCCTTGGTCATCCGGAGCACGAGTGTGAGCACGACCGCGACGACGAGGTTGATGACGAACGCGGTGAGCGCGATGTAGCCGAGCTCCCCGATGACCGGCATCTGCGCGAGCGAGCCACCGAAGTGATTGATGTCCGCTCGCGGGTTGGCCACGTTCCAGGCCTGCCAGGTGCCGTAGACCATGCCGACCGCCCAGCCGGCCAGCAGCGCCCAGCGGTGCAGCCACCGGGTGTAGAGACCCAGGACGATCGTCGGGAAGGTCTGGAGGATCCAGATGCCGCCGAGCAGCTGGAAGTTGATGGCGTTCTGCTTGTCGAGCAGCAGCACGAACACCAGGGCGAACAGCTTGACGACGAGCGAGGCCAGCTTGGAGACCTTGGCCTCCTGCTCTGGCGTCGCGTCGGGCTTGAGCCACTCCTTGTAGATGTTGCGGGTGAACGTGTTCGCCGCCGCGATCGACATGATCGCCGCCGGCACGAGCGCCCCGATCGCGATCGCCGCGAACGCCACACCGGCGAACCACGACGGGAACGAGTCCTCGAACAGCTGCGGGATGACCAGCTGCGCGTTCGGCTTGCCGTTGGCCCCGATCGGCTTGGTACCGGCCGCGATCGCCACCCAGCCGAGCAGCGCGAGCAGGCCCAGGACGAAGCTGTAGGCCGGCAGGATGGCGGCGTTGCGGCGCACCGTGTTGCGCGTCGACGCCGACAGGCTGGCCGTGATCGAGTGCGGGTACATGAACAGCGCCAGGGCCGACCCGAGGCCCAGCGTGGCGTAGGCCCAGTGCTGCGCCTCGCCCGGGATGAAGACGCCGTTGGGCTTGCCGTCGACCGGGTTCGGCTTCGCCATCTTCTCCTGCGCGGCGCCGAAGATGTGCTCCCAGCCACCGAACTTCGTGGGCAGGTAGATGATCGCGACGATGATGACGAGGTAGATCAGCGTGTCCTTGACGAACGCGATGACCGCCGGCGCGCGCAGCCCGCTGGAGTAGGTGTACGCCGCGAGGAGCGCGAACGCGATGAAGAGCGGCAGGTCCTGGGCGAGGACGCTGTCGCCCCCACCGAGGCCGACGACCTCGAGCACGGCCTGGATGCCGACCAGCTGGAGCGCGATGTAGGGCATCGTCGCGACGAAGCCGGTGACCGCGATGGCGAGCGACAGGCCGCGCGAGCCGAAGCGACCGCGCACGAAGTCGGCGGTCGTGACGTACCCGTGCCGGTGGCTCACCGACCACATCCGGCCCATGAAGATGAAGATGATCGGGTAGAGCACGATCGTGTAGGGGACCGCGAAGAAGCCCGACACCGAACCGGCGGCCCACATCGCTGCAGGCACCGCGACGAACGTGTACGCCGTGTAGAGGTCGCCGCCGAGCAGGAACCACGTGATCCAGGTGCCGAACGAGCGGCCACCCAGGCCCCACTCGTCCAGCGACTCCATGCTCGTCGGTCGGCGCCAGCGCGTGGCCCAGAAGCCCATGCCGGTGACGAGCGCGAAGAGCAGGATGAGGACGGCCAGTGCCACTCCGTTGACGTCGCTCATGACCGCACCTCCCCGGGACGGCCGGGGCCGTCGTCCTCGGAGCCAGCAGCGGGGCCGTCGTCCGGGGAGTCGGCAGCAGCCCACTCCCTACCCTCGCCGAGGTCGTCCATCGGCCGGTGCGGGCGCGCGACGAGCACGATCCGGTAGGCCGTGTAGGTCAGGGCCGACGTGAGGAACACCCAGAGGAACTGGTACCAGATGAAGAAGGGAAAGCCGCCGAGGCGGGGTTCGTCGCGGCTGTAGCTGCTCACCCACATCAGCGCGATGACGGGGATCGCGAGCAGCACCGCGGCCAGGGCCAGCAGGCCCGTGCGTGCGGGTGGCACGGTGTCGTGGTCGACGCCCCCCGGTGCGGGACGGTCGACGAAGTCGGACGAGCTCATTGCGGAACCTCTCTGTTCCCCCGGACACCAGTGGAACCGGGCCACCGAACACCGTAGGGATGCCGGGGACGCGTTCGGGGGTTTGCTGTCGCGCGGATCCCAGCGCCGCCGACCGACGGCCGGAGACGCCCGCGCGGGGCTGTCGGTGCACCCCGGCACAATGTGCAGGTGCCCACCATCGTGTTCCTCCACGCCCACCCCGACGACGAGGCCTCGCAGACCTCCGGCGCCATGGCCCGCGCCGTCGACGAGGGCAGCCGGGTGGTCGTCGTCTTCGCCACCCACGGTGACCACGGTGAGGCCCCCGACGACCTGGAACCGGGCGAGACGGTTGTCGACCGCCGACGCAAGGAGGCCGAGGCGTCGGCTGCCGTCCTGGGTCTGTCCCGGGTCGTCTGGCTCGGCTACGCCGACTCCGGGATGAGCGGCTGGGAGCAGAACTCGCACGAGCGGGCCTTCGCCGCGGCACCCGTCGAGGAGGCCGCCGCGAAGTTCGCGGCCGTGCTCGACGAGGAGGGCGCCGACATCGCCGTCGGCTACGACTGGCACGGCGGCTACGGGCACCCCGACCACGTCAAGGTGCACGCCGTGCTGCACCGGGGTGCCGAGCTGGCCCAGCGCCGCCCGAAGGTGCTCGAGTCGACGATGAACCGCGACGCCGTGCGCCGCCTCGCGGAGGCCGCGAAGGCGGCCGGTGAGCCGAACGCCGAGGAGTGGGACCCCGACCAGCCGATGGACGACGGGAACCCCCTCGGCGAGCCCGAGTCGGCGATCCACTGGCGGGTAGACGTCAGCCCCTGGCTCGACCGGCGCCGGGCTTCCCTCGAGGCGCACGCGAGCCAGACCACCGACGTCGGGATGATGCTCGCGATGCCACCCGAGGTCTTCTCGGTGTTCTTCGGTCACGAGCACTACATCGAGCCGGGCCGCACCCCCGGCATGGTCGAGGGCTGGCCGTTCGGCTCCTGACGTCCCGGCCCGTCGGTCGCCGACGCGGCCCTGGCCGGCTCCGGTGCGGTGAGAAGGCCGCCCGGCGGCCGGTCCTCCGCCGCGGACGACCGGAGGTCTCCGCCGGCCCGCTCGAGCAGGGTCCGGATTGCGGCGCGACCGGACTCCACCATCCGGTCCATCTGGTGGAACTCCAACGGGCCCACCCCCATCGACGACGGGCTCACGACCCACGCCCCCCGTGAGGTCGCGGCCGCGACGGCCCCGCCGCTGCCGATCATCATCGTGCCACTGCGGCGGTCGCCCCCCCACCCCGATGGCGTGCGCCCGGCGCTCGGCCGGGAAGGCGGCGATGACGAGGGCAGGGAGGCCGGCACGAGCATCGCCGCACCGAACGCCTGGACGATGCGGGCCAGCACGAGCATCTCGACGGAGGGGGCGATGCCGCACAGACCCGACGCGACCGTGAAGACCGCGACCCCGGCGACGAAGGACCGGCGCCGGCCGACGAGGTCGGTCAGCCGGCCGCAGAGGATGAGCGACGCGGCGAAGACGATGTTGTACGCGTTGAGGACCCACGACAGCTCGGAGATCGTCGTTCCCGCGAAGGACTCGCGGATCGACGGGAAGGCGACGTTGACGATCGTCGCGTCGAGGAAGGCGAGGAAGGCCCCGAAGCTCGCGACGAGGAGGACGCGCGAGGGAGGTACCCGCGTCGTCGCGGCACCCGCCATCCGTCCTCCTCGGGCTCGTGCCCCGACCGAACGTAGCGTGTGGGGCGCGCGAAGGCGAGAGGCCGGGGCGGCGTTCGACAGCGTGTCGACGCAGGTCAGGCCGGGGGCGGGGCCGAGTGCGCCCCCTTCGCTCAGTGCACGACGACGACGACGCGGTGCGCGCGCTCGACGACGCGCCGGCTCACCGAGCCGAGCAGGAGCCCACGGAAGCCGCCCAGCCCCCTGCTGCCCACGACGACGAGGTCGGCGTCGAGCTCGTCGGCCGCCTCGAGGACAGCGGTCTCCGGGCCACCGTGACGCACCGTGACGGTGACGTCGACCGACGGATGGTTCACGGCGACCGGGTCGAGGGTGCGGTGACCGAGGTCGAGGTAGCGCTGCTCCACGGCGGCCCAGCGGTCGCTGGAGCGTTCGGTGACGACCACGCCCTCGTGCACCTCGAGGTGCCACCCGAGCACGCACGTGACGCTCGCCCCGCACACCTCGGCGGTCGCCAGCGCGACCTCCACGGCCCTGCCGCTGGCCTCGCTGCCGTCGACCCCGACGACGATGCGGCGCGGAGTCTCGACCGCGGTTCCGGCGGGAACCACCACGACGGGACAGTGCGCGTGCGCCACGACCGGCAGAGCGACCGACCCGAGGAGTATGCGTTCCAGGCGGCCCTTCGTCGGGCCGCCGACGACGACGCGCAGGGCGCCCTCCGAGAGCCGCACGAGGGCCGCGGGGGCCGGGCCCCAGGGCACGGTCGACGCGACGTCGAGCCCGGCGTGCCGGGCGCCGGCCCGGGCACGCGCGGCGTCGAGGAGCCGGTGGGCACCTTCGTCGAGCTGCTCGGCCAGGCTCGGCGCCCCCGAGGCGAGCGCCTCGTAGGGAGTCATCTGCACCCCCGGGTCGATGGCGTTGACCAGCCGGAGCGGCGCCTTCAGGCGGTCGGCCTCGTCGGCGGCCCAGTCGACCACGGCATCGTCGGCGGCGGAGCCGTCGATGCCCACGACGACGGCACCCGCGACACCGAGGATCTCGTCACCGCGTGCGTCCGAGGAGCTCGTCGGAAGTGGCGTGCTGAGCCGGTTCTCGGTCATACCTCCATTGTCCTCCTGGGGCGTGCACCCGGCGTGGTCTCGTCGGTCACAGGATGCCGGAGCAGGCGCGTCGGTGCAGGTCGGCGCGGGTCAGCCGCCGGCGACGGGCGGCTGCAGCGACGCCTCGAGCTGCGCCGCGACCGACCCCAGCCGGGCCGCTGCCGACGTCATGTCGCGCGAGGCGACGAGGTCCTCGACACCGCCGCGGGCGGCCCGCACGGCATCCCGCAGCTGTCGTGCCCGAGCGCCCGACGTCTCGTCGGGGGCCACCGTCTCGAGGCGGGTCAACCGGTCCTCGAGGGCGGTGACCCGCAGCGCGGCGACCCGCCAGCCGCCCGCGAGCGCGTCGGCCGTGCCGGCGAGCTGCAGCTGGGGCAGCAGCTCGCGCGCGAACCACGTGACCTCGCCGTCGGTCGACGCGAGGTCGGCCTCCCACTCCGAGCGGCGACGCGAGCGCGGCACGAGGACCGCGGCGACGATTCCCGCGACGACCGCCAGGGCAAGCAGCCACCACACCCACGCCGGGATGCCGGTGTCCGCCTCGTCCGCTGTCGGCCCCTGGGCCGACGTGGTCGGGGAGGGGGTGGGCGTCGGGGTCTCGGTGGCCTCCTCCGTCGGCGTGACGGTCTGGGTGACGACCGAGGTTCGCGTGCGGGTCGGCTGAGGAGTCGCCGACTCTGGCTCGGTGGGCTCCTCGGTCGGCGTCGTCGACGGCTCCTCCGTCGGGGCGTCGGTCTCGGTGGGCGCGTCCGACTCGCTGGGGGTGGGCTCGGCGCTCGGCGCTCGCGTCACGCTGGGCACCGAGAGCGAGACGGAGGGCAGGCCGGAGCCCGTGCGCGAGGGCAGGTCGCCCGAGCCGCCCTCCCCACAACCGGACAGGGCCAGCACCGTCGCCAGGCCGACGACCGGAAGGAGGTGGGCCGTCGCCCGCAGGGTCCGACCGGTGCCCGGGGTGCCGTGGGTTGCCGTGTCCATCGCGATGAGCCCTCTCGTCGACCGTGCCGCGGGCGGTGCGCCGCGCCCTCGAGTCTGGGGGGTGGACGCAAGGCGGGCCTCACCCGGGACGGATGAACGGCGAGTGCCCGCCCCGGTCACGAGGACCGGGACGGGCACTGTTGTGTGAAAGTCGGTGGGGCCCGCCTACTTGTTGGGGTACAACACCGCGTTGCAACTTCCACCGCAGATGAGCGAGGACGGCCGAGCGGCCGCCGTTCGTCATCCAACCGCTCCCGTCTCTACGCGGTCAATGGCCCGATCGGGGGGTGCGCACCGCCCGCTAGCATCACCGCCATGGGGCTGAGCCGCACGGACCCGCGGGTGGACGCCTACATCGACGCGCTCCCGCCGTGGCAGGCGGACCTGGCCCGGCGGGTGCGCCGGCTCGTCCACGAGGCCGATCCTGACGTCGAGGAGGTCATCAAGCGGCGCGTCCAGCCGTACTTCGTCCTCCAGGGCAACGTCTGCGCGCTGCTCGGGACGAAGCACCACCTGGACGTGTTCATCTACGACCCGATCGCGCCGGACCCGCACGGGCTGGTCAACCAGGGCCACGACAACGCGACCGCGCGCGGCATCCAGATCGGTCCGGACGACGACCTCGACGAGGAGGCCCTGCTCGAGCTCTTCCGAGCGGTCATCGCCAACAACCGGGCGGGCGGCTGGCGCGCGCTCACCCGAGAGGGTCGAGGGCCCGCCACCGGGTGACCCGGCGGGCCGGGGCACCAGTGGATCGCCGGACCTGACCGGACAAACCGGATTGCCGGGCCGGACCCGCCCTGAGACGATCACCCCATGTCGACGAGCGCCGTGCAGCCACCGTACGACCAGCTCCTCGCCACCGCCGACGCGGTCGCGGCGGCCCGCCCCGAGGTCGACCTCGAGATGGCCCGTGAGGTGTTCCTCGAGGCGGCGACGCTGCTCGACAACGGCCTGGCCCTCGACGGGCTGGACGAGCACGACGCCAGCGCCGTCGTCGCCGGGCTGTGCGTCGACCTCGTGTCACCCGACCCGGGGGCGGCGGTGCGAGCGCGCTCGGAGGCGGCCCTGACGGCACCGGGCGACTGGCACGACCCCAAGGGCGTCGCGGCATCCCTCTCGGTCTCGGCGACGATCCTGCAGCTCTGACGGCGCGCCGCAGCCACAAGCCCATCGCCGGATCCAGCGGACTCGGTCAACGTTGTGCCACCGGCCCGACCACGAAGGCCGGCTAGGACTCCTCCACCACGTGGCGGCTGTGCGATGTAGACACGCGACGAGTCGCGATGCCATTCTCCGCGTGCGGATCGTCCGAACCGCGAACCGACCCCTTCCCGCCCTGGAGTCGTCGGAGTCCTTGGGCCGGGCTGGTCTGGTTGGTGCGCATGGCCTACCGGCACGCCGGTGGCCGGGTATTTCACGGCACCGCCTCGAGGCGAGGATCGGGTCGAAGCAGGTCCGACGGCATCCGCCTCGCCCTGCCTGACGTCATGAGCCCACTGGATGCCGCGTTACTCGTCGGCCCTCGGCCGCACTTCTCCTCGTGCCCGCGGCCAGCGGCGCGATCGCAGTGGGCCGGCAGCATGGACGGTGTGGATCGGCGGCGGGCCGGGATCTTGGCCGTCGCGAGGAAGCCAGCGCCCACCCTACGACGTGTGTGACGAAGGGCGAGCGGTCCTCACCTCAGGACGGGCCTCCGCTATCGAGCACTCTGGAGGGTCTTTCCCGAGGGCGTGGGCCGTTCGCTGCGACAGGGCAGTCGCCTCTGCTCGGGGCGCCGGACGCCACATCTGGGTCATTGACACCGAGATCAGCACGGTGGTACGCATCAAGGTGGGAATCTCGCTGTCGTTTCCCAGCGATTCCTGCCTCTACCCATGTGTAGAGGTGGCTCGTGCCCACCGGCAACACCGTAAAGGGGTCGCGGTTCTCAGCCTTTTGGAGCGTTCGATGACCGAGGAGGGCATCGCGATGCAGCACCCCTTCTGCCTGGTCAGCCTCGCCATCGTCGCCGCACCGCTCATTGCGGGATGCTCTGGCGTGGTGGGCGAGACGTCGGCCACGGACCGCGGCGTCGGGTCACCCTCGACCGCCACGACGACCACCTCGGTCGCTGCATCCGAGAACCTTGGCGAGGTCAGCCTTCCGGTGGCCGACGGTGCGGACGTCAACGGACTGGTCAACGTCAGGGGGCACGATCTCGCCGTGCATTGCACGGGCTCGGGGAGCCCGACCGTGGTGATCCTGCACGGTTGGATCGAGCAGCCGGGCATCACGTCCCATGACTATTACGGGCCTCTGACCCGTGAGCTGAAGCCGGACTTTCGCGTCTGCAGCTACGACCGCGCCAATGTCGGCGACAGTGAGGCGGTCGGGGGGACACAGACTCCGGACATGGTCGTCGGCGACCTCGACGGGCTGATGGAGGCCATCGGCGACCACGGACCCTACGTGCTCGTCGGCCAATCCGCGGGTGGCATGGTTGCCTCCGCATATGCCGTCGCGCACCCCGACAAGGTCGCCGGCATCGTGATGGTCGACGCGAGTTTCGACGAGGAAATCACCCTCGAAGACGTCGGCATGGTGCCCGACGGCGTCGGCCCCTGCGATCCGGCGAACCGCAAGGCCGACGGCGAGCAGTCCCTGCAGAAGATCGACAACTGCGCCATGTACAAGTGGGCTTACGAGCGCCGCGACCAACGGCCCAAGATCCCACTCGTGTACCTGGCGGCCAAGCAGGCGCCGTGGAGCGAGCAGTCCGAATTCGGGCCTGAGTACACCAAAGCGATCGTCCCGCTGCAGAAGTCCTATGCCGCCAGCTGGTCCCCGGGAAGGTTCCAGTGGGTCGACTCCGGCCACGAAATCCACGTCGAACAGCCCGGCGTCGTAGGTGATGCCGTTCGCTGGACAGTGGCGGAGAGCAGCCAATGAACGGCAACCCGAGGGACAAACGCGCGTCTCTTCGCCGCCGCAGGTGATTGCAGAGCTAGACCAGGCGCCCCAGGGGCCTGCCGTGGCGGTAGGCGCCAAGGGGCCAGCCCGAGTCAGACTTCACTGCCCCCGCGAGTGAGGGGGCGTCCTGCTCGTATCTTCGACGATTCTTGCTACGTCGGCCGCGTCCGGCCCCAGGGCGGAAGCACCTAGCTGCTCGATTGCGCGCACGTACCCATCGACGTCTGTTAACGCTCTTAGGCGGCGACGGCCACTCTTGCATTCAGGAGACGCACCCAGTCATCGTTGCCGAGGGTGGCACTCTGCGTCACTTCTACGCGTCCGGACTCATCGCGGCCGGGTGCGACGTCGTAACAGTCCAGCGAGCACTTGGCCATGCCCGGGCCACGACGACCCTCGACACGTACTTGCACCTCTGGCCCACGGCCGAGGATCGCACGAGAAGTGCCTCCGCGGATCTTCTTGCGGACGCCCTGCGGACTGCTGCGGGGCTGCAGGCAGTCTGACCTGCGCACATGCCAGCGACTACACGTTGAAGCGGAACTCGACGACGTCGCCGTCCTGCATGACGTAGTCCTTGCCCTCCATGCGCACCCTCCCGGCCGCGCGGGCAGCGGCCATCGACCCACCGGCATCCAGGTCGGTGAACGAGACGACCTCGGCCTTGATGAAGCCGCGCTGGAAGTCGGTGTGGATGACGCCCGCGGCCTGGGGTGCGGTCCAGCCGCGGTGGATGGTCCAGGCGCGCGACTCCTTGGGCCCGGCCGTGAGGTAGGTCTGCAGCCCCAGGGTGTGGAAGCCGACGCGGGCGAGCTGGTCGAGGCCCGACTCCTCGGCGCCGAAGGACTGGAGCATCTCGAGGGCGTCCTCGTCGGACATCTCCATGAGGTCCATCTCGAGCTTGGCGTTGAGGAACACGGCGTCGGCCGGCGCGACGAGGGCACCCAGGCGCGCGTGCAGGTCGGCGTCGGCGAGCTGCTCCTCGTCGAGGTTGAACACGTAGATGAAGGGCTTGGTCGTCAGCAGCCCCAGCCCCGACGCCAGGGCGAGGTCGACGCCGGCGGCCGCGCCACCGGCATACAGCGTCGTGCCCTCCTCGAGCACCTTCTGGGCGGCCAGCGCGTTGTCGAGCAGGGGCTTGGACTCCTTCTTGATCCGCGCCTCCTTCTCGAGCCGCACGACGGCCTTCTCGAGGGTCTGCAGGTCGGCGAGGACCAGCTCGGTGTGGATCGTCTCGATGTCCGAGCTCGGCGAGACCTTGCCGTCGACGTGCACGACGTCGCCGTCCTCGAAGGCTCGGACGACCTGACAGATCGCGTCGGCCTCGCGGATGTTGGCAAGGAACTTGTTGCCCAGCCCCTCGCCCTCGGACGCGCCGCGCACGATGCCGGCGATGTCGACGAAGGAGACGGTGGCCGGGAGGATCTTCTCCGAGCCGAAGATCCCGGCGAGCCGCGCCAGGCGCTCGTCGGGCAGCGGGACCACGCCGACGTTGGGGTCGATCGTCGCGAACGGGTAGTTGGCCGCGAGGACGTTGTTCTTCGTCAGGGCGTTGAACATCGTCGACTTGCCGACGTTGGGCAGACCGACGATTCCGATTTGAAGTGCCACGAGGCCGAGAGTCTACCGGCGCCCGGTGCACCAGCTCGACGCGCCCCGAGCCGCCTCAGGCCCCCTTCGGCTCGCTGTTCTCGAGGTATGCCGGGTGCTCGGCGTCCCCTGCGACCTCGAGCATCCGCGCCGTGTAGGGCGCGACGTGGGATGCCGCCTCGGCCACCGTGCGCCAGTGCGCGCCCGCGATCTCGCGCCGCAGGAAGAGCGACGGGTCGAGCTCCCCGTCGCCGTGCACCCCGAGGTCGAAGAGGTAGAGCAACGCGTCGTCCCAGCCACGCCATGGCGGGAGCCAGTTGACCGCCAGCAGCCGCCCGGACCGGACCTCGATGCCGAGCTCCTCGCGGATCTCTCGCTCGACGCACGTCGCGGGCGACTCCCCCGGGTCGACGACGCCCCCGGGCAGGTCCCACTCCTTCTTGTAGCTCAGCTCGCAGAGCAGCACGCGGCCCTCGGGGTCCCGCAGCACGCCCTGGGCGATCGTCCGCTTGCGGGGCAGGCGGGCGTTGAGGATGGAGATGCGCCGCAGGCGCTCCCGCTCGGTCTCGGTGCGTGGCGGCATGTCCCGAGGCTACCTCCGGGCCCCTGTCGGTGGTCGCTGGCACCCTTCACCTCATGAGCGGATGGGTGTGGGGCGCAACG
The DNA here is from genome assembly GCA_963811475.1 of uncultured Actinomycetota bacterium. Taxonomy (GTDB): domain Bacteria; phylum Actinomycetota; class Actinomycetes; order Actinomycetales; family Dermatophilaceae; genus Fodinibacter. Next base: position 22,317 of record CAWERJ010000011.1, read on the forward strand.
GGTCTCCTCGTGGGGGTCGCCGTGGCGGTGATGCTGTCCCGGCTCGTGCACGCTGCCCGCACGGCCGCCGTCGTCGCCGAGCGAGACCTGCTGCGAGAGCGGGTGCTCGACCTCGAGACCTCCCTCGCCGAGGACATGGAGACGGCCGCGCTCCTCGCGCCGCTCAAGGACGCCCTCCTGCGCGTCGAGCACCACGTGGGCTCGCTCGAGCGCGACCGGATGGAGCAGTTCGGCTCGCTGCGGGCCCTCCTCGCCCGCGTCGAGGGCGAGACCCAGCACCTCGGCCGCCAGACCGCCTCGCTCGCCGGGTCGCTGCGATCCTCCACCGTGCGCGGCGCCTGGGGTGAGGTGCAGCTGCGGCGGGTGCTCGAGGCGTCCGGGATGCTGGCCCGCTGCGACTTCGACGAGCAGGTCGCGGGCGTCAGTGCCCACGACCGCGGGGTGCGGCCCGACGTCGTCGTCCGGCTGCCCGGGCACAAGGTCCTCGTCGTCGACGCCAAGGCGCCGATGACCGCCTTCCTCGACGCCCAGGCCGACGACCTCCCCGACGACGAGCGGTCCGAGCTCCTCGTCGCCCACGCCGTGGCCCTCGAGCGCCACGTCGCCGGCCTCGCGGCCAAGGAGTACTGGTCCGCCTTCCGTGAGGGCCCCGAGATGGTCGTCTGCTTCGTCCCGAGCGACGCCATGCTCGGCGCCGCCCTCGCCGCCCGGCCAGGGCTGCACGAGCAGGCCCTCTCGCAGCGGGTCGTCCTCGTCGGCCCGGGCGCCCTGCTGGCCCTCCTGCGGACGGTGGCCTTCACGTGGCAGCAGGACTCGCTCTCGGTCAGCGCCCGCGAGCTGCTCGACCTCGGCCGCGACCTGCACCGGCGCCTCGCCACGCTCGGGGCGCACACGGCGAAGGTCGGCCGCAGCCTCCAGTCCAGCGTCGAGGCGTACAACGCCATGGTCGGCGCCCTCGAGTCGCGCGTCATGGTCAGCGCCCGGCGGATGCACGACCTCGACCTCGTCGGCGACGACATCCCGGTGCTCACCCCCGTCGAGACCGCTCCCCGGCCGCTGACGTCCCAGGAGCTCATCGACGCCGCCACCGCGGAGGAGGCCCGGCCCGACCTCCTGCTCGACCTCGAGGGGCGAGCCATCCCCCGCCACCGCGACGCCGGCTGAGCCAGCGGCCCGTCCCGGCCTCCGCCACTACCGAGCGACGCCCCGTGCCCGACCGGTGGGAACAGACGGGGGTCGCTCCGGCCACCCCGGCTGGTGGTGGTCGACGGCCCGCGACGCGAAGCTCATGGAGGCCCTCTCCAGTCGTCCGACTGTCCCAGTCGACTCGTCGGCAGGCAAGGCACCCTCGACAATGGCGGAACGTGCCCGTTCCGGGCGCCGAGCGTCGAGAATGGAGGTCCATGACACGGGACCAGCCCCCGCGCCGCAACGGCGGTCGGCGACGGACCCCCGTCGCGGCCCTCGCCGTCACGGCTGCCACCGCCACCGCCGCCGCGGCCGCGGGGCTCGCCCGCTGGCAGCCACCCGCCGTCGCGCGCCTCCTCGGCCGGTCCTCAGCGGTGGTCGTGTGCGTGCCCACCCGTGCCCGAGCGGTCGCCGTCACGGTGGACGACGGGCCGCACGCCGAGCTGACCCCTGAGGTCCTCCGTGTCCTCGAGCGGCACGGGGCGCGGGCGACGTTCTTCTTCCTCGGCGCCGGTGTCGCCCGCCACCCCGGCCTCGCCGCGGCCGCGGCCGCGGCGGGGCACGAGATCGGCAACCACGGGTGGGCGGACCGCCCGGCCGTGCTCCAGTCACGCGCCGCGTTCCGAGGCGACCTCCGCCGGACCGCTGCCGCCGTCCTCGCCGCGACCGGACAGGAACCGAGGTTCGTGCGGCCCGGCTCGGGCTGGTTCCGCCCCGCGCAGCTCCGCGACGTGCGGGATGCCGGGTGGACGCTCGCCCTGGGATCGGTCGCCGTCCTCGACCTGCGGGTGGGCGACGTCGACCGCGAGGCCCGCTTCGTCGTCGACCGGCTCCAGCCGGGTGCGGTGGTCGTGCTCCACGAGGGGGGAAGGG
>CAWERJ010000012.1:0-79462 GCA_963811475.1 uncultured Actinomycetota bacterium
GGGCTAGCCGCCTGGGGGTCAGTCGAGAGTCCCGGAGGTTTGCGGCTAAGTGGTTCAGGTGGTCAACCCCCAGGGGCACGGGCCCCCCTTCCCCGGGCGGCCTCCCGACTGGCCGGTAAAGATCTCGCAGTGCGCGCGAGTTGGGGAACTCCGTGGCCGGCAGGTCTAGCGAGCCGAGCGAGCTACAAAAAGGGTCGGTCGCCGGTGTCCCGGGCCCCATTGTAAGGGCCAGTACACCGGCTCACCGTGTACCCCGGCGCTCGGGGGATCTCTGCGCGGCAACACATTTCCCCGTCGCCGCCACCGCACGCCGTGCGCGTCGACGTAGGACACCTCGAGCGCGAAGAAGCCTGCTAACGATGGAATGACTTCGCCCTGTGCATCACAGAACTGGATTGACACGTGGTGCGTCTGACCCGCGGGAAGGACATCTCGAGTTAGACCCTTATGCCTCGGATTCTGACGCCACGGTCGCCAGAGATACTCGGAGGGTGCACCTCCGCCCATGAAGTAGGCCGTCTTCACCTCAATAGTGAAGAGCGGTGCAGCGCTGTGATTTGCAACATCGAACTCCAGCCCCCCGCTCTTCTTGGTGTAGGTCATCATGAGCAAGCGCGCCTGTCCCGCCAGCTGGCTCGGCCGCGCTACCTCTCGGGCCGCCGCCTCATCCCGCGCAACCTTCAGCGCGGCGACCGCGTGCTTCCTCGCCTCCGACGCGTGCACCAGTGCTGCTATCACTGCGGCAGTCGTGGCGATACCCGCCACCCACGTGGGGATGTCTCCCCAGTCCCATCCGCTCAGGGTTTCCCACGTGGCGGGAAGCGCTATCGGCCACTCCAGCATGTGTCTCTCCTAGATCGAAAAGCCCCCGGGAGGTGACGCCCGGCGACCCGGTTTCTGGGGATGGGGGAGCGTCTGGATCGGCCAATCTCGTCGATTGTCCCTCCTGCGGGCCGATGTCCGGACAACCCCTGTTCGGGTCACGGGCGACCCCTGAGGCGCTGTGTGTACAAGCGGAAAACTGGCCGGTCTTGACGCATGTCGCTCAGAAAACGGGAGGCCGCTTCCTGCGGTGGTCTGGTCAAAGAATCGGCGTGCGGTGGCGGGGCTCACCCTCACTGCATCGGATCCTGCGGCCCGCGGGCGAGCACGAGGGTGCGCTCCTCGGGGCCGAGACCGGCCGCGGCCCTGGCCTGCAGGTCCGCGACCGTGCTGGGGCCGGCGTGCACGAAGCGCCCTGACCAGGCGTCCAGTCCACCCGAGACGAGCGCGAGGACCAGGTCGGTGACGTCGGCCGGGTCGGTCCAGTCCGTGCGCCCGGCGTGGACGGCCATCCCCGCCGTCATGTCCGTGCGCACGACGCCGGGCATGAAGTCGAAGGCCCGGATGCCGCGGTCCCACCCGGCAAGGTGCGTGGAGCCGGTGATACGTGAGAGGGCAGCCTTGCTGACGTTGTAGCCGCTGGCGACCTGCCCAGGATGGAGAGCCGCGCCGCTGTTGACGTTGACGATCCGACCGCCACCGCAGGCGACCATGTGCGGGGCGACGAGCCAGGTCATCAGGTAGGCGCCGAGGACGTTGACCTCTTGGACGTGCCACCACTGCTCGGGTTCGGAGGCGAACAGGTCGACCTCAGCGTCGATGACCCCGGCGTTGTTGACGAGCACGTCGACGCGACCGTGCCGCGCCACGATCCCCTCGACCCAGCAGGTGAGCCGTGCCCGGTCGGTGATCGGCGCGACCGCACGCGAGCCCCGCTCGACGGTGTACCCGGCGTCCTCGAGGGCGTCGGCAATGTTCCGGCCGATCCCCCGGGAGGCACCGGTCACGACGGCCATGTGGTGACCACGACCGCCCCTGAGCTCAGCGGTCGCCGGCGTCACCTCTCCTTGGTCGCCGACCCGAAGGTGCATGGGGGGGATCATGCATGTTGCGAGACTTGCCCGAGGGTCGATTCGATGAAGATGCGGGCCCTCGCTGTTGATCGTTCTCAGCAAATCCTCGGGTGGAGTGCGGGCGTGAGCGCAAATCACCTGGCGTGGGCCGGGGCACCCCGGAGAGATGTGCCCGGGCCGGTAGCACGATCAACACCCGACCCGGGCGGGGTTTCAGAGGCGGTCGAAGGGTTGGCGCCGAGTTGGGCTACTCGTCGTCGCCCGTGCTGGGCGGCCTTTCTGCGCTCAAGCCGCCAGTGGATCTCGTGGGTCTCCGGGTGCCGCCACTCGCTCATCCGGTACTCGAAACCGGGCAGCAGCACGATCGGGATCGGGTCCGGGGAAGCCGGAGCGACCGCGCCCACCACGACCTTCGCGTCCAGGGGGATGAACGGGGACTGCGCCGGAACCGGTCCGGTGATGATCTCCACAGGGTCTCCATAGGGGCGTGCCATGCGGCCGACTGTAGCAGCCAACGGCGTAATAGACATCACAAAGTCACGATTTGAAGAGCCCATAGAGACCTGATAGAGTTTCCAACGAACGCAGATAGAGTCTCGTCGGACCGCCTCCCGGATCGTCAGGGAGGTGTTCGTGATCGTCCAGCCAGAGCCGACCCACGTTCGCCGCCGCGTGACGGACTCCCGCAAAGACGCAGGACGAAAGAGACACACCATGCGCAAGACCCTCCTCGGCCTCGCGGCCCTCGCCGCGATCGCCACCCCGCTCGCCTTCGCCTCCTCGGCCAACGCCGCCACCCTCGACGCACCACCGGCGCCGGCTTCGTCGGCAAGGGCGAGGTCCAGTCCGCCTTCGGCTGGAACAACACCAGAGATGCAGGGCGCGACCGCGACCGGCTTCACGTTCTCCACCACGCAGGCGCGACCAAGGCCCTCACGCAGGACGCCTCGCAGGTCGTCACGCAGGACGCTCACAGCCGACGTCACCCGCACCGTCTCCTGCTTCATCGACGGCAAGAAGGTCGACCACACCGCGTTCGGCACCCGCGACGGGAGCCGCACCGGCATCCGCAACGGCGAGCGCACCGGCACCCTGCACGGCAGCCTCAAGGGCAGCCTCGTCTCCACCGTCGCGTACGACAACAAGGGCAAGACCGGTCAGTGGACCGGCTTCTACCTCACGAAGTACGCGGCGGGCTCCCCGGCGTTCTCCTCGACCGAGCTCCCGGTCTGGAACACCGAGGCCGTGTACGGCGACGTCGACTACAGCGACGCCGTGACCACGCTCGGCGACATCGACGTGGACCGGCTGGGAGTCGGAGCCCGGCGAGAACCCGGCTGACTGCCTCCGCAGCGACACCGGCAACGAGATCGTGACCGACCTGCACGACAACACCGTCGAGAGCGCCGTCGTGTACACCGACGAGCACTTCGGTGCCGAGACCTTCACCAACACCACGGACGGCGCGATCACGCCCGAGGGCGCGGCCTCGCTGTTCGTCACCTACAGCAGCAGCACCAAGCCGCTGACGATCACGGTGCCCGCCACCGTCTGACCCGCAACACCGCAGCGCCCCAGCCCTCCGGGTCTGGGGCGCTTCGCGTTTCGTCAGTGGGGTTCGGGTCCGACTCCCCGCCCGGGGCTCCGACAGGGTTGGGTGCCCGAGTGCGACGGCACCGAGGAAGCGTGGGCCCGTGCCGTTGCGGGGCAGGGTTAGCGCACCTGGCACCCGTCCGGCGTGTGGGTCACGGTCGGCAGTCGGCGCGTGCGACGTTGGGCGCTGCGCCGGCCGTGCAAGCGCCCGTGGGCCGACGACCACGGGGCCGTGTGTCGGGAGGGAGCGCCCCGGGTATAGGTGGACGCCGCTACCCGGGGCGCTAGGCCTACGTGCTCAGGGGGGAGAAGCGTAGGCCCGCCTGGAGTGTGGCACGTATGGCAGTGTCGCGCCTGGGCGTCGCTGTGAGGTTCCTCAGGTTGGGGGCCGAACGGCTGACTGCAATGCCGACCGTCCGGCCGTAGCTTGTCACTCCGGCGCACCTAACGGCGTCGCGACTCCAAGTATGGGTAATGCTCCTCTGGTCGGCGCGGATGACGGGGCTACACGTCTCGGGCTGGCAAAGGCGCCCCCGCGGGCACCAGGGGTCGGCACTGCGGGGGCGCCGTCGCCTCCCTCGAAGGTGCGTCAACATTCAGGGGGTCGAATGCTTCAGAGAAGAGAGTCGCATTGAGTGACACCCGCGAGGACACCGCCACCAGCTCCGGGGAGGAGGACCCTTCCAGCCCGCAGCCGGTGGCGGGAGGGCGACTCGCCCCGCGCCCCCCGTCGACCTCGGCTGGCTGGCATTCAGAATCGTGATTCCGATGGCAACCGCGGCGTTCCTGATTGCCCTCCTGACCCTGTACCTTGTCCCTGCAGGGATGAGGGCCCAAAGGGCATCACCTTCGGGGCCGCTCTAACTTTCCTACCTCGCCGGCCGATATCCGCCCGGTGAAGGAAGTCTCGTGGGGTGCGTTGGTCCGCAGGTAGTCCGCAACTTGTCCGCAAATAGCCACCGTCGGCCAACGGTTGGCGGGAGCAAACCCGCAGGTCAGCGGCCTAAGCCACCGATTACAAACGGTAACCACCTGTGCGGGGAGAGTTCGAGATGTACTTCGACATCTGATTCGCATACGGGCCCTGACCTGCGAAAACGCTGGTCAGGGCCCGTTCTGGGACACAACGGGGACACAACGCAGCGCAGACGCGATCGCGTTTCGCGTGCTTTGGTCGTTGTCGGGCCACAGGTGCCCATAGGTGTTGAGGGTCGTCGTCGCGCTCGCGTGACGCAGCCGCGACTGGACGACCTTGACGTCGCACCCCCTGCCGATGAGCAGGCTGGCGAGGTAGTGCCGGAGGTCGTGGAAGCGGAAGCCCTCCGGGAGTCCTTCGACCTGGCTCCGGCTCGAGCGGATCGCCCGCTCGATCGCCCACGGCGACGATGCCCTGCCGATCTCGTTTGTCACCACGGTGTCGCCGCCGTACTGCTGCACGTGCGCCGCCAGCATCAGAGCGAGCTCGTTCCGGATCGGGATCGCCGTCCTGCTCGTCTCCGACTTGAGCGGCTGGGCCGGGTACTGGATCGCCGGCCTGACGACGGCCCTCATGAGGTCGACGTCCGATATCCGCAGTGCCGCCGCCTCTGCGACCCTCAGGCCGACGAAGGCACCGAGCAGAACGGAGACCCGGAGATGCTCTGGCATCGCGTCATGGAGCGCCCAGACCTGCTCCGTCGCGGCGACATAGGGACGTTGCCTTGCTTGCCCCGGTGACGTCTTCCTGGAGCAGGGAGACCGCGGGATGATGCCGTCCTCGACCGCGTCGCCCATGACCTGGGCGAACCTCCGATACGTGGCTTAGACCGTGCTCGGCGCGTACTCGTCCGCGAGCTTCGTTGTCCAGCGCTTCACGTCGGACGGCTTGACGTCGGCAACCCTCGTCGTACCGAAGGCCGCCCTGATCACCTTGATGTGGACTTTCGCCTGCCGCAGCGTTGACGCCCGGTTCGTGCCGTAGCCCTCAATCCACACGTCGCACCACTGGCCGACCGTAATCCTCGCCCTCTTGGGATCGACGTGCTCGTTCCGGAGGAGCGCCGCAACCTGGCCGTCGAGCCATGCGACCGCGACCTTCTTGCGCTTGTCCGCGAACGACCGCGAGTGCATCCGGCCGTGCGCGTCGCGGTAACGAGCCGGTACCGCAGGCCTTTGCCGTGACGCGCTGAGGGCACCCTCTCCCCCGTCGGTTCTGTCGACGGTGAACCAGCGGTCGTCGATGCTCCTACTTGCCATTAGGAACCCCCGAACGGAACCGGCGCGCCCCGGGAGAGCGGGAGGAGCCCAACCCCCGAGGACGCTGGGCCAGGCCGGCCGCAGGGAGCAGCCTGGCCCTGATGCGAGTGCGGCCTGTGCTCTGCTACTCACCATTGGGCCCGCTGAGAGCAGTGGTGGGCCAATAGCTCCAACGGGCTATTGCCGTAAGTGGGGACAGGTGCAACGGTGCCCGTAAGGGCTCGATCCACCAGGTACCCGAACCGGAGGAAAGCCAATGCCCGACACCCAGCGCTACGGTCCAACCGCAGGCGAGCGCGACGCCGAAGACATCACGAATGACGTCGAGGATCTCGGTGAGGACCTGTTCGATCTCAGCGGTGACGAGATCCCGGACGAACTCGACGTCGGTGATCTCGACGACCTGGTGAACGCCACGCCAGACGAGCCCGACTACGACTCCTTTTGGGAGCCTGAGGACGACGCGGAGGACCAGAAATGACCGTCCTAACCCAGGCTCAGGCCACCACGATCCTGCGCAACCTCGGCTGGCGGGTCCGCACCACGAGCGAGTTCCACACCGTCGTCAAGAACTTCCAACGCGGCTGGAACCTCGGCCCGGCCCTTGAGGTCGACGGAGACGTCGGTCCAGGTCCAGACACCTCCGCCGCCCTGCTGCTCAGCGAGTCCCGCCGAAAGGCAAACAAGAAAACGGCCTCCGCACACTTCTCTTTCAGCGAGGTCGCCTGCCACTGTGGCGGCCAGTACTCCAGCTGCCCACGCATCTGGCAGAAGCGCAGCGCCTTCCGGATGATGGAAGGCTACCGCTCGAAGAGTGGGGAGGCTCTCGACGTCATCTCTGCGTGCCGCTGCCCCAGCCGCAACGCAGCCATCGGCGGCTCCTCGACCTCCCGTCACCTCACCGGACGTGCGTGTGACGTCGCGCCCCACTTCTCCGTCGCGACGGTGAAGAGCTGGCGCGTGGCAACGCACATCGGCTACGGGTCCTCCAGCCGGAAGGTCAAGCACATCGACAACGGCCCTCAAGCAACCACCGACAGTCCGAGCGTCTACCAGAACGGAAGTTGATGAGCGGACACGGAGCCTGCGAAACGTAGGTTCGACGCGCATCGTTGGGGAGTGACCGCTCTCACGGGTGACCTCAAGGGGCCGATCAGCTGGCTCTGGCGCGGGCGGAGGAAGCGATTCCCCATGCCTCTTCGCTTCCCGGAGGTGCGCTCTATGAGCTGAAGTCGGATGCATACCGCGTCGCCGTGGAGCGAGATGACCATGGCGTCCGGCTGTGGTCACGTCAGGGCAAGGACCTGACCGACCGGTCCCCGGATCTCGCTGCAGCAGCGGTCGATCAGCTCGAGCCGGGCACCGTCCTCGACGGTGAAGCGGTCATCTGGAACGGCACCCGGCTCGACTTCGACCTCCTGCAACACCGGCTTGTCAACACGCCACGAAAGGTCGCCGCCCTCGCCACCAAGCACCCGGCGTCCCTCATGGCCTTTGACGTCCTCGCCCATACGCGCCGACGGGTTCCGCTGGAACCCGATCGTGATCGTTGAGGACGCCTTCATCCAGATCTGTGGGTCGAGATCGATCCTGCCTACGGCTACGTCGAGTGACGCTCGCCATCACCGCCCCCTCGAGGGCGCGCCGCGATCCGTTCGTCAGGGAATCCAGGTGCCGACCGCATGGTAATGATCCCGATTCGTGCGCCCCGCACCGTGCACCACCCGTGCGAGGCTGAGCGGGTCAGCGGACTGTGCCTGACTCCTCGCGCCGAGACCTGCCAGCGCCACCCGCCGCGGCCCCGCCAGACCAAACCGGCGCGGGCCGTGGCACCCCGGGGGAGAGACCCCGTATTTTCCACCCAATGACGGCCGCCACACCTGTGGCCGGTGGTCTATCTACCGGAGAAAAAAAGCCAATGGATAGAACGACGCCGACAGATGTGGTCGGCTGGCCCGCGTCCAAGAAACGAACCCCACCAAGCTTTGATGTGGCCCACCCACATGACCGCAGTAGTCGTCGCCGGGACGAGGTACATCGGTCGACGACTACGAGCCGGGTCCGGGCAGATGCGGTGGGCCGAGCATGGTCGGGGGACCCCAGCCGAACCTCCCGCTCTTGCCGATGTCCGGACGTGGCGATGAGCGATCCTCGGTGCGGACCTGCCCTACCGTAGTGAGCGTGGCTGTTCACTGGACGCTCGGCTGTGATGCACACGACCCCACTCGGTTGGCGGAGTTCTGGGCGACGGCGCTCGGCTATGTGGCGGAGCCGGGCTACGACGATCCAGATGGAGCGTCAATCGTCGATCCCGAGGGCAAGGGGCCCGCGATCGGATGGCTACGTGTGCCCGAGGGAAAGTCAGCGAAGAACCGAGTCCACATCGACATTCGCGTGGCGGGCGAGGGGCCATGGGACATGCCCGCCCGTGAGCGCCTGATCCGAGCCAAGGTGCCGGAGCTGGTGGCTCTTGGTGCGAGCATCGTCCGGGAAGAGCGCTACGGAGAGGACCTCGGAAACGTGGTGATGCTGGACCCAGAGGGCAACGAGTTCTGCGTGGCGTAGCCCAGCAGCCGGCGCACGCTCACGCCGCGGATAGTGACCTTAAGGTCATGCCGAGATGGGCGCGAAAACCACGCCGACAAGAGCCGGGACGGGCGCCCTGGACGCGACCTTCTTACGGGTACGGGCGGGCAGTCAGGTAGCTGTCTTGGAAGATCAGGTGCTCAGCGGGGGCGCCGGGAGCATACTCGGGAACCCCTGTCGTGGAGCCGCGGGCTGGGCCAAGTGCCTACCGCTGCGCGGCATTCGCCGGAGATGCCGGAACTCCGTCACGCCCAAGCACACACAGTCCGGACCCAGGTGTTCCGGGCGTGGTTGTTTCGGCGGCCACGTCGCGGGCATGGTGAACGTGGCAGGTGCTCCGGCAAACGTATGGTCGCGGTCTCTGCGCGAAGGCTTCGACTCCAACAGCGCGGGTCGAGGGAGTGGGTCGCACCGGGCTTGTTGGGGTGCGGCCTGTTCCTTGCCAGGGCGTTGCAAGGTTCACCCCTCGCTCCGCTCCTCGCGTAACGGTGGATGGGCTGCGCTGGAGGCGTAGGTTCCCCCCATGGATACAGGTGAGGCGGTCAGCGACACCGACATGCAGGGACAGATGGACAATCTGCGCTCTCGCGTTGACGCGGCCGACGAGCGAGCTGACACGAGTGAGGCCCGCGCCGACAAGGCTGAGCTGCCGGGGTCGACGACCCGCGGGGCGGGAAGCTGGCCTTGTCGTCCGGGTCTGTTGGTAGGCCGTCGCTGCTCCTTGCGACTTCGGCGGCAGCGCCAAGCCATCCGTAGCCAAAGTCCCTGTGCAGCACCAGGAATGCGTACGTCACAGCGACATGGGAGGTCGAAATGGCATACGACACGAATCGCTTTCAGGGCTTGGACACCTCGGCCAGGGCGGGAGTAGCCTCTGCGACATGAGCGAGTCAGGGGAGCCGTACCAAGCCACAGCCGTCGTCGGCGATTCGACGACGTGCCCAAACAGCCAATGCCAGTTCACGTTTCCGACGATTCCCACAGGCATGCGTCTGCTGATGACGAGTGTTTCGGCCCAGCTCGGGCCCAACAACACCATCGTCCTGGAAGGCAACGGAGTCACGTACTTCGTGACCAAGACCCACCCCGACCTTGAGTACGTGACCGCGCCGGTCAGCCTCTACTACGAGGCCGGAAGCACTCCCACAGCGCGTGTCTTCGCACCTGACACGACACAACACACGTCTCTGATTATCACGCTCGTCGGCGAGCTCCACGCCGTCTAGCGGGGAGCACGTCTTCCGGCACACAAGACGCGAGGTGCGCGAGAGACGTTCGGGGTGCACGACCTGAGGAACACGCAATCGACTCTCACCATCGCCACCAACTCCACGAACGGAAAAGGGTCCGATGCGTCCTTGTTCGGACTTGACTGCGGTCAGGCCTCGCTCGGGATGCGGCAGGTCCGCCGACTTCTGACCGGTGGCTTGGACTGCGAGAACCCCTCCATCGGGCTATTGCCCTTCGCAGTGGAGCCGAGGATCGTCGGGAGTCGGCGGGAGCGGGCCGCTTCCGCGTGGGTGAGGGAGGACTGGCACATGGATGAGTTCAGGGTTGAGGGGTCCTTCACCGTCACGATCGGCACCGGCGCCGGGCCGAGATTGATCATGGCGCTCTCCGCGGAGAACGCCGACGGGTCGCCCGCCGCCCTGACCCTCCCCAAGGTCGGAGCGCCGTTCGATGAGTGGCCGATCAAGATCTACACCGCGCTGAGCGCCATGTTCGGTACCAGTTCGTTCGAGTGCGTCGTCACCGACGTGATGGTGGTCTTCCGACCTCCAGACGGGTTCTGGGGGCTCGAGCTCGAGCTTCGCAACAAGGACGAGCTCGGGGGGAGCCTCGTGGGGATCGGGCCCACCGCGTTCGACGTCGTGGTGGATGACTCAACCGCGAGGGGCCAGGCGGTCGTGACGGGCTCGACCGTCATCCAGCCACAGGTCTGGTGGCCTCCACGGGAAATGGATCCCCACGAGCGGTAGGTCCCTCGATCCACGTCACCATTGGGCGACTGCAGCAAGACGCCGAGCCAGATCCGGTCCGTCAGAGGGATCCCGGTCCGCGGATGTAGCCGCTGATCTGGACCTGGTAGGGGCCCAGTTCCCTGTCCTCACCGGTGAAGGTCACAGGTCACGAGATCGGTCGGCTCCGGACCGGGCCGGGTGTAGGTCTCGCCGGGGGTCAGGTGACGTGCCTTCAGGCCCTCGCCGCTGATGATGGTGACCTCGTAGGGAAACAGCTGTTGACCGGTGGGCGCGAAGTCCTCGCCGATCAGGCGCACCGGCGCGAACATGTACGGTGCCACGGCCTCCCCGTAGACGGTCTTGAATCCGCAGGTCACTTCGCCGACCAGGTGTAGGCCGACTCAAGGATCCATCGTGGCGTCGGGCGTGGCAGTTGGCTGCGGACGGCAGGATCACCGCTCCCAGAACAGCGGCCACGACGCCGAACGAATAGCGGCGGGAACTGGACATGGGGCCCCTCTCGGCTTGCTGCCTGTCGCGGGACATGATAGGCGCACCGCCACCGCTGTGAACAGCGGCAGGCCGACCCTGCGTACGTGGGGCCGCACGTCTGGATCAGCGGCCGGTGCGGTGGCCCTCGAGCCCTCTCCATGGCGACCACCCGCCGTGCGGGAGCACTGGCGCAGCCGGAGGGCCGGCGAGGAGAGTGGCCCCTGTGGGAGCTCGTGCCCCTGACGGGTCAGGCGAAGCGGGAGACGCCCAGGGCATGTCCGCACGTCCGGCCCTCGTGGCGCTGGCGGTCGTCGTGCTGGTCGCTCGGAGCGTTCCTGGGGTGGTCGCGCTTCGGGCCCTACGGGATGAGCACGGCCGAGGCCGAGGCGGCCGTGCACCAGATGCGGGGTGCCGACGCCGAGTTCTTCTACCTCGGAGAGGAGGTCGGACGGCCTCCGACTGGCCGACATCGTCGACCCGGAGGACGGGGGCCGGCTCATCTTCGAGTACGGACGGTGCATGGATCACGACGAGGGTGGGTGCAACCGACCCCTCAACGTTCTCAGCGTGGCCGCCCCGTCGAGCGTCGACGAGACACAGGAGACCCTCGACTCGTGCGTCCGACGAGGTGCTCGGGCCAGGGCAACGAGGTTCTCATCGGCGGGTCCCGGGTCGAGATCGTCTACTGGCGCGGGGCGTCGTACGGGTACGACACCGACTTCCCACGGTCCCGCGCGCTGGTTCCGCAGTTGCGGGCGGTGGGGCAGCCGGCTCCGTCGGACGTGCGGCGAGCCGACGTCCTGAGCCGGCGCGTGCCGTCAGCCGCCGCCGCACCCCTCCCCGACGTAGCAGCCCAGGCTCGGCAGGAGAAGCACGGCGCCCGCCATCGGCAGCACGCTGAGGGCGATGGCGGCCCCGGACACCGCCGCAGAGCGGTGCGCCGCTCGTCGGGCCCGGAACGCTGCGACTCCGTAGGCCATCGCGAACACGGCCACGACTCCCCCGCTCACGGCCAGGAGAACCACCGTCAGCACCTCCTGCACGAGGTCCGGGACCAGAGCGATGGCCGGTAGCGCCAGGGCGACACCCGCCAGGGCGAGGGCGAGCCACGACGCCGGGTCGCGCTGCCTCGTGGCCACGACATCACGGTAGACCTCGCCGTGCAGGGATGCCGGTCTCGTGCGACACGCCCGCTCGCCGCCCGGCGCACTGCCGCCTACCCTCGCCACCATGGGCAACGACCCGCGCCGACTCGACGGCCTTCGGGCCGACGAGCAGGTGGCGGCCGTCCTCGTCGAGCGTGCCACCGGCGCCACGGCGCGGGCGCACGACGTGGGAACGCGGCAAGGTGCCCACGACATCGACCTCGTCTACCCCGGCGGCCGCACGGCGGCCCTCGAGGTCACCACGCACGCCGGCTCCGGGGCCCGCCAGACACCCGCGCTGCTGGGCCGGGAACGCGCGACCTGGCCGAACCCGGGCCGGTGGTCGTGGACCGTCGGCATCGGCGAACTCCCGGGACATCCCGCGGCTGCGTGCGCTCTACCAGCGCGCCATCACCGCCTGCGAGGCGCACGGCGTCACGACCGTGGCGGGCCTGCCGGATGACGTGCTCGCCCGTGACCCCGAGCTGCGCTGGGTCGCGAGCACGTCGACGTCCACGGTCATCGGGCGCCGGACCGCATCGGGAAACGGGCGCCCGCCCGGTGGCGTCGTCGTCCTGCCGACCCCCGAGGCCGCGTCGACCGACACCGACCTCGCCGGCCTCCCCTGCGCGGTGACCGAGCTGCTCATGGTCCCCCACGTGGCGCGGCGCGCGGCGAAGGTCGCTGCGGTGCCCCGTGTCGACGAACGGCACCTCTTCGTCGGCATCGGCGACGGGGGGCTGCCCGACGAGCCTCTACCTCGCGCTGGCTCGTCCGGTCGACGCGCTGCCCACCGACGCCCCGGAGGTACCCGACGGGACTGTCGCACGTGTGGCTGACGACCGCGTGGAGCGGCGCGCCCCTCCTCTGCTGGGCTCGGGACTCCGGGTGGCAGTCCCATGCGGTGGAGCGCACGGCATCCCGCTGATCGGGTTCAGCGCGCGGATGCCGGCTCGCTCAGAACCCGCCGAAGTCGCCTCCGCCGATGTCGCCTCCGCCGAAGTCTCCACCGCCGCCCCAGTCGCCGCCTCCGCCGGCCCAGTCGCCACCGCCACCGTCGCTCGCGTAGCCGGGGTCGCCGCCGGCATCCCCGCCGAGGTCGGTGCCGGCGTCACCACCCGCGTCGCGTGCCCGGCGTCACCACCGGCGTCACTCCCCGTGTCGCCGACCTCCTGCGCCTCCGGGCTGCCCTCGTACCCGCCGAACAGCATGTTCGCCACAGCCGACCCCACGACGACGCCCGCCACCGTGCCCATCATCGAACCCGCGAACATGCTGCCCATGCCGGGGGCGCCGGCGGAGGAGCCTCGCGAGAACGTGCTCTCGAGCGTCCCCGGTCGACGCATCTCGGCGCGAGTGGCTGCGCGGGCGAGATCAGCCGGCTCGCTCGAGGTGCCGCGTCGTCGGGCGACGCGGTCGCCAGCTCGCGGAGCAGCTGCTGGCGCTGCTCGGGCGTCAGCGCCGCGAACGCCTCGGCATGCATCGCCTCGAGCTGCTCGGGCGGGGCGGTGCGCAGGAGGTAGCGGTAGCGCGCCACCGCCCGTTCGTCGTCGGTCGCCGCGGGCCGGGAGGCCGGTGCAGCGGAGCGGGGCGCCTGTGGACCCGCGGTCTGGTGCTGCTGCTCCGCCGGAACCCGGCCCAGGAGCCGGTCGAGAAATCCCATCGTGTCGCCCTCCGTGAGCTGGGCCCTTCTTCGCCGAGGGCCCCGTGCCTGCTCCAACGGTGCCACGCCGGGCGCGGGGTTCCTGCCCGGTCGACGCACGCCACCTCGGCGCACGTCCGACTGTCTTCGCCAAGCCTCTTGACATGCGTCGGGAACACGTTGCAAAGTTGAGTCGTTGCCACTCATGTACACCGAGGGCACCAGCCCCAGCACTCCAGGGAGGAACACCATGGCAACCACCTTCGACCCCTTCCGCGACATCGACCGCATGCTCGGCACCGCGTTCCGCACCCCGGCCTCCGCGGCCATGCCGATGGACCTCTACCGGTCCGGCGACCGCTTCGTGGCCAAGGTCGACCTGCCCGGCGTCGACGCGTCGACGATCGACATCGACGTCGAGGACCGCACGCTCACGATCCGTGCCGAGCGCCGCGAGCAGACGGACGACGACGTGCAGTGGCTCTCGCACGAGCGCCCGTCGGGCACCTTCGCACGCCAGCTCACGCTGGGGTACGGGGTCGCCTCCGGCCAGATCGAGGCCGACTACTCCGACGGCGTCCTCGTGCTGACCATCCCGGTGGCCGAGGAGGCCAAGCCGCGCAAGATCTCGGTGAGCCACGCCGGAGGTCACCAGGTCATCGAGGGCGAGGCCTCGCAGCAGCACCCCGTCGCGTCCTGACGACGGGTCAGGACCTCCGCCACGACGGCGCCCGCAGCAGCGGGCGCCGTCGTGCTGTCCGTGCCCCTGCCGCCGATGCGCCACAATTCCCGACATGACGAGCACGCGGGAGTCCCTGGTCGGCCGACCTTCTGGATGCCGGCCGGCACGTCGTCGACCGTGGCCTGGTCCAGGCCAGCGGGGGCAACCTGTCGGCTCGGCTCCCGGGCACCGACCGCTTCCTCGTCACCGCGTCCGGGACCTGGCTGGACCGGCTCACGCCGGACGACGTCGTGGAGCTCACCCTGGACGGCGACCAGGTCAGCGGCGAGGCACGGCCGTCCGTGGAGTGGCGCCTCCACCAGCGCACCTACGCCGTCCGGGCCGACGTGTCGGCCGTGGTGCACCTGCACCCGCAGCACGTGCTGCTCGTCGAGATGCTCGGCGCACCGATCCGGTTCACGACCCTGGACCACCAGTTCTACCTGGGCAGCGCGGGCCGGGTGCCGTTCCTCCCGTCGGGATCCCGGGAGATCGCCGACGCCGCGGCAGAGGCAGCCCGCGACCACGACGCCGTCGTCCTGGCCCACCACGGCTGCTCGGCACTCGGCGACACCGTCTCGATGGCCCTGCGCCGCGCCCTCAACCTCGAGGAGGCGGCGATGATGACGTACCGGCTGCTCGTCGCCGGGGACACGACCTCCGACTTCCCGCCGGAGTGGAAGGACGACATCATCACCGCCTGACCGCGGCGCCTCAGCGGGTGAGGGCCAGCGTGGCGAGCGCGATGAGCCAGGAGACGAACGAGCCGACGAGGAAGTACTCGGTGACCTTGTCGATGCCGACCGCCTCGACGGTCGTCGTGTCGTCGCGCTTGGCCTGCAGCTCGGGGAACCGGATCAGGCCCTTGGCGGCGATGACGAGGCCGGCCGCCGTGAGCTGGCCGGCGAGCCCGAGCCCGAGGATGAGCACGCGCTCCATCGGCCCGAGCAGCCGTCCGCCGCGCAGCTCGTCGGACGGCTGGCGTTCCTGGACGGCCGATGGGCTGCGACGGCCGCAGGGCCCCGGCACTGACGAGCACGAGCCGGACGAGGACGTTGGCGGTGGCGAGGTTGACGAGGAAGACGCCGACGACGAGCACCACCGCCGCGGGGTCGGCGCCCGCCTCGACGAGGGGAAGGTCGGCCCAGGCCAGCCAGCGCCCGAGCACTCCCCCGGCCGGCGAGGCCCACCCCGACAGGAGGACGAGCCAGGCGCCTCCGGCCACGAGCGCGGTCAGGGCCAGGGCGTGGCCGGACCCGGTCGTGAGCGCCTGCGCCGACAGCCGCACCCACAGGCCGAGCGCGACGAGCGACGCCGCGAGCACGACGAGGTCGACCGGGGCGGTCAGCCCGAGGAGCGCGGCGAGGACCGCCACGGTGGCGACCCCGACGACGGTGGAGAACCGCGCCACGGACGGACGGGCGATGGCGCGGACGACGTCGGTGAGCCCGAGCGCGACGAGCCAGACGGCCAGCCAGGTCACGGCAGGCCCCGCAGGAGCTCGTGCGCGGCGAGGACGACGCCGATGCCGTCGGCGCGCACGCGCTGGGAGACGGCCGAGGCGCTGATGCCCTCGCGGGCGGCGAGCTCGCTCTGCGTCGTGTGCGGATCCATGAGCCCCCTCAGTAGTCGGATCGAGCGGTCCGACAACGAGCCAACCAGATGGTCCCGACAGAGCAGGGCCGCGTTGACGGCATCGACCTCGCCGCCCGTGCCGGCGGGGGAGGCCTCCTCCGGCCGCTCGTCCCTCCTCGGCCGCCACCCGGTAGGCGGTGCGCAGGTGGCGGGTCGCCGGGCGCTCTGCGCCCTCCTCGGCGGCCTCGATCGCGTCGCGTGCCGCCCACCAGCCCGGCCCGTCCTCGATCCCGCGCTCCTCGTCGAGCGTCGTGACCGGCCCGCGGCCGATGCCGAACCGTGCGTCCGAGGCCGGGAGGAGCTGCACGCGCACGCGCAGGGCGGCGTCGAGGGCCGCGCCGAGCGTGGCGTACGAGCCCTGGAACTCGTCACCGGTCGTGACCCGGAGCTCGGAGGCCGCCTTCACGGCGGCGTTGACCCGGGCGAGGGACTGCTCGACCCGCTCGTGGAGCGCGCGGCGGTCGGACGCCTCGCGGGACTGCACCAGGTCGCCGATCAGCAGGCAGGGCCCAGAAGCCTGATATCTTCAGCTTCCGCCATCTGAAGATCATATCTTCATTTCTCGAGATATGAAGGTCTTCTACGCCGTCCTCGGCTGCGCGACCTCGTGCCAGTGCCCGCAGGTCGCTCCCCGTGCGCGGCTCGGCGACGCCGCACTCCGTGGCCACGGCATCCACGAGCCGTGCCGGAGTGACGTCGAAGGCCGGGTTGAACCCCTCGGTGGCGCGGGGCGCGAGCCGCACACCGGCGAGCTCGGTGACCTCGTCACCGGAGCGCTCCTCGATCTCGATGCCCGAGCCGTCGGGCATCGACAGGTCGACCGTCGACCACGGTGCGGCGACCATGAACGGGATGCCGGCATCGCGGCAGGCGAGCGCCACCCCGAGCGTGCCGATCTTGTTCGCGGTGTCGCCGTTGGCCGCGATCCGGTCGGCCCCGACCACGGCGAGGTCGACGAGCCCCCGCAGGATCGTCGACGCCGCCGCCCCGTCGGCCTGCAGCCGGTGCGGGATGCCGTCGGCCGCGAGCTCGAACGCCGTGAGCCGGGAGCCCTGCAGCAGCGGCCTCGTCTCGTCGACGTAGACGACCTCGAGCCGGTCGCGGTCGTGCAGCTCGCGGATGACCCCGAGGGCCGTCCCCCAGGCCGAGGTGGCGAGCGAACCGGTGTTGCAGTGGGTCAGCACGCGCAGCCGCGGCCGGTCGATGCGCTCGACGAGCCAGTCGGCGCCGAGGCGGGAGAGCTCACGGTTGGCCGCCTCGTCCTCCGCCGCGAGACGCCGGGCGGCGGCGAGCACCTCGTCGCGGCCGCGGTCCATCAGCGGGCGCACCCGGTCGACGCCCCAGGCGAGGTTGACCGCCGTCGGACGGGCAGAGCGGATGCGGTCCACGGCGTCCTGCAGCTCGACGTCGCCCCACCCCTTGCGGGCCCCCTCGTCCATCGCGACGACGACACCGAGGGCGCCGGCCACCCCCAGGGCCGGCGCGCCACGCACCGCCAGCCGGACGATCGCGTCGACGAGGTCGTCGGTGGTCTCGATGACGCGGTCCGCCGTCGTGCCGGGGAGGAGGGTCTGGTCGAGCAGGCGCAGCGCACCCGCCCCGGCGGAGCCCGCGTCGTCGTCCCACGAGATGGCGGTCAGCGTCATGGGCGACACCCTATGCCGGGCGTCGGCACGACCTGCGGCCCGCTCCCCGCGCGACGGTCGCGACAGCGCTGTGACCGGGGCCTTGCGTCCGGACCACGAGCGTGCCACGGTCGGGGTGTGGGGCACCGAGCCCACGACGACGGACGACGTCAGAGCGAACGCCCGAGGCGTGCCCGCCGCGAACCACTCGCGATCGAGAGGAGCTCAGATGGGTCAAGGACCAGTCGTCGTCGGGGTCGACGGATCACCGCTGGCCATGGCCGCCGTCGCCCGTGCCGCCCAGGTCGCCAGCTCGCGAGGGCTGCCGCTCAAGGTGCTCCACGCGTTCGCCCCGGACCTGCCCATGCTCGGTTTCGGTCAGCTGACCGACGGCTCCGCCGTCGTGTCGACGCACGCGAGGCGCCTCGTGGCGGACGGGGTGGCGAGGGCGCACGCCGTCGACCCCGCGCTGACGGTGACGACCGCCATCCGCGACGGCTACGCCAGCCAGGCCCTCGTCGACGCCGCCCGCACGGCATCCCTCGTCGTCGTCGGGGCGATGGGGCACGGCGTCCTCAGCCGGGCCAGCGTCGGCGCCGTCGCGATGCAGGTCGTCACCCACGCCCGCTGCCCCGTGATGGTCGTCGGTCACGAGACGTCGGGGGGAGCACCGGCCACCGGCCGCGTCGTCGTCGGGGTCGACGGCTCGAAGCCGTCGCTGCGGGCGCTCGCCGCGGCGTTCGACGAGGCACTGCGCACCGGCGGCACGGTCGACGTCGTCCACGCCTGGGAGGCGCACAGCGCCACGGACCCGACGCTGGCGACGGACTCCAGCTGGAGCACCTACGAGGCCAACCTCGAGCAGATCGTGGAGTCGGCGATCCGGACCCGCCGGCTCGAGCACCCGGACGTCAAGGTCGACTACGAGGTCGTGCGGTCCGAGCCGGTCCGGGCGCTCGTCGACCGCACCGAGGGCGCCGCGCTGCTCGTCGTCGGCAGCCGTGGGTCGGGCGGCTTCCCCGGGCTGCACGTGGGCTCCACGGCCCTGCGCCTCATGGGCCGCAGCCACTGCCCCCTGCTCTTCACCCGCTGACCCGGTCCGAGGCGCTCGGTCGCCCCGAGCTGGTCGAGGACGAAGGCCCACTCCCAGGCGAGCTGCTCCCAGGCGGCGTACCGGCCGCTGCGCCCGCCGTGCCCTGCCGCGATCTCGGTGCGCAGCAGCACCGGGCGCTCCTCGCGGGTCGTTCGTCACGGTCTCGCGGAGGCGGGCCACCCACTTCGCGGGTTCGGTGACGTAGACCCGGGTGTCGTGCAGGCTCGAGGTCGCCAGCACCGCCGGGTAGCGCGCGGCGCGCACGTTCTCGTACGGGGCGTAGGCCCGCATCGCGGCGTACACCTCCGGGTCGGCGAGGGGGTTGCCCCACTCCTCCCACTCCCCCACCGTCAGGGGCAGCTCGGGCTGGAGCATCGTCGTCAGGGCGTCGACGAACGGCACGGCCGCGTGGGCCACCCGGAAGGCCTCGGGAGCGAGGTTGAGCACCGCACCGACGAGCAGCCCTCCCGCAGAACCACCTTCGAGGCCGACGCGGTCCGGGGCCGCCCACCCCTCGGCGACGAGGTGCTCGACGCAGGCGAGGGTGTCGGTGAAGGTGTTCGTCTTCGCGAGCAGCTTGCCGTCGTCGTACCAGCGCCGCCCCATCTCCCCGCCACCGCGCACGTGGGCGACGGCCACGACGACACCACGGTCGAGCAGGCTGAGCCGGGCCACGGAGAAGTAGGGGTCGGACGAGATCTCGTACGAGCCGTAGGCGGTCAGCACGCAGCGGGTTGGTGCCGTCGGGCACGACCTCGACCCGGTGCACGAGGGAGACGGGGATCCGCGTCCCGTCGGATGCCGTGGCCCACACCCGCTGCTCGGTGTAGTTCGCGAGGTCGACGTCGCCGAGCACCGGCATCCGCTTGAGCACGGTGCGGTCACGGCTGTCCAGGTCGATGTCGAGCACGGTCCGTGGGCGTCGCCCAGGACTCGACGACGACCTGCAGGGCGGTCTGGCCCGGCTCGGGGTTGTCCCCCAGGCCGATCGAGTGCACCCCCTGGTCGACCGGGACGTCCCACGCCTCGCCGTGGCCGGACGGGGACGACGGGTCCCGGGGCAGGACCCGCAGGGCCGTCAGGCCGTCGGTGCGCAGCGACAGCACCGACGCGGCGTCGAAGGCGTCGACCGCGACGAAGCGCTCGCCCGGGCCCGAGCGCAGCCACGGGACCCACTGCTCGTGGCTCGTCGCGTCGAGCGGAGCCCACGCCAGGTCGGCATCCGGCGTGTCGGTGTTGTGCACGACGAGGAGCCGGTCGCCCGCGGGCTCGACGTCGTACTCGACGCCGTCGCGGCGGGGGGCGACCACCCGCCACTCCCCCTCCGGGTCGTCGTTGTCGAGCAGGTGCACCTCGGAGGTCGTCTTCGAGCCCAGCCCGAGGATCAGCCACCGCTCGTCGCGGCTCGTCGACACGCCCATCCAGAAGCGCTCGTCGTCCTCCTGGTGGACGAGGACGTCCTGCGCGGGGTCGCCGCCGACGCGGTGGCGCCACAGCTGGTGGGGCCGCCAGGCCTCGTCGAGCCGGGTGTAGAAGACGAACCGCCCGTCGCGGCTGAGCTCGCAGCCGTAGCCGATGCCGGTCACGGAGGTGTCGAGCACCTCACCGGTCTCGACGACGCGGATGGTGAGGTCGAAGCGCTCGTCCCCGGTGGTGTCGACGGCGAAGGCCACCAGCCGGTGGTCGGCACTCACGGTGAGGGCCCCGAGCGAGAAGAACTCGCTGTCCCCCGCCTCGACGTTGCCGTCGACGACGACCTGCTCACCGTGCGACGGTGTCGGCCTCCGGGTCCGGGCGACGCGACGGGTCGGTCAGCGGGGACCGCACCTGCGAGGCGTACTGGCGACCCTCGACCGTCCGGGCGTAGTACCACCACGGGCCGCTGGCGACCGGCACCGACAGGTCGGTCTCCTTCACGCGCGAGCGGATCTCCTCGAAGATCGCCGTGCGCAGCGGCGCGAGGTGCGCCGTGCGCGCCTCGGCGTACGCGTTCTCCGCCTCGAGGTGTGCCAGCAGCGCGGGGTCGTCGGTGTCGCGCATCCAGGCGTACGGGTCCTCGAACCGGTGGCCGTGGTGCTCCCGGACGTGTGGTCGGCGCTCGGCGGTCGGTGGGGTCGGGCTCGGCATGGCGTCACTGTATGCCGGGCGACGGCCCGCACCGCGCTCAGGCCAGGCAGCGTGGTCCGAGCAGCACCTTGAGGTCGCCGAACAGGGCCTCGGTCGCCGCCACGCGGTAGGCGGGGTCGAGGCGGATCTCGACGGCGCGCCCCGGCTTGACGAGCTTGAGGTGAACCTCGGTCGTGCCCGGGTGGCTGCCCAGCACGGCCTTGAGCTCCTCGATGCGCTGCGCCGTGGCGCGGGCCGTCTCCATCGTCACGACGACCGGGCCCCGCGGGCCCTCGCTGACGTCGGGCAGGGTGAGCTCCTGCGCGTAGATCGACACCGTGTCGTCACGCCGGTTGATCTTGCCGCGCACGACGGCGACGGTGTCCTGCTGCAGCAGCGGGCCCACGGTGAGGTAGGCGCTCGGGAAGAACAGGCACTCGATGGAACCGGCGAGGTCCTCGACGGTGGCGATCGCCCAGAGGTCGCCCTTCTTCGTGCGCTTGACCTGCAGCCCGGTGATGAGCCCGGCGATGGTGACCATCGAGCCCTCGGGCCGGCCGGCGTCGTCGCTCGTCAGCGCGGCGATCGGCGTGTCGGCATGGGCGGCGAGCACGTGCTCGACCCCGAACAACGGGTGGTCGGAGACGTACAGGCCGAGCATCTCGCGCTCGAAGGACAGCAGGGTGGCCTTGTCCCACTCCACCCCCGGCACGGCGCTCAGCCCCATGAGGTCCGCGCCCGCGCCGCCGGCGGAGTCGTCACCGAAGGCGCCGAACAGGCTGTCCTGGCCGATGGCCTCCTGGCGCTTGACGGCGACGAAGGCGTCGACGTACTCCTCGTGCACGCGCAGCAGGCCCATCCGGGTCTCGGCGAGGCCGTCGAAGGCGCCGCCCTTGATGAGCGACTCGATGGTGCGCTTGTTGCACACCACCGCCGGCACCTTGGCCATGAAGTCGCGGAACGACGTGAAGCGCCCCTTCTCCTCACGCGCCCGGACGATCTCGTCGACGACGTGGTGCCCGACGTTGCGGATGGCCTGCAGGCCGAAGCGGATGTCGGTGCCCACCGCGGCGAACCGGCCGAGGGAGTCGTTGACGTCGGGCGGCAGGACCTTGATGCCCATCCGCCGGCACTCGCCGAGGTAGAGCGCCGACTTGTCCTTGTCGTCACCGACCGAGGTCAGCAGGGCCGCCATGTACTCGGCGGGGTAGTTGGCCTTGAGGTAGGCGGTCCAGTACGACACCAGCCCGTACGCGGCGGTGTGCGCCTTGTTGAACGCGTAGTCGGAGAACGGCACGAGCACCGCCCACAGCGCCGCGATCGACGCCTCGTTGAAGCCGTTGGCCTTCATCCCCTCGGAGAAGGGGACGTACTCCGCGTCGAGCACCGACTTCTTCTTCTTGCCCATCGCGCGACGCAGGAGGTCGGCGTTGCCGAGCGTGTAGCCGGCGAGCTTCTGGGCGATCTCCATGACCTGCTCCTGGTAGATCACCAGGCCGTGGGTCGTGTCGAGGATGGGCGCCAGGGCCTCGACCATCTCGGGCTGCAGCTTGCCCTTGAGCTGCGGGTCGAGCGGGACGACCTCCTGCTTGCCGTTCTTGCGCAGGGCGAAGTTCGTGTGGGCGTTGACGCCCATCGGGCCCGGGCGGTACAGCGCGAGCGCCGCCGAGATGTCCTCGAAGCTGTCGGGCTGCATGAGCTTGAGCAGCGTGCGCATGCCGCCGCCGTCGAGCTGGAAGACGCCGAGGGTGTCACCGCGCGCGAGCAGGTCGTACGCCGCCGGGTCGGTCATGTCCTTGGACAGGGCGTCGAGGTCGACCTCCTCGCCGCGGTTCGACACGACGTTGGCGATGGCGTCGTCGAGGATCGTGAGGTTGCGCAGGCCGAGGAAGTCCATCTTGACCAGGCCGAGCGCCTCGCAGCTCGGGTAGTCGAACTGGGTGATGACCTGGCCGTCCTGCAACCGCCGCATGATGGGGATGACGTCGACGAGCGGCTCGCTGCTCATGATGACCCCGGCCGCGTGCACGCCCCACTGCCGCTTGAGGCCCTCGAGCCCCTTGGCGGTGTCGACGACCTCCTGGAGGTGCGGCTCGGTGCCGACGAGGTCGCGGAACTCCTTGCCCTCGCCGTAGCGCGGGTACTCGGGGTCGTAGATGCCGGACAGGGGCACGCCCTTGCCCATGACGTCGGGCGGCATCGCCTTGGTCAGCTGCTCACCGACGGCGAAGGGGTGACCGAGGACGCGCGCGGCGTCCTTGACCGCCTGCTTGGCCTTGATCGTGCCGTAGGTGACGATCTGGGCCACCCGGTCGCTGCCGTACTTCTCGGTGACGTAGCGGATCACCTCGCCGCGCCGGCGCTCGTCGAAGTCGACGTCGAAGTCGGGCAGCGACGGACGCTCGGGGTTGAGGAACCGCTCGAAGATCAGGCCGTGCGGCACCGGGTCGAGGTCGGTGATCTTCATGGCGTAGGCGCACATCGAGCCCGCCCCCGAGCCGCGCCCGGGGCCGACCCGGATGCCGTGGTCCTTGGCCCAGGTGATGAAGTCGGCGACGACGAGGAAGTAGCCGGCATACCCCTTGCTGACGATGACCTCGGTCTCGAACTCCGCCTGCCGGCGCGCGTAGTCGGGGATGCCGCCGGGGAAGCGCTCGCGCAGACCGCGCTGCACCTCCTTGACGAACCAGCTCTCCTCGCTCTCACCGGGCGGGCAGGGGAACCGGGGCATGTAGCGCCCTTCGTCCTCGGTGAACGAGATCTCGCACATCTCGGCGATGCGCAGGGTGTTGTCGCACGCCTCGGGCAGCTCGCGCCAGGTGTGCCGCATCTCGGCCGGGCTCTTGAGGTAGAAGTCGTCGGCGTCGAACTTGAACCGGGTGGGGTCCATCATCGTCGAGCCGGACTGCACGCACAGCAGTGCCGAGTGCGCCTTGGCGTCCTCGGGGCTGGTGTAGTGCAGGTCGTTGGTGGCGACGAACGGCATGTCGAGCTCGCGCGCGAGACGGATGAGGTCCTTCATCGACCGGCGCTCGACGTCGAGCCCGTGGTCCATCACCTCGCAGTAGAAGTTCTCCCTGCCGAAGATGTCCTGGAGCTCGGATGCCGCCTGCTTGGCCTCGGCGTACTGGCCGAGCCGGAGCCGGGTCTGGATCTCGCCCGACGCGCAGCCGGTCGTCGCGATCAGTCCCTTGCCGTAGCGGTCGAGCAGCTCGCGGTCGACCCGCGGCCACTTCGCGTAGACCTGGTCGAGCGAGGCCTGGGAGTCCATCCGGAACAGGTTGTGCAGGCCCGTGTTGTCGCGGGCCAGCAGGGTCATGTGGGTGTACGCGCCCGAGCCGGAGACGTCGTCACCGGGACTGGTCCGCTCGTCGCCCCACCTGACCCGCGTCCGGTCCGTGCGGTGCGTGCCGGGGGTGACGTAGGCCTCGACGCCGATGATCGGCTTGACGCCGGTGCCCTGGGCCTTCTTCCAGAACTCGTAGGCGCCGAAGACGTAGCCGTGGTCGGTCGTGGCGAGCGCCGGCATCCCCATCTCGGCGGCCCGGGTGAACAGGTCACCGATCCGCGCGGCACCGTCGAGCATGGAGTACTCGGTGTGCACGTGCAGGTGGACGAACGAGTCGGAGCCCTTCGGCGTGCTGGTCGTCACGCGGTTAGGGGTCACAGCTGGCGTCGTCGAGGCGTTCGGGGAGGACATCGCCGACCATCCTAGGTCGGTGCGGGGACACCCCACGGCGTGTCGGGGCCGTGTCGCGGACGCCGTCGCGAAATGCGCCGAGCGGCGGTCTCAGAGCCGGTCGAGGGCGGTGCGCAGGTCCTCCGGGTAGGGGCTCTCGAAGGTGACCCACTCCCCCGACCCCGGGTGCTCGAAGCCGAGGCCGACGGCGTGCAGCCACTGCCGCTCCAGGCCGAGCCGCTTGGCGAGCACCGGGTCGGCACCGTAGGTGAGGTCGCCGACGCAGGGGTGGCGCACGGCGGCCATGTGGACCCGTATCTGGTGGGTGCGACCGGTCTCGAGGGAGATCTCGAGCAGGGAGGCGTGCCGGAAGGCCTCGAGGAGCTCGTAGTGCGTGACGGCGTGCTTGCCGGAGTCCATGACCGCGAACTTGTAGTCGTGGCCCGGGTGCCGCGCGATGGGGGCGTCGATGGTGCCGACGAGCGGGTCGGGCAGGCCCTGGACGAGGGTGTGGTAGGTCTTGTCGACCCGGCGCTCCTTGAAGGCCCGCTTGAGCACGGAGTAGCTCCGCTCGCTCGCGCACACGACCATCAGACCGGACGTGCCGACGTCGAGCCGGGAGACGACGCCCTGGCGCTCGCTGGCCCCGCTCGTGGAGATGCGGTAGCCGGCCGCCTTGAGGCCGGCGAGCACGTTCGGCCCGCTCCAGCCGACGCTCGGGTGCGCTGCGACGCCGACCGGCTTGTCGACGACCACGATGTCCTCGTCCGAGTACACGACGGTCATGCCCGGCACCGGCTCGGCCACGACCTCGAGCGTCGGGCTCGTCGGGGATGCCGGGAGCCGCACCTCGAGCAGGTCGCCGGCGCTCACCCGGTGGCTCTTGCCGACGCCGGCGGCGTTGACGCTGACCCCGCCATCGCTCGCCAGGTCTGCCGCGCGGGTGCGGGAGAGGCCGAAGAGCCGGGCGATGGCCGAGTCGACCCGCTCGCCCTCGAGCCCGTCGGGGACGAGGACGGTGCGGTCGTCACTCATCCGCGTGCTCGGGGTGGTGGACCGGACCCGCGACCGACGTGCCGCGGTAGGCGAGCACCATGATGATGCCCGCACCGGCGACGATGGCGACGTCGGCGACGTTGCCGATGAACAGGCCGAAGTAGTCGATGAAGTCGACGACGTGGCCCCGTCCCGGCCCCGGGGCGCGCAGGAGCCGGTCGACGAGGTTGCCGAGCGCGCCGCCCAGGAGCAGCCCGAGCGCGACGGCCCACGGCATGTTGCCGACCTTGCGGGCCCCGACGATCACCCAGACGAGGATGCCGAGCGACACGGCCGTGAGCAGCCACGTCGACCCGTGGCCGATGGAGAAGGCGGCCCCCGGGTTGCGGATGAGGTTGAGCCGAAGGAACGAGCCGACGAGGTCGACCGCCGCGCCGGGGGTCAGGGAGTGCAGGGCCCACGCCTTGCTGCCCTGGTCGAGGACCAGCACGGCGGAGGCGATGCCGAGCAGCACGGCATACAGGCGGCGCCGGCCGCCGGTTCGCACCGGGGCCGGCGTGGACGGGAGGGGTTCGGACGCGGTCAGCGGCGCTCCTGCTTCATCTTGCATGGCATGCACAGGGTCGCACGAGGAGCGGCCTGGAGCCTAAGTTTGCCGATCGCGTTGCCACACGACTCGCAGATGCCGTAGGTCCCGTCGTCGAGGCGCTCGAGCGCGTGCTCGGTCTGCTCGAGCATCTCGCGGGCGTTGTTGGCCAGCGAGATCTCCTGCTCGCGCTCGTAGGTCTTGGCGCCGGCGTCGGCCTGGTCGTCCCCCGCACCGTCACCGGAGTCGCGCATGAGGTCGACGAGGTCGCTCTGCGCGTGCTGGAGCTCGCTGCGGAGCTGCTCGATGTCGCGCTCGAGCTCGGCCCGGACCTCACGCAGCTCCTTGGCCGTCCACGGCGACTCGTCCTCGCGCACGACGAGCGCCGCCGCGGACGACGCTCCGGTGGACGTCCTCGCCGGTGCGGTCTTCGTCGCCGTTGCCGACTTCTTGGCCGGTGCGGACTTCTTGGCCGGTGCGGTCTTCGTCGCTGGCCTTGGCCGGTACGGACTTCTTGGCCGGTGTGGTCTTCGTCGCTGCCTTGGCCGGTGCGGACTTCGTGGCCGGTGCCGTCGTGGTCGTGGGCGCCGCCTTCTTCGCCGGCGCCGGCCTTCGTTGCTGCCTTCGTGGCCGGTGCCGCCTTCTTCGCGGGCGCCGCCTTCGTCGCTGACTTCTTCGTGGCCGGTGCCGTCTTCTTCGCGGGCGCCGCCTTCGTCGCGGCCGCTGTCTTCGTCGCTGCCTTCGTGGCCGCTGCGGACTTCGTCGCGGGCGCCGCCTTCCTCGCGGGCGCGGCCTTGCCGGTCGTCGCTGCCGCCGGGGTTCTCGACGGAGCCTTCTTCGTCGCGGCCGGCGCCCCCGACGCCGACGTCTTCGACGCCTTGCCGCGTCGTGGTCGGCGCGGACGAGCCTCGGCCACCGACGGCCTTGCGCGCTGTCGCAGCGGCCTGCTTGGCCACGGACACCGCCAGCTTGCCAACCATGAGTCAACCCTCTTCCCGGGGATGCGGCGGCCCCGTCGGCCGACCGGTGCGCCGAAGGATACGGCGTCGACCTTCGCGGCTCAACGGCGGCACGCGGGCGCGGTGCGACGGTTCGGTGAGGCGCACGACGAGGGGCCCGGCAGGTGCCGGGCCCCTCGGGTCGTGCGGGCTCAGCCCTGGTGCTCCGGCTGCGGCTGTGCGGCGGCCTGCTCGTCCTGCCGGGACTCCTCGCCCGACCCGTCGATCCCGGCGTTCTTGAGCTCGGCCAGCTGGCCCTGGATGTAGGTGTGCAGGCGCGAGCGGTAGTCGCGCTCGAAGCCGCGCAGCTCCTCGATCTTGCGCTCGAGGAGGCCCCGTTCACGGCCGAGGTCCTCGAGGATCGCCGCCTTCTTCTGCTGCGCCTCGGCGACCATCCCGGTCGACCGCTCGCGCGCCTCGGTGATCATCTCGTCCCGCTGTGCCGTGGCGCCCGAGAGCATCTCGTCGCGCTGGCGCGTGGCCGTGGCCACGAGCTCGTCGTGCTGGGACTGGGCGGTGCCGACGAGCTCGTCGTGGCGCCTCTGCGCCTTGCCGATGAGCTCGTCGTGGCGACGCTGGCCCTCGGCGACGAGCTCGTCGCGCCGAGCCTCGCCGGCGGTCACGTGCTCGTCGTGCAGCCGCTGGGCGAGGGCGATGACGCCGGCGGCGCTGGCGCCTCCACCGGCACCGGCCAGGGCGGCGGCCGAGAGGACCTCGCCGTCGGACTGGCCGCGCTGGGCCGAGGCCCCGGACCGCTGCTCGGCCTCGCGCTCGGCCGCCTCGGCCTTCTCACGGGCGGCGGCGATGCGTGCCTGCGCGTCACGCTCGGCCTCGGCCACGCGTGCCCGCAGGGTCGCGATGGTCTCGTCGGCGTCGGAGCCGGCCTGGGTACGGGCCGACGTGCGGGCGGCCTCCTCCTGCTGGCGGCGGGCGCCTCCTGCTCGCGCTCGGACTGCAGCGAGGAGAGCTCGCTGCGGGTGCTGCCGAGCTGGCCCTCGAGCTCGCGGACGCGGGTGTCGAGCTGGGCCGCGCGCTGCTGCACCTCGGCCGAGGCGCTCTGCAGCTCGGCGTTGCGGCTCTCGAGCCCCTGGAGGCGGGACTGCGCCTGCTGCGCAGCGGCCTCGAGCTCGGCGTTGCGGCTCTCGAGCCCCTGGAGGCGGGACTGCGCCTGCTGGGCAGCGGCCTCGAGCTCGGCGTTGCGCGCCTCGAGCTCGGAGGCCCGGGCCTGCGCCTGCGAGGTCAGCCCCTCGAGCTCGGCGTTGCGGTGCTCGAGCTGCCCGACCTTGCCCTGGAGCTCGGCGTTGCGCACCTCGATGTCGCTGCTCTTGCCCTCGAACTCGCCGAGGCGAGCCGTCAGCTCGCTGCGGGTGCCCTCGAGCTCGGAGACCTTGGCCGTGAGCTGGGAGCGGCTGCCCTCCAGGTCGGCCAGCTGGGCGGCGAGCGTCGCGTTCTTGGAGCGCAGCTCCTCGAGGTCCTTGGCGGAGGTGTCCGGCTGGGTGCGCGCCTGGACCGGCGCCATCCCCTTGCCCTCGCGGCAGTTGTCGAGGTCGCCGCGCAGCTCGTCGGACTCCTTGGTCATCCGACGCATCTCGGCGACGATGTCGTCGAGGAAGTCGTCGACCTCGCGCTCGTCG
The DNA here is from genome assembly GCA_963811475.1 of uncultured Actinomycetota bacterium. GTDB lineage: Bacteria > Actinomycetota > Actinomycetes > Actinomycetales > Dermatophilaceae > Fodinibacter. The sequence goes on from CAWERJ010000012.1 coordinate 28,623, forward strand.
TAGCCCCGGCGGAACTGGGTCTGGGTGAACGTCTTGTTGAGGACGTCCTCGGGCGAGAGAGCCATGTTCAACTCCTGTGGGCGGCCAACGGGTCACTGGAACCGTGCCCTGTACCGGTCGCACTGCGTGCGTCCGGCAGAGGGTCCGGGCTTGTCAGGGTACGCGATCCCGGGGCGGGGGTGACAGGTGATGCGTCACGTGGGCACCAGCCGACCCCGGGACGGGGCGCTCACAGCAGGATGAGCAGCAGGTAGACGATGAAGAACAGCACCATGAACGACAGGTCGAGCGAGAGCCCACCGACGCGCAGCGACGGGATGACCTTGCGCAGCGCCCGCAGCGGCGGCTCGGTGAGGGTGTAGACGGGCTCCGCCACGAGGAGGACCGCGCCCCGGGGCCGCCACTCGCGCGCGAAGATGCGGATCCAGTCGAAGACGACCCGGCCGATGAGCACGAGGAAGTAGAGGAACACGACGAAGCGCAGGACCCCGAGGACGGCATTCATGACGAGAAGTGTGACCGACGAAGCCGCCGGGTGCGGCGGCGGGGCGGGGTCAGCTCTGGTTGAACACGCCTCGCCCGGCGACCGGCGGGCCCTCCTCGGCGTTGACCTCCACGGTCTCCGGTGAGAGGAGGAACACCTTGGACGTCACCCGCTCGATCGACCCGCGCAGCCCGAAGACGAGGCCAGCGGCGAAGTCGACGAGGCGCTTGGCGTCGGCATCGCTCATGTCCGTGAGGTTCATGATGACCGGGATGCCGCTGCGGAAGTTCTCGCCGATCGTCTTGGCCTCGTTGTAGGTGCGGGGGTGGATGGTCGTGATCCGGGAGAGGGCGCCCACCTCCGGGGAGCGCACGACGTGGGCGACGGGGTGGCGGGTCGGGAGATGCGTGACCTCGGCCCCCCGGTGCTCCTGCGGCTCGTCGACCTCGACGTGGTCGTCGTAGCCGTCGTCGTACTCGTCGTCGTAGCGACCCTGGTCCTCGGCGAGCCCCAGGTAGACCATCGTCTTGCGCAGCGCGCCAGCCATGAAGTGCTCCTCGGTCGTCGGCCCCGCCCGTTCGGCGCCGTGCGTCGTGACCGAAGTTACCGGTGTGACGGACGAGAACCGAGGATTGCCGACCCGACACGCAGGTGTGTCGCGCCCTCGGCCACGGCCTCCTCGAGGTCACCGCTCATGCCCGCGGACATCCACGTGGCGCCGGGGTGGTCGCCCAGGATGCCGTCGCGCACCTCGCGCAGGCGCGCGAACGCCGCCCTCGGGTCCGCCCCGAGCGGCGCCACGGCCATGACGCCGCGCAGGGTCAGCGAGCGGGTCTGCGCCACCGCGTCGGCCAGCCCGCGCGCCTCGGCGAGCGGCCACGCCACCCCTCCCCACGACGTCGTCGAGCGCCACCTGGACCGTGACGTCGAGCGCGCGGTCGGCCTCCCCGGCGCCGCGGTCGAGGGCCCCGACGAGCTTGAGCCGGTCGACGGACTGCACGACGTCGGCGTACCGCGCGACCGAGTGCGCCTTGTTGCTCTGCAGCTGGCCGATGAAGTGCACGGTGAGGCGGTCGCGGTGCGCGAGCGCGCTCGACACTTCGCGGAGGCCTCCTGGTCGCGGTTCTCCCCGATCGCCTCCACCCCGAGGTCGGCGAGCAGGTCGACGTCGGACGCGGGGAAGAACTTCGTGACGACGACGAGGGTCGGGTTCGTCGGTGCGGCCGGCCGCAGCCATCGCCCGGCGCACCCGGGCACGGACGTCACCGAGCCGAGCCGCGAGCTCCTCGCGCCGGGATGCCGTCGCGCTCACCTCGGTCACGACGCGCGCCTGGCGACGACACCGGCGAAGCGGCCGGTCCGTCCGTCACGACGGTACGAGTACAGGTCGCCCCGCTCCCGCGAGCAGCCCGGTACCCAGCGCACCTCCACGCCGTCGTCCCGCAGCTGGGCGACGACGCCCGCGGCGACGTCGACGGCCGGCGTGCCGCTCCACGACACCGTGGCGCTCACCGGCTGCACCGAGGCGGCGAGGTCACGCATCTCCTGCGGCACCTCGTAGCACCGGCCGCACACCGACGGCCCGACGACCGCGTCGATGGTGGCCGCCCCGTGGTCCCGCATCGCCTCGACCGCCCTGTGAACGACCCCCGCGACCAGCCCGGGGCGACCCGCGTGCACGGCGGCGACGACACCCCCAGTGCCCGCGAGGAGCACCGGCACGCAGTCGGCGACCAGGGCGGCCAGGGCCAGCTGCGCCGAGCTCGTGACGAGGGCGTCGCAGCTCGGGGTCTCGTCGGGCACGCCGTCGACGACGGCGACCTCGGCCCCGTGGCACTGGTCCATGTACACGACGGGAACGCCGAGGTGCTCGCGCAGCAGGCGGCGGTTCGCGGTCACGGCATCCGGGTCGTCCCCGACGTGCGCCCCGAGGTTCAGGCCGGCGTGGCGGCCGGTGCTGACGCCGGCGGAGCGGTCCGTGACGGCCCGTACGACGCCGGATCGGTCCTCATGCCAGGCGAACACTCCCCCACCGTAGACGCCCGCCGACGGCGCCGACTTCCCGGACCACCCCCGCACTCCCGGGCCCGTCCTGCGGCGGGGCAAGGGACGAGGGGCGGACCCGCCGGCCCGCCCCTCGTCCGCTCCACTGACTACTTGAGGAAGTCCGGTACGTCGAGGTCGTCGTTCTCGTCGAAGGTCACGGTCCGCGGCGTGGGCGGCTGCTGCGCGCGGACCGGCTCGACGGTCGCGTCGCCGCGCTCCGTGCGAACGGCCGGCTCGTCGTCGGTCCCCAGGACGGTCGCGGGCTGCCCCACAGGCGCCGGCGCCGCCACCGGCCGTACCGCCGGCGACCGGCGCGGGCGCCTGCACCGGGGCGGACCGGCCCTGGATCGTGCCGAGCGCCCGGTTGTCGGCCCGGTGCTGGGGAGCCCCGCCGTCGAAGCCGGCCGCGATGACGGTGACGCGGACCTCGTCGCCGAGGGCGTCGTCGATGACGGCACCGAAGATGATGTTCGCCTCGGGGTGTGCCGCCTCCTGGACGAGGCGGGCGGCCTCGTTGATCTCGAAGAGCCCGAGGTCGCTCCCGCCCTGGATGGACAGCAGCACGCCGTGCGCGCCATCGATGCTCGCCTCGAGGAGCGGGCTCGAGATCGCGAGCTCGGCGGCCTGAACAGCACGGTCCTCGCCGCGGGCCGAGCCGATCCCCATGAGCGCGGAGCCGGCGCCCTGCATGACGGACTTGACGTCGGCGAAGTCGAGGTTGATCAGGCCCGGCGTGGTGATGAGGTCGGTGATCCCCTGGACACCGGAGAGCAGCACCTGGTCGGCGCTGCGGAAGGCGTCGAGCATCGACACCCCGCGGTCGCTGATCGAGAGGAGGCGGTCGTTGGGGATGACGATGAGCGTGTCGACCTCCTCCCGCAGCTGCGAGATGCCGGTCTCGGCCTGGTTGGCGCGCCGGCGTCCCTCGAACGTGAACGGGCGCGTGACGACGCCGATCGTCAGGGCCCCGAGGCCCTTGGCGATCCGTGCGACGACCGGCGCCCCGCCCGTGCCCGTGCCGCCACCCTCCCCCGCGGTGACGAAGACCATGTCGGCGCCCTTGAGCACCTCCTCGATCTCCTCGGCGTGGTCCTCGGCGGCCTTCTTGCCGACCTCCGGGTCGGCCCCGGCACCGAGGCCACGGGTGAGCTCGCGACCGACGTCGAGCTTGACGTCGGCGTCGCTCATGAGCAGCGCCTGGGCGTCGGTGTTGACCGCGATGAACTCGACGCCCTTGAGGCCGACCTCGATCATCCGGTTGATGGCGTTGACACCGCCGCCGCCGATGCCGACGACCTTGATGACGGCGAGGTAGTTCTGGGGTGCTGCCACGATGCGGCCTTCCACTGGATCACTGCTACGGGGTCACTGCGGGCCTCGGTCGAGAGCGACGATGCCGCCAAACTCTGAACCTTTACTTGACAGTGACGGTGAGGTCACGGTTCGATGGGTCGACGCTAGGTCGGCCCGCGAGGTCGTGCAAAGAGGCGGTGGGCGTGTCGCCACATCCCCTGTCCGAAATCCTCGCACGAGCCTCGTCGCCGGTCCCCACCGGCCCCTGGTGGCCCCACCCGCCACATGCTGTCACGCCGGCGCCGCGGGCTTCAGCGGGTGACCGGCGTGTCCGGAGCGCTGACGTCGATGACCTCGGCCTTGGTCCGCAACAGTGCCGAGAGCACCGCGACCTTGCGGGGAGACTCCTCACCGCCGCCCCACACGACGGTGCGCGCGCCGAGCGTGAAGGTCACGAGGTTCGCGCTGCTGACCCGGATGTCGGACACCTCGTCCGCCAGTGGCGGCGGCAGGGCGCGGAGCAGGGCGAGCGAGGACATCAGCGCCTCGCGCGTCGTGCCCCGGGTCCCCGTCGCCGTGACGACCGGGATGCGCGCAGGAGCCGCCCGCACGACGCCGAACGTGACGCCCTCGGCATCCACGACCTCCAGTCGACCGTCAGGGTTGCGGACCACGAGCGCGGCGGTGCGCGGCACGACCTCGACGCGCAGCGTGCCCGGCCAGGAGCGGCGGACCGAGGCCTCCGCGACGGTGATCCGATCGCGGACCCGGGCGGCGATGGCGTCGGTGTCGACCCGGGCGAGCGGTGTGCCCTCGGGGCACGCTGCGAGCTCGGCGACGGCCCGCGCCTCCGCCCCGGTCACCCCCGCGACCTCGACGTCGTCGACCGCCAGCACCGGACTCCACCAGACGAGCCACCCGACGAGTGCCGCGAGGGCGACGGAGGCGACGACGAGCAGGGCCCGCAGCCAGGGCCGGCGCCGGTTGGACAGCGCCCGCTCCCGGAAGCGGTTCGCGGCCGAGGACACGCCGTGGTCGGGCTCGGCGCGGCGCCGCGTCGTCCCGAGGCTCATGACGGCCTCCCGGTGGACCGCGCCCGCGAGGGCGTCGAGGACGAGTGGCGCCAGGGCCGGTGACGTCACCCGCCCCCACGGTCAGGACGAGGTCGCCGGGACGGGACGGCGCGACCACCGCCGCCACGGCCTGCTCGCGGGAGGGCTCGACGACGACGCTGCGCTCCCCCGGCAGCGCGGACAGCGGGTCGCCGATGAGCGCCGAGCCGACGCCCTCGAGCGGGTCCTCCCGGGCGCCGTACACCGCCAGGAGCACGACCTGGTCGGCGGGGGCCAGCGCCCGGGCGAACTGCCCGGCGAAGTCGCGGGTGCGGCTGTACAGGTGTGGCTGGAAGACGACGCGCAGGGAGCCACCTCCGGCCCGGCGGACGAGCTCGGCCGCCGTGCCGACCACCGCCGCCACCTTGGGCGGGTTGTGGGCGTAGTCGTCGACGACGGTGACGCCGGCCACCTCGCCCTTCACCTCGAAGCGCCGCCGGGCTCCGGTGAACCCCGCGAGGCCAGCGAGCACGGCATCCGGGTCGGCGCGCAGGCCGGCGACGGCGGCGAGGTACGCGGCAGCCGCGTCGAGGACGTTGTGCTGCCCTGGCACGGCGAGCCGCAGGGTGCGGTCGACGCCGTCGTGGCGCAGCACCGACACGGTGCCGAGCCCCTCGGCCCGGGTGTCGAGGACCCGCAGGTCGGCTCCCTCGTCGTACCCGAAGGTGAGCGCGGCGCGGCCCTCCTCCACGGCCACGCGGGCCAGGCGGCGTGAGCCGGCGTCGTCCCAGCACGCGACGAGCAGCCCGCCCTCGACGACCGAGCCGGCGAACGTGGCATAGGCCCGTTCCACCTCCTCGACCGTGCCGTAGAAGTCGAGGTGGTCGGGCTGGACGTTCGTCACGACGGCGACATGCGGGCCGGTAGGCGAGGAACGACCCGTCGCTCTCGTCGGCCTCGACGACGAAGTCCGGGCCGGCCCCGAGCGCGGCGTTGGTGCCGAGCTGGCGGATCTCGCCACCGGACGCGAACGACGGGTCGGCACCGGAGGCCGCGAGCGCGACGACGAGCATCGACGTCGTCGTCGTCTTGCCGTTGGCGCCGGCCACGGCGACGCGACGGGCGTCGCCCATGAGCGACGCGAGCGCCTGTGACCGGTGGAGCACGCGCAGGCCACCGGCCCGGGCGGCGGCCAGCTCGACGTTGTCGTCCCGGATGGCGGAGGACACGACGACCGTGTCGACGTCGTCGAGGTGGGCGGCGTCGTGGCCGACCTCGACGACGGCACCGTCGCGCCGCAGTGCCGCGGACGCCGGCCCGTCGACGGTGTCGCACCCGCTGACGACCACGCCACGAGCCGAGCAGCAGCCGGGCGACGCCCGACATCCCGGCGCCGCCGATCGCCACGAGGTGGACCCGGCCGAGGTCGGCCGACGGCGGGCACCGGGTCGCGGAACGGGAACCGGGCGTTGGCGGGCGGGCACCGTCACCACCCGCCGGTCGCCGCGGCGGTGACCACGAGGTCGGCCAGCAGCTCGTCGCCGTCACGCTGCCCGACGGAGGCGGCGGCCGCGGCCATCGTGGCGAGCCGGCCTCCGTCGCGCGCGAGCGCGGCGACGGTGCCGCGCACCCACGTCGCGTCGACGGCGGCGTCGTCGACGAGGATGCCGCCGCCCGCCGCGACGACGGTCGCGGCGTTGAGCCGCTGCTCGCCGTTGCCCACCGGCAGCGGGACGTAGACGGCCGGGAGGCCGACGGCGGTGAGCTCGCAGACCGTGCTGGCCCCCGACCGCGCGACGACGAGGTCGGCCGCCGCGTACGCGAGGTCCATGCGGTCGCAGTACGGCAGGACGACGTACCGTGCGCCGGTCGCCCCCACGGGCGTGAACTGCTTGCCGGAGCCGGCGACGTGCAGCACCTGGACCCCGGCCGCCGACAGGTCGGCGGCCGCGGCGGCGAAGGCGTCGTTGAGCCGTTGCGCCCCGAGCGACCCACCGGTCACGAGGACGGTCGGGGCGTCGGCCAGGCCGAACCGCTCACGGGCCTCGGCGCGGGAGGCGGCGCGGTCGAGGGTCGCGATCTCGCGGCGCAACGGCATCCCGGTCACCGTGGCGTGCGGCAGTCGCGTCCCGGGGAAGGTGACCGCCACCGCCGCGGCGAGCCGCGCGCCCACCCGGTTGGCGAGCCCGGGCCGGGCGTTCTGCTCGTGGACGACGACGGGGATGCCGCGGCGGCGCGCGGCGAGGTACGCGGGGGTCGACACGTAGCCGCCGAACCCGACGACGACGTCGGCCCCGGTGCTGTCGACGGCCTGCCCGGCGGCGCTGACCGCCCGCCGCAGGTTGCCCGGCAGGCGCAGCAGGTCGGCCGACGGCCGGCGCGGGAACGGCACCCGGGGCACCTCGAGCAGCTCGTAGCCGCGCTCCGGGACGAGCCGGGCCTCGAGCCCGGCGGCGGTGCCGAGCGCCGTGATGCGGACGTCGGGGTCGCGGCGTCGCAGGCAGTCGGCGAGCGCCAGCAGCGGTGAGACGTGCCCGGCCGTACCGCCACCGGCGAGGAGGACGGACGCCGGGCCCCGACCGGTCACGGTCGGGCCCTGCGGGCACGGGCCACGCGGGGCAGCACCGCGAGGGACCGTCGCAGCGCGGACGGCCGGGCGGACAGGGCCTGGGCACACCCGGGTTCGGAGCGCGCGAAGGACAGGAGGATGCCGAGCCCGAACATCGTCGTGACGAGCGAGGACCCGCCCGACGACACGAGGGGCAGCGGGACCCCGATGACGGGCAGCAGGTTGATGACCGCGCCGATGTTGATGAGGGCCTGGACGACGATCCACGTCATGATGCCGGCCGTCGCCACCCGCACGAAGAAGTCGTCGGTCCGGGTGACGAGCCGGTAGCACGCGAGGGTCAGCCCGGCGAAGAGGAGGAGCACGGCGACGGTGCCCGGCAGGCCGAGCTCCTCACCGATGATCGCGAAGATGAAGTCGTTGTGGGGCTCTGACAGCAGCCCCCACTTCTCGCGGCTGGCTCCGAGGCCGAGCCCGAACCAGCCACCGTCGGCGAGGGCGTAGCGACCGTGGATCGGCTGGCGCGCCGCCCCCCACTCGTCGGTGTCGCGGCCGAGCCAGACGTCGAAGCGACCGAGCCGGTTCGGGCTCGTGACGACGAACGCCATCGCCATCGCCACGAAGGGGATGCCGGCGAACGCGAACCAGCGCAACGAGACCCCCGCCGCGAAGAGGACGCCGGCGACGATGGCCCCGAGGATCAGCACGGTGCCGAGGTCGTGGCCGAGGACCACCACGCCGATGCTCACGGCCGCCACCGGGACGAGGAAGGGGACGACGACATGGCTGAGGGAGTGGAGGTTCTTGCGCTTGGCCGAGAGCACGAGGCCACCTGCCAGCACGAGCCCGACCTTGATGATCTCGGAGGGCTGCATCCGCAGCGGCCCCAGCTGGAGCCAGTTCTGGTTGCCGTTGACCTTGATCCCCATCGGCGTGAGGACGAGCAGCTGGAGCACGACGCCGACGACGAGGACCGGCAGGGCCAGCCGCTTCCAGGAGACCACCGACAGCCGTGAGGCCACGACGAGCGCGACGCCGCCCACGGCGGCGAAGCCGGCCTGCTTGAGGAAGATGGCGTAGGCCGACGAGAACTTGTCGAGCGAGACGATCGACGAGGCCGACAGCACCATGATGAGCCCGAACACGACGAGCGCCGTCGTGACGCAGACGAGCAGGTAGTAGGTCGTGACCGGCGAGTCGAACCTCGCGAGCCAGCCGCGGTGGCGCGCCGGGGCCGAGTTGCTCGCGCGGGCCGGTGCCGTCGCGCTGCTCACGGGCTACTCCCCGGCGGCGAGCCGGTCGACCGCCCCGACGAAGGCGTCACCGCGCGCGCCGTAGTCGTCGAACATGTCCATGGATGCCGCGGCGGGGGCGAGCAGGACGACGTCGCCCGCGTGCGCGAGCGCGCGGGCCTCCCTCACCACCAGGTCCATGGCCCCAGTGTCGGTGCGCTCGACGTCGACGACGGGGACATCCGGCGCGTGTCGGGCCAGCGCCTCGGCGATCCGCGCCCGGTCGCGCCCGAGGAGGACCACGCCGCGCAGCCGGTCAGCGGCAGCGGCGACGAGGTCGTCGACGTCGGCGCCCTTGAGCAGCCCGCCGGCGACCCACACGACGTGCTCGTACGCGGTGAGGCTGGCGCGGGCGGCGTGCGGGTTGGTGGCCTTGGAGTCGTCGACCCAGCGGATGCCGTCGACGGTCGCGACCTCGGCGATGCGGTGCGGCTCGGGCACGAAGGCGCGCAGCCCGGCTCGCACGGCTCCCGCCGGGACGCCGTGGGCGCGGGCCATCGCGGCGGCGGCGAGCGCGTTGGCGACGAGGTGCGGGGCAGGTGGCGGCCCGTCACCGCGCAGGTCGTCGAGCGTCGCGAGCTCCGCTGCGGCCGTGCGACGCTGCTCGACGAACGCGCGGTCGGCGAGGACGTCGTCGACGAGACCGACCTCCGACAGCCCGGGGACGCCGAGGGTGAACCCCACTGCACGACAACCCTCCTGGACCTCGGCCTCCTCCACCAGGCGGCGGGTGCGCTCGTCCTGCACGTTGTAGACGCAGGCGACCTCGGTTCCGGCGTACACCTTGCCCTTCGCCGCCGCGTAGTCGTCGAGGGAGCCGTGCCAGTCGACGTGGTCGGGAGCGACGTTGAGGCACACCGAAGCCCGTGGGCGCAGAGACTGTGACCAGTGCAGCTGGAAGCTCGACAGCTCGACCGCGATGACGTCGTACGGCCGGGGGTCCATCACCGCCTCGAGCACCGGCGTGCCGACGTTGCCCGCGCTGCACGCGCGCAGGCCGGCGGCGCGCAGGATCGACGCCAGCATCTGCACCGTCGTCGTCTTGCCGTTCGTGCCCGTGACCGTGAGCCAGGGCGCGGCCCCGGTGCGCGGCCGCATCCGCCAGGCCAGCTCGACCTCGCCCCACACCGGGATGCCGGCGGATGCCGCCGCGGCGAGCAGCGGCTGGTCGGGCCGCCACCCGGGTGAGGTGACGACGAGCTCGGGAGGTGGGTCGGGCAGTGCGGCAACGGCATCCGCACCGAACACGAGGTGGGCACCGAGGACCTCGACGATCCGCGCCCGCTCCGCCAGCACGGAGCCCTCGGTCGGCTCGCTCGCGTCGACGACGGTGACGTCGGCCCCGCGCTCGAGCAGCGCGTCGGCCGCGGCGAAGCCGCTGATCCCGAGGCCGGCGACGACGACGTGCAGCCCGGCCCAGTCGGCGTCGCGGGAGGTGAGGGACGCGAGCCGGTCGGCAGTGCCACCGCTCATCAGGCGCCCACGACCCACTCGGCGTAGAAGAGCCCCAGGCCGAAGGCGACGAAGAGGCCGGCCACGATCCAGAACCGGATGACGATCGTGACCTCCTGCCACCCGAGCAGCTCGAAGTGGTGTTGCAAGGGCGCCATGCGGAACACCCGTTTCCCGGTGGTCTTGAAGCTCGCGACCTGGATGATGACCGACAGCGTGATCGTCACGAACAGGCCGCCGAGGATGACGACGAGCAGCTCGGTGCGGGTGAGGATGGCCAGGCCCGCGAGCGCGCCGCCGAGGGCGAGGGACCCGGTGTCGCCCATGAAGATCTTGGCGGGCGAGGCGTTCCACCACAGGAAGCCGAAGCAGGCCCCCATGCCGCAGGCGGCGACGATCGCGAGGTCGTGCGGGTCGCGCACCTCGTAGCACTTGGTGCCGGGGTTCCACTGGCAGTTCTGGTTGAACTGCCAGATGCCGATGAGCACGTACGCGGCGAAGACCATGACCGAGGCCCCGGTGGCGAGGCCGTCGAGCCCGTCGGTGAGGTTCACCCCGTTCGAGGTGCCGGCGACGATGATGTTGGCCCAGATGACGAACAGGACGATCCCGGCGAGCGCCCCCATGAAGGCGAGGTCGAGGGCCGTGTCCCGGACGAACGAGACCGACGTCGACGCCGGGGTGCGGAACGAGCTGTTGGGGAACTGGAGCGCGAGGATCGCGAAGATCACCGCGACGAGGGTCTGGCCGGCCAGCTTCTCGCCGGTGCGCAGGCCCAGGCTGCGCTGCTTGCTGATCTTGATGAAGTCGTCGAGGAAGCCGATGAGGCCGAGCCCGGTCATGAGGAACAGGACGAGCATCCCGCTGACGGTCGGGCTGCCCCCGGTGAGGAGGTGGGCGATCGCGTAGGCGGCGAGCGAGCTGCCGACGATGACGGCGCCGCCCATGGTCGGGGTCCCGCGCTTCGTGTGGTGCGAGGTCGGGCCGTCGTCGCGGATGAACTGGCCGTAGCCCTTGCGCACGAGGAAGCGGATGTACATCGGGGTGCCGAACAGGGCGATGACGAGCGACACGACGGCCGCGATGAGCACAGCCTTCACGTCAGGTCCTCCGTCGGCCCGGCCAGTCGGTCACCGAGCAACCGTAGACCTGCGTCACGGCTGGACTTGAACAGGACCACGTCGCCGGCCCGCAGCTCGTCGCCGGAGCAGCGCCGCTGCCGCGTCGGCGTCGGCGACCTCGCGCACCCTCGTGGGCCCGGAGGCCGGCCGGTCGCCGGATGCCGGGTCCGGCGGCGGCTCTCGCTGCTGCCGCCGCCCGCGCGCCGGCGGCGAGCGGCGCCGCCTGCGACCCCACGACGAGGAGCTCGTCGACGCCACGGGCGACGGCCTCGGCACCGACCTCGGCGTGCAGGGCCTCGGACTCGTCGCCGAGCTCGAGCATGGTGCCGAGCACGGCCCAGGTGCGCCGGCCCTCCCCCATCCGCTCCAGGGCGGTGAGGGCGGCCCGCATCGAGTCGGGGTTGGCGTTGTAGGCGTCGTTGACGAGGGTCACGCCGTCGGCGCGCTCGGTGACCTCCATCCGCCACCGGCTGACGGGCACGGCGGACTCCAGTGCGGCACAGACGTCCTCGAGCGACATCCCGAGCTCGGTCGCGACCGCCACCACCGCCAGGGCGTTGCCGACGTGGTGCCCGCCGACGAGCCCCAGCCGCACCCGGCGGGTCGTCTCGCCCACGTGCACGGTGAAGGACGGGCCGGCCGCCCCGGTCGAGCACGACGTCGTCGGCGCGCACGTCGGCGTCCGCCGCCTCGCCGACGAGGACCACCCGGGCAGCCGTGGCCGTGGCCATGGCGCGCACGGCCGGGTCGTCGGCGTTGAGCACGGCCACGCCGTCGGCGGGCAGCGCGGCGACGAGCTCGGACTTGGCCCGGGCGATGGCCTCGCGGGACCCGAACTCGCCGACGTGCGCGGTGCCGACGTTGAGGACGACCCCGATGCGCGGCGGCGCCATCCGGGCGAGGTACGCGATGTGCCCCACGCCACGCGCACCCATCTCGACGACGAGGAACCGGGTGTCGGCGGTGACCCGGCACACGGTGAGCGGCACGCCGACCTCGGAGTTGTACGAGCCCACGGGCGCGACCGTCGGCCCGGCCACGGCCAGGACCGTGCCGAGGAGGTCCTTCGTGCTCGTCTTGCCGGAGGAGCCGGTGATGCCGACGACGGCCAGCCCGGGCAGGGCGGCCACGACCCCCCGGGCGAGGTCGGCGAAGGCCTCCTGGGTGTCCGCGACGACGACGCACGGGACGCCGTCGACCGGTCGGTCGACGAGCGCCGCGACCGCCCCGCGCTCGACCGCCGCCGCGACGAAGTCGTGCCCGTCGGCGTGCTCGCCGACCCGGGCGACGAAGAGCCCGCCCGGCCCGGCCTCGCGCGAGTCGGTGACGACCGGACCGTCGACGACCACCGCCGCCGGGTCGACCCCGGCCGGGGCGACGACCGAGCCGCCGGTGAGCCGAGCCACCTGCGCGACGGTCAGGGCGATCACGCGGGGACCTCGCGCGCGGCGAGGCGCATCGCCTGCGCGAGCTCCACCCGGTCGTCGAACGGGTGGACGACGCCCCCGACCTCCTGGCCGCTCTCGTGGCCCTTGCCCACGACGGCGACGGTGGCGTCCGGCCCCTGCGCCCACACGGCCGCCACGGCGGCCCGGATCGCCTCGCGCCGGTCGCCGACGACGAGCACGTCGAGCGCGCGGCCGGCGGCCCGGACCGACTCCACGCCCTCGAGCACCGCCGCCCGGATCTCCGCCGGGTCCTCGGAGCGGGGGTTGTCGTCGGTGACGACGACGAGGTCGGCCACCTCGGCCGCGGCCGCGCCCATGGCGTGCCGCTTGTCCCGGTCGCGGTCGCCCCCGGCGCCCGTGACGCACACGAGGCTGCCCGCGGTGGTGGGCCGCAGCGCGTGCATCGCCGCCCGGATCGCCTCGGCGGTGTGGGCGTAGTCGACGAGGGCCCGGGGGGCGCTGACCCCGTCGGGCGCCGGGACCGCCTCCATCCGCCCCGGCACGCGCGGGTCGGCGAGGACCGCGCGGGCGACCGCCCCGGCATCCTCGCCGAGCAGCACGAGCGCGGCGGCGGCCATCGCGGTGTTGGTGACGTTGAAGGCGCCCGGCAGGCTCGACCTCAGGTGGAGGTCGACCCCCGAGGACCGCAGCGGGAAGCGCGCCGGGTCGTCGGCGTCGACCGTGACCACCCAGTCCGCGTCACCGGCGGTACCGATCGTCGAGACGGGGATGCCGGACCGCTCCACCAGGCGTCGCCCCCAGTCGTCGTCGATGCAGACGAGCCCCTGCCGGGCCCGCTCGGGCGTGAAGAGCGAGGCCTTGGCCGCGAAGTAGTCCTCCATGTCGGCGTGGAAGTCGAGGTGGTCCCGGGACAGGTTGGTGAAGAGGGCCACGTCGTAGACCACCCCGTCGACGCGGTGCTGCACGAGGGCGTGGCTGGACACCTCCATGACGCACACGTCGAGGCCGCGCTCGGCCATGACGGCCAGCAGCGCGTGCAGCTCGGGAGCCTCCGGCGTCGTGCGCACGCTGCGGAGCCGCTCGTCGCCGAGGCGGGTCTCCACGGTGCCGATGAGCCCCGGCCGGCGTCCGAGCGACCGCAGCGCCGAGTCGACGAGGTGGGCGGTCGTCGTCTTGCCGTTCGTGCCCGTGATGCCGACGAGGCGCAGCGGCAGCCGCTCGGTGCCGAGCACCCGGGCCGCCACCGCACCGAGCACCTCGCGCGGGCGGTCGACGACGAGCAGCGGCACGGGCTGCCGCGCCTGCGCGATGCGCTCGGCGCCCGCCGGGTCGGTGAGGACGGCCAGCGCGCCGGCGTCGACCGCGGCGGCCGTGAAGTCGGCCCCGTGGGCGCGAGTGCCCGGCAGCGCGGCGTAGAGGTCGCCCGGGAGCACCGCGCGGGAGTCGAGGGTCACGCCCGTGACCTCGACGTCGGACCGGGGGTCGGGTGCCCCGACGAGGCGGGCGAGGTCGCGGACCGGAGTGCTGCGCAGCTGCGTCGGGCGAGGAACGGGCACGTGGACCGACCTTACCGTCCGGCGCGCCGGTGCCCGTTGCGCAGGACGGTCGGGTCGGACAGCGCCTCCTCCGAGGACACCTTGAAGGTCACCTTGGCCGCCTTCCGGCCGGTCGGCGGGATCTTCAGCTCCTGCAGGGCGTACGTCGTGACGTCCTTGAAGACCGGGCCCGCGACGTAGCCCCCGAAGAAGGGGTACGTGGGCTTCTGGACGATGACGGCGACGACGATCTGCGGGTCGTCGGCGGGGGCGTAGCCGATGAAGCTCGCGGTCCGGCCGCTGTACCCGCCCACCCGGGCGTCGTAGTAGTCGGCGGTGCCGGTCTTGCCGGCGACCCGGTAGCCCGGGATCTGCGCCTCCTCGGCCGTGCCCTCGGGGCTGACGACGCCCTCGAGCATCCGCGAGACGTCGGCCGCGGTGCGGTGCGAGACGACGCGCGTGGAGGCCGACTCGGGTGCGGTGGTCACCGTGCCGTCCCCCGCGGTGACGCTGTCGACGAGCCGCGGGGCGACCCGTACGCCGTCGTTGGCGATGGTCTGGAAGACCGACGCCGCCTGGATGGCGGTCACCGACAGCCCCTGCCCGAACGCCACGGTGGCCTTCTTCGTCCCGCTCCACGTCTTCGAGGACTCGAGGAGGCCGCGGGACTCCCCCGGGTACCCGACGCCGGACTGCGACCCCAGCCCGAACTTGCGGAAGTAGGACTCCAGCGTCGCCGGCTTCATCGTCTCGCTGACGAGGATCGTCCCGATGTTGCTCGACTCGGCGAGCGTGCCCGCGACCGTGCGGTACAGCGTCGGGTGCTCGTGGCTGTCCTTGAACGAGGCGTCGTAGCGCCTGAGCCGGTTCGGGATGACGACCGGGGTCGACGGGGTCACCGTCCCCTCCTCCAGCGCCGCGGACATCGTCATGATCTTCGACGTGGACCCCGGCTCGAAGACGTCCGAGAAGGCGACGTTGCCGAGCTTGGCGTCCTTCTTGCCGACGTCGGTGCTCGGGTCGAACGTCGGGTACGAGGCGACGCTGAGCAGGTTCCCGGTCTTGACGTCCATGATGACGACGGTGCCCGAGGTCGCCTTGGTCTCCTTGATCCGCTGGGCCAGCGAGTTCTGGGCGTACCACTGCAGGCTCGAGTTGACGGTGAGGGTGACGTCCTTGCCGTCGACGGCCGGGACGACGGACCGTTCGGCGACCGGGATGACGGTGCCGTCGCGACCCTGCTCGAAGGTCTGGCTGCCGGGCGTGCCGTGCAGGCGGTCGTCCATCATCAGCTCGACACCGCCACCGGGTTCCCCGTTGGCCATGACGTAGCCCACGAGCGCCGCACTCGTCGTGCCCTGGGGGTAGGTGCGCTGGGAACGCGTCTCGCGCCGGTCGCGGTTGATGCCCGGGATCTCGAGCTCGGCGATCGTGTTCCACGTGAGCGGCGTGACGTCGCGGCTGAGGATGCGGTAGCGGCTCGTGCCGGTCAGGTCGGACACGAGCTCGGAGACCGTGGTGCCGAGCAGCGGCGCGAGCTCGGTGGCCGCCCGCTGCACCGCCTGGGCGGAGGTCGCCGGGTCGCAGGTGTTCCTGCCGGTGCCGTAGGTGCACACGGCCTGCTGGTCGGCGACGACGACCTCTCGCACGACGCTCGAGGCGAGCACGGTGCCGTCGGCCGCGAGGATCCGGCCGCGCATCGCGGGGATGATCTGCGCCGCCTCGCGGCGCACCTGGGCCTCCTGCGCCACGGCCTCGGCGTCGAACCCCTGGATGCGGACGAGCTGGGCCCCGAAGATGCTGATGACGAACAGGCTGGCCACGGTGAGGAACCGCATCCGGCGGCGGGGGTTGCCCGCCGGCGCGCCCGTCCGGGCGGAGCGGGCGGCGCGCCCGGAGCCACCCGCGCGGCTCCCGGGACGCGGCGATGGGCCCGGGGGGCCGGCGGCCCCCTCCCCCGGACCTGGGGTTCGCGGGTCGTCCGCCGGCGGTCCGGGCAGCACCGGGTCGCGCCGCCGCCGCTCGGGCACCCGACGGCCGGGCCGCGGCCCGCGCGCCTGACGGCCGGCCGGCGGACGAGCCCTGCCCGGGGATGCCGTGGCCGTCGTCCTCCGGCCCGACGTCCCGGCCGGGGCCGGGCGGGGGCGCCCGGGAGGCGGTGGCGTCCTGCGCTGGGTCACGGGGCTCTCCGTCGGTTCTCGGCTGCTGGGGTGGGTGCCGGTCAGGGCGTCGGGGTCGGCGGGGTGGGCGTGGTCGGCGTCGTCGTGGTCGGCGTCGTCGTGGTCGGCGTCGTCGTGGTCGGCGTCGTCGTGGTGGTGGGACGCGGCGAGCCGGTGCTCGACGGGCCACCGGAGGGGCTCGGGGTGGCTCTCGGTGACGTCGCGGCGGGGGTCGGTGGATGCCGGCACGGGCACCACCGTCCGGGCCGGGGGTGCCGACTCGGTGACCACGCGGAAGGTGCTGTCCTCCTTGGCCTTGCGGGCGACTCCGAGCACCTTGCCGTCCGAGAGGCGGAGGAACGCCGGGGTCGCCGCCGGCACCATCCCGAGCTGCCGGGCGCGCTGCGCCAGGGGCCCGGGGCCGGACACGGCGTCGAGCGAGTGGCGCAGGGCGTCCTGGGCGTCGGTCAGCTCGTCCGAACGGTGCTGCAGGTCGCGCAGCGTGTACGAGCCCTTGGCCATCGCCGTGTTGAGCACGAGCACGCCGACGAAGCCCCCGAGGAGCAGGACGACGCAGAGGCTGAGGAAGATCCCGTTGCCCTCGCCCTCCCGCGGCCCCACCACCTTGAGCTGGCGGGGTGTCGGGGCCGCGGCGCGCCGGGGGGCGGTGCGGGGCAGCGGGCGGGCCGGGGCGAGCTGGCTCATGCGAGGGCTCCCTTCGGGGCGGCGAGCCGTTCCGCCGCCCGCAGGCGGGCGGACGCGGACCGCGGGTTGGTGTGCTGCTCGTGCTCGCCGGGCACCTCGGCTCCACGGGTCAGCAGGCGCAGGTACGCCGCGTGCCCGGGCAGCTCGACCGGCATCCCGACGGGGGTACGGCTGCGGGCGCCGGCGGCGAACGCCTGCTTGGTGATCCGGTCCTCGAGGGAGTGGTACGACAGCACCGCGATGCGCCCGCCGGGTGCCAGCACGCCGATCGCCGCCTCCACCGCCCGCTCCCAGACCTCGAGCTCGCCGTTGACCTCGATGCGCAGTGCCTGGAACGTGCGCTTCGCCGGGTGCCCGCCGGAGCGCTGCGACGCCGCGGGGACCGCGGACCGCAGCACCTCGACGAGGCGCCCTGACGTCGTGAACGGCTCGCGGTCGCGCTCGCGGACGATGGCCGAGGCGATCCGGCCGGCGAAGCGCTCCTCGCCGTAGGTGCGCAGGATGCGTGCGAGGTCGCCGTGCGAGTAGGTGTTGAGGACGTCGGCCGCGGTGGGGCCGCTCGACTGGTCCATCCGCATGTCGAGCGGTGCGTCGTGCCGGTAGGCGAACCCGCGCTCCACCTCGTCGAGCTGCAGGGACGAGACGCCGAGGTCGAAGAGGATGCCGCGGGCGGTGCCGTCGGCCTGCTCGGCGAGGACGTGGGCGATGTCGTCGTAGACGGCGTGCACCCCGACGAAGCGGTCGCCGAAGCGCAGCAGCCGCTCCCGGGCCAGCGCCAGGGCCTCGACGTCACGGTCCAGCCCGATGACGCGGGCGGCCGGGCAGCGGTCGAGCAGCGCCTCGGCGTGTCCCCCCATGCCGAGGGTCGCGTCGACGCACACCGAGCCCTCGACCGCCAGGGCCGGCTCGAGCAGCTCGACGACACGGTCGCGCAGCACCGGGACGTGCCGCTGGGCGGCGTCTCCTCGGTCGCTCATCGCGGTCCTTCCGGGTCGTGGCGGTCGTGCGGGCGGGTGCGGCTCGACCCGGCTGCTGGTCCCCATCCGATCCGGGCCCGGCGCGGGGGAAGTCGCGTCGGGAGCGGGTCGGCTGGAGGCCGGCGGTCGGGTCGTCGGTGGGGCGGTTCGGACGGGGGTGGCGGGCGTGGGCGGCGAGGCGCGGTCGGTCACCGGCGGGGCTCACAGCCCCGGGACCACCTCCTCGGAGGGCACCGAGTAGGTGGAGTACGCGGGCATGACCTCGGCGAGGTACGCGGACCAGGCGGCCGAGTCCCACACCTCGAGCCGGTTGCCGTTGCCGATGACGGTGCACTCCTTGTCGAGGTGCGCATAGGCGCGCAGCGGGGCCGGGATGGTGATCCGGCCCTGCTTGTCGGGGGTGTCGGGGTGGGCGCTGGCGCGGAAGACGCGCACGAAGTCGCGGACGTTGCGGGACGAGCCGGGAGCCGACTGCATGAGCGCGGAGATGCGGTGGAACTCGGCGCGTCGGGAAGACGTAGAGGCACCCCTCCTGACCGGTCGTCGCGACGAGGCCCCCGGCGAGGGCCCCACGGAAGCGTGCGGGCAGGAACAGCCGGCCCTTGTCGTCGAGCCGGGGCGTGTAGGTGCCCAGGAACTCCTCCACGGGCGCCACCTCCTCGACCCAACGCGACCTCCCCGGTGCACCCGGTTCCTCCACATTACTCCACCAGGCGTCTGCCAGAACAGCATCTTCTGTCACAACTGTCACACAACTGCGCATGAACACCCAGTTCATCGCGGTGGAGCGAAGTGGGGAACCGAGAGCTGACTCACGCAGCATCCCGGCCTCGAACGGCGCGTCGGGAGCCGTCCCGGCCCGTCGTCGGCCCCTCGGTGGGGCGTCGTGGGGCGTCGAGACCCCTCCCGTCCGGGCGGGACGTGAGGCAAGATCGAGGGCACCGCTCGACCCGACCGGTCGTTGGGGCGGGTACCGACGACGAAGGGATCGCCGTGAGCGAGCTGGAGAGCACGCGCCGGACCACTCCGGACACCGAGCAGGACCCGAACACCCGCGGTGCGGCGCTGGACCAGGTGCTCCAGGTGTCGGCGTCGCTCGCGGCGGCGATGAACTCGGTCATCGAGGGCAAGCAGTCGGTCGTGCGCACCGCCATCACCGTGCTGCTCGCCGAGGGCCACCTCCTCGTCGAGGACGTCCCGGGGGTCGGCAAGACCCTGCTCGCCAAGGCCCTCGCCCGGTCCATCGACTGCCGGGTGCGCCGCGTGCAGTTCACCCCCGACCTCCTGCCGAGCGACATCACCGGCGTGTCGGTCTTCAACCAGGACGTGCGCGACTTCGAGTTCCGGCCGGGGGCGATCTTCGCCAACGTCGTCGTGGGCGACGAGATCAACCGGGCCTCCCCGAAGACCCAGAGCGCCCTGCTCGAGTCGATGGAGGAGGCCCAGGTCACCGTCGACGGCACGACCTACTCCCTGCCGCGCCCGTTCATCGTCATGGCGACCCAGAACCCCATCGAGATGGAGGGCACCTACCCGCTGCCCGAGGCCCAGCGGGACCGCTTCATGGCCCGCATCTCCATCGGCTACCCCTCCGCGCGCTCCGAGCTCGACATGCTCGACCTGCACGGCGGGTCCTCGCCGCTCGAGGACCTGCACCCGGTCACCGACGCGGCCACCGTCTCCGCGATGGTCGCGGCGGTCCGCGAGGTGCACGCCTCACCCGCCGTGCGCCAGTACATCGTCGACCTCACCCACGCGACCCGGTCCAGCTCCGCGCTGCGGCTGGGCGCCTCCCCGCGGGCCAGCCTGCACCTGCTGCGCGCGTCCCGCGCGCACGCCGCCCTGTCGGGACGCGACCACGTCCTCCCCGACGACGTGCAGCAGGTCGCCCTGCCGGTCCTCGCGCACCGCCTCATCCCCACCGGCGAGACGCAGATGGCACGACGCACCACCGGTGACGTCGTGGCCGACCTCCTGCAGCGCGTCCGGGTGCCGGCACCCACCCGCTGACCGCCGTGCGCACCCTCCGACGCTCCCTCACCACCCGCGGCGCCGCCTTCGCGGGGTGCGGCCTCGTGCTCGTCGCCGCCGGCATCCTCCTCGGACAGCACGACGTCACCCGGGTCGGCATCCTCCTGCTCGCCCTCACGCTCATGGCGCTGATCCTCGTGCGCCGCCACGGGCTCCACCTCGAGGTCTCGCGCAGCGCCGTCCCCGCGCGGGTCGCGATCGACGAGCGGGCCGTGGTCACCGTGCGCATCCGCAACGCCGAGCCGACGGCGTCTCCGGTCGTCATGGCCGAGGAGTCGATCGACTACGCCCTCGGGGACCGCCCGCGCTTCGTCCTTCCCTCGCTGCGCCCGGGTCAGGTGCAGGAGGTCCAGTACACCGTCCGCTCGCACACCCGGGGCGTCCACCGCATCGGCCCCCTGGGCATCCGCGTCCGGGACCCGTTCGGGCTGACCCTGCGCGCCGCCGCCGTGAGCGGCGACGGCGAGCTCGTCGTCCTCCCCCGCGTCGTCCCCCTGCCGTCGGGGCGGTCCCTCGGCAGCGGGATCGGGTCGGAGGGGTCGGTCCCCCACATGGTCGCGCTGCACGGTGAGGACGACCAGACGGTGCGGGAGTACCGCGACGGTGACGACCTGCGGCGCATCCACTGGCCGGCCACGGCGCGCACGGGCGAGCTCATGGTGCGGCAGGAGGACCGGCCGGCGAAGCGTCGTGCCGTCATCCTCCTCGACGCCCGGGGGTCCGCCCACGCCGGCACCGGCCGGAGCAGCTCGCTGGAGTGGTGCGTCACGACCGCCGCCTCGGTCACGGCCCACGTCGTCGACGGGGGCTACGCCGTCCACCTGCTCACCGCCGACCCCGGGTCCGACACCGGCATCCACCACGACGAGACCCTCGACCACGGACTGGAGACGCTGGCACGCGTGGCGCTCGGGCCGGACGACGGGTTGCGCGCGGTCCTCCACGCCGCGAGCGTGCTGACCTCTCAGGGCGGCCTCGTCGTCTACGTCGGCGGGCCCCTGGCCGACGACGACGCCCGGACCCTCGCCGCCCTGCGCCAGCCCGGCTCGGCGGGCGTGGCCCTCGTCGTCGACCGCGACGCCTTCGCCGCTCGTGGCCGGCGCGGGAGCGACTCCGCCGCCGGCGACCGCGCCGCGACGACCGGTGCCATCGTGCAGGCCTCCGGCTGGATGGCCACGGTCGTCGACGCCCGCACGTCGCCGGCCGCCGCCTGGGGCGCCGTCGTGGGTGGTCAGGTCGTGGGGGTCCGGTGAACCGCGCCCGGCCCGTCGAGGCCCTCCTCGCCGCCCTCGCCACCCTCACCGTCGCCCTGCCCCTGACGACGCTGTTCTCGCAGTCCACCTGGGCGCGCCCGTCGGTGCTGCTCGTCACGGTCGTCGCCGTCAGTGGCATCGGCCTGCGGCGGCTCACCACCTCGCGCCCGCTCGTCGTCCTCGGCCAGGGGCTGCTCCTTCTCTACACGGCGTGCCTCGTGCACGGCCGAGGCCACCTGTGGCGCGACCTCCTGCCGTCGCCCGAGACCGGCCGGGCCTTCGGGGTCCTGCTCCGCGAGGCGCAGCAGACGGTGACGAACTACACCGCCCCCGCGCCGTCGACCCGGGGCACCATCCTCGCGATCAGCGTGATCCTCGGGCTCACGGCGCTCGCCGTCGACGCCATCGGGGTGACGTACCGCAGCCCCGCACTCGCGGGGGTCCCCCTGCTGGCGGCCTTCCTCGGCTCGGCGACGAACTCCGGCGACGGGCTCGGTGCCTGGTACGCCGTGCCGGGCGCCCTGTGCTGGCTCGCCCTCGTCGGGCGGCAGGGCGTGCGGTCGCTGCGGTCCTGGGGAACCGCGGCCCCCCGCTCCTCCGCAGGTCCGCTGGCCGACCCCACGACGGCGTTCGCGACGACCGGGCGGCTGGTCGGGGTCGTGGCCCTGGCCGCCGCGGTCGTGCTGCCCGCCCTCGTCCCGCACCTGCCGACGACCTTCCTCGCCGACGGGCTGGGGCAGAGCGACAACGGCCGGGGAGGGAACGGCTCGAACGTCCGGCTCGCCTCGAGCGTCGACATCGCCCGCGACCTCGGCAGCCGCTCGAGCGACCCCGTGCTGCGCTACCGCACGACGTCCGACCAGATGCAGCCGCTGCGGGTGGGCGTCTTCGACGCCTACCGTCGGAGGTCAGTGGCAGTCGCGCTCCGACTTCACCTTCGTGCCGGTCGACGGGCAGATCCCCGGCCCGGCGGCCGCCGCAGACGTCCCGCGCCGGGTGGAGCGGATCTCCGTGGTGGACAACGTCATCGGCGTCCCCCAGGTGGCCCTGCCGGCAGGCACGGTCGGCAGCCCCTTCCCCGCCGGAACCTGGAACCTGACCGCCGAGGGCGGCGTCGTGCAGCTCACCCAGCCCGTCGAGTCGTACACGGCGGAGTTCGTCGAGCTCGAGCCGAACGCTTCGCAGTTCACCGTCGACTCGTCGAACCCGCCGCTCGACGACTCCACGCTGCAGGTCGACCCGCGCGCCGAGGACGAGGTGCGGACCCTGCTGGCCGAGCTGACCGACGAGGGCGACTCCCCGCTCGAGGTCGCCCGCGCGATCCAGGCCTACCTGCGCGGCCCGGAGTTCACCTACTCGCTCGAGCTCGCCGAGGAGCGCGGCGACGGCAGCCTGCCCGAGGAGCCCCTCGCGAGGTTCCTCGAGACCAAGCGGGGCTACTGCATCCAGTTCAGCTCGGCCATGATCATGCTCGCGCGGGCCGCCGGCATCCCGGCTCGGATGGCCGTCGGGTTCCTGCCCGGCGTCGCCGACGGTGACGACCAGGTGGTCCGGGTCAGCGACGCCCACGCGTGGCCGGAGCTGTACTTCCCGCGGCTCGGGTGGGTGCGGTTCGAGCCGACCCCGGGCACGCGCAGCGGGGTGGCACCGGCGTACAGCCTCGTCCCCACGGACCCGGAGTCCAGCAGCCGGGCCGAGCGCCAGCGCGACGACGCCGTCGTCGACGGCGGCTCCCTCGACGGGTCCGACGCGCGACGTCACCGAGGAGGACCTCAGCACCGGCTCCGGGAGCACGCGGGAGTGGCCTCGTCCGCTTCACGTCCGACCACGCGGCCGAGCTGCTGGTGCTCCTCCTCGTCCTGCTCGCCCTCGCGGTCGTCCCGTTCGGCGCCTGGCTGGCGAGGCGCCGGGCCTCGCGGTCGGCGCGCGACGACGCGGACCGGGTGGAGGCCGAGTGGCAGTCGCTGCTGCTGCGGCTGCAGGACATCGGGTTCGTGCCCCCCGACGGTGCGACCCCGCGCCAGGCGTCACGCCAGATCGGACGTGCCGCCTACCTCACCCCCGACGAGAACGACGCCCTCGGACGGGTCGTGACGACGCTCGAGAGCGCGAGGTACGGCCGCCCCGGCGCCGGGCTGGCCGACGTCACCGGGGATGCGCGGACCGTGTGGCGCGGAGCCCTGTCCCGGCGGCGCCGGCAGGACCGGGTCCGCGCGCTGCTGCTGCCCGAGGAGGGACGCGCCCACTGGCGCTCCGTGCTGCGACGGCTCGTGCCGAAGCGGGCCGAGCGCGACCGCACTCCGTCGGGCTGAGGGTCAGGGCGTCCAGCGGGTCCAGCCGGCCCACGTCGAGGTGCCCGCGACGACGCCGCCCGTGGTGAGGGGCGGGAGGCCGGCAGGCGCCGGCCCGCGTCGTGGGACAGTGGGGCCCATGTCCGTGCGCCGCGTCGACCGAGCCGTGGCCGACTACACCGCCCTGCGGACGACGCTCCTGCCCGCCACCGACGAGGTCGTCGAGCTCGTCACCGGCATCATCGACGACGCCGGGATCAACTACCTCAGCGTCACCGGGAGGACCAAGACGGTCGAGTCGTTCGCCGGCAAGGCGCGCGGGGTCCTGGCCGCCGACTCGACCGCCGACCCGATGCGCGCCGTGACCGACCAGGTGGGGGTGCGGGTCATCACCTACGTTCAGCGTGACGTCGACGCCGTCGCCGACCTGCTGACCGAGCAGCTCACCGTCCTCGACGACCGCGACCTCGGCGAGGAGACCGCCGCCGCAGGCCGTTTCGGCTACGCGAGCCGGCACCTGCTCGTCTCGAGAGCGGTCGGCGCCACCGGGTACGACCCGGTCTCCTGCGCCTCGATCCAGCTGCGCACCGTGCTCCAGCACGCCTGGGCCGAGTTCGAGCACGACATCCGCTACAAGGGCACGGTGCCGCCGGAGCAGGTCCCCGACCTCGACCGGCGGTTCACCCTCGCGGCCGGCCTGCTCGAGCTGGCGGACCGGGAGTTCGGGGCCATCCGCGACCGCCTCCAGGCCGGGCTGGGCACGAGCAGCGTCGGCACGGAGGACGCGTTCGACCCGCGGGTCAGCGCCCCCGAGCTCGCGACGTTCCTCGCCGGCCGGTACTCCAGCGCCGGATGGTCGCGCACCGAGCACTACGCGTGGATCTCCGGCCTGCTCCTCGAGCTCGGCATCGCCTCGCTCGACGAGCTGAGCTCGACGCTGCGCGACGTCGACAGCGCGGCGGTCACCGCGGCGATGGGCTACCGCTACCCGCCGGGCGCCGTCCGCCGGCTCGACGACGACCTGCTCGCCCGCTTCGGGGACGCCTACGTCGCCCTGCACGGCAACGCCCACCGGCGCGAGGCGCTGGAGGCCCGCCGCTCGCACCTCCCGACCTGAGCCGGTGCGAGCGACGGGCTCGCCGCCCGGTCAGCGGCGCGTCACTTGACCTCGGCGCGGCGCACGACGACCAGCCCGATCGCCAGGGGCAGCAGGAACCAGAGCGTGCCCGAGACGGCGAGCTGCTGCCACTGCTCCGACGTCATGCTGCCGTTGAACAGCATCGTGCGGGCGGTGTTGTAGTCCACCCACGGCCGCAGGTCGGCGAACCACGAGGCGTTGGCCGCCAGCAGCTCGACGAGCGGGGGCAGCACCAGGCTGTAGACGAAGTAGGCGACGATCGCCCCTGCGGAGTTGCGCAGCAGCACGCCGAGCATGAAGCCGAAGAGCATCCCGAGCACGCTGCCGAGCACGATGAGCGAGAACTCGCCGGCGGAGACGTTCCACACCGGGTCCAGACCGGTGATGACGCTGCTGACGAGGGTGCCGAGGGCACCGACGACGAGGGCGACGAGCATCGCCACGACCCCCACGAGGACGGCGCCGAGGAACTTCGCGCCGAGCACCCGGCCGCGGTGCGGCACGAGGGTGAACGTCGTCAGGCCGCTGCGCTGGCTCCACTCGCTCGTCACGGCGAGGATCCCGATGATCGGCAGGATGACGGTCATGGGGATGCCGATGGCGGCCGCGAAGTTGTCGTAGGTCTGCTCGTCGTCGGGCGCGAAGACGATGATGGCGGCGGTCGCGAGCACGCTGGCGATGACGATGCTCGCCATCAGCCAGAAGCCCGAGCGGGTGTCGAACATCTTGCGCAGCTCGACGGCGACGAGTCGGGTGAGGGGGATGCGGGCGGATGCCGGGCGCGTGCGCTCGCGGCGCGCGACGGCATCCGACCACGGCCGGGTCGGTGACGGTGGTGGTGGTCATGCTGCTGCTCCTTCACGGGAGGTGTCTGCGGTGAGCTCGAGGAACATCTCCTCGAGCCCGGCGCCGTCGGCGGCGCGGAGCTCGGTGAGGGCGATGCCGGCACGCAGCGCGACCTCGCCGACCTGCTCGGGGGTGGAGTCGGTGTGGACGCTGCCGTCGGCGTGCGTGACCGTGAGGCCGCCGCGCTCCATCGCGGCGGCGAGGGCGGCGGTGTCACGGGCGCGCGCCACGGTGCCCGCGGACGCGAGCAGCTCGGCCTTGGTGCCCTGCGCGACGATCCGGCCGTTGCCGATGACGACGAGGTCGTCGGCGATGACCTCGATCTCGTGCAGCAGGTGCGAGCTGAGGAGCACGGTGCCCCCGCGGTCGGCGTAGCCGCGCAGCAGGTCGCGCATCCAGCGGATGCCGGCCGGGTCGAGCCCGTTGGCCGGCTCGTCGAGGATCAGCACGTGCGGGTCGCCGAGCAGCGCCGCGCCGATGCCGAGCCGCTGGCGCATGCCGAGGCTGTAGTTGCGCACGCGCCGGTCGGCCTCGTCGTCGGTGAGGCTCACCAGCTCGAGCATCTCGCGCACGCGGGTGCGGGGCAGGCCCATGGTGCGCTGGACCAGGGTGAGGATCTCGCGGCCGGTGCGCCCGGCGTGCTGCGCCGAGGCGTCCAGGAGGACCCCGACCTCGGTGCCCGGGTTGGGCAGGTCGACGAAGCGGCGCCCGTCGATGGTGGCCGTGCCCGAGGTGGCGGGGGTCAGCCCGACGAGGATGCGCAGGGTCGTGGACTTGCCCGCCCCGTTGGGCCCGAGGAAGCCGGTGACGCGACCGGTGGCCGCGGAGAAGGAGACGTCGTCGACCGCGGTGACGCTGCGGCCGTAGGTCTTGGTGAGGGATTCGACGGTGATCATGCCGAGGATCGTGTCGGTGCCGGGGGTACGGGCGCATCGGGGGAACACCTGACCTCGACCCTGAGTGGACCCTGACCGCTCTCAGGTGACGGGTGCCGGCAGCCGGTCGCGGCTGGTCAGGGAAGGACCAGGCGGGGGCGGCCCGGCGTCGCGCCGGGGTCGGCGGCCGCGGGGGTGACGACGAGACCCGCCCCCAGCGCCTCGGCGAGCTCGCGGGTCACGAGCCCGCGGCGCACGAAGTGGAACTCGCGCGTCGCGTCCGCCTCCTGCGCCATGGCGAGCCGGTCGGCGGTCGACGGCGCGCGGGCGATCGAGGGCGACAGGGTGCCGGTGCCGGCGCGGGGGGTCCGAGCGCGGGTGTGACCGGGTCGAGCGCTGCTCGGTCGACGACCCAGAGGGTGGTGCCGGGTGTGCACAGGCCCCGCGAGCAGCCCGGCCGAGCGGGGCGAGGGGTGGCCCGGCTCGAGGCGGACGTCGTGGCCGGTCACGAGCCGCTGGACCAGCTCCTCGGCGCCGGGCGGGGGCTCGTCGAGCCCGAGGAGCGCCACCGCGTCGGACACCTCGAGCGCCTCCTCGACACCCCGGCGCACCGGCCAGCGCGGGAAGGTCGCGTCGGGCCACACGTACGGCAGGTCGTCGGGGATGTCACCGAACAGCGGCCGGTAGTGCTGAGGGTCCTTGCCGACCAGCGCCGAGCGGTGACTGAGGTGGAACGCCTCGTCCCCGACCCACGGAGGCAGCCCGCCGGTGTCGTGCAGCTCGTCCCAGTCGGGCTCGGTCCCGCCGGTGAACTCGAGGAGTGCGGCACGGGTCGAGTCGGCGTGGCCGCGCGCCGCCCACTCGTCGACGCAGGCCAGCCCGTAGGCCACGAGGGCAGGCACGAAGCCGCGCCACATGCGCACGGCCGGGTGGTGCTTCCAGCCGTAGGTGGGCCAGGTGATCGCCCGCAGCACCTGGAAGGTCTCGACCCGCTGCTTGCCCAGGCGACGGTCGTCGAGGCAGGCGGCGCTGGCCCGGGGGTCGGCGTACGGGAGGAAGGTCTGCACGGCCCAGTCCTACCCCCGGGCGCGGAGCACCACCCACCCATGTCGAACCCCGACCATCACGGTCGGTCCCCGGTCGCGACCGGCAGCTGGACGTCCCCCGTGCGGCGGAGCTTCTCCCACGGCAGGCGGATGCCGTACACGGCGGTGAAGACGGACTGGATGACGACGAGGTACATCATCTGGCGGTAGGCGACCTGCTGGAGTGGCAGTGACCACAGCGGCCATGGCGGCTCGCGGTCGAGCCAGAAGGCGTAGGCCGCCGTGAGGAACTGGACGCCGAGGAAGCCGCCCCACACCAGCAGGGTCGTCTGCTGGTCCAGGAAGAACAGGCCGTAGAGCAGGAAGGCGTCCATCGCGGGCGCGCTCAGCGGCAGGAGCACCTGGAAGAGGAGCATCATGAGGAGGCCCCGACGACCGAAGCGGCCGCTGGCTCCGCCCTGGACGACGGACCGCCGGTGCTTCCACATCGCCTGGAGCGTGCCGTAGCACCACCGGTAGCGCTGCTTCCACAGCGCCTCCCCAGGTCAACGGCGCTTCGGTCCACGCGCGAGCACCCTCCTCGTACACCACCCTCCACCCGGCTCGGACGACGGCCACCGTCAGGTCGGTGTCCTCCGCCAGCGTGTCGTCGCTGACACCACCGACGTCGGCCAGCGTCGTGCGGCGGAAGGCACCGGCCGCGCCCGGAACCGTGGGCATGCACTGGAACACGTCGTAGAGGCGGCGGTCCAGGTTGAAGCCCATGACGTACTCGATGTGCTGCCAGCGGCCGAGCAGCCCGCGGCGGTTGCCCACCTTCGCGTTGCCGGAGACCGCGCCGACGTGCGGGATCGGCGAACGGTTGCACGAGCGCCCTCACGGTGTCCGGCTCGAAGCGCGTGTCACCGTCCACGAGCACGATGAGGTCGTGCCGCGCGGCTCGGATGCCGGCGTTCAGCGCGGCCGGCTTCCCGGCGTTCTCCTGCCGGACGAGGGTCACACCGGGCAGGTCCAGCCCGGCCACCAGGTCTCCGGTGCCGTCCGTCGACCCGTCGTCGACGACGACGACCTCGACCGGATGGTCGCTCGCCAGGAGGGACCGGACCGCCGGCTCGATCCCCTCCTTCTCGTTGTAGGCGGGAACCACGACCGAGACCGGCGAGGACACCGGCTGCCCCCATGACGACCGGCGTCGGGTCCGGCCGTGACGTCGCGCCACAGCGAGCATGAGGACCATCCGGGCGACGGTGAGCACCCCGGCCACCAGGAGCAGCACCGCGAAGAAGGAGGCGATCCACTGGGAGGCCTTGGTCGCCCAGACGAGGGCCTGGCCGCGCCACTGTTCACCGGGCGAGCTCGGGTGGTACGCGGGGACGCGGGCCACCTCTGCGATGGTCGTGAACCGGTAGCCCTCCGACTTCAGCTTCGGAATGAGGACGTCCAGCGCCTCGACCGTCTGGGCGCGGTTGCCGCCGGAGTCGTGGAGGAGGATGACGGCGCCCTGGCCGTTCTTCGGGGTCGCGTTCTGGACGATGGCGTCGACGCCTGGACGTTCCCAGTCGCGAGCGTCGACGTCGGCGAGGACGGTGACGTAGCCGTTGGCGTGCGCGTCCTGGGTCAGGCTCCAGTAACGGTCGTCGAGCGAGTCGGCGGAGAACACGTAGGGCGGCCGCAGCAGCGCGGTCGTCCTGCCCGCGATGCCGACGAGGGCCAGCTGCGCTTGCGCGAGCTGCCACCGCTGCTCCCAGACCGGGAGCGTCGTGAGGTCCGGGTGGGTGAAGGAGTGGTTACCGACCTCGTGCCCCTCGGCCAGCTCCTGGCGGACGAGCTCGGGGTGGCGCAGCATCTGGCTGCCGAGCAGGAAGAACGTCCCGGGCACCTCGTGACGGCGAAGGACCTGCAGGACCTTCGGGGTCCAGGTGGGGTCAGGTCCGTCGTCGAAGGTGAGCACCACCGTGCGCCCTGGCACCGCGATGCTGGTCACCGCCCCGGCGCGGGGACCGAGAATCGGGCCACCGTCCCGGATCGACTCGGGCAGCTGCCCCGCGGGTCCGGGTGGTCGGACGTGCCCGGCGTCGGTCAGCTCCCCCGACACGTAGCCGTGCAGGCCGAGGGCGACCGTGATGGTGAACAGCACGACGACCAGTGCGAGCCAGTGCGCGCGCGGAACCGGCCGTCTGCCCCGCACCTCACGCATCGGCGCCTCGCATCACAGACCCACCGACGCGCCCACACTGGCCGACGGCACGGCCACCCCGACAGAGACCGACGGCGTGCTGATCGGCTCCGGGCTGGCGGGCGACGTGGGGGACGGCGCCGGCGACGCGGTGGAGGGAGCCGGCGACGGGGCCGGCGACGGGGCCGGCGACGGCACCGAGGGCTCCGGCGACGACGTGGGCTGCGGGCTGGCCGGCGGGGCGGTGGCGGGACCGCCGCCGGCACCGGAGCGGGTCGGTGCGGCGGTCGGCACTGCACGATCCGTGGGGGCACCGCCCGACGGCCCCACCGATGGGCCTGCGGGGCCGCTGTCCGGAGGCGCACTCGGGCTTCCCTCGACCGTCGGTACGGGCGGCGTCGGTTGGGCGGGCTGCTCTGCGGACTGCGCCAGGCCGGGCAACGGCAGCAGGTCCCCCGGCTTGATCGGGCCGCCGGCGAGGCTGAAGCCGAGCAGCACGACGTACCCCAGGCACAGCACTCCACCGACGCCCAGGGCCCACATCACCCATCCACGGCGATGCCCTGACTCGTCGACGAACACCGGTGAGCGGCTCAGCTGCTGGACCGCCTCCGTCATGGGCGCCACCGCGAGGCCCTCCGTCCCTGTTGGTCATCTGTCGGGTCGTTCCGTCGGGGTCGTCCACCCCGTCCTCCCTTGATGACACCCTGACCCCCGAGACGTGACGTGGTCGCCGTCCACGAGAACGCCGAAGACCCACTCCCGACCTCGGCGGACGCATCGGGCCACGTGTGTCCCCGCGTTCTGGGGCGCGCGGACGCGGCGACGCGGCCGCTGGCCGTGGAGCAGGAGACGGCGTCGAGCGCAGCACTGAGCGGCGAGCGCGCCGCAGCGCTGTGTGTGAGGGTTCAGCCGAATGTCGTGGTGTCGGCTCCCGGCGGACTCCCACCCCGGCCGTTCGACGACCGTCGGAGCGTCACCGGGCGGCGGTCAGTGGCGCATCTTGAGGTACTCGATGACCTCCCGTTCGCGCGGCCCCGTCACCCCGGCCCTCTCCAGTGACTGCCGTACGTCGTCGCTGAGCTGACCCGCATCCCTGCACCTGATGGCCTCAGCCCTCTCCTGCCCCGTCAGGCCTTCCCACCAGCCATCGAGCTCCACGTTTGCCGCCACGGCTCCTCCTTGCCAGTCGATCCTCGGTCGTGCGCCCATGCTGTCGCCTGCGGAGCCAATACTCAAGGACCCGAGGTCGTGGACACCGGCCCGTACGACGTCGCCCGGGAGATGGCCTCGTCGATGGTCAGCAGGGCTCCCCTCCCGAAGGCCGCGACCCACGCCTGGTCGGACACCGAGCGCCGAGCGGGCTCGACGAAGCGGTCGAGGTGCTGCTGGTCCGGACCGGGACGCGGGATGCCGGCCAGCTCGCGCTGCTTCTCGGCCGTGCCGAGCAGGGTGGCGGCCTGCTCCGCGTCCCCCAGCCCGGCGAAGATCGCGGCCGAGGTGTCGACGACGTCGAGCGAGAGCTCGATGTCGCCGAGGGCGACCGCGTCCGCCGCCACGTGGCGCAGTTCGTCGTGCGCACGCTCGGGCCCCTCCGCGTGGAGCAGGGCGACCACGAGGTTGCACTGGTTGATCGCGACTCCCCAGGGGTCGTCCAGCGCCTTGTCCGCGGCGACGGCCGTGCGTGCTGCCTCGACCGCGGCTGCGTAGTCCTCGAGGTCCATGTGGATGTGGACGACGTTGCTCAGCGCCGTCGCTTCGCGGTGGCGGTCACCGAGCTGTCGGGCGATGGACAGGCTGCGCTCGATGAGGACGCGGGCCTCGCTCACGTCACCGGCTTCGCGCCGGGCGATCCCCAGGCTGTTGGACTCCCGGGCCTCCCGGTCGAGGTCACCCAGGCGGTAGGCCATGGCCAGGGCCCGCTCGAGGGCCTGGCTGCCGGCAGCCAGGTCCAGCTGCTGCACCGCGAGGATGCCCTCCCCGTGCAGTGCGTCGACGACCTGGGCACTGTCGGGCACGTCGTCGCTGGCCAGCAGGCGCATCGCACGGTCGTGCCAGCCGCGACCCTCGGCGATGTAGCCGAAGCGGTACCAGTAGGAGTTCATGGGCTCCAGCAGGGCGTAGCCGCACTCGGCGCGTTCGCCCGCCGGTGCCGCGGTCGGCGCGAGGCACCAGTCCAGCGCCGCACGGATGTCCTCCTCCACCGCCTTCATGCGGTCCAGCGCCGTCATCTGCCGCGGTCCGTTGAGCAGGCCACTGATCTGGGCCGCCACCTCCACGTACCACCGTGCGTGCGCCAGGCGGACGTCGTCGTGCTCGTCGGAGTCCTGCAGCAGTCCACGCGCGAACCGCCGGATCGTCTCCAGGAGGAAGATCATCGGCTCGCCCTCGGGCCCTTCCACGACCTCCACCAGGCTGACGTCGATGAGGTGTGCGACGACGTCGAGCGGGTCGCGGTCCTCGCCGCCGACGACGTGCGCGACCGCGTCCAGGTCGAACCGTCCGGAGAAGACGCCGAGCTGGCGGAACACCCGCTGGTCGGACTCGTCGAGCAGGTCGTAGCTCCAGGAGATCGTCGCCCACAGGGTGCGCTGCCGCTCCGAGCGGTCCCCGGTCGACACGGTGTCCGTCGGCCGGTCCTCGATGCGGTGCAGGAGGGCCTTCGGGCTGAGCAGGCGAGAGCGGGCAGCCGCCAGCTCGATGGCCAGGGGCAGGCCGTCGAGTCGCCGGCAGAGGGCCACGACGTCCTCCACGTTGGCCGGGGTCAGGGCGAACGTCGGTTTGACCATTCTCGCGCGCCGGACGAAGAGGTCCACCGCGCCGGCCTGGACCTCATCGAGGTTGCCGTCCGGCGCCGGCTCGGGAACGGTCAGAGGGGCCACGGGGTACTGCTGCTCGTCGACGAGGTGCAGGGGCCGACGGGAGGTGGCGAGGATCCGCAACCCGGGACCCTCGGCCAGCAAGCCGGCTGACGACGACGTCGGCGTCCGCGATCTGTTCGAGGTTGTCGAGCACGAGGAAGGCGGAACGGTCGGCGAGGAACTGCAGGGCGCGTTCCTCGGGGGACCCGTTCGCGTCGGCCGGGGCGCTCACCGCGTCGGCGATCGCCGACCACATCAGGACGGCTCGGTCGTAGGTGGGCAGGCCCACGAAGTACGTGTCACGCGCGACCCGGTGCTCGAGCTCGCCGGCCACCGCGACGGCGAGCCGGGTCTTCCCCGTCCCGCCGGTGCCGGTCAGGGTCACCAGCCGAACGCCGTCGCGGTCGATCATCGTGCAGATCTCCGCCGACCTCCCGCGAGCGCCCGACGAGCTCGGTCGCGTACGTCGGCAGGCTCGCCTCGGTGCCCAGGCTGCGCAGCGGGGGGTGCTCCTCCTCGAGGCCCGGGGCGTCGACGTCGAAGAGGTGCTCCGGTTGGGCAAGGTCCTTCAGCCGGTGCCACCCGAGGTCGCGCACCCGGTAGCCGTCGCCGTGGCCGCCCACCAGCTCCTGCGTGGTCGCGGAGAGCACGATCTGACCGCCATGGGCCGTACCGGCGATCCGGGCGGCCCGGTGGACGTCGATGCCGATGTAGTCGTCGTCGTGCCGCTCGGGCTCACCGGTGTGCAGCCCGATCCGCACCCGCAGGGCCACCTGTTCGGGCCAGTCGTGCTGCCGAAGGTTCCGCTGCACCTCGATCGCTGTCGCGAGCGCGTCCTGTGCCGACGTGAAGACGACGAAGAAGCTGTCGCCCTCCGTGCCCATCTCGTGGCCGTGGTGCGTCGCGATCGCGGTGCGCAGGATCCGTCGGTGGGCGAAGAGCGCCTCCCCCCAGCGAGAACCCAGCCGGTTGAGCAACGACGTCGATCCTTCGATGTCGCTGAACAGCAACGTCAGTGTCCCGGTCGGCAACGGGCTCATGGCGACAGTATGCCCCGAGGCACACCACTGGTCGCCGGCCACACGGGCCCGTTCCAGCCCGAATCCGCCCGCGCCGGCGACCGGGCAGGGCAGTATTACCCTCGAAGCACACCTCTGGTACGAGCAGCGGGAGGGCGAATGCCGGTCTCGACGTCGGCACGACAGGGCACGCCGATGATGGTGGTCTGTTCACGGTCCGACGAGCGACGAGCCGCCGTGGCGGCGCAGCTCGAGGAGCGCTACTCCGCCACCTACGAGGTCGTCTCGGTGGCGACCTCGAGCGAGGGCGCGGACGCCTTGGTCGCCGCGTCACGTGACGACCGGCAGGTGGCCATCCTGCTGGCGGACGACGCGGGGGAGCTGGACGACGGACACACCGTCTTCCAGGTCGCCGCCCGGCTGTTCCCGGACGCACGACGCGGACTCCTCGTGGAGTGGGGAGCCTGGGGAGACCGGGACACCGCCGACCTGGTGCTGACCCTCATGGGTCGGGGGCAGATCGACTACTACGTCATCCGGCCCTGGCACTCACCCGACGAGTACTTCCACCGCACCATCACCGAGTTCCTCAGCGAGTGGGACCGCGCGGTCGGTCTCCGGCCGCGAGAGGTGTCGGTCCTCGGTGACCCGGAGTCGCCGCGCTCCCACGAGATCCGGCGGTTGCTGGCACACAACGGCATCCCCCACGGCTTCGTCCCGACCACGGCGCCGGAGGCCGGCGAGCTCCTGGCCCGAGCGGGAGTGCAGGCGGGCGGGTCCACCGTCGTCCTCCTCCACGACCACCGGGTCCTCGTCGACCCGACGAACGCCGAGCTGGCGGCCGCCTACGGAGTGGCCGTCGACGTGCCGGACAAGTCGAGCTTCGACCTCGTCGTCATCGGTGCCGGGCCGGGCGGGCTGGCGGCCGCGGTCTACGGGTCGTCCGAGGGCGTGCGCACGCTCGTCGTGGAGCGCGAGTCGATCGGCGGCCAGGCGGGGTCCAGCTCGTTGATCCGCAACTACCTCGGGTTCGCGCGCGGTGTCTCGGGAGCCGAGCTCGCCCAGCGTGCCTACCAGCAGGCGTGGGTGTTCGGCTGCTCCTTCGCGCACTCACGGGCTGCGGTGTCGCTCGACACCGACGACGAGGGCTTCGTCGTGGGCATCGAGCCGGGTCGCACGGTGCACGCCTCGTCGGTGGTCCTGGCCACCGGTGTGTCGTACCGCCGGCTGGGGGTGACCGAGCTCCTGCCCTACGAGTCGACCGGCGTCCACTACGGCGCCTCGGGATTCGAGGCGAAGGGCCTGAAGGACGGACGTGGCCTTCGTCGTCGGGGGTGGCAACTCGGCGGGCCAGGCCGCACTGAACCTCGCGAGGTACGCGCGCAAGGTCACCCTGCTCGTCAGGGGGACGACGCTGGCCTCGAGCATGTCGAAGTACCTCATCGACACCCTCGCTGCGGCCGACGTGGAGGTCCGCCTGCGTTCGGCGGTCGTCGGTGGCGGCGGCTCCGGCCGGCTCGAGTACGTGCTCCTCCGCGACCTCGCCACGGGGGAGGTGTCGAAGGAGCCGACTGACGGGCTCTTCGTGCTCATCGGTGCCGCTCCGCGCACGGACTGGCTGCCCGACATGGTGCTTCGCGACCGTTGGGGATACGTGCATCACGGGCGACGACGTCATCGGTGAGGGTGGCCGCCGTGCGTGGCCGTACGACGAGCCGCCGCAGCCGCTGGAGACCTCGGTCCAAGGGCTGTTCGCGGTGGGCGACGTGCGTCGCGGCTCGGTCAAGCGGGTGGCGTCCGCGGTGGGCGAGGGCTCCGTGGTCGTCTCCGCGGTCCAGACCCACCTCAGCCGGCGCGCGCCGACGGACCCCGCGCCCGGGTGGCGCGGCTGACGGCGTCTGCCTGCGGCGGGGCGGTCGGCGGTGGCGCGACCGCCCGGTCGTGGCGGCGACGTCGCGCCAGTCGATAGCGTGACTCCATGTCGACACCGCTTCCCTCGGGTGACCCGGGCCGGGACGCGTGCCTCTCCTGGCTGGGGCGCCGGCTGGAGGCGGACGTCCGGCGAGCGCCCGACCTCCTCTGGCACTACACGGATGCCGGCGGCCTCCTGGGCATCCTCACGCACGAGCGGATGTGGGCCACCCAGACGAGCTTCCTCAACGACTCGACCGAGCTCGCCTACGGCGTCGGCCTCGTGACGAAGGCGATGACGTCGTACGACCCGAGCAACCTCAAGGAGGGCACCGCCCGGTTCCTCGAGCGCCTCGTCGACCCGCGGCGCGCGCCCCTGGCGGGCCGGCTCGAGAAGGAGTTCGACGTCTACGTGACGTGCTTCTGCGCCGACGGAGACCTGCTGAGCCAGTGGCGCGCGTACGCCGGGCGCGACGACGCCGGCGGCTACGCCCTGGGCATGGGCACCGACCCGCCACTGCAGGGGTGGCCCCCACACACTCCCGAGACCCACGAGGTCGCCCTCCGACGGGTCCTGTACGACCCCGTCGAGCAGGAGGAGGCGTGCCACGAGCTCATCGACGCCTTGGTGCCGCTCCTCGACGCCGACCCGCGGGACGTCGAGGTGCAGAGGTCGTTCACCCGCGCCCTCGTCGACGGCGCCGTCGAGTTCGCCTCGTGGTGCAAGGATCCGGCCTTCGAGGAGGAGCAGGAGTGGCGGATCGTGTACGTCCGCACCAACGACGCCGCCAGGCTCCCGGTGCGGCACCGGATGGCTCGGGGCCTGCTCGTCCCGTACGTCGAGCTCGAGCTGCCCTGCCCCGTGGAGCCGCTCCAGGGGCACCTTCCGGTGCAGGCCATCCGCATCGGCCCGGGGCCTTCGCCCGCACTCAAGCAGCGGGGCGTCGAGACGTTCCTCGCGAACTTTCCCCATCTCGCGGATGTGCGCCTGGAAGGGTCCGTGGCTCCGCTGCGTCTCTGAGAGGGACGACCTGCGGCGGACGCGCCCGCCCTGGTCAGCTCTCGCGTTCCACCATGAAGGGGACGAGGTCACGCACGAAGCGACGGGCCGGCGAGTCGGGCACGTCACCGAACGCGTCGTCGAAGGCCAGGGCGGCGGACCGGGCGATTCCGCGGGCGAACTCCTCCGCGAACGCGACGCTCCCGTGGCTCTGCATCATCGCCAGGACCTCGGCGATGTGGTCGGTGGAGCGCTCGTGCGGCGGGCGGGCGACGAACTCGGCGACGCGGGCGCGGTCCGTCGGGGTCGTGGCGGCCATGAGGTGGATGAGCATGAGGGTCTGCTTGCCCTCCCGGAGGTCGCCGCAGCAGCTCCTTTCCGTAGGCCTCCTCGGTGCCGACGAGGTTGAGGATGTCGTCGCGGATCTGGAAGGCGGCACCGAGGAAGAAGCCGAAACGGAGCATCGGCTCGAGGTCGACGTCCTTCCTCGCGCCCGATCAACGCTCCCACCCGCAGCGGCAGCAGCGTCGTGTACCAGCACGTCTTCTGGATGATCATGTCGAGGTAGTCGTCGGGCGTCAGGTCGGTGCGGCCCTCCCGCTGCCAGCCCAGCTCCCGCGCCTGCCCGTCGACCGTCTGCCGGGCCATGAGGTCGAACTCCGACCAGATCTGGGCGGCCAGCCGGTGCCCCAGCCGGTACTGGTTGTCCCGCAGCGCGCCCAGCGCGAGGACGGCGAGCCCGTCGCCGGTGTTCATCGCGAGTGCCCGACCGTACCGGCGGTGGAGCGTCGGCCCACCTCGCCGCAGCTCACTGTCGTCCTCGACGTCGTCGTGGACGAGGAAGGCGGTGTGGAAGAGCTCGATCGCCGCGGCGGACGGCAGGGCGTCCTCGACGTCACCCCCGAACGCCGTGCAGGTCGCGAGGCAGAGCGCCGGACGCAGGCCCTTGCCGGACCGTTGCAGGTAGTCCGCGGCCGGGACGCCGACGTACGACGACACCCCGCTGCCCCGCAGGTACGACAGCGCTGCCCGGCGGGCGATCCGGTCGTAGTCGTCGAGCTGCTCGAGGAAGGCGGTGCGGGGGGCCGTCACGGCGTCCCTCCCCCGTCGTCCTCGCACCGCGAGGCGCAGGGTGACCGCACCGTCGGGCGCCCCGGAGCCGGTGAGGAGCCCGCGGTAGCTGCCCGGGCGGCTGGCCCTCCGGCACGCTCACCCGCACGCTGACCTCCCGGCAGGTGCCCGGCTCGAGGACGACGGCGCCCTCCGGATGGAACGTCACCGCATCGCCGGGGATGGTGTGCTCCTCGGTCGGAGATGAGCACCGTGGCCCGGAGCTCGACGGTGGCGACGACCGACGACGTGCGGTTGTGGACCCACACCGACGCCTCGCGCGTCGGCTCCCGGCCGGGCTCGGGGCAGCACGAGGGTCTCGGTTTCTGGTCGCGACCGCGTCCGACAGCAGCCGGGCCGCCGCGTCGAGGCGCTGGAGCCCCGCTCGGAGCATCGCGGCGGCACCACCCCCAGCCCCCTCGGTGCCACCGGCGAGCCTCTCGGGGCACATCGGCGAGCGGATGGCGGACCTTCTCGCGGTTGATGATCTCGACGTACCGGTCCACGACCGCGGCAGCCGAGAGCAGGCCGAACCGCTGGACCTCACCGATGATGTGCCCAGCTGCCTGGATGCCGTCCCTGCCGCTCGTCACGGGAACGCCCGGTCCGGTGGTCGAGGACCTGCTCGGCGGTGCCGGCGAGCACGGCTCGCGCGGCCAGCACCGCTGACCGGGTGGCGGCCTCCATGGAGCCGGCATCCCATCCGCAGGCGGTCCAGTCACCGGCCACGACGAGGTTGTCCAGTCCCGTCGCCCCCGGTGCCATCCGGTACCTGCCCGAGCCGGGAAGTGACTGCACGTAGCGGTCGGAGGGGTCGAGGTTGGCTCGCAGGTACTGCGCGTCCAGCCGGTCCGGGCCGACGCGGCCCTCGGTCGTCCCACAGCGTGTCCCAGGGGAAGCCCGACGGCCCCCTCGTCCCGGGCCACAGCGACCCGACCTCCCCCTCGAGGAAGCGCACGAGCGTCGTCCCGCACCTCGGCCTCTCCGGACGCCGGGTCGGTGTCCGGCATCGCCGAGCAGAGGTAGGCGAGGCTCTGCGGCGCCCCGTCGGACGGCCAGGACTCGCGCGCGAGCAGGTGCGACATGGAGGCCCAGGTGTCGAAGGTCTCGCCGAAGCCGCTCAGCGTGACACCGACCGGACCGGTCCAGCCCAGGTCGGCCTCGGACGTCGTGAACCACAGCTGCGCCGAACGGGTGGCCACCGTCCCGACGTGGTCGACCATGGCGCGCCACGCCGGGTCCCGGGCGACGAGTCCGACGCGACGAACGGCACCATGCCGAGGGAGACCGCGAGCACCGCGACGTCGAAGTCGCGCCCGGCGAGGAGCCGCTCGGTGCCGGCTCCTTCGCCGGCCCAGGAGTGCGACTCGGACTCCGGCCCCGGGTCGCTGACGAGCTGGTCGGCCAGTGGCCGCTCGGGCCAGCACGGCAAGACCGCCGACCCGCACCAGCGGCTCGTACGCGCTCCGCCCCGGCGACAGCTCTGCCTGCCGGGTCAGCTCGATGGTGTCGACGCGGTTCCCGTCCGACGACCCCGAGGCGGTCGAGGCGACGGAAGAAGCGGAACTCGACGCCACGACGGGTGAGGGCCTCGTACATGGGCGCGAAGATGGTCTCGCCCGGTCCCGGCGTTCATGCGCCAGAAGACCGACCCCTTGAAGTCGAAGAGCATGCGCCCGGCGAGCTGGAGACCGAGTCCCGCCGCGAAGCCGGGCCTGCTGTGGTCCCCGCCCTCGTAGGCGAAGGTGAGGTCGTGCATGCCGCGCACGATGGGTGACTCCAGCGTCTCCGGTGCTGCACCGTGCTTCGCGAGCCACTCCCCGTAGTCGAGGTGGTCGATGGCCTCCCAGCCCCGCCCGGACAGGAGGCCGTCGACGACCATGCCCTGGAGGCTGGACGCCACGAGGTCGACGAGCTGCCAGGTCCGGCGCAGCGCCGGGTCACCCTGGACGGTCGCGCGCAGGGCGTCGCGCCAGGAGCCGGACCGCGTCGGCGACGGGCTCCAGGTCGGGTTGGTCCACCGCGACGCCGTCGGCCAGGCGCGAGACCCGCCCGAGGCCCTCGAGCAGTGCCGCGGCAGCCGTGAGTCCTGCGCCCCGGATGAGCGGTTCGACGTCGGACGTCGATGCCGCAGGGACTGCGGAGGTGCTGAGGAAGATGCCCGCTGCGGGGCCGGGGGGCCGCGACACCGCGATGGAAGTCGGCGAGGAGCTGGACGGCCCGCAGGGCGACGTCGAGGGGGGTGAGCCGGCGGTCCTCTGCACCCGGCTCTCCGGGGAGGTCGGTGTTCCCGGTGAAGCTCGTCACGAAGGGGTTCCAGCCGATCGCCGTCCCGGTCGGCAAGGCCGACGTCCCCGGCGGGCGAGACGGCATCCAGCCACGTGCGGATGGGGCAGTCGGGGTCCGTCGCGGCGCGGTCGAGCTCGCTGTAGACCTCCCGGAGGACGCGGAACGTCGCGTCGTAGCAGCCGAGGAGGACGTGCAGCCCGTGCTCCTCGATGCGGTCGTGCGGCCCTCGACTGCTCGCACCCTTGCCTCCGAGCCGCCAGCCCCGCTGGTAGACGGTGATGGACCCCAGCCGACGCCTCCAGTCGCCCGAGCTCAGCTCCCAGGCCGTCGCGAGCCCCGCCATGCCACCCCCGAGGATCACGACCCGGGGCAGCTCCGCCTC
Organism: uncultured Actinomycetota bacterium; assembly: GCA_963811475.1. Classification (GTDB taxonomy): domain Bacteria; phylum Actinomycetota; class Actinomycetes; order Actinomycetales; family Dermatophilaceae; genus Fodinibacter. The sequence continues at coordinate 68,945 of CAWERJ010000012.1, forward strand.
AGTGCGCGAGGAGCTCATCGGCGGCGACGGTGTCGCTGGAGGAGAAGGCCGGCGGGAGGTCCCTTCTCGCCTCCGCGAGCTCGGTGCGCCAGTCCTCACCCTCGGAGCCGGCAAGCGCGCGGGCCAGGTCGACGGCCGCTCGCAGACGAGCGACCCGGGCTCCCTGGTGCCTCGCGACGCGCACCGCCTCCCGCAGGTCGGCGACCGCCAGCCCGGGATCCTCGCCGGCGGCGAGGGTGTACCGAGCCCGGTGCCGGAGCAGCTCGGGGAGGTGGAGGTACTCCCCCGTCTTCTCCACCACCTGCAGGGCCTCGCCGACGCACTCCAGGGCACGAGGCACCTCACCCGCGCCGGCGTGCATCTCGGCCAGGTACCCCAGGTAGGCGGCCATGAAGGACTCCTGGCCCATGAGCCGCACCGTGGTGATGACCTGCTCGAGGAACGCCCGGTGCTCGGCCCCGCCGATGGGCACGGGTGGCGCGTACGCGGAGCCGAGCGCGGTCCACAGGGCATATCCATGTTCCCTGCCGAGTGCCACGATCTCCTCACCCAGCCGCCGTGACTTCTCGTCATCACCGAGGAACCGAGCGTTCCAGGCGCGCGAACGTCTTGACGAAGGCGAGGCTGAACGGGCCTCGGGGGAACCCGATCTGCTCCGCCCGACCGATGGCCTCGAGCTCCCACTGCTCCGCCTCGGCGAGGTCGCCACGGGCCGTGCTGACGCAGGACAGGGCGATGAGGGACACGGCGATCGGGTCGTTCGGCAGCGGCCAGAAGGGCGAGATGGTCTGGTCCTCCGGCCTGGCGCGGAAGCCGGCCATGCCGATCTCGAAATGGGTGCGGGCAGCCTGGAAGTCGGCCTCGTAGAACTGCTGCCACCCGAAGCACGCCTCCACCTCGGGGGTGAACCACGAGTAGACGTCCTCGTGGACCATCCCGGCGAGGCGCTCGATGAGTCGCACGCGTCGTCGCAGACACCTCCGTGCACGAGCCAGTAGGCCCAGATGGCGATGAGCGAGGGCAGCACCTCCGGCCGCGCCCCGAGCCGCGCCGTCAGCTCCTCGGCCCGACGATGGTCCTCCTGCACGGCCGGCGCGGCATACCCCGACATCGCACTGACGCTGGCTGCCCGGAACATCCGGGCGGTGAGCTCACGCAGGTCGCGGTCGGCCGAGTCCGCAGTCGGCTCCACGAGCTCGATGGCGCGCGAGAGCAACCGGGTCGCCTCGACGTGCGCTCCACGGCCCTGCTCGGCCTGACCGGCGGCGAGGTACTGCGCAGCGGCGGCCTCGACCTGCCCCGCCAGGTCGAGGTGCTTGGCGACGAGGGCCGGCTCGGCCTGCCTGGCGCCGAGCGCCTCCGCGACGCGCGCATGGGTCAGCCGCCGTACGTCGAGCACCTGGGTCTCGTAGGCCGCGTCACGCATGAGGGCGTGCCGGAAGCGGTAGGCGCGAGCGGCCTGTTCGCCCGGCTCGATGACGCCCTTCGGCGGTGAGGACGGCGAGCTGCTCGTCGACGAGGTCCGGGTCCCCGACGACCGCGGAGACCGTGTCGGCGTCGAAGGCCGGTCCGATCGTCGCCGCAGCCTGCACGACACGCAGGTCGACTCGAGGCGCCTTGAGTCGCCAGGTGAACAGCTCCTGGAGGCGCAGGGGCATCGCCTCGGTGCGGTCCTCGTCGAGGCAGGAGCGGGTGAGCTCCTCGATGAAGAGGGGGATCCCTTCGGCCTGCTTGACGATCGAGGCGCGCTGCTCGGTGTCGAGCTCCCGCCCGCTGGAGAGGTTGTCGACAAGGGTCGTGGACGCGCCGGGGTCGAGGCGGCCGAGCTCGAGGACGCGGACGGCATCCCGCCACGGAACCACCGAGAGATGGCGCGTCGTCATCAGGCTGAGGATGCCGGCAGGGGGCTGGGCGACGACCAGGCCCAGCAGCGCGAGCGTCGAGGGGTCAGCCCAGTGGAGGTCCTCGACGACGAACACGTGGGGCGTCCGCTGCCCGAGGGCAGCCAGCCACTCGACGACGTGGCCGAGGGTCTCCTCGAGGAACGCGCGGGAGTCCAGCTGCGGCGCTGCGTACTCGGTCGTCTCGGTGATGCCGAGGAGGGGCCCGAGGAACGGCGCCGAGGCTTGGGGGTCAAGGCCCAGCGACGTGAGGTGCGCCATGAGGCGACGGACCGGATCGGCCTCCTCGACGGCGCTGCCGACCACCCGCTCGAGGAGCTGGGAGATGGGCCAGAGGGAGACGTCGGTGTGGTACGGCAGGCAGGCAGCCCCCAGCACCCGGCCAGAGCTCGCCTCGACGCGGTCCACCACCTCCGCGACGAGCCTCGACTTCCCGATGCCGGCCTCCCCCGCGACGAGGAAGGCTGACCCGACGTCGGCGTCACCGGCTCGGCGCGTCGTCTCCCAGGCGGACAGCAGCTCCTCGCGCGGGCCCTCGCGCCCCACGAGCCCCGCCTTGCGGTAGCGCTCGACGTCGAAGCGGGCCGCGGCGTACCGGGGGCGCTCCACGGCGAAGACCTCGACGGGGCGGCTGATTCCCTTGAGCTGCTGCTCCCCCAGCGAGTGCATGTAGAAGTCCACGTCGACGAGCTGGTGGGTCACGTCGCTGATGACCACCATCCCCGGCTCGGCCGCCTGCTGGATCCGCGCCGCGATGTTGGGTACCACCCCGACGATCGAGTCGCGCTCGGCGACGCCGGACCCGGTCCCGAAGTCGCTGATCACCACGCGCCCGGTGTGGATGCCGACGCGCACCTCGGCGGCCCCCCCGAGGCGGCGCTCGAGATCTGCCCTGGCGTCGCTCATCGCGACGACGAGGTCGAGCCCGGCGAGCACCGCTCGGCGGGCGTCGTCCTCGTGGGGGTCCGGGTGTCCGAACGCCGCGAGGACGCCGTCCCCGGAGAACTGGACGAGGTTGCCGCCGTAGCGCGTCACGGCATCCCGGGCGAGGCCGCGGTAGGACGAGAACAGGTCGCGCAACCGCTCGGGCTCCACGCGCTCGGAGAGCATCGTCGACCCGACGAGGTCGGAGAAGAGCAGCGTCACGAGGGCCCGTTGCCCCAGGGATCCGGCCGACTGCGCGGCGACGCGCTCGAGGATGACCGCGGCTCGCCGGTTGTCCGGGTCGACCGCGCGCACCTCCTCGGCCGTGGCGCGAGCCGGCTCGAGGTCACCGGCTTCCAGCGACGTCTCGGCGGCGGTGAGGAGCCGTTCGAGGAGTCGGCTGAGCATCGTCTCGGCCGACGTCGTCATGTCGGTCACCTCTCCTGGGCACCCGACACGTAGAACTGCACGGGGACTGCGTTCGCAGCGCCGGGGGCAGGCACCAGTGATCCCACGTAGAGGCCCGGAGGTACCCGGGTGTCGGACGGTCCTCAGGCGGACTCCCGGCGTGCCGTCCGGGAGGCTCACGACGGTGACCGACACGTCGGCTGCAGGAATGGTGGCTGGTCGGGCCTCGATCGACCTCAGGTCCGAGACCACCGGCCGGTCACCCTCGGCGAGACTCGGCACCGGGACGACGAGCTCGTCGAGCCCGCGTGGGCGGTTGGGGGTCTGCACGCCCGGCGCGGCCCCGCGGCGCTCCGGCGCTCCAGGCGTCGACCCGGGCGTGGTCGCTGGGGATGGCCCTGGCGCTGAGGGCGATGGCCGGGATGCCGTCGACGGTGTGGGTGGGGGTGCGAAGCGAGTCCCACCGGGGTCGCGGGCCGCCTCAGGAAGCCGCTCCAGTCCGTAGGTCCAGGCCTGCACCCAGTCCTTGGCCATCTGGGACCAGAACCGCGACCCGTCCGCAAGCCAGTCCGAGGGCGAGTACCTCCCGGACACGGCACGGGTGTTCATGTCCTCGAAGAGGTCGAGGTACGTCCTCGCGGACGCGCCGAAGAAGGCCGTCCACGCACCGACCAGGTCGCCCTGGTCCGGGCCCTGGTCGGCTGGCGGGAGCGAGGGCTCGCCTGGGCTTGGGGGCGCTCGAGGCGCCCCGGACGGCGGCGCGGAGGAAGTCGGTCCAGTACGGGCAGACGTACTGCGCCACGGCGTCCCACCCGTCCTCGGTGAAGCCGACGATCTTCAGGGCCTGCACCCGGCATCCCGGCGTGTTGGTCCCGAGACCGGTGTTGGTGACCGTGATGAAGCCTCGGTCGACGTCGAGCTGGCCGTCCGGGCTGAAGGCCAGCTCGAAGGTCATGCCGGCAACGCGGTCGCCATCCTTGCGGTGGTCGCAGTGCAGGAGCGCACTGACCCGGTCGAAGAGCTGGACCTCCTCGTGGAAGACGCCGTGCCAGTGGTCGTTCCCCTGCTCGGGGATCGCGAGCGGGCGGTGGGAGCCGACGACGTCCATCTTCTTGAACATGAACGGCGCAAGGCGTCGGCCAGTTCCGAGGGTCGACCCACTCCGACACCTTCTCGAAGGGGGCGTCGGTGTCGAACTCGGAGTAGATCCAGGTGCCCGTGAGGTCGCCGACCTTCACCTGCTGCACCGTGCAGGCGTCCTCCCCGACGAAGGCGACCTCCTCGGGGTTCAAGGCCTGCCCGGTGGGCGTCGCGTGGAAGGGAACCCCCCGCGTGGACGCGTCGTCGAGGTCCGTCAGGAGCTCGTCGGGGTCGACAGCCCGGTGCCCGATGATGGACTCGGCGAGACGGCGGTACTCCGCCTGCGCCGAGTCACGGTCGGGGAAGCCGTGACCCGCCAGGTCGTAGAGCACGGCGAGGCGCACGGAGTTCGGGACCTCGTCCTTGGGGGCGTCCGCGAGGGCGCGCAGCGCCTCCGCCGTCGGCACTGGCCGCAGCTGGGGAAGGGAGGGGGGCGGGCCTGCCTCACCGAAGTGACCGGAACGCGTGAGGAGGCTGACGTACGCGTCCTGGGGCGTGACGGGACCGTCCCCATCGCTCACCTCGGGGTTCTGTCATGCCAACCCACCTCGCCGTCCCTGTCACGGCGGCCGGACCACCACGCGTGGGTGGTCCTTCGGCGCCGCCTGGGGGCAGTCTATGGACGAGGGTGTCGGCCGGGGAAGGGTTTTCGGAGGTCCGAGGCCTGGCGTGTCTCAGTCGAGGTAGTCGCGCACGAGGAACGGCTGAGCGCTGTGCATCCGTGCCTGGCGAACGTGCAGGTCAGGAGCGCTGTGCAGTGAAGTATCCTGGACTGACTTTCGCCACTTCAGTCGCGATTCCCGAACCGGAACCCAGAGGATACGAGGAGCGATGGTGGCTCCTCAACGACCCCGCTGCTCCAGATCGCCTGAGGCTAGGGTGCCGCGGGTACCCGGCACGATGAGCTACCAGGGCGGCGGTCTCACCGGCGACATCTCGCGAGCCAGTCCAGGACGCCTCAGGAAATGGGTCACCGTCCGCGAATGGGTCCGGTGATCTGGAGCTCGGGGCTGCCGACCTCCTTGGTTGCCCCTGCGAAATAGCAGGTCACCAGATCCGTCGGCTGCAGACCAGTCCGGGTGTAGGTAGTGCCGGGAAGCAGGTGACGGGCCTTCAGCCCATCGCCGCTGATGACCGTGACCTCATAGGGAAACAGCCACGTCCCGGTGGACGTGAGGTCCTCGCCGATCAGTTGCACCGGTCCGAAGAGGTACGGCGTCCGCGGGGCCCCGTGGACGGTCTTGAATCCACATGTGTCTTCGCCTGTCAGCAGGAGGCCGCTCAAGAATTCCTCCGGCGCGGCGGTGGCCGTGGACGGCAGGAGCGCCGCTGCGACGACAACGGCCAGTGCGCCACATGTCCGACGACGAGAATGAGACATTGTTGACTCCTCCGATGCAGGCTGTCGGCGGCAATGATAGGCGCCGCTCCCGCGTCGTGAAGGGCAAATCGAGACTAGGCACTGCCGCGGGACTTTGCGATGCCCGGTGGCTTGGGTGACCGGGAGGGCAAACTGTCGGCATGAGCCCGTTGCCGGCGGGGACCCTGACGTTGCTGTTCAGCGACATCGAGGGTTCGACGTCGCTGCTCAATTGGCTGGGGTCTCGGTGGGGCGAGGCGCTGTCCGCGCAGCGACGGATCCTGCGCGCGACGTTCGAGGCGCACGGCGGCCATGAGATGGGGACCGAGGGTGACAGCTTCTTCGTCGTCTTCACGTCAGCGCACGAGGCGCTCTCGGCGGCGATCGAGGGGCAGCGGGCCCTGCGGCGGTACGACTGGCCCGGGCAGGTGCCGTTGCGGGTCCGGATCGGGATGCACACCGGTGAGCCCGACGAGCACGAGGACGACTACATCGGGATCGACGTCCACCGGGCCGCCCGGATCGCCGCCACCGCCCATGGCGGTCAGATCGTGCTCTCGGCGACCACGCGCTGAGCTGATGCGGGGGGCCACGCCGCCGACTACGAGCTGCGGGACCTCGGATGGCACCGCCTGAAGGACCTCACCGAACCGGAGCACCTCTTCGAGGTCGACGCTCCGGGCCTCGAGAGGGAGCACCCCCCGCTGCGCAGTCTCGGCACGAAAGCGAGTCTGCCGACGTACGCGACGGAGCTGGTCGGACGCTTGCGGGAGGTCGCGGAGATCTGCGACATGATCGACCGGGGAGGGCGTTCGGCTGGTGACCCTGACCGGCACCGGGGGGACCGGGAAGACCCGGCTGGCCGTCGCGGTGGCCGGCGGGCTCGATAGAGCAGCGGCTCGCGCGAGACACATATTTCGTGGCCCTGCACGCCTACGACCGAGCCTCCCTGATGTGGTCCGGGATCGCTGACGCCGTGAGCGCCCCGGCCGACGCGAGCCAGTCGCCCGACGAACGTGCCCTGCAGTTCCTCGCCGACCGTTCCGCTCTCGTGCTGGACAACCTGGAGCAGATCACGGACGCCGACGTCGTCGTCAGCCGGTTGCTGACCGACGGTCTTGGTTGCGGGTGCTGGCCACCGCTCTTCTACTGTTGCATCTCGTCGACGAGCAGAGTAGCCGGTGTCGCCGTTGACGGTTCCGGATCCGACTCCGGACGGCGCGGCGTCGAGGAGGTGTAGACCGGGGCGGTCGATCTCTTCGTCCGGCGGGCCGAGCTATGCCAAACTGGATGTTCGCCCTGACCCGGCCAACGTCGACGACGCGGCGCCCATCTGTGGGCGACTCGACGGTTGCCCCTGGCATCGAGCGGTCGGCCGCCCGTCGTCGGCTGCTCAGCCCGCAGGGCCCTCCTTGCAGTGGTCGACGACCGGCCCTCGGGCGAGGTCGGTCGGTGACCGCTCGGAAGCGTCACCGCACCATGAGGGCGACGATCTTCTGGAGGTACGACCTGCTCGAGAGTACGACCAACGGGTGTTCGCCCAGCTCGGCGTCTTCTCCAGCCGGTTCGACCTGGACGCGGGGCGCACAACGTCGGCGCCCGGACCGGGATCCCCTCGACGCGTGGCACATCTGGTCGAGGTCAGCCTCCTCGAGATCGTGGAAGGGGCCGACGGAAAGCTCGATGGTCAACCTGCTGGAGACGATCCGGCGGTTCGCCCGCAGACGGCTCGAGGTAGTCCGATGAGCATGACGATGTGAGCGCTGGCGCACGCACGAGTGGTACCTGCAGGTGGCTCACAGAGATCAGGAGCTGCTGACTGTCGGCCCTCGGCAGAAGAGGGCGCTGGACCACAGAAGGCCGTCGAACGAGGACATCCGCACCGGCGCCCGACGGTGCCTCCCGTCGGCCTCGGCCCCGATGAGCGAGCGCGTCCGCTCTGCGGTGACGCGCTGCTGGAGCCCTGGAGTCGACTGGTACCGCTTCGGCTACATCGCGGAGGGCCGAGGCAGGTCACGATCGTGCGAAGGAGTCTGCTCGACCAGCGGTTACGTGCCCATAGCCCACAGGTCGTCGACCCCCTGGTCGACGAGGGCACCTCGCGGTGCAGCAATGGACGTCGCTGCCGGCAGTCAGGCCCTCGAGCGGGACCTCGTCTGGTTCATCGCCCGGTGAGTCTCGACCGGGAGGCCCGGGAGTCCAACAGCTCGGGATCGCCGGGCGTGAAGCGGTGACGTGAGCCCGTCCCGGATCGTGCATCGAGCGCAGCTGTCCACTCGCCCGACAATCGGCGATCGCCGCCGGGAAGCGACCGCGCCGAGCAACCTCCGCCACAACCACATGGACGTCGACGATTCGCGGCCGCGCCCGAGGCGGCACGCAAGGCCATCGCTGCCGGCCAGGCTCTGGACGACCCTTGGGGGGTCGCGATCAACCAGTGCAACCTCGTGGTGGCCCTACTGCACGCGGAAGGGCCCGAGCGCGCGCACGAAGTCCTGCGTGACGTGGCAGCGCAGGTGATATCCCCGGCGACACCCAGCCTCGATCGACGTGTTCGACACCTCCGCCGCGATCTGGGCCGGGCTAGGACACACCGAGCAGGCGGCCATCCTCCTGGGCACCGCCGAGAAGCAGCGGGGGCTGGCCGGCATCCCACGTCCCAAACCGAATCAGCACCACCTCGACCGCTTCATCGAACCCGCCCGGCGATCGGTCCCGGAGCAGGTGTGGATCGGCGCCCTCACGCGGGGAGCCTTGCTCACCATCGAAGAAGGCTGCCTCCCAGGCAATCTCGCACATATCCATGTCCTCACCCGCCTGACCCCTCGAACAACCGCGGCCACGTCGCGGTAGTCAGCCCCACCGTCGAGTGCGAGCTACGAGGCAAAGGACGCGGCACACCCAGGAAACGCTTGGTTCAGCCGCCGGCGACGTGGCACCCTCGCTGGCCCGGCTCGTGCAGCGGGGGTCGCCGTCGAGAGCCCTCTTCGGTAGCCATCTCGGCATGGTAGGCGAGGCGGCGCATGCAGGCGCCGAAAGGACGGGCCGACCGAGACCGGGCCAACCATCCGAGCGGCATGACAGAGGAACTGCAGTGGCGCGGTAGCGTGTCGGTCGTCAGCCATCATGCAGGGCTGTGAACTGCACGAATGCCGAATCCGTGCGGGAGACCTCAGTCGAGGTAGTCGCGCAGCACCTGGCGAGCGGCTCGGGTGGCGCAGCTTGCACATCGTCTTGGACTCGATCTGGCGGATCCGCTCGCGCGTGACGCCGTAGACCTTGCCGATCTCGTCGAGCGTCTTGGGCTGGCCGTCGGTGAGGCCGAAGCGCATCGACACGACGCCGGCCTCGCGCTCGGAGAGCGTGTCGAGCACCGAGTGCAGCTGCTCCTGCAGGAGCGTGAAGCTCACCGCGTCCGCCGGGACGACGGCCTCGGAGTCCTCGATGAGGTCACCGAACTCGCTGTCGCCGTCCTCGCCGAGGGGGGTGTGCAGCGAGATGGGCTCGCGGCCGTACTTCTGGACCTCGACGACCTTCTCGGGGGTCATGTCGAGCTCCTTGGCGAGCTCCTCCGGGGTGGGCTCGCGGCCGAGGTCCTGGAGCATCTGGCGCTGGACGCGGGCGAGCTTGTTGATGACCTCGACCATGTGCACGGGGATGCGGATGGTGCGGGCCTGGTCGGCCATCGCGCGGGTGATGGCCTGGCGGATCCACCACGTCGCGTAGGTCGAGAACTTGTAGCCCTTGGTGTAGTCGAACTTCTCGACCGCGCGGATCAGGCCGAGGTTGCCCTCCTGGATCAGGTCGAGGAAGAGCATGCCGCGGCCGGTGTAGCGCTTGGCGAGCGAGACGACGAGGCGCAGGTTGGCCTCGAGCAGGTGGTTCTTGGCCTGCTGGCCGTCCTGGGCGATCCACCACAGCTCGCGCTTGAGCTTCGTGTCGAGCTTGTCGCCGGAGTTCGAGCTTCTCCTCGGCGAACAGGCCGGCCTCGATGCGCTTGGCGAGCTCGACCTCCTGCTCGGCGTTGAGCAGCGCGACCTTGCCGATCTGCTTGAGGTAGTCCTTGACCGGGTCGGCCGTGGCGCCGGCGGTCACGACCTGCTGCGACCGGGGCGTCGTCCTCGTCGTCGTCGCGCAGGACGAAGCCGCTGTCCTCCTTCTCCCCCTCGGCGGCCGGCTCGGCGACGGCCTCCGTCCTCGATGACCCCGGCAGCTGCCTCGGCACCTCGTCGACGACGAGGTCGGCCACGTCGACGTCCTCGATGTCGACCTCTTCGAGTTCGACGTTTTCGTCGCGGTCTTCTTCGCCGCCCTTGGCACCCTTGGCGGGAGCCGCGACCTTGCCGGCGGTCTTCTTCGCGGCGGTCTTCGCGGGCGCCTTGAGGGGCCGGGGCTTTCTTGGCTCAGTGTGGTCTTCCGCGGGCGGCGGTGGCCTTGGTCGCCGGTCTTGGCTCAGCGGTGCCGTTATCTTGGCGGGGGCCTTCTTCTTGGGGGCGGCCGCGGGTAAAGGCGCCTTGGCCGGAGCCTTGGCGGTCGACGCCGCGCCGTTCTTGACGGGGGCGGCCTTCGTCGCCCGCGCGGCGGTCGAGGCGGATGCCGCGGCCTTCTTCGTCGTCCTGGTCGCCGCCGCGGCGACGCCGGTCGTGGCGGTGTCCAGGACGACCTCGATGCCCCGCTCGCCCAGGGCCCGCAGGACGACCCGGCCACGCTTGGCCTTGACGTCGGCGGCGCGCATCGCCTCGGCGACCTCCTCACCGGTCACGGTGCCCGTCGTGCTGCCCCGGC
>CAWERJ010000013.1:0-60874 GCA_963811475.1 uncultured Actinomycetota bacterium
TTCGGGAGAAGGGGGGCCCAGACCCTGAAGTGACTTGCTCACTAGGGGAAAGGGCCGCAGAGACCAGGGAGAAGCGACTGTTTACTAAAAACACAGGTCCGTGCGAAGTCGCAAGACGATGTATACGGACTGACGCCTGCCCGGTGCTGGAAGGTTAAGAGGACGGGTTAGACCTTCGGGTCGAAGCTCAGAATTTAAGCCCCAGTAAACGGCGGTGGTAACTATAACCATCCTAAGGTAGCGAAATTCCTTGTCGGGTAAGTTCCGACCTGCACGAATGGCGTAACGACTTCTCCACTGTCTCAACCATGAACTCGGCGAAATTGCACTACGAGTAAAGATGCTCGTTACGCGCAGCAGGACGGAAAGACCCCGGGACCTTTACTATAGCTTGGTATTGGTGTTCGGTACGGCTTGTGTAGGATAGGTGGGAGACTGTGAAGCATGCACGCCAGTGTGTGTGGAGTCAACGTTGAAATACCACTCTGGTCGTTCTGGATATCTAACCTCGGTCCGTGATCCGGATCAGGGACAGTGCCTGGTGGGTAGTTTAACTGGGGCGGTTGCCTCCTAAAAGGTAACGGAGGCGCTCAAAGGTTCCCTCAGCCTGGTTGGCAATCAGGTTTCGAGTGTAAGTGCACAAGGGAGCTTGACTGCGAGAGAGACATCTCAAGCAGGGACGAAAGTCGGAACTAGTGACCCGGCGGTGGCTTGTGGAAGCGCCGTCGCTCAACGGATAAAAGGTACCCCGGGGATAACAGGCTGATCTTGCCCAAGAGTCCATATCGACGGCATGGTTTGGCACCTCGATGTCGGCTCGTCGCATCCTGGGGGTGGAGTTGCTCCCAAGGGTTGGGCTGTTCGCCCATTAAAGCGGTACGCGAGCTGGGTTTAGAACGTCGTGAGACAGTTCGGTCCCTATCCGCTGTGCGCGTAGGAAACTTGAGAAGGGCTGACCCTAGTACGAGAGGACCGGGTTGGACGAACCTCTGGTGTGTCAGTTGTCCTGCCAAGGGCACCGCTGATTAGCTACGTTCGGAAGTGATAACCGCTGAAAGCATCTAAGCGGGAAGCACGCTTCAAGATGAGGTTTCCATGGGGTTCGCCCCGAGAGGCTCCCGGCTAGACTACCGGGTTGATAGGCCAGACGTGGAAGTGCAGTAATGCATGTAGCTGACTGGTACTAATAAGCCGACAACTTGATACACACCCAAAGATTTCAAAGCGTGTTCGCGTCCACTGTGCAGTTCCCGAGATACGGTCGGGACGACTGACATCTCCATAGAGTTTCGGCTGTCATAGCGAAGGGGAAACGCCCGGCTCCATTCCGAACCCGGAAGCTAAGCCCTTCAGCGCCGATGGTACTGCACTGGTGACGGTGTGGGAGAGTAGGACGCAGCCGGACATACTTTCCAGAAAGGGCCCGCCGACATCGGCGGGCCCTTTCTCATTCTTCGATGCGGGCGCTTCCTCGTCGCGGCCAGATGGCTTCCGCGGAAGTCCGTAGACTGATCGACGGTGCGCCTCGGACGACGCAGCGCCCCCGCACCCCACCCGAGGAGCTGAACAGCGTGGCACAGCAGGACGACGATCGTCGCGGAGGCGCGGGCCGGCCGGCGGGCGACCGCGGGCGATCCAGCGGCGGCGACCGTCGCGGCGGCGGCCGGGCGGGGACTCGCGACGGACGTCCTGGCAGCGGGCGGGCGGGGCCGTCGGACCGGAGTGGCGAGCGCGAGACGAAGGGCGGGTCCCGTCTGGCCCCCAAGGGCCCCCGACTGCCCGAGCCGCGCATCCCCGAGGGCGTCACCGGCAAGGAGCTCGACCGGGCGATCCACTCGCAGCTGCGGACGCTGTCGAAGGAGAACGCCGAGGGCGTGGCGCAGCACCTCGTCATGGTCGCCACCTTCCTCGAGGCCGACGACCTGGACTCGGCGCTGGCCCACGCCGAGACGGCCGTGCGCCGGGCAGGGCGGGTGCCCGCGGCGCGCGAGGCGCTCGGCCTGGTGGCCTACCGCCAGGGCGACTTCGCCCGGGCCCTCACCGAGTTCCGCACCGTGCGCCGCCTGAGCGGCTCGTCGCACCTGCTCCCGCTGATGGTCGACTGCGAGCGCGGACTGGGCCGTCACGGTCGGGCGCTCGACCTGGCGGCCACCCCGGAGGCGGCCGGGCTGTCCGAGTCCGAGCGCATCGAGCTCGCGATCGTCGTGTCGGGCGTCCGTCGTGACCTGGGCCAGGACGACGCGGCGCTGCTCGCGCTCCAGGTCCCGGCCCTGCGACGGCCCCCGGCTGCTGGCGTGTTCCGTCTGCACTACGCCTATGCGGACACTCTGCTGGGCCTCGGGCGCGACGACGAAGCCCGCACCTACTTCCTCAAGGCGCTGGACGGGGACACCGACGGCGAGACGGACGCGGTGGAGCGGCTGGAGGAGCTCGACGGCTTCGTCGTCGACCTCGGTGAGGACGACGAGGACGAGGACGTGGCCACCGGCGCCACGCCGGTGGGTGGGGACGACGCGCTGCGCGGCCCGCACAGCGGCGTGGTGCGCGACCCCGAGCGGTGACTCCCGTGCCCCGGTTCCTCTCCCGGTACGCCGCCGTGGTCTGCGACCTCGACGGCGTGGTCTACCGGGGCCCCACGGCGGTGCCGCACGCCGTCGACACGTTGGCCGGCCTCGACGTCCCCGTGCTGTACGCGACGAACAACGCGTCGCGTCCCCCCGCCGACGTCGCCGAGCACCTCCGCCGGCTCGGGCTGCCCTGTGTGACCCGAGGCCGTGGCGACCAGCTCGCAGGCGGGCGCCTGGCTGCTGTCGGAGCGGCTGGCACCGTCGACCCCGGTGCTCGCCGTCGGTGGGCCCGGGGTGGCTCGCGCCCTCGAGGAGGCGGGGCTCACGCCCGTGCTCGGCGTCCACGGCCGCCGGTGCCCACGTGGCCGCCGTGCTCCAGGGGTACGGACCCCAGGTCACGGCCTCCGACCTCGCGGAGGTCGCCTACGCCGTCCAGGCCGGCGCGACGTGGGTCGCGACGAACACCGACTCGACCCTCCCGACCGACCGGGGGGTGGCCCCGGGGAACGGGTCGCTGGTCGGGGCGGTGCGGAACGCGGTGGGGCGTGCGCCGGACGTCGTGGCCGGCAAGCCGGCGCCACCGCTGTACCTCATGTGCGCCGACCGCCTCGGGGTCCCCGTCGGCGGGGTGCTCGCCGTCGGCGACCGGCTCGACACCGACATCGAGGGCGCCGTCGCGGCGGGGATGGAGTCACTGCTCGTGCTCACCGGTGTCGACGACCTCGCGGCGTGCCTCGACGCCGAACGGCCTCGCCGCCCGACCTGGGTCGCGCCCGACCTGCGTGCCCTCCTCGAGGACGAGGGGTCCGGTGCCCCCTGGGTCGCGCTGAGCGACGCCGTCCGCGCGGTGCACGCCGCCCGGGATGCCGGCGAGCCGCCTGCCGCCGTCGAAGGGCTGGTCCGGGAGGCCGAGACCCTGCTCGGGGACGCGCGGCACCGGTAGCGTGTCATGGCACGGGCGGCCGACCGGGCCGCCGGACCGAGGAGGACCCATGACCAAGCGCTCCATCCAGGGGTACGTCGAGCTCGCGTCGGGTCTGGGGGAGCTGACGCGCAGCCGCGCCAAGGAGGCGGCTTCCGAGATCATGGCCATCGCCGGGGTCGACGGCTCGCGCAAGAAGGTCACGAAGCAGGCCAGCAAGCTCGCCGACGAGCTGCTCAGTGCCGCCAAGAGCAACCGCAGGCACCTCGTCCGCCTCGTGCGCCGGGAGGTCGAGTCGGCCCTGGCCCGGCTGGACGTCAACCGCCTCGCCGGTGACGTCCAGAGCCTCGCGGCGACCGTCGCCGGCCTGGCGACCCAGGTCGACGACCTGGCTCGGGCGGCCTCCGGCCGGGGGACCCGGACGCCGGGTCCGGTGGCGTCGGCCCTCGCCGGGCTCGAGCCCGAGCCGGCACGGGTCGCGGGCACGTCGACCGGCACGGCGGCCTCCATCCCGACAGCGGTCCCCGCCAGGAAGACCTCGACGGCGAAGAAGACGTCGACGGCGAAGAAGACCTCGACGGCGAGGAAGGCCTCGACCGCGAAGAAGACCTCGACGACGAGGAAGGCCTCGACCGCGCGAAGAAGACCTCGACAGCGAAGAAGACCTCCACCGCGCCAGGAAGGCCTCGCCCGCGAAGAAGACCTCGAGCGCGGCGACGTCGTCGACCCCGGCCAGGAAGACCTCCGACCGCGGCCAGGAAGACCTCGAGCCCGGCGAAGAAGACCTCGACCGCGGCCAGGAAGACCTCGACGCCCGGCGACGAAGACCTCGACCCCGCGCGCAGGAAGACCTCCACCGCGACGAGGAAGGCGCCGGCTCGCCGATCGCCCGCCACGACGGCTTCCGGCTCGGCCCCGGCGACCGGCTCGGGCGTCACTCAGCGCCACCAGCTCGAGCGCCAACGGTTCGAGCAGCACCGACTCCTCCTCGGCAACCTCGCCGCAGGCCCCGGCCGGTTCCGCGTGACCGAGCAGCTCCCCCCGGTCGGTGCCGACCGACCTGCCGACGCCGGCGCCCCCGGTCGCACAGCCCCGCCCGCCGGAGACCGGTGACCCCGTCATCGACGACGCGCTGGCGGAGCTGGCCGCAGCCCCGGCCGACGACCTCGACGCCCAGCTCGCGGCGGGCGAGGCGGTGCACCGCACGCTGCAGGCCCGGCTCCACGACCTCGGCGGCTGACATCGGGCGGCTCGACGCCGAGCTCGTGCGACGGGGCCTCGCGCGCTCGCGCGGTGAGGCGAGGGAGCTCGTGGATGCCGGCGCCGTGACGGTCGGCGGCGCGCCGGCCACCAAGCCGTCGCGCGCGGTCGGTGCCGACGACGAGATCGTCGTCGAGCCGGACGGGCCCCGATGGGTCGGTCGCGCCGCGCACAAGCTCGTCGCCGCCCTCGACGAGTGGGGTCCGGCCGGGCTCGCGGTCGCCGGGCGGCGGTGCGTCGACGTCGGGGCGTCGACCGGCGGCTTCACGCAGGTCCTGCTGGCCCGTGGCGCCGCCACCGTCGTCGCGGTCGACGTCGGTCACGGCCAGCTCGTGCCCGAGGTCGCGGCAGACCCCCGGGTCGTCGAGCGCAGCGGCACGACGGTTCGCGGCCTGACGCCCGAGGACCTCGACGGGCCGGCCGACCTCGTCGTGGCCGACCTGTCGTTCATCTCCCTCACCGTCGTGCTCGCCGACCTCGCCGGGCTGATGGCGCCGCACGGCGACCTCGTCGTCCTCGTCAAGCCGCAGTTCGAGGTGGGGCGGGCGCGGCTGGGCCGTTCGGGCGTCGTCACCGACGCCGCCGACCGGGAGGCCGCGGTCCTCGCCGTGGCGGCCGCGGTGGACGAGCAGGGGCTGCACGTGCACGGCATCCGGCCGAGCCCCGTCGCGGGAGCCACCGGCAATGCCGAGTACCTCCTGTGGGCACGGTCGGAGCCGTCGGACACAATGAGCCCGGACCTGCTGCGCGACGTCGTTCGCGCGGCCACCACCGAGGCACCGACGGGAGGACGACGATGACCTCGACGCCGTCGCGCCGCATCCTGCTCGTGACCCACGCGTCCCGCCCCGACGCGCAGGAGCTCGCCGCCGGGGTGGCCATCCGCCTGCTCGCGACGGGGATCGGGGTGTGCGCCCCCTCCGGCGACCTCGTCGACACGCCGCTCGCCCGGGTCGAGGGCGTGGAGGCGTCCGTCGACGGCCGCGGCGCCGACGGCGCACGGGACCTCGCCCGGCGTCGGGCTGCGAGCTCGTGTGCGTGCTCGGGGGCGACGGCACCATCCTGCGCGGCGCCGAGCTGTCCCGCGGGTCAGGCGTCCCGCTGCTCGGGGTCAACCTCGGTCACGTCGGGCTTCCTCGCCGAGGTCGAGCGCGAGGACCTCGACGACACCGTCGAACGGATCGTCGCCCGTGACTACACCGTCGAGGAGCGCACGGCCCTCGACGTCCGCGCCATGGAGGACGGCCGCACCGTCTTCTCGTCCTGGGCACTGAACGAGGTGACCGTCGAGAAGGCCTCGCGCGAGCGGATGCTCGAGCTCACCGTCGAGATCGACGGCCGCCCGCTGTCGACGTGGGGCTGCGACGGCATCGTCATGGCCACGCCCACCGGTTCCACCGCCTACGCGTTCTCCGCCGGCGGGCCGGTCGTCTGGCCCGACGTCGAGGCCCTGCTCCTCGTGCCGATCAGCGCCCACGCGCTCTTCGCCCGGCCGGTCGTCGTCGGCCCGCACTCCCGGCTCGTCGTCGAGGTCCTCGCGCACACCGACGCGTCCGGCGTCGTGTGGTGCGACGGCCGCCGGGCCGTGGCGCTGCCGCCGGGCGCCCGGATCGAGGTGCAGCGCTCCGAGGAGCCGGTGCGCCTGGCCCGGCTGTCCGCCGGCGGCTTCACCGACCGGCTCGTCGAGAAGTTCGACCTGCCCGTGCAGGGGTGGCGTGGCGCCGCCCGGCGCGCCCTGGCGGAGGAGCAGCACCGGCCGTGATCGAGGAGATCCGCATCCGTGACCTGGGGGTCATCGACGACGCGGTGCTCCCGCTGCACCCGGGCCTCACGGTCCTCAGCGGGGAGACCGGCGCGGGCAAGACCATGGTCGTCACCGGGCTCGGCCTCCTCCTCGGGGGGCGGGGCGACTCCGGGCTCGTGCGCGCCGGAGCCGACCGCGCGGTCGTCGAGGGCGTGCTCGACCTCCCGCGCGACCACCCCGCCCTCGTGCGGGCGGCCGAGGCAGGGGCCGACGTGGGTGACGGCCTCGTGCTCGTGCGGTCCGTCTCGGCCGACGGCCGGTCACGCGCCCACGTCGGCGGACGGGCGGCGCCGGTCGGGGTCCTCGCCGAGCTCGCCGAGCACCTCGTCGCCGTGCACGGCCAGGCCGACCAGTGGCGGCTGCGTCGCGCCGACCAGCACCGCGAGGTGCTCGACGCGTTCGGCGGCACCGACCTCGCGGCCGCCCTCGCCGCCTACCGTGCGCTGCACACCGAGCTGTCGGGGGCCGAGGCCGAGCTCGGACACCTGCGCCGCGCCGCGGCGGAGCGCGCCCGTGAGGCCGAGGGCCTGCGCGTCGGTCTCGAGCGCATCGAGGCGGTCGAGCCCCAGCCGGCGGAGGACGACGCGCTGCGGGCGGAGTCCGAGCGGCTCGGCCACGCCGAGGAGCTGCGCGCCGGTGCGGGTGCGGCGCACGACGCCCTCGCGGGTGACGACGACTCGACCGGGATGCCGGCGCCCGGGGTCCTCGAGGCCCTCGCCACGGCGTCGGCCCGCCTCGTCCGCCGTCAGCGCCAGCGACCCGGCCCTCGCCGAGATCGGCACGCGCGTCGACGAGCTGCGCTACCTGGCGGCCGACGTGGCGGCCGACCTGGGCTCCTACCTCGCCGACGTCGAGGTCGACCCCGCCCGCCTCGAGCAGGTCGAGCAGCGGCGTGCGGCACTCGCGGACCTCACCCGCCTCTACGGCCCGACCGTCGACGACGTCCTGGCGTGGGGACGGGAGGCGGCCGGGCGGGTCGCCGAGCTCGACGGCACCGCCGACCGGATCGGTGAGCTCGAGGAACGGGTCGTGGCGCTCACCGCCGAGCGGGCCGAGGCGGCCGCCCGGCTCACCCGGGCACGGACCTCGGCCGCCGCCGCCCTGGGCGCGAGGATCACCGACGAGCTCGAGCCACCTCGCCATGGGCTCGGCGACGGTCACCGTGGCGGTCGACGACGCGGGCCGCTTCACCACCGACGGCCGCGACGACGTCGAGATCCGCCTGGCCTCGGGCTCCGGCACCGCGCCGCGGGCGGTGACGAAGGCGGCATCCGGTGGTGAGCTCTCGCGGGTGATGCTGGCCATCGAGGTGGCC
This sequence comes from uncultured Actinomycetota bacterium, assembly GCA_963811475.1. Taxonomy (GTDB): domain Bacteria; phylum Actinomycetota; class Actinomycetes; order Actinomycetales; family Dermatophilaceae; genus Fodinibacter. The sequence continues at coordinate 7,869 of CAWERJ010000013.1, forward strand.
ACGGCGACCGAGGTCGCCTCGGTGCCCACCTTCGTCTTCGACGAGGTCGACGCCGGGGTCGGCGGTCGCGCGGCCCTCGACGTCGGGGCCCGGCTCGCGGCGCTGGCACGGCACGCGCAGGTCGTCGTCGTCACCCACCTCGCCCAGGTGGCGGCGCACGCCGACCGGCACCTGGTCGTCGAGCGCTCCGACGACGGGCACGTGACCCGCAGCGGGGTCCACCCGGTCGAGGGCGAGGCGCGGGTCGCCGAGCTGGCCCGCATGCTCGGTGGATCGGGGACCGAGGCGGCGCTGGAGCACGCCCGTGACCTCATGGCGCGCGCCCGGGCCTAGCGCTCCGTGGCACGATGGTGCAGATGTCCATCCGCCTCCCCGCCCGCCAGAGACCGCCGGCCCGCATCCGGGCTCGCCGGTCCCGCGCGCGTCGACCGGCGCACCAAGGACCTCACGAAGCGCCTGCGGCCCGGCGACATCGCCGTCATCGACCACGAGGACCTCGACCGGGTGAGCGCCGAGGCGCTCGTCGCCTGCCGGCCGGCCGCGGTCGTCAACGCCGCGTCGTCGATCTCGGGCCGCTACCCGAACCTCGGGCCCGAGATCCTCGTGGCCGCCGGCATCCCGCTGCTCGACCGGGCCGGCCCGGAGGTCATGGAGCTCCGCGACGGCACGAGCGTGCAGGTCGAGGGGGACGCGGTGGTCGCCGACGGCCGCACCGTCGCGACGGCGACCGCCCTCGCCCCCGAGGACGTGCAGGAGGCGATGACGCTCGCCCGCGCCGGGCTGTCCGACCAGCTCGAGGCCTTCGCCGCCAACACCATGGACTACCTGCGCAAGGAGCGCGAGCTGCTCTTCGACGGCGTCGGCGTGCCCGACATCCGCACCGACCTCGACGGGCGGCACGCCCTCATCGTCGTGCGGGGTTACCACTACAAGGAGGACCTGCAGACCCTCCGCCACTACATCCGTGAGTACAAGCCCATCCTCATCGGCGTCGACGGCGGCGCCGACGCGCTCATCGAGGCCCGGCACCGGCCCGACCTCATCGTCGGCGACATGGACTCGGTGAGCGACGACGCGCTGCGCAGCGGGGCCGAGATCGTCGTGCACGCCTACCGCGACGGCCGCGCGCCCGGGCTGGAGCGGGTGCGCGCGCTGGGTGTCGAGCCGGTGGTGTTCCCCGCCACGGGCACGAGCGAGGACGTCGCGATGCTCCTCGCCGACGACAAGGGGGCGACCCTCATCGTCGCGGTCGGCACGCACGTCACGCTCGTGGAGTTCCTCGACAAGGGCCGATCGGGGATGGCCAGCACCTTCCTCACCCGGCTGCGGGTCGGCGGCAAGCTCGTCGACGCGAAGGGGGTCAGCCGGCTGTACCGCGCCCGCATCTCGGCCTTCAGCCTGCTCGTCATGGTCACCGTCGGGCTCTTCGCCCTCGGCGCCGCGCTGTGGTCCACGGACGGCGGCCGTGCCCTGCTCCAGGTGCTCGGCGCCCGGGTCGACGACCTCTGGTCCTCCATCCAAGGAGTTGTCGGTTGATCGACTTCAGGTACCACCTGGTCTCCATCGTCTCGATCTTCCTGGCACTCGCCGTGGGGATCGTGCTCGGTGCGGGGCCGCTCAAGGGCGAGCTCGGTGACACCCTCACCAAGGAGGTGTCCGGGCTGCGGCAGGACAAGGCCGAGCTCAACAGCCAGCTCGAGGAGGCCAGGGCCGGGACCGAGGCCCGGGACGCCTACATCGGCGAGACCAACCCCATGGTGCTCGCCGGCGTGCTGGCGGACCAGCGCGTCGCCGTCGTCGTGCTCCCCGGCTCGGACGCCGCTGTCGCGGAGTCGGCCGCCGCGACGCTGCGGTCGTCGGGTGCGGCCGTGGTCTCGACGACCTCGGTCTCCGACGACTGGGTGTCGGCCGACGCGGCGACCGTGGCGTCGCGCGACGAGGCCGTCAGCGCCGCTGCCACCGCGGCCGGCGTCGACGTCAGCGACAGCGGCGCCGTCTCGCCGCGCGACATCCTCCTCGCGGCCCTGCTGACGACGCCGGCGCAGGTCGGAGGGGTCGGCGTGTCCCCGGCGACGGCCCAGGCCGGGCTCGACGCCCTCGAGGCGGCGGACCTCATCGAGATCGACACGGAGGGCTTCGAGCTCGCCGACCTCGTCCTCGTCGTCTCCGGCGTGACGACCCAGGGCGACCTCGCGGCACGGCAGCTGGCGGCCCAGCGCTGGGTCGACCTCGCCATCGCGTTCGACGCCCACTCCTCGGGAACCCTCGTGGCCGCGGAGACGACGACGGCCGGCGACGGCGTGTCGGTCGTCGAGAGCGTCCGCAACGACGCGACGGCCAAGGAGGGCGTCTCGACGGTCGACAACGCGGGCGGCTCGCTCGGGCAGGCCAGCGTGGCCCACGGCCTCGCCGAGCAGCGCACCGGAGAGGTGGGGCAGTACGGCCTGGCCGCCGGGGCCGACGCCCCCTACGCACCGCTGCCGGCCCCGTGAGCGTCCCGCGCACCCTCGCCGCGGCAGCGGTCGCGACGGTCGGGGCCTCCGTGGCCCACCGTCTGCTGACCCGGCGGGTCACGGCCCCCCGCTGGGAGCGCGTCAACCACGCGGGGAACCCGGTCACCCTCCTCGAGGGCCCCGCCTACGTCGTCGGTGCCGCCCTCGGGGCCGCGGCTGAGCGGGCCGGCCGGGGTCGTCGCCACGCTGGGCTCCGGAGCGTTCGGTGCCCTCGACGACCTCGCGGGGGACGGTGCCAGCAAGGGGCTTCGTGGCCACCTCGGCGCCGCGGCGCAGGGGCGGGTGACGACCGGCCTGGTCAAGGTGCTCGGCATCGGGGCGACCGGTCTCGTCGCCGCAGGCGCTCGCGGACCGACGGCGCGACGACGTCGGCGCGGTCGACACCCTGGCCGGCGGTGCGGTCGTCGCCGCCTCGGCCAACCTCGTCAACCTCCTCGACCTGCGCCCGGGTCGGGCCCTGAAGGCCACGGTGCTGTGCGCCGCCCCGTTGCTGCTGGGCGGCCGCCGACCCGGCGCGGCCGCGGCAGCCGCGGCGGCCGGCGCCGCCCTCGGTGTCCTGCGTCCCGACCTCGCAGGTACCGCCATGCTCGGCGACACCGGCGCCAACGCGGCGGGAGCCCTCGTCGGCAGCGCGCTGGTCGACCGCACCGGGCGGCGCGGTCGCCTCGTCGCCCTCGGCGGCCTCGTCGCGCTCACCCTGGCGTCGGAGAAGGTCTCCTTCACCCGGGTCATCGAGTCCACTCCCGGGCTCCGAGAGCTCGACGCCTGGGGCCGGCCCGGGCGATGACCCGCCGCCGCTTCGCCTCCGGCATCGCGGGGGCCGCCGGGCTCATCGCCGTCACCACCCTCGTCGCCCGCGCCGCCGGCTTCGCGCGCATCCTCGTCTTCGCCGACGCCGTCCGGGCGGGCGGGGTCGGCGGCATCTACCAGACGGTCAACGCCCTGCCCAACGTCCTGTTCGAGGTGGCGGCCGGAGGGATCCTCGCGGCCGTCGCGGTGCCCCTCATCGCCTCGAGGCTGGGAGCCGGGGAGCGCGACCGGGCCGAGCACACGGCATCCGTGCTGCTCACCTGGACCCTGGCGCTCCTCCTGCCGGTCGCGGCGCTGCTGTGGCTGCTGGCCCCACGCATCTCCGAGGCGCTCGTCGTCGAGGGCGACCCGCAGGCGGTGGACGTCGGGGCCACCCTCCTGAAGATCTTCGCCGTCCAGGTGCCGTTGTACGGGCTCGGCATCATCCTCACCGGGTTGCTCCAGGCCCACCGGCGCTTCCTCGCCGCGGCCCTGGCGCCGCTCGCCTCCTCGCTCGTCGTGCTCGCGTCCTACCTCTGGTACGGGTCGATCGTCGAGGGGCAGACGGCGCCGGCCCTGGTCAGCGACGAGGCGATCCGCGTGCTGGGCTGGGGCACGACACTCGGCGTGGTCGTGCTCTCGGTCCCCCTGGTCGTGCCGGCGATGCGCACCGGCTGGCGCTGGCGGCCCGGACTGCGCCTGCCGGCGGACGACGCCCGGCGGATCGGCGCCCTCGCCTCGGCCGGCGTCATCGCCCTGCTCGCCCAGCAGGGCGCCGTGCTCGTCACGATCTGGCTCGCCAAGGGGTCGGGCGACAGCGGGACGTTCCCCGTCTACCTCTACGCCCAGGCCGTCTACCTCCTGCCCTACGCCGTGCTCGCCGTGCCCCTGGCGACGAGCGCCTTCCCGGCCCTGGCCGCCCGCAGCGGTGCGGGGGAGGACGTCACCGCACACCCTGTCCCGCACCCTGCGCGCCGTCCTCGTGCTGACCGGCCTCTCCGTGGGCGTGCTCATCGCCGCCGCACCGGCGATCGGGGCCTTCTTCTCGCTGCTCGACGCCCACCGCGGCGACGGCGCGGCCAGCACCCAGGCCCTCGCCGCGCTGCCCGCGACGCTCACCGCCTACGCCCCCGGCCTCGTCGGCTTCGGCCTCACCGCGTTGCTGACCCGAGCGCTGTACGTGCGCGGCCGGCCGACCGATGCCGGGCTCGCCGCCGCGCTCGGGTGGAGCATCGCCGCGCTCCTGCCTCTTCTCCTCGTCGGGACGGGTCAGGGCCCCGGCACGACCCTGCGTGCCCTGGGGCTCGCGTCGACGCTCGGCATGACCGTCTCCGGCGTCGCCCTCGTCCTCCTCGTGCGGCGCACGTGGGGGCCCGAGGCGACCCGGGGCGCGGGGCGCACGACCGGCGCCCTCGTCGTCGCGGCCGCCGTCGCCGTGCTCGTCGGCAGCCTCGTGACGCACGGTCGGCCGATGGACGACCTCGTCGAGGCCGTCCTCGTCGGCCTCGCCGCCGGCGCGGCAGCACTGGCCGCGTCCGTCGTCGCGCTCGCCCTGGGCGACTCCGCCATGATGGCGGAGGTCCTCCAGCGCGGGCGGGCCCGACGCCACCGGAAGGAGCCCGCATGAACGTGCTCCTCGTGCTCGGGACGAGCGCGGGTGGCGTCGGCCGGCACGTCCACGACCTCGCCGGGTCGCTCACCGATGCGGGTCATCACGTCGTCGTCGCGTGTCCCGTCGAGGTCGACGAGCACTTCGGCCTGCACGACGTCGCGGCCGGGGTCGTCCCCGTCGAGCTGTCCGACCGGCCGCACCCGCTGCACGACGCCGCGGCCGTCCGCGAGATCGCCGACCTCGCCCGGGGGGCCGACGTCGTGCACGCCCACGGGCTGCGGGCGGCGTCGCTCGCAGTCCTCGCGACGGCCCGCACCGGCGTGCCGGTCGTCTCGACGCTGCACAACGCCGCCCCGACCGGCACGCTCACCCGCACGGTGTACGCCGCGCTCGAGCGGGTCGTGGCGCGCGGCAGCTCCCTGGTGCTCGGCGTCTCGGCCGACCTCGTCGAGCGGATGGAGCGCCTGGGCGCGCGCCGCGCCGCCCTCGCGGTCGTCGCCGCACCGCGGCCCCGGCATGCCGTGCGTGACCGGTTCGCGGTGCGCGCCGCCCTGGGCGTCGGCGGGCACACCGCGCTGGGAGTGGTGGTGGCCCGGCTCGCCCCGCAGAAGGGGCTCGACCTCCTCCTCGACGCGCACCGCGAGCTGCACGGCTCGGTCGACCTCGTCACGGTCGTCGCCGGCGACGGTCCGCTGCGCGCGCCGCTGCAGGCGAGGATCGACGCCGAGGACCTCCCCGTGCGCCTGCTCGGGCAGCGAGCCGACGTGCCCGACCTGCTCAGCGCGGCCGACGTCGTCATCTCCAGCGCGGTCTGGGAGGGCCAGCCGGTCGCCGTCCAGGAAGCCCTCCACGCCGGGGCGGCGATCGTCGCCACCGACGTCGGCGGCACCGGCGCGGTGACGGGCGAGGCCGCCCTGCTCGTCCCGGCCGCAGACCCCGTCTCGCTCTCGCGGGCGATCCGCGACGTCGTCCTGCACGGAGCCGTGCGCGACGAGCTGCGGTCGCGGGCGGTGGAGCGGTCGGCATCCCTGCCGACGCGGGAGGACGCGCTGGCCGCCGCCCTCACGGCCTACCACTCCGTCCTCCCGGCGGGTCGCGGGTCGTGAGCTGCCGTCCGACGGATGGGATCCCGCGACGCGCCGGGTGCGTCGGTCCGGGCGCGCGCACCCGATGACGTATCGTTGAAGCCCGTGGTGCTTCAGACGACGAAACAGATCTTCGTGACCGGCGGCGTCGCCTCCTCGCTCGGCAAGGGGCTCACGGCATCCTCGCTCGGTCACCTCCTGCGGGCCCGCGGGCTGCGGGTGACGATGCAGAAGCTCGACCCCTACCTCAACGTCGATCCGGGCACGATGAACCCGTTCCAGCACGGGGAGGTCTTCGTCACCGACGACGGCGCCGAGACGGACCTCGACATCGGGCACTACGAGCGCTTCCTCGACGTCAGCCTGCGCGGCAGCGCCAACGTCACGACCGGCCAGGTCTACAACCGGGTCATCCAGCGCGAGCGGCGCGGCGAGTACCTCGGCGACACCGTGCAGGTCATCCCGCACATCACGAACGAGCTCAAGGAGCGGATGCGGGCGCAGGCGGCCGGCTCGCCGGGGGTGAGCGACGCCGACGCCCCGGACATCATCATCACCGAGATCGGTGGCACGGTCGGCGACATCGAGTCGCTGCCCTTCCTCGAGGCGGCCCGCCAGGTGCGCCACGACCTCGGCCGCGACAGCGTGTTCTTCCTCCACGTCTCGCTCGTCCCCTACCTGGCGCCGAGCGGTGAGCTGAAGACCAAGCCGACGCAGCACTCGGTCGCGGCGCTGCGGCAGGTCGGCATCCAGCCCGACGCGCTCGTCCTGCGCGCCGACCGCGAGATCCCCGAGTCGATCAAGCGCAAGATCAGCCTCATGTGCGACGTCGACACCGAGGCGGTCGCGGCCGCGGTCGACGCGCCGAGCATCTACGACATCCCCAAGGTGCTGCACCGCGAGGGGCTCGACGCCTACGTCATCCGACGCCTCGGGCCTGACCTTCCGGGACGTCGACTGGACCGACTGGGACCTCCTCCTCGAGCGCGTCCACGCGCCCGAGCACGAGGTCGAGGTGGCCCTCGTGGGCAAGTACATCGACCTGCCCGACGCCTACCTCTCGGTGACCGAGGCGCTGCGGGCCGGCGGCTTCCACCACGACGCCAAGGTGCGCATCCGCTGGGTGGCCTCGGACTCGTGCGAGACCGAGGCCGGTGCCCAGAAGGCCCTCGGCGGGGTCGACGCGGTGCTCGTCCCCGGCGGGTTCGGTGTGCGCGGCATCGAGGGCAAGGTCGGGGCGCTGCGCTGGGCGCGCGAGCGGACCGTCCCCACCCTCGGCATCTGCCTGGGCCTGCAGTGCATGGTCATCGAGTACGCCCGGGCCGTGGCCGGCATCGAGCGGCGCCAGCTCCACGGAGTTCGACCCCGGGACACCGGCGCCCGTCATCGCGACGATGGAGGAGCAGAAGGCCTTCGTCGACGGCGCGGGTGACCTCGGCGGGACGATGCGGCTCGGCAGCCAGCGGGCCGAGCTCGTCGCCGGCTCGGTCGTGGCCACCGCGTACGGGGCGACGTCGGTCGACGAGCGGCACCGGCACCGCTACGAGGTCAACGAGTCCTACCGCGAGGCGCTCGAGGCGGCGGGCCTCGTCATCAGCGGCACCCATCCCGATCTCGGCCTCGTCGAGTTCGTCGAGCTGCCCGTCGACGTGCACCCCTACTTCGTCGCGACCCAGGCGCACCCCGAGTTCAAGTCGCGCCCGACCCGCGCGCACCCGCTGTTCGCCGGGCTCATCGGTGCGGCCATCGAGGCCCAGCGCGCGTCGCGGCTCGTCGAGGTCGAGCGGCCGCGCCACCACGAGCCGGCGGAGGCGCATGCCTGAGCCGCTGCGCGACCGGTTCGACCGCCGGCCGGTGCTCTCGGCCGTGCGCGCCTTCACCGGGCGGGTCTGGGACGTCGTCAGCGAGGAGGTCGACCTCGGCGACGGCGGTGTCGTCACCCGCGACTTCGTCGACCACACCGGTGCCGTGGCGGTGCTCGCCCTCGACGAGGAGGAGCGCGTCGTGCTCGTCCAGCAGTACCGCCACCCCGTCGGTGCCTTCGAGTGGGAGCTTCCCGCGGGCCTGCTCGACGTCGACGGCGAGCCGGCGCACCTGACCGCCGCCCGCGAGCTGCACGAGGAGGCCGACCTCACGGCGGGGGAGTGGCACCTGCTGCTCGACCACTTCGCGAGCCCCGGAGGGTCCAGCGAGGCGCTGCGGGTCTTCCTCGCCCGTGACCTGCACGACGTGCCCGCACGACGACCGCCACCAGCGTGACGGCGAGGAGCTGGGGATGCCGGTGCGCCGGGTGCCGCTCGACGACGTCGTCGCCGCGGCGCTGGCCGGGCGACCTGCACAACGGCACCCTGCTCATTGCGGTGCTGGCGGCGTCCCGACTGCGGGACAGGGGGTGGGCGGGCCTGCGACGCGTCGACGAACCGTGGCCCACCCGGCCCCGCGGCCGCCGGTCGACCGCGGGTGACGGCGGCGCCGGGTGAGCGGATTCGGGTCGGGCCTGCCGGCATCCGGCCCGGTCGTCGGCACGTGCCCCTGCGGGGGGATGCCGGCCGGTGCCGAGCTCGACGACTGCTGCGGACCCGTGGTGGCCGGGGAACGGCTCGCCGACACCGCGGAGGCGCTGATGCGCTCGCGGTACACGGCGTACGCACTCGGGGAGGGCGACCACCTCTTCCGCACCTGGCACCCCCGCACCCGCACCGCGGACGCCGACCCCGACCCCCGGGTGCGGTGGACCCGGCTGGAGGTGCTCGACGTCGTCGCCGGCGGGGTCGACGACCCCGACGGCGTCGTGGAGTTCCGGGCCGCGTGGGTCAGCGCCGACGACGGGCCGACGCGTCGGGGCGAGGTGCACGAGCGGAGCCGGTTCGCGCGGCGGGCCGGCCGCTGGGTCTACGTCGACGGCGGCGGCTGAGCCGGGGCGCTACTGGTAGGAGACGAACCAGGGTGTCGGGTGGACCTGCTGCCACGGTCTGCCCGGGCGTGAGCATGGGCGCGTCCTCGTCCTGGAAGTTCTTCCAGCCGAGCCAGACCCCCTCCGGCAGGTCGCGCCGCAGCGACCGCCAGGTCGCCTGCTTGTCGGCCTGCGCCCCCTGGCCGTCGGCGTGCACGAGCCACTGGATCTCGTCCAGGGAGGTGTCGAGCCGCTCGCGCCCCCGGACCATGGCCTGCCGGAACTGGTGCAGGGTGAGCACCTTCGGCGGCAGGTCGTGCTCGCGCACCAGGGCGGCGAGCCAGGCGCCGACCCGGTTGACCTCGTCGATGCCGACCGACCCGATCTGCTTGAGGTGCACCTGGTTCGGCCGCAGCCGCCACTCCGGGTCGAGGGCGAGGCCGACCCACGGGCGACGGAACAGCTCCTCGTACTGACGGGCCTGGCGTGAGGAAGTCGGTGCGCCCGGGCTGGAGGTCGAGGACGACGTACACGCCCGCGTCCTCCGCGGCCTCGACCCACGGCAGGAGCAGGTCGACCGGCGTGCGTCGCGAGTAGGACCCGTCGTTCTGGGCCGAGGGCGAGGCCACGGAGGCGATGATCTCGAAGGCGGGGACGACGGCACTGCCGGTCAGGGCCGCGTACTCGTCGGCCAGGTCCTTGGCGCGGGCGACGGCCCGACGGGCGGACTGCTCGCCGAGCATGCCCAGCGCCGCCGACTCCGGGTGTCCGTAGAGCGCGACCATCCGGCGCCCCGGGAAAGGGAGGACCCCGCCTCCCGGCAGCTCGTCGGCGACCTGCGCGGTGCGGACCCGCTGGGTGAAGCGGTCCACCGGGCCGAACCCCGCTCCGACCGCGAGCACCGCCGCCCCGCCGGCTCGCAGCGCCGTGCGTACCTCCACGGACGCCCGCGGGTCGGCGTCCGTGGCGGTCACGACGTCCGCACCCACGGCCCGGAGCATCGGCTGGAGGCTCGCCGGCACCGCGCGCTCGTCGCGCACGAGCAGCACGGCACCGTGCGGGGTCGCCGTGCGCGGCAGGCCGGGGAGGTCGGGAAGCTCACCGACGGCGGTACCCGGGAGCACCTCGCGCTCGCCGAGGATCGTCGGCGCCGCCGAGGGAGTCGCCGCGCCGGACGCCGCCGACGAGTCGCGGTCGGCGGCCGCCGAGTAGCGCAGCACGGTGCGCGCGCCCAGGCGGTCGAGCTCGTCGGCGAGCCCGGCTCCTGCGACGAGCAGCGGGATGCCGAGGTGGGTCGCCGCCGCGGACCCCTCGCGGAGGTCGGCCGGGTCGGCCGACGAGACGACGACGGCGGTCGCCTGCTCGAGCAGCGCTCGTGACGCGAGGACCGTCACCTCGTCGGGAGCACCTGCGGGGTCGACGACGCCGGCGTGGCCGGCCCGCTCGGGCGGTCACCTCGTGGGCGCGCAGGCGCGCCGTCCTTCTCGGCGGCCGTGCTCGTGGAGGAGGCGCTCCCGGCTTCCTCGCCGCTGTCGGATGCCGTGCACGCGCCGGCCGCGCCCACCGCGCCGACCGTCGCGGCACCGACGACCACGGCTGGCCGCGGAGCGCAGCGCGGTGCGGCGGGGGAACGGGGTGCTCATGCTGCTCCGGGTGGTCGGCTGCCTCGGTCGCACCAGCGTGGCACGAATGCGTCGTCGTCGTGGAATCGCCCGGACCGCGACGCGTGGTACGACGGTGTGCATGGACCTCGAGAACCTCGTCCTCGACGCGCGGGACCCGGCCACGCTCGGCCGCTTCTGGGAGGCGCTCCTCGGCGGCACGACCCTCACGGACGAGCCCGACGCCTTCGAGACGCGGATCTCGGTCGAGGGAGGCCCGGCCCTCGACCTGTGCCTGCAGCGCGTGCCCGAGCCGGTCACCCCCTCGCCGCGCCTGCACCTCGACCTCGCGGGCGGTCCTCGCCAGGCGGAGGTCGTGGAGCGAGCCCTCGGGCTCGGCGCGCGCCACCTCGACATCGGCCAGGGCGATGTGCCGTGGGTCGTCCTCGCCGACCCCGAGGGCAACCCGTTCTGCGTCATGGAGGAGCGGCCGGAGTACGCCGTGTCCGGACCGGTCGCGGCACTGCCCCTGGACAGCGCCGACCCGAGCGCGACGCCGCGTTCTGGGCCGAGCTGTCCGGCTGGCGGCCCGTGGCGTCCAGCATGCCGGCGGCCCTGCGCCACCCCTCGGGTCGCGGCCCGCTGCTCGAGCTGTGCCCCGAGCCCCGGCCCAAGGGGACCGGCAAGAACCGCCTGCACCTCGACCTGCGCCTCGAGGCCGGGCGACGACCCGGACCGCGTCGCCCGCCGGATCGGCGAGCTGGGCGGCCGCGAGCTCGACCCCGGGTGGGGCGAGCTGCCGTGGCGGGTGTTCGCGGACCCCTCCGGCAACGAGCTGTGCGTCCTGCCGGCCCGCACGACCTGAGCGACCGGTAACCCGTTCGGAGCGGGCCGGCCACCTCCGTAGACTGTGCCGGTCCACGCACCGGCGGCCGACCGCGGCCGGCGCGCCACGGCATCCCCCATGATCCCGACCCTCGAAGGACCACCGTGCTCCGCACCCACGAGGCCGGCACCCTGCGTGCCGCCCACACCGGCCAGACCGTCACCCTCACCGGGTGGGTGGCGAAGCGGCGTGACCACGGGGGAGTGGCCTTTCTCGACCTTCGCGACGCGAGCGGCATCGTGCAGGTCGTGGCGCGCGACGAGGTGCTCACGGCTGCCGCGCACGACCTGCGCAGCGAGTACGTCGTCAAGGTCGTCGGCGAGGTGACCGCGCGCGAGGAGCGCAACGTCAACCCCGACCTGCCGACCGGTGAGGTCGAGGTGGTCGCGACCCTCCTCGAGGTGCTCAACGCGTCGGCGCCGCTGCCGTTCCAGGTCGACGAGCGCGTGACCGTCGGCGAGGAGGCGCGCCTCAAGCACCGCTACCTCGACCTGCGCCGCCCGGGCGAGCACTCGGCCGGGTCGGCGATCAGGCTGCGCTCGCAGGTCAACGCCGCGGCCCGCCGGGTGCTCGAGGCCCGCGACTTCGTCGAGATCGAGACGCCGACCCTCACCCGGTCCACGCCGGAGGGGGCCCGCGACTTCCTCGTCCCGGCCCGCCTCGCCCCCGGGAGCTGGTACGCCCTGCCGCAGAGCCCCCAGCTGTTCAAGCAGCTGCTCATGGTCGCCGGCATGGAGCGCTACTACCAGATCGCCCGCTGCTACCGCGACGAGGACTTCCGCGCCGACCGGCAGCCCGAGTTCACCCAGCTCGACATCGAGATGAGCTTCGTCGAGCAGGCCGACGTCATCGAGCTCGGGGAGGCCGTCGTCCGCGAGATCTGGTCGCTCATCGGGGTCGACCTGCAGACCCCGTTCCTCCAGCTGACCTACGCCGAGGCGATGCGCCGCTTCGGCACGGACAAGCCCGACCTGCGCTTCGGGCTCGAGCTCGTCGAGTGCACCGACTACTTCGCCGACACCCCGTTCCGGGTCTTCCAGGCCGACTACGTCGGGGCCGTCGTCATGCCCGGCGGCGCCGAGCCAGCCGCGCAAGCAGCTCGACGCCTGGCAGGACTGGGCCAGGCAGCGCGGCGCCCGCGGCCTCGCCTACGTGCTCGTCCAGGAGGACGGCACCCTCGCCGGGCCGGTGGCGAAGAACCTCTCGGAGTCCGAGGTCGCCGGCCTCGCCGCACACGTCGGGGCCGAGCCGGGCGACTGCGTGTTCTTCGCCGCGGGCGCCACCAAGTCCTCCCGCGCGCTCCTGGGCGCCGCACGCCTCGAGATCGGCCAGCGCTGCGGCCTCGTCGACGAGTCGGCGTGGAGCTTCCTCTGGGTCGTCGACGCGCCGCTGTTCGAGCCGGCGTCGGATGCCGTCGCCGCCGGTGACGTCGCGGTGGGCGCGGGTGCGTGGACGGCCGTCCACCACGCGTTCACGTCGCCGAAGGCCGAGTTCCTCGACACCTTCGACACCGACCCGGGGCCGGCGCTCGCCTACGCCTACGACATGGTCTGCAACGGCAACGAGATCGGCGGCGGCTCGATCCGTATCCACCGGCGCGACGTGCAGGAGCGGGTCTTCCGGGTCATGGGGCTGTCCGCGGAGGACGCCCAGGAGAAGTTCGGCTTCCTCCTCGACGCCTTCCAGTTCGGTGCCCCGCCGCACGGCGGCATCGCCTTCGGCTGGGACCGCGTCGTCATGCTGCTCGGGGGCTTCGAGTCGATCCGCGACGTCATCGCCTTCCCCAAGTCAGGGGGCGGCTACGACCCGCTGACCGACGCCCCGGCCCCGATCACGCCGGAGCAGCGCAAGGAGGCCGGCATCGACGCCGAGCCGCCGGCATCCGGCCCGGCCCCGCAGGGCGCACCGGAGATCTCCCCGACGCGGGCTGACCGCTCAGCGCTCGAGGAAGTCGAGCAGCACGCTCGTTGAACTCCGCGGCGTGCGAGACGTTGATGCCGTGCGGCCCGCCCTCGATGACGTGCAGCTCGCTGCCCGGCGACGTGCTCGTGCGTGCGCAGGCCCGACTTCTCCAGGGGGACGATCGCGTCGGAGTCGCCGTGGATGACGAGGGTCGGCACGGTGATCCGGGCGAGGTCGTCGGTGAAGTCCGTCGTCCACGAGCGGATGCACTCGCTGGCGGCGTTGAGCTCTGCCTGGAGGGCGACGGCCAGCGCCGCCTGGCGCTGCTCCTCCGACACCTTGAGCACCCCGTCCGCGGTGAAGAAGTTGCGGGTGAAGCCGTCGAGGAAGCCCGGCGAGTCGGCCACCAGCGCCTGCTGCATCTGCTCCGCACCGTCGCGTCGTCGAGGGCACCGTCGGGGTTGGTGTCGTCGAGGTGGAGGCAGGGCGGGATGGCGGCCGCGAAGACGGCGCTGCGAACACGGTCGGACCCCCGGGTGCCGAGGTAGCGCGCCACCTCGCCGCCACCCATCGAGAAGCCGACGAGGGTGACGTCGCGCAGGTCGAGCGAGGTCAGCACCGCGTCGAGGTCGCCCGCCAGGGTGTCGTAGTCGTACGTCGAGCCGACACCCGGCTTGCCGGACCGAGCCGAACCCGCGCCGGTCGTAGGCGACGACCCGGTAGCCGGCGGCCGTGAGGGTCGGCACCTGCTCGGACCACGAGGCACTGCTGAGGGGCCAGGCGTGCACGAGCACCACCGGCCGGCCGTCACCCCCGCTGTCCTCGACGTGCAGCGAGACGGAGCCGTTGTCGATCGTGGGCATCGTTGTCCTTTCCTCGTGGTCGGGTCTGTCCACGATAGGCAGGCGCGGGATGCCGGTGGGCCGATCGAGGCGCTCCACCTCGCGGTCGAGGGTCGGCGCGCGACTGCTCGGCCGGGCTCAGCCGAACCAGCGGCTCGTCCACTCCATGCCCGTCCGGAAGCCCAGGCGGTGGTAGAGCCGGCGGGCGGCGTCGTTGTCCGCGAACATCCCGAGGGCGCAGGCGCCGGTGGCCTCGACGGCGAGCCGGGTCAGGTGCGCGGTGACCGCCGCGCCCCAGCCCTCGCCCCGCCGGTCGGTGGCGACCGCGATACCGGCGAGCGTCGGGGTGCCGCCCTCGCTCGGCTCGCTGCACCCGACGGCGACGAGCCGCCCCTCGGGGCCGTGCACGCCGACCCAGTGCTGCTCCGGGCGGGCGAACGGCTGCCCGTGGGTGCGAGGGCTGTGCTCGTCGAGGAAGCGGACGACCTCGGGCCGGGTCGCGGGGTCGAGGGAGCGCACGTGCTCCTCACCGTGCACGGCTGGGGGCGCGTCGCGGGTCCACAGCCAGTCCCAGTCGCCGCCGCGCGTCCCGAGCTCGAGGCGCTCGGCGACGACGCCGACGCGAGCCGCGGGGAACGCTGAGGTGCCGCTTGCCCTCGCCGGTGACCCAGGCGCGCACCTCGGGGTCGTCCAGCAGCCCGGCCAGGCCCCCGGCCGACCCGAGCACCGCAGAGCCGGGGACGCCGTGGTCGGAGCGCCGGGAGAACGCGACCGTGGCACCCGGAGGCGACCCGACGGCGTAGGCCGGGCCGCGGAAGCCCGCGCCGACGTCGAGCGCGGCGACAGGATGGCTCCCGGTGGCCTCGAGGAGCTCGGCCTGCGTCGAGAGGCGGCGCACCGGGCTCACTCCGTGATGCCCCAGCGCTCGTGGAGGCGGCGCAACGGCCGGGGGGCCCACCAGTTGACCGAGCCCAGCACCGACATCGTCGCCGGGACGAGCAGCATCCGCACGAAGGTGGCGTCGATGACGATGGCCAGCACGAGCGCCACCCCGACCTGCTTCATGACGAGGAGGTCCCCGGCCGCGAAGCCGGCGAAGACGATGACCATGAGCAGCGCCGCCGACGTGATGATCCGCCCGGACCGCTGCAGCCCGAGCGTCACGGCGGTCCGGGTGTCGTGCCCCTGCTCGTGCAGCTCGACGATCCGCGAGAGGAGGAACACCTCGTAGTCCATCGACAGCCCGAAGCCGAACGCGAGCACGAGGAGCGGGACGGTGTTCTCGACGGCCCCGGTGGAGGTGAACCGCAGGAGCCCCTCGAGGTGCGCGTCCTCGAAGATCCAGACGGTGAGCCCGAGCGCGGCGCCGAGCGAGAGCACGTTCATGACGAGCGCCTTGACCGGGATGACGACCGAGCCGGTCATGAGGAAGAGCAGGACGAGGGTGGCGAGCACCACGAGCCCCACCGCCCACAGCGCCCGGTCGGCGACGGTGGCGCGGAAGTCGACGATGCCCGAGGCCTGCCCGACGACCCACGCCTCGAACGGCGGCCGGTCGGTGCGCAGCGAGTCGACGAGCGACCGCGACGCCTCACCGGTGCCGGTGTCGGCCGTCTGGAAGCCGACCGTCGTGACGCCGTTCTCGAGGGTGCGCACCGGGTCGACCGACTCCACGCCGGGGCGGTCGGCCACGGTCCCCGCCCACGCCTCGACCTCCGCCGCCGGGGCACGCGAGACGACGAGGACCTCGGCTCCGGCGAGGAGGGGGTACCCCTCGCGGAAGTCCTCGTAGAACGTCCGCTCGGGGGTGCCCTTGGGCAGCAGCTCGGGCCCCGAGGAGGTCAGCTGCATGCGCAGCGCGGGCACCGCCAGCACGACGAGCAGCCCGGACACGACGACGATGACGAGCCAGGGCACCCGGTGCACCGTCTCGGCGAGGCGCGAGAAGACCCCGACGTCACCGGAGACCTCCGTGCCACGGCGCAGGAGGCGGCGAGCACCGATGGTGCACAGGGCGGGGATGAGGGAGAGCGCCACGGCGAGCGCGACGAGGACGACCGACACGCCCGCCGCGCTCACCGCCCGGATGAACGGGATCTCGAGCACCATGAGGCCGGCGAGCGAGATCGCCACGGTGAGCGCCGAGAAGACGACGGTGCGTCCGGCGCGGTTCATCGTCGCGGCGGTGGCCGCGGTGACCTGCTCCGTGGTGGCCTCCGCGACCGGGAGGCCCCGCAGCAGCTCGCGCATCTCCTCGCGGAACCGGGAGACGACGAGCAGGCCGTAGTCGATGGACAGGCCCAGCCCCAGCACGGTGACGACGTTGACGACGGTCGCGTCGAGGTCGAGCAGGTAGGACAGCCCCAGCAACGAGGCGAGGGCGCCGGCGATCGAGGCGATCGCGCCGAGCACGGGGAAGCCGGCCGCGACGAACCCGCCGAAGACGAGCACCATGACGAGGAAGCTCAGCGGCAGCGCGATGCCCTCGCCGCGCTGGCCGTCGGTCTTGACCTGGGCGATGATGCGGTCGACGAGCGACCGCAGCCCCCCGCGCTGGTCACCGGTGGCCGCGGTCTCGTCTGCCAGCCGGTCGAGGACCGCGTCGACCTGCTCGGTGGACGCCGCCTCGGCCTCGGCCGTGACGTCACCGTCGAAGGTCACGACGGTCGCGAAGCCGCCGGATGCCGGGTCGCCGTCGAGCACGAAGCGCAGGGCCGCGAGGCTGGTCGGGCCCTCGGGCACGACGAAGGGGTTGACCGCCGAGTCGACGTGCTCGACGGCCGCCAGGTCGCGCACGGCGGCCGCGCCGGCTGCGGCGACGGCGGGGTCGGCGAGGTCGACGCCGCTGAGCGTCTGGGTGTACGTGCTGAACCCGCTGCCGCCGCCCTCGGCGAGGAGATCGCGCCCCTGCTGGTTCTCGCCGTCGACGACGATCTCGCCGCTGTCGAGCCGGTCGAACAGGCTGGGCGTGCCCACGGCACCGAGGGCCACGGCGAAGCCCGTGACGATGAGGAGGAGCCAGGCGACCAGGACCGTCCGGGCGTGCCGGGCGACGAACGCCCCCCACCGGCGCAGCAGCGCACCGTGGCGGGGGTCGTGCTCGGACATGGGCACAGCGTGCCAGAGCACCGCGCAACGGCCCGCACCTGGCGGTCGTGTGCCACGGTTGCCGGATGAGCGCCACCCGGACCCGCCCCGACCGCACCGCCGACGAGCGAACGCAGCTGCTCGGCTGGTTCGACCTCCAGCGCAGCATCGTGCGGATGAAGTGCGAGGGCCTCTCCGACGAGGACGCCCACCGCTCGCTCGTGCCCACCTCGCCGCTGATGACGGTGGCGGGCGATCGTGTCGCACCTGCGCTGGGTCGAGGAGCTCTGGTTCCGTGAGTGCCTGCTCGGCGAACCGGGCACCGGGCGCGGCAGTGGGCAGCAGCCGGCCGGGGTCGAGGACGCCGAGTTCCGCGTCGACGGCATCCCGCTCGCGACGCTGCTGGCCGAGTACGACGAGGAGTGCGCCCGCTCCGACGCCGCGATCGCCGACCATGCCCTCGACGCCCCCGGCAGCACCGCGCTGCACCCGGTGGGCGAGGCGTCCCTGCGCTGGATGCTGCTCCACATGCTCGAGGAGACCGCCCGGCACGCCGGCCACCTCGACCTGCTGCGCGAGCTCCTCGACGGCGAGAAGGGCTACTTCTGACCACCTTCGGCCCAGAACGGTGTCGAGCCGCTCGTCGGCGGCCGCTGGGTCAGCGACGACTACGTCTCCAACAGGCTCGAACACGACGTACAGCGCACCGGTCCCGCGCTGTCCCTGAGCAGGGATAGCCTCGCGGTCGTGAGCCTCGAGGAGCCCGACCTGTTCGGCGCCGCGGCCGCCGAGCGTGGCGGCGCGGCCGGGAGCGGCACGGCATCCCTGCCGCCGCTCGCCGTGCGGATGCGGCCGCGCACCATCGACGAGGTCAGGGGCCAGGGCGACGTGCTCCGTCCGGGCAGCCCGCTGCGCCGGCTCATCGAGGGCAGCGGGGGAGCGGCGGGCCCGGTGTCGGCGATCCTCTGGGGGCCGCCCGGCACCGGGAAGACCACGCTGGCGCACCTCGTCGCGACCGCGGCCGACCGCGAGTTCGTCCAGCTGTCCGCGGTCACCGCCGGGGTCAAGGACGTGCGGGCGGTCATGGAGCACGCCAACCGGGCCCGCGACATGTACGGCCGCCAGACGGTGCTCTTCCTCGACGAGATCCACCGCTTCACCAAGGCCCAGCAGGACGCGCTGCTCCCCGGCGTCGAGAACCGCCAGGTCGTCCTCGTCGCCGCCACGACCGAGAACCCGTCGTTCTCCGTCATCGCGCCGCTGCTCTCGCGCTCGATGCTGCTCACGCTCGAGCCGCTCGGCGACGGGGACCTCGCCGACCTGCTCGCCGCTGCCGTCGTCGACCCGCGCGGGCCTCGACGGCGCCTACGACCTCGACGACGACGCTCGCGACCACCTCGTGCGGCTCGCCGGCGGTGACGCCCGCCGGGCCCTCACCTTCCTCGAGGCCGCGGCCGGGGTCGCCGAGGATGCCGTCGCCCCCGGTGCCGACCGCCCCGACACCCTGCCCATCACCCTCGCGCAGACCGAGCAGGCCGTCGCGCACGCCGCCGTGCGGTACGACCGCACCGGCGACCAGCACTACGACGTGGCCTCGGCCCTCATCAAGTCGATGCGCGGGTCCGACGCCGACGCCGCCCTCCACTACCTCGCCCGGATGCTCGAGGCGGGGGAGGACCCGCGCTTCATCGCCCGCCGGGTGGTCATCGCCGCCTCCGAGGACGTCGGGCTCGCCGACCCCACGGCGCTGCAGACCGCGGTCGCGGCGATGCACGCCGTGGCGCAGATCGGCATGCCCGAGGCGCGCATCATCCTCGCCCAGGCCGTCGTCCACAACGCGCTCGCACCGAAGTCGAACGCCGCCTACACCGGCATCAACGAGGCGGTCGCCGACGTGCGGGCCGGCCGCGGTGGCCCGGTGCCCGCGCACCTCAGGGGGAGCGGGTACGCCGGGGCCGCCCGCCTCGGGCACGGCGCGGGCTACGTCTACGCCCACGACGAGCCGGATGCCGTGGCGGCGCAGCAGTACCTCCCCGACGACCTCGCCGAGGGCACCGACTACTACCGCCCGACCGACCGCGGCTTCGAGGCCCGGCTCCAGGAGCGGTGGACCTGGCTCAGGGGCCGGCTGGGCCGGTAACCCGCGCGAACGGCATCCGCCCGGACGATAGGCTCGGGCGCATGACGGTGACGCTCGGAGGCATCGCGGGGCTCATCGCCGCGCTCGCGTTCGCGTACCTCGTGGTGCGCCTGGCCGGGCTGCTCGGCAAGGCCGGCAAGGTGCTCGACGAGACGACCGTGAGCCTGCGCACGACGAGCGACAACGTGCAGCCGACGCTGCAGGGCCTCACCGACACCGTCAGCCTGACCAACGACCAGCTGACCCGGGTCGACTCGATCACGAGCTCGGTGACGACGATGACGACGAACGCGTCGGCCCTGACGTCGCTCACGGCCGCGACGATCGGCACGCCGCTCATCAAGGTGGCGGCCTTCAGCTACGGCGTCCGCACCGCGGTCCGCGGCCTGTCGAGGAAGGACGCGCCGTGAGGGGCCGCTCGGTGCTCCTCGCCGCCGCGGCGGTGGGGGTCGGCTACGCGCTGTGGCGGCTGCCCGTCACCCAGCGCTTCGTCACGACCGTCCGGGAGGCCTCGGCCCGGCGCGAGGTGGAGCTGCGCGAGGCCGTCGAGGTCGCGGTCGAGGCCGACGCCACGAGCCGCGCGCCGCGCCACGCCGCCTGGTCGACCGCGCCCGACCTCGAGGTCGACGCGGGCTGGGACCGCCGGCGCGACCGCCCCGAGGGCGCCCCGGCATCCGCCCTCGGTGACGGGGACCCGGGTCGCTCGCTGACCCCCGACGAGGCGCGCGCGCTGCTCCTCGACCCGACCGGCGAGCGAGCTCCGTAGGGGCGCCCTTCGCCCCCGCCTCCCGCCCACTTGCCGGAGCGCACGGCACGCGACCCAGCGTGCCCAGCCCGGTGCCCAGGACATCCCCAAAGGACAGAACCCATGGAAACCGCTGAGATCCGGCGTCGCTGGCTGGCGTTCTTCGAGAAGAACGGCCACACCGTCGTCCCCTCCGCGCCGCTCATCCACGACGACCCGAACCTGCTCTTCGTCAACGCCGGCATGGTGCCGTTCAAGCCCTACTTCCTCGGTCAGGAGGCCCCGCATGGAGCCGCGCGACGAGCGTGCAGAAGTGCGTGCGCACCGGTGACATCGAGGAGGTCGGCAAGACCTCGCGGCACGGCACGTTCTTCCAGATGAACGGCAACTTCTCGTTCGGCGACTACTTCAAGGAGGGGGCGATCACCCTCGCCTGGGAGCTCGATGACGACCCCCCAGACGCAGGGCGGCTACGGCCTCGACGCCGACCTCATCTGGCCCACCGTCTACGAGGACGACGACGAGGCGTACTCGATCTGGCGCGACAGGATCGGGGTGCCCGGAAGCGCGCATCACGCGCCGGGGAAAGCTCGACAACTACTGGCACATGGGCGTCCCCGGGCCCGGGGGCCCCTGCAGCGAGATCTACCTCGACCGGGGACCCGAGTACGGCCCCGACGGTGGCCCGGCCGTCGACGAGGACCGCTTCCTCGAGTTCTGGAACCTCGTCTTCATGCAGGAGGAGCTCTCGGCGGTGCGCGCCAAGGACGACTTCGACATCGTCGGACCGCTGCCCCATCGCAACATCGACACCGGCATGGGCCTCGAGCGGATGGCCACGCTGCTCCAGGGCGTCGACAACCTCTACGAGATCGACGAGGTCTACCCCGTCATCGCCCGCGCCGCGGAGATGACCGGAAAGCGGTACGGCGAGCAGTCCGGCCACTCCGCGGGCTCGAGCCACCCCGACGACGTGCGGCTGCGGGTCGTCGCCGACCACGTCCGCTCCTCGCTCATGCTCATCGGTGACGGCGTGACGCCCGGCAACGAGGGCCGCGGCTACGTGCTGCGCCGGATGCTGCGCCGCTCGGTGCGCTCGATGCGCCTGCTCGGCCACGAGGACCCGTGCCTGCCCGAGCTGCTCCCCGTGTCGCTCGAGCGGATGAAGCAGTCGTACCCCGAGCTCGAGACCGGGTTCGACCGGATCGCGCAGATCGCCTACGCGGAGGAGGAGGCGTTCCGCCGCACCCTCGCGTCCGGGACGACCATCCTCGACACCGCGGTCGCGCGCACCAAGAGCAGGGGCGGGTCGACCCTCGCGGGCGACCAGGCCTTCCAGCTGCACGACACCTACGGCTTCCCGATCGACCTCACGCTCGAGATGGCGGCGGAGCAGGGCCTCGAGGTCGACCGCGAGGGGTTCGCGCACCTGATGCGCGAGCAGCGCGAGCGGGCCAAGGCGGACGCCAAGTCCAAGAAGTCGGGGCACGCGAACACCGAGGTGTGGCGTGACCTGCGGGCCAACGGCGCGACCGACTTCCTCGCCTACGAGGAGCTCTCGAGCGAGGCGACGGTCATCGGGCTGGTCGTCGACGGCGAGGCGGTGCCCGAGATCGAGCCCGGCCAGCGCGGGCAGGTGGTGCTCAACCGCACCCCGTTCTACGCCGAGAGCGGCGGCCAGATCGCCGACGAGGGTGTCATCACCGCCGACGGCGTCCACCTCAAGGTCGTCGACGTGCAGCGCCCGGTCAAGGGCCTCATCGCCCACACGGTGGACGTCGTCACCGGCCCCCTGCACACGGGTGCCAGCGTGCAGGCCGAGGTCGACCCCGAGTGGCGGCTGTCGGCGTGCCAGGCGCACTCGGGCACGCACGTCGTGCACGCGGCGCTGCGCCAGGTGCTCGGGCCGTCGGCGCTGCAGTCGGGCTCGTACAACAAGCCCGGCTACCTGCGCCTCGACTTCGCCTGGGGGTCAGGCCTGTCGCCGGAGACCCGCAGCGAGATCGAGGAGGTCGCCAACCTCGCCGTGCGCCGAGACCTGCCGGTGTCGGCGACCTTCATGCCGCTGCCGCAGGCCCGGGAGATCGGGGCCCTGGCCCTGTTCGGCGAGACCTACGACGAGGACGTGCGCGTCGTCGAGATCGGCGGCCCGTGGAGCCGCGAGCTGTGCGGTGGAACCCACGTGCAGCACTCGAGCCAGATCGGCGCGCTCACCGTGACCGGTGAGTCGTCGGTGGGTTCGGGTGTGCGTCGCATCGAGGCGTTCGTCGGCATCGACGCGCTGCGGTACCTCGCCCGTGAGCGGGCGATCGTGGCGGAGCTGAGCGGACTCGTCGGGGCCCGCCCCGACGAGCTCGCGGAGCGGGTCGGGGCGATGGTCACCCGGCTCAGGGACGCCGAGCGCGAGCTCGAGCGGGCGCGGCGCGAGCAGGTGCAGGCCGCGGCCGGCAGCCTCACGGAGCGGGCCCGCGACGTCAACGGCGTCACCTACCTCGGCCACGACGCCGGGGATGCCGGCGCCGACGACGTGCGCACCATGGTGCTCGACCTGCGGGGCCGGCTCGGCACCGAGCGCCCCAGCGTCGTCGCCATCACCGGAGCGGCCAAGGGGCGCCCGGTCGTCGTCGTGGCGACCAACGAGGCGGCCCGCTCGCGCGGCATCCGGGCCGGTGAGCTGGTCCGGGTGGCGGCCACCACCCTCGGTGGTGGCGGCGGCGGCAAGGACGACATCGCGCAGGGCGGCGGCCAGGACGCGACCAAGGTGGGCGAGGCGCTCGCCGCGGTCGAGTGGCGCGTCGGGGAGCTCGCCGGCTGATGCCGGACGACGCCCGCCGCGGCACGTCGTCGCCCACGTCCCGGGAGCGGGGCGTGCGGATCGGTGTCGACGTGGGCAGCGTGCGCGTGGGGGTCGCCGCGAGCGACCCGGATGGGCTGCTCGCGACCCCCGTGGCGACGCTCGCCCGGCATCCGGGCTCGGCGCCCGGCCCTGAGGACGGCGACATCGTGGCGATCGCCGACCTCGTGCGCGAGCGCTCGGCGGTGGGTGTCGTCGTGGGTCTGCCGCGCTCGTTGTCCGGGGGAGAAGGTCCGCTGCGGCGGTGGCGCGCGGATATGCTGCCGTCGTGGCGGCGCGCGTCGCGCCGGTGTGGGTTCGTCTCGTCGACGAGCGGCTCACCAGTGTCGACGCTCACCGCACGCTCCGTGACAGCGGCGTCGCAGCACGGCGACAGCGGGCGGTGGTCGACCAGGCCGCCGCGGTGCTGATCCTCCAGACGGCCCTCGACACGGAGCGCAGCACCGGCTCACCTCCCGGCGAGCGGGTCAGGCCTGGACGGCGCAAGCCCCGGACGAAGGACCCACGGCAGTGACGAAGCAGCACGACGTCACCGAGACGATCTTCGGGGAGCCTCCGCCCCCGATCCGCAGCCGTCGCGACCTGCACCGTCACCGTCGGCGGGCGCCCCGCCGCCGCGGGCGTCGCCTGCTCGTGATCCTCCTGGCCGTCGTCCTCGTCGGCGGCGCCGCGTGGGCGGCGTTCGGTGCCGTCCGGCCGATGGTCGCCGGGCTGTTCACCCAGTCGGAGGCCGACGACTTCGCCGGCCCCAGCGGCGTGCGGGTCGACGTCGTCGTCGAGCCCGGGCAGACCGGCGAGGACATCGCCAGGACCCTGCTCGACGCTGGCGTCATCAAGACCCGCGGCGCCTACCTGCGGGTCGCCAACGCCGACCAGCAGCGGGCGGCGGCCATCCAGCCGGGGAGCTACGCCCTGGCCAAGGGGATGCCGGCCCAGGAGGCCTTCGACGTGCTGGCCGACCCGGGCAACCGCGTCGCCAACGGGACGACGATCCGTGAGGGCCTGTGGACCACCGAGACGTTCGCGGCCCTGTCGAAGTCGACCGGCGTCCCCGTCGAGGAGTACGAGAAGGCCGCGAAGAACCCCAAGGCGATCGGGCTGCCCGCCGAGGCGGACGGCGACGTCGAGGGCTGGCTGTTCCCCTCGACCTACGAGTTCGGCAAGGACACGAGCGCCACGGACCAGCTCGCCGCCATGGTCGCCATGACCGTCAAGGTCCTCAAGGAGGTGGGCATCCCGCGGGACGAGTGGCAGCGCACGCTGACCATCGCCTCGATCGTCGAGGGCGAGGTCAACGGGCGACGCCGACCGCGCCAAGGTGGCGCGCGTCATCCTCAACCGGCTCGACGGCGGGCCGCCCAGCCAACGGCCTCCTGCAGATGGACTCCACGGTGCACTTCGTCGCCCAGGAGCGTGGCCGGGCCGGCACGACGAACAAGCAGCGCGCGGCCGACAGCCCGTACAACACGTACAGAACCAAGGGTCTGCCTCCCGGCCCGATCGGCAACCCGGGCCAGGACTCGATCGAGGCCGCCGCCAACCCGGCAGACGGCGACTGGCTCTTCTTCGTCACGGTCGACCCGGGCACCGGTGAGACGAAGTTCGCCGCGACCGCGGAGGAGCACGAGCGCAACGTCCGCGAGTTCCAGGCGTGGTGCTCGGCGAACCCGGGCAAGTGCTGAGGGCGGCGGTCCTCGGGTCCCCGATCGCCCACTCGCTCTCGCCGGTGCTGCACCGGGCCGGGTACGCCGCGGCCGGGCTCACGACATGGCGGTACGACGCGCACGAGGTCGACGCCGCCGGGCTGCCCTCCTTCGTCGCCGGCGCTCGGACCCGCAGTGGCGGGGGCTGTCGCTGACGATGCCGCTCAAGGAGGTGGCGCGCGGGGCTCGCCACCGCGGTGTCGCCGGTCGCCCGGCTCGCCGGCGCGGTCAACACGCTGGTCCGCCGCGAGGACGGGGCGTGGGACGCCACCAACACCGACGTCGTCGGCGTCGTGCGCGCGCTCCAGCCGCACCTGCCCGCCGGGGCGACGAGGGGGCTCGTCCTCGGTGCGGGCGCCACTGCGCGCTCCGCCGTGCTCGCCCTCGCCGAGCTCGGCGTCACGACCCTCACGGTCCGGGCCCGTGACGGCGGGAGGGCCGCCGACCTCGTCGCCTGGGCGCTCGACCTGGGGATCGGGGTGCGCAACGGCTCGGCGGCGACGCTCGGGCCGTGGGGCACCGACGGGGACGACGTCGTCGTCTCGACCGTGCCGGCCGCGGCCGGCTCCGACGTCGCCGCGACGGTGCCGCCCGCCCACCCCGGGGTGCTCCTCGACGTCGTCTACGACGGGTGGCCGACGCCGCTGGCGCGGGCCGCCCGGGATGCCGGGATGGCCGTCGTGCCGGGCCTCGACATGCTCGTGCACCAGGCGGCGGAGCAGTTCCGGCTGTTCACCGGCGTCGACGCGCCGGTCGAGGCGATGGCGGCGGCGGGGCGGGCCGCCCTGGGGGACGGATGACCCCGTGGTGGGTGGTGCTCGCCGTGGCCGTCGTCATGGGCGGAGTCGGCCACCTCACCGGCCGCGAGCTGGCGACCGGGGGCTACCGGATCCCGGAGGACGAGGCCGACCACCCGCCCGGGCGGAACTGGTGGCCGGGGCTCGCCACGGCGGCGCTGGCGGCCCTGGCCGCCTGGGCGGTCGGTGACCTGGCCGGCTGGGCGGCCCTGCCGGCATACCTGCTCTTCGCCTGGCTCACCGTCGGGCTGGTCTGGATCGACCTCGACGTCCACCGCCTGCCCGTCGGGCTCGTCGTGCCGACCGGGGCGTTCCTGCTCGGGCTGCTGGCCGTGGCGTCACTCGCCTCGCGCGACGGGCGCTGGCTCGGCGCCGTCGTCGGGTTCGTCGTCATGGGCGGCATCTACCTGCTCCTCGCCGTGCTGCCCGGGGGAGGCGTCGGTGGGGGCGACGTGCGGCTGGCCCCGCTCATCGGGGCGCTGCTCGGGTGGCTCGGGCATCGGTGAGCTGGTCGTCGGCCTCGCCGCCGGCTTCCTCGTCGGGGGAGTCGCTGCCGCGGCGCTGCTGCTGGGCCGGCGAGCCGGCCTGAAGTCGTCCATCGCGTACGGACCGGCGATGTGCCTCGGCGCGTGGGTGGCGGTCGCGGGGACGTCCCGGATCCTGGCCTGGCTCACGGGTACCTGAGCCGCATGGAAGGATTCGCTGCGTGCTGCGTTGGCTGACCGCCGGGGAGTCGCACGGGCCCGCGCTCGTCGCGACGATCGAGGGGCTGCCCGCCGGGGTCGAGGTGACCACGGCAGACGTCGCCGCTGCGCTGGCCCGTCGACGCCTGGGCTACGGGCGCGGCGCCCGGATGTCGTTCGAGCAGGACGAGGTCGAGTTCCTCGGCGGGGTGCGGCACGGCCGCACGCTCGGCTCGCCGGTCGCGGTGCGGGTCGGCAACACCGAGTGGCCGAAGTGGCAGACCGTCATGAGCGCCGACCCGGTCGACGCCTCGGCGCTCGCCGCGGCCGACGACGTCAACGCCGAGCGGGAGATCGCGCGCAACCGGCCACTCACCCGGCCGCGGCCCGGCCACGCCGACCTCGTCGGCATGCAGAAGTACGCCTTCGACGACGCCCGGCCGGTGCTCGAGCGGGCCTCCGCCCGCGAGACCGCGGCCCGGGTGGCCCTCGGTGAGGTGGCGGCGCGGTTCCTCGGCCAGGCCTACGGCATCCGGCTCGTGTCGCACACGGTCGCCATCGGCGGCGCGTCGGTGGCCGAGGACTCGCCGCTCCCGACCGCCGACGACGTCGACGCGCTCGACGCCGACCCGGTGCGCGCGTTCGACCCCGTCGGGTCGGCCGCGATGGTCGCCGAGGTCGACGCCGCCCACAAGGACGGCGACACGCTGGGCGGGGTCGTCGAGGTCGTGGTGACCGGGCTGCCCCCCGGCCTCGGCTCGCACGTGCACTGGGACCGGCGGCTCGACGCGCGCCTGGCGGCCGGGCTGATGTCCATCCACGCGATCAAGGGGGTCGAGGTCGGGGACGGGTTCCGCACCGCGGCGCGGCGCGGCTCGGTCGCGCACGACGAGATGGAGCGCGGTGCCGACGGCATCATCCGCCGCCGTACCGGCCGTGCGGGCGGGACCGAGGGCGGGATGTCGGTCGGCGGGCTGCTGCGGGTCCGGGCGGCGATGAAGCCGATCTCGACGGTGCCGCGCGCCCTCTCGACCGTCGACGTCGCGTCCGACGAGCCGGCTCGCGCCATCCACCAGCGGTCGGATGTGTGCGCCGTGCCGGCGGCCGGCGTCGTCGCCGAGGCGATGGTCGCGCTCGTGCTGGCCGAGGCGTGCCTGGAGAAGTTCGGCGGCGACTCGGTGAGCGAGACCACTCGCAACCACGCGTCGTACCTCGCAGCCATCCCGGCCTCGATGCGCACCTGGGAGGACTGATGGCCCGCGTCGTGCTCGTCGGGCCGCCGGGGTCCGGCAAGAGCACGGTGGGCTCCGCGATGGCGCGGCTGCTGGGGGTGCCGCTGCACGACACGGACGCGGCCATCGAGGCCGCTCAGGGCCGCACGATCTCCGACATCTTCGTCGAGGACGGCGAACCCGCGTTCCGTGACCTGGAGCGGGCGGAGGTGGCGCGGGCGGTGGCCGAGGAACCGGGCGTGCTCGCGCTCGGCGGGGGTGCGCCGGTCGACCCGCTCACCGAGCAGCTGCTCGTCGGTCAGGTGGTCGTCTTCCTCGACGTGGGCATCGCCGACGCCGCGAAGCGGGTGGGCTTCGACCAGAGCCGGCCGCTGCTCGCCGTCAACCCGCGCGCCTCGTGGGTGCGGCTGATGAACGCGCGCCGCCCGGTCTACGAGCGGGTGGCGACCCACCGCGTCGACACGGCCGGGCGATCCCCGGAGGACGTCGCCGCGGAGGTCGTCGCGCTGCTGGGGGAGCCGTGAGCGACGCGGCCACCGTCATCGGCGTCGGCACGTCGTACGACGTCGTCGTGGGCCACGGGGTGTCGGACCGGGTGGTCGGTCTGCTGCCGGCGGGTGTGGAGAAGGTCCTCGTCGTCCACCCCCAGGGGTTCGACACGTACGCGCGCCCGGTGGCCGACGCGCTCGCGGCGGGCGGGCTGACGGTCCACCTCGGTGCGCGTGCCCGACGCGGAGCAGGCCAAGGACGTCTCCGTGGCGCAGCGGCTGTGGGGGGTCATGGGGGAGCTGGCCTTCACCCGATCGGATGCCGTGGTGGCCGTCGGGGGCGGCACCGTCACCGACCTGGCGGGTTTCGTCGCGGCGACCTGGCTGCGCGGGGTGGCGGTCGTCCACGTGCCGACGACGTTGCTCGCGATGGTCGACGCGGCGGTGGGGGGCAAGACCGGCATCAACACCGAGGAGGGCAAGAACCTCGTCGGGGCGTTCCACGAGCCGGCGGGGGTGCTGTGCGACCTCGACACCCTGCGGTCGCTGCCCCGGGCCGACCTCGTCGCCGGGCTGGCCGAGGTCGTCAAGACCGGCTTCATCGCGGACCCCCGGATCCTCGAGCTCGTCGAGGCGGACCCCGAGGGGGCGACCCGGTGGGACGGGCCGCACACCCGCGAGCTCGTCGAGCGGGCGATCGCCGTCAAGGCCGAGGTCGTGGCGCAGGACCTCACCGAGTCGTGGCTGCGCGAGATCCTCAACTACGGGCACACCTTCGGCCACGCCGTCGAGCACGTCGAGGGGTACCGGCGCCGGCACGGGGAGGCCGTGGCGGTGGGCATGACCTACGCCGCCGAGCTCGGGCTGCGCTCGGGTCACCTCGGGGCCGACGTCGTGGCGCGGCACCGCTCGGTGCTGTCGGCCGTCGGGCTGCCGACGAGCTACCCCGGCGGGCGGTGGGACGACCTGCTCACCGCGATGCGTCGCGACAAGAAGTCCCGGGGGGCGCTCCTACGGTTCGTCGTGCTCGAGGACGTCGGGCGCCCCACCCGGCTCGAGGGGCCCGACGAGGTACTGCTGCGCGGTGCGTACGACGCCATCCGCGGCGACTGACCCGAGCCGTCCGGAGCGTCAGGTGCGGTCGGCCCGCCCCGGTGGCGGTGACCTGCAGGAGTGGCGGCACCACCGCACCGCCACCCGAGCCGAGCGACCGCAGCCCCGCCAGACGGACCGCACCCCGCTGGTGCGCCCGACCCCGGGTCAGCCAGACCGCCGCTGCCGCCCAGACCCGAGTGCGGTCGACCCGCCCGGGTGGCGGTGATCCGCGCGAGTGGCGGCACCATCCCACCGCCATCCCAGCAGAGCGACCGCACCCCCGCCGATGGGCCGCACCCCCGCGGTACGCGACCCGACCCCGAGCCGGCGGGTTGGCCCCAGCCGGCCAGCTCGTCGAAGGCGCAGGTGGACGCCGCTGGCCCTGCTGGCCTGTGGATGACGCGCTCCCCACCCGGGCCCGGCCTGCCATGGTGCTGGGATGCTCGGTGACCCCGCCCCGACCCCGTTCGACCCGGGGCTGCTGCGCCTGACGCCCGACCTGAGGCGAATCGGCGTGGACCCCGCTCGGTCGGGCTGGCACCACGTACGCCACGGGGTGTGGGTCGAGATGTCGGTCTGGGCGAGGCTCACCCCCGAGCAGCGCCACGCCGCCCTGGTGCACGCGACCGACCTGGTCTGCCGTACCCCGGGCGAGCACGTGTTCGCCCTGGAGTCGGCAGCGGCCGTGTGGGGGCTTCCCCGCGTCGACCGGTGGCCGGCGCGGGTCACGGTCCTCGAGTCAGGCGCTCACAAGCGGGGCTCGCGCCGAATCCGTGTGCACCTGGGGGCGCCGGCCGACGCCGTGACGGTGAACGGCATCCGCGTCACCCCGCCCGCTCGGACGGTGGTCGACGTGGCACGCACGAGCTCTCTCGCGACCGGCCTCGCCGCGGCCGACCACGCGCTCCGGCACGGGCTCTGCTCGGCGGCCGAGCTCGCCGCCGAGGCGGCCGAGGTGCGACCCCGGGTGCTGGGACGTCCTGCCGCCCACCTCGTCGTGGAGCTGGCGGACGCGCGCTCGATGTCACCCGGCGAGAGCCTGTCCCGAGCCGTGATGTTCCGCCTCAACCTGCCGCGGCCCGACCTGCAGGTCGAGGTCCTCGACGACGACGGGCTCGCCGGCATCGCGGACTTCGGCTGGCCCGGGGTCGTCGGCGAGTTCGACGGCCGTCGCAAGTACGGCATCCCGGAGGGCGCCGACCCCGCGGAGGCCGGCGAGGTGCTCTGGCGCGAGAAGCGCCGTGAGGACCGGATCCGGCGTCGGGTACGGCTGGCTCGCTGGGTCTGGGACGACGCCCGGGGCGAGGCGCCGCTCGCGAAGATCCTGGCGGAGCAGGGCATCCGGTCGATGCCGCGCAACACCTGGTTCGACCTCGGGAGCCGGGCGGCCTCCTGAGGGCGTGAGTGTCGTCAGGTCAATCTGCGCCGGTGGCGGTGACCTGCGCAGGTGGCGGTGCACGATCACCGCCAACCCGGCATCCGGACCTGGGGAGGGCAGAGGGACTTGAGCAGGGCAAGCGGACCTGAGCACAGGTGAGGGACGAGCGGGGAGACGCGTCGAACCGTGTGGCCGGGCAAGGCAGAGCCACCGATCGGAGTGGCCGGGCGCGGCAGAACCACCGATCCGGGTGCTCCGCGCCGTCTCACAGGAAGCGCACAGCGGACGCACCGCCGCGGCACCGGTCGCCTGGGCACGGTGGACGTCATGACCAGCCAGCAGCCCCAGACCGCCCGGCCCCAGGCGCCGGTCCACCCCGACCACGACCGCGGCCTCGAGTTCGACGTGCGCACCCTGGTGGCACGGCGCTCGGCCCTCGGCCTCATCTCCGGCGCCGGCCTCGTTGCCCTCGTCGGCTGCGCCGACGGCACCTCCACCGGCACGGCGTCCTCGTCCTCCTCGGCGACCTCCTCCGCGTCCACCAGCGCGACGCTCCGCGGCGACGGCATCCGGCACCACCGCGGCCGTCGACTCGGTCGTGCCCGACGAGACGGCCGGCCCCTACCCCGGCGACGGGAGCAACGGTGCCGACGTGCTCGACGACTCGGGCATCGTCCGACAGGACATCCGGTCCTCGTTCGGCAGCTCGACGACGACGGCACCCGGCGTCCCGCTGACCGTCAACCTCACCGTCCTCGACTCCTCGTCCGGGTACGCCGCGCTCGAGGGCGTGGCGGTCTACGCGTGGCACGCCGACTCCCAGGGGCGCTACTCGATGTACTCGTCCGGTGTCGAGAACGAGAACTACCTGCGCGGCGTGCAGCCGACGGACGCCTCGGGCACCGCGAGCTTCACGACCGTCTTCCCCGGGTGCTACGACGGGCGGTGGCCGCACATCCACTTCGAGGTGTACCGCAGCACCGCCGAGGCGACGAGCGACGGCCAGATCGTGCGGACCAGCCAGATCGCCCTGCCGCAGGCCGCCTGCGAGGCGGTCTACGCCGACTCGTCGACCTACCCGTCGAGCACGTCGAACCTCGCGCGCACCTCGTTGACGCGCGACAACGTCTTCGGCGACGACGGCGGCATCCACCAGCTCGCCACCGTGACCGGCGACGCGGGGAGCGGCTTCGTCGCGAACCTCACGATCGGGGTGTGACCTGCGGCAGGGGCGGGGGCCCGGTGGCGGTCGCGATAGGATCGCCCCGATCCCCATCCCCTCGCGGGGGTGCCGCGCGCCCGCGTCCGGGCCGGCGGCACACCGGCGTCGACGAAAGCGAAGAACCACCCGTGGCATCGACCAACGACCTCAAGAACGGCCTCGTCCTCAACCTCGAGGGCCAGCTCTGGACCGTCGTGGAGTTCCAGCACGTCAAGCCCGGCAAGGGCCCGGCGTTCGTGCGCACCAAGCTGAAGAACGTCATGAGCGGCAAGGTCGTCGACAAGACCTTCAACGCCGGGGTGAAGGTCGAGACCGCGAGCGTCGACAAGCGGAACATGCAGTACCTCTACAACGACGGCACCGACTTCATCTTCATGGACGGTGACACCTACGACCAGATCCCGGTGCGCCCCGAGACCGTCGGCGACTCCGCGAAGTTCCTCCTCGAGAACCAGGAGGTCGTCGTCGCCCGCCACGAGGGCAACGTGCTGTTCATCGAGCTGCCGGCCTCGGTGGTCCTCGAGATCACCTACACCGAGCCGGGCCTGCAGGGCGACCGCTCGACCGGGCGGCACCAAGCCGGCGACCGTCGAGACCGGCGCCGAGGTGGCCGTCCCGCTCTTCCTCGAGACCGGCACGAAGATCAAGGTCGACACCCGCGACGGCTCCTACCTCGGCCGGGTCAGCTGACCCGTGGCCGCCCGCACCAAGGCCCGCAAGCGCGCGCTCGACCTGCTCTTCGAGGCCGAGCAGCGCGGGGTCGACGCCGCCGACCTGCTCCGGGAGCGGCTCGCGGCACCGGTGACCGAGGCGCCGCTGTCGGAGTTCACCGCCGACCTCGTCATGGGCCTCGTCGAGCACCGCGCGCAGGTCGAGGAGCTCATCACGACCTACTCGCAGGGGTGGACCCTCCAGCGGATGCCGGCCGTCGACCGGGCGATCCTGCGTCTCGGCGCGTACGAGGTCCTGTTCTCCACCGACGTGCCCGAGCCCGTCGCGATCAGCGAGTGGGTCGGCCTCGCGACCGAGCTGTCGACCGACGACTCCCCGCGCTTCGTCAACGGGCTGCTCGCGCGCCTCGCCGAGGTCAAGCCGACCCTGGCCTGAGCGCGCGCCGTCTCTTCGCCGTCGCGCTCGCCGGTCCACCGGCCCTCGCTTCGCCGGCACGGCATACTGCACCGGATGACGACGACCCGCCTCGCCGAGGCGCGCGACCTGCCGCTGCTGGCGCCCATCGAGGATGCCGGCGACCGCCTCTTCGAGGAGCGGTTCGGCGCGGTGGACTGGCCACCGGCGTCCTCCGGCGAGGAGCGGGCGGCGGAGCCCGGCTTCGTCCTCGTGGCCGTCGCCGACGACGGGACCGTCGTGGGGTTCACGCACGTGCTCGACCTCGACGGCCACTGGCACCTCGAGCAGATCGCCGTCGACCCGCCGCACGGCCGGCGGGGCGTCGGCGGCGCCCTCCTCGAGGCGACGACCGACGAGGTCGCCCGGCGCGGCGGGCGCGAGGTGACCCTCATGACGTACGCCGACGTGCCGTGGAACGCCCCGTTCTACGCCCGGCACGGGTTCGTCGAGCTCGACCCGCTGCCCGAGCACCTCGTGCCGCTGCGCGAGACCGAACGAGGGATGGGGCTGGAGCGCACGGCCGGCGGGTGGCGATGGTGCGCCAGCTGACCGCCCTGCCGGGCTGAGAGGCACCTGAGGCCGATCCGGGGAGTCGGCGGTTGCGGTCCGGCGAACCGGGGTACGGGAGCGGATGCCCGCAACACTCGATCGAAGGGAGAAAGCCATGGCCACCCGCACCTGGGATGCCTGGAACTATCGGGAGAGCGCTGAGGTGTCGAACCGCGGAAAGGACCTGACCGGGTTCTCCGTGGAGGCCGTCGACGGCTCGATCGGCAAGGTCGACCGGTCCACCCTCGACGTCGGCAGCAGCTATGTCGTCGTCGACACCGGGCCGTGGATCTTCGGCCGGAAGGTCATGCTTCCGGCCGGCACGATCGACAGGGTCGACTGGAACGAGGAGAAGGTCTACGTGGACCGGACCAAGGACCAGATCAAGGACTCCCCGGAGCTCGACGAGACCGGCATGTCCGACCCCGGGTACCGAGACCGCCTGGGCAGCTACTACGGCAACACGTACGACCGCGGCACCCTCTGAGGTAGCCCGCACCACGCCGTAGGAGACCGGAGCCCCGGCGGTGGGGGAGACCCCGCCGCCGGGGCTCTGCCGTGCGTGGGCGCCGACCGAGCCCTGGGCTCAGACCGCCGAGGCGAAGACGACCTCGGGCCACGGCGACTGGGCGAGCCAGCGCCGGCGCGTCTCGGGATCCGCGTCCTTCGGGGGGAAGAGCGGGCGGGTGGCTCCCACGGGCGCCGGGGCGTCGGTCGTGGGGCGCTGTCGCAGCGCCGGTGGCGGGGTGGGCGTGAACATGGGAACCTCCTTCGACGCGACGGGCGGGGTCGGCGGGTGCCGACCATCCCATCACACAGTGTTGGGTGAGCGATAGTGCTGCGTTATGGATGTCTCGGCATCCGGGCGGTGAGTCCGCTGCTCCTCAGGAGGCACGGCCGTCGCCCCTGATACCGGCGCAGGAGGACGGGAGAACCGAGGCCGGGCCGTCCCCACCGCCTCGTGAGCCGCCTCCCGCGAGCCGCGGCGGAGCCGGGGCGAGGCACCCCGTACAGTGGGCCCCGCACCACGACATCCTTTAACGACCTGTCCCGTGAGGCAGGGAAGGAGGTCCGCGTCTTGACGCGCGACGACATCACCGTGCCCCCCGGGCACCCCCTCGACCCGTCCGGTCGTACCGTCCTCTCCGCGAGCGACGTGTCCCGGGCCCTGCGCCGCATCGCGCACGAGATCCTCGAGCACAACAAGGGGGCCGACGACCTCGTCCTGCTCGGCATCCCCAGCCGCGGCGTCGAGCTCGCCGAGCGCCTCGTCGACCTCGTCCGCGAGGTCGAGGGCACCGACGTGCCGGTCGGCTCCCTCGACGTGACGATGCACCGCGACGACCTGCGACACCAGCCGACCCGGGCGCCGATGCACACCGACATCCCGCCGGGCGGCATCGACGACAAGGTCGTCGTGCTCGTCGACGACGTGCTCTACTCCGGGCGCACGATCCGGGCCGCGCTCGACGCCCTCTCCGACCTCGGCCGCCCGCGCGCCGTGCGGCTCGCCGTGCTCGTCGACCGCGGCCACCGCGAGCTGCCGATCCGCGCCGACCACGTCGGCAAGAACCTCCCGACCAGCCACGCCGAGAAGGTGCAGGTGCGGCTGGCCGCCTTCGACGGCGGCGAGGACGTCGTCCGGATCGCGGGGGGCGACGCCCGGTGAACCGCCACCTCCTCTCGAGCGCCGACCTCACCCGCGACGACGTGCGGATGCTGCTCGCGACGGCATCCGAGATGCACGAGGTCCAGCGCCGCGACGTCAAGAAGCTCCCCACCCTGCGCGGCCGCACGGTCATCAACCTCTTCTTCGAGGACTCCACCCGCACCCGCAGCAGCTTCGAGATCGCCGGCAAGTGGATGAGCGCCGACACGATCAACATCACCGGCAAGGGCAGCAGCGCCAGCAAGGGCGAGTCCCTGCGCGACACGGTGCGCACGATCGACGCGATGTCGGTCGACGCGCTCGTCATCCGGCACATGGCCAGCGGCGCCGCCCACCAGGTCGCGCAGTGGGTCGACGCGAGCGTCGTCAACGCCGGCGACGGCACCCACGAGCACCCCACCCAGGCCCTGCTCGACGCCTACACGATGGAGCAGCGGATCGGCGACCTCGACGGCGCCCGGGTCGCCATCGTCGGCGACCTCACGCACAGCCGGGTCTTCCGCTCCAACGCGATCACCCTGCGCACCCTCGGCGCCGCACGTCACGCTCGTCGCGCCCGCCGACCCTGATGCCGAGCGGCATCGGCTCCTGGGCGGCGGCCGACGGCCTCGACGCTCACCGACGACCTCGACGCCGTGCTCGCCAGCGGGCCGGATGCCGTGATGATGCTCCGCGTCCAGCGCGAGCGGATGAGCGGCGGCTTCTTCCCGACCGCCCGCGAGTACACCGTCGGCTTCGGCCTGACCCGCGAGCGCCTGCGCGCACTCTCCGACGCGAACCCGCAGGCCGTCATCTGCCACCCCGGCCCGATGAACCGCGGCCTCGAGATCAGCGCGGACGCCGCCGACGCCGCCCAGAGCCTCGTGCTCGACCAGGTCTCGGCAGGGGTGGCGGTGCGGATGTCCGTGCTCTACCACCTGCTCGCCGGAGAGGGGGCGGTCGCGTGAGCACCGCTGCTCCTCACCGGGCCCACCTGGTACGCCGCCGACGGCACCGCCACCACCGGCGACGTGCTCGCTGCGCGACGGCGTCGTCGCCGAGATCGGCACCGTCGACGCCCCGAAGGACGCCGAGCGGCTGGATGCCGACGGGCTCACCCTGCTGCCCGGCCTCGTCGACCTGCACACCCACCTGCGCGAGCCGGGCCGCGAGGACACCGAGACCATCGCCTCCGGCTCGCGGGCCGCGGCGGTCGGTGGCTACACGGCCGTGCTCGCCATGGCCAACACCACCCCGGTCACCGACACCGCCGAGGCCGCCGAGCGCATCCTCGACCTCGGCCGCGCGGCCGGGCCTCGTCGACGTCGTGCCGGTCGGCGCGGTCACCAAGGGCCTCGAGGGCGCCGAGCTCGCCGAGCTCGGCCTGATGCACCGCTCGCGCGCCGCCACGAAGGTCTTCTCCGACGACGGCCACTGCGTCGCCGACGGCCGGGTGATGCGCCGGGCCCTGGAGTACGTGCGCGCCTTCGACGGCGTGGTCTCCCAGCACAGCCAGGACCCCACGCTCGCCGGCCCGCAGGCCTGCTGCCACGAGGGTGAGACCTCGGGCCGGCTCGGCCTGCCCGGCTGGCCGGCCGTCGCCGAGGCGAGCATCATCGCCCGCGACGCCCTGCTCGCCGAGCACACCCGCAGCCGGGTGCACGTCGCCCACGTCAGCACCGCCGAGGGGCTCGACGTCGTGCGCTGGGCGAAGGCGCGCGGCATCCGGATGACGGCCGAGGTGACCCCCCACCACCTGGCGCTGGGCACCGAGCTCCTCACCGGCTACGACCCGGTGTTCAAGGTCAACCCGCCCCTGCGCCCGACCGAGGACCGCGAGGCGCTCGTCGAGGGCCTGCTCGACGGCACCATCGACGCGATCGCCACCGACCACGCCCCGCACGCCCGGCACGACAAGGAGCACGCCTTCGTCGACGCGGCGTTCGGCATGCTCGGCCTCGAGACCGCCTTCGCGGTGGTGCACGACCTGCTCGTCGCCGACGGCCGGCTCGGGTGGGCCGACCTCACCCGGCTGATGTCCACCGGCCCGGCCCGGATCGCCGGCCTGGCCGACCACGGCCACCCGGTCGCGCCCGGCGCCCCGGCCAACCTCGTGCTCGTCGACCCCACCGCCACGCTCAGCGTCGACCGCGACGCCTCGCAGTCCCTGTCCCGCAACACCCCGTGGCACGGCGAGACCCTCACCGGCGCCGTCCACACGACGATCCT
Source organism: uncultured Actinomycetota bacterium (assembly GCA_963811475.1). Classification (GTDB taxonomy): domain Bacteria; phylum Actinomycetota; class Actinomycetes; order Actinomycetales; family Dermatophilaceae; genus Fodinibacter. The sequence goes on from CAWERJ010000013.1 coordinate 44,970, forward strand.
GCGCGGCCGCGTCACGGCCCGTGGAGGGGAGCCCACCGCATGCTGACCACCCGCGAGCCCGCCGTCCTCATCCTCGAGGACGGCCGCACCTTCGCCGGCCGGGCCTACGGCCGCCGCGGCACGACGGTCGGCGAGGCCGTCTTCTCCACCGGCATGACCGGCTACCAGGAGACCCTCACCGACCCCAGCTACCACCGCCAGGTCGTCGTCATGACCGCCCCGCACGTCGGCAACACCGGCTGGAACGACGAGGACGACGAGTCCGGCCGCATCTGGGTCGCCGGCTACGTCGTGCGCGACCCCGCCCTGCGCCCGAGCAGCTGGCGCTCGCAGCCGGTCGCTCGAGGACGAGCTCGACGCCCAGGGCGTCGTCGGCATCTGCGACCTCGACACCCGCGCGCTGACCCGGCACCTGCGCGAGCGCGGCGCCATGCGGGTCGGCATCTTCTCCGGGGATGCCGCCCGCGCGCCCCGCGAGCGGCTCCTCACCGAGGTCGTCGACTCGCCCGCCATGGAGGGCGCCTCGCTCGCCGAGCAGGTGGCCACCGACACGGCCTACGTCGTGCCGGCGGTGGGGGAGAAGCGCCTCACCGTGGCCGCGGTCGACCTCGGCATCAAGTCGATGACGCCGCAGCTCATGGCCCAGCGCGGCATCGAGGTGCACGTGCTGCCCGCCGCGGCCGAGCGTCGACGAGGTCCGGGCCGTCGCGCCCGACGGCGTCTTCTTCTCCAACGGCCCCGGCGACCCGGCGACGGCCGAGGTCCAGGCCGAGCTGCTGCGCGCGGTGATGCGGGACGGCATCCCGTACTTCGGCATCTGCTTCGGCAACCAGATCCTCGGCAGGGCGCTCGGGTTCGGCACCTACAAGCTGAAGTACGGGCACCGGGGCATCAACCAGCCGGTCATGGACCGCACCACCGGCAAGGTCGAGGTCACCGCGCACAACCACGGCTTCGCCGTCGACGCCCCGCTCGACCGCGACACCGAGACCCCCTACGGGACGGCGTCGGTCAGCCACGTCTGCCTCAACGACGACGTCGTCGAGGGCCTCGAGGTGCGCCGCGACGGGCGGCTCGTCGCCTTCTCGGTCCAGTACCACCCGGAGGCCGCGGCCGGCCCGCACGACGCCGCCTACCTCTTCGACCGGTTCGTCGACCTCATGACGAGCACCCGGCGCCCGAGGCCGCAGGGGAGGTGGCCTGAGTGCCGAAGCGCGACGACATCACGAGCGTGCTCGTCATCGGCTCCGGCCCGATCGTCATCGGCCAGGCCTGCGAGTTCGACTACTCGGGCACCCAGGCCTGCCGGGTGCTGCGCGAGGAGGGCATCCGCGTCATCCTCGTCAACTCCAACCCGGCGACGATCATGACCGACCCGGAGTTCGCCGACGCCACCTACGTCGAGCCGATCACCCCGGAGATCGTCGAGAAGATCATCGCCAAGGAACGGCCGGATGCCGTGCTCGCCACCCTGGGCGGCCAGACCGCGCTCAACTGCGCGATGGAGCTGCACGAGCGCGGCATCCTCGAGAAGTACGACTGCCCGCTCATCGGCGCCAACGTCGAGGCGATCATGCTCGGCGAGGACCGCGAGAAGTTCAAGGGCGTCGTCGCGCGCTGCGGCGCCGAGTCGGCCCGCTCCTTCATCTGCCACGCGATGGACGAGGTGCTCGCCGCGGCCGACGACCTCGGCTACCCGGTGGTCGTGCGGCCCTCGTTCACCATGGGCGGCCTCGGGTCCGGCTTCGCCCACGACGAGACCGAGCTGCGCCGCATCGCCGGCGCCGGCCTGCAGTACTCCCCGGTCACCGAGGTGCTCCTCGAGGAGTCGATCCTGGGCTGGAAGGAGTACGAGCTCGAGGTCATGCGCGACCACGCCGACAACGTCGTGGTGGTCTGCTCGATCGAGAACCTCGACCCGATGGGCGTGCACACCGGCGACTCGATCACCGTCGCCCCGGCGCTCACCCTCACCGACCGCGAGTACCAGCGGCTGCGCGACATCGGCATCGCCGTCATCCGCGAGGTCGGCGTCGACACCGGCGGCTGCAACATCCAGTTCGCCGTCAACCCCGCCGACGGCCGGATCATCGTCATCGAGATGAACCCGCGCGTCTCGCGCTCCTCGGCGCTCGCGTCCAAGGCCACCGGCTTCCCGATCGCCAAGATCGCCGCGAAGATGGCGATCGGCTACACCCTCGACGAGGTGCCCAACGACATCACCCGCGAGACCCCGGCATCCTTCGAGCCGACCCTCGACTACGTCGTCGTCAAGGTGCCGCGGTTCGCGTTCGAGAAGTTCCCCGCCGCCGACGACACGCTCACCACGACGATGAAGTCGGTCGGCGAGGCGATGTCGATCGGGCGCAGCTTCACCGAGGCCCTGCAGAAGGCGCTGCGCTCGCTCGAGAAGAAGGGCAGCAGCTTCCACTGGGACGGCGAGCGCCCCACCACCGAGCAGGCCCGGGCGCTGCTCGACGAGGCGCGCCGCCCCACCGACGGGCGGATCGTGCTCGTGCAGCAGGCCCTGCGCGGCGGCGTGTCGGTCGAGGAGGTGCACGACGCCACCGGCATCGACCCGTGGTTCCTCGACCAGATGGCCCTGCTCGAGGACGTCGCGGATGCCGTCGCCAGCCGCCCGCGAGCTGGCTCCCGACCTGCTGCGGCTGGCCAAGCGGCACGGCTTCAGCGACGCCCAGATCGCCGGGCTGCGCCGGATGCCGGAGGCGGTCGTGCGCGGGGTGCGCCACGCGCTCGGCGTGCGGCCGGTCTACAAGACCGTCGACACGTGCGCCGCCGAGTTCGCCGCGCTGACGCCCTACCACTACAGCACCTACGACGAGGAGACCGAGGTCGCCCCGCGCGAGCGCCCGGCGGTGCTCATCCTCGGCTCCGGGCCGAACCGGATCGGGCAGGGCGTCGAGTTCGACTACTCGTGCGTGCACGCCAGCTTCGCCCTGCGCGACGCGGGCTACGACACGGTGATGGTCAACTGCAACCCCGAGACGGTCTCGACCGACTACGACACGAGCAGCCGGCTCTACTTCGAGCCGCTCACCCTCGAGGACGTGCTCGAGGTCGTGCACGCCGAGAGCCTGGCCGGCCCGATCGCCGGCGTCATCGTGCAGCTCGGCGGGCAGACCCCGCTCGGGCCTGGCCAAGGCGCTCAAGGCCGAGGGCGTGCCGATCGTCGGCACGAGCCCGGAGGCCATCGACCTCGCCGAGGACCGCGGCGCGTTCGGGCGGGTGCTGCACGAGGCGAACCTGCCGGCGCCCAAGCACGGCACCGCCTACAGCGCGCCCGAGGCGGTCGAGATCGCCCACGAGATCGGCTACCCGGTGCTCGTGCGGCCCTCCTACGTGCTCGGTGGGCGCGGCATGGAGATCGTCTACGACGACGAGACGCTCTCGCGGCTACGTCGAGCGCGCGACGATCGCGAGCCCCGAGCACCCGGTGCTCGTCGACCGCTTCCTCGACGACGCCATCGAGATCGACGTCGACGTGCTCTACGACGGCACCGAGATGTACGTCGGCGGGATCATGGAGCACATCGAGGAGGCCGGCATCCACTCGGGCGACTCGTCGTGCACGCTGCCGCCGGTCACCCTCGGCGCCGGCGAGCTCGACCGGGTGCGCGAGTCGACCCTCAAGCTCGCCCAGGGCATCGGGGTGCGGGGACTGATGAACGTGCAGTTCGCCCTGGCGCAGGACATCCTCTACGTGCTCGAGGCCAACCCCCGCGCGTCGCGCACCGTGCCCTTCGTCGCGAAGGCGACCGGGGTGCCGCTGGCGAACGCCGCGTCGCGGATCATGCTCGGCGCCACCATCGCCGAGCTGCGCGCCGAGGGGGTGCTGCCGGCGCACACCGACGGCGGCCGGATGCCGGTGCACGCACCGATGTCGGTCAAGGAGGCCGTGCTGCCGTTCAAGCGGTTCCGCACCGCGGAGGGCCTCGTCGTCGACAGCCTGCTCGGGCCGGAGATGCGCTCGACCGGCGAGGTCATGGGCATCGACACCGACTTCGGCCGGGCGTTCGCGAAGGCCCAGCTCGCCGCCATCAGCGGACTGCCCACGAAGGGAACGGTGTTCGTGTCGGTGGCGAACCGCGACAAGCGGGCGATCATCTTCCCGGTCAAGCGGCTCGTCGACCTCGGCTTCCGGATCGTCTCGACCTCCGGCACGGCAGACGTGCTGCGGCGCAACGCGATCGAGGCCGAGGTCGTGCTCAAGCACGCCGAGCGCGGGCCCGACGGCCGGTCGATCGTCGACTGGATCAACGCCGGTGAGATCGACATGGTCGTCAACAGCCCCAGCGGGCCGAGCGCGTCCGCCCGGGCCGACGGCTACGCGATCCGGGCCGCCACGACGGCGATGGACAGGCCGATCATCACCACGGTGCAGCAGCTCGCCGCCGCGGTGCAGGCCATCGAGGCCGTCCTCACCGGTGACCTCGACGTCACCTCGCTGCAGGACCACGCGGCGGCCCTGGACCTCTACGGCGTGGAGGCCGCGCGCGTGAGCGGCGTCGTCCAGGTGGCCGGCGAGCTCGATCGCCAACCGGCGGGCCGGTGCGTACCACCACCTCACCCTCGTCGCGCCCGGGCGTGGCCGAGGTCGCCCGCCCCGGGCCAGTTCGTCGCCCTCGCGGTCGGCGGCCCGACGTCGGCGAACCTGCTGCGGCGCTGCTTCTCGATCCACAAGGTCAAGCCGTCGGGCACCTTCGGGGGCACCGTCGACGTCGTCGTCGCCGCCCACGGGCCGGGCACGCACGTGGCTGACCGGCCTGCGCGCGCACGACCCCGTCGACGTCGTCGGCCCGCTCGGCCGGCCGTTCCCGCTGCCCGCCGACCCCGTGCCGTGCGTGCTCGTCGGTGGGGGCTACGGCTCGGCCCCGCTCTTCTGGCTCGCCGAGGCGCTGCGCGAGCGCGGCTGCCCCGTCGAGATGGTGCTCGGCGCGGCCTCCGAGGACCGCCTCTTCGGCGTCGTCGAGGCCCGCCGCACTGCCGACGGCGTCACCGTGACCACCGACGACGGGTCGTCCGGCCGCCGCGGCTGGGTCAGCGACGTGCTCGGTGACGTCATCGACCGCACCGGGGCCGGCGTCGTCTACGGGTGCGGCCCGATGGCGATGCTCCGCTCGGTCACCGAGATCGCCACCGCCCACGGCGCCGTCGCCCAGGTCGCGGTCGAGGAGGCGATGGCCTGCGGGGTCGGCGTGTGCATGACCTGCGTCATGCCGGTGACCGGCAACGACGGCGTCACCCGGATGGTGCGCTCGTGCGTCGAGGGCCCGGTCTTCCGGGGCGACCGGGTGCGCTGGGACGCGTTCGGCGACGGCATCTGCCGCGTCCCGGCCGACGCCCTCGGCGCACCGCTGGCGGGGGGCCACTGATGGTCGACATGACGACGACGCTGGGGCCGGTGACGCTGCCGAACCCGGTGATGACGGCATCCGGCTGCGCGGCCAACGGCCAGGAGCTGCACCGCTTCTTCCCCGTCTCCGAGCTCGGCGCGTTCGTGACGAAGACGGTCATGGCCGCGCCGCGGTCGGGGCGCGGCACCCCGCGGATGGCCGAGACGGCATCCGGCATGCTCAACTCGATCGGGCTCCAGGGGCCGGGCATCGACGCGTTCGTCGAGAAGGACCTCGCCTGGCTGCCGTCGGTCGGGGCCCGCGTGCTCGTCTCGATCGCGGGGAACACCGCCGAGGAGTTCGGCGACGTCGCCGAGCGGCTGGCGAGCAGCCCGGCGTTCGACGCGGTCGTCGGGGTCGAGGTCAACATCTCCTGCCCCAACGTCGCGAACCGCGGCCTCGTCTTCGCCTGCGACCCGCGCGTCGTCGGAGCGCGTCGTGCGGCATCGTGCGCGACCGGCTGCCCTCCGGCACCCCGATCTTCGCCAAGCTGACGCCCGACGTCACCGACATCGTCCCGATCGCCGAGGCCGCCCTGCGCGGCCGGCGCCGACGGCCTGACGATGATCAACACCCTGCTCGGCATGGTCATCGACACCGACCTCCTGCGCCCGCAGCTCGCGGGCGTCACCGGCGGCCTCTCCGGCCCGGCCGTCCGGCCCGTCGCCGTGCGCGCGCTGTGGCAGGTCACCGCGGCGATGCGCGAGGGCCGGCTGCCGACCGCGCCGCTCATCGGGGTCGGGGGCGTGCGCACCGGACGCGACGCCCTCGAGCTCGTCGCCGCCGGTGCCTCGCGCGGTGCAGGTCGGCACCGCCACCTTCAACGACCCCGTCGCGCCCCGCCGGGTCGTCGACGAGCTCGAGGCCGAGGTCGCCCGCCACGGCTTCACCCGCTTCGCCGACGTCGTCGGCATCGCCCACGAGAGGACGGCCCGCCCGTGAGCGACCCCCACGCCCCTTCGGCGTGCGGCTGCGGCGCCGCCATGGACGCCCACGGGCCGCTCTGCGTCGGCATCGACCCGCACCGCGGCCCTGCTCGAGCCGTGGGGGCTGCCCGACGACGTCGCGGGGCTCGAGCGCTTCGCGATGACCTGCGTCGAGGCGTTCGGCGGGCGCGGTGGCCGTCGTCAAGCCGCAGTCGGCGTTCTTCGAGCGTGTTCGGGTCGCGCGGGCGTGGCGGTGCTCGAGCGCGCGCTCGCCGGCCTGCGCGACAGCCGGCACGCTGTCGATCCTCGACGTCAAGCGCGGCGACATCGGCTCGACGATGGCAGGCCTACGCCCAGGCGTACCTCTCCGACGAGGTCGCCGCGGCCGGGCCGACGCGCTCACGGTGAGCCCCTACCTCGGCTACGAGTCGCTGCGGCCCGCGCTCGACCTCGCCGCGGCCACCGGGCGCGGCGTGTTCGTGCTCGCCCTGACCTCCAACCCCGAGGGCCCGACGGTGCAGCACGCGGATGCCGGACGGGCCGATCGGTCGCGGCATCGGTCGTGGCCGGGGCCGCCGCGCGACAACGCGGCGGCCGCCGGCACGCGGGCGAGCTGGGCAGCGTCGGGCTCGTCGTCGGCGCCACCGTGGGGATGCCGTCGCCGACCTCGGTCTCGACCTCGCCGGCAGCGGCGGCCCGCTCCTCGCCCCGGGCCTCGGCGCCCAGGGCGGCCGGCCCGCGGCGACCTGCGGCGGTCTTCGGCGCCGCGCTCGGCCAACGTCCTGCCGAACGCGCGCCGCGAGGTGCTCGTCGGCCGGGCCGTCGATGCCGGGCGCGCTGCGGGCCGCCGCGCGGCGCGCCGCCGAGGCGGTCCGCCGCGGCGGTCTGAGCGCACCGGCGCCGACCTGCGCAGGTCGACAGGCCGCACTCGGCGCGGGTCGAGGCGGCGCAGGACCTGCGCGATAGAGTCGGACGGCGTACCGCCGGGAGTTGAGAAGCCAGCTCCTGCACGTCGACGAAGGAATCCTCCCGTGGCCCTTCCGCCGCTCACCCCCGAACAGCGTTCCGCAGCCCTCGAGAAGGCCGCCGCCTCCCGACGCGAGCGCGCCGAGGTCAAGCACCGCCTGAAGCACTCCGGCGGCCTCGCTCGACGAGGTCATCACCGACCGGCAAGTCCAACGACGTCATCGGCAAGATGCGCGTCTCCGCCCTCCTCGAGTCCATGCCCGGGGTCGGCCGGGTGCGGGCCCGCCAGATCATGGAGGAGGTCGGCATCTCCGAGAGCCGCCGCGTCCGTGGTCTCGGGCCAGAACCAGGTCGCCGCGCTCCTCGACCGCTTCGGGCGGGCGTGACGGGCCGCTCCCGCCTCACCGTCCTCGCCGGACCCACCGCGGTCGGCAAGGGGACCGTCGCGGCGTACGTCCGGGAGCACCACCCCGAGGTCTGGCTCTCGGTCTCCGCCACGACCCGCCGGCCCCGACCCGGTGAGGTCGACGGCGTCCACTACCACTTCGTCGACGACGCCGAGTTCGACCGGATGGCCGCGCGCGGGCGAGCTGCTCGAGTGGGCCGTCGTGCACGGTCGCGCGAGGTACGGCACGCCCGCGCGGCCCGGTCGAGCAGGCGCTGGCGGCCGGCCGCCCGGCGCTGCTCGAGATCGACCTCCAGGGCGCGCGCCAGGTGCGCGAACGATGCCCGAGGCGCTCTTCGTCTTCCTGGCCCCGCCCGACGTGGGACGAGCTGGTGCGCCGGCTCGTCGGCCGGGGCACCGAGGACGAGGAGGAGCGCGAGGCCCGGCTCGCCACCGCGCGGGTCGAGCTGGCCGCCGTCGAGGAGTTCGACGTGACCGTGCTCAACGACGACGTTCGGCGCGCGGCCGACGAACTCGTATCATTGATGAGAACCCCCGTCCCCGAAGCGAAGTGAGACCCAGCGTGTCCGGAACCATGGCCGACCCCATCGGCATCACCAACCCCCCGATCGACGAGCTCCTCGAGCGCGCCGACTCCAAGTACGCGCTCGTCCTCTACTCGGCCAAGCGGGCCCGCCAGATCAACGCCTACTACGCCCAGCTCCAGGAGGGCCTGCTCGAGTACGTCGGCCCGCTGGTCGACTCCGAGGTGCACGAGAAGCCGATGTCCATCGCGCTGCGCGAGATCAACGAGGGTCTGCTCACCTCCAGCCCACCGAGGAGTGACCCCGTGAGGGTCGTCCTCGGGGTGGCCGGGGGCATCGCGGCCTACAAGGCCTGCTCGCTCCTGCGGCTGCTCACCGAGGGCGGCCACGACGTCACCGTCGTGCCCACGGCAGCCGCGCTGCACTTCGTCGGCGAGGCCACGTGGTCGGCCCTGTCGGGCAAGCCGGTCCACACCGACGTGTGGTCCGACATCACCGAGGTGCCGCACGTCCGGATCGGCCAGGAGGCCGACCTCGTCGTCGTCGCCCCGGCCACGGCCGACCTGCTCGCCCGCGCCGCGACCGGGCAGGCCGACGACCTCCTCACCAACGTCCTGCTCACGGCGCGCTGCCCCGTCGTCATGGCGCCGGCGATGCACACCGAGATGTGGGACCACCCGGCGACCCAGGCCAACGTCGCGACGCTCACCGAGCGCGGCGTCCACGTCGTGCCGCCCGCCTCCGGCCGCCTCACCGGCCGCGACACCGGCCCGGGCCGGCTGCCCGAGCCCGAGGACCTCTACGCGGTGTGCGAGCGCGAGCTCGCCCGCCGGCCGCCGACCGCCGGTCGCGCGACCGGTGCCACGCGCATCCGGCGGCCCTCGACCTCGGCCGGGCCGCCACGTCGTCGTCACCGCCGGCGGCACCCGGGAGCCGCTCGACCCGGTGCGCTACCTCGGCAACCGCAGCTCCGGCAAGCAGGGGTACGCCCTCGCCGAGGCCGCCGCCGCGCGCGGCGCCCGCGTCACCCTCGTCGTCCTCCTCGCCGCTGCCCGCCCCGGCCGGCGTCGAGGTCGTGCCCGTCGAGACCGCCCTCGAGCTCGAGGCGGCGGTCACGGATGCCGTCCGCGGCGCCGACGCCGTCGTCATGGCCGCCGCCGTCGCCGACTTCCGGCCGGCGGCGTACGCCGAGCACAAGATCAAGAAGACCCACGGCGCCGGCGCCGACGGCGGCGCCGACCAGTCGGTGCCCGTCGTCCCGCTGGTGCGCAACCCCGACGTGCTCGCCGGGCTCGTGCGCGCCCGGGGGAGCGCGACCACGCCGGTCATCGTCGGCTTCGCCGCCGAGACCGGGGACGACGCGACGGCTCGGTGCTCGACCACGGCCGGGCCAAGCTCGAGCGCAAGGGCTGCGACCTGCTCGTCGTCAACGAGGTGGGCGTCGGCGTGACCTTCGGCCAGGACGAGAACACCGTGCACCTGCTGCGCCGCGGGTCCGACGCGGTGACCGTGGTCGGCCCGGCGCCCAAGGGCGTCGTCGCCGACGCGGTCTGGGACGCAGTCGTCGACCTGTTCTAGGCCGGACCGGGGCGAGAATGGGTGTCGACCGTCACCGCGGGAAGGACGCGCCATGAGCACCGAGGACCGTGCCGGGACCCACAGGACCGGCGTGCCCGGCGCACCGGACCATGCCGGACGAGGGGAGCGACCGGGGCTACTCGGGACCGCGCGGCGTACACCGCGGGCGCGCACGACGGCGAGGACCCGTGGACGCCGTACGGGCGGACGACGACGCCCGCACCGAGGACAGCGCCGGAGCACGGCGGCGTCAAGGTCGGGGTCGGCCTTCTTCGGCTGGCTCACCGCGATCGGGACGGCGGTCGTCCTCACCGCCGTCCTGGCGCTCGCCGCGACGGCGTTCGGCGTCACGACCGGGACCACGCTCGAGGACGTCACGGACCAGGTGCGCGAGGACCCCGGCGCCGGAGCCCTGGCGAGCGCGCTGGTCGGGGCCCTCGTGCTCGGCGCGTCCTTCTGGTGCGGGGGGTACGCCGCGGGCCGGATGGCGCGCTTCGACGGCACCCGTCAAGGGCTGGCCGTCTGGCTGTGGGCCCTGCTCGTGGCCGTCGCTCGCGGCCGGCCTCGCGGCCGTGGCGGGCGAGGAGTACGACGTCCTCGCCGCGCTCGACGGCGTTGCCGCGCCTGCCGGCGCTCGCCGGCGATCTCGAGCCTGGGGCTGCTCGCGGGGGTCGCGGTCGCGGCCATCGTCGCTGGCCGCGTCGCTGCTCGGCGGGCGCGCGGGCATGCGCTTCCACCGCACCGTCGACCGGTCACGGGTCGGCTACTGACCCTCGACACCGGGACCACCACCGAGGAGGATTGCCCCGTGGAGATCGACAAGCAGGAGATCATCGAGGCCCTGCGGGGCCGGGGCGAGGACGACCTCGCGGACCGCGTGGACGCCGAGCTCCCCCGACGGTCGACACCGAGGACCATCGCGCCGAGCTCCACGCGCTGGGCATCAACCCCGCCGACCTGATCGGCGGCATCGCGGGCACCTTCGGCTGATACCCGGGGACGTCGCGCCGGCGGCGTCGACGACGAGGGGGCATCCACCGGCCGGTGGGTGCCCCCTCGTGGTGCGTGCGGCGGTCAGCGGCGGGCGTGCGCCTTCGACTTGCCACCGCTGTGCCCGGACTCCTCGGCGTGCTCGGCGTGCTCGCCCTCGGACTGCTCGCCGTCGGAGTGCTCGGTGTCGTCGGAGTCCTCGGTGTCGTCGGACTCCTCGGTGTCGTCGGCGACGTCCGTGACGTCGCTCGCGTCGGTGCCGGCGTCCTCGGTGGACGCGTCACCGGCATCGTCGGTGACCTCGGCCTCGTCGTGCGCCTCGACCACCTCGGCGTCCTCGACCGGGGCCGCCTCGTCGACGGCCTCGGGGGCCGACTCGGCGGCGGCCTCGTCGTCGGTGAGCGCCCCGAGCGCGGCGCCGCCACCGAGGGTGGCGAGCATGTTGCGCACGTTGCTCAGCTGGGCCGTGATGCTGTCGCGGCGGGCGGTCGCGGCGGCGAGCTCGCGCTCGGAGTCGCGGCGCACGCGCTCGGCCTGCTCCTTGGCCGACGTGACGAGGGCGCGTGCCTCCGCCCGGGCGTTCTCGAGGACGCGGGCGGCCTCGGTGGCCTTGCTCTGGCGGTCCTCCTCGGCCTCGCGGGCCAGGAGGTCGGCGCGCTCCTGCACGGCGGCGAGGGCCTGGTCCTGCTTGGCCATCTGGGCGGTGAACTCGGCGGAGGACTTCTCGCGGCGCTCGCCGAGCGTGCGCTCGAAGTCGGCGGCGGAGGCCGCGGCGGTGGCGCGCTGCTTCTCGAAGTAGGCCTCGGCCTCCTCGCGGCGGGCCGCGGCCTCGCGGGCGGCGTCGTCGATGATCGAGTCGGCCTCCTTCTTGGCCCGCGAGAGCGTCTCGGAGGAGCTCGACGTCGGCGCGCGAGCGCACCTCCTCGGCGTACCGGTCGGCCTCGGCGCGCACGAGGGCGGCGTCCTCGTCGGCGGCCCCGCGGGCCTGCTCGATGTCGGCGGTCGCGGACTCGCGCATCGCGGCGGCCTCCTCGTCGGCGAGACCGAGCATGGCGCCGATCCGCTCGCCGAGGTCGGCGAAGGTCGGGGTGGAGACCCGGCGGCCCTGCTCCTCGAGGTCGGCGACGGTGCGCCGCTGGGTGTCGAGCTCGGCGGCGAGCGACTCCTGCGCCTGGCGCAGCTTGGTCAGCTCGACGGCGCTCTGCGACGCCTCCTGGCGGGCGGCCTCGGCGGCCTGCTGGAGGGCGGTGACGTGCTGGTCGACCTGGACGGGGTCGTAGCCGCGGAAGACGGTGGGGAACTCGGGGTTGGTCATGAGGGCTCCTGGGCAGGGGTGGAGGTGGTGGACGGGGAGGGGTGGTGGTCTTCCGGGACGGCGAGGGCGTCGATGACCCCGGTGAGGTTGCCCAGCTGGGCGGTGATCGCGTCGCGGCGCGCGGCGAGTGTATGCACCTCGGCCCGGGCGCGCTCGACGGCCGCCTGGGCCTCGGCGCGCACGGTGTCGGCCCGCTCACGGGCCTCCTCCGAGGCCTTGATGATCTCGGCCCGCGCGGCCGAGTGGTACTCGTGGGCCTCGCGGTGCATGCGCTCGACGTCCTCGGCTGTGCTCTGGCGCACCTGACGGGCCCCCTGCTCCGCCTCCGCGAGGCGCCGGTCGGCACGCTCGCGCGCCTCCACCTCGCGAGTCCTGGCCTCGGCGAGGAGCCGGTCGGCCTCGCGCTGCGCGGCCTCCCGGGTGCGCGCGGCATCCGCCTGCGCCTCGGCGAGGACCGATGCGGCCTGCTCGCGCATCCGGGTCGACTCCGAGTCGGCCTCGGCGAGCCGGTCGCGGCTCTTGGCCGTGGCGCTGCCGAGGATGGTCTGCACCCGGTGGCGGTGGCTGCGCGCCCGCTCGGAGAGCTCCTGGTGGTGGCGGCGGGCCCGCGCCTCGGCATCCGCCTCGGTGCGGTCGAGGATCTCGCGCACGGTGCCCTGGGCCCACGCGAGGTGCGCCTCCGCGCTCGCGACGACCGCCGCGGCCTCCGCCTCGGCGTCGGTCAGCACCCGGTCGGCGTCCGCGCGGGTCGACGTGAGGAGCGCGTCGGCCTCGGCGCGCTGCAGCTCGTCGCGCGCCTGCACCTCGGCCAGCCGGGCGGCGGCCTCGGCCTCGGCCTCCCCGCGGTGGCCGACGGCATACTCCTCGCTCTCCCGGCGGAGCCGGTCGAGGTCGGCGAGCGTGCTGGCCCGCAGGGTGGCGAGCTCGGCGGCGTGGGCCTCGTGCTCCTGCCCCCAGCGCTCCTGGTGGGCGCGCTCCTCCTCGGCGAGGCGGGTCATCGTCGTCTCGTGCTCGGTGCGGGCGCGGTCGAGGAGGGCCTCGGCCCGCGCCTCGGCGTCGGCGAGCCGGGCCGCGGCCTGCTCCTCGGCGATGGCGATCGCCTCGTCGCTCGCCTTGGTCGCCCGGGCCCGCAGCAGCGAGGCCTGGTCGGCCGCGTCGGCGAGCATGATCTCGACCTCGGCGCGGGTGTCCTCGAGCCGCCGCTCGGCCTCCTCGCGCGCCGCCGACAGGGTCGCCTGCAGCTCGTCGAGCTCGTGCGTGGCCGCCTGGGTCTCGCCCCGGACGCGCGATGCCTCGGTGCGGGCCTCGGACACCTCGCGGTTGGCGTCGGCGCGCAGCTGGTCGGCGAGGAGCTGGGCTCGCGTGAGGAGGGACAACGCCTCATCGACGGGGCTCACGGGCGCAGGGTTGCCCGTGTCTCCCGTCGTGGCCACGTGGTTCGAGCCCTCAGACACGCGGCCCATGATCGCAGACGTACCCGCGTCGCGGACCGAGTCGGCAATCCGGCGCCCGCCCCGGGTAGATTGTGCGGCGCACACCCCGGCCGGTGGCCGCGGTCGCCCCACCACCCGAAGGAGTTCGCGTGTCCGCACGCCTGTTCACGTCCGAGTCCGTCACCGAGGGACACCCGGACAAGATCTGTGACCAGATCTCGGACTCGATCCTCGACGCGATGCTGGCGCAGGACCCCCGCAGCCGGGTCGCGGTCGAGACCATGGTGACGACCGGGCTGGTCCACGTGGCCGGCGAGGTGACCACCGAGGCCTACGTCGAGATCCCGAAGATCGTGCGCGACACGGTGCTCACGATCGGCTACGACAGCTCGACGAAGGGCTTCGACGGCGCGTCCTGCGGCGTCAGCGCCTCGATCGGCCAGCAGAGCCCGGACATCGCCCAGGGCGTCGACACGGCGTTCGAGAGCCGCACCGGCGCGGTCGACCCGCTCGACAAGCAGGGCGCCGGCGACCAGGGCCTGATGTTCGGCTACGCCTGCGACGACACCCCCGAGCTGATGCCGCTGCCGATCTTCCTCGCGCACCGCCTCGCCGAGCGCCTCACCGCGGTCCGCAAGGGCGGCGAGCTGTCCTACCTGCGCCCCGACGGCAAGACCCAGGTGACCATCGCGTACGACGGCGACCGCGCGGTCTCCCTCGACGCCGTGGTCGTCTCGAGCCAGCACGCCGAGGACATCTCGCTCGACGGCATGCTCGAGCCCGACATCCGCGCCCACGTCATCGACCCGGTCCTCGCCGAGCTGCACGACGCCGGCACCGACCTGCTCACCGACGACTACCGCGCCTACATCAACCCCACCGGCAAGTTCGTCATCGGTGGCCCGATGGGCGACGCCGGCCTCACCGGTCGCAAGATCATCGTCGACACCTACGGCGGCATGGCCCGCCACGGCGGCGGTGCCTTCTCCGGCAAGGACCCGAGGAAGGTCGACCGCTCGGCCGCGTACGCCACCCGCTGGGTCGCCAAGAACGTCGTCGCCGCGGGCCTGGCCCGTCGCTGCGAGGTGCAGGTCGCCTACGCGATCGGCAAGGCCCAGCCGGTCGGCCTCTACGTCGAGACCTTCGGCACCGAGACCGTCCCGGCCGAGCAGATCCAGGCCGCGATCCTGTCGACCTTCGACCTGCGCCCCGCGGCGATCCTCGACGACCTCGACCTGCTCCGCCCGATCTACAAGGCGACGGCGGCCTACGGCCACTTCGGCCGCACCCACGCCGACGGCGTCGACAACCCCTTCACCTGGGAGCGCACCGACCGCGTCGAGGCGCTGCAGCGCGCCGTGCAGGGCTGACCACCCCGTCATCCACAGCGCGAGCCCACCGGCCCCTCCGGGGTCGGTGGGCTCCGCTAGTTTCGGGCCCATGGCGAGGCGGAGCGAGGACGACGACGGCGAGCAGCTGGCGCTGCTGACGCCGCGGGCCGTCCGTGCGCCGCCCCCGCCGCCTCGCCGGCGACGACCCGACCACCGAGCAGCTCCCGGTGGCCCTGGTGCAGGTCGACACCGGGCTGCCGCACCTCGACCGCCCGTTCGAGTACACCGTCCCACGTCGATGGCCGGGACGGCGCAGCCGGGGGTGCGGGTCAAGGTGCGCTTCGCCGGGCCAGGACCTCGACGGGTTCGTCCTCGAGCGCCGGGCCGACGCCGAGCACCTCGGCCGGCTCAGCCCGCTGCGCAAGGTCGTGTCGGCCGAGCCGGTGCTCACCCCGCAGGTGCTCGCCGCCGCCCG
Source organism: uncultured Actinomycetota bacterium (assembly GCA_963811475.1). GTDB lineage: Bacteria > Actinomycetota > Actinomycetes > Actinomycetales > Dermatophilaceae > Fodinibacter. The sequence goes on from CAWERJ010000013.1 coordinate 60,328, forward strand.
GGCGGTCGCCGACCGGTATGCCGGCTCGCTCGGCGACGTCCTGCGCCTGGCCGTGCCTCCCCGGCACGCGACGGCCGAGAAGGCCCTGGCCGTCGGAACCGCCCGAGCGGGCCGACCTGCCCGAGCGGGAGCCGCAGGCGTGGTCGCCGTATGCCGCCGGTCCCGCCTTCCTGTCCCGGGTCGCCGACGGCGGTGACCCTGCCGCGTCGCTGCTCGGCGCTGCCCGCGGTCGGCCGGCGCGCGACTGGCCGGTGCTGCTCGCGGAGGCTGCCCGGGCCGCCGTCGAGGGGGGCCGGGGTGCCGTGCTCGTCGTGCCCGACCACCGCGACGTCGTGCGGGTCGAGGCGGCGCTGCGTCGAGGTGCTCGGGACCGGGCGGCACACCCGGCTCACCGCCGACCAGGGGCCGCAGGCGCGCTACACGGCCTACCTCAAGGTGCTGCGGGGGCACGCGCAGGTGGTCGTCGGCACCCGGGCGGCGGCGTTCGCCCCGGTGCACGACCTCGGGCTCGTCGCCTGGTGGGACGACGGCGACGACCTGCTCGAGG
>CAWERJ010000014.1:0-154977 GCA_963811475.1 uncultured Actinomycetota bacterium
CCATGGAGTTCTCAGGCTTCGGCTCGGTCACCGGGCCGATGGCGATCATCGACTTCGCCGAGCCGACCGCGCAGGCGAGCACCTCGAGCGCCGGCTGCGAAGACGCCGACTTCCCGGCGGGCGCAAACAGCCTGGCGGGCACGATCGCGGTGCTCCAGCGCGGCACCTGCGACTTCGGGCTCAAGGCGCTCAACGCCCAGCGCACGGCGCCGCAGGCGCGCTGATCTTCAATGAAGGCACGCTCGGCGATCCGGATCGCAACGGCCCGATCAACGGCACCGTCGGCGGCTATGGTGTGACGATCCCGGTCATCGAGTCGACCTACCTGGTCGGCCGATACCTCGTCGACAATCCGACCGCCACCGTGGACTTCGCGGCCTCCGGTCAGTCCGACACTGCTCGATCACGCGCAATGTGATCGCGGAGTCGAAGAGCGGCCGTAGTGACCGCGTCGTCATCTCCGGCGCACACCTCGACTCGGTCCCCGCGGGCCCGGAATCAACGACGACGGCAGCGGCACGGCAACACAGCTCGAGCTTGCGCAGGAGATGGCGGAGCTCAACCTGAACCTGCGCAACCAGGTGCGCTTCATCTGGTTCTCGGGCGAGGAGCAGGGCCTGTTCGGCTCGACATTCAACGCCGACGGACTGACCAAGGCCGAGCGAGGCAACGTCATCGCGATGCTCGACTTCGACATGCTCGCTTCGCCCAACTACGCCCTGTTGATCTACGACGGCGACGGCTCGGAGTTCGGGTTCGCCGGCCCAAACGGCTCGGGCAACATCGAGAAGGTCTTCCAGGACTTCTTCGACGCGCGCGGGCTGTACACCGAGCGCATCCCGTTCGACGGACGCTCCGACTATGACGAATACACCGCGGTCGGCATTCCGGCCGGCGGCATCTTCACCGGTGCCGAGGTGCACAAGAGCCCTGCACAGCAGGACGAGTGGGGTGGCGTGGTGTCCGACAGTCTCGCCGGCCAGTTCGACCCGTGCTACCACCTGGCGTGTGACAGCTTCCCGGACAACATCAACGACGAAGCGCTGGCAATCAACTCGGATGCCGTCGCGCACGCGGTCCTGACATTCGCTCAGACCACGTCGTCGACGAATGGGACGGGCAAGGGCTCATCGAACGCGATGAAGCCATTCGACTGGAAGGGCAACAAGCTCGTCCGGTAGCGTCGCGCTGATCGCGGCCGCGCCTGGCGACACCGGTCGTCGGCGCGGCCGCTTCACGTCTGCGACACGACGAACGACGGTGCGCGGGTTAGTACTGCTGACGGTGGTACCGCGTCCAGGGCAAACCGGACACTTCCCGTAGACCGCGGGCCGAAACAACCCCGCGGGCACTCGGAGTCCGGCAATGCCATCGTTCGGCATCCTGGCGTTCGTGAACCACGTCATCGTCGCGATCCTGGCCGGCCTCGGATCGCGTCACGACGGAGCGGGTCCCTCCGATCGACCGCACGAACATCGCGGACTAGCGCGCCCCGTACACCTCGGGGTTGACCGGGTTCGGCAGGCGCTCGCCGCGCAGCCCGGCCAGCAGGTTCGCCGCGGCCATCTCCGCCATCTTCCCGCGCGTGGCACGCGACGCCGACGCGATGTGCGGCACGACGAGGCAGTTGTCCAGCCGCAGGAGCGGATCGTCCACCGAGATCGGCTCGGGGTCGGTCACGTCGAGGCCCGCCGCGGCGATCGTTCCGCCGGCGAGCGCCTCCGCGAGGGCCGCCTGGTCCACCACCGGGCCACGGGACGTGTTGACCAGCACGGCCGTCGGCTTCATGCGGGCCAGCGCCGCGGCATCGATCAGGTGGCGCGTCTCGTCGTTGAGCGAGACGTGGAGCGTCACGAGGTCGGACCGGGCCAGCAGGTCGTCGAGGTCCGCGTGGGTGGCGTTGAGCTCCCGCTCCAGCTCGGGCGGTTTCGGCGAGCGATCCCAGTACAGGACGGTCATCCCGAACCCGGCGGCCCGCCGTGCCACGGCCTGGCCGATCCGCCCGAACCCGACGATCCCGAGCGTCGCGCCGTGGACGTCGCCACCGAGCAGCAGTTCCGGGCCCCACGTCCGCCAGCGGCCGGCGCGGACGTAGCGATCGCCCTCGGCGACGCGCCGCGCCGAGGCCATCAGCAGGGCCCACGCCAGGTCCGCGGTCGTCTCGGTCAGGACGCCGGGCGTGTTGCCGACCGGGATCCCGCGCCGCGTGCAGGCCGCCACGTCCACGTTGTCGAAGCCGACCGCGTAGTTCGAGACGACCTTCAGCCCGGGCCCGGCCGCGTCCAGGAACTCGTCGTCGACCCGGTCGGTGAGGAGCGTCAGGACGCCGTCGCAGCCGGCGATCCGGCGCAGCAGTTCGTCGCGAGGCGGCGGCAGCTCGTCCTCCCACACGTCGGCGGCACATGCGGCCGTGACCGCGTCCAGACCTTCGGCGGGGATCCGCCGGGCGACGAAGACGCGCGGGCCCTCGCCCGGCTCCGCCCGGCTCACAGGCCCTCGACGAAGCCGCGGATCCGCTGCAGCGCCTCGGCGAGGTTCTCGCGCGAGTTCGCGTAGCTGATCCGGATGTGGTCGCGACCCACCTGCCCGAACGCGGTGCCCGCGAGCACGCACACCCCGGTCTCGTCGAGCAGCCGGTCGGCGAACGCCGATCCGTCCAGTCCCGTCGCCGAGATGTCCGGGAAGGCGTAGAACGCACCTGCCGGCAGCCGGCAGGTGAACGCCGGGGATCGCGTTGAGCCCGTCGACGACCAGCGATCGTCGCGCGCGGAACTCCTCGACCATGGCCTCGACCGCGTCCTGCGGCCCGGTCAGCGCTTCGACCGCCGCGAGCTGGCTGAACGAGGACGTGCAGCTCACCGAGTTGATGATCAGCCGCGAGAACGGCGCGAGCAGCGGCTCCGGCACGATCGCGTAGCCCAGCCGCCAGCCGGTCATCGCATACGTCTTCGAGAACCCGTCGAGCACGATCGTGCGCTCGGCCAGACCGGGCAACGAGGCGAGCGAGACGTGCTCGCCCTCGTACACGATGCGGCCGTAGATCTCGTCGGCCAGCACGACCATGTCGTGGCCCAGCGCCAGCTCGCCGATCCGCTCGACGTCGGCGCGAGTGAAGACGCCGCCCGTCGGGTTCGCCGGCGAGTTGAGGATGAGCAGCCGCGTCCGCGGCGTGATCAGCCGCTCGAGCTCGTCGAGGTCGATCCGGAAGTCGAGCTCCTGGCGGATCGGCAGGCGGACCGGCGTGCCGCCGCAGAAGCGCGTCATCGACTCGTAGATCGGGAAGCCCGGGTCCGGGAAGATGACCTCGACACCCGGCTCGACCAGCGATTCGATCGCGTAGAACATGATCGGCTTGGCGCCCGGCGTGACGACGACGCGGTCCGGCGAGGCGGCGAAGCCCTTGCGGGCAGTGGCATCGGCGGCGATCGCCTCGCGCAGGGCCGGCAGCCCGAGCGGCGGCCCGTAGTGCGTCCAGCCGTCGTCGAGCGCCCGCTTCGCCGCTTCGCGGACGTTGGCCGGCGTGTCGAAATCGGGCTCGCCGATCTCGAGGTGGATCACGCTCCGACCGGTGGCCTCGAGCGCCCGGGCGCGGGCCGCGGCCTCGAACGCGGTCTCGGTGCCGATCGACGCCATGCGCCCGGCGAGTTGCATGGCTCTACGGGAGCATCGAACGGATTGCGAATGCGACGTTCGCCGGCCGTTCCGCGAGACGGCGCATGTACCACGGGTACCACGCGTCGCCGTAGGCGATCAGCGTCTGGACGCGGTAGCCGGCCTTCGCGAGCCGGTACTGCTCGCCGGTCCGGATCCCGTACAGCATCTCGACCTCGAACGCGTCGCGCCCGATCCCCGCCGCCGCGACCTGCTCGGCGATCAGCTCGATCAGCGTGACGTCGTGCGTTCCGAGCCCGAGCCGGATCGGCCGTCCCTTCGACCCGGTCAGGAATTCGACGGCGAGCGCGGCGAAGCTCGCGTCGACCGCGCTCCGGTCGCGCCACGCGATCTTCTCGGGCTCGTCGTAGGCGCCCTTCACGAGGCGGATCGCCGGGTCGAGCGGGCGCAGTCGCTCGACGTCGGCGGCCGTTCGCCGCAGGTACGCCTGCAGGCAGATCCCGGTCCGCGGGTGCTCCGCCCGGAGGCGCTCGTACAGCGCAATCGTGGGCTCGGTGTAGGCGCTGCCCTCCATGTCCAGCCACAGGTACGAACCCGCCGCCGCGGTCCGTTCGGCGAGCCGGACGAGCAGCCGGTGGCAGGCATCTGCGTCGAGATCGAGGCCGAGCTGCGTGGGCTTGACCGAGACTTCGCCGTCGATCGCCGCGGCGACGATCCGGTCGACGAGCTCGACGTAGTGGTCGGCGACCGCCTCGGCCTCGTCGAGCGACGTGAGGTTCTCGCCCAGCCGCGTGTACATCGTTCCGATGCCGGCAGCCTGGAGCGGCCCGGCGGCGCGGAGCGCGTCTTCCATGGTCTCGCCCGGCATGAAGCGACGGACGGCCCGGCGCATGAACCACAGCCGGGGCAGGCGCGTCTTCAGCCACTGGTTGCGCGCCAGCCAGAGGAACACGGCGCGCATCAGGGCAGCGCCTTGACCATGCCGCCGTCCACCGGGACGATCGCGCCGGTGACGTAGCTCGCGGCCGGCGACAGCAGGAACGCGCCCACGCGGCCCACCTCGGCCGGCTCGCCGTAGCGCCCGAGCGGGATCCTGGCGAGGTTCCGCTGCTGAATGGCCTCCACGCTCGTTCCCTCCCGCTCCGCGGTCCCGGCGTCCATCTGCTTGATCCGATCCGTCGAGACGCGACCCGGCGTGATCGGCGTTGATGCGGATCGGGGCGATCTCCGAGGACAGCGACTTGACGAGCCCGGCGAGCCCCGGACGCAGCAGGTTCGAGGTGGTCAGCCCGGGGATCGGCTCGCGCGCCGAGGACGACAGGATCACGAGGATCGCCGGTCGGTCGCTCTCCCGCAGGTGCGGCAGCGCGGCACGGATCAGCCGGAGCGTGCTCCGCAGCGTCCCGTCGATCGCCTTCTCCCAGGTCTGCTCGTCGAGGTCCTCGAACCCGCCGAGCGGCGGGCCGCCGCTGTTGACCAGCAGGAGGTCCAGGCCGCCCAACCGTTCGACAGCGGTCGCGACCGCGCGTGGCCGGACCGTCCGGGGTGGCGAGGTCCGCGGGGACGGCCGTGGCCGCATCGCCGAGGTCATCCACCTGGGTGGCGAGCCGGTCGGGCGAGCGCGACACGAGCGCAACCCGCGCGCCCTCGTCGACGAGCGCGCGTGCGATCGCCGCGCCGAGCCCGCTCGAGGCGCCGCCGAGGAGCGCGCGTGCTCCCACGAGACCGAGATCCATCCGCTCCTCCCTGCCAAATCGTGGCTGACCCGATGGTATCCGAGCCCGTGCAGGGCCCTCCGGTAGAATCCGCTCGTGGCCCGCTTCTACGACATCGACGAGGCGAACGCGACGCTCGGTGAGCTCGAGTCGATCGCGACCGTGCTCGCCGAACAACGCGCCGAGCTGGTTCGCCTGCGCGACCACGCGCTGGCGCGCAGCCCGGGGACCGGCGACGACGTCGAGCCGCTCAGCGACGACGAGCTCCGCACGCTCCGTCTCCGGATGCAGGGCCTGGTCGACCAGATGGCGGCCGGTGTGGCCCGGATCGACCAGCTGGGCCTGTCGCTGCGCGACATCGAGTCCGGGCTCGTCGACTTCCCGGCGCTCGTCTCCGGCCGCCAGGTGTGGCTGTGCTGGCGGCGCGGTGAGGCGCAGATCGGCTGGTGGCACGACCTCGACACCGGGTTCTCCAGTCGCCGGCCACTGTCCGAGCTGGCGTGACCGTGGCCGAGACCATCGTCGGGCGTGACGGCCGCGCGAAGGCCTACCGGCCGCTCCCGGCCGAGGAACGCGAGGTTGCCCTCGCGGCCGGCCTGGCGGCCTACGACCGCGGCGACTATTTCGAGGCGCACGAGTTGCTGGAGCCGGCCTGGATGGGCACCGACGACCTCGCCGAGCGCGCGCTGCTCCAGGGCCTGATCAAGCTTTCGGCCGCGTACGTCCATTCGGTGCGTGGCAACCCGCCGGGCATCGCGCGGAACCTGGAGGGCGCGCGGAACCGCCTCGAGGAGGCGCACGAGGACGGCCGCCACACGGCCGGCCTCGACCTCGACGCACTGCTGCACGACATCGACGTGCGGCTCGCGCAGCTCGCCGCAGATCCCGACCGCCAGCCGTCGCCGGCCCCAAACCTCAGGAGGACCGCGGGATGACCCAGCAAGGCTCGAGCGGCATTCCGGGCATCGCTGTCGCCGAGGCGGCCTCGCGCCTGTCCGGCGCCGATCCGCATGGCGCGCTGCTCGTCGACGTCCGCGAGGATGCGGAGCTCGCCGAGGTCCGCGTCCCGGGAGCCACCCACGTTGCCACGTCGGGCTTCATCGAACATGCCGCGGAGCTGCCGAAGGACCGACCGCTCCTGATCATGTGCGCGACCGGCGTCCGCTCCGCCGCGGTGACCGGCTACCTGCTGCGCAGCGGCTGGACCGACGTGACGAACGTCGACGGCGGGATCGTCGCCTGGCAGCGCGCCGGCTTGCCGGTCGAACGCGGCTAGCCAGCCCCGCTACCGGCGGCGGCGCCGCTCGACGAAGCGGTTGATGAACGCGCGGCTCTGCTCCGGTGGGCGAATGCCCAGCCGATGATCAGCAGGATGATGAAGTTCACGGTCCCCACCCCCGCCGCTGCCAGGTAGCCGAGCTGCTGCCCGATCTCGCCCTCGATCTTGAGGGCCGGGACCGTGGCGCCGGCGATGCCGAGCTGGAAGAACGGGGCCTGCGGGGCAAGGCTGGAGCGGACGCTCGAGGCCAGGACCTGTGACCCCTCCGGGCCGGTTGACGTTCCCCCGATGAGGATCACGTTCGGTCCGGTCAGCAGCGGCGCCGCACCCTCGAGACCAGGGGCCGGCAGGTCGCTGACGTCGAGGCGCTTCCATTCAGGAATGTTGCCCACGCTGTTGGGGACCGCCCAGTACGCCTCCGGCCGCGAGGTCGTGCCATCGGAGCCGCCGACGAGATACAGGGTCCCGCTTGCGCCCCAGCCCGAGGCGTTCGTCCGCGGCCACCCGGCATCCCGGACCAGGGGACGGCACCGAGGAGGAGGACGGCCGGTGAGCCACGCGCGACCGCCTTCGGCGAACATCCGCAAGCGTCCCAAGAAGCAGCTCATGGTGTTCTCGGGCCGCGCCAACCCCGGTATAGCGAAGGAGGTCGCGGCCCAGCTCGGCACCGAGCTCGTCCCGACCAGCGCGTACGACTTCGCCAACGGCGAGATCTACGTGCGCTTCGAGGAGTCGGTGCGCGGCTCGGACGCCTTCGTCATCCAGAGCCACACGAGCCCGATCAACGAGTGCATCATGGAGCACCTGCTCATGGTCGACGCGCTCAAGCGGGCCAGTGCCAAGCGGATCACCGTCGTCATGCCGTTCTACGGCTACGCCCGCCAGGACAAGAAGCACCGCGGCCGCGAGCCGATCAGCGCACGCCTCATGGCCGACATGTTCAAGACCGCCGGCGCCGACCGGCTCATCTGCGTCGACCTGCACACCGACCAGATCCAGGGCTTCTTCGACGGCCCGGTCGACCACCTCATGGCGATCCCCATCCTCAGCGAGTACGTCGCCGGCAAGTACGGTGACGAGGACCTCGCGGTCGTCTCTCCGGACGCCGGGCCGGATCAAGGTCGCCGAGCAGTGGTCGACCCGGCTCGGCGGGGCTCCGCTGGCGTTCATCCACAAGACCCGAGACATCAACCGGCCGAACGAGATGGTCGCCAACCGGGTGGTCGGCCTCGTGCGCGACCGGGTCTGCGTGCTCGTCGACGACATGATCGACACCGGCGGCACCATCACCAAGGCGGCCGACGCGCTGATGGCCGACGGGGCCAAGGCGGTCGTCGTCGCCGCCACGCACGCGATCCTCAGCGGCCCGGCGGTCGAGCGGCTGCGGGCCTGCGCGGCGGAGGAGGTGATCGTCACCAACACGCTGCCGATCCCGCCGGAGAAGGAGGTCGACGGCATCACGGTGCTCTCGATCGCCCCGCTCATCAGCGCCGCGATCAAGGAGGTCTTCGAGGACGGCTCGGTCACGAGCCTCTTCGGCGGCCGCGCGTGACCAACCCTGCGCGGTGACGTACCCGAATCGACCAATAGGTCACTGCGGTACACCCGGTCCGGGGCCGGCGTACCTGACGTGACCTATTGGTCGATGTGGGTACATCCGGCGGAGGGTGCGAGCCGGTGCTGTCAGCCGGCGGTGGCCTTGCGGGCCCGGTAGGCCGCGACGTTGGCCCGGGTGCCGCAGGTGCCGGCGCAGAACTTGCGCGACCGGTTCCGGCTGAGGTCGACGAGCAGGTCCTCGCAGTCCTCGCCGGCGCAGACCTTGAGCCGGTCGGTCTCGTCGGCGCGGATGACGTCGACGAGGGCCATGCCCACCTCGACGGCGATGCGACGGGCGAGGGGCGCGTCGTCGCTCGTCGCGTGCACGTGCCAGCCGAAGGCGCCGTGCCGCACGAGCCGGGGCAGCGCGTGTCCCTCCTCGAGGAGCGTGTTCGCCGCCTCGACGAGGCCCTCCTCGTCGCGCCCCCAGATCTCGCGCAGCCGCGGTCGGAGCGCGCGCACGTCATCCAGCTCGGCGGAGGTGGTGGGGCGCGCACCGGTCCACTCCCAGCGGTCCATCCACTCGCGCAGCGCGGGGAGGTCGGGGAGATCCTCGCGGTCCTCGTCCCCGAGGGCCGGGCCGGTGTTGGCCAGGGCGGCGGCGTGCATGAGGGTCATGTCGGTGTCATGGGTGAAAATCATCTTGACTCCTGACGTCGAGCGCACGTACCGTCATGGGCAACAGCATACTTTGCTCCTGACATTCCGCCGGGAGCCGCGCGGAGGAGGACACCATGGTCGAGGCGATGCGGCGCCACCTGGGGCTGGGCCTGGTCGCGATGCTCGCGTCCAGCGCGGCGTTCGGCACCTCCGGTCCGTTCGCCAAGTCCCTCATGGTGGCCGGCTGGTCGCCGGGTGCGGTCGTGCTGGCCCGGATCACCGGTGCCGCGCTGCTCCTGCTGCCGTTCGCGCTGTGGAGCCTGCGCGGGCAGTGGGGAGCGATCCGCCACGAGCTGCCCCGGGTGGCGCTCTACGGCACGCTGGCCGTCGCCGCGGCCCAGCTCGGGTACTTCCAGGCCGTCTCGCGCATGGACGTCGGCATCGCCCTGCTCATCGAGTACCTCGGCATCGTGCTGGTGGTGCTCTGGGTGTGGGCGCTGACCCGGCAGCGGCCGCACCGGCTCACCGGCGTCGGCATCGTGCTGGCCCTGGTCGGGCTCGCCCTGATCCTCGACGTCACCGGCCAGACCACCCCGCCGCTGTCGGGCGTGCTGTGGGGGCTGCTCGCCGCCGCCGGCCTGGCGGGCCACTACGTGCTGGCGGGCCGTCCCACCGCCATCCCCTCGACCGCCTTCGCGGGGCTCGGCCTGACCGTCGGCGCCGTGCACCCTCGCCGCCCTCGGTCTGGTCGGGAGTCCTGCCCATGGACGTCGGTGACTCCACCGTGGAGGTCGCCGGAGCCGGCATCCCGGCGTGGCTGGCCCTGGCCGAGCTCGTCGTCGTGGCCGCCGCGTTCGCCTACGTGCTCGGCATCCTCGGGGCGCGCCTGCTCGGGTCCACGCTCGCGTCGTTCGTCGGCCTCACCGAGGTGCTCTTCGCCGTGCTCTTCGCCTGGCTGCTGCTCGCCGAGCTGCCCGGGGTGCTGCAGCTCGTCGGCGGGGCCGTGCTGCTCTCCGGTGTCGTGGCCGTGCGCCTCGGCGAGCGTGACCTGGCCCGGGCGACCGGCGCCCGCGACGCCGTCCAGGACACCGATTACGACGTTCACTCGACCGTCGCCTAGACTCTCGGGGTTGCCTCGGCGAGGGACGTCGCACCGGCCAGAGCTGTCCGGTTGGCCGCGAGAGCGGTCGACGCATCCGTGATCGACGCTGGCGCCCGCAGGTCTGGGAGATCCGCGGACGTTCGTGCGCCGGTCGTTCGGTGCCACGCCCCGCGTCGAGGACCGACTGCCCGCTTCCCCATGACCCGCAGGAGTTCACGTGTCCGACAACAAGCTCGTCGCCGAGCCGCGCACCCGGTTCGGCAAGGGTGCGGCCCGCAAGATCCGCCGCGACAACAAGATCCCCGCCGTGATGTACGGCCACGGCACCGAGCCGGTCCACATCACCCTGCCGGGCCACCAGTCGATGCTGGCGCTCAAGCAGTCCAACGCGCTGCTGACCATCGTCCTCGACGGCGAGGAGCAGCTCGCGCTCGCCAAGGACGTCCAGCGCGACCCCATCAAGCCCGTCATCGAGCACGTCGACCTCGTCATCGTCCGGCGCGGCGAGAAGGTCGTCGTCGACGTCGCGGTGCACCTCGAGGGCGAGGCCGCCGCGGAGACCGTCGTCACCACCGACCACTCGACCCTGCAGCTCGAGGTCGAGGCCACGCACATCCCGGAGAGCCTCACCGTCTCCGTCGAGGGCCTCGAGGCCGGGACCCAGGTCCTCGCCGGCCAGGTCGAGCTCCCCGACGGCGCGACGCTCGTCACCGACCCCGAGGCGCTCGTCGTCAACGTCACCCAGCAGGTCTCGCAGGAGGCCCTCGACGCCGAGCTGTCCGAGGCCGAGGCCGAGGCGGGCATCGAGCGCGAGGAGTCCGACGAGGACGCCGCCGCCGCGGAGGCCGCCACCGAGGCGGCACCCCAGGGCGACGCGGACGCCGGGGGCGGCACCGCCTCCGACGACGCCTGAGCACCTCCCGCACCACCGGGAGCACGGGGCCCGGTCCGCACGGACCGGGCCCCGACCCGTCCGCCGGCCCTCGGCATACTGGACCGGTGACCGACACCGGACCCTGGCTCGTCGTCGGGCTGGGCAACCCCGGCCCCGGTTACGCGGGCAACCGCCACAACGTCGGCGCGATGGTCGTCGAGGAGCTCGCGCGCCGGTGCGGGTCGGCCCTGCGCACCCACAAGGCCCGCGCGCACGCGGCCCAGGTGCGTCTCGGCACCGGGCCGGGGGGCGTGCCCGGCCCCGCGGCGGTCCTCGCCGTGCCGGCGTCGTACATGAACGAGTCGGGCGGGCCGGTCTCGGCGCTGCTGCGCTTCTTCTCCGTCCCCGTGGAGCGGCTCGTCGTCGTCCACGACGAGCTCGACCTCGACGCGGGCACCGTGCGTCTCAAGCGCGGTGGTGGCGAGGGCGGCCACAACGGGCTGCGCTCGGTCAGCGCCTCGCTCGGCACGAAGGACTACCACCGGGTGCGCGTCGGCATCGGCCGCCCCCCTGGGCGGATGGACCCGGCCGACTTCGTGCTGCGCGACTTCTCCCCGACCGAGCGCAAGGAGCTGCCGTTCGTCCTCGACGAGGCGGCGGATGCCGTGGAGTCGCTCGTCGCGCTCGGCCTCCTCGACGCCCAGCAGCGGGTTCACGCGCCCCGCTGACGGGCACAGTGGGTGGCCGCCACCTGAACGTTTGCTCAGAAATCCGCGGATCCTCCCGCCAAGATCTCTGTTCTGGAGTGCTGGCGCGCAGGTCCTGCTACGTTCCGGTCATCGGCTCCTCCATCGGGACCGATCAGCGTGATTCACATTCGGCAGCAGGGATACATGTCGATGAGCAGCAATATCGAGACAGTTTCGCGCGCCCGACCTCGGCCACGGGCTGTCGCCCACGTGGATCTGGGGGTACACGGGCACAGGGGGGTTCGTCATGCCTTGAGGTCCTGGCAGCGACGGCATCGCCTCCGGACCGTCGTGGTCGACACCGCAGCAGTGCTCCTGGGCCTGTCCGCCGGACTGTGGGCCCGGGACGCGGTGCTCGGTGAGGACGCTGCGTTGTGGGGTTCGCCCGAGGCCACCCGGATCACGGCGGCGGTGATCGCCCTGCTCTGGCTGGTCCTCCTCACTCGCCACGGGGCGTACGCCCCTCAGTTCATCGGTGGGGGCAATGAGGAGTACCGCGCGGTCGTGCGCGCCGCCGCCACGCTCGTGGCGGTCGTCGCGTTCGCCTCGTTCGCGTTCAAGCTCGAGTTCTCGCGGGGAGTGCTGTTCGTCGCGGTGCCGACGATGCTGGCCGCCACGGTGGGTGCACGGCACCTGCTCCGACTCCGCCTGGCGGCCGCCCGCGACCGTGGTCACTGCCTCCAGCCGGCGGTGCTCGTGGGGGACGCGCGGGCGGTCCTGGAGCTGGCGACCCGCATCACGGCTGCACCGCGAACCACGGGGCTGCGCGTGCAGGGCGTGTGCGTCACGGACCCGGACAACCCGATCATCCGCTCGGACGAGTTCGCGGGGATCCCGGTTCTGGGCGCCGACGGGGACACCCTGGCGGTCGTCGACCGGGTCGGTGCCGAGGTCGTGGCCGTCGTGTCGGGCCCGAGCACGGGTGGGCACGCGTTGCGGCGACTGGGCTGGGCGTTGGAGAACCGGGACGTCGACCTTCTCATCGACCCCGGAATCGTCGAGGTGGCGGGGCCACGGCTGTCCCTTCGCCAGGCCAGCGGCCTACCGATGCTCCACGTGGAGCGGCCGGTGTGCAGCGGTGTGCGGTATGCCGCGAAGCTCACCGTCGACCGCCTGGTGGCGTTCCTGCTTCTGCATGGTCGTCGGGCCGGTGCTCCTCGTCCTCGCTCTCGTCATCCGGATGCGACTCATCGGGCCCGGCCCTCTTCCGGCAGAAGCGGGTGGGCGAGGGTGGGCGGACCTTCACCATGTTCAAGTTCCGCACGATGTGCACCGATGCCGACGCGCGGCTCGACGCGCTGCAGAACCGGCACGACGGCAACGAGACGTTGTTCAAGCTCCGTCAGGACCCGCGGGTCACCCGCGCCGGCGCGCTGCTGCGCCGCTACTCCGTCGACGAGCTGCCCCAGCTGCTCAACGTCGTCCGCGGCGAGATGTCGCTCGTCGGCCCGCGCCCCCCTCTGCCGAGCGAGGTGGACCGGTATGAGAGCGACGTCGTGCGTCGTCTGCGCGTCCGACCCGGCATGACCGGGCTGTGGCAGGTCTCCGGGCGCAGTGACCTCTCCTGGGGCGACTCCGTTCGCCTCGACCTCTGGTACGTCGACAACTGGTCGCTGTCGCTCGATGTCCAGATCCTCGTGCGCACCTTCAAGGCCGTGGTGAGCGGAACGGGCGCCTACTGATGGCGAGGACAGCCGGTCGCAGCCGTCCACACCGCGATCCCCGGGGTGGTGCTGTTCGAGCCCACTCCGCACCCGGACCGCAGGGGGTTCTTCACCCGTACGCTCGACACGTCGAGTGCCCGTGCGGCCGGTGTCGACCCCGCTGCCTTCGTGCAGGACAGCCTGTCCCGGTCGCGCCGCGGCGTCCTGCGCGGCCTCCACGTGAGGATGGGAAAGGGCGAGGCGAAGCTGGTGCGCTGCTCCGCCGGCGCGGTGTTCGACGTCGTCGTCGACCTGCGACCCGGCTCGCCGGCATTCGGCAGCTGGCTCTCCTTCGACCTCGACGGCGACAGCCAGCGGTCGGTGTACATCCCGGCCGGTTGCGCCCACGGGTTCCAGGCGCTCACCGACCCAGCCGACACCTCCTACCGGATCGACCGTGAGCACGACCCCTCCGAGGACCTCACCATCGCCCATGACGACCCGACCCTCGCCATACCCTGGCCGCTCGAGGTGACCGCCATGTCCGACGCCGACGCCGGGGCGCAGCCGTTGTCCGAGCTCGGGGCGCAGCTGCGGCGCATCGAGGCGGCGATCCCATGACCTCGCCATGGCCCGATGGTCGGGCCCCTTCCGTCGACCGTTACCGTGTTCCGGCCCCTGTCGACCCACCATCCATCATCCCGCGCGCGCCCGAGGGCCGCACCGCGCGTCGGGCCTCTATGGGGAGGTTCTCTCGTGAAGGTCGCCATCCTGGGTCTCGGCTACGTCGGGACCGTCACGGCCGCCGGTCTGGCCTCGCAGGGCCACGACGTGGTCGGTGTCGACGTCGACCGCCGCAAGGTCGCCACCATCAACGCCGGCCAGAGCCCGGTCGTCGAGCCGGGTGTGGACCGCATGGTCGCCGAGGCGGTCTCCGCCGGGCGCCTGCGCGCCACCACCGATGTCGCCGAGGCGCTGGAGCGAGCCGACGTCTCGCTCCTGTGCGTGGGGACGCCGTCCACCCCGCGGGGTGACACCGACCTGTCCTACCTGTCCCGGGCGCTCGCGGACCTGCGTGCAGCGATGGCCCACTGCACTCCGCCGCCATCGGGCCGGCACTCGGTGGTGGTCCGATCGACCGTGCCACCGGGGACGGGCTCCTCGGTCGTCGAGCCGACGTTCACCGCCGAGCCGCTCCCCGACGGATGGTCCGTGGGGACGGCCATGTGCCCGGAGTTCCTCCGGGAGGGGTGCGGGGTCGAGGACTTCTTCTCCCCACCCTTCGTCGTGCTGGGAACCGCGGACCCGCGCACGAGGGAGGCCTGCGAGAACCTGTTCGGCTTCCTCGGCCAGCAGGTCCACCACGTCGACGTGGCCACCGCCGAGGCACTGAAGTACGCCTGCAACGCCTTCCATGCGGTCAAGGTGACCTTCGCGAACGAGATGGGTCGCGTCTTCTCCGAGTACGGCGTCGACTCGCGCGACGTCATGCGGCTCTTCTGCGAGGACGACAAGCTCAACATCTCGCCCGCGTACCTGCGACCCGGGTTCGCCTTCGGGGGCTCGTGCCTCCCGAAGGACCTGCGCGCGTTGCAGAGCATGGCGCGTGCGAGCGGTGTCGACCTCCCCCTGGTGAGCGCCACCCTCGTGAGCAACGAGATCGTCGTGCGTGCCCTCGTGGACCGGGTGCTGGAGTCCGGCCACCGCCGGGTCGCCATCCTGGGGCTCAGCTTCAAGGCGGACACCGACGACCTGCGTGAGAGCCCGAACCTCGAGCTCGCCGAGCGGTTCATCGGGAAGGGGCTCGACGTGCGCATCTACGACCCGATCGTCAACCCCGCCAAGCTCGTCGGCGCCAACCTGCAGTACCTGCAGGGCAAGCTGCCGCACGTCAGCCGGCTCCTCGTCGACCGGCCCGAGCTCGCCCTCGAGGACGCCGAGGTCGTCGTCGTGGCGCTGAGGGACCCGGCGTCCCTGGCTGCCCTGCGGGCGGCCCGGCCGAAGCTCGTGCTCGACATCGACGGGCGACTCGGTGGCGACGTCGAGGACCTCGACGGGTACCACGGTGTGAGCTGGTGAGCCGGCCCAGCCGACGGCCACCCGGCCGACCACGGGTCCTCATCCTCGTCCAGAACCTCCCGGTCCCCTTCGACCGCAGGGTGTGGCTGGAGTGCCAGACGCTCGTCGAGTCACGGGTACGACGTGACCGTGGTGTGCCCTGAGGGCGAGGGGACCGGCCCCTCCCAGGTGGTCGACGGGGTCCGCATCCTCGCCTACCCGGCGTACGCACCAGGTGGCGGCGCCCTCGGCTACCTCGGCGAGTACGCCTGGTCCTTCGCCGCCACGGCCCGGCTGGTGCGCCGGGCTCGCCGCGATGGCCCCTTCGACGTGCTGCAGGCGTGCAACCCGCCGGACATCTTCTGGCCCATCGCCCGGTGGCTGCGGAGCCGCGACGGCACGCGGTTCGTCTTCGACCACCACGACCTGTGCCCGGAGCTGTACCTCTCCCGGTTCGAGGGCCGGCGAGGGGCACCGTACGCCGGCCTGCTCTTCCTCGAGCGGCAGACCTTCCGCGCCGCCGACCGGGTCACCTCGACGAACGAGTCGTACGCCGCCGTTGCCCGCTCTCGGGGGGGCAAGTCGGCCGAGGACGTGAGCGTCGTGCGCACCGGCCCGGACCCACGGCGGCTGCGCAAGGGGGAGGCGGTACCGTCCCACCGCCGGGGACGCGCCCACCTCGTGGCCTACCTCGGCGTCATGGGACCCCAGGACGGCGTCGACCTGGCGCTGGAGGCGGCCGACGTCATCGTCAACCGGATGGGCCGCGACGACATCGCCTTCACCTTCATGGGCTCCGGCGACTCCCACGGCGAGCTGGTCCGCCGCCGCGACGAGCTCGGCCTCAGCGATGCGGTGCACCTCCCCGGCCGGGTCCCCGACGACTACGTCGCGGAGGTGCTGTCCACCGCGGACGTCGGCCTGTGTCCGGACCCGCTCAACCCGCTGAACGACGTGTCGACGATGAACAAGACGATGGAGTACATGGCGTTCAGCCTCCCGGTCGTCGCCTTCGACCTCCGCGAGACCCGTGTCTCGGCCGCCGACGCGGCCCGCTACGTGCGCCCCAACGACGTCGACGAGTACGCCCGCGCGGTCGTCGACCTCGTCGACGACCCGGTGTCCCGGCAGGAGATGGGTCGGCGGGGTCGCGAGCGCGTCGAGCAGCACCTCTCCTGGGAGCACCAGCAGCACGGCTACCTGCGCGTCTTCGACGACCTGGTGGGCCGCGGCGCCGGCGCACCGGCTCCGCTTGCGGACGCGGGGACCTGAGCATGTGCGGCATCGCGGGCGCCTACCAGCAGCCGGACGGCAAGGAGCTCGTCGCGGCGATGGTCGACCGGATCGCGCACCGCGGGCCGGATGCCGGCGGCGTCGTCGAGCTCGTCGACCCCGACAGCGCGGTGGTGCTGGGGCATCGCCGGCTCTCGATCATCGACCTGTCCAGTGCCGCTGACCAGCCGTTCGCCAAGGACGGGCTCACGCTGACCTACAACGGCGAGCTCTACAACTACCGGGAGCTGAGGGACGAGCTGCGCAGCCTCGGGGCACGGTTCGCGACGGCATCCGACACCGAGGTCGTGCTCGAGGCGTGGCGCGCCTGGGGGACGGCTGCGCTGCGGCGGTTCCGCGGCATGTACGCCTTCGCCATCCACGACGAGCGCACCTCGAGCCTGACGCTCGCGCGCGACCCGTTCGGCATCAAGCCCCTCTACGTCATGCGCCGAGGTGCGGGGATCCTCTTCGCCTCCGAGCTGAAGGCGATCGTCACGGCGGCGGGGCCGGAGCTCGCCGTCGACCCGACCGCCATGGTGGCGTCGGCGCTCTACTACTGGCTGCCCGAGCAGTTCGACGCCATCGCCGGCGTGTCGCGGCTGCCCGCCGGAACGTGGGCCGAGTACCGCCGTGATGGCTCCGTGGGCACCGGCCGCTTCTGGGACACCGCGGCGGAGGCCGCGCTCGCGGCCGGCGGCCCCGCCGCGGACATCCGGGAGGTCGTGGCGTCATCGGTGCGCGCCCACCTCGTCGCCGACGCCCCTGTCGCGTCCTTCCTCAGCGGCGGTCTGGACTCGAGCATCATCACGGCGCTGGCCCACCGCAGCGACCCCTCGATCGAGGCGTACACCATCGTCTTCCGGCCGGAGGACCAGCGCCTGGAGTCCATGCCGGACGACGCGCGCTATGCCCGACGCCTGGCGAGCCACCTCGGAATCCGGTTGCACGAGATCGAGATCCACCCACAGATCGTCGACATGCTGCCCCGGATGGTCGACATCCTCGACGAGCCGATCGGCGACCCCGCAGCGATCAACACGCTGCTCATGTGTGACGCGGCGCGCGAGGCCGGGGTCAAGGTGCTGCTCTCGGGGATGGGGGCCGACGAGCTCTTCGGTGGTTACCGCAAGCACCTGGCGATGCTCGTGGCCGAGCGCTACCGGCGGATGCCGGGAGTCCTCCGTTCCGCGGTCGCGCCAGCGGTGCGCGCCCTGCCCGTGGCGGTGGGCGGCCGCGGTCTGCGCACGGTCCGCTGGGCGCAGCGCTTCCTGTCCTTCGCCGAGCTGCCCGAGCAGGAGGCCTTCCGGCGGAGCTACACGCTGTACGACCCCGACGAGCTCACCGGGCTGCTCGACCCGGACCTGTCAGGTCACGTCGACACGGTCCTGGACCGACACCGTGAGGTCTACGACGACAACGAGCTGGACGGCGTCGTGAGCCGGATGTGCCTGGCCGACACGAGGATGTTCATGCCGGGGCTCAACCTCACCTACACCGACCGGGCCAGCATGGCGGCCTCCACCGAGGTCCGGGTCCCGTTCGTCGACCCGCAGGTCATGGCCGCAGCGTTCTCACTGCCCGACGGCGAGAGGATCCGCGGTCGCCAGCAGAAGGCGGCGCTCAAGGACGCCGCCCGTGCGTGGTTGCCCGACGAGATCGTCGACCGCCCCAAGGCGAGCTTCGGTGCGCCGCTGCGGGCCTGGGTCACCAACGACCTGCGCGAGCTCGTCGACGACGTCCTCCTGCGCGGAGAGCTCGTCGGCAGCGGCTTCCTCCGGGCGCCGGCCCTCCAGCGGCTCGTCGACGACCAGCGCAGCGGGCGTCGTGACGAGTCCAAGCAGGTGTGGCAGCTGCTGAGCCTGGAGCTCTGGTACCGCAACGCCCGGGCCGCGGGGGTGCGGGCACCGTGACCTGCCCAGCGGCCACCGCATGCTCGGCCACCACGGCCACCACGGCACCCCAGGCACGGCACCCCCACCGGCCGGCGCCGGCCGGGCGGCCCCCCCACGACCCAGGAGGACCCGATGAAGCAGGTCGGCCAGAACTACCGGTCCGGCGAGCTCACCGTGCTCGACGTCCCCCAGCCGGCCTGCAAGCCCGGGGGAGTGCTGGTGCGCTCCCTCTACTCGCTCATCTCCACCGGCACGGAGATGATGAAGGTCTCCGAGGCGCGGCTGTCCCTCCTCGGCAAGGCGCGGGCCCGGCCCGACCAGGTCCGCAAGGTGCTCGACTCCATGGCCCAGCAGGGCCCGGTCGCCACCTACAAGAAGGCGATGGACAAGCTCGACAGCTACACCCCCTTGGGGTACTCCCTGTGCGGGGTCGTCGTCGAGGTCGGCGCCGGCGCGGAGGAGTTCGCGGTCGGTGACGTGGTCGCCGCCGCCGGCAACGAGTTCGCCCTCCACGCGGAGGTCAACTGGGTGCCGGTGAACCTCTGCGTGCCGGTTCCCGAAGGGGTCGACGCCAAGCATGCCGCCTTCGCCACCGTCGGGGCGATCGCCATGCACGGGGTCCGCCGCGGTGAGCCCCAGCTCGGCGAGACCGCGTGCGTGATCGGACTCGGGCTGGTCGGCCAGCTCGTCGTGCGCCTGCTGGTCGCCGCCGGCGTCCGGGTGGTCGGCATCGACACGGTCGAGGAGCGCTGCCGGCTGGCCGAGGCCGCCGGAGCCATGAGCTGCGCCTCGCCCGACGACGAGGGTGCGGCCTACATCGAGCAGGTCGTCCGCACCGCCACCGGGGGTCTGGGCGCCGACCACGTCTTCCTTGCTGCGGGTGGTGACACCAACGGCCCCGTGGAGCTCGCGGCGCGCCTCGTGCGCGACCGCGCACGCGTCGTCGACATCGGCAAGACCCGGCTCGACCTGCCGTGGAACGCGTACTACGAGAAGGAGCTCGACGTCCGGTTCTCACGCTCCTACGGCCCCGGCCGCTACGACGACCGGTACGAGCTCGACGGCATCGACTACCCCGCCGGCTACGTGCGCTGGACCGAGCGGCGCAACCTCGGCTGCTTCCTCGACCTCCTCGCCGGTGGGACCGTCGACGTCAGCACGCTGGTGTCCGCCACCCGCCCCATCGAGGATGCCGTGGCCGTCTACGAGGAGCTGGGCAACGGCGCCCTGCGCGGGGTGGGCTTCCTCTTCGAGTACCCGAGCGACGCTGCAGCCCCAGGGCGCCGAAGGGAAGCCGGCGGTCCCGGTCGCCCGCGCCGTCCCGACGCCGGGGCGCCGACCGGGCCGCCCCGCGTCACCGACCGTCCGGCTCGGCTTCGTCGGCGCCGGCAGCTACGCGTCGTCGATGCTGCTGCCGCACCTCGGGAAGCACCCGGGCGCCACGCTCGCGCGGGTCGCGACGACGCGGTCGCTGTCGGCGGTCAACGCCCAGCGCAAGTTCGGCTTCGAGTCGGTGACGACCGATGCGGAGGAGGTGCTCTGCGACCCCGCGATCGACGCGGTCTTCGTCGTGACGCGGCACCACTCCCACGCCGCCTTCGTGTGCCGCGCACTGGAACAGGGCAAGGCGGTGTTCGTCGAGAAGCCTCTCGCGCTCACCCGGGCCCAGGTCGACGGCATCCTCGACGTCGTCGAGCGCACGGGGAACGACCGGATCATGGTGGGTTTCAACCGGCGCTTCGCCCCCCTGCTCGTGGGCATGCGGCAGCGCTTCGGCACCATCACCGCTCCGGTGACCGCGCGCTACCTCGTCAACGCCGGACGGATGGCCTCCACCAGCTGGTACCTCGACGAGCAGCTCGAAGGCTCGAGGTTCCTCGGTGAGGGTGGCCACTTCATCGACACCATCGGGTGGTTCGTGGGGCAGGACCCGATCGAGGTCAGTGCCGTGGGGACACCGGAGGGCGCGGGGCTCCAGGTAGACGCTCCGCTACCCCGACGGCTCGCTGGCCGCGATCCACTACTGCACCGACGGCGACCCCCGGGTACCGAAGGAGACGTTCGACATCTCCGGCTGTGGTCGGAACGCCCGCCTGGACAACTTCGCACGCGCCACGGTCTGGGCCGGCGCGTCCCGCGACACCAAGCGCTCCCTGACCGGGCAGGACAAGGGGCAGCGGGCCGAGCTCGACGCCTTCCTCGATGCCGTGAAGCTGGGTGCCGCCATGCCGATCGGGCTGGAGTCGCTCGTCGCGACCACGCGGGCGACCGTCGCCGTCGGCGAGAGCCTCGTGTCGGGCCGTCCCGTGGTCCCGTGAGCCGATCCGCTCGGTGGTACGTGCAGCGGCTCCTGCGGATGTCTCCGCAGGAGCTGCTCTTCCGGGTGGGTGACCGCGCGCGACAGGTCGCGCTGGGCCCGGCGACAGGTCCGGCCGGGCGACGCCTTTCCGGCCGTCGAAGGGCTGCTTCCCGCACGCCGCTTCCACAGCCCGCTGGCGCCGGAGGTCCGCGCGCAGGTGCCGCCGGACGCCCGGAGGGCCCTGGTGGGCGCCGCCGACCGCCTGCTCGACGGGGACTGGGAGGTGTTGGGCGCCGGTCGACCCGACGTCGTGGACCCGGACTGGTTCCGCGACCCGGTCACCGGCCGGCGAGCGCCGGATGCCGTGCTGGCGTTCCACATCGACCACCGGGACGAGGCCGTGACGGGCAACGTCAAGTCGGTGTGGGAGCTGTCGCGCCACCACCACCTCACGGTCCTCGCCGCCGCCTGGTGGCTGACGAGCGACCCGCGCTACGCGGAGGTGGTCGCTGCCCAGCTCCGATCGTGGTGGCGGAAGAACCCGTTCCTGTCCGGCATCCACTGGACCAGCGGGATCGAGCTCGGTGTCCGGCTCGACGAGCTGGGTCTGGATCCGTCGGCTCCTGCACGACTGGCCCGGCGTCGCCGACCTCTTCGAGGAGAACCCCGACGCCCTCGCGCAGATCCGGTGGCACCAGGAGTACCTCGCCGCGTTCCGGAGCCGGGGCTCGTCCGCCAACAACCACGTGATCGCCGAGGCGGTGGGGCAGCTCGCGGCTGCCTGCGCCTTTCCGTGGTTCACGGACAGCGAGGGGTGGCGGCGGGGCGCGTCACGCGAGCTGGAGCAGGAGCTGCAGGCCAACACGTTCCCGAGCGGGGTCAACCGGGAGCTGGCCACCGACTACCACCGCTTCGTCACCGAGCTGGGGCTTGTCGCCCTGGTCGAGGCCGACGCCGCCGGACACCCACTCGGCGAGGCCACCCGCTCCCTGCTGGTCCGTTCCCTCGACGCCGCCGCCGCGATGCTGGACGTCGGGGGCCACCCGCCGAGGCAGGGCGACGGCGACGAGGGCCGGGCGCTCGTCCTCGACGAGCCGGGGGCCGACCCGTGGGCGGTCCTGCTGGCGTGCGGCGCGAGCACCGTGGGTCGGTCGGACTGGTGGCCTTCGCTGCACCCGGGCGTGCTGAGCACCCTGTTGGGGGCCGTCGGCGGCAGCGACCCGACCGCGGGTCGAACGTCGCCGGAACCCCCGGCGTTTCCCGATGCCGGCCTCTACCTGCTGCGCACTCGCCGCGACGAGGGGCCGGAGATCTGGTGCCGCTGCGACGGCGGGCCGCACGGCTTCCTCTCCATCGCCGCACACGGCCACGCCGACGCCCTGGCCATCGAGGTGCGGCACGACGGCGTGGAGCTCCTCGTGGATCCGGGCACCTACTGCTACCACGGTGAGCTCGAGTGGCGTAGCTACTTCCGGTCGACCCGGGCCCACAACACCCTCGAGATCGACGGCCAGGACCAGGCCGTGGAGGCCGGGCCCTTCATGTGGGCCACCCACGCCGACGCGGTGGTGGACCGTGCGGACCTGGTCGGGCGGGTGCAGGACTGGCGCGGACACCATACCGCCTACGCCCGGCTCGACCCCGCGCTGCGGCACGATCGCCAGGTGCTCCTCGACGCCGACGACCGGCGGCTGACCGTCGTCGACTCGGTCACCGGCACCGGAGCCCACACCGCGAGGCTGCACTGGCACCTCGGCCCTGACGTGACCGTGATCCTCACGGGCTCTGCCGCCGAGCTGCGCTGGTGCGACCGGGCCGGCCCGCAGCAGGCCCGGTTCGAGCTGCCCGGCGAGCTGACCTGGTCGGCGCACCGCGGTGAGACGGACCCTCCACTGGGGTGGTTCTCACCCCGGTTCGGGGTCCGTGTCCCGTCCACCACGCTCGTCGGCGTGGGCGAGTGGTCCGGTGGTCTCACCCTGCGGACGGACCTGAGGTTCCCCTCGCTCGCCCCGCAAGCGGCGGCGGACACGGACGCGACGGCGGCCACCGACTGAATCGTCGGCGTAAGGTGCGTGACTCGCTTTGGTGGAACCCGTCATGATTTCCGGCACCTCTCGCCTACCATCGAACGTACCCATACACCGCGCGGCCGTCGGGGTGCACAGATGCGGCTGCGGATCTTGGGGCCCGGCTCCACACCTGCAACTACTTCGACCTCATTTCTGGAAGGGCTCGTGAGCGAACAAGCGGTCGACCTTCGGTCGACCTGGACCGTGCTCCGGCGGCGCAGCCGCATCCTCGTCATCGCCGCCTTTCTCGGCGCGCTGGCGGGAGCGGCGCTGCTCTACTTCTCCCCCCGCCGTACTCGAGCAGCAGCGAGGTGCTGCTTCCCGCGGCCACGGAGGGAGGTTCGGGGAAGACCGGTGAGTACGATGCGGACACCCAGATCCGCATCGCGACGAGTGCGGAGATCCTCAGGCGCGCCGGGCAGCAGACGACACCGAAGCTGAGCCAGGAGGAGATCGCCGACCGAGTGGTCGCCGAGGCGCCGACGGCCTCGATCCTCGAGATCACGGCTGAGGGCCCCACGAGCGACCAGGCCGAGGGTCTCGCCGGCGCCGTCGCCGCCTCGCTCGTCGACTACCTTGAGGACACGTCCAGGGCTGTCAGCGGGTCGGAGCGCAAGGCCTACAAGCAGCGCCTCGACACGCTGACCGCCACGCTCGACGACGTCAACGGGGAGATCAAGAAGGCCGAGAAGCGGATCGCCGAGAAGGGGCGGACCTCGGAAGCCGGTCGGTTCGACGCTGCCGCCCTGGGGGATCTGACGGCGCAGCGCGCCCAGGTTGTCCTGGCGATCGACGCGGTGAAGAAGCAGATCGACGGCAAGGACCTCCCAGCCGGTCAGGTCGCCGCCGGAGCGAGCGTCATCCAGCCGCCCACCCCTGGCGTCCGAGCGACGTTGGTCGCCGATGCCGCGACGAAGGTGTTGGGGGGTGCGGCAGCGTTCGTGCTGCTCACCACCATCTACCTGCTGGTCACCAACTCACGTGACCCCAAGCTGCGCGCCCGCGACGAGATCGCGGATGCCGTCGGCATCCCGGTCATCATGTCCCTGCGGACGCGTCCCCCCCGCACGGCGCACGGCTGGAGGGAGCTGTTTCGGGGATACAGCCCCGACAGCCCCGACGCATGGGCACTGCGGCAGCTCCTCCACGGCCTGCTCTCCGAGTCCTGGAAGGAGTGGCCGACCGGCGACGGTTTCGTGCTCGTCGTGCTGTGCATGTCAGGCGACGATGCCGGTCTTGCCGTCGGGCCGCAGATCGCGTCCTTCGCCGCAGCCAACGGGATCACGACCCAGCTGCACGCCGCCCAGCGGCACGAGTCGGCGACCATGCTCTGGGCGGCGTGCTCGAACACGACGGTGCAGGAGGAGCTGCCCACGGCGCTCTCGGTCATCACCGCCCCCAACGCGCTCGCCCGGGTCGACCTCACCGTGCGCGTGGTGGTGCTGGACCGCGACACACCCGAGCCGAACGTCGACCTGGTCGAGGACAGGACTGCACTCCTGGCGGTGAGCTCGGCCTCGGTGACCCGGAGGAACCTCGCCGACGTCGTCGTCGCCGCGGACCGGGTGGGAGTCGCCCTCAAGGGCATCGTCGTCGCGAACCCCGACCCCCTCGACCGCACCACCGGGCGACTCACTCCGCTCGAGAGGCCGGGGTCACCGGCACCGCGCACCCGCACCCGCACCCGCACCGGCCCTGGTACCAGCCGCGGCTCCGACGCCGTCCCGAGCCGTGCCAGCAGCCAGCGCAGGCGCTGCCCCCGGAGCACAACGCCGTCCTGCCACCAAGCCGGGTTCGCCCACCAAGCCGGGTTCCCGCGTCGTACCAAGCCGGGTTCCCCCACCAAGGCGAGTCCGGTCACCAAGCCAAGTCCCGTCACCAAGGCGACTCCGGTCACCAAGGCAAGTAGACCCCGATGAACGGACCGACCTGGAGGATCGACGACGACGACGGCAGTCCCGGAGATCACCGGCGCCCCGGCGCCTCTCCTCGTGACCGTACGGGGCCTTCTCGACGCGCTCGCGCGGACGCGGCGCATCTGGGTGACGGCGACGGTCATCGGTGGCCTCCTGGGAGTCGCAGCCTTCCTCGCCATGCCGCATCCGGCGTCCGCATCGGCCACCCTGCTCATGGTCCACCCTGAGGCGAGCGAGTCGGCCATGACGACGGACGTCAACCTGCTCGAGACGAGGTCAGTGGGGTCTCTGGTCCGCGCCGACCTCGGTCTCGCGGAGTCGCCTGAGGCGTTCATGGCGACGGTGACGGTCAACCCCGTGAACCAAGAGATCCTCTCCCTGACGGTCGGCGGGCCCGACGAGGCAGCCGCCGTCGACCGGGCGACCTCGCTGGTCGACAACTTCCTCCAGTTCCGCGCCCAGAAGCTGCGGTTGATCTCACAAGGCCTCGTCAAGGGGTACCAGGAGCGGATCACCGAGCTCGAGTCGCAGAACGACGCCCTGACCACGGAGTACCGGCAGCTGGCTGCGCAGGGCAAGGACAAGGAGGGACGTGCGAACGAGATCCTGACCGAGCGATCCAGCGTTGGCACACAGATCGGCATCGCGCAGCAAGGAATCGAGGAGGCGACCCTCAAGACCGAGGCGGCGATCACGGCGACGCAGGTTCTCGACGCCCCGAAGGCGTCCGCGTTCGGGTCGCGGAAACGTCTCGTCCTGTCGGCGGCCACCGGCGCCATCCTCCTCGGGGCCCTGAGCATCGGGATCATCCTGATCCGGTCGCTCACCTCCGACCGGCTACGCCGCCGTCGCGAGGTCGCCGGCGCCCTGGGCGTCCCCGTTCGGGTGGGCGTCGGTCCCGTCGCCTCGAGGGGGTTGCTGGACCGGATGGAGGCGTCCGTGAGCTCGCGGGTCGTCGGCTTCCTCCGTCGGCCACCCGCGGGTGGCCGGTCTCCTCCGCAGGCATCCGGTGAGCAGGGAGGACAGCGGTACCAGCGGAACTTCGAGGCGCTGTTGCAGGGCCTGGAGTCCGCGCTCGCACCCCGGTTCCGGAGCAGCTGGACCGAACCGAGGCATCAGCGGCCACCCTTCGGCGAACCGGCGCTCGGGGCCGACGACGCTCGGTCTCGCGGCCATCGACCGCACCGACACCGCCGCCTCCATCCTGCGTGCTGCCGGGGGCGGGTGGCCGATCGAGGCGTCGCGGTGCTCCTCGTCGACCTGACCGCCATCGGGGCACTGTCGGCGGCCCCCGGCCTGGCGGAGTGCCCGAGACACCCGGCACACCGCCGATCTACCGGCCGGACGGCGACCCCACCCTCACCACTGGACCGCGGCGCTTCGGCCGGCGGCCGGCCACCCACCCGGAGGAGCTGAGCCCTCTGGAGGTGGCGTGGAAGGATGCCGACCTCGTCCTGGCCCTGGTCGAGGTCGACCCCGGGTTCGACCTCAACATCCTCCGGACGTGGGTCGCCGACGGTCGTCCCACTCGTCTCGGCAGGGCGGGCCAGCGGTGAGCTGCTGTCCACGATCGCGCAGCTGGTGACGGCGGCCGGCATCGACATGCCGTTCGCGCTCCTCGAGGGCGCTGACCTGCGGGACCGGTCGCTGGGCCAGCCCGGCGCGGGTGGACGAGGACCGGGACGAGCTGCGGTGGCGGTGCAGTCGCGATGACGACTGACCCCGGCGCGGCTCGGACCTTCTCCGGTGCCGGTCGGGCAGGGCCCGCTGCGCACGGACTCCAGCCAGATCCCGCGGTTCGTGCTCTTCGCCTGGCTCGCGTTGTTCGTCAACGTGCTCGCGCCGGGAGGCAACCCGACGGTTATCCCGATTCCGCGCCCGCTCTTCCAGCTGGTTGCCCAGGGATCCCTCTTCCTCGCCTTCACGTTCGCGCTGCTCGCCAACCGCCGTCTCGTGCTTCGGCCGAACCTCTTCATGATGCTGCTGACCGCGCTCGCGCTGAGCTCGCTGGTCGTCTCGCTCCACAACCAGTTCTTCGTGGGGTCGATCTACCGCGGTGTGCGGCTCCTCGCCTTCGTGACCTGCCTCTGGTTGCTCACCCCGTGGTGGGGGCGCCGTGAGCTGGTCCTGCTGCGGTCGCAGCGGGTCGCGATGTGGGGAATCCTCTCCATGGTCCTCGTGGGCGCCGCCATCGCTCCCGGCAAGGCGTTCGCCTTCGAGGGGCGCCTCTCGGGCACAATCTGGCCGGTGCCCCCGACCCAGGTGGCCCACTACGCCGCCGTGCTGTTCGGGACGTCCACCATCTTCTGGATGTGCCGGGTCATCACCGGGCGCCACGCGCTGGTCGCCGTGGGAGCCGCCACGATCGCACTTCTCGGCACGCACACCCGGACGGCTCTGCTGGGTGCGCTGATCGGCGTCGGGTTGGCCTCGGCCAGCCTGTTCCTCCGCCACGCGCGCGTGCGCCGGGTCTCTGTGTCCACCATCGTGGGGATGATCGCCGCCACGGCGCTCTTCGCCCCGCAGATCGTGACCTGGCTGGCACGCGGTCAGACCGCCGAGGACGCGGCGCAGCTCACGGGGCGGACGAAGGTCTGGTCCGACGTCTTCGCGACGCCCTCGGCCGGCCATCGAGTCGGTGTTCGGGTCCGGCTTGTCGAACAAGTCCTTCGACGGGCTGGCCATCGACAGCAACTGGGTGGCCAGTCCTACCTGGACCAGGGCTGGTTCGGGATCGTGCTCCAGAGCGCCATGCTGCTCCTGCTCCTCGCGATGGTCGCGACGCACGTGCGCGGTCCTCGCCGAGCGGTGGCGCTCTTCCTCATCGTCTACGTCCTCGTCTCGTCGGTCACCGAGACCGGCATCGGGGACGCCTCTCCGTACATCCTCGACCTGGTCGTCGCCGCGTCTCTCCTCAGCTCGCGACCTCCGGAATCGATCTGAACGAGGAGCCCCCGGCTCGAGGGACAACCCGGGGGAGCGCGAGGACCGCGCCCACCCGCAGGAGATGCACCGGGGAACGGCAAGGCGGAGGAAGGGGACTCGCCGAGAAGGACGGTGGGTTCCTGGCGTGGTCCCCGTCTCCCCGACCTCCCGGGGCGTGGTGCCCTCTCCCTTACCTGATAGCGATGAGTACGGCCTGCAGAGGACCTGCCGTACCGGTGTAAGCAGCGCCACTCGCGGTGTACGTTCCGGGTCCGCCCGAGCTGCGGACGGCGAGGGCGGTGCAGTTCTTGTCCTGCACCTTCGTGAACCCGGTCGGGGGTGTGTGCTGTGACGCGGTCTGGTCGTTGCGGCCGATCCACGCCAGCAGTGGGTTCCCGGTCGTCGTCACCGTCGTGCTCGGGAACGTCGTCGCGGACGCACTCCCCGCTCGGTTGACGGCCTCCAGGGGATCACCGCTCGTCCTGGTGCCGGACACCGCGATCGCGTGACCGGAGGACCACCGCTTTCCTCCGCTCCAGTTGAACTGGTACGTGCCGGTGTCGGCTGCGGTGAGGCGCTTCCAGAACACCCGCACCGTGTCGGCTCCACCACTGTTCACTCCGGTGTAGGTGGCCTTGAGGGTGAATCCCGCGGGTGCCGTGACAGTGGGGGGAGTGCCGCTACCCCAGGTCGCCACCGTCGCGACCACGACGTCGCCGGCGGTCGCCCCGGCCGGGACCGGAACCTTGGCGCCGGTCGCGAACGCGTCGTTGCCCGTCGAGGAGCTGGACCGGTACGTCGGCGGGTTCACCGGTGGTGGGGCGGTGACGGTGACGGTGGTGGTGTCGGAGGAGGTGGCCTTGCCGTCGCTGACGGTGAGCTGGAACGTCAGCGTGGAGGAGGTGGACGGCGCGGTGAAGGTGGGCTTGGCGGCCGATGCGCTGGAGAGGGTGACCGAGGGCCCGGCGGTCTGCGACCACGCGTAGGTCAACGGGTCACCGTCGGCGTCGGTGCTGGCGGAGCCGTCGAGGGTCACCGTCGCCCCGGTCGCCACGCTCTGCGCGGCACCGGCCCGGGCCACCGGCGCCGTGTTCACCGGGGGTGGGGCGGTGACGGTGACGGTGGTGGTGTCGGAGGCGGTGGCCTTGCCGTCGCTGACGGTGAGCTGGAACGTCAGCGTCGAGGAGGTGGACGGCGCGGTGAAGGTGGGCTTGGCGGCCGATGCGCTGGAGAGGGTGACCGAGGGCCCGGCGGTCTGCGACCACGCGTAGGTCAACGGGTCACCGTCGGCGTCGGTGCTGGCGGAGCCGTCGAGGGTCACCGTCGCCCCGGTCGCCACGCTCTGCGCGGCACCGGCCCGGGCCACCGGCGCCGTGTTCACCGGGGGTGGGGCGGTGACGGTGACGGTGGTGGTGTCGGAGGCGGTGGCCTTGCCGTCGCTGACGGTGAGCTGGAACGTCAGCGTCGAGGAGGTGGACGGCGCGGTGAAGGTGGGCTTGGCGGCCGATGCGCTGGAGAGGGTGACCGAGGGACCGGCGGTCTGCGACCACGCGTAGGTCAACGGGTCACCGTCGGCGTCGGTGCTGGCGGAGCCGTCGAGGGTCACCGTCGCCCCGGTCGCCACGCTCTGCGCGGCACCGGCCCGGGCCACCGGCGCCGTGTTCACCGGGGGTGGGGCGGTGACGGTGACGGTGGTGGTGTCGGAGGCGGTGGCCTTGCCGTCGCTGACGGTGAGCTGGAACGTCAGCGTCGAGGAGGTGGACGGCGCGGTGAAGGTGGGCTTGGCGGCCGATGCGCTGGAGAGGGTGACCGAGGGACCGGCGGTCTGCGACCACGCGTAGGTCAACGGGTCACCGTCGGCGTCGGTGCTGGCGGAGCCGTCGAGGGTCACCGTCGCCCCGGTCGCCACGCTCTGCGCGGCACCGGCCCGGGCCACCGGCGCCGTGTTCACCGGGGGTGGGGCGGTGGTGCCACCCTTGACGGCGACGAGGACCGAGTGGAGGGGTCCGGCCCCGCCCGAGTACGTGGCTCCGCTCGCCGACGTGGGTACCGGCGGCCGGCGGCTGACGGTACGCGAGGGCGGTGCAGTCCTTGTCCTGCACCTCGGTGAAACCGGTCGGTGGAGCGTGACCGGATGCCGGCTCGTCGTTGCGCCCGATCCAGGCCAGCAGCGGCGTGCTGACGGTGGACACCGAGGTGGTGGGGAACGTGGTGCCGGAGCCGGTGGCGTGGTTGACGGCCTCGACCGGGTCGCCGATCGTCGCCGCCCCGGACACGGCCATCGCGTGGGCGGAGGACCACCGGCCACCACTCCAGGAGAACTGGTAGGTGCCCGACTCGGGAGCGGTCAGACGTTTCCAGAACACCCTGGCCGTGTCCTCACCGGCCGTGTAGGTGCCCTTGAGGGTGAACCCGGCCGGGGGCGTGACGGCCGGTGCCGGCCCACCCCACGTCGCCACGGTGGCGACGACGACGTCCCCGGTGGTCGCCCCGGCCGGAACCGCCACGGTCGCCGCGGTGGACCAGGCGTCGTTGCCCGTGGACGAGCTGGAACGGAATGTCGGTGTGCCACCGCTGGACTCGGGCACAACGGTGATGGTGACGCTGTCACTCGCAGTGAACTCACCATCGCCCACGGTCAGCTTGAAGGTGAGCGTGGATGCCGTCGCCGGCGCGGTGAACGTCGGGGTCGCCACGGTCGTACTCGACAGGCTCACCGCGGGCCCGCCGGTCTGCGTCCACTGGTACGACAACGCGGTCCCGTTGGGGTCACGACTACCGGAGCCGTCCAGGGTCACACTCGACCCCTGCGCCACCGTCTGCGCGGGACCGGCCACGGCGACCGGAGGCTGGTTGCCTGCGGGGACCATGACGTCTCGCACGGTCTTCACCACGGTGCCGGACGCCGCACGCGGTCCCAGCCAGGTGAGGAAGTCGTCGATCTCCTCGTCGATCGGGGAGTAGAACTCGTGCATCAGGTACACGATCCAGGTCTTCCCCGAGCGTGACTCGGCGGAGAGGACGTCGTTCTTGAGGGCCTGCAGCCCCTCGGACCCGTCCAGGCTGTCCCGCATGATGCGGACGGCGTAGGGGTCCACCGGCGGAACCGTCTCCCGGCGGTCGGTGTCGATGGTGCGGGCCGACGCGTAGCCCGCCTGCTTGACCATGTCCTCCTCCGCGGTCCCGTAGTAGCCGACCGGGTACGCGAACGACACCGGGCGCGGGAGCCCTTGGGCTTGGAAGGCGGTGATGTCGGCCTGGATCTCGGCCCGCGCAGTCGCCGGGTCGACGTCGGTCAGTGGGGTGTGGTGGGCGGTGTGCCCCGCGATCTCGTGCCCGGCGCCATACATGTCGCGCAGCTGGTTCCACGTCATGATCCCGTTCGTCCCCATCAGCCCGGAGTTGGCGTAGATGGTCGCCTTGGCGCCGTGGGCGGCGAAGACGGGGATCATCGGGTACTGGCTGACCCTGGCGTCGTCGAACGTGAACGTGACGATCACATGGTCCTCAGCGGCATCGGCCGGGGCGGCAGCGATCCCGGCGCCTACTCCGACGACCATCACCGCGGCGAACAGGGCGGACAGACGCCGCCTCAGCGACCCGTGGTGCGCTCCAACGGCCATGTCCATCACTCCCCTGCTCCGCCGACGGCCGAGCGGCCTCGGTTCTGCCACCTCGAGCCGGCTCGGGGCGTGACCACAGACTACGGATGCGCGGGAGCTTCGGTGGGCGGTTTCGGTCATCTCGGCACCTCGGCCTCGGCCTCGGTGCCCCCGGCCCGCGCCGGAAGAGCAACCGACGTGTGGAGGAACCTCCAATCGCCCACCCCGGCCGCGGCCCGGCACCTAGTCTGGGGACCGGATTCCAGTCACAGGGCCAGGCGCAGGAGGGGACGATGAGTGCCACACCCCCGCTCAGCATCGGTTTGCCGGTGTACAACGGTGCGGACTACCTCGAACAGTCGGTCGATGCGCTGCTGGGCCAGACGTTCGGCGACTTCGAGCTGATCCTGCTCAGCAACGCCTCGACGGATGGCACCGACGACATCTGCCGGCGCTACGAGCGCGAGGACGAGCGGGTGAGGTTCCTCCGCCAGCCGGTCAACGTCGGCGCAGCCCCCAACCACAACGACGTCTTCGCTCACGCGCGGGCGCCCCTGTTCAAGTGGGCCTCCGGCGACGACCTCTACGCGCGGGACCTCCTCGAGCGCTGCGTCCAGCAGCTGCAGGACCGGTCGGACGTCGTGCTCGCCCACTCCCTGACCGCGGCGATCGACGAGGACAGCAACCTCATCCAGGCGCTCCCGTACCCGCTCGACACCGACGATCCACGTCCGTCGCGCCGGCTGGAGAGCCTGATGTTCGGCGGCGACGCGATGCCGGGGGCGGTGGCGGCCGACGACTTCTACGGGGTCATCCGCTCGGACGTCCTGCGACGCATGAACCCGCACGGCAGCTTCTACCACTCGGACCAGACCTTCATGGCCGAGCTGGCGCTGATGGGACGGTTCGCGATCGTCCCGGACTGGCTCTACTTTCGGCGGCACCACTCCGCACGGGCGTTCAAGGCCAACCCTTCGGTGCGCTCCTGGTGCGCCAACCTCGACCCCCGGCGCTCCGACCCGCTGCGCCACCCCACGGTCCGCCTCGTGGGGGAGTACGCGTGGGAGAGGGTGGCGCTCATCCACCGCGCCCCGATCAGCCCGGCGAACAAGCGTGCGTGCTACGCCGTGACGGCTCGCTGGATGGCGAGCCGGGTCACCCGTCGGATGCGCGGCGCGCACCGGGACGAGTTCGGCAGCCCTGGGTCGGCGCTCGAGAACCCGGTCGTCGACGTGCGGGAGGTCGTCGCCGGCCAGCACGGTGCCCGGTGACCTCTGGTCGCGAACCGGCGCGGACGGCGTGGGTGGGCTTCTTCGGCAAGCTCGGTGCCGGGAACTATGGCAACGACGGCTCCCTGGAGGCGTTGCTGACGTACGTTCGGCACCACCACCCTTCGGTGCAGGTGGACTGCATGGCTGCGGGGCCCGTGGCGGTACAGGAGCGCTACGGCATCCCCGCCGTCGACCTCAGCTGGGACCGAGGTGGCCCGCGAACCGGCCTTCGCCTGCTCGATCGGGCGCTCACCGCCGCCCGGGTCGGGATGGGCGTCGGCATCGACGCGGTACCGGATCGCCCGATGGACGCGACGGCACTCGGTCGCCATCGTGCCGGGAATGGGGACCTTCGAGTCCACGATGCAGGTTCGGCCATGGCAGACGCCGTGGTCCTTGTTCGCCCTCGCGACGTCGGCGCGGGTGTTCGGCGTGAGCCTGGCGATCGTCAGCGTCGGTGCGAGCAGGCCCCGGGACCCGGTGACCCGGGTGCTGCTCAGCCAGGCGCTGCGACTGGCGAGCCAGCGCTCGTTCCGGGACCGGCAGTCGCGCACCGCGGCATCCGAGATGGGTGTCGACACCGCACAGGACGCCGTGCTCCCCGACCTCGCGTTCGCCCTCACCACCCCACCGCGTGCGCACGGGCGTTCTGGCACCATCGGCGTCGGGGTCATCGCCTGGCACGGGTCGGAGTCCGAGAGGGCCGTCGCCGACGAAATCCACGGCCGCTACCGCGCCGCGATGCGGAGCTTTCTCGGCCGGGCGGTCGAGAGCGGTCACACCGTCAGGCTGCTGGTGGGTGACGACATCGACATCCCCGTCGCCAGGGACCTGCGGGCCGACGTGCTGGCCGAGCACCCGTGGCTCGGCGACGACGCCATCGTCTTCGAGCCCGTCTCGACCCTCGGGGAGTACATGTCACAGGTGGTCGACCTCGATGCCGTCGTCGCCTCTCGCTTCCACAACGTCCTCTGCTCGCTGAAGTGCGGGGTGCCCACGATCGCCGTCGGCTACGGGGACAAGCACCGAGAGCTGATGGATCGCTTCGGGGTCGGCCGCTTCAGCCACGAGATCCGCACGCTTGACGTCGACCACCTGGTGCAGTCGCTGGAGGCGCTCCTGGTCGAGGGCGATCGGCTCTCGCCCCGCCTGCTCGAGGTGGCTGCTGAGGAGAGGCGGACGTTGGTCCGCCACCTGTCCACCCTCGACCACCTGATCGCCGGCCGCGACCCGAGCGCTCGGGCGGTCGAGGCGTGACGGCGGGTCACGGCGGGTGACGGCGAATGCGAGCAGCAGGGCGGTGTGGGGCAATCTTCCGGAACCGACCTGTCAGGGAATGTGACTACCTATCATGGCCGGTGTCATCCCCGGGCCGCGGCGCAGGTGCGTCCCGCCCGAGGGCCAGCGAGCAGGGAGCGGTGTCGTGGCACCAGGCATGAGTGGTGAGGGGCGGTCGACGGCCGGCGGGCGGGTCGTGCACGAGCCCCACCGCGCCGGAGCGGACGTTCGACGACCACGTGGGTCCAGGCGATGACCGTCGGGGGGGTGCTGCTGGACCGTGACGGGACGATCATCGTCGACAGCGGCTATGTCGGGGCCGTCGACGACGTCGTGTTCCTCGACGGTTCGATCGAGGCCATCGCCCGGCTGAACGCCGCCGGCATCCCGGTGGCTGTCGTCACCAACCAGGCCGGCGTCGCGCGGGGGATGTACGAGCTGGCAGACGTCGAGCTCGTCCACAAGCACATGGTCGCGGAGCTGGGCCGCCAGGGCGCTCACGTCGACGCCTGGTTCTTCTGCCCCTACCACCCGGACGGTGTCGTCCCGGCCTTCGCCCGGGCCAGCGCGGACCGCAAACCCGCTCCGGGCATGGCGCTGGCCGCGGCGGGTGCCCTCGGCCTTGACCTGTCCACCTCCTGGGTGGTCGGGGACAGCGAGTGCGACGTGGACCTGGCCAGGGCCGTCGGTGCCCGCCCGCTTCGGATCGCGGAGGCGGGCGCCGGCGTCGACCCGGACGTCGACACCGTGGCGGACCTTGCGGCCGCGGTCGACGTCATCCTCGCCGAGCACGCCGTGCCGGCATCCGCGGTACGACCAGGCTTCCCCACGCGCAGGTACCGCGACGCCGGACGCTTCGCCGAGGACTACTCCACCCAGCTGGCCGGGGCGATGCGCACCGTCGCCGGCGGGAGCTTCGAGGCGGCCGCGCGAATCCTGGATGCGGCGTACGAGCGAGGCTCGACCGTGTTCTCCTGCGGGAACGGCGGGTCGGCGTCCATCGCGAACCACTTCCAGTGCGACCACGTCAAGGGGGTGCGGATGGGCACCGGCCTGCTCACCCGGGTGCAGAGCCTGAGCACCAACGTGGAGATCCTCAGCGCGATCGCCAACGACAACGGCTACGAGAACGTCTTCGAGTTCCAGCTCGCAGTCGCACGCCCGACCCGGCGACGTGCTCGTCGCGGTCTCCTCCTCGGGGCGCTCACCGAACATCGTCCGGGCGCTGGAGTGGTGCAGGGAGAACGACGTCCAGACGGTGGCGTTGACCGGCTTCACCGGCGGGCCGGCCCGTGAGCTGGCCACCGTCTCGATCCACGTCGCCTCCTCCAACTACGGAGTCATCGAGGACGCCCACTCGGCGTGCATGCACCTCCTGGCCCAGTACGTCCGGCAGTCGAGGATGTCCGACGACGACGTCTCGTCCCAGGTCTTCTGACCCATGCGCGTCGCGATCAACCTCCTCACCGACGACCCCGACAAGCCCTCCGGTGCCCACTGGTTCTGGAAGCAGACCATCGGCGAGATGGTGCCGATGCTCGCTCAGGACGAGGAGCTGTACCTGCTCGTCAGCCCGCGGATCCGCCCGGAGCACTCCGGTTACGGTCCAGGAGTCCGGTACATCACCTTCCCGTGGTCGAACGAACGTCGCACCCTGCGGACGTTGAGCGAGCACGCGTACACGCCACTACGGCTGCCCCGCTCGGGTATCGACGTCTTCAACACCCTCATCGCGCCGATGGTCAAGCCGGCTCCCGCTCTCGTCGCGCACTTCAAGACGCTGCACGCCTTCACGAGCCCGGCGGCGCTCAACCCCGTGGTCCGGCTGTACCGGCGCACCGGGTACCCGCACACCGCGAAGGTGGCGGACGCCATCATCCTGAACTCCGAGAGCCTGCGACGAGAGGTCGAGACCTACCTCGACGTCGACCCGGACAAGCTCCGGCTGATCCCGGAGGCCGTCGACCACCAGGTGTTCCGGCCCGGTGACCCGGAGCAGGCCGCGGAGCGACTGCGGCGCGAGCGTGGCATCGAGGGCCCGTTCGTCCTCTTCGTCTCCTCGCTGTGGGCGTACAAGAACTGCGACGGCCTGCTGCGTGCCTTCGCCACGGCTCGGCGTGACCTCCCGGATCACCGGCTCGTCGTCGTGGGCAGCGCGGCGGATGCCGGGTACGCGGCAGAGCTGCACGCCCTCGCCGCCGAGCTGGGCATCGAGGACGACGTCGTGTGGGTGGGCGGGGTCCCCCACCACGAGACGCTGCCGTTCTATCGCGCCGCGGCTGCGTTCGTGTATCCCTCGCACAACGAGACCTTCGGCCTGCCGATCCTCGAGGCGATGGCCTGCGGGTGCCCTGTCGTCACCTCGGACCGCAGCGCGATGCCGGAGACAGCCGGCGGAGCGGCCCTGCTGGCCGACCCGGAGGACCCGGCATCCGTCGCCGCAGCCATCGTCTCGGCCTGCGGCGACGCCGGGCCGCGGCTTCGCGAGCTGGGTCCGGCCCGGGCCGCGCAGTTCACCTGGGCCGCCACCGCCAAGGCGACCCTGGAGGTCTACCGCGAGGTCAACGCGGCCCGGGAAGGCCGCCGATGAGGGTGCTCGTGACGGGTGGCGCCGGGTTCATCGGCTCCCACACGACCGACCGGCTGGTCCACGAAGGGCACCAGGTGACGGTCCTCGACGCGCTCACTGCGCCGGTGCACCGCGACGAGGTGCCCAACTACCTGACCCCCGGGGCCGACCTCTTCGTCGGCGACGTGCGAAACCGCGACCTGCTCGCCAACCTGCTGCGCCGGGTGGATGCCGTCTACCACTTCGCGGCCTACCAGGACTACCTCCCCGACTTCTCTCGATTCACCGACGTCAACGTCGTGAGCACCTCGCTCATCTACGAGATCGCGGTGGCCGAGGGGCTGGACCTGGAGCGCGTGGTCGTCGCGTCGTCCCAGAGTGCGATGGGCGAAGGCCTGTACCGGTGCCCGCGCGACGGGGACCAGACGCCGGGGATGCGCCCCGAGGAGGCACTGCGGGCCGGCGTGTGGGAGATCCCCTGCCCCGTCTGCGGAGGCCCGCTCGAGATGATGCGGACGCCCGAGGCGGTGTCGAACCCTCAGAACGCCTACGGGATGTCGAAGCTCGGCGAGGAGATGGTCGCGCTCAACCTCGGACGCCGGTACGACATCCCCACGGTGGCCCTGCGGTACAGCATCGTCCAGGGTCCTCGGCAGTCCGTCTACAACGCGTACTCCGGCGCGTGCCGGATCTTCTCGCTGCACTACCTCCTCGGCAGCACGCCCACGCTCTACGAGGACGGCGAGATGGTGCGTGACTACGTCAACATCCACGACGTGGTCGACGCCAACCTCCTCGTCCTCGAGGACCCTCGGGCCGTCGGGCGTGCCTTCAACGTCGGGGGCGGGACTGCCTACACGACGAGGGAGTTCGCCGAGATCGTGCGAAGGCACTACGGGTCGGAGGAGCCGGGCCGGGTCACCGGGGAGTACCGCTTCGGCGACACCCGCCACATCTTCTCCGACGTCTCCGCGCTTCAGGGGCTGGGCTGGGCGGCGCGACGCACACCGGTGGACTCGGTGGCCGAGTACGCCGAGTGGCTGAAGGGGATGCCGGGCCTGGACGAAGTGCTCGCGCACGCCGACGCGACGATGAAGGCCCTCGGAGTCGTCCGGGAGTCGGCCGGATGAAGGCGTTCCTCCTCGCGGCCGGGCTGGGGACCCGGCTGCGACCTCTGACCGACACCGTGCCCAAGTGCCTTGTCCCGGTGGCCGGGCGACCGCTCCTCGACCTGTGGCTGGACAACTTCCTGGCGGCAGGCGTCGACGAGGTCCTCGTCAACCTGCACCACATGCCGGAGCAGGTCCGGTCGCACCTGGCCGCCCACCGCGGCGCACCGCAGGTGCGAACGACCTACGAGCCCACCCTCCTGGGGAGCGCAGGCACCCTCGCCGCCGGTCGCGAGTTCGTCGGGTCCGACGAGGTGTTCCTGGCCGTCAACGGTGACGATCTCACCGACTTCGACCTGCGCCGACTCGTGGTCGCGCTGGAGGCAGCCCCCGCGGCGCAGGCGGCCATCGCGGTGTTCCACGCCCCCGCACCACAGGCGTGCGGCATCCTCGAGGTCGAGGACGGGGTGGTGGTCTCGTTCGAGGAGAAGCCGGCCGCCCCCCGCGGCGACCTCGCGAACGCCGGCATGTACGCGTTCCGGCGCCCGGTGCTCGACCTCGTGCCCGAGATCACACCGGTCGACATCGGGACGCACCTGCTGCCCCGGCTGGTCGGCCGCTCGGTCGCCGTGCCGGTGGGAGACGCCTTCCTCATCGACATCGGCACCCCGGAGGCCCTGGCGCGGGCCGAGGCGGAGTGGCCCCTTCGAGGAGTCGCATGATCATCACCCAGACACCCCTGCGCGTGGGTCTGGTCGGTGGCGGTACCGACCTGCCGTCCTATTACCGGCAGCACGGTGGCCGGGTCCTGAACGCCGCCATCGACAAGTACGTGTTCGTCGTCGTGAAGCAGCGCTTCGACGACGACATCTACCTCAACTACTCCCGCAAGGAGATCGTCGCCCAGGTCGAGGACGTCGAGCACGACCTGGTGCGCGAGGCCATGCACATGGCGGGCGTCCGCGGCGGCGTCGAGATCACCACCCTCGCCGACATCCCGTCGGCCGGTTCGGGACTCGGGTCCTCCTCCGCGGTCACGGTGGGCCTGCTCCAGGCCCTGTTCGCCTACCAGGGACGCCAGCTGTCGGCGGAGGAGCTGGCGGACCGGGCCTGCGCCATCGAGATCGACCGGTGCGGCAAGCCGATCGGGAAGCAGGACCAGTACGTCGCAGCCTATGGTGGCATCTGCGACCTGCGCTTCGGCCCCGGGGACGCCGTCCACGCCGAGCAGGTCCACCTCCCGCCGGCGCAGCACCGGTCCTTCCAGGACCAGCTGATGCTGTTCTACACGGGGATCACCCGAACCGCCGACACGATCCTGGGAGAGCAGAAGGCCAACATCCCGGACCGGCTCGCCCAGCTCCAGCAGCTCAAGGACCTGGCGGCGGAGGCGGCCGCCGGCGTGCGGTCCGGGCGGCCCGAGCTGGTTGGCCTCGCGATGGGCAAGAGCTGGGAGGCCAAGCGCGAGCTCGCGCAGGGCGTCTCGAACAGTGCCCTGGACGACGCGGTCGACTCGGCGATGCGGGCGGGGGCAACCGGCGCCAAGGTCACGGGTGCAGGGGGCGGGGGCTTCGTTCTCGTCATGTGCCCCGTCGAACAGCAGGAGGCCGTCCGCGCGGCCCTGGCACCCATGAAGGACCTGCCGATCTCCGTGGACCCCTACGGGTCCAGGATCATCTTCAACGTGCACCGCAACATCTGGAGCTGAGGGCATGACCCGCGTGGCCTTCCTCGTCGACAGCCCGAGCAAGCGCGCCCACGGGAACGCCGCGAGCCGGCTGGCGCTCGGGTTGGTCGAGAGCGGCGGCGCACGCGTCGACGTGGTCTGCTACAGCGACGACCCACCACCGCCATGGCTACCGCCCGAGGTGACCATCCACCGCCTGGGCGTCGACCGGGTCTCGAGATCGGTGCCCGCGCTCGTCCGGTACCTGCGCGCACGACGCCCGGACGTGCTGGTCACCCGGCAGGTGCATGCGAACTTCGTGGGCCTGGCCGCTGCCTGGATCGCCCGCACCCCACCGCGGTGGCAGGGAAAGCTGCTCCTCGTCCAGGACCACCTGCCCGAGCTCACGCACGCGAGCAACCCGCGGGACAACAAGTGGCTCGCGAAGGCGTCGTACCGGTTCGCCGACGGGCTCATCGCTCCCTCCCCCACCGTGCTGGCGGGCACCATCGAGTGGTGCGGCCTGGACCCGTCGTCGGGTGCGCTGGTCCCCAACCCGATCCCGAGGCACACGGCACCTCTGGGTCCGCCTCCGCACCCGTGGCTTGAGGACGGCCAGCCCCCGGTGTTCGTCAACGTGACGAACCTGCTTCCGTTCAAGCGGGTGGACCTGCTGATCGACGCCTTCGCCCGCGTTCATGCCCGCCACGACGCGCGGTTGCTCATCCTCGGCGAGGGGCCCGGGCGGCGCCCCGCCGACGAGCAGATCCGACGGCTCGGACTCGGAGACGTCGCAGCCACCGTGGGATGGATCGACGATCCGCTGGAGTACGTCGCCCGGTCCTGGGCCCTGGTCCACCCGTCGGACGAGGACGGCTTCGCGCAGGTCCTCACCGAGGCGATGAGCGTCGGCTGTCCCGTCATCGCCGCCGACTCGCAGGGGGGCGGACCGCTCTTCGTGACGGACAATGGGACCTTCGGTCCCCTCGTCCCACGCGGCGACGAGGACGAGCTCGTGGAGGCAATGTGCACCATGCTCGACGGCGACGTACGGGCGCACTACTCGGCCCTCGGGAAGGTGCGGGCCGACCAGATGTCACCGGTCGCGAGCGCGAGAGCCTTGACGGACTTCCTCGAACGGGCCTACGGGTTCGCCGGGTGAGCGCTCCTCGTTCACCCGGCACCGAGGATGGCACGGGGCCTCGGGCGATCCCCGTGGTGAGGCGTCACGTCCTGCTGGCCCTCGCCGTGAGCGCCCTCGTGGTCACCGTCGTGGTGGTCGCCGCCCTCACGCTGGGGGGCGGAGCGGGAGGTGCGGCGCCCGGCGTCGTCGTGCCGACGAGGACACCCACGTCGACTCCACTCGACGCGGAGGCCGCGGACGAGATCGGAGCAGCCTCGGCCGGTCCGAAGGGCCGGCCGGTGTGTGGGACCGCCGTGCTGCACTCGCCGTACGACTACACGGGGGCCGCGGGCCCCTACCGGTCCGGCACGCCCGGCCTGCCGACCTACGGCAGCCCGGGCACCGACTTCCCCGACGCCAGGGCCGGCCGGGTGCTCCCCCCGGAGACCGCCGACTACGAGAACTGGCAGCTGGAGCCCCACACCGTCTACTACCTCGCGCCGGGAATGCACTACGGCAGCTTCAGCGCGAACTCCGGAGACGCCTTCGTCGGGGGGTACGCCGGCGGGCGGGGCAGCGTCCTCGACGGCCAGTACCGCCGGTTCACCGCCATCGACAGCAACATCACGATCGGTGAGCAGACGGATGTGACCATCGCCTACCTCACCATCCAGAAGTTCACTCCGTACGTCGACCAGACGGCCATCAACCAGACCGGTGCCGGCGGCTGGCACCTGCTGAACAGCACGGTGACCCTGAACGTGCCCGGCGGGGGAATGTTCGCGGCAACGGATGCGGTCCTGCGCGACAACTGCCTGACGATGAACGGTCAGTACGGCTTCCAGGCGTCGGAGACCATCCGGCCGGACCCGCTCACCGGTGGGCCATACAACGTGTGGGTCGAGAACAACGAGATCAGCTACAACGACACCTGCGGGCTGTCGGGCCTTCTCCAGAACGAGGCGCTCGGATGGCGCGACTACCAACCGGTCCCCGAGCGCTACCGAAACCCCGAGTGCGGAGCGGTCGAGGGGAGCGGAAACCAGGGCGGCTTCAAGCTCTGGGCCACCAACGGCGTCATGATCCGGGACAACTGGATCCACCACAACTGGGGTGTGGGCGGCTGGGCCGACAACAACAACGCCAACACCACCTGGACCGGGAACACCATCACGGACAACGAGAACGGCGGGATCTGGCAGGAGATCTCGTACAACTTCTCCATCACCGACAACTACCTCGCGCGCAACAACCTCATCGACGGGCCGTCCAACCCGACGTTTCCCATGCCTGCGATCTACATCTCGGAGTCCGGGAGCGACAGCAAGAACGGGGGAGTCCCCGCGTGCGCGATGCCGTCGTGCATCGCCTCCCATATGCCGAGCCACCCGAAAGGTTCGGTCATCCAGGGAAACACGCTGGTGGACAACGGCGGGGGGATCTTCCTCTGGCAGAACAGCGACCGCTTCTGCAACGACGGGTTCGACGGCTCCTGCACCCTGACCCGAGGAGGGGAGACGGGGCCGTTCAGCATGGCGGGCTGCGCGGCGAACCTGCCCGACGCCACCC
Organism: uncultured Actinomycetota bacterium; assembly: GCA_963811475.1. Classification (GTDB taxonomy): domain Bacteria; phylum Actinomycetota; class Actinomycetes; order Actinomycetales; family Dermatophilaceae; genus Fodinibacter. The sequence continues at coordinate 41,792 of CAWERJ010000014.1, forward strand.
TCGACCGCACCACCTACCTCGGGAACGTCACAGGCTCACCACCTCGCAACTACTGGGACGGGTGCATGTGGGAGACCCAGAACGTGACCGTCTCTCGGAACCGGATCGACTTCGACCCCGCCAACATCTTCGGGTGCACGAAGGAGGCGTGGCCGGCGTGCGGCGCCAACGGCATCTTCAGCAAGTACGGCGGACCCAATGGCAGCGCCGAAGGACCCGACGTCCCCACCCAGGTCACGTTCTTCCAGAACAACCGTTGGTCTGAGAACGTCTACAACGGCCCCTCCACGTTCTACGCGTGGAACCAGGGGAACCCGGTCGGCTGGCACCAGTGGACGGCGCCACTCACCGGCACGCTCCCTTGTGCGTCGATGGCCGAGCGCAGGGCCGGCGGGTGCGAAGGACCGTTCGGGCAGGATGCCGGCAGCGTCTTTCGGCCGGAGGGGCGTCCCGCGCCGTCAACCGGTCAGTCGGTGCAACCCTCCACCACGGGTGCTTCTCCGTGAGGAGTTGCCGTCACCGACGTCAGCGGTCCCCGGGGCCAGCTGTGGTGGGCGGCACCGCCGAGAGCAGCCGGGTCCGGCTCGGCTGCGCCGCGTGCCGTGGATGGTACGTCCTGACCGACCCTGCCGACGCCACGTCCGATGCGGCGGCACCGCCTCCAGGGGTGCTGTGGAGCGCCCGGCGGAGCTGGAATCCACCAGAAGACCCCCGAGATGACGGCTGCGCCGAGCCCGGCCCAGGTGGCTCCGAGTGCCCCTGCGATCGTCGCCCCGATGACGGTGGCGAGGACGAACAGGGTGCTCTCGAGGAGCTGCGACCGCAGGCTGCGGCGCGCGGACCCGAGCGCGCGCAGGCCGGTCGTTGCTCCCGTGCAGAAGCTGCTGACCACCACGCTGAGGCACAGCGGGAGGACCAGCACGGACGCGGGTTCCCAGACGCGGCCGAGCACCGTGCTACCGACACCCAGCGGAAGGAGGACCCACAGGACCAGGCCCCAGAGCGTCGCCGCGGAGGCCTCCACGGAGCCGAGGGCGAGGGAGAACCGGAGGAGGTGGTGCCGCGAACGATGCAGCCACCGCACCGCCTCCGGGACGGCGACCGTCCCGATCCCCATGAGGACGGTGAGCAGCGGCCCGAGGAGGAGCTGCGCGCCGCGCAGGGCGGCCACGTCGGCCAGGCCGGCGATGGCGCCGAGCGCGTACATGCGCAGCTGGGTGCCACCGCTCTGGGTGACGTTCTCCATCGTGTACCGCAGGCCCAGGTCCCGCTGGTCCCGGAACCAGATGCGGATGCCGGTGGGAGACGGAACCACCTGCGACTGCCAGAACCCGAACAACGCCGCCGCGCCGCCCGCGAGCCCCCACGCGAGGAGGAGACCGACGAGGCTCTGCAGCTGCACTGCCACGGCCAGCGCCGGGATGAGGGCGAGCCCCCACACGAGATCGTTCAAGCAGGCCTTGCGGCCTTCGCCGGCGGCGAAGAACGCGAAGCGCCAGCTGTCCTGGAGCATCAGGAGGGGGAGCACGAGGCCCAGCCCGACCAGGGCGCCTCCCACCGGGCCGGGGACAACCAGCCCGACGACGAGGCAGACGGCGCCCGTCGCCAGGCCGACCGCGATGGCGGTGGCCGAGGTGCGCGAGACAGCTGTGCGCCAGCGGGCGTCAGGGGCGCCACTGAAGCGGACGACCAAGGGGTCCGTCGCGAGCCCACGGGAGATGTTGAGCATGAGGCCGTAGGTGAACCAGGCCAGTGTGAACGCGCCGAACTCCTCGAGTCCGAAGTTGTGGGCCACGACGATGCCGACGGCGAAGTTGGTGACGCTGGAGAGCGCCTGGTCGACCAGGCCCCAGCTCATGCGGCCACCCACGGAGCGGGCGGACCCCATCACGCCGCTCGCCCGGGAGAGCAGGCGGTCACCAGTCGTCACAATGCCTCCATGCTCACCCTGGCCGCGGCACTCTCCGCCCGACCACGGCCGATCTTAGGTAGCACGCCGCAGTTGTTCTGGCGAATCGCACCATGACATTCCGATCCACGAACGGCTGGTCTCAGTGTCGGCGCAGAGGCCGCTTCGGTCCGCGCTACCCGAAACCGGCTGTGGACGGGCACAGTCCTCCGAATACTGCACGCGGAGCGGGACGTGCTGGCAGCATGGACCGCACACCGACAGCAGGGGGTTACCAGATGCGCGTGCTCGTCACCGGGGACCGTGGCTACATCGGCCAGGTCCTCGTCCCGATGTTCCAGGCCGCCGGCCATGACGTCGTGGGCCTCGATGCCGGCTGGTACGACGGCTGCGACTTCGGTGCGGTCGTCGACAGCTACGAGCAGCGGACCGGTGACGTGCGCGACCTGGCCGCCGGCGATCTCGACGGCTTCGACGCCGTGGTCCACCTCGCGGCCATCTCCAACGACCCGATCGGTCACCTGAACCCGGGCGCCACCTACTCGGTCAACGCCCACGGCGCGGAGGTCGCGGCACGCGCGGCGAAGGGGGCCGGGGTGGCGAGGTTCGTCTTCGCGTCGTCCTGCTCGCTCTACGGCGCCGCCGGTGATGCCCCGGTCGACGAGGAGTCCCCGTTCAACCCCGTGACCCCCTACGGCGAGAGCAAGGTCATGGCGGAGCGGGTGCTGTCGGCCCTCGCTGACGACTCCTTCAGCCCCACCTACCTGCGCAACGCGACGGCCTACGGCTCGTCACCGCGGTTGCGGGCCGACATCGTCGTCAACAACCTCACCGGGCACGGCGCTGACGCGCGGCGAGGTGCGGCTCCAGTCCGACGGCAGCCCGTGGCGGCCGCTGGTCCACGCAGCCGACATCTCCGCCGCCGCCCTCGCCGCGACGGAGGCTCCGCGCGAGATCGTCCACGACCAGGCCTTCAACGTCGGCCGGGACGAGGACGTCGTCCAGATCCGCACCATCGCGACGTTGGTCGCCGAGCACACCGGGTGCCCCGTCACGTTCGCCGAGGGGGCCGGGCCGGACACCCGTGACTACCGGGTGAGCTTCGCCAAGATCCATGAGCTCCTCCCCGCCTGGCGACCGCAGTGGACCGTGCCGCAGGGGATCGTCGAGCTCGCGACCCACATGAAGGAGTACGGCCTCACCGCCGACGACTTCGAGGGCCCGCGGTACGTGCGGCTGGCTCGCATCCGGGAGCTCATGGCCGCGGGGCGGCTCGACCATGATCTTCGGATGCGGACCACGGGGGTGACCTCATGAGCCACCCGCGGTGCCGGCTGTGCGGTAGCGAGCTGAGCCAGACGTTCGTGGACCTCGGCATGTCGCCGCCCTGCGAGAGCTACCTGGATGCCGACCAGCTCGACACGGGGGAGACCTTCTACCCGTTGCACGTCCGCATCTGCACGGAGTGCCTCCTCGTCCAGCTGCCCGCCTACATCTCCGGTGAGGAGATCTTCAGCCACTACGCGTACTTCTCCTCGTACAGCGACTCGTGGGTCGCCCACGCGAAGACGTACGTCGACGACGCGGCCGCCCGGCTGGGGCTCGGCGAGGACTCCTTCGTCGTCGAGGTCGCCAGCAACGACGGCTACCTGCTCCAGCACGTGGTCGCTCGCGGCATCCGCTGCCTGGGGGTCGAGCCGGCCGCCAACGTCGCCGAGGCCGCGATCGCGAAGGGCGTTCCGACCGAGGTGATGTTCCTCGGTGAGGAGACGGGCAGCAAGGTGCGGGCGGCGCACGGCCCGGCTGACCTCGTGGCTGCCAACAACGTCTTCGCCCACGTGCCCGACATCGTCGACTTCGCCAAGGGACTGCGGGCACTCGTCGCCGACACCGGCAGGGTGACCATCGAGATCCCCCACCTGCTTCGGCTGATCGAGGGCAACGAGTACGACACGATCTACCACGAGCACTACTCGTACCTCTCGCTCCTCACGACGCAGCGGGTGCTCGCCGCCGCCGGGCTCACGATCGTCGACGTGGAGGAGCTCTCCACCCACGGGGGGTCGCTGCGCACCTGGTCGGCGCCGACGGAGCACGCCCCGCGACCCTCCCCCGAGGTCGCGCGGGTTCTCGGGGCTGAGGCGGCCGCCGGCCTGCACACCGTCGAGGGGCACGGCGGCTTCGCCGACCAGGTCGCGACGGTCCGCAACGACCTGCTCGAGTTCCTCGTCGGCTGCGCGCGACGAGGCGAGAGGGTGGTCGCCTACGGCGCTCCCGGCAAGGGGAACACGCTGCTCAACCACTGCGGCATCCGGTCGGACCTCGTGAGCTTCTCGGTCGACCGGAACCCGTTCAAGCACGGGAAGTTCCTCCCGGGCACGCACATCCCGATCCGCCCGGTCGAGGAGCTGGCCCCCGCCCGCCCCGACTACGTGCTCATCATGCCGTGGAACCTCCGCGAGGAGATCTCCGACCAGCTTGCGCCCGTCGTGGGTGAGTGGGGCGGTCGCCTCGTGGTGGCGCTGCCGCACCTCGAGGTGATCTAGAAGAGTCCGACGAGACCTTTGCAGGGAGGGTCCACGATGAAGGTAGTTCTGTTCTGCGGCGGGCTGGGGATGCGCATGCGTTCCGGCCCCGAGTCGCTGCCCAAGCCGATGACGCCCATCGGCAGCCGCCCGGTGCTGTGGCACGTGATGCGGTACTACGCCCACTTCGGGCACACCGACTTCATCCTCGCCTTGGGCTTCGGTGCCCAGTCCGTCAAGGACTACTTCCTCCACTACGAGGAGACCGCGTCGAACGACTTCGTGCTCACGAAGGGCGGGCGAGCACGTGGAGCTGCTCGACAGCGACATCTCGGACTGGACGATCACGTTCATCGACACCGGCATGGACACCCCGATCGGGGAGCGGCTGCGCCGGGTGCGGCCCTTCCTCGAGGACGACGAGGTGTTCCTGGCCAACTACGGCGACGTGCTCACCGACGCTCCGATGAACGACATCATCAAGGGATTCCTGGCCACGGATGCCGCCGGCTCGCTGCTCGCGGTGCCGCCCCAGGACTCCTTCCACGTGGTGGCCATCGGGCCCGAGGGCCGGGTCACCGGGTTCGAACCGGTGGGGGACAAGTCGTTCCGGATCAACGGCGGGTACTTCGTGCTCCGTCAGGACATCTTCGACTACATGGGTCCCAACCAGGACCTTGTCATGGACGCGTGCGTCAACGCCGCCGCCGCGGGCCGGATGCGCGCCGTGGAGTACGACGGGTTCTGGGCACCGATGGACACCCTCAAGGAACGCGCCGCCCTCGAGGAGATGTACCACCACGGCCAGTGCCCCTGGGCGCTGTGGCGGGAGGACCGGCTCAGTCGCGGAAAGCGGATGCATGCCGTCGAGGGGTTGGATCCGGTGATCCCGGCCTGACCGACCTGCGGACGACCGCAGGTCACCCGACGGTGAGGGTCGAGGACCAGCACGGTGCCACATCAGCGGCCCGGCCAGGAGGAGGTCACAGGTGGCTCGGCGACAGAGGATGGCGCACCAGCGGGCCCTGGCGGTGCTGGTGGCGCTGCCCGCTGCCACGGCGTACCTGGTGCTCACCTGGCTTGTCGGCGACCGGACGCACTGTCGCGGTCGACGAAGCCACCTACCAGGTCTTCCGGCCGGGAGGGATCTGGGCCGGTGCCCAGCTGGTCCTCGGCAACGTCGTCGACGACCTCCAGCCGGCCGTCTGCGGGCTCGTCCTCCTCGCGGTGGCGGGGTACTGCGCGCGCCGTCAACGGTCCTGGGCGCCCCTGTTCCTCCTGGCCGCCCTGACGGTGCCCGCCGTGCTGATGATCTTCGGCACCAAGGCCGTCGTCGACCGGGTCGACCCCGCCGGCGGGTTCATCCCGGGACGCGGCGCCTACTCGTCGGGACACTCCGCCTTCATCCTCCTCTGCTCGGCGGGGGTGGCGATGCTCATCGAGAGACCGGTTCGGTGGTGGGCTCGCCTCGTCGTGGCTGCCCTGTGCATCCTCATGGCGCTGTCGTTGCTCTGGATCGGACTGCACTGGCTCAGCGACATCGTGGGGGGCACCCTCATCGGGTTGGCCGTGCTGGCCTTGGCATGCCTGCTGCCGGTTCCAGGCCTCAGGAGCCCCCCCGACGTGTCGCTGGAGGCGCAGCCCGGTCTTCCACGACAGCGTGCGACCGAGCTGCCGGGCCTGCACAATGGCTGAGCATGTCGCCCACTGAGGACCCGACCAGCGCGCTCACTTCGCCTGTCGCGCCTGCGGTGCTCCTGCTCCGCGACTCGTGCTCGATCTCGGTGAGGTGGCGGCATCGGACCAGTTCCCGCGCGGCGGACGACCCTACGCCGGACCCGACGTGGCCGCTGCGGCTGTACGTGTGCGAGAAGTGCCACCTCGTGCAGCTCGGACGCGAGCGCGGGCTCTATCCCGAGCCGCAGATGGCGGTCGACTCGCAGACCGCCCTCGACCACGCCCGGTCCTCCGTCGCCGAGATCCTCGCTGACGAGGCGCTGGCGCCGGGCGCGACCGTCATCGAGCTCGACAGCTCGCACGGAGCGTCCTGGCTCCCGGCCTTTGTCGACGCCGGTCTCACCGCCCTCGAGGAGGACGGGACGGCCGACCTCGTCGTGGACGTGCACCATCTCATGCACGCGGACGACCTCGATGCCACGCTCGCGGCCCACGTGCTGCGGCTGGCGCCTCGTGGCCGACTCGTGCTCGAGTTCTTCCACGTGCTGCCCGTGGTCGAGAAGACGCTCATCGACACGATCCGCCACGGCCACTTCATCTACCTCTCGGTGATCGCGGCGGTTCCCCTGCTGGCACGGCACGGCCTCACCGCCACGCGGGTGAAGCTGGTCGACGTCTACGGCGGCAGCGTCCGCCTCACCGCGGCGCGGACGGACGAGGCCCCGGCGGTCGACCCCTCCGTCGAAGACGTCATCGCGCGCGAGCGTGCGGCTGGACTGGACGGCCGAGAGAGCCTCGAGGCGCTGGGCGCCAAGGGAGCACGGACGGCGGAAGCGTTCCGGGCCCACCTCGAACGGCTGTCTCTGTGACGGCCGTCGGGTGGCTGGTTACGGCGCACCCTCGAAGGCCACCGTCCTGCTCGCCCTCGCCCGGGTGCGGAAGCGAGCTCCTCCCCTACACGGTCGACCTCTCGCCGGCCAAGCACGGCTGCCGGGTGCCCGGTGCGGGTGTCCCGATCCGGCCCGTCGAGGACCTGCTCGTGGACCGGCCCGACGACGTCGTCGTCCTCACCTGGGACATCGGCGACGAGGTCGCGACCCAGCTGGCTCGACTGGGCGCGGGCTCCGGCTGGTCACCGAGGCTGTGGGTCCCCCTGCCGGCGCTCAGGCAGATCGCCATCGGCTGACCAGCCAGATGGACCCGCCCGCTACCGCGACCCCTCACGGGGTGTGCCATCCTGACCGGAAACTGTCGTCCCCTCGAGGAGCCATGCGATGACCGCCGTCGGCCGTGCAGCCACCGCAGGACCTTGGTCGCGGAGATGAGGTCCCTCGCCCCGGCCGCCGGACCCCTTCGCGTGCTTGCCGTCGGTGCCCATCCTGACGACATCGAGATCGGCTGCGGCGCAACGCTGCTCCAGCTCGCCGACCGCGCGGCGACGACGCTGGAGGCCCTCGTCCTGACCGGCTCGGCTGCCCGTGCCGGCGAGGCCTCCCGGGCCCTGCCGGCGTTCTTCCCCGGCGCCCGTCTGCACTCCCACTCGTTCCCCGACGGGCGGCTGCCCGCCCACTGGGACCAGGTCAAGGACACCCTGCACGAGCTCGCGGGCCGGGTGTCGCCCGACCTCGTGCTCTGCCCTCGGGAGGACGACGCCCACCAGGACCACCGGTTGCTCGGGCAGCCTCGTCCCCACCGTCTGGCGCGACGCCCTCGTCCTCCACTACGAGATCCCCAAGTGGGATGCCGACCTCCGCCCGCCCACGCACTACGTCCCCGCCACGACCGAGGTGGCCCACCGCAAGGTGTCACTGCTCAACGCGCACTACCCCAGCCAGCACGACCGGGACTGGTGGGACGACGAGCTGTTCCTCGGGCTGATGCGGCTGCGCGGTGTCGAGTGCAAGAGCCGGTACGCCGAGGCGTTCTTCTGTCGCAAGTCGGTCCTCGCACCTGGGCTGAGCGGTGTCCGATGTCGACACCACCAGATGGGGCCCATTTCTGGGCCGCACGTTGTCGATGATTGGATGTGTAGTCCACCGGAGAAGGTGCATGGTGCACGAGGGAGGGCCATCGTGGAGTTCGCGAAGTCAGCAGCCGCACAGCGTCGCCTCCACGAGCTGGTGCCCGGCGGTGCCCACACCTACGCCCGTGGGTCCGACCAGTACCCCGAGGGGATGGCGCCGGTCATCGTCCGCGGAAACGGGGCGCGCGTGGTCGACCTCGACGGCAACACGTTCGTCGAGTACGGCATGGGTCTGCGGTCGGTCACGCTGGGCCACGGCTACCGCCCGGTCGTCGAGGCCGTCTCGCGGGCGGCGGCCGAGGGCGTCAGCTTCTCCCGCCCCTCGGCGTGGGAGCTGCGCGCGGCGGAGCGCTTCCTGACCCAGGTGCCGACGGCCGACATGGTGAAGTTCACCAAGAACGGCTCGGACGCGACGACGGCGGCCCTGCGCCTGGCCCGGGCCGCGACCGGTCGCGAACTCGTCGCCGTCTGCCGCGACCAGCCGTTCTTCTCCGTCGACGACTGGTTCATCGGCACCACCGACATGGACGCCGGCATCCCGCAGAGCACCCGCGACGCCACCGTGACCTTCTCGTACAACGACCTCACCTCGCTCGAGGACGTCCTCGACCGGCATCCCGGGCAGGTCGCCGCCGTCTTCCTCGAGGCGGCCACCGGCAACCGCCGAGCCGGCCCCCGGCTTCCTCGAGTCGCTCAGGGCGCTCGCCGACAGGGAGGGCTTCGTCCTCGTGTTCGACGAGATGATCACCGGCATGCGGTGGGCGGCCGGTGGTGCCCAGTCGCGTCTACGGGGTCACCCCGGACCTCTCGACGTGGGGGAAGGCGCTCGGCAACGGCTTCGCGGTGTCCGCCCTCGCCGGCCGCCGTGAGCTGATGGAGCTCGGAGGGCTCAACACCGGTGCGCCCCGCGTCTTCCTCCTCTCCACGACCCACGGGGCCGAGACCACCGGCCTCGCGGCCTTCCTGGCGGTCAGCGAGGCCTACGAGGAGCACGACGTCGTCGGGGTCATGGAGGCCCAGGGCCGAGCGCTCCGAGGACCGGCTTCGAGTCCCTGGTGCGCGGGCACGGCCTCGAGGGGCACGGTGACGGTGTCCGGTCGGCCGTCGTGCCTGGTGTTCGGCACCCGCGACCACGAGGGGGTCCCCTCGCAGGCGTTCCGGGCCCTGTTCCTCCAGGAGCTGCTCACCCGAGGCGTGCTCGGCCAGTCGTTCGTCATCTCGGCGGCCCACACCGACGAGGACCTCGAGCTGACCCTCGAGGCGAGCGACGCGGCGCTCGCCGTCTACGCGCGCGCCGTCAGCGCCGGGTCGACGGACGGCATCCTCGTCGGCCCCCCGGTCGCGCCGGCCGTTCGCCGGTTCGCCGAACCCCGTCGTGTTGGGTGACGCCCGCACCCGCCGGCCCGGGCCCGGCGCCACGGGTGCGCGGGACGTCGGTGGCGACGACTAGCATCGTCGGGATGCCCTCGTTGTCCGCCCTGCGCGCCCGGGTCGCCGCGCTCCCGGGCACCTCACGCCTCGTCGGAGGCCCTCGCCGTCCCGCGGTGCCGAGGTCGTCGCCGCGGCCCCGCCGGGGGCCCGCCACCTCCTCGTCTCCGCCCTCGCCGCGCCGGACCGCGGCGCCCCCGTCCTCGCCGTCACCGCGACGGGACGCGAGGCGGAGGACCTCCAGGCCGCCCTCGAGGCCAGCCTCGGCGCCGGGTCGGTCGCCCACTTCCCCTCGTGGGAGACGCTCCCTCACGAGCGACTCAGCCCGCGCAGCGACACCGTCGGCCAGCGCCTGTCGGTGCTCCGGCGCCTGGCCCACCCGGAGGCCGCCGACGACGGGCACGGTGCGCCGGCCGTCGTCGTCGCCCCGGTGCGGGCCGTGCTCCAGCCGATCTCCAAGGGGCTGGGCGAGCTGCGCCCCGTCACCCTGCGCGCCGGCGACGAGGCCCCGCTCGAGCAGGTCGTCGAGCGCCTCGCGGGCGCGGCCTACACCCGCACCGACCTCGTCGAGCGCCGCGGGGAGTTCGCGGTGCGCGGCGGCATCCTCGACGTCTTCCCGCCCACCGAGGAGCACCCGCTGCGCCTGGAGTTCTGGGGCGACACCGTCGAGGAGATCCGCTGGTTCAAGGTCGCCGACCAGCGCTCGCTCGAGGTGGCGGAGCAGGGCCTGTGGGCGCCACCGTGCCGCGAGCTGCTCCTCACGGATGCCGTGCGCGCACGTGCCGCCGCCCTCGCCGACTCCCTGCCCGGCGCCGCCGACCTCCTCGAGAAGCTCGCGCAGGGCATCGCCGTCGAGGGGATGGAGTCGCTGGCCCCCGCGCTGGTCGACGGCATGGAGACCCTCCTCGACGTCCTCCCGCAGGGTGCGCTGCTCGTCGCGTGCGACCCCGAACGGGTCCGCACCCGCGCCCACGACCTCGTCGCGACGAGCCAGGAGTTCCTCGACGCCGGGTGGGCCAACGCCGCGAGCGGCAACACCGTGCCGATCGACCTCCAGGCCGTCCTCGGCACGGCCTCCTTCCGCACGCTGGCCGAGCTGCGCCAGCAGGCCCGTGACCTCGGCGTGCGCTGGCTCGACCTCACGCCGTTCGCCGGCGACGACGAGGGCGACACCCTCGACCTCGGCCTCGAGGTCTCGCCGACCTTCCGGGGCGACACCGAGGAGGCCGTCGCCGAGCTGCGCCGCCTCGTCGCCGATGACTGGTCGGTGCTCGTCGCGACCGAGGGCCACGGCCTCGCCAAGCGCGTCGCCGAGGTGCTCGGCGAGCACGACGTGCCGAGCCGCCTCGTCGGGGACGACGCCGACCCGGTGCCGGGGGTCGTCACCGTCACGACCGGTGCGGTGGGGTCCGGCTTCCTCGCTCCCGGCGAGCGCCTCGCCGTCGTCACCGAGACCGACCTCACCGGGTCCGCCGGGGGCTCGGGCACGTCGACCAAGGACATGCGGCGGATGCCGTCGCGGCGCCGCAACCAGGTCGACCCCCTCCAGCTGCGGCCCGGCGACTTCGTCGTCCACGAGCAGCACGGTGTCGGCCGGTTCGTCGAGATGATGCAGCGCACCGTCGCCGGAGCGACGCGCGAGTACCTCGTGCTCGAGTACGCGCCCGTCCAAGCGGGGGCAGCCCGGCGACCGGCTCTACGTCCCCACCGACCAGCTCGACCAGGTCACGCGCTACGTCGGGGGCGAGCAGCCGAGCCTGAACAGGATGGGCGGCTCCGACTGGCACCAGACCAAGAGCCGTGCCCGGCGCTACGTCAAGCAGATCGCCGCCGAGCTGATCCGCCTGTACTCCGCGCGGATGGCGACCAGCGGCCACGCCTTCTCGCCCGACACCCCGTGGCAGCGCGAGCTCGAGGACGCCTTCGCGCACGTCGAGACGCCCGACCAGCTGAGCACCATCGACGAGGTCAAGGTCGACATGGAGCGGCCCGTGCCCATGGACCGGCTGGTCTGCGGCGACGTCGGCTACGGCAAGACCGAGATCGCGGTGCGCGCCGCGTTCAAGGCGATCCAGGACGGCAAGCAGGTCGCGATCCTGTGCCCGACCACCCTGCTCGTCCAGCAGCACGCCAACACCTTCGCCGAGCGGTACGCCGGGTTCCCGGTCGTCGTGAAGGCACTGTCCCGCTTCCAGACCGACCGCGAGGCCAAGGCGGTGCTCGACGGGCTGGCCGAGCGGCTCGGTCGACCTCGTCATCGGCACCCACCGCATCCTGGGCAAGGAGGTCCGGTTCAAGGACCTCGGCCTCGTCGTCATCGACGAGGAGCAGCGCTTCGGCGTCGAGCACAAGGAGCAGCTCAAGGCCCTGCGCACCTCGGTCGACGTGCTCGCGATGTCGGCCACGCCGATCCCGCGCACGCTCGAGATGGCGGTGACCGGCATCCGCGAGATGTCGACCCTGCAGACGCCGCCCGAGGAGCGGCACCCGGTGCTCACCTACGTCGGCGCCTACGACGAGAAGACGCTGACGGCGGCGATCCGGCGCGAGCTGATGCGCGAGGGGCAGGTCTTCTTCGTCCACAACAAGGTGTCGACCATCGAGAAGGCCGCCGCCCGCATCCGCGAGCTCGTGCCCGAGGCGCGCATCGCCGTCGCCCACGGGAAGATGGGCGAGCACAAGCTCGAGCAGGTCGTGCTCGACTTCTGGGAGAAGCGGTTCGACGTCCTCGTGTGCACGACGATCGTCGAGACCGGGCTCGACATCTCCAACGCCAACACGCTGATCGTCGAGCGGGCCGACCGGCTCGGCCTGTCGCAGCTGCACCAGCTGCGCGGCCGGGTGGGCCGCGGGCGCGAGCGCGCCTACTCGTACTTCCTCTACCCGCCCGAGGCGCCGCTCACCGAGACGGCCCTGGACCGGCTGCAGACGATCGCGAGCCACACCGACCTCGGGTCCGGCATGCACGTGGCGATGAAGGACCTCGAGATCCGCGGAGCCGGCAACCTGCTCGGCGGCGAGCAGTCGGGCCACATCGCGGGCGTCGGGTTCGACCTCTACGTCCGGCTCGTCGGCGAGGCCGTGGCGAGCTTCCGCGGCGAGACCGACGACACGCCCACCGAGATCAAGATCGAGCTGCCCGTCGACGCCCACCTGCCGCACGACTACGTGCCGCACGAGCGGCTGCGACTCGAGATGTACAAGAAGCTGGCCGCCGTCGTCGACGAGGCGCAGCTCGGCGAGATCGAGGCCGAGCTCGTCGACCGGTACGGCTCGCCGCCCGAGCCCGTGCGCAACCTGCTCGAGGTGGCGCGGCTGCGCACCGTCGCCCGGGCGGCCGGCATCCGCGGACATCAGCGTCCAGGGTCAGCACGTGCGGTTCGGGCCGGTCGAGCTGCGCGAGAGCCAGCAGCTGCGCCTCCAGCGGCTCCACCCGCGCTCGATCGTCAAGCCCGCCCTGGGCACGATGCTCGTGCCCAGGCCGACGACCGCGCCGGTCGCCGGGCGGCCGCTGCGCGACCGCGAGGTGCTGGAGTGGGCTGGTGCGGTCATCGGCGCGGTCGTCATGGACAATGTGGGGCAGGCCGCGCGGGTGGCCACCGCTCCCGCCTGAGCGGGACCCGACCTCGGAAGGACTCCTCGTGACTCTCACGGTTCGCCGGTCCCTCGCGGCGCTCGCCGTCGGCGCCGCGCTCGTGACGGCCGGCTGCGGCTCCAGCGCGCCGGACCGCGCCGCCGTCGTCGACGGGACCGTCATCCCCGAGGCGACCCTGCAGGACGCCCTGCACGAGGTGAACTCGATGGACCCGGCGCTGCTGCAGCAGAAGCTCACCCCGAGCGCCACGCTCACCGCGCTCGTGCAGGCGCCCGTGGTCCTCGACTACCTCGCCGGCAAGGGTGTCGTCGTGTCCGACTCGGTCGCCCGCCAGCAGGCGGCCGACCGCGGGGTCGACGACCCCAGTGAGGGGACCATCGAGATCATCCGGCTGGCCAGCGCGATCACCACGGCCCAGCAGGGCGGCACGATCGCCGACGCCGACGCCGCTGCCCTGACCGAGCAGCTCCAGGCCCTCGACGTCGACGTCAACCCGCGGTACGGCAGCTACGACCCGAACACGGCGTCGGTGCAGCTCACGACACCGGAGTGGATCACCGCCGCCGACCCGGCGCAGTGACCACCGGCCGGCTCGGGCTGCTCGTCACCTCGCCCCGGGTCGCTCCGGGGCTGCTCTCCCGCGGAGCCTGGGAGGTCGTCTCGAGCGCGGCCGTGCGGCTCGCGCGCAGCGTCGACGACCCCCTCGCCGAGGCGGTCGTCGAGGCCGGGCTCTCCGTCGAGGAGGTGGGGGACGAGCCGGCGCCGGTGCTCGCTCGCCGGCTCGTCGACCTCGCGGCCGGACGTGGCGGTCGTGTGGCTGGGCGCGTCCGACGGCGACCCCGGGCTCGCCGACGCCGTGGCCGCCGAGGTGTCGCGCCTCGACCCACCCCCGGACGTCGAGCTCGTCGTCGGGTCGTGGGACGTGCAGGGTGGGCGCCTCCTCGACGTCGTCGCGACCATGGACCGGCTCCGCTCACCCGGCGGCTGCCCGTGGGACGCCGAGCAGACGCACGAGACGCTGGCTCCCTACCTCGTCGAGGAGGCCCACGAGGTCGTCCACGCCATCGGCTCCGGGGACCCGGCCCACCTCGCCGAGGAGCTCGGCGACGTGCTGCTCCAGGTCGTCTTCCACGCCCGGGTGGCCGAGGAGGCGGGCGATGAGGGCCTTCGACATCGACACCGTGGCCGGGCTGCTCGTCGAGAAGCTCGTCCGCCGGCACCCGCACGTCTTCGCCGACGGCGAGGCGACCAGCCCGGCGGAGGTCGAGCAGGCCTGGGAGCGGATCAAGGCCGAGGAGAGGGCATCTCGTGCCGCGAGCCGGCGGCGAGGGCGCTGCGGCGACCTGCTCCACGGCATCCCCGACTCGATGCCCGGCGAGCTGGCGGCCGACAAGGTGCTGGCCCGGCTGCGACGCCGCGGCCTCGTGGCCCGACCCCGCGAGCCTGGATGCCGTCGGCCGTGCCCGGGCGGACCTCGCCGCCGCGGAGGGGCGGGTGCGTGCGGCCCTGCGCGGCTCGCCGCCGAGCGCAGGGACGGTCGCCGGAGGGTCCAGGCAGGTAGGTCGGACGCGAGGCGACCGACCGCCGACCTCCGACCGGGCACGGCTGGCTGCGTCACCGCGATGTATCACCCCGGCGCCTGCCGCTCTCTCACTGGCATCGGACCCGTAGAGCGGTCCGGAACCGCCTCACCACACGGGGCCAGACACCGCAGGGAGAATCGGCGTCCTGGCGACGGCGACGAATCTGTCGTCACGGTCGCGCTTGGGTGTCCGTGGCCCTCGTTGCAGGCGGCGTCCTCCGCGGGTCATGTATCAGGCGCGGCTCCCCCTCTCCTCTGTGGTGTTCGGACCCATCGGGTGCCCGGTAGCCTCATTCCCGGTGGCCAAGTCCAGTATAGGAGATCGATCCACATGTCGCACACCACATCTCGTCGCCGCTCCGCCGCTGCACTCGGCGCGACGGCACTCCTCGCCACGGTCCTGGCGGCCCCCGCCATGGCGAGCCAGGACCCGGGCACGACGGACCGCGCGACTCCAGCACCACGAGCCAGTTCCCGTACGGCCTCGACCGCGACCAGCGCGAGGGCACGACGGACACCACCGCCCAGTTCCCGTACGGGCTCGACCGCAGCCGGCGCGAGAGCGGTAGCACCAACGGCATCGACCGCAACCGGCAGCTGGGTGGCTTCACCTACTCCACCGAGGTCTCCACGCTCCCGCAGCAGCCGGCCAGCCGAGCAGCCGACGACCCGCATCGTGTTCCGCGACAACGACGCCGTGGAGTACCTGCAGGTGGGCGCCGGCGTCCTCGCCGGGATCGTCCTGGCCGGAGCAGCCGCCGCCGTCATCTCACGCCGGAACCACCGCGGCCTCACGCCCGCGTGACCGGCATCCGCACCGCACCGCCGGGGACCGGCACGCCGAGGGGCGTGCCGGTCCCCGGCTCGCGCGCGGCCTGTGGGTGCGGGTCCCCGGGCAGGCCTCCTGCAGCCAGCGCCCCCCGCTCCTCTAGTCTGCTCCGGTGCCCGACTCGAGCGAAGACCCGGCGGCGCCGACAGGCCGCCCGTGTCGTCGTCGTCGGGGGCGCGGTGCTCGACACCAAGCTGCGGACCGCGGCGCCGCCGGTCATCGGGACGAGCAACCCGGGAGCGGCCTCGTGGACGGCCGGGGGAGTGGGCCGCAACATCGCCGAGAACCTCGCTCGTCTCGGCCGCCCCACCGTGCTCCTGGCCGCCGTGGGCGACGACCCGGCGGGTGACAGCGTCGTCTCGCGCACCGCCGCCGCCGGGGTCGACTGCGCCACCTCGTCACCTCGAGGCACCCCACCGGCACCTACACCGCCGTGCTCGACGATCGCGGCGACCTGCACATCGCGGTCGCCGACATGCGCGCCACCGACGAGCTGTCCGTGGCCGACCTCGCCGTCGTGCCGCGCTGCTCGTCGGGGCCGGTGCCCTCGTCGTCGACGCCAACCTCGACGCCTCCGTGCTCCGCTGGTTGCTCTCGGTGGCCCGGGAGGCGGGGGTGCGCTCCGTGCTCGAGCCGGTGAGCGTGGCAAAGGCGTCCTCGGCCGCCCCCGTGCTCGACGGGTCAGTCGCGGTGCACACCGTCACCCCGAACGTCGCGGAGCTCGAGGCGCTGGTCGGCGCTCCGGTCGTCGCGACCGTCGAGGGGGTGCGGGCCGCGGCCGACGGCTGCACGCGTGCGGGGTCGAGCACGTGTGGGTCCGGCGGGGCGTCCGCGGCAGCCTGCTGTCGTCGCCAGGCCGGGGGACGCCGCGGCCGCGGTGCCGTCCTCGTCGCGGCGCCCGAGGTCGAGGTCGCCGACGTCACGGGCGCCGGTGACTCCATGACGGCCGGCTACGTCCACGCCCTGCTCGACGGCGCCGACGTCGTCGAGGCCGCCCGCTACGGGCAGGTGCTCGCCGCCCTCACCTGCGCATCGGCGACACGGTGCGCGCCGACCTCTCCGCCGCGCTCGTCGCGGACTCCCTGGCCCCCACCCAGCCCCCGATCGAGGAGCTGCACCCATGACGCCCTCCCACCGGCCCGCACCCCACCCGATGCTCGCCGTCGCGCCGGAGGTCGCCGAGGCGCTCGCCGCCGGCGCGCCCGTCGTGGCGCTGGAGTCGACGATCATCAGCCACGGGATGCCGTACCCGGACAACGTCGCGATGGCGCGCGAGGTCGAGCAGATCGTCCGGGACGAGGGAGCGGTGCCGGCGACGATCGCCGTGCTCCACGGCCGCCCGACGGTCGGGCTCTCCGACGACGAGCTCGAGCTGCTCGGCTCCGACGGCGGCATCCGCAAGGTCAGCGTCCGCGACCTGCCCCACGTCGTCGCCACGAAGGCCCACGGGGCCACGACCGTGGCGAGCACGATGCGCCTGGCCGCGCTGGCCGGCATCCGGGTGTTCGTCACCGGCGGGCTCGGCGGGGTGCACCGCGGCGCCGAGAGCTCGATGGACGTCTCCGCCGACCTCACCGAGCTGTCGCGCACCGAGGTCGCGGTCGTCTCGGCCGGGGTCAAGTCCATCCTCGACATCGGCCGCACGCTCGAGGTGCTCGAGACCCTCGGCGTGCCGGTCGTCGGCTACGGGACCGACGAGTTCCCGTCGTTCTTCTCCCGCTCGAGCGGGGTCGCGGCGCCGATGCGGCTCGACACCCCCGAGGAGGTCGCCGCGCTGATGGCGGCCACCTGGGACCTCGGCCTGGGCGGCGGGGTGTCGGTCGCCAACCCGGTGCCGGCCGAGGACGAGATGGCCCGCGCGGACATCGACGACGTCATCGCCCGGGCACTCGCCGACTGCGACGAGCGCGGCATCACCGGCAAGGACATCACCCCCTACCTGCTCGGGCGGATCGTCGAGCTGTCCGACGGGCGCAGCCTGCGAACGAACCTCGCCCTGGTGCGCCACAACGCGCGGGTCGGCACGGCGATCGCCGTGGCCTTCGCGGCCCTGCGCCGGGCCTGATCCGGCCTCACGCGGGGTGGCGGCCCAGCGTGCGCTACCCGGGACGCCGGCAGTCGGCGCGGCTGCTGCGCCCGAGGGCTCCGGGACTGCCCGGCGTCGTCCGCGGCGGCTCGAGCGCGCTCCTCCGATCGCACGTCCGCAGCCAGCGGCGCAGACGCCGCGCACCCGAGCTCGACCGCACCGGACAGCCCGACCTGAGGGGCACGCGCGCGGCAGGGCCGTCGGCACGCGGGTCGGTCGGGGGGATGCCGGGTGCCGAGGGCTAGGCTCGGAGCGAACCCCAGACCACCCCCCAACACCATCAGGAGTCCGGCGTGGCCAGCATCGAGGCAGTAGGCGCCCGCGAGATCCTCGACTCGCGCGGCAACCCCACCGTGGAGGTCGAGGTCGCCCTCGACGACGGCACGCTCGCGCGGGCCGCCGTCCCGAGCGGCGCGTCCACGGGTGCCTTCGAGGCCGTCGAGCTCCGCGACGGCGACAAGGGCCGCTACCTCGGCAAGGGTGTCGAGAAGGCCGTCGACGCCGTCATCGACGAGCTCGGCCCGAAGCTGCTCGGCTTCGAGGCCAGCGAGCAGCGCCTCGTCGACGCCGAGATGCTCGCCGTCGACGGCAGCGCCAACAAGGAGAAGCTCGGCGCCAACGCCATCCTCGGCGTCTCGCTGGCCGTCGCGCGCGCCGCCGCCGACTCGGCCGACCTGCCGCTGTTCCGCTACGTCGGCGGCCCGAACGCCCACGTGCTGCCCGTCCCGATGATGAACATCCTCAACGGCGGCAGCCACGCCGACTCCAACGTCGACATCCAGGAGTTCATGATCGCGCCGATCGGTGCCGAGAGCTTCCGCGAGGCGCTGCGCTGGGGCGCCGAGGTCTACCACGCGCTCAAGGGCGTGCTCAAGGAGCAGGGCCTGGCCACCGGCCTCGGCGACGAGGGCGGCTTCGCCCCCGACCTGCCGAGCAACCGGGCCGCGCTCGACCTCATCCTCGAGGCCATCGAGCGGGCCGGGTACACCGCCGGGCGAGCAGATCGCGCTGGCCCTCGACGTCGCGGCGTCCGAGTTCCACGACGACGGCGGCTACACCTTCGAGGGCGGGGGTCAAGACCGTCGGCCGAGATGATCGACTACTACGCCGACCTCGTCGCGTCGTACCCGCTGGTCTCCATCGAGGACCCGCTCGACGAGAGCGACTGGGACGGCTGGAAGGCGATGACCGACCGGATGGGCGACAAGGTGCAGATCGTCGGCGACGACCTCTTCGTCACCAACCCCGAGCGGCTCGCCCGCGGCATCGAGACCGGCACCGCGAACGCGCTGCTCGTCAAGGTCAACCAGATCGGCTCGCTCACCGAGACCCTGGACGCCGTCGAGCTGGCCCAGCGCAACGGGTACCGCTGCATGATGAGCCACCGCTCCGGCGAGACCGAGGACACCACGATCGCCGACCTCGCCGTCGCGACGAACTGCGGCCAGATCAAGACCGGCGCCCCGGCCCGCTCCGAGCGCGTCGCCAAGTACAACCAGCTCCTGCGCATCGAGGAGGAGCTCGACGACGCTGCCGTGTACGCCGGCGCCGGCGCCTTCCCGCGCTTCACCGCCCGCTCGCAGGGCTGAGCCGGGGCATGTCCTCCGCGCGCTCCCGCGGTCCGGCGTCGCGACCTCCGCGGCGCCAGCGCGCGGGGCGCGCGCGGGCGCCGGCACGCGGCGCCGGTGCGCCGCGCCTCCCCCGCCGCGACCGACGCGGCCGGCTGGCGCGGGCGGCTCGGCAGCGCCACCCGTGACCGGCGCACCCGCCGCGGGCGTCGTGCTGCTCGCCGTGCTGTCCTTCCTCGCCGTGCTCCTCGGGTCGACGGTCGCGCGCCTACGTCGGTCAGCGGTCTGACATCGCCGCCCTGCGCGAGAAGGTCGCGCGCCAGGAGCAGGACGTCGCGGCGCTCGAGGCGGAGCGCGACCGCTGGCGCGACCCGGCCTACGTCGAGCAGCAGGCCCGGCAGCGGCTGAAGTTCGTCAAGCCGGGCGAGCGGTCGTACACCGTGCTCGACGCCGGAGCCCGAGCCGGGCACCGCGCGGACCCCGTGCCGCGCAGTCGCGGCTCCCGACGACCCGCTGCCCTGGTACCAGACCGTGTGGGAGTCCACCCGCACCGCCGACGCGCCCGGGGCGCGCCGGTGACCCCACGCCCGCGGCCTGGCGCCCGTCGCGCAGGCCGACCTCGACGCGGTCGTCCCGGCAGCTCGGCCGCCCGGCCCGCGGCGTCGCCGCGGTCGCCCACCGCTGCCCGTGCGGGGAGCCCGACGTCGTGCGGACCGAGCCGCGGCTGCCCGACGGCACGCCGTTCCCCACGTCGTTCTACCCGACGTGCCCCCGCCTCACCGGCGCCCTGTCGACCCTGGAGAGCCGGGGCGTCATGCGGGAGATGACCGAGCGGCTCGGGTCCGACGCCGAGCTGCGGGCCGCGTACGCGGCGGCGCACGACGACTACCTCGAGCGCCGCGCCCAGCTCGGCGACGTGCCGGAGGTCGCCGGCGTCTCGGCCGGCGGCATGCCGAACCGGGTCAAGTGCCTCCACGTGCTCGTCGCGCACTCCCTCGCCGCGGGCCGGGCGTCAACCCGCTGGGCGACGAGGCCCTCGGCGATGCTCGACCCGTGGTGGGAGCGGCACCCGTGCTCGGCCGACGCGCCGGATGCCGGGAGCCCGCCGTGAGCGACGGAGCCGTCACGCACCCGCTGCGGGTCGCCGCCGTCGACTGCGGCACCAACTCGATCCGCCTGCTCGTCGCCGAGGTGCGGCGACGACGGCGCGCTCGCCGACGTCGTGCGGCGGATGGAGATCGTCCGGCTCGGCCAGGACATCGACCGCACCGGCGTCATCGCGCCCGAGGCGATGGAGCGCACCCTCGCGCGTGCGCGCGAGTACGCGGCGCAGTGCCGTGAGCTCGGGGCGCAGCGGGTGCGCTTCGTCGCCACCTCGGCCTCCCGGGACGCCCGAACGCCGAGGACTTCGTCGACGGGGTGCACGGCGCGTTCCGTGAGGCGACCTCGGCGTCGCGCCCGAGGTGGTCGCGGGCGACACGGAGGCCGAGCTCTCCTTCACCGGCGCGACCAGGGAGCTGCGCCGACGGGCTGCCCGGGCCCTACCTGGTCGTCGACATCGGCGGCGGCTCGACCGAGCTCGTCGTCGGCGACGACCACGTCGAGGCCGCGCGCTCGGTCGACGTCGGCTGCGTGCGGATGACCGAGCGCCACCTGCGGTCGGACCCGCCCCGCCCGAGCGAGGTCGGCGGCGGCGCGGCGCGACGTCGCGGCGGCGCTCGACGTGGCGGAGCGGGCGGTCGACCTCACCGGCGTCGGCGCCGTCGTCGGGCTGGCGGGGACCGTCACGACGATCACGGCGCACGTCCTGCGGCCTGCCGGCCTACGACCCGAGGCCATGCACCTCGCCCGGCGGCCGGCATCCGAGCAGGTCCGCGGCGTGCGGTGAGGCTGCTCGCGCATGAGCCGGGCGCGAGCGCGCGGCGCTGCCGTACGTGCACCCGGGGCGGGTCGACGTCATCGGCGGTGGTGCGCTCGTGTGGTAGGAGGTGCTCGCCCGGGTGCTCGAGCGCTCGCCGGGCGCCGAGGTCGTGACGTGGGAGCACGACATCCTCGACGGAATCGCCCTGTCGCTCACCTGATCTGCCACCGAAGATGAAAGGACAAGGGTACGCAGACGCCAGCACGCTGTACCGGATCGACGCGTATAGTATCCCCGCAAGTATCACGCCCAGCCCGATGAACCGGAAGGTGATACGTCCAAAGATGGACTAGGCACACGCTGGCCTCGCTCGCGGAGCACGCGGTCTCCCGGTGCGACGGCTTACAGTGACCTCGCCCCCGTTGCCCGACTTGCAGAGGCCGGCGACTTAAATCGCCGCGGTGCGGGTTCGACCCCCGTCGGGGGCGCGACATCGCTCGCGCCCAGGGGCGAACCACAATACACGGGAAACGAACAGGGGCGCACGGCGCAGACGCAGGAGGACTGTGGCCCCTCCCTCCTCCCCCCCAGCGGGCCCAGAACCCGGCTCCACCCGCGCCTCTCCCCCGCGCCGTGTCGGCAGTGCCCGAGGCACTACGCCGCAGAGGAATGTGCCCCTGCCCGGTTCGACCCCCTGAGCGGCACTCGCGCATGCGCGCCCCCATCCCCCCCTCCCCCCCCTGCAAGAGCGCGCGGGCACACTGGCGGCCCACCCTACTGCCTGTGGGGGGGAACACTGCAACACCCCGCGGACGTCTACTCTTCATACATGTGCGGTGGGCTCCACCGCCTTACCATCACGGAGTAACGATGGCGAGAAACCCGGCCTTTAACTGGATCGAGAAGGATGTAAGGGCGGTACGCCGGCTTCGGCGGCCAGGGTGCCGGCGCCGCCGAAGAGGCCACGGCGTACCAGGCGCACCGCGGGGATGACCGGCGAGCAGCTCCAGGAGCTCTACAACCAGCCCGCCGGTGGGCCGGGTCCAGACCCGACGGGTCACGATGGACGACGTCATCATGAAGACGCTGGCGCTCTTCGCGATCGTCCTCGTCCCGGCGCGATCGGCTGGGTCGTGGCCGCGAACAGCCAGACGGGCGGCTTCGCCCCCTGGATGGGCGGCATGATCGGCATGCTCGTGCTCGGTCTGGTCATCGTGTTCAAGAAGACCCTTAGTGTCCCGCTGATCCTGCCTACGCCGTCGTCGAAGGGCCTCTTCCTCGGCGCCGTGAGCGAGTTCTTTTTGCTCTACTTCGACCACCCGGCACACCGGCGTTCCAGGGCATCGTGCGCAGGCCGTCATGCGACCCTCGCGACTTTCACGGGGATGTTCCTCGCCCACAGGTTCGGCCTGATGAAGGTGACCACACGGTTCCGCAGGGTCATGACGATGATGATCATCGGCTACGCTGTTCGCCGTCGTCAACTTCATCTCCGCGATGGTGACCGGCGACCAGTTCGGTATCGCGGCAGCGGCGGCCTCGGTATCGCGATCTCGCCGTCGGGGTCGGCCTGGCCTCGTTCGCCCTCGCGCTCCACTTCGACTCGATCGAGCAGGCCATCCTCACGGTGCGCCCTAGTAGTACTCGTGGCTCTGGCCGACGGCCCCATCGTTGACCTCTCCGGCTCTACATCGAGTTCCTCCGTCTTTCGCGCGCCTGCGTCAGTGACGCAGGCGCGCGAAGTTCCCGCCGGGGCAGGTCACCTGCCCCGGCGGCGTCGTCCGCGCGGCGCATGCCGGACACCCCGAGGATGCGATCTCCCTCCCGCGACGTGCCTCGGGCTGGACCGCGCCGCCGCCGCCGAGGTGCGCTCGCCCTCGACCGGCGCCGAGGCCCGGATCGCCGTCGCTGCGCCGGCTGGTCGACCGACCGCGACAATGCTTTCGGTACCGACGCGCAGCCCACCGCACGCACCACCGCTCCACGTCCTCGGGGCGGCGGTCGCGGTCGACCAGCCGACCGTCGGTCGCGGGGACGCCGACGCGACGGCCGGGGGGACGGCATCCCGCAGCTGCTCACCGGCTCCGCCGAGCCCTGCCCTGGTAGGGCGGCCACCCGCCACGAGGGCGTTTTTCTACGCCTCTGACCGCCCTGCGCAAACGGACCACCGGCCGAGGGACCACGCTCCGTATCCGCGATACCGACAGCGTGTTCGCCCGGGGGGCCCGACCCGACGTCGTCATCGTCATCGGCGTTCCGGGCGCGGAAGTCGACTCGCCAAAGCGATGTCGACGGTCCTCGGGTGGGAGTTCGCCAGGGTGATGCCTTCGACCCCGAGGCCACTGTCCCCAAGATGCGCACCGGCGTCCCGCTCACGGACGACGACCGCTGGCCCTGGCTGGAGTCGATCGAAGCTGGATCTCGGTAAGGAGGGCCGTGGGAGTCTGCGGTCGTGACGTGCCCGGCGTTGCGCCGGGTCTACCGGGACCTGCTGCGCGAGGGTCGTCCGCACGTGCGCTTCCTGACGACGACTAGCCGGGTCCCACGTCATCCAGGACCGGATGGAGCGTCGTCCGGGTCACTGCATGCCGCCGTCGCTGCTGCACAGCCAGCTGGCAACGCTCGAACCGCTCGGCGATGACGAGCCGGCGTGACGATGACCAACGAGGGCAGCGCGCCCAGGTGCTCGACCGTGCGCTCGCCGCCCTCGGCCACCGAAAGGAGCACGGCTGATGCCATTCCTCGCCCTTCCCGCTGCGCGGTCCCCGCCCGCCGGCAGGGCTGCCGGCCGCAGAGGACCACCGTGTACGCCGGCGACGCACAGCTCGTCGCGGCGTGCATGCTCCGCATCCTCGCCGTCGTCGTGCTCATCAGCTGGGGCAAGTGCACCCGTTCCTCGCCCTCATGCTCGGCTCGGCGGTGCTGGGCGCGGTGGCCGCGATCGCGCCGGGCGACGTCAAGGCTTCGTCGACGGGTTCGGGTCCACCTCCGGGGCGTCGGCATCCTGATCGCACTCGGCGCGATGTCGGCAGCTGCTGGAGGACTCCGGCGGCGCCAACCGGATCGTCGACGCGATGGTCGTCGGGGTCGGTCCGGCGGCTGCCGTGGGCGATGGCGGTGATCGCGGCGATCATCGGGCTGCCCATGTTCTTCGAGATCGGCGTCGTGCTCCTCGTGCCGATCATCATCCTCGTGGCCAGCGCACCGGGATCTCGCTGATGAAGATCGGCATCCCGGCGCTCGCAGGCCTCTCCGTGCTGCACGGGCTGGTGCCCCGCACCCCGGCCCGGTCACCGCGATCGGCCTCTCGAACGCCGACCTCGGCCGCACCCTCATCTTCGGCATCCTCATCGCGATCCCGACGGTCATCGTGGCCGGGCCGCTGCTCGCGCACTTCGTCGACCAGTGGGTGCCGAAGTCCGCCGACGACCTGGTCCCCTTCGGCACGGCCTCGGCGGGGGCGGCACGGGCCCGCGGGCAGGAGCGGCGGGCGGGGCCCGGGAAGCAGCGGCGCGAGCCGTGATCGGTGAGGCGCGAGCGACGGCCGCGGCCACCGCGCCGTCGACGCGTGGCGCCGACGCGCGCGGGCCGCGGCGGGCGAGGGCGCCGGAGCCGACCGGGCGCTCGGCTCGTTCGACGAGCCCTGGCGCCGGGCCGCAAGCGCGTCGGCTTCGCGCCGGCCATCATCGGCATCACCCTGCCGGTGCTCCTCATGCTCGTCGACGCGATCGCAAGCTCGCGCGTCAACGACGAGGAGGCCGGCATCCGCAAGACGATGGACTTCATCGGCACACCGATCGTCGCCCTGCTCATCGGGGTGCTCTACTGCTACATCGCCCTCGGGCTCGGCTCCGGGCCTGGACAAGGGCCAGGTCAGCGACTCGGTCGGGTCGGCGCTGCCCGGAGTCGCCAGCATCATCCTCATCGTCGCCGCCGGCGGCGGCTTCAAGCAGACCCTCATCGACGCCGGCGTCGGCAACGTGATCACGACGGGCCGAGGCCGTCAACATCTCGGCGCTGGTCCTGGGCTGGCTGGTCGCGGTGCTCATCCGGCTCGGCACCGGTCGGCGACAGTTGCCACGATCACGGCCGCCGGCATCGTGGCGCCGCTGGCGCCGACCCTGTCGGCCAACCACCTGGCCCTGCTCGTGCTGGCGATCGGCTGCGGCTCGCTGTTCTTCCCCACGTCAACGACGCCGGCTTCTGGCTGGTCAAGGAGTACTTCGGCCTCACCGTCGGGCAGACGATCAAGTCGTGGTCGGTCATGGAGACGGTGATCTCGGTTGTCGGCTTCGCCATCGTGATGGCCGTCAGCGTCGTCGTCACCTGGCGCCGTCCCCGCGGCCCGTGCGGGCGAGGGCTGCTCCGGCGTCCTCGCCCGCACGTCCGCGCCGGTGGCAGGGTCAGCTGAGGCGCTCGACGATGATGGCCATGCCCTGGCCGCCGCCCACGCACATCGTCTCGAGGCCGAACTGGCCGTCGCGCGCCTCGAGGCCGTTGAGCAGCGTCGTCATGATGCGCGTGCCGGTCGAGCCGAACGGGTGGCCGAGGGCGATCGCGCCGCCGTGGACGTTGAGCCGGTCGAGGTCCATGCCGAGGTCGTCGGCGCTGGGCAGCACCTGGGCGGCGAACGCCTCGTTGATCTCGTAGAGGTCCATGTCGCCGATCGTCATGCCCGCGCGGGCCAGCGCCTGCCGCGACGCCTCGACCGGGCCCAGGCCCATGATCTCGGGTGAGAGGCCCGACACCCCGGTGGACACGATGCGGGCGAGCGGCGTGAGGCCGAGCTCGCGGGCCCGGGCGTCGCTCATGACGACGACGCCCGACGCCCCGTCATTGAGGGGCAGCAGTTGCCGGCGGTGACGGTGCCGTCCTCGCGGAAGACGGGGTTCAGCCCTGCACGGCCTCGAGGGTGACGCCCGGCGCGCGGGCCGTCGTCGGCCGACACGAGGGTGCCGTCGGGCGTCGTCACGGGCAGGATCTCGCGGGTGAAGAAGCCGTCGGCGATGGCCTTCTCGGCGCGGTTCTGGCTGGTGACGCCCCACTCGTCCTGGCGCCGGCGCGAGACGCCGCGCGAGGTCGCCACGTTCTCGGCGGTCTGGCCCATCGCGAGGTACACGTCGGGCAGCAGGCCCTCCTCGCGCGGGTCGGTCCACGTCGCGTTGGTGCGCGCCATGTCGGCGCCGCGGGCGGCGGCGTCGGCGAAGAGCGGGTTCTGCGCGTCGCCGTCGCTGCCCCCGGCACCGGTGAAGCTCTTGTACTGCGACACGCACTCCACGCCGCCGACGAGGAACGCGTCGCCCTCACCGGCCTTGATCGCGTGGAAGGCCATCCGCATCGTCTGGGTCGAGCTCGCGCAGAAGCGGTTCACCGTCGCGGCGGGCAGGTGGTCCATGCCGGCGAGCACCGCGATGACGCGGGCCAGGTTGGAGCCGTGCTTGCAGCTCGGGTCGGCGCAGCCCCAGTAGAGGTCGTCGATCGTCGTCGGGTCCAGGCCGGGAACTTGGCGAGCAGGCCCTGCACGACCTGCACCGAGAGGTCGTCCGGCCGGACGTCCTTGAGGGACCCCTTGAACGCGCGACCGATCGGGGTGCGGGCGGTGGCGACGATGACGGCCTCGGTCACGGGTACTCCTGGGGTGCGGGACGGCGGACGGCGTCTGGGCGGCCACTAAGCGCTTGCTCAGTGTCCGTCCGATGGTAAGCCGGGAGGCCGCCGGAGCGGTGTGGGGTCGGTCTCGTCCGGGGTGCCGTTGCGGGCGGAGCCCCGCATGATGAGGGCATGGACACCACGCGCAGCCTGGCATCGTCAGGGTCGCCGTACGAGGCAAGCGTGGGGTTCTCCCGCGCGGTCCGCGTCGGCCAGATCGCGGTCTCGGGGACGGCGCCGATCAACGCCGACGGCCACGTCAGCGTCGACCCCGCGTCGCAGGCGCGACGGTGCTGGGAGATCGCCCTCGGCGCCCTCGCCGAGCTCGGCGGCCGCCCGGACGACGTCATCCGGACCCGGCACTACATCACCGACGGCGACGCCGAGGTCGTCGACGCCATCTCGACGGTGCACGGCGAGATCTTCGGCGAGATCCGGCCGGCGAGCACGATGGTCGTCGTCGCCGGCCTGATCGACCCGCGCTGGAAGGTCGAGGTCGAGCTCGACGCGGTCGTCGCCGACTGACTAGCGGCGCGCGTCGACGGCCGGACGCCGGGCAGCCCGCGGCGTCGCGACGGCGTCGGTCGGCTCGCACCGGGTCTCCTCGGCGGGTGGCACGTCGTCGGGGCGACGCCGCAGCAGCACGGCCCACCGGCCGCGTGGTCCTCGGGACTGCCCGGCGATCTGGGTGGGCGCCACCTCGGTGCCGGGTCCTTGACGGCCTGGCCCGCCGCGACCGCGACCGGCCCCACGCCCTCGCCGCGCCGCGGCTCGGGTGCCCGGTCGCTCGTGTCCACCCCCCAGACTCAGGGCCGCACACACGCTGGGCAGCAGCGCGGCGGCCGCACGCGCGTAGCCCGCCGCCGAGGGGTGGAAGCGGTCCTTGCTGAACATCTCGTGCGGTGACTCGTCGAACTCCGGGCCGATGAGGTCACCGAGCGAGACGGTGCGACCGCCGGCCTCGACGACGGCAACCGTCTGCGCGGCCGCCAGGTCGCGCGACCAGCGCTTCATGAGCGAGCGCAGCGGCTGCCGGATCGGCTGGATCGTGCCGAGGTCGGGGCAGGTGCCCACGACGACCTCGGAGCCGAGCGCCCGGATCCGCCGCACCGTCAGCTCGAGCGCACGCACGGAGGCCGAGCGCTCGATGCGATGGGTCACGTCGTTGGCGCCGACCATGATGAGCACGACGTCGGGGCGCAGCACGTCCTCGAGCGCGTTCGCGAGCTGCCGCTCCAGGTCGCTCGACTCGGCCCCCACGACGGCGCGGTTCGTGAGCCGCACCCGGCGCCCGGTGAGGGCGGAGACACCACTGGCGATGATCGCCCCGACCGTCTCGTGCGGTTCGTCGGCCCCCGTGCCCGCGGCGCTGCTGTCGCCGAGCACGACGACGTCGATCGGCTCCCCACGTCCCGAGCCGTAGATGCCGTTGTCGTCGGGGGAGTCGTCGAACGGGTTGCCGATGACCCGGCGCGCGAGGGCCGCCTCGGCCTTGATGACGCCCCAGCTCACCGCGCCGAGCGCGGCGCCGGCGGCCGCCAGGCCACCGCCACCGTAGGCCGCGGTCGCGGCGATCTTGCGGGCTCGTCGTGCGCGTCCCATGGGCGTGCTCCCTCGTTCGGTCGCGTCCGTCCACGGTAACGCGACCGGGTGCGCCCTTCCGATCCGGCCCGCATCGGTGGCGCATGGAGGGCACCGACCGCCGACTGGCACCCGTCTCACCCCCCCCCCCCCGCCCCCCCCGGCCGGGCGGTCGTCGGGAGGCGCGGATCCGCCTCGCGACCACTGCCGCCCCGCCACGGGATCGGCTCGGGCCGAGGTCAGGGCTTGCGGGCCTGCAGCGTGTAGGTGAGCGGCAGGCGCTCGGGGTGGTCGGCGAGCCCCACTCGCCGTCGTCGTCGCGCACCATCGGCCGGGCAGCGCGTCCCACGGCACGCTGCGGTGCTCCACGAGCCCGGTGACCTCGAACCGGCGTCCAGCAGCGCCGTGACGATCTCGCCGAGGCCGTGGTTCCAGAATGGCGCGGTTGTTCTCGAACCGACGTCGGTCTCGACGTAGGTGCCGGCTCCTCGTCGTACCAGCGGCTCGGCCGTCTCGAAGTAGGGGTAGTCGAGCGCCAGGCCGTCGGCGCGCGCGTCGTCGAGCGCCCACAGCATCGGGTGGCCCTCGCGGATGAACAGCCGCCCGCCGGGCGCAGCAGGTCGGCGACGACGCCGGCCCACGGTCGATGTCCGGCAGCCAGCACAGCGCGCCGATGCCGGTGTAGACGAGGTCGAACGCCGGCCGCCGAGGGCGTCGACGGCGCCGAGTAGACGTCGGCCTCGACGAAGTCGACGGCGGCGCCGGCCGCGGCGGCGAGCCGGCGGGCCTGCGCCAGCGACGCCGGCGAGAAGTCGAGCCCGGTCATCCGGGCGACCGAGCCGGGCGAGCGAGAGCGTGTCGGTGCCGATGTGGCACTGCAGGTGGACGCCGCGCAGCCCGTCGATGTCGCCGAGCAGCGGCAGGTCGAACCGGACGACGTCGCTCAGGTGCTCGGGGTCGGCGACGAACCGGTCGAAGCCGTAGTCGGGGGTGGCCGCGTGGGCCGGAGCGCGCTCGTCCCAGTTGGCCCGGTTCACCTCGAGGTAGTCGTCCATGCGCCCAATCGTCGCCCTCGCGGCTGCTCGTCGCCTCCCGGTTTCCCGGGCACCGGGGCCCTCGGGAGCCGTGACAGGATGACGGGATGAAGTATGCGGAGCACATCGTGGACCTCATGGGCAACACCCCGCTGGTCCAGCTGGACCTCGGTGACCGAGGGCATCGCCGCGACGGTGCTCGCGAAGGTCGAGTACCTCAACCCCGGCGGCTCCGTGAAGGACCGCATCGCCCTGCGGATGGTCGAGGCCGCGGAGGCCGCGGCGCAGCTCAAGCCGGGCGGCACGATCGTCGAGCCGACCTCGGGCAACACCGGCGTGGGCCTGGCCCTCGTCGCCCAGCGCAAGGGCTACCGCTGCATCTTCGTGTGCCCCGACAAGGTGAGCGAGGACAAGCGCAACGTGCTCAAGGCCTACGGCGCCGAGGTCGTCGTCTGCCCGACCGCCGTGCCGCCGGAACACCCCGACTCCTACTACTCCGTCTCCGACCGGCTCGTCCGGGAGATCCCCGGCGCCTGGAAGCCCGACCAGTACTCCAACCCCGACGGCCCGCAGTCCCACTACGAGACGACCGGCCCGGAGATCTGGCAGCGACACCGACGGCCGGGTCACCCACTTCGTCACCGGCGTCGGCACCGGCGGCACGATCAGCGGCGCGGGCCGCTACCTAAGGAGGTCTCGGCCGACCGCGCGGGCCGGTGCGCGTCGTCGGCGCCGACCCCGAGGGCTCGGTCTACTCCGGCGGCACCGGCCGGCCCTACCTCGTCGAGGGCGTCGGCGAGGACTTCTGGCCCGGCGCCTACGACCCCTCGCAGGCGACGAGATCGTCGCCGTCTCGGACGCCGACTCCTTCGACGATGACCCGCCGCCTCGCCCGCGAGGAGGGCCTGCTCGTCGGCGGCTCGTGCGGCATGGCCGCCGTCGCCGCGCTGCGCGTGGCCCGCGACGCCGGCCGGACGAGGTCGTCGTCGTCCTGCTGCCCGACGGCGGCCGCGGCTACCTGTCGAAGATCTTCAACGACGACTGGATGGCGTCGTACGGCTTCCTGCGCACGGACGGCGAGCGCACCGTCGGTGACGTGCTGCACGGCAAGGCCGGCGACATGCCCGCCCTGGTGCACACCCACCCGTCGGAGACGGTGCGCGACGCGATCGAGATCCTGCGCGAGTACAACGTGTCGCAGATGCCGGTGGTCAGGGCCGAGCCGCCGGTGATGCCGGCGAGGTCGCCGGCGCGGTGAGCGAGCGCGACCTGCTCGACGCCGTGTTCACCGGCCGGGCGCACCTGGCCGACCGGGTCGGGCAGGCACATGGGCCCGGCGCTGCCGCTGGTCGGCGCGGGCGAGCCGGTGGGCGCCGCCCGCCACGCCCTGGAGAAGTCCGACGCCGTGATCGTCGTGGAGGACGGCAAGCCGGCCGGCGTCCTGACCCGCGCCGACCTGCTGGCCTTCCTCACCGACTGACGCGGTCCCGCTGGCCGCTACCTCTGCTGTCGCGCGGTGGAGGTGATATCGCTCGGTTCCCCGAGCGGTATCACCTCCACCCGGCGGAGACACTGGACGGGTGCACCCAGAACGACCGCGGTGGGAGTCGCCCGTCGAGAAGGCGATCCGCGAGGCGCAGGAGCGTGGGGAGTTCGACGACCTGCCCGGCGCCGGGAAGCCCCTGGCCGACCTCGGGGACCCGGACGACCCGCTGTGGTGGGTTCGTCGATGGGCCGAGCGGGAGGAGCTCGACCTGTCCCTGGCCCTTCCGGTCCCGCTCCAGCTGCGCAAGGAGGCCGCCTCCTACCCCGAGTCCCTCGCCGGACCTGCGCACCGAGGCCGCCGTCCGGGAGGTGCTCGAGGACTTCAACCGCCGGGTGCGGCGGGACAGGATGCGACCGCCCGAGCCCGGGCATGCCGCAGCTGCTCGCCCCCACTGTCGACGTCGACGACCTCGTCGAGCGCTGGCGCGCGCTGCGAGCAGCCTCACAGCCGCCGGAGGTTGACCCGCCGGTAACAACGGGGAAGGCTCGACCCCGGCGCCGCTGGTGGCGCCGCCGGCGGTGAGCCGTCCGACGAGAAGGGCCCCATGAGCGACTACCCCCACCTCCTGGCGCCGCTCGACCTCGGCACCACGCTGCCCAACCGCGTCGTCATGGGCTCGATGCATACGGGCCTCGAGGACACGCCCGCGACTTCGAGCTCGCCGCCTTCTTCGCGGCGCGCGCCCGGGGCGGAGTCGGCCTCATCGTCACCGGCGGGATCGCGCCACTCGTGGGCCGTCGAGCCGCCGCGTCGCAGCTACCCCCGCCGCGAGCCCGCCAGCACCGCCACGTCACGGACGCCGTGCACGCGGCGGGCGGCCGGATCGCCCTGCAGATCCTGCACGCCGGCCGCTACGCCTACACCCCGTGGTGCGTCGCGCCGTCCGCGGTGAAGTGCCCGATCTCGCCCATTCCAGCCCCGCGCGCTGAGCGACCGCGGGGTTCGGCGCAGATCCGCGCATTCGCCCGGGCCGCCCGGCTCGCCCGGGAGGCCGGCTACGACGGCGTCGAGATCATGGGCTCCGAGGGCTACCTCATCAACCAGTTCCTCGCGCCGCGCACCAACCACCGCACCGACGCCTGGGGCGGCACGTCCGAGAACCGCCTGCGCTTCCCGTCGAGATCGTGCGGGCGCGTCCGCGAGGCGGTCGGGACGGACTTCATCGTCATCTACCGCCTGTCGATGCTCGACCTCGTCGAGGGCGGCCAGACCTGGGACGAGGTCGACGGCGCTCGCCCGCGCGGTCGAGGCCGCCGGCGCGACGCATCATCAACACCGGCATCGGCTGGCACGAGGCGCGCGTGCCGACCATCGCGACCTCGGTGCCCCGCGCCGCGTTCGCGTCGTACGCCGCGCGCTCAAGGGCACGTCTCGGTCCCGGTGGTCGCCACCAACCGGATCAACACGCCCGAGGTGGCCGAGGCAGTCCTCGCCGACGGCGACGCCGACATGGTGTCGATGGCGCGGCCGTTGCTCGCCGACCCCGAGTTCGTGCGCAAGGCGGCCGAGGCGCGGGCCGACGAGATCAACACGTGCATCGCCTGCAACCAGGCGTGCCTCGACCACATCTTCTCGGCAAGCGCGCCACCTGCCTGGTCAATCCGCGCGCCGGCCACGAGACCGAGCTCGTCGCTCGCGCCGACCCGCAGCGCAAGAGGGTCGCCGTCGTCGGCGCCGGGCCGGCCGGGCTCGCCGCGGCGACGACGCGGCCGAGCGCGGCCACGCCGTCGAGCTGTTCGAGGCGCGCGACCGAGATCGGCGGCCAGTTCAACATCGCCAGCGCATCCCCGGCAAGGAGGAGTTCGCCGAGACGATGCGCTACTTCACGCCGCCGGCTCGACCTCACGGCGTGGAGCTGCGCCTGGGCGCCGGGTCGACGCGGACGAGCTCGCGGAGGCCGGCTTCGACGAGGTCGTCGTGGCCACCGGCGTCGAGCCGCGGATCCCCGGCGATCCCGGGCGATCGACCACCCGAGGGTCGTGAGCTACGTCGAGTCGTGCGGGGCGAGCGCGCCGGCCGGGCGCGGGTCGCCATCATCGGCGCCGGCGGCATCGGCTTCGACGTCGGCGAGTTCCTCACGACGCGGCGCACTCTGCCACGCTGGACCCGAGGCGTCGGCGGAGTGGGGCGTCGACGACCCCCGGCGACCCGCGGCGGTGTCGTCAGGCCGCGGCCCGCAGCCGAGCCCGCGCCAGGTGCTCCTGCTGCAGCGCAAGACGACGCCGTCGGCGCGGGGCTCGGCAAGACACCGGCTGGATCCACCGCGCGGAGCTCAAGGCCAGGGGCGTCAGCATGTCCGGCGTGCGCTACGACCGCATCGACGACGAGGGGCTGCACGTCACCGTCTCGGCCGACGGCGCCACGAGCAGCGGTCCTCGCGGTCGACACGTCGTGCTGTGCGCCGGCCAGGAGCCGCGTGCGACGCTGGCCGAGACGCTGCGCGGCGCGGCGTCGTGCGCACCTCATCGGCGGCGCCGACGTGGCCGCCGAGCTCGACGCCAAGCGGGCGATCGACCAGGGCACCGAGCTGGCGGCCGCGATCTGAGCCCTGCCGTCGGCGGCCGGCCACCTGTGAGGGATAGGACCACCGCAGGAGCCGGCGGGGGGGCACCTGGAGAAGGAGCATGGAGTCAGAGCCCGCAGGCCCTGCGGCCCCGCCCACCGTCGGGGAGGTGAGCCGTGGCCGCAACGCCAGCCCGCAGCACACTGTCGAATCCATCACGACCAGCGTGATGTCGTCCTGGCGTGGGTCTTGCCTGGTCGTCTCACCCGTCTTCTTCGTGGCTCGCATTCGTGACCGGGAACGAGGGCCTCGGATCCGCCCTCCGGGACGCGGACACCGGTGCGGGACCCCCACTCGGGGTGGGCGTCGTCGTGGTCGTCGCGGCGCTGGCCGTGCTTTTCACCATCCCGGCCGTGCTCGCGTGGTGGTTCGTCCACCGGGCGAAGGTCCGCGGGGACACTCGTGGCCGCGTGCCTTCCCGTCGCCCTCACCGTGCTCCTCACGGCCTTCGTGGCCCAGAACCCCTTGGCGTGGGTGGCTGACCTGTTGGTCGAGTGAGCACGACACGCCCGGCTCCCTCGATGCTGCCGTGCGTGTCGTGCTCACTCGATCGCGGCCAGGCGGGCACCCGGCTACGCCGGTCAGGCGGGGGGGGCACGTCGGTCTGGGCCGGGAGGTTGGCGACGCCGACCGGGCAGGGAGCCCGTTGGGGCCGTGGTTGCAGTATCCGCCCGGGTTCTTGTGCAGGTACTGCTGGTGGTAGTCCTCGGCGTACCAGAACGGCCCGGCATCCGTGGCCGGCGCGCAGCGTCGTGGTGATCGCGCCGCGCCCGGCCCGGGTGAGCACGTCCTGGAAGGCGCGCGGGTCGCCCGGGCGGCGGCCTCCTGGGCCGGCGTGGTCCAGTAGATCGCGGAGCGGTAGGCCGTGCCGATGTCGTTGCCCTGCCGGTTGCCCTGGGTGGGGTCGTGGTTCTCCCAGAAGGCCTTGAGCAGCAGCTCGGGGGAGGTCACCGACGGGTCGTAGGCGACGAGCACGGCCTCGGCGTGCCCGGTGCGCCCGGTGCAGGTCTCCTCGTAGGTCGGGTTGGGCGTGTAGCCGCCCATGTAGCCGGCCGCGGTCGTCACGACGCCGGGCAGCCTCCAGAAGATCCGCTCGGCGCCCCAGAAGCAGCCCATGGCCACGTAGAGCACCTCGGTGCCCTCCGGCCAGGGGCCCTCGAGCGGCGTTCCGAGCACCTCGTGCGTGGTCGGTACGCGGAACAACCGGTGCTCGCGACCGGGCAGGGCCACGTCGGCGGTGGGCAGGGTCGTCTTGGCGCGCGATCCGAACAGCATGTCCGTCCCAACGCCCGAGCGGCCCGGCATCATCCCCGGCATACGCGTCGCCCATGACCCTCGACCACCTCGGCTTCTCCTCGCGCGCCATCCATGCCGGGCAGGAGCCGGACCCCACGACGGGCGCGGTCGTCCCCCCGATCCACCAGGTGAGCACCTACAAGCAGGACGGCATCGGCGGCCTGCGCGGCGGCTACGAGTACAGCCGCTCGGCGAACCCCACCCGCACGGCGCTCGAGGAGTGCATCGCGGCGCTCGAGGGCGGTGAGCGCGGGTTCGCGTTCGCCAGCGGTCTCGCCGGCGAGGATGCCGTGCTGCGCGCGCTGCTCGCCCCCGGCGACCACGTCGTGGTCCCGTCCGACGCCTACGGCGGCACCTACCGCCTGTTCAACAAGGTCGCCGGGCCGTGGGGGGTGGAGCACTCGATCGCCACCGTCGCCGACGTCGAGTCGGTGCGTGCCGCGATCCGCCCGGAGACCCGGATGGTGTGGGTCGAGACCCCGACCAACCCGCTGCTCGGCATCGCCGACATCGAGGCCATCGCCGCGTGACGCACGAGGCCGGCGCGCTGCTCGTCGTCGACAACACCTTCGCCTCGCCCTACCTCCAGCAGCCCATCGCCCTCGGCGCCGACGTCGTCGTGCACTCACGACCAAGTACGCCGGCGGCCACAGCGACGTCGTCGGTGGTGCCGTCGTCGTCGCCCCCGGCGCCACGACCCGTGACGGCGAGAGCGTCGCGAGCGGGTCGCCTTCCACCAGAACGCGATGGGCGCCGTCGCCGGGCCGTTCGACGCCTGGCTCGTGCTGCGCGGCCTGAAGACCCTCGCGGTGCGCATGGAGCGCCACTGCGACAACGCCGAGGAGGTCGTCGAGTTCCTGCTGGACCACGACGGCGTCACGGCCGTGCACTACCCGGGCCTGCCCGACCACCCCAACCACGACGTCGCCGCCCGCCAGATGAAGCGCTTCGGCGGCATGGTCGCCTTCCGCGTCAAGGGTGGCGAGGACGTCGCGACCAAGGTCTGCGCCGAGACCCAGCTGTGGATCCTCGGGGAGTCGCTCGGCGGCGTCGAGTCGCTCATCGAGCACCCGGGCCGGATGACCCACGCGTCGGTCGCGGGCACCGAGCTCGAGGTGCCGGGCGACCTCATCCGCCTGTCGGTCGGCATCGAGGACGTCGAGGACCTCGTCGCCGACCTCGGCCAGGCGCTCGACCGGCTCACCTGACCCCGTGCCCGCGGTCCTGTGCGTCGACGTCGGGTCGACGTTCACCAAGGCGGTGCTCGTCGACGTCACCACCGGTGACGTGCTCGGCACGGCGAGCCACCCGACGACGGTCGCCACCGACGTCATGGACGGCGTGGATGCCGTGCGCGCCGCCCTCGCCGCGCCACGGGGAGCCCGACGAGGTGCTCGTGTGCTCCAGCGCCGGGGGCGGGCTGCGGCTCGCCGTCGTCGGCTACGAGCGCGAGGTGACCGCCGAGGCCGGGCACCGGGTCGGCCTGTCGGCGGGCGCCAAGGTCGTGCACGTCGCGAGCGGGCCGATGACCGGTGCCGACGTCGCGCGCCCTGCGCGCGGCCGCCCCCGACCTCGTGCTGCTCGTCGGCGGCACCGACGGCGGCAACGCCGACGTGCTGCTGCACAACGCCGCAGCGGCTCGCGCAGGGCCCGCCTCGCCGCGCCGGTCGTCGTCGCCGGCAACGCCGAGGCGGCCGACGAGGTCGCGGCGCCTGCTGGCGTCGACCGGCCGCCGCCACGTCGTCACGGCCAACGTGCTGCCCCGCATCGGCGTCGTCGCCCCGGAGGCCGCCCGCGCCGCCATCCGCGAGGCCTTCCTCGCCCACGTCATCGGCGGCAAGGGGCTCTCGCGCGGCCGGGGGTTCGCCGAGCTCGTGCGGGCGCCCACCCCGGATGCCGTGCTCCGCGGCGTCGAGGTGCTGGCCGAGGTCGTGGGCGGCGACGTGCTCGTCGTCGACGTCGGCGGTGCGACGACCGACGTCTACTCGGTGATCACCCCGCAGGGTGAGGACGCGACGATCCACCGCGAGGTCGTCGGCACGCTCTGGCACGCGCGCACCGTCGAGGCCGACCTCGGCATGCGGTGGACCGCCGAGGGCGTCGTCGAGGCGGCCGAGCGCGAGCGCCTCCCGCTCGACCCGGCGACCGGCCGCTATGCCGGCCGCCGTCGGCCGCCGACACCGCGCACCTCGCCACGTCGGATGCGCAGTGGGCGGCCGAGGAGGAGCTGGCCGGCGACCGCGGCGGTGGTCGCCGTGCGCCGCCACGGCCGGCCCGCCGCACCCGTCGGAGCGGCCGCGGCCGCTCGCCGAGGTCGCCCTCGTCGTCGGCTCCGGCGGCGTGCTCCGGCACGCGCCGGGGGACGTCGGGACCCGGGTGCTCGCCCGGGTGACCGGCGACCACGGCGGCGGGTGGCGGGTCCCGGACGCCGCGCGGACCCGCGTGGACACCGCCTACGTGCTGTTCGCCGTCGGGCTGCTCGCCGACGGGGCACCCGCGGCGGCGGCGGCCCTGGCGGCCCGCTCGTGGCGGCTCACGCGTGGAGTGCCGCCCTACGGTGGGGCGATGAGCACCGACTGGCCGTGGGCCGACGAGTTCGAGCCCGAGGGCACCTACCTCAACTCCGCGACGATGGGACTGCCCCCGCGGGCCACCCTCGCCGCGCTCGCGGTGGCGCTGGAGCAGTGGCGGCGGGGCACGGCCCACGCGCCCGGCTACGACGCCGTGATCGCGGCCGCGCGGGAGGCCTTCGCGCGGCTGGTGCACGTGCCGGCGCCACGGTGGCCATCGGCAGCCAGGTGTCGCCGCTCGTCGCGCTGGTGGCGGCCGCCGTGCCCGACGGGGCGACGGTGCTCGTGCCCGAGGGGGAGTTCACGAGCGTGACGTTCCCGTTCCTCGCGCAGGCGGCGCGCGGCGTCCGGGTGCGTGGAGGTGCCGCTCGCGCGAGCTCGCCGAGCACGTCGACGGCGGGACCGGCGCTCGTGGCGCTCGCCGCGGTGCAGTCCTCCGACGGTGCGGTCGCGCCCCTCGACGCGGTCGAGGCGGCCTGCCGCGCGGCACGGCGTCGAGGTGCTCGTCGACGTCACCCAGGCCACGGGGTGGCTCGACGTGGACGCGAGCCGGTTCGCGCTACACCGTGTGCGGGGCCTACAAGTGGCTGCTCTCGCCGCGCGGCACGGCGTTCCTCACCGTGCGCGCGGACCGCTGGGACGCGCTCGTGCCCGCGGCCGCCGGGTGGTACGCCGGTGACGACCCCTGGGCGTCGATCTACGGGCTCCCGCTGCGGCTGGCGCCCGACGCCCGCCGGTTCGACGTGTCGCCGGGGTGGCACGCCTGGGTGGGCACGGCGGCGTCGCTGGCTTCCTGGAGCGGTGGGGGTCGCGGCGCTGAGGCGCACGCCCTCGCCGTCGAGGCGGCCTTCGCCGCAGGCTGCCGGGCTCGAGCCGGCGGGCCGGGCGATCCGGGCCCTGGGGGCGGACGCCGAGGTGCCCGGCTGCTGGCCGGCGCACGGCGTCGTCGCGGCCGAGCGGGCGGGGCGGCTGCGGGTGTCGTTCCACGTCAACAACACGGTGGAGGAGGCGGCACGGGTCGGGGCGGTGCTGCGCGGGCACGTCAGCGGATGAGCCCAGGTGGGCAGGAATCGAGAGGACCTGTGTCGGTGGTCACATCGTAGGTTCGTTCACATGAGTGAAAACACCGCTCCGCAGACACCAGGTCACCCTCGACGTCGTCGCCTTCGACTGCCCCGATGCGCGGGCCCTCGGCGACTTCTACGCCGGCGACGTCGGCTGGGACGTGCGGGAGGGCTCCGACGACGACTGGGTGACCATCACCCCGGCCGGGCGCCGGGGAGGGCTCCCAGGCGCTGGCGTTCCAGCGCATCGACGACTACGTCACGCCGACCTGGCCCGGCGGCGCGCACCCGCAGCAGGCCCACGTCGACCTCCAGGTCCCCGACCTGGCCGCTGGTGAGCAGCTAATGCTCGCGGCGGGCGCCACCACGCACGACCACCAACCCTCGACAACGGGGGCTTAGTCGTCTCCCTCGACCCCGCCGGACACCCGTTCTGCCTCGTCCGATGAGCGCGCCGGCGATCGAGGCGGTCGACCTCGTCAAGAAGTTCGACGACTTCACGGCCGTCGACGGCGTGAGCTTCTCGGTGCCCGCGGGCACGGTCTTCTCCATGCTCGGGCCCAACGGTGCCGGCAAGACGACGACCGTGCGGATGATGACGACGCTGTCGCGGCCGACGAGCGGCACCGCCCGGGTCGCCGGCTTCGACGTCGTCGCCGAGCCGGATGCCGTGCGCCACCGCATGGGCCTGACCGCGCCAGTCCGCGACCGTCGACGAGCTGCTCACCGGCCGCGAGAACATCCGGCTGATCGGCGACCTCTACGGCCTCGACCGGGCCCTCGTGCGACGGTCGAGCGACGAGCTGCTCGAGCGGTTCTCGCTCACCGAGGCGGGCGAGCAAGGTCGTCAAGGACTACTCCGGCGGCATGCGGCGCCGGCTCGACCTCGCGGTCAGCCTCATCGCGACGCCGCCGGTGCTCTTCCTCGACGAGCCGACGACCGGGCTCGACCCGCGCAGCCGCGTCGAGCTGTGGGGGGTGCTGCGCGACCTCGTCGCGCGACGGCACGACGCTGTTCCTCACGACCCAGTACCTCGACGAGGCCGACCAGCTCGCCGACCGCATCGTCGTCGTCGACCACGGCCGGATCATCGCCGCAGGGCACCCCGCTCGAGCTCAAGGACCAGTCCGGGCGGGCCAGCCTCGTCGTCACGGTCAGCCGGCCGGACGAGGTCGACGGCCGCCGCCGACATCGTGCGTGCCGAGGTCGGCGACATCCACGTCGACCACGACGCGCGGCACATCACCGCGCCGGCCGAGGGCATCGCCGCGCTGACCCGCATCGCGGCACGGCTCGAGGCGCCGGCATCGACGCTCGACGACATCGGCCTGCAGCGGCCCAGCCTCGACGACGTCTTCCTCAGCCTGACCGGCCACCGGGCCGAGGTCGAGCGCCGACGCCGAGGCGGCCGACGACGAGTCCGCGGAGGCGACCCGATGAGCGCGATGCGAGCACCGGACGCACTTCCGGCGACGCACCCCGACGAGCGCGGCGTCCAGCCGCACTCCGCCAGATCGGCGCCCTCGTCCGGCGCAACCTCACGCACATCAAGCGCCAGCCCGAGATGCTCACCGACGTCACCATCCAGCCGGTGATGTTCGTGCTGCTCTTCGCGTTCGTCTTCGGTGGGTCGATCGACATCCCGGGCGTCGACTACAAGGAGTGGCTGCTCCCCGGGATCATGGCGCAGACGATGGCCTTCAGCGTCCTTCATCGTGGCGATCGGGCTGACCACCGACATCAGCAAGGGCATCGTCGACCGGTTCCGGTCGCTGCCGATCGGCGCGGCGTCGGTCGTCGTCGGCCCGCAGCGTGTCGAGCCTCATCCACTCGAGCATCGGCATCGTCGTCATGTCGGTGACCGGGCTCTTCATCGGCTGGCGGATCAACAACGGCGTCGCCGACGGGCTGCTCGGGTACGTCCTGCTCGTGCTCTTCGGGTTCACGATGATCTGGATCGGCATCCTCGTCGGGTCGTCGTTCAGGTCCGTGGAGGGCGTGCAGGGCGTCATGTTCACGATGATCTTCCCGATGACGTTCCTCAGCAACACCTTCGCCCGGCCCGAGGGCATGCCCCCGTGGCTGCGCTTCCTCGCGGAGTGGAACCCCATCA
This sequence comes from uncultured Actinomycetota bacterium, assembly GCA_963811475.1. Taxonomy (GTDB): domain Bacteria; phylum Actinomycetota; class Actinomycetes; order Actinomycetales; family Dermatophilaceae; genus Fodinibacter. The sequence continues at coordinate 82,292 of CAWERJ010000014.1, forward strand.
GCGCGCTGGTCCAGGCGCTGCGAGAGCTGTGGGGGAACGACGGCTTCCCGCTGCCGCCGGACGCCGCCCTGCCCCTGCAGTACCCCGTGATCGCGACGATCATCTGGACCGTGGGCCTGTCGGCGATCCTGGCACCCTCGCCGTGCGGGCGTACGCCCGCCGCACCACCGACTGACCTCGTCGCGCCCCGCCCGCCTGACCGCCGCGGGGCTGCTGCCCCGGGTCAGGCCTCGTAGGGCGTGGTCGCGAGGACCTTGACCTCGACCTGCTTGCCGTTCGGGGCCTCGTAGGTGACGGTGTCGCCGACCCTGGCACCGTTGACGGCCGCACCGATCGGGGACTTCTCGGAGAAGACGTGCATCGAGTCGTCGGTGATCTCGCGCGAGCCGAGGAGGAAGGTCTCCTCGTCGCCGAACATGTCGACGGTGACGACCATGCCGGGCTCGACGACGCCGTCGTCGGCCGGCTTCTCGCCGATCGTCGCGTTCTCGAGGAGCTGGGTCAGCTGGCGGATGCGGGCCTCCATCTTGCCCTGCTCCTCCTTGGCGGCGTGGTACCCGCCGTTCTCCTTGAGGTCGCCCTCCTGGCGGGCCGCCTCGATCTTCTTCGCGATCTCGGTGCGTCCGGGGCCGGACAGCTCCGCGAGCTCGGCCTGGAGGCGGTCGTACGCCGCCTGGGTCAGGAAGCTCGCCTGGTTGGCGGTCTCGGTCACGTCACTCACTCCTGGTTCATGGGGCGGCGCCCCGCGGTGGAGGCGGAGGCGCCGGTGCTACGGCAACGGGCCCGGGTCCGATGGTGCCGTGCGGCACGGTTCGGACCCAGACCCGAGGTGGTGAAGAGGACAGTCTACCAACCGGGCGGCCGACACCACAGACGTGGTCGGCGCGGAGCCGGGGGGCCGGTCTCGGGGGTGACGCCCACCCGGGTGCAGGCGTCGACGACGCCGGTCACCGCGCGCGCGCTCGTGCGCACCCGCACCTCGCGGTGGACCGACGTCGGGCCCTACGCGGGCACGGCATCCTCGACGGTCCCGACCCGGTTCTTGCTGCCGTCGAGCGCGCTGACGCGGCACAGCACCGCCACGCCCGCGGGGCGGTGCAGGTCGTACTCGACGAGCACCGCGGCGTCGGACTCGACCCGGTAGCCCGTGACCTCCGGGCGCACGCTGCCGGCGGTGCCGACGATGCCCCACCAGACGATGACGCCGACCGCGAGGAGGCAGCCGACGGTGCCGACCACCCACCAGCGGGTGGTGCCGGGCGCGGGGCGGGGAAGGGGCATGCGGGTCCTCGGTCGGGCGGCCCCTCGTGGATGAGAGGATGGTCGGCGTCCATTCTCGGGCACGCCCGACACCTCCGTACCGAAGGGTCTCCTCCGTGACCGACCGGCTCCGGCTCATGTGCGTCCACGCGCACCCGGACGACGAGTCCAGCAAGGGCGCCGCGACCATGGCGAAGTACGTCGACGCGGGCCACGACGTGCTCGTCGTCTCGTGCACCGGCGGCGAGCGCGGCGACGTGCTCAACCCGCGCCTCCAGGACGACGCGCACATCCTGCGGGACCTCGCGCAGGTGCGGCGCGACGAGATGGCGGCCGCGCAGCGGATCCTCGGCGTGCAGCACACCTGGCTCGGCTTCGTCGACTCCGGCCTGCCCGAGGGCGACCCGCTGCCTCCGCTGCCCGACGGCTGCTTCGCGCTCGAGCCGCTCGCCGTCACGAGCGAGGCGCTCGTGCGCGAGATCCGCCGGTTCCGTCCGCACGTCGTCACGACGTACGACGAGAACGGTGGCTACCCCCACCCGGACCACGTCATGTGCCACGACGTCTCGATGGCCGCGGTCGTCGCGGCCGGTGACGCCGACGCCTTCCCCCACGCCGGCCCGCCGTGGCAGCCGCTGAAGGTCTACTACAACCAGACCTTCAGCCGGGCCCGCATCGAGGCCTTCCACGAGGCGCTGACGGCGCTCGGCGAGGAGAGCCCGTACGCGGAGTGGCTCGAGAGCTGGTCGCGCCCCGACCGCACCGTCACGACGCGCGTCGAGTGCTCGGACTGGTTCGAGCGCAGGGATGCCGCGCTGCTCGCCCACGCGACGCAGGTCGACCCCGACGGCACGTGGTTCCGCGTCCCTCGCGAGGTGCAGGCGCGGGTGTGGCCGACGGAGGACTTCGAGGCGGCGCTGTCCTTCGTGCCCGTCGCCGAGGGGGAGGACGACCTCTTCGCCGGCATCCCGCAGGACCTCGCGGCGGCCGACGCGCTCGCGACCTCCGGCACCCTGTCCGTCGTCCTCGACACCCGGACGGAGCGTGTTCCGTGAACGACGCACCCACGGCCGACGGCGGCCCGGGCTTCCTCGCCTTCGTCGCCTTCTTCGTCCTCGCCCTCGCGCTGTGGTTCCTCATGCGGAACATGAACGCGCGGATGCGCCGGATGTCGTACCGGCAGCAGCAGGCGCACCGGGGCCCCAACGACCCGCAGGCGGCGCCTGACGAGGCGTCGGCCGGGGAGCCCCGCGACGAGCGCGACGGCGACCGGCCGGATGCCGGGCAGGACCCGCCGGTCGGCGACGGCGGCCCGGCGGGGCCGCCCCCGACGCCGGCTGATCCCTAGGCGGCCGGGCCCGGTCAGGGCCAGCGACGCGGCGACGAAGTGGGCCGTGAACGCGAGGATCGTCAGGGCGTGGAAGACCTCGTGGAAGCCGAACCAGCGCGGTGAGAGGTTCGGGCGCCGCGTGCCGTAGACGATGGCGCCCAGGCTGTACAGGGCCCCGCCGATGACGACCCAGGTCATCACGGCCGCCCCGGCGTGCTGGAGGAGCGGGCCGAAGTAGAAGACCGCGACCCAGCCGAGCATGGCGTAGGCCGGCACGTACAGCCAGCGCGGGGCCCCCGACCAGAACACGCGGAAGAGGACGCCGAGCACCGCGCCGCTCCAGACGATGACGAGCATCCGGCGGGCCTGCTCCGGGGGGAGGAGCAGCGCGAACGGCGTGTAGGTGCCGGCGATGATGAGGAAGATGTTGGAGTGGTCGAAGCGCCGCAGGAAGCCGCCGACCCGGGGCGACCAGGTGCCGCGGTGGTAGACCGCCGAGGTGCCGAAGAGGAGCACGGCCGTGCCGGCGAACACCGCGGCCGAGACCTTCTCCTTCGTCGTGCCGGCGAGCACGACGAGGACGATGCCGGCGACCAGCGCCACGGGGGTCATCCCGGCGTGCAGCCAGCCGCGCAGGTGGGGCTTGACGTGCTCGATCGCCGTCTCGACGCGCTGCTCGAGGGCCTCACGGCGGCTCGGCTCCGCGCCGGCGGTCGGGTCGGTCTGCGTCATTGACCGAGGGTAACCTACGCCAACGTAGGTTGCGTTCTCGGTGCCGGTGAGCCAGACCTCACCTCCCACCGTCGGGCGCGCGCGCGCCGCGGGCGTGGCGGAGTAGCGTTGGCACACCGCCCGCGGGACCGGCGGCGCGACTCGCGGACGAGGTGGGAGGACACGTGCATGGCGCTCAGTGACGTGCTGTACGCCGCCTACGCGCGCCGCCTCACCCGGCAGCTGGATGCCGAGTCGGTCCCCCGCCACGTCGGCGTCATGCTCGACGGCAACCGGCGCTGGGCCCGGGCCCGGGGGGCCGGCGCCAGCGAGGGGCACCAGGCGGGTGCCGACAACATCGCCAACCTCCTGTCGTGGTGCGACGAGGTGGGCGTCGAGGTCGTCACGCTGTGGCTGCTGTCGACCGACAACCTCAACCGGCCCGAGCAGGAGCTCCGCCCCCTCCTCGGCATCATCGAGAAGGCCGTCGACGCGCTCGCCGACGCGCACCGCTGGCGGATCCACCCGGTGGGGGCGCTGGACCTGCTCCCCGCGCGCACGGCATCCCGGCTCAAGGCGGCCGAGGACCGCACGCGCGACGTCGAGGGGATGCTCGTCAACGTCGCCGTCGGCTACGGCGGGCGACGCGAGATCGCGGATGCCGTGCGCTCGCTCCTGCAGGAGCACGCCGGCCGCGGGACGAGCATCGAGGAGCTCGCCGAGGTCATCGACGTCGAGCACATCGCCGAGCACCTCTACACCAAGGGCCAGCCCGACCCCGACCTCGTCATCCGCACGTCCGGGGAGCAGCGGCTGGGCGGCTTCCTCCTGTGGCAGAGCGCGCACAGCGAGTTCTACTTCTGCGAGGCGTACTGGCCCGACTTCCGCAAGGTCGACTTCCTGCGCGCGCTGCGGGCCTTCGGCGAGCGGCACCGGCGCTTCGGCACCTGACGAGCGACCCAGCAGCATCATCAGTCACACCCGTCACACGTCGCGCCCGACACGCGGGGTTCCTCCTGCGGGCGGGGTGTCCGGGGGAGTCGTAGCGTCGACACCACCGCAGTCCTCACCCCAGGAGGAACCATGGCCTCGAGCACGCGACCGGCACCGCCCGCCCGCCCCGGGAAGGAGTCCCGCCGGACCTACGTGCTCGACACCTCGGTGCTCCTGTCGGACCCGCGGGCCATCACCCGCTTCCAGGAGCACGAGGTGGTGCTCCCCGTCGTGGTGGTCACCGAGCTCGAGGCCAAGCGGCACCACCCCGAGCTCGGGTACTTCGCCCGGACGGCCCTGCGGATGCTCGACGACCTGCGCATCTCCGCCGGCCGCCTCGACGCGCCCGTGCCCATCGGCGACGACGGCGGCACCCTGCGCGTCGAGCTGAACCACACCGACCCCACCTCGCTCCCCGCAGGGTTCCGCCTCGGCGACAACGACACGCGGATCCTCGCCGTGGCGCGCAACCTCGCGAACGAGGGGCGGGTCGTGACGATCGTCAGCAAGGACCTGCCGATGCGGGTCAAGGCGTCGGCGTGCGGGCTCGAGGCCGAGGAGTACCGCGCCGAGCTGGCGGTGGAGTCGGGCTGGACCGGCATGGCCGAGCTCGACGTCACCGCGGAGGAGATGGACCACCTCTACGAGTACGGGCGCCTCGAGAGCGTCGAGGCCGCCGAGCTCCCGTGCCACACCGGGGTCAAGCTCGTCTCCCCGCGCGGCTCGGGCCTGGGCCGGGTGGGCCCCGACAAGCAGGTGCGCCTCGTGCGCGGTGACCGCGACGCCTTCGGCCTGCACGGTCGCAGCGCCGAGCAGCGCATCGCCCTCGACCTGCTCATGGACCCCGACATCGGGATCGTCAGCCTCGGCGGTCGGGCCGGCACCGGCAAGTCGGCGCTGGCCCTGTGCGCCGGCATCGAGGCGGTCATGGAGCGCCGCCAGCAGCGCAAGGTGGTGGTGTTCCGTCCGCTGTACGCGGTGGGCGGCCAGGAGCTGGGCTACCTGCCCGGTGACGCCAACGAGAAGATGAACCCGTGGGGGCAGGCGGTCTTCGACACCCTGTCGGCCCTGGTGTCCCGCGAGGTCGTCGAGGAGATCCTCGACCGGGGCATGCTCGAGGTGCTGCCGCTGACGCACATCCGCGGCCGCTCCCTGCACGACGCCTTCGTCATCGTCGACGAGGCGCAGAGCCTCGAGCGCAACGTCCTGCTCACCGTGCTCTCCCGCATCGGCCAGAACTCGCGGGTCGTGCTCACCCACGACGTCGCCCAGCGTGACAACCTGCGGGTCGGGCGGCACGACGGTGTCGTCGCCGTCGTCGAGGCGCTCAAGGGTCATCCGCTGTTCGCCCACGTGACCCTGACCCGTTCCGAACGCAGCCCGATCGCGGCACTCGTCACCGACCTCCTGGAGGGCATCGACGTCTGATCCTCCTGCCCGGCGGTCCTGAGTCGTTGCTGAGGTGCAGATTTCGCCGTGTCGCGGTCGATCACCTACAGTCGAGTCTCGATTCGGTAACGCCGATGGGGCTCCCCCAGGGCCCCCACCCCCCGCCTGCACTGCCCGAGAGGTCCCTGCCCGCCCCATGGCCCGTTACGCCGCGCGCCACGCGCCCCGCCACGCCGCCCCGCGCGCCCGCGTCTCCACGCGCGTGGCCCGCACGGCCGTCGGCCGCCCGGTGCTCGCGACCGGCATGGCGGCCGCGGTGCTCAGCGGCGGGGCCTTCGCGGCGACGCTGACGAGTGGCACGGCGAGCGCCGAGACGCTCACCCTGGCCGTCGACGGCCTGACCTCGAGCACCTCGACCGAGCAGAGCAAGACCGAGCAGGAGGACGCGGCGCGCGTGGCGGCCGACCGCAGCGCCAGCAACGCCCAGCGCGCCGTCGCGGCCGCCCGCAACGCCGAGGTCGAGAAGGCCCGGGCCGCGGCGCTGGCCAAGCAGCGCAAGGCCGCGAGCGAGCGCGCCGCCCGCGCCGCCGAGCGCAAGCGCATCCTCGCCAACGCCCAGGCCGACCCCAAGGCCGTGGCCCGGATGCTGCTGCCGGAGTTCGGCTTCAGCCAGGCGCAGTGGCCCTGCCTGGACGAGCTGTGGATCGGCGAGAGCGACTGGCGCTGGTACGCCGAGAACTCGTCGTCGGGTGCCTACGGCATCCCGCAGTCGCTCCCCGGCCGCAAGATGGCGACCATGGGCAGCGACTGGCGCACGAACCCGACCACCCAGATCCGCTGGGGCATCGACTACATCAAGAAGTCGTACGGCACCCCGTGCAACGCCCTCGACAAGTGGAACAGCCGCTACCCGCACTGGTACTGACCGGGTCCGGCGCTCCCAGCCCGCCTCGTCCCTCAGATCTTGCGCAGCCGGATGCCGGTCACCGCGTGGTCCGCGCCCTTGGTCAGCACGAGCGTCGCCCGCTCGCGGGTCGGCAGGACGTTCTCGACGAGGTTCGGCTCGTTGATCTGCTCCCAGATGGTCGCCGCCGTGGCGCGCGCCTCGTCGTCGCTGAGCCCCGCGTAGCGGTGGAAGTAGGACTGCGGGTCGGCGAACGCCGTCTCCCGCAGCCGCAGGAAGCGCTCGACGTACCAGGTGCGGATCTCCTCGACCGGGGCGTCGACGTAGACCGAGAAGTCGAAGTAGTCCGAGATCGCGCCGGTGCTCGAGCCGTCCGGGCGCACCGCCGGCGGCTGGAGGACGTTGAGCCCCTCGACGATGAGCACGTCGGGCCGGCGCACCCGCACGGTCTCCGGGAGCACGTCGTACGTGAGGTGCGAGTACTGCGGCGCGTCGACGAACGGCATCCCGGACTTGACGGCGGCGATGAAGCGCAACAGCGCCCGACGGTCGTAGGACTCGGGAAAACCCTTGCGGTGCAGCAGACCCCGGCGTTCGAGCTCGGCGTTGGGGTGGAGGAACCCGTCGGTGGTGACGAGCTCGACCCGTGGCGTCTGCGGCCAGCGGCGCATGAGCTCCTGGAGGATGCGCGAGGTCGTCGACTTGCCGACCGCCACCGAGCCGGCGACGCCGACGACGAAGGGCACGCGCGTCGGGCGCTCGCCGAGGAACTCGCTCGTCGCCAGGCGCAGGCCGTGGGTCGCCTCGACGTAGAAGTGGAGGAGGCGGGACAGGGGGAGGTAGACCTCCTCGACCTCCCGCAGGTCCAGCCGCTCGCCGAGGCCGCGCAGCCGGGCGAGGTCGCCCTGCTCCAGGCTCATCGGGTGGCTCTCGCGCAGGCGTGACCAGGCCCGGCGGTCGAGGTCGACGTAGGGCGTCGGCATCGTGCGTCGCTCCTGCGTGGCGCTCACCCGCGTCATTGTTGCGCATGCCCCCGCCCACCCCCCCGCCGCTTCGGTGTCGTGGGCCGATGACAACTAGGCTGGCCGGCATGTGCGGAATCGTCGGCTACGTGGGCCGGACCATGGACGACGCGGCCCTCGAGGTCGTCATGGAGGGGCTGACCCGCCTCGAGTACCGGGGGTACGACTCCGCCGGCGTGGCGCTGGTCACCGAGGACGGCATCACCTCCGAGAAGCGGGCGGGCAAGCTCGAGAACCTCCGCTCGGCGCTCGAGGCCCACCCGCTCGCCCCCTCGCGCACGGCCATCGGCCACACCCGCTGGGCCACCCACGGGGGGCCCACCGACGGCAACGCGCACCCCCACCGGGGCGGCGAGTCCGACCGGCTCGCGCTGATCCACAACGGCATCATCGAGAACTTCCACGCGCTGAAGAAGGAGCTGCTCGCCGAGGGCGTCGAGTTCCGCTCCGAGACCGACACCGAGGTGGCCGCGAAGCTCGTCGGCCGCGAGTACGACCGGGTCGGCGACCTCACCACGGCGATGCGCACCGTCGTGCAGCGCCTCGAGGGCGCGTTCACGCTCCTCGCCGTGCACGCCGACAGCCCCGGCGTCGTCGTGGGCGCGCGCCGCAACAGCCCGCTCGTCGTCGGGCTCGGCGAGGGCGAGAACTTCCTCGGCAGCGACGTCGCCGCCTTCATCGGCCACACCCGCCACGCCCTCGAGCTCGGCCAGGACCAGATCGTCACCATCACGCCCGACGGCTACGACGTCATCGGGTTCGACGGCAGCCCGGCGCAGGGCACGGCCTACGAGGTCACCTGGGACGCCGCCGCCGCGGAGAAGGGCGGCTACCCCACCTTCATGGAGAAGGAGATCCACGACCAGCCCCACGCGGTGGCCGACACGCTGCTCGGGCGCACCGACGACGCCGGGCGGCTGGTCCTCGACGAGGTGCGCATCTCCGAGGACCAGCTGCGCGGCGTCGACCGCATCACGATCGTCGCGTGCGGCACCGCCGCGTACGCCGGCATGGTCGCCAAGTACGCCATCGAGCACTGGACGCGCATCCCCGTCGAGGTCAGCCTGGCCCACGAGTTCCGCTACTGCGACCCCATCGTCGACGGCACGACGCTCGTCGTCTCGATCAGCCAGTCCGGCGAGACCATGGACACCCTCATGGCCGTCAAGCACGCCAGCGAGCTGGGCGCCATGACCCTGTCGATCTGCAACACCCACGGGTCGACCATCCCGCGCGAGTCGGATGCCGTGCTGTACACCCACGCCGGCCCCGAGATCGCGGTCGCCTCGACCAAGGCCTTCCTCGCCCAGATCACCGCCTGCTACATCCTCGGGCTCTACCTCGCGCAGCTGCGCGGCGAGACCTTCGCCGACGACGCCAAGGCCGTCATGGCCGAGCTCCAGGACATCCCCGCGAAGATCGAGGACCTGCTCGGCCGGATGGACCGGGTCGTCGAGATGGCCCACTTCATGGCCGACACCCGCTCCGTGCTCTTCCTCGGGCGCAACGTCGGGTACCCCGTCGCGCTCGAGGGGGCGCTGAAGCTCAAGGAGCTCGCCTACATCCACGCCGAGGGGTTCGCCGCCGGTGAGCTCAAGCACGGGCCGATCGCCCTCATCGACGCCGGGCAGCCCGTCTTCATCGTCGTGCCGAGCCCCGACAGCCCGCACGAGCTGCACAAGAAGGTGGTGTCCAACATCCAGGAGATCCGCGCCCGGGGTGCTCGCACCATCGTCATCGCGCACGACGGCGACGACGACGTCGTGCCGTACGCGAACGAGGTCGTGCGCATCCCGGAGTGCTCACCCCTGCTCGCCCCGCTGCTGGCGGTCGTGCCGCTGCAGGTCTTCGCCCTGCACCTGTCGACCGCCAAGGGCCTCGACGTCGACCAGCCGCGAAACCTCGCCAAGTCGGTCACCGTTGAGTGAGGGCCGGGGAAGCGCGGGCTGCTCGTGATCGTCGGCGTGGGCATCGACGTCGTCGACGTCGCCCGCTTCGGTGCCACCCTCGAGCGCACCCCGGCGCTGCTCGAGCGCCTCTTCACCGCGGCGGAGCGCGCCATGGCCCTGAACTCGCAGGCGGCCCGGTTCGCCGCCAAGGAGGCGCTCGCCAAGGCGCTCGGCGCGCCGGCGGGGATGCTGTGGCAGGACGCCGAGGTGCACCGCGGCGCTGACGGGCGCCCCCACTTCGAGGTCCGCGGCACCGTCCGGGCCGCGGTCGAGGCGCTCGGCGTCACGACGATCCACGTCTCGCTGTCGCACGACGCCGGCATCGCCTCCGCCGTCGTGATCGCGGAGGGCGCGGGAACGGACGTCACGCCGTGATCGAGGCCTGGTCCACCGACGACGTCTACGCCGCCGAGGCGGCGCTCATGGCGGGCCTCGACGAGGGCGAGCTCATGGCCCGCGCCGTCGAGGGCCTGGCCGGGGTGGTGGCGGCCCGCCTCGAGGAGCGCGACGGCGCCGCCGTCGCCGCCCTCGTCGGGCCCGGCAACAACGGCGCCGACGCCCTCTACGCCGTCGCACGCCTCGCCGAGGCCGGCTGGAACGCCGTGGCGGTGCACCACGACCACGTTCACGACGGGGCGCGCGCGGCGGCCGAGGCCGCGGGGGTCGTGCTGACGACCGACCCGGCCGCGCTGGCCGAGGCCGACGTCGTGCTCGACGGCATCCTCGGGATCGGCGCGCGACCCGGCCTGCCGCAGTGGGCGGTCGGATGGGTGGCGGCGGTGTCGGACACGTCGTACGTCGTCGCCGTCGACCTCCCGTCGGGTCACGACCCGATGGGCGGCGAGCTCGACCCCGACGGGGTCTTCGCCGACGAGACGGTGACCTTCTCGGTGGCCAAGCCCGTGCACCTCCTGCCGCCCACCGAGCAGGCCTGTGGCGTGCTCACCGTCGTCGACATCGGCGTCGAGCCGGCCGGCGACCCGGTGGTGCGCCGCCTCGACCACGACGACGTGGCCGACCACTGGCCGGTCCCCACGCCGACCGACGACAAGTACTCACGGGGGGTCGTCGGCGTCGTGGCGGGCGGGGAGTCCTACCCGGGCGCTGCCCTGCTGAGCGTGACCGCCGCCGTCGCCGCGGGCGCGGGCATGGTGCGCTACGTCGGCACACCCACCCCTGCCGCCCTCGTGCGGTCCGCCGTGCCGGAGGCCGTCCACGGCCCGGGTCGGGTCCAGGCGTGGGTCGTCGGCCCGGGGCTCGACGCCGGCTCGACCGGCCCGGACGCGCAGGCCCACCTCGAGGCCGCCCGGGCGGCCCTCGCCGGCGAGGAGCCGGTCGTCGTCGACGCGGGCGGGCTCGACCTGCTCGACGCCGGAGGTGCTGGCGGCCCGGGTGGATGCCGTCACGCTGCTCACCCCGCACGCGGGCGAGTGCGCCCGCCTCCTCGCCCGCCTCGCCGACCGCGACGACGTCACCCGCGAGCAGGTGTCGGCCCGGCCGCTCGAGCACGCCCGGGCGCTCGCCGACCTCACGGGCGCCACGGTGCTGCTCAAGGGCTCGACGACCCTCGTCGTGCCGCCGGGTGAGGGCTCGACGGCATGGTCGCAGGCCGACGCGCCGCCGTGGCTCGCGACGGCCGGTGCCGGTGACGTCCTCGCCGGCCTGCTCGGTACCCTGCTCGCCGCCGGCCTCCCCGCCGACCTCGCGGGCGCCGTCGGCGCCCTGGTGCACGGCGTCGCCGCCGACCGCGCCAACCCGGGAGGCCCGGTGCGGGCGCTCGAGGTCGCGCACGGCATCCCGGGCGCGGTGGCACACCTGCTGCGTCGGGGCGTGACCCCGGCGTCCTAGACTCGTCAGGCCCATGACGACGACACCGACCACCCCTGCCTCCGCCGCGCCGCCGGGCGCCTCGGCGTGGGTCACCGTCGACCTCGACGCGATCCGCGACAACGTCGCCGAGCTCGTGCGCCGGGCCGGGTCGGCGTCCGTCATGGCGGTCGTCAAGGGCGACGCCTACGGCCACGGCCTCGTCCCCTCGGCGCGGGCGGCGCTCGAGGGCGGGGCGACCTGGCTCGGCGTGGCCCAGCTCACCGAGGCCCTCGAGCTGCGCGCCGCAGGCGTCACGGCGCCCCTCCTCACCTGGCTCTTCGTGCCCGGTGCCGACGTCGCCGGCGCGATCGACGCCGAGATCGAGGTCACCGTGGGCAGCGGCTGGACGCTCGACGCGGTCGTCGCCGCCGCGCACGAGCGCGGTCGCCCGGCGCGGGTCCAGGTGAAGGTCGACACGGGGCTCGGCCGGGGCGGCATCCTCACCGACTGGTCGGAGATGGTGCAGCGGGTCGCCGCGCGCCTCCGCCGAGGGCGCCATCGAGGTCACCGGCGTGTGGTCGCACCTCGCCTGGGCCGACGCGCCGCAGCACCCGACGGTGCGCGCCCAGCAGGAGCGCTTCGTCGAGGCGTGCGACGAGCTCGAGCGGGCCGGGGTGCGGCCGCCGCTGCGCCACCTCGCCAACTCGGCGGCCACGCTGACCAACCCCTCGGCCCACTTCGACATGGTCCGTCCGGGCCTCGCGGTCTACGGGCTCTCCCCGGTGCCCGACCTCGGCGACCCGCAGCACTTCGGCCTGCGCGAGGCGATGCGCGTCACGGCGCGCCTGTCCCTCGTCAAGCGGGCCCGGGCGGGGCAGGGCGTCAGCTACGGCCACGAGTACGTCACCGACCGCGACACCGTGCTCGGCCTCGTGCCGATGGGGTACGCGGACGGCATCCCGCGGTCCGCGGGAGGGCGGGGGCCCGTACAGGTCGGTGACCGGCGGCTCACCGTGGCCGGGCGCGTGTGCATGGACCAGCTCGTCGTCGACCTCGGCCCCGGGTACTCCGGGAGCGCGGGTGACGAGGTCGTCGTCCTCGGGCGCGGCGCCGACGGCGAGCCGTCGGCGCAGGACTGGGCGGAGGCCGCGGGGACGATCAACTACGAGATCGTCACCCGGATGGGCCCCCGCCTGCCCCGGGTCCTGCTCGGGGCGCGCGGCTGATGGCACTCGGCAGGATCGGCGGCGCCGCCAACGCCGTGGGCGAGCGGGTGCTGCGCGCCCGCGCCGGCTACCGCTCGGTCGACGCCCCCGACGGCTGGGCGCACACGCCGACGGAGGCGCTCGTCGTGACGGCGGAGGACGGCGTCGCCCTGCACGTCGAGATCGACGCCCCTGACACCACGGCCCTGAGCCGCCGCCACCTCGTCGGACGCACGCCGACGGTCGTTCTCGTCCACGGGTTCTGCCTGTCGATGCAGTCGTGGGTGCTGCAGCGGCGGGCGCTCATCCACTCCGGGTTCCGGGTCGTGACGTACGACCAGCGGGGGCACGGTCGCTCCGGGCAGCCCGCCCTCGACCGGTGCACCGTCGACCAGCTGGGCCGCGACCTCGCCGCCGTGATGGACGTGACGTGCACGAGCGGTCCGGTCGTCCTCGTCGGCCACTCGATGGGTGGCATGACGGTGATGTCGTACGCCGGCCAGCACCCCGAGGTGGTCCGCGACCGGGTGCTGGCGGTGGCGCTCATCTCGACCAGCGCCGGGGGCACCGACCTCGTCGAGTTCGGGATGGGCGCGCTCGTCGGCCGCACCGTCGGGTCGCTCGGGCCGGGCGTGCTGACCCGGCTGTCGCGCCACGCCGGGCCGATCGGGGCGCTGCGCCGGATGGGTCGCGGCGTGCAGGATGCCGTCATCCAGCGGTGGACCTTCGACTCGCCGGTGAGCACCGACCTCGTCCACCTCGTCGGCGACATGATCTTCTCGACGTCCTTCGACGTCATGGCGGCCTTCCTCCCCAGCTTCAACACCCTCGACATCGGCGAGGACCTCGCCCCCCTCGTCGGCATCGAGACCCTCGTCATGAACGGCATGGGCGACCTCGTCACGCCGCCGTCGCACAGCGAGGAGATCGTCCGCCGCATCCCGGGGGCCGAGCACGTCGTCGTCGAGGACGCCGGCCACATCCTCCAGCTCGAGCACCCGCAGCTCGTGACGCAGCAGCTGCTCATGCTCATCGCGCGGGCCCAGCGCGCGGTCGCCGAGGGCCTGCCCGTGAGCAGCAAGCCGCGCGTCCGCCGCACCATCCAGGACATCGCCAAGAAGCGCAGCGTCGCCGCGGGCCCGCAGGGGACGGGGCGACGGCGCCGACCGGCCGGCTCCTGACGGCCGCGAGGCGGTGTCGTGAGTGGCCGGCGGCTGGTCCTGCCGGGGGTCGACGACACCGAGGCCCTCGGCCGGTCCCTCGGGGCGGTCCTGCGCGCCGGTGACCTCGTCGTGCTCACCGGTGGCCTCGGCGCCGGCAAGACCACCCTGGCCCGTGGGATCGGCGCGGGCGTCGGGGTCCGCGGGCCGGTCACCTCGCCGACCTTCGTCCTCGCCCGCATCCACCCGTCGACCGTCGGCGGCCCGGCCCTCGTCCACGTCGACGCCTACCGCCTCGAGGGCGACCTCGAGCTCGACGCGCTCGACCTCGACGCCTCGGTCGAGGACAGCGTGACGGTCGTCGAGTGGGGTCACGGCGTGGCCGAGGACCTCAGCGAGGACCGCCTCGAGGTGGTGCTCGACGTCGACCCGGCGAGCGAGGTCCGCACGGCCACGGTCACCGGCGTCGGCGGCCGCTGGGCCACCGAGGCCGCGGACGCCGCCCTCGCCGGGCTGGGTGGGCAGCCGTGCTGATGCTCGCGATCGACACGTCGACCTCCGCGATCGGCGTGGCCGTCGTCGTCGGCGACGCCGATCCCGTCGTGGGCGTCGAGGTCGACGCCCGCGCCCACACCGAGAAGCTCGCCCCGCTCGTGCGCGACACCCTGGCCGCGGCCGGGGTGGGCCCGGGCGACCTCACGGACGTCGCGGTCGGCACCGGCCCCGGACCGTTCACGGGGCTGAGGGTCGGGATGGTGACGGCGGTGACGATGGGGCACGTGCTCGGCATCCCGGTGCACGGCGTCTGCAGCCTGGACGCGCTCGCGGAGCAGGCCCTGGCCGGGTCGGCCGTCCCCGAGGTCCTCGTCGCGACCGACGCCCGGCGCAAGGAGGTCTACTGGGCCCGCTATGCCCGCGGCGCCGACCCGTCCCAGGGAGCCGTGGCGCTCACCCCGCCCGCGGTCGACCGCCCCGCCGAGCTGGCAGCCGACGTGCGCGCCCTGCCGACGGCGGGCCGCGGGCCGGTGCTGTTCCCCGACCTCTTCCCGGCGGGGCTCGACGGACCGCTCGACGTCGACCCCGGCTGGCTCGCCCGCGTCGCCGTGCGCCGGGTCGCCGCCGGTGACCGGATGCCGGTCGAGCCCCTGTACCTGCGCCGCCCCGACGCGCTGACGACGGCCGAGCGGGGGGCCTCGTGAGCACCGGCACCCCCGCGCTGCGCGAGGCGCGCTGGTTCGACGTGCCGGCGCTCGCGGACCTCGACGCCGAGCTGTTCCCGCACGACGCCTGGCCCGAGACCACCTGGTGGGCCGAGCTCGCCGCCCGTCCACGGCGCGAGTACGTCGTCCTGGCCGGCCCGCAGGCGGTGGTCGGGTACGCGGGCCTCGACCACGGTGGCGAGGTCGCGGACGTCATGACCCTCGCCGTGGCCCCGGCGGCGCGGGGCCGCGGCTGGGGTCGGGTGCTGCTCGACGAGCTCGAGCGCCGCGCACGCAGCCGTGGCGCGGCATCCGTCATGCTCGAGGTGCGCGCCGACAACGAGCCGGCACTCGCCCTCTACGAGCACGGCGGGTACGCCGTCGTGCGCACGCGCAGCCGCTACTACCAGCCGGGGGACGTCGACGCGCTCGTGCTGCGGACGTCGCTGGCGGAGGGGAGCCGCGGTGCGTGACGAGCCACTCGTGCTGGGCATCGAGACGTCGTGCGACGAGACGGGCGTCGGCATCGTGCGCGGCGAGACCCTGCTCGTCGACGCCATCGCGAGCAGCGTCGACGAGCACGCGCGGTTCGGCGGGGTCGTCCCCGAGGTGGCGAGCCGGGCGCACCTCGAGGCGATGGTCCCGACGATCGAGCGGGCGTGCACGACGGCGGGCGTCTCCCTGCGCGAGCTGGATGCCGTGGCGGTCACCTCGGGCCCGGGGCTGGCCGGCGCGCTCATGGTGGGCGTCGCGTCGGCGAAGGCGCTGGCCCTCTCGCTCGGCGTGCCGCTCTACGGGGTGAACCACCTCGCGAGCCACGTCGCCGTCGACATCGTCGAGCACGGTCCGCTGCCCGAGCCGACGCTCGCCCTGCTCGTCTCGGGCGGCCACTCCTCGCTCCTGCTCGTCCCCGACGTCACGCACGACGTGCGCAGCCTCGGGGCGACGATCGACGACGCCGCGGGTGAGGCGTTCGACAAGGTCGCCCGGGTGCTCGGTCTGCCCTTCCCCGGCGGCCCGCACATCGACCGGATGGCGCGCGAGGGCGAGGTCGTCATCGACTTCCCCCGGGGCCTGACGACGGGTCGCGACATGGAGCGGCACCGCTTCGACTTCTCGTTCTCCGGGCTCAAGACGGCGGTGACGCGCTGGGTGGCGGCACGGGAGGCGGCCGGGGAGGCGGTGCCCGTCGCCGACGTCGCCGCGAGCTTCCAGGAGGCCGTCACCGACGTGCTGACCCGCAAGGCGGTGCTGGCCTGCCGCGAGAACGGCGTCGGTCACCTCCAGGTCGGCGGGGGCGTCGCCGCGAACTCGCGGCTGCGGGCGATGGCGCAGGAGCGGTGCGACGCGGCCGGCATCCGGCTGCGGGTGCCACGGCCGGGGCTGTGCACCGACAACGGGGCGATGGTCGCGGCCCTCGGGGCACAGATGGTCCTCAAGGGGCGGGCGCCGTCGGACCTCTCGCTCCCCGCCGACTCCTCGATGCCGGTCACCGAGGTCCAGGCCTGACCCGACTTATTGCGAAATGCCCACCCGAAACAGCTGACAGAGCGGCGTTGGTGGTGGGCATTTCGCGATGAGTCGGAAGCGCAGGGTCAGGGGCTCTCGGTGGAGCAGGGGAGCAGGCCCATCCGCTCCTTGAGGGTGAGCACCCGCCCGACGGACGCGTCGACCTTGGCCGCGAAGGCCTCGTCCTGCGCCGCCTCGGTCGGCGAGGGCGTCGAGCATCTCGCGGGCGACCGACGCGTCCCCCGTCAGCACGACGTCACCACCCGCGGCGACGACCCGCACCGCGCGCGACGCTGCGGGGGTCGCGCGGACGGCCCGGGCGTTGACGTCGTCGGTGATGACGACCCCGTCGTAGCCGAGGTCGCCCCGGAGCAGGTCGGTGACGATCCGCTCGGAGAACATCGCGGGCACCTTGGGGTCGAGCCTGCTGTAGCGGGCCGACCCGACCATGACGAGCCCCGCGCCCGCCTCCACTCCCGACACGAACGGCTGGAGGAAGGGGTCGTCGGCGTCCGTGACGTCGTCGGTGATGCCCGTGGAGCTGAAGTCGGGGTTGTTGCGGATCCGGCCCAGCCCCGGGAAGTGCTTGACCGTGCCCTCGACGCCGCCCTCGAGCATGCCCTCGAGGAAGGCCGTCGAGGCGCGCTCCACGGTCTGCGGGTCGGAGCCGTACTGGCGGCCGTACCGCCCGATCGGCTCGTTCGCGCGGCCGACGTCCTCGGGGACGGTGTCGGTGACCGGTGCGAGGTTGACGTTGACCCCGGCCGCCGCGAGCTCGCGCGCCCAGCCGGCGGCGGCGCGGGTCAGCTCGTCCGGCGCCATGCGGGCCTGCGCCTTGGCGGAGGGCGGGCGCGTGAACCCCTCGCCACGGAGCTGGTGCACCTCGCCACCCTCCTGGTCGGCAGCGATCATGAGCCCGACGCCGCTGGTGGCGTCGTCCGACACGAGCCCCTGGAGGTGCTCGGAGGTACGGGTGACCTTGGCCGCCCCGTCCCAGCCGCCGAGGTAGATGACGTTGCCCACGTGCGACCTCGTGACGAGGCGGTCCAGCGAGCGCAGCGGGGCGTTCGCGTCGAAGCCGACCATGAGCAGCTGCCCCAGCCGCTGGTCCTCGCTCAGGGAGTCGAGGGTGCTCGCGACGCAGGCGGCCGCCGGGTCGGCGCTCGTGCTCGGCGTGGCGCCGGCGGAGGAGGTCGCGGATGCCGTGCCCGTCGCCGGTGTGCCCGTCGTCGCCGGTCCGGTCGCCGCCGGCTGCGGGCCGCCGGAGCAGCCGGCCAGCGCGAGGGCCACCAGTGCCGAGGTCGCGACGACGAGCCGGCGGGCGGGTCGGGAGCGGGTCGTCAGCGGAGGCACCGGACGACGGTACGTGACGTCCGCGGGGAGACTCCAGTTCGACCGTACGCGGCCGGCGGCGCTGAGCATCGCGTCTGGTCGCACGAGCCCCTGCGCACCGACGATGGCACACTCGCCGGGACCAGCACCCGCGGGGAGGCTCCATCGGCCATGATCGACCCCATGGCTGCCCTCCGCGTCGTCCTCGACGTCGACACCGGTGTCGACGACGCGTGCGCCATCCTCCTCGCGGCCACGCACCCGGCGATCGACCTGCGGGCGGTGACGTGCGTGGGTGGCAACGCACCGCTCGCCGACGTCGTGCGCAACACCCTCGTCGTGCTCGAGACCGCCGGGCGCGCCGACGTGCCGGTCGGCGTGGGCGCGAGCCGCCCCTTGCTCGAGGAGCCCGTCGACGCCCGGCACGTGCACGGCGACGACGGCATGGCCGACCTCGGGATGCCGTCGCCCACCCTGCGGCCGGACGACCGCCCGGCCGTCGACCTCCTGCGCGACACCCTCGACGCCGGTGCCGCCGCGGGAGCACCGGTCACCGTCGTGCCCCTGGCGCCGATGACCAACCTCGCGCTGCTCGCCCGCGTGCACCCGCAGGCGTTCGCGCCGGATCGGCCGGATCGTCTTCATGGGCGGCGGCGTCGAGATCAGCAACGCGACGGCGGCCGCGGAGTTCAACGTCTTCCACGACCCGGAGGCCGCGGCCATCGTGCTCGCGGCCTGCGCCGAGCACGACGTCCCCGTGACGATGTACGGCCTCGACGTCTTCTACGACCCGCTCGTCACCGACGTGCAGGTCGCGGCACTGCGTGACGTCGACACCCCGGTGGCGCACCTCGCCGCCGGGCTCATCTCGTTCCACCACCGCCGGTTCGCCAACGCGGGGGCGACGATCGGCGACGCGGGTGCGGTCGGCATCCTCGTGGAGCCGGATGCCGTGCGCACGCAACGGCTGCCGGTGCGCGTCGAGCTCACGGGGACCTGGACCCGCGGCCGCACGGTCGTCGACCGCCGTGACTGGGCCGGGCACCTCGCGCACGACCCGCACGGGCTCGCGCCGACGATGGTCGACGTCGCCCTCGCGGTCGACGGACCGCGGATCGCCGACCTCTGGGTGCGCACCGTGGGGGGTGCAGGGCGATGAGCGGGCGGGTGCTCGTGCTCGGGTCGCTCAACGTCGACCTCGTGACGCGCGTCGAGCGGCATCCCCGACCCGGGGAGACGGTCCTCGGCGTCGGCCTGGAGCGGCTGGCCGGGGGGAAGGGCGCCAACCAGGCGGTCGCCGCCGCGGCCGCCGGCGGTCGGGTGGCGATGGTGGGGTGCGTCGGCGACGACGCGGGCGGCACCGCCTACGTGGCGCGCCTCGCGGCCCGTGGCATCGAGACCTCCGCCGTGCGCGTGTGCCCCGGGGTGCCGACCGGGCACGCGGTCGTCACCGTGTCGGACGACGGCGAGAACTCGATCGTCGTCATCCCGGGCGCGAACGACCGGCTCGACGAGCGCGAGGTCGCGGCCGTCGACGCCCTGGGCCCCGGGGACGTCCTGCTCGTCCAGCTCGAGGTGCCCCGGGCGGTCGTGTGCACGGCGGTGCGCCGGGCGGCGGGACGTGGGGCGCGGGTGGTCCTCAACACCGCGCCGTACGCCGCCCTGCCGGCCGACGTCGTGGGCCTCGCCGACCCGGTCGTCGCCAACGAGCACGAGATGGCCGCGCTCGCCGAGGCGGGCGCGGTGCCGCGCTCGCTGCTCGTGACGTTCGGGGCCAACGGTGCCTCCTGGGACGGCGTCACGGCACCCGCGCACGTCGTCGCGGCCGACGAGGTCGTCGACACCACCGGCGCCGGCGACGCCTTCTGCGGTGCGCTCGCGGCATCCCTGGCGAACGGGGCCGAGCGTGCGGAGGCGATGGAGGCGGCCCTCGCCGCTGGAGCCGCGGCCGTCCGGCATCCCGGAGCCCAGCCCGACCCCCAGCTCTGACCCCAGCCCCAACTTTCTCGCCCGATGCGGGGACCTTCACCTTCGCACCACAACCGTTCCGCGTGCGAAGGTGAAGGTTCCGGGATCGGGCGAAAAAGTTGGGATGCCGGGCGGGTCAGGCCGGGTCGACGACGAGGACGGACTGCTCGCCCGCCACGCGGGTGAGGATGACCGTGGCCTGGGCGCCGTCGCCGGCCTTGCGCCCGATCCGCAGCTGGCGGCGCAGCTCGTCGTCGTCGAGCCGGATGCCGCGCTTCTTGATGGTCAGCCCCGTGACGCCGTGCTGCTTGATCCACGACCGCAGGGAGCGGGTGCTGAACGGCATGACCTCGCGCACGGCGTAGCGGCGGGCGAAGGGCACGTCGACCTCGGCCTCGGAGACGACGTAGCCGAGGCCACGGTCGACCTCGCTGCCGAGCGTCGCCGCCGAGACCGCGCCGAGCAGCCCCGCCTGGGTCACCGCGCGGTCGGGCTCGTAGAGCCACGGCCCCACCGTCGCCAGCGAGGTGGTGATCGGCGGGTCGGGCTCGGCCATCGTCTCGTCGACCTCGATGGGCGAGCGGTCCGGCCCGAGGATGCGGGCACTGCGACCCGGCTGCTGGGCCAGCGGCCCCCACCACACCGTGCACTCGAGCACCTCGCCGGCGAAGGACGTCCACTGCGCCTCGGTGCCGAGCGGGATGGCGTCGTGCGGCATCGACGGCGACAGCTTGGCGCCGGTGGCGGGCACCGACGTCGCGACCTGGAGGACGAACTCCCACGTCGGCCGGATCTCGTCGAGCCGGAAGACCCGCTTGATCCGGCCGTGCCGCCCGGTGTGCCCCGGCACCCGGCGGGCCGGGTCGAGCCACACGCCGACCCGCGAGCGCAGCGGGTCCCGAGGCGGCTCGAACTCCTCGGCGAGGCCCACCCGGGCCCGCGAGTCGGGCCAGGGCCGCAGGTTGATGTCGGCGACCGCGGCCGTCACCGGGTCGACGTCGACGCCCTGCACGGTGACGCCCAGGGCCGACATCGCCACGGCGTCCGAGCCGATGCCGCAGCCGAGGTCGTGCACGGTCGCGAGGCTCGCGTTGTAGAAGCGGCCCGCGTGCGTCGCCGCGACCTCGAGCCGGGAGGCCTGCTCCAGCCCGTCGGCGGTGTAGAGCATGTCGTCGGCGAACTCCCCGAACTTCGCGACGGCGCGGGCCCGCAGCCGCTGCTGGGTCAGCAGCGCCGCGACGAACTCGGCGGCGTGGCCCTCGCGCCGCAGCCGGTCCTGCAGGCGCATCACCTCGCGCTCGTCGTAGGCGGGCAGCGAGCGGAGGATCGCCCGACCGTCGGGTGACCCGAGCGCTCGCACGATCCCGACGTCCACGGCGGGCCATCCTGCCATTGCGGGCCCGGCGAGACGTCCGTGCGGGCCCGACGACCTGCTGGGACGCACACCGCGGGCGCCGTCCCGTCCGGCAACTGGCACTCGAGTTGACCGAGTGCTAACCGGCGACCTAGATTTGCCTCATTGGCACTCACCCCCGGTGAGTGCCAGCGCACCCGGGTCGGGCTCGACCCCCGCGACGGCGAGAGCGGCCCGGACGCGCAGTCCCGTCCACTTCGACTCACCCCACAGGGGAGGAGCACACCGTGTCGGTTTCCATTCAGCCGCTCGAAGACCGCATCGTCATCAAGTCCGTCGAGGCCGAGCAGACCACCGCGTCCGGCCTCGTCATCCCGGACACCGCGAAGGAGAAGCCCCAGGAGGGCGAGGTCCTCGCCGTCGGTCCGGGCCGCTGGGACGACGACGGCGACGAGCGCATCCCGCTCGACGTCAAGGTCGGCGACCGCGTCCTGTACAGCAAGTACGGCGGCACCGAGATCAAGCACGGCGGCGAGGAGTACCTCATCCTCTCCGCCCGCGACGTCCTCGCCGTCATCGGCTGACGCAGCACCCCGTATGCCGTGACCGCGCCCCGGTGCGCACCCCGCCGGGTGCCACCGGGGCGCGTCCGGTGCAGGTGACCCAGAGACATCCCGACCACGAAGGACAGCAATGGCCAAGGAACTGGAGTTCAACGACTCCGCCCGCAAGTCGCTCGAGCGCGGCGTCGACGCGCTCGCGAACGCCGTCAAGGTGACGCTCGGCCCCAAGGGCCGCAACGTCGTCATCGACAAGAAGTGGGGCGCGCCGACGATCACGAACGACGGTGTGACCATCGCCCGCGAGATCGAGCTCGAGGACTCCTACGAGAACCTCGGCGCCCAGCTCGCCAAGGAGGTCGCGACCAAGACCAACGACGTCGCCGGTGACGGCACGACGACAGCGACCGTGCTCGCCCAGGCGATGGTCCGCGAGGGCCTGCGCAACGTCGCGGCCGGCGCCTCCCCGTCGGGCCTCAAGCGCGGCATGGACAAGGCCGTCGAGGCCGTCTCCGACGAGCTGCTGCGCACGGCGCGCGACATCGAGTCCAAGGACGAGATCGCCCAGGTCGCCGCCCTGTCGGCGCAGGACGAGGAGATCGGCGCGACGATCGCCGAGGCGTTCGACAAGGTCGGCAAGGACGGCGTCATCACCGTCGAGGAGTCGTCCACCGCGTCGACCGAGCTCGAGTTCACCGAGGGCATGCAGTTCGACAAGGGCTACATCAGCCCCTACTTCGTCTCGGACCCCGAGCGCATGGAGGCCGTCCTCGAGGACGCCTACGTCCTCATCAACCAGGGCAAGATCTCCGCCATCGCCGACGTCCTGCCGATCCTCGAGAAGGTCGTCAAGGCGGGCAAGCCGCTCGTCGTCATCGCCGAGGACGTCGACGGCGAGGCCCTCTCGACGCTCGTCGTCAACAAGATCCGCGGCACGTTCAACGTCGTCGCGGTCAAGGCGCCCGGCTTCGGTGACCGCCGCAAGGCGATGCTCCAGGACATGGCGGTCCTCACCGGCGGCCAGGTCGTCGCCGAGGAGGTCGGGCTCAAGCTCGACCAGATCGGCCTCGAGGTGCTCGGCCAGGCGCGTCGCGTCGTCGTCACCAAGGACACGACGACGATCATCGACGGCGCCGGCGACCACGCCGACGTCGAGGGCCGCGTCAACCAGATCAAGCAGGAGATCGAGCGCACCGACTCCGACTGGGACCGCGAGAAGCTCCAGGAGCGCCTCGCCAAGCTCGCCGGTGGCGTCTGCGTCATCAAGGTCGGCGCCCACACCGAGGTCGAGCTCAAGGAGAAGAAGCACCGCATCGAGGACGCCATCTCGGCGACCCGCGCGGCCATCGAGGAGGGCATCGTCGCCGGCGGCGGCTCGGCCCTCATCCAGGCCGTCAAGGTCCTCGGCGGCCTCGACCTCGAGGGTGACGAGAAGGTCGGCGCGTCGATCGTCCGCAAGGCCGCGGCCGAGCCGCTGCGGTGGATCGCGGAGAACGCCGGCATGCAGGGCTACGTCGCCGTCGCCCGCGTCCAGGACCTCGACCCGGGCATGGGCCTCAACGCCGCCACCGGCGACTACGAGGACCTCGTCAAGGCCGGCGTCATCGACCCGGTCAAGGTGACCCGCAGCGCGCTGCGCAACGCGGCGTCGATCGCGTCGATGGTGCTCACCACCGACACCCTCGTCGTCGAGAAGTCCGAGGAGGAGCCGGCCGGCGCCGGTGGTCAGGGCCACGGCCACGGTCACTGACGACACTCCCGCGTCGCCCTGCGGCGCCGCACCATCGCACGACCGGATGCCGTCCGCTCACCTCGAGCGGACGGCATCCGCGCGTCGTGGCCGGGCGGCGCGGCAGCCTCAGCCGTCGGCGACGACGTGGAGCGACTGCGCCTCGAGGGTCACGGTGTCGCCCGGGCGCACCTGGCGGCCGCGGCGCGTCTCGACGGCCCCGTTGACGGCCACGAGCCCCCGCTCGATCGCCTCGCGGGCCGAGGCTCCGTCGTCGACGACGCCGGCGAGCTTGAGCAGCTGGCCGAGGCGGATCGACTCGTCGCGGATGGGGACCTGGAGGGCATCGCTCACCGCGTCAGGCTACGCGGGCCGGTACCCGGCGGACGCTCCTCCGGTGTCCGGACCGCAGGACGTCCCTTCCGCGGCGACCTCGTTGTCGTCCGCGTCACGGGCCGTCCTGCGACCCGGACCGCTTCTCGCCCCCGGCCTGTGGGTGACCGGTGCCCCGTCCGGTCACGACGCGATGTGCCGCCCTCGCGCGTAGAACGACTCCCGCTCGTCCTCGGTGAGACCGCCCCACACGCCGTACGGCTCGCGCACGGTGAGGGCGTGGCTGCGGCACTGCTGGAGGACCGGGCACGTCACGCAGACCTCCTTGGCCGCGCTCGCGCGGGTCCGGCGCTTGCTGCCACGCTCACCCTCGGGGTGGAAGAACACCTCGGGACCCACCCGGCGACAGGCCCCGTCGAGCTGCCACTCCCACAGGTCGGCGACGGGACCCGGCAGTCGGGTGATCTCGGCCATGCGTACCTCCACGTGCTGGTGCCCGCTCGCCGAGCGGTCTAGGCCTTCACGCTAGGAGCGGGTTGGTACACGGTGGGCAATTCTTTGGTAAGGACTTGGTCAAGGCGGTGCCCCGGGCCGGCCGCCGGCGCGGTGGCCGGGCAGCCCGGCGCGACCCCGTAGAATCGG
Source organism: uncultured Actinomycetota bacterium (assembly GCA_963811475.1). Classification (GTDB taxonomy): domain Bacteria; phylum Actinomycetota; class Actinomycetes; order Actinomycetales; family Dermatophilaceae; genus Fodinibacter. Next base: position 106,650 of record CAWERJ010000014.1, read on the forward strand.
GCGATGAGCCTCGGACTCGACGAGACCAGCACGACCCCCGACCCGGCCCTCCGCCGCGACCTGCCCGGCGAGGCGCAGCTCGACCCGGCCGCCGCCGTCGGTGGCCGCCAGCGCGGAGCCCGGCACCGGCATCCCCGTTCGCCGAGCTCGGCCTGACCTACGACGACGTCCTGCTCCAGCCCGGCGAGACCGACGTCGTCCCGAGCGACGTCGACACGACGACCCGCCTCACCCGCGAGATCTCGATCCGCGTGCCGCTCATCTCGGCGGCGATGGACACCGTCACCGAGGCGCGGATGGCGATCGCGATGGCCCGCCACGGCGGCATCGGCATCCTCCACCGCAACCTGTCGATCGAGGACCAGGCGTACCAGGTCGACCTCGTCAAGCGCACCCAGACCGGCATGATCTCCAACCCGGTGACCATCGGCCCGGACGCCAGCCTCGAGGAGCTCGACGAGATCTGCGGGCGCTACCGCGTCTCGGGCCTGCCCGTCGTCGACGAGGGCGACCACCTCCTCGGCATCGTCACCAACCGCGACCTGCGCTTCACGCCGGTCGCCGAGTGGGGCCACACCCTGGTGCGCGACGTCATGACGCCGATGCCGCTCATCACCGGGCACGTCGGCATCAGCCACGACGAGGCGACCCTGCTCCTGCGCCAGCACAAGCGCGAGCGGCTGCCGATCGTCGACGACGCGGGCCGCCTGCGCGGCCTCATCACCGTCAAGGACTTCGTGAAGTCCGAGCAGTTCCCCGACGCCAGCAAGGACGCCGACGGCCGGCTCCTCGTCGGTGCCGCCGTCGGCTACTTCGGCGAGGCGTGGCAGCGCGCCACGACCCTCATCGACGCGGGGGTCGACGTGCTCGTCGTCGACACCGCCCACGGCCACGCCCGCCTGCTGCTCGAGATGGTCCAGCGGGTCAAGAGCGACCCCGCCACCCGTCACGTGCAGGTCATCGGGGGCAACGTCGCCACCCGCGCGGGGGCGCAGGCCCTCATCGACGCGGGGGTCGACGCCGTCAAGGTCGGCGTGGGTCCGGGCTCGATCTGCACCACCCGGGTCGTCGCGGGCGTAGGGGTGCCGCAGGTGACCGCGATCCACCAGGCGTCGCTCGCGTGCGGGCCGGCCGGCATCCCGCTCGTCGGCGACGGCGGCCTGCAGTACTCGGGCGACATCGCCAAGGCCCTCGTCGCCGGCGCCGACACCGTGATGATCGGCTCGCTGCTCGCCGGCTGCGAGGAGTCGCCCGGCGAGCTGGTGTTCATCAACGGCAAGCAGTTCAAGGCCTACCGCGGCATGGGCTCGCTCGGCGCGATGAGCTCGCGCGGCAAGAAGTCGTACTCGAAGGACCGCTACTTCCAGGCCGACGTCACCTCGGACGACAAGATCGTGCCCGAGGGCATCGAGGGGCAGGTCGCCTACCGCGGCCCGGTGGGTGCCGTCGCCCACCAGCTCGTCGGCGGCCTGCACCAGTCGATGTTCTACGTCGGCGCGCACACGGTCCCGAGCTCAAGGCCAGGGGCCGCTTCATCCGGATCACCACCGCCGGGCTGCGCGAGTCGCACCCGCACGACATCACCGGCATCGTCGAGGCACCCAACTACTCCGGCTGACCCGCCCACCCGGCGCGATGAGTGCGGAAACGGCTGCCGGGGCAACCGCGTCCGCACTCACCGCGATCAGGGGCCGACCAGGGCGTCGCGGTACGAGGGCAGCGCGACGCCGCCGTCGGCGGTGCGGTCGACCGACGTCGCCGACAGCACGGCGCGCACGATGGCCACCGAGACGCAGTCGGCGGCCGCGGTCTGCAGCTCGACCTCGTCCAGACCCGTGACGGGCGGGCGCACCGCCGTCGACAGGGCGAACACGGTGTCGCCGTCGTAGGAGGTGTGCACGGGCGAGAGCGCCCGGGCCATCCCGTCGTGGCCCACACCGGCGAGCTTCTGGCAGCCGGCCTTGGTCAGCGTGACGTCGGTCGCGAGCACGGCGAGGGTGGTCGCGATGCCCGCCCGCAGCCGCTCCGACTCCTCCGCGCGCGCCGCCCAGTACGCGGCCGCCCGCTGCGGGTCCGGGGTCGGCAGGTCCTCGCCGCCGAGGAGGCGCGCGGCATGCAGCCGACCGTCGGCCCCGAAGGCGGCGCCGACGGCGTTGACGACCACCACCGCGCCGACCGTGGCGCCCGAGTCGAGGACGGCGGATGCCGTGCCGACCCCTCCGCGCAGGCCGCCCGTCCGCGCTCCGGTTCCCGCGCCGACCGAGCCCTGCGCCACCGGCCCGGCGGCGGCCGCCCGGTAGGCGGCGGCACCGTCCGACGCCGACGGGTGGTGGAGCCACGAGCCCCCTCGACCGAGGTCGAAGAGGATCGCCGCGGGCACGACCGCGACCCGCTCGTGCGCCTCCGGGCCGACCGGCCAGCCGCCCCCTGCCCCGTACACCTCCGCTGCCACCCCGTCGGCCGCCGCGAGGCCGAACGCGCTGCCGCCGGCGAGCACCACCGCGTCGACGGTGGAGACGAGGTTGCGGGGGTCGAGCAGGTCGGTCTCACGAGTCCCGGGTCCGCCGCCCCGCACGTCCACGCCACCGACGGTCCCCGGCGGGGGCACGACGACGGTCACCCCCGTCAGCCAGCCCGGCTCGTCCCGTGTCGTGTGGCCGACCCGCAGCCCGGCGACGTCGGTGATCGCGTTGTCCGGCCCGGGCTGCACCGGCCCAGCATGCCGGATGCCGGCCCCGCGGGTCCCACGTTCTGCGTGGGCGTGCGGGACCGGCATCCGGCCGTCGTCGTCGGGTCCTCAGTGCACGACGATCGTCGGGGCGACCTCCTCGACCGTCGCGTCGTCGAGCAGGTGCGACTCCTCGTGCTTGCGCGGCAGGAAGTACGCCGGGATGAGCGTGAGGGTGAGCAGGATGGCGGCGACCCAGAAGGTGTTGGCGAACGCGGTCGCCATCGCCTCACGGACCGCGAGCAGGAGCGCCTCCTGGAAGGCCCCGAGGTTGTCGGCGTACCGGGCGAGGATCTCGCCGACCGCGGGGAACTTGCCCGCGAGGGTGCTCAGCTGCGCCGGGTCGACGATGCCCTTGCTCTCCTCGGCGAACTTCTGTGCCCCACTGACCAGGGGGTCGCTGGACAGGCCGTTGGTGAGCACGACCGACATGATCGCCACACCGATCGACGACGCGATCTGCTGGCTGATGTTGAGCAGCGTCGAGCCACGGGCCACGTCGTGCGACTTCAGCGTCTTCAGCGCCGAGGTCATCAGCGGCATCATCGTCGCGCCCATGCCCAGGCCCATGATGAACAGGACCGGCAGGATGAAGGTGTACGGCGTCGTCGCGGTGAGCTGTGGTGAGCGCGTACATGCCGCCGATGATGGCGACCAGCCCGAACGGCACGATCCGGCCCACGGGCAGCTTGTCGGACAGGGCGCCCGCGATGGGCATCGTGCACATCGCGCCGAGGCCCTGCACCGCCATCAGCCAACCGGCCTGCAGCGGGGTCTCGCCGCGCACCTGCTGGAAGTAGGTCGGCACGAGGAGCAGGCCGCCGAAGAAGGCTGCGGCGAAGAGGAACATCGTGATGACCGAGACGGTGAGGTTGCGGTTCTTGAACAGCCGCAGGTCGAGCAGCGGGTGCTTGGGCTTGAAGCTCCAGAACACGAAGCCCGCCACCATGAGCAGCCCGATGGTGCCGGGGATGATGACCTTCGGCCGAGAAGAAGGTGCCCTCACCGGGGATCGAGGAGATGCCGTAGAGGAACAGCGCAAGACCCGGGGACATCAGCGCCATGCCGACCCAGTCGAAGGACTCCGAGGGCTGCGGGCGGTCGGACGCCAGGACACGCCAGGAGTAGAGGATCGCCGCGGCACCGATCGGCACGTTGATGAGGAAGATCCAGTGCCACGAGTAGTTGTCGATGAGGTAGCCGCCGAGGATCGGGCCGAAGATCGGGCCGAGGAGCATCGGCACCCCGAGGATCGCCATCAGGCGGCCCATCCGCGCCGGACCGGCCGCGCGCGTCATGATCGTCATGCCGAGCGGCATGAGCATGCCGCCACCGAGGCCCTGGAGGGCGCGGAAGCCGATGAGCATCCCGATGGAGGTCGCCATCGCGCACAACGTCGAACCCAGCGTGAACAGGAGCAGTGCCGTCATGTAGAGGCGCTTCGTCCCGAACCGGTCGGCCGCCCAGCCGGTGAGCGGGATGACGGTCGCCAGGGCCAGGGTGTAGGCGGTGACCGTCCACGCGACGGTGGAGTACGGCAGCGGCTCGCCGGGCTCGCCGAACACCACCTGGAACGTCGGGAGAGCGACGTTGACGACGGTGATGTCGAGGATCGACATGATCGCGCCGAGGACGACGACACCGGCGATCTTGAGGACCGGCCCGTCGATCTTGTCGGGGTACTGCGGTGGAGCGGAGGTCGGGGCAGTGGCTGACACGTGCTCTCCCAGGTCGTGAGGGTGAAAGGGCGGGTTGCGGAGGGTGGAACGCTGTCGAGGAGCAGTGTGACGGAGGCCACCGACAGAGCGGAAACGGTTTCCGGGGCGCCACGCATTCCCCGGAACCGGAACGCGTTGCCCGGCCCCCCGGCATCCGGTCGTCGTCGGCGCCCCGTCCCGGCCCCGACGGGCCCCGGGGCGTCGGTAGGCTGCCCCGGTGACCGAGATCGAGATCGGACGCGGCAAGCGCGGCCGCCGGGCCTATTCCTTCGACGACATCGCCATCGTGCCGTCGCGGCGTACGCGCGACCCCGAGGAGGTCTCGGTGGGCTGGCAGATCGACGCCTACCACTTCGACCTGCCGGTCATCGCCGCGCCGATGGACTCGGTGATGTCCCCGCAGACCGCGATCGCCCTCGGCAGGCTCGGCGGCCTGCCGGTGCTCGACCTCGAGGGGCTGTGGACCCGCTACGAGGACCCGACCCCCCTGCTCGCCGAGATCTCCACCCTCGACCCGGCGCTCGCGACCACGCGGATGCAGGAGATCTACCGCGAGGAGATCCGGCCGGAGCTCGTCACCGAGCGCCTGCGCGAGGTCCGCGACGCCGGCATCACCGTGGCCGGCGCCCTCACCCCCCAGCGCACCCAGCAGCTGTGGAAGACCGTCGTGGATGCCGGTGTCGACCTCTTCGTCATCCGTGGCACGACCGTCTCGGCCGAGCACGTCTCCGGGCGCGCCGAGCCGCTGAACCTCAAGCGCTTCATCTACGAGCTCGACGTGCCGGTGATCGTCGGGGGTGCGGCCTCCTACTCGGCCGCGCTGCACCTCATGCGCACCGGGGCGGCCGGCGTGCTCGTCGGCTTCGGCGGCGGCGCCGCCCACACGACCCGGCGCACGCTCGGCATCCACGCCCCGATGGCGTCGGCGATCGCCGACGTCGCCGCGGCCCGTCGCGACTACCTCGACGAGTCCGGCGGACGCTACGTCCACGTCATCGCCGACGGGGGCATGGGCACCAGCGGCGACATCGTCAAGGCGGTCGCCTGCGGTGCGGATGCCGTGATGCTCGGCGCCGCGCTCGCGCGCGCCACCGACGCCCCCGGCCGCGGCTACCACTGGGGGCCCGAGGCGCACCACCCCGAGCTGCCCCGGGGCGAGCGGGTCGAGGTCGGGGCGGTGGCCGGCCTCGAGGAGATCCTCTTCGGGCCCAGCCGCATCGCCGACGGCACGACGAACCTCGTCGGCGCGCTGCGCCGGGCGATGGCGACGTCGGGCTACCTCGACCTCAAGGAGTTCCAGCGGGTCGAGGTCGTCGTCGCGCCCTACCAGCGCAGCTGACGAGGGGCGGGGTCGGCGGGCTCACACGTGCCGGACCTCACGATCGACCCCCGCTGGTCGGAGCCGGTCGTTACCCTTCGGTAATGGCCGAAGTCGTCGCCGACCCCGAGACCGATCCCGCCGCCACGTACGCCGTGGACCCGGCACGCGTCCGAGCGCTCGTCGCCCGGGTCGTGGCCTCGGGCCACCACCCCGACGTCGTGACCCGCAGCCCGATGACCGGGGCGCCGCTCGCCGTGCTCCCCGTGTCGAGCGCCCGCGACGTGGGGGTCGCCGTCGACGCCGCCCGGGTCGCCCAGCGCGACTGGGCGGCGACACCCGTGGCGGAGCGTGCCGCGGTGCTCCTGCGGGTGCACGACCTCGTGCTCGACCGGCAGTCCGAGCTGCTCGACCTCATCCAGCTCGAGTCGGGCAAGGCGAGGGGGCACGCGTTCGAGGAGATCGGCGACTGCGCCATCGTCGCGCGGCACTACGCCCGGCGGGGCCCCTCGCTGCTGCGCGACGTCAAGCACGTCGGGGTCTTCCCGGTGCTGTCCCGGGCGGTCGAGCACCATCGCCCGAAGGGCGTCGTCGGCATCGTCTCGCCCTGGAACTACCCCCTCAGCCTCGCCGTCACCGACGCGCTGCCCGCACTGCTGGCCGGCAACGCGGTCGTCCTGCGCCCCGACCTGCAGGGGTCGCTGACGGCGCTCGCCGCGGCCGAGATCCTCTCGGACGCCGGTCTGCCGGACGGCCTCGTGCAGGTGGTGCTGGGCCCGGGCGACCCGACCGGGCAGGCCGTCGTCGACCGCACCGACTACGTGAGCTTCACGGGGTCGACGGCCACCGGCCGGCGCGTCGCGCAGGCGGCCGCTCGCCGCCTCGTCGGGGTCGAGCCTCGAGCTCGGTGGCAAGAACACGATGTACGTCGCCGCCGACGCCGACCTGCGCGTCACCGTGCCGGGCGCCGTGCGCGCCTGCTTCTCCTCGGCCGGCCAGCTGTGCATCAGCGCCGAGCGGCTCGTCGTGCACACCGACGTCTACGACGAGTTCGTCCGCCTCTTCGTCGAGCGGGTGTCGGGCATGCGGCTCTCCACCGGCCTGCACTGGGGCGCCGACATGGGCAGCCTCGTCAGCGCCGACCAGAAGGACAAGGTGCTGGCGCACATCGACGACGCCGTCTCCAAGGGGGCGCACCTGCTGACGGGCGGCCACGCGCGGCCCGACATCGGCCCGCTCGTCGTCGAGCCGACGGTCCTCGAGGGGGTGACCTCGGCGATGACCTGCCGCGACGAGGAGACGTTCGGGCCGCTGGTGTCGCTGTACCGCGTCTCGTCCGACGACGAGGCCGTGCGCCTGGCCAACGACACCGAGTACGGCCTCAACGCCTCGGTGTGGACGCGCGACGTGCGACGCGGGCGGGCACTCGCGGCCCGGATCCACGCCGGCACCGTCAACATCAACGAGGGGTACGCGGCGACGTGGGGGAGCGTCGCGGCCCCGATGGGCGGCATGAAGTCCTCGGGCCTCGGGCGCCGGCACGGGCGGGAGGGCCTGCTGAAGTACACCGAGACCCAGAACATCGCCTCGCAGCACGTCATCCCCATCGCACCGATGGGCGCCATGACCGACGAGACCTTCGCCCGCGTGCTCACCGCAGCGCTGCGCGTCATGAAGAAGGCCGGCCTGAAGTGAGGCCCGACGCCGAGGTGGACGTCGACGTCGTCGTCGTCGGGTCCGGCTTCGGCGGCTCGGTCACCGCGCTGCGGCTGGCCGAGAAGGGCTACCGGGTGCTCGTCCTCGAGGCCGGGCAGCGCTTCGAGGACGACGACTTCCCCGAGACGTCGTGGGACGTCAAGCGCTACCTGTGGGCGCCCCAGGTGGGGTGCTACGGCATCCAGCGCATCCACCGCCTCCCCGACGTCGTCGTGCTCGCCGGTGCGGGCGTCGGTGGTGGCTCGCTCAACTACGCCAACACGCTCTACGTCCCGCCCACGCCGTTCTTCGAGGACGAGCAGTGGAGCGACATCACCGACTGGGAGCGCGAGCTCGCCCCGCACTACGACACCGCGAGCCGGATGCTGGGCGTCGTCACCAACCCGTGCGACGGCATCGTCGAGCAGCTCATGCAGCGGACCGCGGACGACATGGGGGTGGGCAGCTCGTTCCGCAGGACGCCGGTGGGGGTCTTCTTCGGCAGCGCCCGGCGAGACGGTCGACGACCCGTACTTCGGTGGCGTCGGCCCGCGGCGCACCGGGTGCACCGAGTGCGGCAACTGCATGGTCGGATGCCGGGTGGGCGCCAAGAACACGCTGCGCAAGAACTACCTCGCGCTCGCCGAGAACCTCGGGGTCGAGATCCGCCCGATGCGCACGGTCACCCGGCTGGGGGTCGTGCCCGGCACCGACGGCGAGCGCCCGCTGCACCGGGTGCTGCACGAGCGCACCGGGCCGGTGCCCGGTCGTGACCGGCAGGTGGTGACGGCCCGGCACGTCGTGCTCGCCGCGGGCGCCTGGGGCACCCAGACCCTGCTGCACGCGATGAAGTCGGAGGGCGAGCTGCCCCGGCTGTCGGACTACCTCGGGCACCGGACGCGCACCAACTCGGAGGCCCTGCTCGGCGCGATGGCGCAGCACGTGCCGAGCGGTGACCTCGACCTCACCAAGGGCGTGGCCATCACGTCGTCGTTCCACGTCGACGAGACCACCCACGTCGAGAACTGCCGCTACGGCAAGGGCTCGAACGCCATGGGCCTGCTTGGCGACCGTCGCCGTGCCCGGCGGCACCGGGCGGCCGCGGTGGGTCGAGCTGCTGCGCAAGGTGGGCCGCGACCCGATGGGCTTCCTGCGGCTGATGCCGATCCGGCGGAGGTGGAGCGAGCGGATGGTCATCGGCCTCGTCATGCAGAGCCGCGACAACTCGCTGCACGTGACGGGCCGGCGGCGGGCTGTTCGGGCGGCCCGGGCTGACCTCGCGGCAGGGCCACGGCCACCCGAACCCCACGTACATCCCCGAGGGGCACGAGGCGATGCAGGCGCTCGCGAAGCGGCTCGGCGAGGCGACCGGGGACTACACCGCGGCCGGTGGCTCCTGGTTCGAGGTGTTCGACGTGCCGATGACGGCGCACTTCCTCGGCGGCGCGACGATCGGCTCCTCGCCCGAGCGCGGGGTCGTCGACGCCTACCACCGGGTCTGGGGGTACCCCGGCATCTCGGTCGTCGACGGGGCCGCGGTGTCGGCCAACCTCGGGGTGAACCCGTCGCTCACCATCACCGCCCAGGCGGAGCGCGCGATGTCGCTCTGGCCGAACCGCGGCGAGGCCGACCCCCGGCCCGCGCAGGACGAGCCGTATGCCGTCCTGCCGCCGGTGCCGGCGCGTCGCCCCGCCGTGCCCGCCGGGTTCCCCGTGCGGGTCGAGCTGGGGGCACCCCCGGCGGCCGTGCCCGGCGACGCCCCGGCCTGGGCCGGGGATGCCGAGGATGGCGACGGCGTCGAAGGCGCGGAGGGTGACGTGGTGTCGGTCGGCGGTGCCACGATCAGGGGATGAGCGGGTCGGCGGCCGGCGGTGCGAGGCTGAGCACCTGGACCTTCCGTGCCCCGGTGTGGCGCTGGCGCGAGGGCAGCTGGCGGTTCGTCACCGTGCCGCAGGGCACCAGCGACGAGGTCGACGAGGTCGTCGGCGACGCCACCGGTGGGTTCGGCTCGGTCCGGGTCGAGGTGACGGTCGGCGGCAGCGTCTGGCGCACCTCGCTGTTCCCGTCGTCGGAGGCGGGTGCGTACGTCCTCCCGGTGAAGAAGGCCGTCCGGGTCGCGGAGGGCCTCGACGACGACGACGTCGCCGAGGTGACCATCCGCCTGGTCGACCGCTGACGGCATCCCGAGCGGTCGACCCACCCGACCGGGCCGGCGGATGCCGGCATCCGGTATCGGTCCCGGGCTACCGCCTGGTAGGTGCGGTGATCACATCACCTACGAGGCGGTAGGTGAGGTTGTCACCGCCCCTGGCGCCGCTGTCCCGCTGCTGGCCCTCGAGTTGGGTGCTCAGGCGGTCGCCGGGGCAGCCACCTGAGCACCCAACGGCGGTCAGGACTCGTCCCGCCACGAGCGCCAGAGGGCGGCGTAGGAGCCGTCGCGGGCGATGAGCTCCTCGTGCGAGCCGAGCTCGCTGACCAGGCCGTCCTCGACGACGGCCACCCGGTCGGCGTCGTGGGCGGTGTGCAGCCGGTGGGCGATCGCGACGACCGTGCGGCCGTCGACCACGGCGGCCAGCGACCGCTCGAGGTGCCGGGCGGCACGCGGGTCGAGCAGCGACGTCGCCTCGTCGAGGACGAGGGTGTGCGGGTCGGCGAGCACCAGCCGGGCGAGGGCGAGCTGCTGGGCCTGCGCCTCGGTCAGCACGTGCCCGCCCGACCCGACCACCGTGTCGAGGCCGCGGGGAAGGGCCTGCGCCCACTCGAGCGCGTCGACGGCCTCGAGGGCGGCGCACAGCTCGTCGTCGGTCGCTCCGGGCCGGGGAAGCCGAAGGTTCTCGGCGAGGGTGCCGACGAAGACGTGGTGCTCCTGGGTCACGAGCGCCACCTCGCCGCGCAGCACCGGCAGCTCGAGGTCGACGAGCGGCACGCCGCCACCGGTGACCCGGCCGGTCCGCGGACCGTCGATGCCGGCCATGAGCCGCCCGAGGGTCGACTTGCCGGCCCCCGACGGGCCGACGACGGCCAGCCGCTCACCGGGGACCAGCCCCAGCGACACCCCGTGCAGCACGTCGCGCCCCTCCCGGTACGCGTACCGGACGTCCTCGACGTCGACGTCCTCGCCGTCGGGCCGGGCTCCGGTCGCGACGCGGTCCGGGGGCACCTCGGAGACGCCGAGGATCCGCGCGAGCGAGGTCGCGGCGAACTGGATCTCGTCGAGCCACGAGATGAGCTCGCCCGAGAGGGTCGAGCAGCTGCTGGATGTACAGCGTCACGGCGGTGGCGGCGGCGATCGAGATGTGGCCGTTCCAGGCGAGCCAGCCGCCCCACAGCACCGACGTCGCGATCGGCAGGAAGAAGCCGATCTCGAGCCAGGGGAACCACCGCAGCCGCAGGCCCATCGTGTAGGCCTCGGCGTCGCCGGACTCGGCGAGGGCCTCCCGGAACCGTCGGCCCCGCGCCTCCTGGAGCCCGAGGGCGTCCATCGTGCGGGCGCCGTCGATCGTCTCGGCGGCCACGCCGTTGAGCCGGGCGTACGAGGCGTGCTCCCACAGGTAGCCGTCCCCGGCGCGGCGGAGGTACCAGCGCGAGGTCGGCACCTGGACGAGCGCGGCGGTGAGGAGCGAGAGCGCCGCGAGCGGCGAGGTGAGCACCGCCGCCACCGTGGTCGCCGCCACCGTCGTCACGGCGACGACGATCGCCGGGATGCCGAACCGGATGATGTGCGCGAGGGAGTCGATGTCGTTGGTCGTCCGGGCGACGAGGTCCCCGGTGCCGGCGCGCTCGACGACGGAGAGCGGCAGGTGCACCGAGGAGCCGATGAAGTCCTCCCGCAACTGCGCGAAGATCCGCTCCGACAGCACGAAGGACGCGCGGCGGGCCACCCAGGTGATCGCCGTCTGGAGCACGATGGCCGCCGACGAGCAGGGCGATGAGCCGGTCGATCCGGGCCAGGCCGTCGGACCCGGTGGTGACCTCCTGCACGACCTGCCCCACGACCCACGGCCCCGCGAGGGCCACGAGCGCCGCGACGCCGTGCCACAGCAGGACCCAGGTGAGCGGCTTGCGGTGCTCGCGCACGAGCACCTTCGTGTGCGCCAGGACCGTGGCGGACGTGGCGATGGGCAGGGTGCGGGCGGCGTGGTCGGTGCGGCCGAGGAGCGGCGACATCACTCCTCACCCCGCAGCACGACGTCCCGGTACGCCGGGTCCGACCGCAGGAGGTCGTGGTGTCGCCCGCGCGCGGTCACGACGCCGTCCTGCACGAGCAGCACGGTGTCGGCCCGGTCGAGCACGAGCGGGCTCGCGGTGACGACGACCGTGGTGCGGCCGGCCCGGGAGGCGGCGAGCCGCTCGGCGATCCGCGCCTCGGTGTGGGCGTCGACGGCGCTGGTCGGCTCGACGAGCACGAGCACGTCCGGGTCGCGCAGCAGGGCCCGCGCGAGGGCCACCCGCTGGCGCTGACCGCCGGACAGGGCCCGGCCGCGCTCCTCGAGGACGCCGTCCATCCCGCCGTCCAGCCCGTCGAGCGCGTCGGACGCGCTCGCGACCCACACGGCGGCGTACCGCTCCTCGTCGCTCGAGCCGCCCAGGGCCTCGCGGACCGGTCCGCTGAACAGGTGCGGGTCGGCCTCGGAGACGACGACGTGCGCGCGCACGGCCTCGACCGGCAGGTCGTCGAGCTCGACGTCACCCCACCGGATGCCGTGCGTCCCCGGCGCGGTGCGCCCCAGCCGGTGCGCGATCGCCGACGTCTCCTCCGGCCGCGCGGCGACGAGCGCGGTGAGCCGACCCGGCTCGACGACGACGCCGGATGCCGGGTCGACGATCGGTGCCACCCCCACCAGGGGCGCGAGCGGGTCCGGCGCGTCCGGCGCGTCCGACGCCGTCGCGGAGCCGGCGGCCCGGACGTGGTCGGGCTCGACCGCGAGGATGGTGACGACTCGGCGGGCGCCGACGCGGGCCCGGGTCACCTTGTCGACGAACTCGGTCGCGGTGCGCAGCGGCATCGTGAGGAAGGCGGTGTAGCCGTAGAACGCGACGAGCTGGCCCGGCGTGATCTCGCCCGCCACCGCGAGGTGGGCACCGATGCCCGTGACGACGACGACGAAGATGCCGGGCAGCAGCACCTGCGCCGCGTCGAGCGTGGCCTGCACGGGTGACAGGCGCACGCCGGCGTCGCGGACCCGCGCCGACTGCACGGCGTACCGGCGCAGGAAGGTCTCCTCGCCGCCGATCCCGCGCAGCACGCGCAGCCCGGAGACCGTGTCGGCGCCGAGCGACGTGAGCCGCCCGGCCTCGTGCCGCTGGTCGAGCTGGCGCTGCTGCAGGGGGCGCATGACGAGGGTCAGCGAGGCGAGGAGCAGCGGACCGCCGACGAGCATGATGACGCCGAGCAGCACCGAGCCGTTGAGGAGGATGACCGAGACGACGACGAAGCTGACGATCGCCCCGGCCATCCGTGCCGTGATGTCGAAGGCGTTGCCCATGCGCCAGAAGTCGCTCGCGAAGCTCGTGACCACCTCGCCGGCCGGCATCCGCCGGGTCAGCGCCGGGCCGGCCCGGCGGACCGCGCGGTCGGTGAGCAGCGCGGTGCGGAACGACGCGACGAGCCAGCCGCGAACGGCGAACCAGTGCCGGCCGTTCGTCGTCACGGCACTGACGACACCGAGGCCCATGATGACGCCGGCCCACACGACGAGGGCGCGGGCGTCACGCGCGACGAGCCCCTCGTCGATCGCCTTGCCGATGGCGGCGGGCACGAGGGCGATCGACAGCATCCAGGGGATGCCGAACAGGACCCCGCCGAGGAGGGTTCGCCACTGGCGCCGAGCGAGCCACAGGATGAGGCGGTCGGCGTCCAGCGGAGGGGCCGCGTCGGGGTCGATCGCATAGGGCCAGTCGTAGTGGGACATCAGTCCTCCACGCTAAGCGGCGGGGACCGGTGCCAGCGACCGAGTTTCCCGACGCCACGGCATCAGGGAGCGTCGGGCGGCAGCTCGTGCCACTCGTCCCCGACGGCGATGTCGCCGGACTCCAGGACGCGAAGGATCGTGCCCGCGCGGTCGTGCAGTGCCTTCGCGGCTCCCGGGCCGATGGTGTCGTCGAGGATGCGGCACGGCGCCGCCCTGCGCACGACCTCGAGCAGCGCGCCCCCGAGCCGGACGCGCGTCCCGGGGCGGGTCGGCACGACGCCGGAGTCGAGCGTGACGTTGCGCCTGGTGCCGCCCGCGGGCACCGCGGCGCCGAGGCGTTCGGCGGCCTCCGCGAGCTGGGTCGCCGACTGCACCGACACGTGGCGGTGGCGGGTGCCGTGGTAGCGGTCACCGACGAGGCCGGCACCGGCCTCGGCGTGGACCCGGTCGACGGGGCGCATCGGCAGCCGCGAGGCCAGCGCGACGTGGATCGCCACGACGACCGGCACGCCGTCGCTCACGCGGTGCCGGCCGCCGGGGTGCGACCGGTCCGCAGTGCGGAGACGCCCGACATCGTCACCTGCAGCCGGTGCGAGATCTCGACGATGACGACCTCGACCGCCGTCGCACCCCGGGCAGCGCAGCACCATCCCCGGGCACCGCAGGTACACGCGCGTCTCGGCGATCGGGTGGGTCCGACCGCACCCGGCGCACTCGAGGGAGCCGTCGGCGAGGTCGGTGCCGAGGGCCAGCGAGAAGGCGCCGATGACGGCGTTCCCGTCGACGTGGTCACTCATGGGCGTGCCTCCTGTGAGCGAGCGTGGGCGACGTTGGGGTCTCATCCGAAGCGCTCCGCCCGTACCGAGCGGGGGTCGAGCCCGGTGCCGGCGAGCAGGCCGAGCACGGCCTCGACGAAGCTCGTCGGCCCGCAGACGAAGACGCCGGGACCGGCCTCGGCGCCGCCGCACCGGCGCACGGCGTCGGCGAGCGTGTCGGCGTCCACCCGGCCGGGTCGGCGGGGCAGCGCCCTGAACGGACCGCCGGCGGCCCGCGACCTCGGCCGGTCCGGCGGGCCGTGACACGTGGACGGTCACCGACGCCGACCCGGCGGCGGAGCGCTCGGCGAGCTCCCCGGCGAAGAGCAGGCGGCCCGGCATCCGGACCGAGGCGACGACGACGACCGGCGCGGAGGGGTCGGCGGCCCGCCACATGGCCCGCAGCGGGGCCAGCCCCGACCCGCCCCCGACGAGGAGCAGGGGGCGGGGCGCCCCGGTCCACACGAAGTAGCCGCCGATCGGGCCGCGGAGCTCGAGCGTGTCGCCGACCGCGATGTCGCGGACGAGGTAGGTCGAGACCTCGCCGTCAGGGACCTCCTGCACGGTGAGCGCGGGCGGTTCGCCGGGCCCGGACGACAGCGAGTAGCTGCGGGTCGCCGAGTAGCCGTCGGGGGCGGTGAGCCGCACGTCGACGTGCTGCCCCGCGGTGTGACCGGGCCAGGCCGGCACGTCGAGGACGAGCGTGCGCGCGTCGGCGGTCTCCTCGACGACCGCAGCGACCCGGGCCTCGCGCCAGGCGAGGTGGGCCAGCGGAGCCACCGGGGCGACCCGCCGGGCCGGGGCCGCAGTGCGCCCGTCAGTCACCGTGGTAGCGCTGCTCGAGGAACGGGTCTCCGTGGTTGTGGTACCCGGCGACCTCCCAGAACCCCGGGGTGTCGTGCTCGACGAGCTCGATGCGGGTCACCCACTTCGCGCTCTTCCAGAGGTAGAGGTGCGGGACGAGCAGGCGGGCGGGGCCGCCGTGCTCGGCGGGCAGCGGCTCGCCCTCGAACTCGACCGCGACCATCGCGTCACGGTCGACGAGGTCCTCGAGCGGGAGGTTCGTCGTGTACCCGCCGTAGCTCGTGACCACGGCGTAGGGCAGGTCGTCGACACCGACGACGTCGAGCAGCGACGACACCCGCACGCCGCGCCAGGTCGTCCCCAGCTTCGACCAGTGCGTGACGCAGTGGATGTCGGTGGTGAGCGTCTCGAGGCCGAAGGCGTGCAGGCCGTCCCAGTCGAAGGTGCCGGTCGCGGTGCCGTCGGTCACCGTGAGCTGCCACCGGTCGGTGGGGACGACCTCGGTCGGGCCGGCGGTGAGCACGGGGAAGTCGCGGGTGACGTACTGCCCCGGGGGCACGCGGTCGTCGTGCTCGCGCGCCCGCCCTCGGAATCCCACCATGGCGCCGACCCTAGCGCCGGGCCGGCGCCCTCGGGAGTCCCCCGGGCGCGCCCCGGCGGTGACGTAGCCTCGATGCGTGCTGCGAACCGCCCTGAAGCCGAGGTTCCTCGGGCTGCTCGGGCTCGTCCTCGTGGTCGGGGTCGCCTTCGTCTTCCTCGGCCGGTGGCAGCTGGGCGTGGCCGAGAGCACGGCCCACCGCGACGCGGTCGAGCAGGCGCGCGCACAGGCGCCCGCCCCGATCACGACGGTGCTCCGGCCGCAGGCACCGTTCCGCGAGGACCTGTCGTCGCGCCCCGTGACGGCCACCGGGCGTTACGCCGCCGAGGGCCAGCTGCTCGTGCCCGACCGCCGGCTCGACGGCGTCGACGGGCTCTGGGTGCTGACCCCCTTCGTCGTCGACGGCAGCGGGGCGACCCTGCCCGTGCTGAGGGGCTTCGTCCGCAGTGCGGCCGAGGCAGGGCCGCCGCCCACAGGGACGCTCACGGTCGCCGGGGGCCTGGCGCCCGGCGAGTCGCCGGTCGCGCGCCCCCTCCCGCCGGGGCAGGTGGGCTCGGTCGACCTCTCGGTGCTCGTCAACACCTGGCCGGGGGAGATCTACAACGCCTTCCTGTTCCTCGAGAGCGAGGACCCGCCGAGCGAAGCCGCGCTCACCCGGGTGCCGACTCCATTGGGCGACACCGGGATCCAGTGGCGCAACGCCGCCTACGCCGTGCAGTGGTGGGTCTTCGCCCTGTTCGCCCTGTGGTTCTGGTTCCGCATGGTGCGCGACGAGGCGCGACGGGATGCCGTGGAGCCGGCGGGAGCGGGAGGCGGCGACCCGGCATCCGGCGACCCGGCATCCGGCATCCGGACCGGAGGCATCGGGTCCCGACGAGGCGGACCGGGGCGCCGGAGCCGAGCCGGTCCCCGCAGGTGACAATGGTGGGCGTGACGACGCCTGACCCCCTCGCCCCCGTGCCCGCGACCACGCCGGCGAGCCGGCTTCCCATCGACGACGTCCAGGGCACGCGCTCGCGGCTGACCTTCTTCAAGGTCATGGCGTTCGTCGTCGGCGTCGGGCTGCTCGTGCTCGTCGCCGAGATCGTGCTGTCGTACGGCTTCGGGCTCAAGGGCGACGAGAACCCGCTGCACTGGTGGCCGCAGCCGCACGGCTTCATCTACATGGTCTACCTCGTCGCGACGGCGCTGCTCGGCTTCAAGGTCGGGTGGTCGCTGCCCCGGATGGTGCTCGTCATGCTCGCCGGGTGCGTGCCGTTCCTGTCGTTCTGGGTCGAGCGCCGTGTCGCGCGTGAGGTCGAGGCGGGTCTGGCGGCCGCGCCCCAGTAGCCTTGGCCGGGTGAGCGACGCCCCCAGCACGGAGCCCGGTATGCCGCAGCACGACGACCCCGACCACGTCGTCGTCGAGGGGGGCGAACCGGTGCGTCTCGCCGACCGCCCGGTGCTCGTCGTCGACTTCGGGGCCCAGTACGCCCAGCTCATCGCGCGGCGGGTGCGCGAGGCCAGCTGCTTCAGCGAGGTCGTCCCCCACTCGATGCCGGTGGCCGACATGCTGGCCAAGGACCCTGCCGCGGTGATCCTGTCGGGCGGGCCGTCGTCGGTCTACGAGGAGGGTGCGCCCGCGCTCGACCCGGCCCTGCTGGAGGCCGGGGTGCCGGTGTTCGGCATGTGCTACGGGTTCCAGGCCATGGCGCAGGCGCTCGGCGGCACGGTCGAGAAGACCGGGTTGTCGGAGTTCGGGTCGACGCCGGCGAACGTCCTCGACACGTCGTCGACCCTGTTCAACGGGCAGCCCGACGAGCAGTCGGTGTGGATGAGCCACGGCGACTCGGTCTCGCAGGCCCCGCCCGGGATGACGGTCACGGCGACGACGTCTGGCGCCCCGGTGGCCGGCTTCGAGGACGACGAGCGCCGGCTCTACGGCGTCCAGTGGCACCCCGAGGTGCTGCACTCGACGTTCGGCCAGCAGGTGCTCGAGAACTTCCTCATCCGGGGTGCGGGCCTCGCGGGGGAGTGGACCGCCGCCAACGTCGTCGACGACCTCGTCGCGAGCGTGCGCGCCCAGGTGGGCGAGGCCCGGGTCATCTGCGGGCTGTCCGGCGGGGTGGACTCGTCGGTGGCGGCGGCCCTCGTGCAGAAGGCGGTCGGCGACCAGCTCACCTGCGTGTTCGTCGACCACGGGCTGCTGCGGTCGGGCGAGGCCGAGCAGGTCGAGAAGGACTTCGTCGCCGCGACGGGGGTCGACCTCGTCGTCGTCGACGCCAAGGAGCGCTTCCTCGGGGCACTGGCCGGGGTCGTCGGACCCCGAGGAGAAGCGCAAGATCATCGGGCGGGAGTTCATCCGGGTCTTCGAGCAGGCGGCGCGCGACGTCGTGGGCTCGCACTCGGGGGCCGAGGACCACCCCGTCGAGTTCCTCGTGCAGGGGACGCTCTACCCCGACGTCGTCGAGTCGGGCGGCGGCAGCGGCACGGCGAACATCAAGTCGCACCACAACGTCGGCGGCCTCCCCGACGACCTCCAGTTCAAGCTCGTCGAGCCGCTGCGCCTGCTCTTCAAGGACGAGGTGCGCCAGGTCGGGCTCGAGCTCGGCGTGCCGGAGGGGATCGTCTGGCGACAGCCGTTCCCCGGCCCCGGACTCGGCATCCGGATCGTCGGCGAGGTGACCGCCTCGCGCCTCGACGTGCTCCGCGCCGCCGACGCGATCGCGCGCGAGGAGCTGACGGATGCCGGCCTCGACCGCGACATCTGGCAGTGCCCCGTCGTGCTGCTCGCCGACGTCCGCTCGGTGGGCGTGCAGGGTGACGGTCGCACCTACGGCCACCCCGTCGTCCTGCGGCCGGTGGCGTCCGAGGACGCCATGACCGCGGACTGGGCCCGCGTCCCCTACGACGTGCTGGCCAGGATCTCGACCCGCATCACCAACGAGGTCCGCGAGGTCAACCGGGTGGTGCTCGACGTCACGAGCAAGCCGCCGGGCACCATCGAGTGGGAGTGACCTCGCTCGCACGGCTGACCGTCTCGGTCTCAAAGGCGCGGCGGTTGCGACCAGCGGGCGGCACCTAAGTCGGCAACACGACCTGGGTACCCCCTCTGGCTCGCCATCTCTCAGAAGGGGGGCGGTTCGACGTCGTGCGGCTGACGGTTCTTGGGCGGCGTTGCAACCGGGTCCGGGTCTGGTGACGGGGGTGGCCAGACCGCGTGGTCGGGCAGGGTGGTGCGTCTCCTGCCCCGGGGCGAGGTCCAGGTGACGGAACCGTCGGGATGCAGCTCGTGGGTCCAGCGGCGGCGTTGCTTGAGCCGGTGGTGGCGTCGGCAGAGGGCGCCGAGGTTGCTCGGTGTGGTGCTGCCGGCGGGCCAGGGTCTCGCGTGGTCGGTGTCGCAGCTGCGTGCCGGTCGAGTGCAGCCCCACATCCGGCAGGTGCCGTCACGGGTCTTCACGAAGTCGCGTGATGGCTCGAGGTGGCTTGTAGGCGGCCGACACGGTCTCGACCACGGTGCCGGTGCGGGCGTCGAGCAGGGCGCGGCCGACCTCGAGGGGGACGACCTCGAGCAGCGCCTCGACGGTGTCGGCGTCGACGAAGCCGATGCCCGGGATCTCGCACCCGGACAACGCCGTGGAGATCGAGAAGTCAGACCCCAGCCCGCACCCGCCCACGGCGACCGGGCGTTCGCCCGGGACGCCGGGCCCGCTGGTGTCACCGGCGCCCCGGTCGTCGCCGGAGGTCGACGGAGTCGCGTTGAGCAGCGCCTGTGCCGCGGCGCGGGCGGTGTCGGCGTCGGGGCCGGTGAGCACGGGGATGCCGAGGGTGACCGAGGCGGAGACGGTGACGTTGGTCAGCAGCAGGTCCACAAACGCATCCGCGCGGGCCTGGTCGGCGGTCAGGGAGGCGTCCTTGCCGGCGTAGTCGTCGCCGAGGGAGCAGATCGCGGACCAGGCCGCGGCCGACCGGTCGGCGGGGAGCTGGGCCCACCAGGTGGTGGTGCCGTCGGGGCCGGGGGAGACCTGCACCGCGCGGTCACTGCGGCTCTTGCGCTGGGCGGCGGACATCTGGTCGGCGGCGACGCGGGTGGCCACCCGGCGGGTGACCGTGGTGACCCGCGCCGGGTCGAGGTCGGCGAGCCGGTCGACGAGCACCGCCTCCACCGCCGCACACGCAGCCAGGTCGAGCCCGTCGCAGACGGAGACGACCTTCTGCACGGTGGCGGCGGCCAGGTCGCCGGCGAGGATCCGGCCGAGCAGCCGCGGGAAGCGCTCGGCGGCGTGTGGCTGCCAGGCCGACCCTGCGCCCGGCCGCCCACTGCCCGATCCCCGTCTCCAGCGACAGCTCCGAGGCGGCCATCGCGTCGACGAACCCCAGCCCGTGGTGGACGTCGACCGGTCCGCGGTCCGTCAGCCGGATCTCGAAGGACGCGGCGTGCGCCGTGGCGACGAGCTGGGCGCCCTCGGTGGCGTTGATCGCGCCCTGCAGCTCACCGGCGAGCTCGAACAGCTCCTCGGCGTCCATCTCGCCTGCCTGGTCCGCCAGCGCTGCACCCACGGCGGAGGCCTCGGCGCGCAGGGCGGCGATGCGCTGGTGGAGGTCGCTGCTGGACATACCTCATCATACTCGAACACACGTCTGATTACCAGCGATGTCCACAACCGAATCCGCTGCGGCGCAACGGCATCCGAGCGTCACCGTCGTGAGCCGCACCCGAGGTGCGCCGACCGCCCGAGACAGCCGACCGCACCGACCCACACCGGCACACGAACGTGCCGCGGCTCACCGTGTCTGTCGGCGACGAGGTCGGCGTGGGAGGCTGTGCCCGGCATACCCATCGGTAACCCACGGTGACCAAGGACGGCGACCATGCAGAGCACGACGACGACGGTGACGGCGAACGACGGCACCGGCCTCCACACCAACCGCTGGCTCCCCGACGGGCCACCCAAGGCGGTGGTGCAGATCGCCCACGGCCTGGGCGAGCACTCCACCCGCTACGCCCGGCTCGCCGAGGCCCTCACCGGCGCCGGCTACGCCGTCTACGCCAGCGACCACCGCGGGCACGGCCAGACCTGCGTGGACGACGACGACCACGGCTTCTTCGCCGAGAGCGGGGGGTGGAACCTCGTCGTCTCCGACCTGCGAGCGGTCACCCGGTTCGCGCACGAGGAGAACCCGGGGCTGCCGATGTTCCTCCTCGGACACTCGATGGGGTCGTACCTGGCGCGCGACTACGTCATCGAGGACAGCAGGGACCTCGCCGGCCTCGTGCTCTCCGCCACCGGAGGGGACCCCGGCTGGGTCGGCAAGGTCGGCCCCGTCCTCGCGCTGACCGAGGCGCGACTGCGGGGGCGGCGTCACGTCAGCCCGTTCCTGCAGAAGATGATCAACGGCCCCTACAACGCGGCGTTCAAGCCCAACCGCACCAACTTCGACTGGCTCTCCCGCGACGAGGCAGAGGTCGACAAGTACATCGCCGACGAGCTGTGCGGCCGCACGGCCACCTCGGGCTTCTTCTACGACCTTGCCACCGGGGTGGCGCACACGAACGACCGACGTCAGGTGGCCCGGGTGCGACGGGACCTTCCGATCCTCATCATCTCGGGTGACAAGGACCCCTCGGGCCACAACGGGAAGGGGCCCGCGCGCGGTCCGCGAGCAGTACGCCGAGGTCGGCGTCACCGACGTGACCTGCACGCTCTACCCCGGCGCCCGCCACGAGATCTTCAACGAGACCAACCGCGACGAGGTGACGGCCGACCTCACGGCCTGGCTCGACGCGCACCTGCCGACGCCCTGACCTCCGCCGGAGCCGCCCGCTCCGTCCCGGAACCTTCACCTGGGCAGCAGAACCGTTCCCGCATCCAGGTGAAGGTTCTGGCACCGGGCGGGAAAGTTGGGGCTGGTGGGGCGAGAGGCGGCGCAGCGCGAATCGGTTCGACCCGGCATCCATGGCAGGCTTGGACGACGGCTTCGCGACCGGATGCCGTCCGCCCCAGCCCCGAGGACGAGGAACCACCCACGCATGTGCGGCATCGCCGGCTACCACGGACTTCCCGCCGATCCCGCGCTCCTCGAGCGCATGAACGCCTGCCAGCAGCACCGCGGGCCGGACGGGGACGGCATCCTCACCGACGGGGCCTGTGGGCTCGCGCACCGGCGCCTGTCGATCATCGACGTGGCCCACGGGCAGCAGCCGATGGAGACCGCCGACGGGCGGTACTCCATCTCCTACAACGGCGAGGTCTACAACTACCTCGAGCTGCGCGCCGAGCTCGAGGCGCTCGGCCGCTCCTTCGTCACCGACTCCGACACCGAGGTCGTCCTCGAGGCGTTCGCGCAGTGGGGCCCCGACGCGTTCGACCGCTTCAACGGCATGTTCGGCCTCGCCGTCTGGGACCGGCAGGAGCAGCGGCTCACCCTCGCGCGTGACCACTTCGGCATCAAGCCCCTCTACCTCGCCCGGGTGGCCGCGCCCGGCGGCACCCCGGACGGCACGCCGCCCGGTGAGGTGCTCCTCTTCTCGAGCGAGATCAAGCCGATCCTCGCCAGCGGCCTCTACGAGCGCCGGGTCAACGAGCGGTCGGTCTACCGCTACCTGCGCTTCCGAGCGCACGAGGACGGCACCGAGACGTTCTTCGACGGCATCGAGCGGCTCGCCCCCGGCGAGATGCTCACGGCCGACGCGAACGGCATCCAGCGCCGCATGTTCACCCGGCTCAAGGAGGAGCTGCTCGAGCTCGCGCAGGAGCAGCGCCCCTACGACGAGGCGGCCGCCGCCGAGTACCACCGCCGGCTCGTCGAGTCCGTGCGGCTGCGGCTGCAGTCGGAGGTGCCCGTCGGCACCAGCCTCTCCGGCGGCCTCGACTCCAGCGCCGTCGCCGTCATCATCAACCAGCTGCTGAACGAGGGCGACGAGCTGTCGACCCGCGCCGTCGGCACCCGGCAGAACACCTTCTCGGCCGTCTTCCCGGGCTCGATCAACGACGAGGAGCGCTACGTCGACGACGTGCTCGAGATCTGCACCGGCCACGTCGACGCGCACAAGATCCTGCCCACCGCCGACGAGTTCAAGGCCGACCTGCTCGACTTCGTCCGCACCCAGGAGGAGCCGCTCATCTCCTCGGGTCCCTACGCGCAGTTCCAGGTGATGCGCGAGGCCACGAAGCACGTCACCGTGCTGCTCGACGGCCAGGGCGCCGACGAGATGATGGCCGGCTACGTCCCGTACTACTTCGTCTACCTGCGCCAGCTGCGGGCCCAGGGCGCGACCAAGGCCGCCGCCGAGCTCGCCCGCAGCCTCGACGTGCTCTACCGCCTGGGTCGGTTCAAGCTCAGGGCGAAGCTCCGGCTCAAGAAGACCGTCCCGACGACGCAGCTCCTCGCGCCCGACTTCGTCGCCGCCCACCGCGAGGAGCGCTACAGCTCGGAGGGCGCGAACCTCAAGAAGCGCCTCGTCGAGGACCTCTTCCACAACTCGCTGCCCAGCCTGCTGCGCTACGAGGACAAGAACACGATGCGCTTCTCGCTCGAGGGTCGCGTGCCGTTCCTCGACAAGGAGGTGCTGAAGTTCGTCTTCAGCCTGTCCGACGAGGCGATCATCAAGGACGGCTGGAACAAGCGGGTGCTGCGTGACGCCACCCGGGGGCTCCTGCCCGAGTCGATCAACCGCCGCCGCAACAAGATCGGGTTCACCACGCCGCAGGTCGAGTGGTTCACGCGGCTGAAGAACCACTTCTACAACATCTTCCTCAGCGAGTCGTTCGCCAGCCGGCCCTACGTCGACCAGACCGAGGTCCTCCATGCGTTCGAGGGCTGGATCAAGGGCACCAACGACGTCGACACGATGACGTTCTGGCGCCTGATCAACCTCGAGCTGTGGCTTCGCGAGTTCTTCGACGAGCACGACGAGGATGCCGAGTCGGCTGCGGCGGAGCGGGCCGCCCACGTCAAGACCGACTTCGAGCCCAACGACCGCCGCGAGCTCGACCTCGTCACCGCGCGCGGCGAACGGGTGCGGCGCTACCCGGTGCGCACCGAGCTGTTCACCCGTGACGACGACCTCGACGCCCGGGTGCTCGCCCACGTCGACGCCTTCTTCGCCGCGCCTGCCCGCCGAGGGACCCGACCACGCCGACGCCACCCGCGGCCCGTGGTGGTTCTTCCTCTCCGAGAAGGTCGTCGCGATCACCCAGGGACGGTCGTACTTCGTCTGGGACATCGAGGTCGGCCGGCCGGCCCGCGTCCTGTCCCGGTACGTCACCCGCACGCCGGCCGGCATCGGCCTGGGCAGCCCGTTCACGATGCAGCTGGCCATCCAGGAGGCCGGCCTGCCGCGCGTGCTCTACGCCGCCGCCGGGGGGGCCGTCGGCAAGGTCACCGGCCGCCCGGGCCGGTTCTACGAGCTCGTCGGCAACGACATCAGCGCGATCGACGGACCCACCGAGTACTCGGCGTACCCCTCGAACGTCTCGGCGAAGCTGGCGCCCAAGGACCCGGATGCCGTCGCGGCGCGGCTCAGTGCCGCGATCCGCGAGCGGGTGCCCGAGCCGTGGCGCTCGAGCTTCGGCGGCACGGTGATCATGGACGCGAACGACATCGGGCGGAACGTCCTCGGCTCGGACGTCCCCGGCGACCGGTCGCGGTTCGAGGAGATGTTCGCCGACAACCCCCTCGGGCAGGGCAGCCAGCAGACGCCGATGGCGATGGTCTTCCTGCTCGAGGGCTGAGTCAGGGCCGCGGCGAGGCGACGAAGACCGCCTCCTCGCCCTCGGCGGGCGGCTCGACCTTCGGGCTCGCGGTCCACAGCAGCCAGCCGAGCGCGCCCAGCGGCACCTCCATGAGGTGGGTGAAGATCGAGAACAGGACGACGCCCGCCGTCGCGCCGGCCGGGTCGGCCCCCCACGCGACGAGCACGGCGGAGGTCGCCGTCTCGGTGACCCCCACGCCGCCCGGCGTGACGCCGATCGTCGTCAGCAGCCGGCCGATGGCGAACGCCGCGAAGAGCAGGTTGAGCGGCAGGGTGACACCGGTCTCGCGCATGATGAGGACGAACAGCAGGTAGTAGGCCCCGAAGAACCCGATCATCCCGAGCGACATCGACCACCAGCCGCTGCCGACGACGTCGTTGATCCGCGCCCGCAGGTCGTGGACGAGCTCGCGGATGCTCATCGCGGTGGCGCCTCCCCGGCGGCGACGGCGCAGCAGCGGCTCGATGACGTGGTCGAGCCCACGGCCGATGGCCTGCGCCGCGCGCTCGCTGGCCATCACCGCGACGAGAGCGGCGAGGATCGCCAGGCCGGTGACCATCCCGGCGACCGCGAGGTCGGTGAGGGCGTCGGGCATGGTGATCCCCCCGAACCACAGGGCGGCGATGGCGACGACCGGCAGGGCGATCCGCGCGAGGACGTTCCAGACCCCCGTGACGATGACCGACGTCGACGTCGCCCGTCGCGAGAACCCCCACGAGCGGCAGATCGCGTAGGTCGCCGCCAGCCCGACCGCCCCGCCCCCCGGCAGGAGGTTCGAGACCGACGATCCGCAGAGGTTGACGATGAGCGCCTTGCTGTGGGTCAGCCCGCGCAGCGACCCGGTGAACGTGAACGTGTAGCTCCACAGCCCCGCCAGCATGATGAGCTGGAAGAGCAGCGCCATGCTCAGCGGCACGGTGCGGATGACGTCCCAGATCTCTCCCCACGAGGTCTTCGCGAAGTGCGGCAGGCCCCAGACGAGCAGCACCGCCGCCAGGCCGATGCCGATGACGGCCTGCACGACCTTCCTCGTGTGCGGGCTCACCCGTCCTCCCCGAAGATCTCGGTGCGGAGCGGCCCACCCGGCGGCAGGGCCGGGTCGCGGAACCACTCACGTCCGAAGACGACATCGTAGAGCGGTCGGGGGATGCGCAGGAAGGCCTCCAGGGTGCGGTCGCCGGTCTGCGCGCCCTCCCCGGGGGATGCCGCGCCCGCCGCCGGTCGCCTGTGAGGCGTGGGCGCGCATCGCGGCCCGCTTGGCCGCGGCGTACCGGCGCACGTCGATGCGGTGGGTGATGTCGGCCCGGGCCGAGAAGGCCCGCTCGAACGACGTGGGGTCGAACTCCTCGGGGAACCGGTAGACGCGCCCGACCGCCCGCAGGGCGCGCACGACCGTGTCGCGCGGCACCGTCGCCTCCAGCACCCGCGGGGTCCCGGCCAGCGCGGCGGCCCGTGCCCCGACCTCGTGCACCCGGACGTGGTCACGGTGGCCGTACCCGCCGTTCGCGTCGTAGGAGAGCAGCACGTCGGCGCGCTCCGTGCGCAGCAGCGCTGCCAGCCGCTCCGCGGCCTCGTCGACCGGGGCGCGGCAGAACCGGGTGGTGCCGGGCAGGTCGGGCTCGGGCTCGGGCCCGCTGCCGCTGTCGGCGTAGCCGAGCCAGTCGACCCGCGCGACGCCGAGGGCGTCGGCCGAGCGCCGGGCCTCCTCGAGCCGGCGCTCGCCCAGGCCTCCGTCGCGCCTCATCTCGGCGGCGGCGAGCCCGGCGCCACCGTCGGTCGCGAGCGCGAGGACGACCCGGTGGCCGGCCGCTGCGGCGCGTGCCATCGTGCCGGCGGTGAGCAGCGCCTCGTCGTCCGGGTGGGCGTGGAAGGCCACGAGCGTGGGGGACATCGGCGCCCATCCTCCCCCATGGCAGGCTGGTCCCCCGTGAGGATCGCGATGCTGACGGACTGCTACCCGCCGCGCCTGGGCGGGATCGAGAGCCAGGTCCGCGACCTCTCCGCCCAGCTCGTGCGCGCCGGTCACGAGGTCGAGGTCTTCACGGCGACCGCCGGCCCGGGCGGTGAGCGCGGCGGTGTGGTGACCGGGGACGACGGCGTCACGGTGCACCGGCTCGCGCTCCCGCTGCCCGCCGGCATCCCCGTCAACCCCTTCGCGCGGCCGGAGGTGCGACGCCGCCTCGCCGCGGGCGCCTTCGACGTCGCGCACGCCCACCTGGGCGTCGTGAGCCCCTTCGCCACGGACCTCGTGCCGGTCGCGCTCGGTGTCGGCCTGCCGGTCACGGCCACCTTCCACTGCGTCATCGACCGCTCGGCCGCCCTGTTCCGCGCCGTGGGCCACCTGGCCCGGTGGGCGCGCCGCGGCGTCGCGCTCAACGCCGTGTCGTCGATGGCGGCGGCCCGCGTGTCGGCGGCGGCGAGGGGTGCCGCCGTCGAGGTGGTCCCCAACGGGGTGGATGCCGCGTGGTGGCACCCCGCGGGCCGCGGCCCGGCATCCGACGGCTCGCGCGACCCGGGGCACGACCGGGGCGACCGTCCACGTCGTGTCCGCGATGCGCCTCGTGACGCGCAAGCGGCCGGTGGCGGCCCTGGCCGTCCTGCGGGGGGCGCGGGAGGCGGTGGGGGCGGGCGCGGGGCTGCGCGCGACGATCGTCGGGGAGGGGCCGCAGCGACGGGCGATGGAGCGCTACCTGCGCACCCACGGCATCGACTGGGTCGACCTGCCCGGCCGCGTCGGCCGCGACGAGCTGCGCCGGCTGCACCACGGCGCCGACGCGTACCTGACGACGGCGCGGCTCGAGGCCTTCGGCATCGCCGCGCTCGAGGCGCGGGCGGCGGCCGTGCCGGTCGTGGCCCTGCGGGGCACGGGGGTCGACGACTTCGTCGGTGACGGCGTGGAGGGGCTGCTCGCCGACACCGACCGGGGCCTGACCGGCGCGCTGGCCCACCTGGCGGGGGACGGCGACCTCCGCGCGCGGATGCGGGCTCACCTGGTCAGCACCCCTCCGGCGCAGGACTGGCCGGGCGTGCTCGCCGCCACGCTCTCGGAGTACGCCCGGGCCGGGGCACCGGCCGCGTGATCACCGTCGTCGCCGAGGCCGAGGGGCGGGTGGTCGCGAGCTTCCCGCTGGGTCACGGTGAGGACCCGGATGCCGGCCTGGCCGCGCGAGGCTGGCAGGGCCGGGTCGTGGTCGTGGACGGGGTGCTCGGTGACCTCACCCTGCGCTACGCGGTCCAGCCGGCCCGGCCGGCCGCCGGGGGCCCCGGGCTGTCGTGGCCCGGTCCGTCGGGGCCCGGCCTGACCGACGACGAGCGGGCCCGCGTCATCCCCCACCAGCGGGTCGCCGCGTACGCCGTCGTCGTCGCCGAGGAGCGGCTCCTGCTGACCCAGCTCGCGAGCCACACGGGAGCCGCGGGGCGGTGGAACCTGCCCGGTGGGGGCGTGGACCCCGGGGAGGCCCCCAGCGATGCCGTCGTCCGCGAGGTGGCCGAGGAGACCGGTCAGCTGGTCGACGAGGTGCGGGTCGTCGACGTCATGACCCAGCACTGGGTGGGTCGGTCGGCGCGGGGGGTCGAGGACTACCACGCCGTACGGCTGCTGCACGTCGCCCGGTGCCCGCGACCGACCAGCCCCGTCGTCCACGACGTGGGCGGGTCGACGTCCGACGCGCGGTGGGTGCACCTGGACGCCCTCGCCTCGGTGGACGTGGTGGCGAGCGTGCCGGTCGCGCTGCGCGCCGTCGGCCTGGCCTGACCACGCCGTCCGGCGAGCCGCCAACGGCCGACCCGCCCCGTCGTGCTCGACGTGGGCGGGTCGACGTCCGATCCGCGGAGGGTGCACCGTTCGGCCCTCGCCGCGGCTCAGCTGCGGGTGCGGCTGCTGCGCAGCCCGATCGCGCCGACGAGGAGGACGACCAGGCCGGCGGCCACGACGCTCCACGGGCCGAGGTCGTTCCACGGCAGGCTCACGTCGGTGAGCTCGCCGAGGAGCACCGCGCCGGCCACGACGAGCCCGAGGATGCCGAGGATGATCGCGAAGGGGGCGGGCCCCTCGATCCACTGCTGCTCGGCAGGCGTGCCGGTTGCGGCGGGCGCGCGTGGTGGGCGCTGCGGATGCCGTGGGCGCGGGCGTCGTCGGGAGGGCCGCCGTGCGACGGTCGTCGACGAAGACCTCGTCGGCGAGGGTGTCACGCGTCGGCGCTGCCGTGGTCGGTGGTCGTGGTCGGGGTGTCCGGGGTGTCCGGGGTGTCCGGGGTGTTCGGGGTGCTCATCACTGCTCCTGGATGGTGATCTGGCCCAGACCGAGCTGGGCGTCGACGACGACCTGCACCGGCGGGACGCCGATGATGGTCGTGCTGCTCTGGTCGCGGCCGCTGGTGTCGGTGCCGTCGATGCCCCCGCGGTGCGTGATGTCGCCGAGGCCGACGTTGGCGTCCACCTGGGTGTCGAGCCCGTCCGGGACGAGGATGATGAGGTCGCCGGCACCCATCTCGACGGTGATCCGCTGAGGCGTCGTCGAGGCCGCCGCCGAGTCCAGCTGTCGCAGGTCCAGGGTCGCCTCGCCCGCGCCGAGCTGGTAGCTCGTGACGCCGGTGGTGGGCACCGGGGTCCAGGTGCGGTCACCGAGGCCGTCCGTGACCTCCACGCGGGACGCGGCCGCCGAGATGAGCAGCAGCATCCCGAGGATGACGGTCAGCACGCCGCTGAAGCCGGAGGCGCGGCCCGAGATGCCCAGGGCGAGGACGACGAGCGAGACGCCGACGAGGCCGATGAGGAAGCCCAGGGTCGCGGCGCTGCCGGGGAAGCCGACGGGGCCGTCGAGGGCCGCGCCGAGGCCGAGACCCACCATGGCGATGCCCAGCGAGATGAGCCCGACGAAGGCGCTGGGCCGGCGGCGGCGGGGCCGAGGAGGCGGCGGGGGACCGACCGGCCGCGGAGGGACGGGCGGCGTGGGCCGGCCACCGTAGGGGCCGGGGTACTGGCCGGCCGGCGCGCCGTAGGGCGCGGGGCGACCGTAGGGGGCGGTCGGAGCCGGCGGGGCGGCCGCCGCCATCGCGGGGGCCGAGGTGGAGGTGGGTGCTGACATGGCGTCTCCTGGCGGAGGGGGTGGGGTCGCGCCGTAGGGCGCGGCAGGGACGTGCGGGTGTGGCGGTGGCGCGGCCGCGGCTGAGGACGAACCAGGCGACGACGGCCACGGGGATGAGCCACAGGGGAGCGACCCAGCCGTTGCCGCGGCCCAGCGAGAAGATGCCGCCGAGCACGAGGAACCCCGCGAGGAGGAGCAGCGCGATGGCTCCGGCCTCCCCACGACGCACCGCCCGCTCGGCGAGGATCTCGCCGTTGCGGTCGGGCATGACGAGCCACAGGACGACGTAGGCGGTCAGCCCGATGCCGCCGACGAACGCGAGGACGACGGCGGCCGCCCGCACGAGGACCGGGTCGACGCCCAGCCGGTGGGCCAGCCCGGAGCACACACCCCCGAACCAGCGGGCGTCGGTGTCGCGCTCGTAGCCGCTGCGACGCAGTCGGTCGAACGTGTCGTCGAGGAAGGATGGCCCCTCGGGGGGCGCGCTCTGGGTGGTGTTCTCCGTCATGCCTCCAGCGTCGTCCCCGCGGAGCCGCCCCGCCATGAGGGTCGACCCTGACGCCCCCCTGAGCCGACCCCGGGTCGGGCCTGCATCGCCCCGGAGTGCGTCAGGATGGGGGGGTGCCCACCCCTTACGAGCCCGCGACCCACGGGCGCCCGCCTCCCGGGCTCGGCCCGGAGCCGGGTCCGGATGCCGGTGGGTACGCCCTCCCGCCAGGGGCGACCCCCGCTCCGGCCGGGGGAGCGCGGCCGGCGCGCGCGCCGCGTCCGCCGCTGGTGCGGGCCCGCTCGCGGGGCTGGACCCCGGGGGTCAGCGCCGCGGTCGCCCGGCACCTCGGGATCTCCGTGCGGGCGGTCCGGCTCGGGTTCGTCCTCCTCACCATCGCCGGCGGTGCCGGCATCGCCGCGTACGTCTTCCTCTGGGCCCTCACCCCCGAGGAGGACCTCACCATCGACCCGGCAGCCGGTGCGGCACCGCAGCCCGTGCCCGAACGCCGCCAGTGGGGTGTCGTCATCGCGGTCGGTGTGGTGCTGCTCGTCGTCGGGGCGGTGCTCGTCACCCCCGCCGTCGGCGGCTCGGGCCTCGGCTCGGTCCTCGTGCCGCTGTTCACCATCGCGGTCGGCGCCATCGTCGCCTGGTCCAACCTCGACGACGCCCAGCGCTCGCGCTGGCTCGGCTCCGGCGCAGGGCCGCTACGGCTGGATGCGGGTGGCGCTGGGAGCGGGACTGACCGTGGCCGGCATCCTCGTGCTCGTGACGAGGGGCGCGTCGGTCTCGGCCGCGTGGGACGCCCTCCTGGCGGCGGTCGCCGTCCTCGTCGGCGCGCTGATCATCGCCGCCCCGTGGGCGCTGCGGCTCTGGGGCGACCTGCGCCGCGAGCAGGTCGCCGCCGCGCGCGCCACCGAGCGGGCCGACATCGCCGCCCACCTGCACGACTCGGTGCTCCAGACGCTCGCCCTCATCCAGCGCCAGTCGGGCGACGCCGCGGCCGTGACCCGCCTCGCCCGTGCCCAGGAGCGCGAGCTGCGGTCGTGGCTGTACGACGGCCCCCAGGGCTCGCAGTCGACGCTCGCCGCAGCGGTCACGGAGGTCGCGCACGACGTCGAGGACGTCCACGGCGTGCCGGTCGACCTCGTCGTCACGGGGGACCGCCCCTACGAGCCGCACGGCGCGGCGCTCGACCCAGGCCATGCGCGAGGCGCTCGTCAACGCGGTGCGGCACGGCCGCCCGCCGGTCACGGCCTACGTCGAGATCGGGCCCGACGGGGTCGAGGCCTTCGTCCGCGACCGCGGGGACGGCTTCGACCTGGATGCCGTGCCCTCCGACCGGCTCGGCGTGCGCCAGTCGGTGCTCGGGAGGATGGAGCGGCACGGCGGCACCGCCCGGGTGCGCCGCCGGGACGACGGCACCGAGGTGGAGCTGCGGCTGCCACCTCTCGACGGAGGAGCGTGAGGGCCATGGGACCGCAGACGACGACGGCTGGCGGCACGGCGGCAGGACCGGTCCGGGTGGTGCTCGTCGACGACCACCGGATGTTCCGGACCGGAGTGCGGGCGGAGCTGACCGACGCCATGGCGGCGGGCGGGGTGCCGGTGTGCGAGTTCGTCGGCGAGGCCCCGGACGTCGACACGGCGGTCGCGGTCATCCGCGCCGAGCGCCCCGACGTCGTGCTCCTCGACGTGCACCTGCCGGGCGGGTCGGGCAACGGCGGGGTCGACGTCATCCACGGCTGCTTCGGCGTGGAGACCCCGACCGGTGCGCCGGTGCGCTTCCTCGCACTGTCGGTCTCGGACGCGGCCGAGGACGTCATCGCGGTCATCCGGGCGGGGGCCCGCGGCTACGTGACCAAGACGATCGGCGCCCGCGACCTCATCACGGCGATCCGCCGCGTCGCCGACGGGGACGCCGTGTTCTCGCCCCGCCTGGCCGGGTTCGTGCTCGACGCGTTCGGCGCGGCGGCCGGCGAGATCGCCGAGGTCGACGAGGAGCTCGACCGGCTGTCGGCGCGCGAGCGCGAGGTCATGCGGCTCATCGCCCGGGGCTACCAGTACAAGGAGGTCGCCAAGGAGCTCTTCATCTCGGTGAAGACCGTCGAGACGCACGTGTCGTCGGTGCTGCGCAAGCTGCAGCTGTCCTCCCGGCACGAGCTGACGGCGTGGGCGATGGGCCGGCGACTGCTGTAGGGCCCGCGGCGGACCGTTCAGGGGATGAGCAGGAGCTTGCCCTGGCTGCGGCGGGCCTCGAGGTCGCCGAAGGCGGCGGCGGCGTCGCCGAGGGGGTAGCGGCCACCGACGGCCACGTGCAGGCTGCCGTCGGCCACGGCCCCGAGCACCTCCCTCGCCCGCCACTCCAGCTCGTCGCGGGTGGCGAGGTGGTGCCCGAGCGTGGGGCGCGTGAGGAACAGCGAGCCGCCGGCGTTGAGCCGCTGGATGTCGAACGGCGGCACCTGCCCGCTCGCCGCGCCGAAGAGCACGAGCATCCCGCGCGGCCGCAACGACGCCAGGGACGCGTCGAAGGTGTCGCGGCCGACGCCGTCGTAGGCGACGTCGACTCCACGGCCACCCGTGAGGCGGCGCACCTCGGCCGCGAGGTCGTCGACGACCCGGTAGTCGAGCACGTGGTCGGCGCCGAGGCCGCGGGCGGTCTCGCACTTCTCCGGCCCCCCGGCGGTCGCGACGACCGCCCCGCCGCGCGCCCGCACCATCTGCACGAGCAGCTGTCCCGACCCCGCCTGCCGCGGCGTGCACGAGCGCGGTCTGCCCCGGCTCCACGGCGTACGTGCTCGTCGTGAGGTAGTGGGCGGTGAGCCCCTGCAGCATGACCGCGGCGGCGGTCTCCAGGTCGACGCCGTCGGGCACCGGCACGACGGCGGATGCCGGGAGCACGGCGTGGCGCGCGGCGCTCCCCAGCGTCTGCGGCCAGGCCACCCGGTCACCCTCCCGCACCCCCTCGACGCCCGGCCCGACGGAGCGGACGGTGCCCGCCGCCTCGTTGCCCCCGACGAACGGGGGTGACGTCGGGTACACGCCCTCGCGCTGGTAGACGTCGACGAAGTTCACCCCGGCGGCGGCCACCTCGACGAGCACCTCGCCGGCCCCGGCTCGGCGGCGTCGCGGTCCTCGATGACGAGGACGTCGATGCCGCCGTGCTGCGTGACGACGAGGGCCGGGCCGGTCTGCGAGGTCATGCCGGCCAGCGTAGGCGGGGAGGACGAGGGAGAGGGGCTCAGCCGCCGGTCGGCACCCAGTAGCGACGCTTCGTGCCCCGGACGTCCTCCAGCACCCCACCGTTGGCCTCGATGACGCGCGCCGACGCGACGTTGTCGAGGTCGCAGGTGAGCAGGGCGGGGTCGATGCCGAGCGCGGCCGCGTGGGGCAGGACGAGGCGAAGCGCCTCGGTCGCGATCCCGCGGCGGCGGGCGCTCGGGCGCACCGAGTAGCCGATGTGGCCGCCGACCTCGAGGAGGAACGGCGTCAGGCCGTGGCGCACCGAGACCGAGCCGAGGTAGACCTCGGGCTGGGCGTCGTCGACGACCCAGTAGAACGTGGCGGCCACGTGCCCGGTCGGCCGCGGCGAGTCGTCCCGGGCGCGGTCGAGCCGCCACTGCACGAAGCGCGCGAAGCC
This sequence comes from uncultured Actinomycetota bacterium, assembly GCA_963811475.1. Classification (GTDB taxonomy): domain Bacteria; phylum Actinomycetota; class Actinomycetes; order Actinomycetales; family Dermatophilaceae; genus Fodinibacter. The sequence continues at coordinate 140,186 of CAWERJ010000014.1, forward strand.
GTCGGGGGTCTCGAGCTCGTCGCGGGTCCAGGTCACGCCCGGGTAGCCGCCGTCGTCGGCGGGCTCCACCCAGTCACCGTCCCCGTCGCGGTGTTCGCCGCGAAACTCGTCGTGCGCCTCGAGGTAGCTGCGGTGGACGCGGACGTGCGGTCGGTCGAGTCGGATCATGCGGTGACGCTAGGCGGTCCGGCGCCGGCACGGCCACTCGATAACGGGGCACTCACTGAGCGCCGTACCGACAGCAGGACCTCGTCGAGCATCGCCGGCGTCAGCCGGCCCGTGTACGTGTTGTGGGGGCTCACGTGGTAGCACCCCACGAGCCGGATGCCGCGGCCCTCGCTCGTCGTCAGCGTCACCTCCGCGGCGTGGCCGAACCTCGGCCGAGGTCGGGGCACCTCCCAGCCGAGTCCACGGGCGGCGGCCAGCGCGGCATCCCAGCCGATCGCCCCCAGGCAGAGGACGGCGCGCAGCCGGGGCTCGGCGAGCTGGAGGTCGCGTTCCAGCCAGGCGGAGCAGGTGGCGCGCTCGGTGGGGGTCGGCTTGTTGGCCGGGGGCGCGCACCGCACGGCCGCCACGATCCGGATGCCGGTGAGCGCCTGGCCGTCCCCCGCCGCGACCGAGGTGGGGAGCGTCGCGAAGCCGGTGCGGTGCAGCGCGGCGTACAGGACGTCTCCCGAGGCGTCACCGGTGAACATCCGACCGGTGCGGTTGGTGCCGTTGGCCGCGGGGGCCAGCCCGACGAGGAGCACCTCGGCATCGGGGTCGCCGAACGACGGCCCGGGGCGACCCCAGTACGGCTGGTCGGCGAACGAGGCGCGTCGGCCCGAGCGGGCGACGCCCTCACGCCACTCGACGAGGCGCGGGCAGGCCCGGCACACCGAGACCCGCGCCTGCAGCGCCGCGACCCCGCCGGCACCGAGCGCCAGCCGGCGCACCGCCGCGGGCGTCGTCGCCACGGGCGTCGACGCGTCCGCGGGGTCGTCGGGCCACCCGCTGCCGGGGGGCACCGGTGAGGGGAACGGTTCGCCGGTCACCGGGTGCGGGTCGAGCCGGTCCATGTCGCCCACGGTAGGGGAGGATGCGGCCATGGCACGCGTGACCGTGGTCGGGGGTGGCGTGGTCGGCCTGACGACGGCGTTCGAGCTCGTGCGGGCCGGGCACGTCGTCCGGTGCGTCAGGGACCGACCGGTCGCCGAGACGGTGTCGGCCGTCGCGGGCGGTCTGTGGTTCCCGTACCACGTCGAGCCGCGCCACCGCGTGCTCGCGTGGGGGAGCATCGCGCTCGAGCGCTTCAGCGGCCTCGCCGCCGACCCGTCGGCGGGGGTGGCCCTGCGGGAGGGCGTCGTCGTGGAGCGCGGTGCCGCCGACCGGTGGTGGACCGCGGCGCTGCCGTCGTCGCGGGAGGCGACCCCGGGCGAGCTGCCCGCCGGTGCCGCGGGAGGAGTGGTGGTGACGGTGCCCTTGGTGACGATGCCGATCTTCCTGCCGTGGCTGGAGCGGCAGTGCGCCGTGGCGGGCGTCGAGCTCGTCGAGGGCCGGGTGGACAGCCTCGCTGACCGTCCCGGGCGACGTGGTCGTCCTCGCCGCCGGCCTGCGCGTCGGGCCCGCTCGTCGGTGACCACACCGGGATGCCGTCGCGGGGCCAGGTCGCGCTGCTGGCCAATCCCGGGCTGACCCGCTGGGTCGTCGACGACGACCACCCGGACGGGATGGTGTACGTGCTGCCGCACCCCGGCTGGGTGGTGTGCGGCGGGACGGACGTCGGCGGATCGGAGGACACCGAGCCCGACCCCGACGTCCACGAGGCGATCCTGCGGCGGGTCCGGTCCGTCGTCCCGGAGCTCGACGGCGTCGCGGTGCTCGGCGCCCGGGTGGGGCTGCGGCCGGTCGCGCCCGAGGTGCGGCTCACGGCATCCCGGGTCGGCAGTCGAGCGGTCGTGAGCAACTACGGACACGGAGGCGCCGGGGTGACGCTGTCGTGGGGCTGCGCCGAGGAGGTCGTGCGGCTCGTCGGCGAGATCACGGCGTCCTGACGTCCCGCCGTCACGGGTCCCGGGCGTCGACGAGGGCCCGGACGGCCTCGGCGTCGGCGGCGGGGATCTCGAAGAGCCCGAACCGGATCCGCGACACGTGAAGGTGCTCACGGACGTCGTCGAGCGGCAGCGGTTCGATCTCGCGCAGCGACGCGGCTCGCCGGAAGCCGCCGGCGATGACCTCGCTCGGTTCGGGCGCGTCGCCGGTGACCTCGCCGACCATGGTGATGGCTCGAAGCGGCTCGCCGCCCGGGTAGGTGGTGGTCGGCGAGTAGACGAGGATGCCGTCGCCGCGCGCCATCCTCGCGATGCCGTCGCGCTTGCCGTGGTTGGCCATGATGAAGCCGCCCTCGAGCCCACGCCGCGCGTGGTCCCGCGAGACCACGATCACCCAGTGCCGTCGAGTCGTCATCCCGGCAACCTAGGCGGCACCACCGACAGGCCGGGCCGCGGCGGTCAGGACTCGGGTGCCGGGCGGGAGCGAGCCGCCTTCGTCTCGCCGCGCCGCTTCTTGGCGGCGAGCCGTCGCTCCTTGGAACCACGGGTCGGCCTCGTGGCGCGCCGGGGCGCCGGTGGGGGAGCCATCGCGTCGCGCAGCAGCTCGGCCATCCGCTCGCGCGCCGCGACCCGGTTGCGCCGCTGCTGGCGGTGCTCGGACGCGGCGACGACGAGCAGCCGGCCACCGACGAGCCGCGGGTCGAGCGCCCGCAGGACCCGCCGCCGCTGCGTGTCGGTGAAGCCCTCGAACGCCACGACGTCGAGCTCGAGCTCGACCCGGCTGTCGGCGGTGTTCACGCCCTGGCCGCCCGGCCCGGACGAGCGCGAGAAGCGCTCGACCAGCTCGCCGGCCGGCACCGTGAGGCCCTGCGGCACACCGGGGCCCGGCGGCACGACGAGGTCCATCAGGGTTTCCCCGTGTCGTCCTCGGGCTCGGGTGGCGGCTCGGCCCCGGCCGCCTCGTCGCGCTCGGCCCACTCGAGCAGGGGCGCGATGTCGAAGACCGCGTCGTCGATGCCGGCGTGGAGGTCGCCGAGCTCGGCGTACCGCTCCGGCACCGTCGCGATGGTGAAGTCGTTGGGCTCGACGTCGTCGAGCTCGTCCCACCGGAAGGGTGTCGACACCGTTCCGATGTCGTTGCCGCGCACCGAGTACGCCGCAGCGATGGTGTGGTCGCGGGCGTTCTGGTTGTAGTCGACGAAGACCGCCTCGGGGTCGCGGTCCTTGCGCCACCAGGTCGTCGTGACGTCGTCGGGGAGGCGGCGCTCGACCTCGCGGGCGAAGGCCAGCGCGGCGCGGCGGACGTCGCCGAAGCCGTGGTCGGGGCGGATCCGCACGTAGACGTGCAGGCCGTGGCCACCGCTCGTCTTCGGCCAGCCCACGGCGCCCAGCTCGTCGAGCACCTCGTGGGCGACGTGCGCGGCACGACGGACGCGGGAGAACGGGGCGTCCGGCATCGGGTCGAGGTCGATGCGCCACTCGTCGGGCTTCTCGGTGTCGGCCCGGCGGCTGTTCCACGGGTGGAACTCGACCGTGCTCATCTGCACCGCCCAGGCGACGTCGGCGAGCCGGGTGACGCACAGCTCGTCGGCGTGCAGGCCGTAGCGGGGGAAGTGCAGCCGCACGGTCTCGACCCACGGTGGGGCACCCCGCGGGAGCCGCTTCTGGTGCACCTTCTGGCCCGAGACGCCGTCGGGGAAGCGGTGGAGCATGCACGGCCGCTCGCGCAGGGCGTTGACGATGCCGTCACCGACCGAGAGGTAGTAGTTCACCAGGTCGAGCTTGGTCTCGCCGCGGGCCGCGAAGTACACCCGCTCCGGGTTCGAGACCCGCACGTCGAAGCCGTCGACGTCGAGGACGACCGGCTCCCCGAACTTCCCCTTTTGCGAGGCCATGACCGCCACGGTAGGCGGTCGGCGCCGGCTCCGGGAGCACCTCGGCGAGGCGACCGGCATCCGGTCTGGTCATCGTCGCCCTGCTCCGCTCCACCGGCCCGGGTGCGGTCCACCTGCTCGGGTGGCGGTGCGGGGGCGCCGCCACCCGGGACGCACGCCACCACCCCCGCGAACGGACCTGAGCCGGGATGCCGCGTCCGCACCTCGCGCCGCCCGATGAGGCGACCTTCGACAAAGTCTCGACATCCGGCCCGCCAGCCCATACCGTCGTCCCGTCCGCGGCGCTTCGGCACCACCTCGGGAGGACCGTCATGTGCTCGACCCTCATCCCCGCCGTGTCCCGGCCCGGATGACCCTCCACGCCTTCCTGCCGGCGGTGGCGCCGCCCCTGTAGCCGCCACCGCCACCGGGCGGCCGGGACCTCGGTGGTGGTCCCGGCCGCCCGTTCACGTCCGCAGCCGTGCGGCGCGCCGGCGGGGTCGGTCCGGCCACGTAGGGTTGTCCCGAGATGAGCACCCTCTTCGACGGCCTCGACATCGGCGACCCGCGGCACGAGCCGCACGTGGACGCCGCGACGCACGCGAGCGCCCATGCCGCCCTCGTCAACGCCGCCGGCGTGCCCACGTGGGCGGAGGCCGCGGCTGCGGGTACCGGCCCCGACGGCGGGCCCGGCACCGGGCGGGCGCGCTCCGGACGCCGACGAGCTGCTCGAGGGGCTCAACCCCCAGCAGCGCGAGGCGGTGCTCCACGAGGGCGGCCCGCTGCTCATCGTCGCCGGCGCCGGGTCGGGCAAGACCCGGGTCCTGGCCCACCGCATCGCCTACCTGCTCGCGGCCCGGGGGGTGCAGCCCGGGCAGGTGCTCGCCATCACCTTCACGAACAAGGCCGCCGCCGAGATGCGCGAGCGGGTCTCGTCGCTCGTCGGGCCGCGCGCCAAGGCCATGTGGGTGATGACGTTCCACAGCGCGTGCGTGCGCATCCTGCGCCGCGAGGCCGAGAAGGTGGGGCTGCGCTCGACCTTCTCGATCTATGACGCCGCCGACTCCCAGCGCCTGATGTCCATGGTGCTGCGCGACATGGACCTCGACCCGAAGCGCTACAACCCGCGGTCGTTCAGCCACCAGGTCTCCAACCTCAAGAACGAGCTCGTCGACGAGGAGACCTTCGCGAGCAGGGTCGGCGAGGCGAGCCCGCACCAGGAGCAGGTGCTCGCCGAGGCCTACACCGCCTACCAGCGGCGGCTGCGCCAGGCCAACGCCATGGACTTCGACGACCTCATCATGACCACGGTGCAGATGTTCCAGGTCTTCCCCGACGTCGCCGAGCACTACCGCCGGCGGTTCCGGCACGTCATGGTCGACGAGTACCAGGACACCAACCACGCGCAGTACCAGCTGGTGCGCGAGCTCGTCGGCTCGGCCGAGACCCGCACGCGAGCACGGGGTGGAGCCGAGCGAGCTGGTCGTCGTCGGTGACGCCGACCAGTCGATCTACGCCTTCCGCGGTGCGACGATCCGCAACATCGAGGAGTTCGAGCAGGACTACCCCGACGCGCGCACCATCCTCCTCGAGCAGAACTACCGGTCGACGCAGACGATCCTGCGCGCCGCCAACGCCGTCATCGCCCGCAACGAGGGCCGGCGCAAGAAGAACCTGTGGAGCGACACCGGCGACGGGTCGCGCATCGTCGGCTACGTGGGCGACAACGAGCACGACGAGGCGTCCTTCGTCGCGCGCACCATCGACCGGCTCGGCGACGACTCCGGCGTGCGGCCCGGCGACGTCGCGGTGTTCTACCGCACGAACGCCCAGTCCCGCGCCCTCGAGGAGGTGTTCGTGCGGGTCGGCCTGCCCTACAAGGTCGTCGGGGGGACCCGGTTCTACGAGCGCCGCGAGGTCAAGGACGCCCTGGCCTACCTGCGCGTGCTGTCCAACCCCACCGACACGGTCAACCTGCGCCGCATCATCAACGTCCCGAAGCGGGGGATCGGCGACCGCGCGGAGGCCTGCGTCGCGGCGCTCGCCGAGCGTGAGCGCATCCCCTTCGTCGCCGCCCTCGGCCGCCCCGAGGACGCACCGGGCATCGCCACCCGCTCCGTCGACGGCGATCAAGGGCTTCACCGCCCTCCTCGAGAGCCTCGGGCAGGTCCGCGACGACGAGGATGCCGGCGTGTCCGACCTCCTCGAGGCGGTCCTCGACCGCTCGACCTACCTCGCCGAGCTGCGGGAGAGCCACGACCCGCAGGACGAGACCCGCGTGGAGAACCTCGCGGAGCTCGTCGCCGTCGCCCGCGAGTTCGACGACGCCCGGCGCGAGACCGGGGAGGTCATCAGCCTCGAGGACTTCCTCGAGCAGGTGTCCCTCGTCGCCGACGCCGACGAGATCCCCGACACCGAGGAGGCGGAAGCCGCCGGCGTCGTCACCCTCATGACGCTCCACACGGCGAAGGGGCTGGAGTTCCCCGTCGTCTTCCTCACCGGCATGGAGGACGGCACCTTCCCGCACCTGCGCAGCCTCGGTGACGCCAAGGAGCTCGAGGAGGAGCGCCGCCTGGCCTACGTCGGCATCACCCGGGCCCGCGAGCGCCTCCACCTGTCGCGGGCGGCGGTGCGGTCCGCCTGGGGTGCACCGCAGTACAACCCCCCGTCACGGTTCCTCGACGAGATCCCCGAGGAGCTCGTCTTCTGGGAGCGTGAGCTGTCGGGGGCCGCGGCCATCGGGCGGCGTGACCAGCGCCCCGCCGTGGCGACCCTCGCGGCGCGGCCCGGGGTGCGGTCACCGGGCAACCGGCCGGTCATCCCCCTCTCCCCCGGGGACCGGGTGACCCACGACAGCTTCGGGCTGGGCACGGTCGTGCGGACCCTCGGCGAGGGCGACAAGACGCAGGCCGAGGTCGACTTCGGCGGAGAGCTGGGGGTCAAGCGCTTCGTGCTGCGCTTCGCGCCGCTCGAGAAGCTCTGACCTCCCGGGCACCCCCTCGGCCGTCGACCAACCGGCCGGCGCCGCGGCTCAGCCGAGCAGGCCCTTCTTCTTCAGCCAGGGGATCGGGTCGATCGGGCTGTCGCTCGCCGTGCTCGCCTGCATCTCGAGGTGCAGGTGCGACCCGAACGAGTGGCCGGTGTTGCCGACGAGCCCGACGAGGTCGCCCGGCATGACGGTCTGGCCCTCGCTGACGAGGCGCTTGCTGAGGTGGCCGTACCAGGAGATCGAGCCGTCCCAGTACTTGATCTCGAGCTTGTTGCCGAAGCTGGAGTCGTAGAACGAGCCGATGACGACGCCCTTGGACATCGCGTAGAGCGGAGTGCCGGTCGGTGCGCCGAGGTCGATGCCGTCGTGGGTCTTGCCCCAGCGCCAGCCGTAGCCCGAGGTGATGTTCCAGAGGTGGATGGGCCGGACCCAGCGCTTGCCCTCGCGCTCGGCCTTGGCGCGCGCCGCCGCGGCGGAGGCCGCCTTGCGCTTCGCGTCGCGGGCGGCCCGCTTCTGGGCCTCGACGCGGCCCTGGAGGGCGGCGGTCTGCATCGAGGAGGCCTGACGGCGCTGCGCGAGGTCGGTGTCGGTGGCCTCGTCGGCCGCCTGCTCGGTGAGGGCGAGCGCCGACTGGCGCCCGGAGAGGTCGAGGGTCGTCGGGGTGGTGCCCGACTCCGCCACCGTCGCACCCGTCGCGGTCACCACGAGCGCCGCCGCTGCCGCTGTCGGCAGGACGAAGCTCGAGCTGAAGGCACGGGGGAGGCGCGCACGACGGCTCGAGACGCGGTGACGTCCGGCGTAGTGGCGCCCCTGGTACGAAGAACTCACGGGGGGATGAACCTCAGGGGACTGGCGACGGGGCTGGTACACCGTACCGTGACCAATCCGTGACTCAAACCTTACGTGCCGAGAAGTGTGGACGAGTCTCTCAGGAAAGTGGCTGCCACCCGCCTGACCTGCACTGCTGCCGTTCCGGTGAGTCGAGTCACAGATCGGTCACCCGCCGGATGCCGCGCGTGTCGCGCTCACTCGTCGCGGGTCAGCGGGGTGACTCCTGGCCGGACCGTCGTTCCGTCGGTGTCGAGGTGGGCGAGCGCGTCGGAGATGCCGTGCACCACCTCACCCAGCATCGGCAGCGTGAGGTGTCCCGCGCCGTGCAGCCGGACGTTGCGGGCCCGCAGGTCGCCGTGGCGCAGGGCGGCCGACGCGTGCGGCAGGATGGCCAGGTCGTTGTCGGACCAGTAGCTGACGAAGCGGGTCCGGCAGCCGCGGACCGGCCGGTGCAGCTCACGCATGAGGGCGCTGCCCGGGCGCATCTGCTGCATGAGCCGGGTCGGCGCGACGTACGCGGCCCAGGTGCCCTCGTGGGGCGTGCCGAGCGTGACGAGGGTGTGCACCCGCGCGTCACCGCCGAGCCGCGTCACGTAGTACCGCGCGATGAGCCCGCCCAGGCTGTGGCCGATGACGTGGATCCGCTCGAAGCCGGTCTCGGCCACGATGCGCTCCACCTCCTCGGCCAGCCCGGCGGCCGCGGCCCGGACGTCGGTGGCCAGGGTCAGGTAGTTCATCGCGTAGACGTTCGAGAAGCCCCGGCGGGTCAGGCCACGTCGCAGCAGCGTGAAGATCGAGCGGTTGCTGACGATGCCGTGCACGAGGAGGATCGGCGTCCCGGCCGCCTCGACGCTGGACACGAGGAGGCCGCGCTGCACGGGCGGCAGGTGCTCGAGGCGGTAGGCCGGCTCGAGGCGCCGAGCCCTCCCGCCGAGCAGCAGGCCGAGTGGCCAGGTCGCGACGTGCGCCCCGAACCACACGGCCTCGACGACGTTGCCGGCGACGACGGCGGGGTCGACGGCCACCGCCGCCAGCCGACCGGCTCGGCGCAGGCTCGCGACGACGGCGCCCCGCGTCGGTGCGGGGAGCTCGGGGTGCGGGGCGGCCGGCGGGCGGGGCTGGGGGTCCATGGCCGGATCAGAGTACGACCGACCGACGACCGCCGACCGGGGCGGGCGACCGCTCGGGGGTGAGATCGCTCCCATCCGCCGCCCGAGCGTCCCCTCGGCCGCGGACCTGCCGCCGCCCCGTTAGGCTCCCCTGCGGACCACCTTCTCCCGACAGTGAGGACGGATCGCCCCGTGGATCTCTTCGAGTACCAGGCCCGTGACGTGTTCGAGAAGCACGGCGTGCCCGTGCTCGCCGGGGCGGTCGCGTCGACGCCCGAGGAGGCCCGCGCCGCGGCCGAGCGGATCGGCGCCCGCAGCGGCGGGGTGACGGTCGTCAAGGCGCAGGTGAAGGCCGGGGGCCGCGGCAAGGCCGGTGGCGTCAAGGTCGCGAAGACGGCCGACGAGGCGGAGGAGCACGCCCGCGCCATCCTCGGCATGGACATCAAGGGCCACACGGTCCACCAGGTGATGATCGCCCAGGGTGCGCAGATCGCCGAGGAGTACTACTTCTCGATCCTCCTCGACCGTGCCGAGCGCAGGTACCTCGCGATGTGCTCGAAGGAGGGCGGCGTCGAGATCGAGCAGCTCGCCGTCGAGCGACCCGAGGCCCTCGCCCGCGTCGCCGTCGACCCCAACGTGGGCATCGACGCGGCGAAGGCGCACGAGATCGTCACCGAGGCGGGCTTCGACGGCGAGACCGCCGCGCGGATCGAACCGGTCCTGCAGGCCCTGTGGAGCGTCTACCGCGACGAGGACGCCACGCTGGTCGAGGTCAACCCGCTGGTGAAGACGGCCGACGGCGAGATCGTCGCCCTCGACGGCAAGGTCACGCTCGACGCCAACGCCTTCTTCCGGCACCCGGAGCACGAGGCCCTCGAGGACACCACCGAGACCGACCCGCTCGAGATGGCGGCGCAGGAGAAGGACCTCAACTACGTCAAGCTCGACGGCTCGGTCGGCATCATCGGCAACGGCGCCGGGCTGGTCATGAGCACCCTCGACGTCGTCGCCTACGCCGGCGAGGAGTTCGGCGGCCAGAAGCCGGCCAACTTCCTCGACATCGGCGGCGGCGCGAGCGCTCAGGTCATGGCCGACGGGCTGCACATCATCCTCAGCGACCCGCAGGTCAAGAGCGTCTTCGTCAACGTCTTCGGCGGCATCACCGCCTGTGACGCCGTGGCCAACGGCATCGTCGGCGCGCTCGACGCGCTCGGTGACGAGGAGGACCGCCCGCTCGTCGTGCGGCTCGACGGCAACAACGTCGACGAGGGCCGCCGCATCCTCGCCGAGCGCAACCACCCCCGGGTCCTCATCGAGGAGACCATGGACGGCGCCGCCCGCAAGGCCGCCGAGCTGGCCTCCCAGAGCTGACCACCGAGCGCGACAGAGAGATTCGAGACACGCCATGGCCATCTTCCTCACCGCAGACTCCACGGTCATCGTCCAGGGCATGACGGGCTCCGAGGGCATGAAGCACACGCAGCGGATGCTGCGTTCCGGCACCTCCGTCGTCGGCGGCGTCAACCCCCGCAAGGCGGGCACGACCGTCGAGTTCGAGGGTGGCACGACCGTGCCGGTCTTCGGCTCCGTCGCCGAGGCGATCGAGGCGACCGGTGCCGACGTCAGCGTCATCTTCGTGCCCGCCCAGTTCACCAAGGCGGCGGTCGTCGAGGCGATCGACGCCGGCATCCCGCTGGCCGTCGTCATCACCGAGGGTGTCGCCGTCAAGGACACCGCGGAGTTCTTCAACTACGCCGCGGAGAAGGGCACGACGCGGATCATCGGGCCCAACTGCCCCGGCCTGATCAGCCCCGGGGCGTCCAACGCGGGCATCATCCCCGCGGACATCTCGGGACCCGGCCGGATCGGGCTGGTGTCGAAGTCCGGCACGCTGACCTACCAGATGATGTACGAGCTGCGTGACTTCGGCTTCTCCTCCGGGGTCGGCATCGGTGGCGACCCGATCATCGGCACGACGCACATCGACTGCCTCGAGGCCTTCCAGAACGACCCCGACACCGACGCGATCGTCATGATCGGCGAGATCGGCGGCGACGCCGAGGAGCGGGCCGCGGCCTACATCAAGGACCACGTCAGCAAGCCGGTCGTCGGGTACGTCGCGGGGTTCACCGCGCCCGAGGGCAAGACCATGGGCCATGCCGGCGCGATCGTCTCCGGGTCGTCGGGAACGGCGCAGGCCAAGAAGGAGGCCCTCGAGGCCGCCGGGGTCAGGGTCGGCAGGACGCCGTCGGAGACGGCCGCGCTGATGCGGGAGGTCATGCAGGGCATCTCTGCCTGACGGCGTCTTTCGGCGGTGTCGGCGTTGCTCGGACACGCTCGGGGAGTTGTCCCGCAGACTGGGCGCGATGAGTGTCAGCGAGCGACTGCGTTCCGTCCTGCCCGGTTCCGACGACGGCCTCGGGGATGCCGTGGAGCCGCCGTCCGCGGTCGGGTGGTGGCGCGGGGGCGTCGTCGGGGTGGTGACCGGGCTGGGGTCGGCGCTGCTCGTCGTGGCGCCGGTCGTGCTGGCGTGGCTCGTCGAGCCGTTGGCGACCGGCACGGTGTGGGCAGGCCGTCGGCACGGGCTCGGCGCTGTGGCTGCTGGTGTCGGGAGCGCACCTCGTCGCCGGTGAGGTGACGATCTCGGTGGTACCCCTGCTCGGCTGGGGGGTGCTCGTGGGGGCGGCGTGGTGGGGCGCGCGCGAGGCGATGGTCGACGTGTCGACCGACGGCGAGTACTGGCGCGGGACGCTGCCCCGCTCGCTGGCCGCGGCTCTCGCGGCCTGGTGGGCCGGGTACGCCGTGGTCGTCGGAGTGGCGGTCGCCGTCGGCGGGCGGTGGGCCGTTCAGGGTCGCCCCGCTGTCGCTCGTGGTGCCGCTCGTCGTCGTTCCCGGTGCTCGCGACGGCCCTCGCGCTGCGCAGCGGTGGCGCACGACGACCCCGACGCCGTGGGGCCCCGGCTCGGCTTCGCCTGGGTGCCGGACGTCGTGCTGCGAGGGCTGCGGCCCGGTCTCTTCGGCGCAGGAGTGCTGCTGCTCGTCGGCGCGCTCGTCGTCGTCGGTGCGGTCGCCCTGTCCTGGGGCGAGGTGTCGACGATCTCGCGCGAGGTCGGCGCAGCCGGGCTCGGGGGCGTCGTCCTCGTCGCCGCCCAGGTGGCGTCGCTGCCCAACCTCGCGCTGTGGGCCGTCTCGTTCCTGGCCGGCCCGGGGTTCCGTGTCGTCGAGGGCGGCACGGTCACCTGGTCGGGAGCCGACTCCGGTCTGATGCCGATGGTGCCCGTGCTCGCCGCCCTGCCGCAGCCCGGGGCCTTCCCGTGGTTCACGCGCCCTGTCGTGCCTCGTCGTCGTCGTGGTCGGTGGGCTCGTCGCTCGGCGGGCGCTCGCCCAGGTCGCGAGGCTGTCGAGGCTGCGCACGAAGCTGGGGGTCGCGCTCGCCGGGTGCGTCACGACGGCGGTCGTCCTGGGTGCCCTCGACGTGCTGGCCGGCGGGTCGCTCGGGCAGTTCCGCCTCTCGGGGGTGGGGGCGCCGGCACTGCGCCTGTTCGTCGCGCTGGTCGCCGAGCTGTCGGTGGGCGCCCTGGTCGTCGTCCTGCGCGACGCGTGGCGGCTGCGGCGGTGACCGACGTGGTGTCGCCGCCCACGGGCGGCGCCGGGGCGGAGCCACTGCGCCTCGTCGTGCTCGTCTCCGGCACGGGCAGCAACCTCCAGGCCCTCCTCGATGCCTCGGCCGACGGCACCGCGCCGTTCCGGGTGGTGGCCGTCGGCGCGGACCGCGACGGCACCGGCGGCGTCGAGCGGGCCGAGCGGGCCGGCATCCCGGCGTTCGTCTGCCGCGTCCCCGACTACGTGACGCGCGCGGACTGGGACCTCGACCTCGAGCGGCAGATCAGCCAGCACGCCCCCGACCTCGTCGTGTCGGCCGGGTTCATGAAGGTGCTCGGGCCGGCGGTGCTCGGCGCGCACCGGGCGGTCAACACGCACCCCGCGCTCCTGCCGAGCTTTCCCGGCGCGCACGGGGTGCGTGACGCGCTGGCCCACGGCGTGCGGGTCACCGGGTGCACGTGCCACTGGGTCGATGCCGGGGTGGACACCGGGCCGATCCTCGAACAGCGCGCGGTGCGGGTCGAGGACGGCGACACCGTCGAGACGCTTCACGAGCGGATCAAGGTCGTCGAGCGCGAGATGCTCGTCGACGTCGTCCGGCGCCTGGCGGCGGACCGGTCCTGGCAGGCGCCGAAAGACGCGTGACGCCGGTCGGCTCACGCCTCCTCGCCACCGCCCTGGCGGCGGACCGCACGCAACGCACCCGAGGCCGTGCCCGGAACCTCCGCGAGGACGAGGTGGTCGACGCTCTCCTCCAGGATCGCGCGGGCGCGGGCGGGCATGCCGGCATCCGTGATGAGGGTGTCGACCTCCGCCAGCTGCATGAACGTGGAGAGCCCGACGATGCCGACCTTGGTGTGGTCGGCGAGGACGCACACCGAACGGCTCGCCCGCACCAGTGCTCGGTTGGTCTCGGCCTCCACGAGGTTCGGGGTGGTCAGGCCGGCGCTGCGGTCGATGCCGTGGGCGCCGAGGAAGAGCCGGTCGACGTGCAGGCCCTCGAGTGCGGAGACGGCGACCGGGCCGACCAGGGCGTCGGACGGCGTGCGGACCCCGCCCGTCAGCACGACCACGTGGCCGCCCCCGCCCGACTCGTGGAGCAGCTGTGCGACGGGCACCGAGTTCGTCACGACGGTCAGGTGTGGCACGTTGCGGATGGCGCGGGCGAACTCGAAGGTGGTCGTGCCCGCGGAGATCCCGATGGTGGCGCCGGGCTCCACGAGGCCTGCTGCGGCCAGGGCGATGGCGCGCTTCTCTGCCGTCATGAGGAGGGACTTCGCGGTGAAGCCCGGCTCGTCGGTGGCTCGCGGGATCAGCGCCAGGGCGCCGCCGTGGACCCGGACGAGGAGGCCGTCGGTGTCGAGCCGCTCGATGTCGCGGCGTACCGTCATGTCGGACACGCCCAGCTGCTCGACCAGCTCGGACACCCGGACCGCCCCGGACTCCTCGACCATGGCGAGGATGGCGGCTCGACGCTGGCTGGCGAGCACGCTCATCGCTCCCTCACGACGGCCGCCGTGCGGCGCGCGAGCCGGAGGGTCGGACCGACGTCGACACCCGAGACCAGGTCGTGGCCCGACACACCGACCTCGCAGGGCTCGTCGGTGTGGTTGAGCACGAAGAGCCAGCTGCCCTCGCCGGACCTGCGGCGGACGACCTCCACCCCGCTCGGGGGTGAGGCGGCTGCCGCCACGTCCGCCTCGGCCAGCACCCGGTCGAGGAGCTCGCCCAGGGAGGCGTCGTCCGGCAGCGTCCCGAGGTACCAGGCCACGCCATCACCGACGGGGCGCCGCGTGACGGCCGGGTGCCCGGCCAGCGGACCGCCGGCATACGTCGTCACGGTCTCGGCGTCGACGGCGCGTGCGTGCTCGCTCCACTCGCTGCCGGCACCGCCCCCGGAGAGCGGCACGGTCTCGCCCACCCGGAGCGGGAAGAACTCCTCGACCCGGATGCCGAGCAGCTCACGGAACGCTCCCGGGTAGCCGCCGAGCCGGACGTGGTCGTCGGGGTCGCTGATGCCGGAGAAGTACGTGACCAGCACGTGGGCACCGCCCTCGGCGGCGGCGCGGACGGCATCCGCCTGGGCGTCGGAGACGAGGTAGAGGGTGGGCACGACGACCACGCGGTAGGCGGACAGGTCGGCATCCGGGTGCACGACGTCGCAGGTGACGCCGCGGTCGCGCAGCAGCCGGTGCACCGTGTGGGCGGCCGTCGCGTAGTCGAGCGCCGACGACGGCATGCACGGGCCGGCCACCGCCCAGGCCGACTCGTAGTCCCAGAGCAGGGCGACCTCCGCGTCGACCCGGGAACCGACGAGCTCGCCGAGCCGACCCGCGATCGCGCCCAGCTCGCAGAC
>CAWERJ010000015.1:0-38003 GCA_963811475.1 uncultured Actinomycetota bacterium
GCGTCACCCCTTCGGGTCCGGTGGTCGGTGCGGTCGCCGGGGCGTCGGCGGCCGGTGCAGGTTCGAGCTCGGGTAGCGGGACGCCTGAGAGCAGGGGCGAGAGCCATCGAGCCCGTGGGTCGACGTCGACGAAGATCGCCTTGAGCAGCAGGGTCAGCGGCAGCGCGAGGATGGCCCCCAGCGGACCGAGCACCCAGGCCCAGAACACGAGCGCGAGGAAGGTCAGCGTCGTGGTGAGTCCCAGGGCGTCGGCCTGGAACTTGGGCTGGATGATCGACTGGATGACGAAGTTGATGACCGAGTAGAGGACGATGACGGCGAGCATCAGCCCGGGGCCGCCCTCGAGCAGGCCGATGATCGCCGGGGGGATGACACCGATGACGAAGCCGATGTTGGGGATGAAGTTCGTGACGAACGCGAGCACGCCCCACACGAACGCCCCGGGGATGCCCAGGATGGCCAGGACGACGGTGTCGATGGCCGCGACGATGAGACCGAAGATCGCGGAGACGGTCAGGTAGGTGCGGGTTCCGTGCGCGAAGGCGTTGAGGGCGTCGACGACGCCCGGCCGCTCGTCGTGGGCGCGGAACAGGTTGCGGGGGAACCTCTGTGAGTCCCAGCCGATGAACAGCACGAGGATGGCGATGAACACGAGGTTGCTGAGCATGCCGAGGACGTCTCCCGCGACGTCGGTGAGGGCGCCGGTCAGCCTGCCCAGGTCGAGGTTCGACGCGAGGGCCTTGACCTGCTCCTGCTGCAGGCCCAGCCCGGAGAGCGTGGAGCTCGCGCCGTCGACCAGGTCGTTCATCTGGGTCGTGTACTGCGGGACCAGCTCCGCCAGCTTGGCACCGGCCCCCACGATCGAGAACACGAGGACGAAGAGGATGAGGTAGACGAGCAGGAGGGTCACCACGATCCCGACCCACGCCGGTGCTCCTCGCCGCTCCAGCGACCCCCGCACGGGGATCACCGTGACGACCAGGACGACGCCGAGGGCTGCCGGGGCGATGATCCACGCCCCCTCGCGCAGGCCCGCCACGACCAGGGTGACGGCCCCGAGCCCGAGCAGGATGAGCAGCGGCCGGGGGATGGGGTCCTGCGGGAGGCGCTGGGCGGAGGCGTCGTCGACGCCCGGAGGCGGGCTCACGTGCGGTTCCGCTCCTCGCCGTTCATTCGGGGTGGACTCCGTGTCGTCGGGTCGGCCGGTGCCCACCGGCACCGGCTCGGGACGAGACTAGCGACCGCGGGGGCCGCGTGTCGCGGATTGTCCGTGCGCACGAGAGCCCGCCGACCCCGGTAGGGGCGGCGGGCTCTCCTGGTGCGGCGCGTCAGGCGTCGGCGGTCTCCTCGAGGAGGTTGCGCGTGCGCGTGACGTCGAGCGGGATGCCGGGGCCCATCGTCGTGGCGAGCGTCGCCTTGGAGATGTAGCGGCCCTTCGACGCGGCCGGCTTGAGGCGGAGCACCTCGTCGAGCGCGGTCGCGTAGTTCTCGACGAG
The DNA here is from genome assembly GCA_963811475.1 of uncultured Actinomycetota bacterium. Taxonomy (GTDB): domain Bacteria; phylum Actinomycetota; class Actinomycetes; order Actinomycetales; family Dermatophilaceae; genus Fodinibacter. Next base: position 1,497 of record CAWERJ010000015.1, read on the forward strand.
CGCCTTCTCGTCGAAGGACACCTTGCCGATGATGAAATGGAGGTTCGCGTGCTTGTCGACGCGGAACTCGATCTTGCCGCCCTTGATGTCGGTGACGGCCTTGGCGGTGTCCATGGTGACCGTGCCGGTCTTCGGGTTCGGCATCAGGCCGCGGGGACCGAGCACCTTGCCGAGCCGGCCCACCTTGCCCATGAGGTCGGGGGTCGCGACGACGGCGTCGAAGTCGAGCCAGCCGCCGGCCACCTTCTCGAGGAGGTCGTCGGAGCCGACGTGGTCGGCGCCGGCGGCCTTGGCGGCCTCGGCCTTGTCGCCGTTGGCGAAGACGAGGACGCGGGCGGTCTTGCCGGTGCCGTGCGGCAGGTTGACCGTGCCGCGCACCATCTGGTCGGCCTTGCGGGGGTCGACGCCCAGGCGGAGGGCGACCTCGACGGTCTCGTCGTACTTCGCCGACGCGGTCGACTTCGCGAGGCGCACGGCGTCGAGGGGGGCGTAGGCCTTCTCGGGGTCGATCTTCTCGGCCGCGGAACGGTAGGACTTGCTGCGCTTCATGTGCTGCTCCTGGATCTCGGGGTGGAGTCGTGGTCGTCGGGCCAGCGCCGGCCCTGCCACTGGTGGGCGCCTCGTCGGCGCCCTCCCGGCATCCGTCGTGGATGTCGGGGGTTCGAGCTCAGAGCTCGGTGTCGATGCCCATCTGGCGAGCGGTGCCGGCGATGATCTTCATCGCGGCGTCGATGTCGTTGGCGTTGAGGTCGGGCATCTTGGTCTCGGCGATCTCGCGGACCTGGTCCTTGGTGAGCTTGCCGGCCTTGACCTTGTGCGGCTCGCCAGAGCCCTTCTGGACACCCGCGGCCTTCTTGATCAGCTCCGACGCCGGGGGCGTCTTGGTGATGAAGGTGAACGAGCGGTCCTCGTAGACCGTGATGACGACCGGGATGATGCTGCCGCGCTGGTGCTCGGTCGCCGCGTTGTACGCCTTGACGAACTCCATGATGTTGACGCCGTGCTGACCGAGGGCGGGGCCGACGGGGGGCGCCGGCGTCGCGGCACCGGCCTGGATCTGCAGGTTGATGAACCCGGAGACCTTCTTCTTGGGAGGCATGTCTGTCCTTCGTGGTGGTGGTGGGCCGACGCCGTGGGCGATGACCCCTTTGCAGTGTCCTCGTGACCCCGAGGAGGGGCTCCTCGGCTCAGAGCTTGGCGACCTGGCTGAAGGAGAGCTCGACCGGGGTCTCCCGGCCGAAGATGGAGACGAGCACCTTGAGCTTCTGGGTGTCGGGGTTGATCTCGGAGATCGTCGCGGGGAGGGTCTCGAACGGGCCGTCCATGACGGTGACCGACTCGCCGACCTCGAAGTCGACGACGGCGACCTCACGCTGCGCGCCGCCGGAGGCGGCCTGGCCGCCCGCTGTCGTCGCGCCGGCGGAGCTCTCGAGGTCGGCCGGCTTGATCATGCCGTAGACCTCGTCGAGGGTGAGCGGTACCGGCTGGTGGGCGTTGCCGACGAAGCCGTGACGCCCGGGGTGTGACGCACGGCGCCCCAGGACTCGTCGGTGAGGTCCATGCGCACGAGGACGTAGCCCGGCATCCGGACCCGTCGCACGAGCTTGCGCTGGCCGCTCTTGATCTCGGTGACCTCCTCCATGGGGACCTCGATCTCGAAGATGTAGTCCTCCATGTTGAGCGAGGTGATGCGGGTCTCGAGGTTGGCCTTCACCCGGTTCTCGTAGCCCGCGTAGGAGTGCACGACGTACCAGTCGCCGACCTTGCTCGCGAGGTCGTCCTTGAACGCCTGGACCGGGTCGACGGCGTCGAGCAGGTCGCCGTCCTCGTCGCTGGGGCCGGCCGGCTCCTCCGCCTCGTCCGTGGTCCCGGTCGGCGGCGACCTCGTCGGCGGCGACCTCGTCGGCGGCGGTCGGGTCCTCGACGTCGGCCTCCACGGCATCCGCGGCGTCAGCCTCCACGACGTCCGCGGTGTCGCTCGCGACGACGTCGTCGGCGTCGGTCGCCGGCCCGGCGGCCGGCGCGGTCTCGACGTCGGGCAGCACCGCGGGGGCGTCGTCGGACGCCACGTCGGGGTGGTCGGTCCACTGGTCGGACACGGGTGACCTCTTCCTTGTTCTCGGGATGCCGGTGGTGTGGTCGTGCAGCGCCGGGCGGCGCGGCGTCAGGAGCCGAACACCAGGCCGACGAGCTTGCTGAAGCCGAGGTCGAGCGCGGCCACCAGCGCCATCATCACCGTGACGAACACGATGACGACGAGGGTGTAGTTCCACAGCTCGGACCGGGTCGGCCGGACGACCTTGCGCAGCTCGTCGAGGATCTGGCTGACGAACAGGGCCGCCGCGCGCCACCACCGGGAGATGGGGTTGCCGCCCCGCTCCTTCCCCTTGGCGGGGCGGGAGGGAGTCCTGGTCTGACCCACGTCAGTCACGGTGCCTCTTCACGTCGAGCTGTCTGTCGGTTGGTGCCTGGCGCGCAGCACGGCCGCGAGGGAAACCACCAGGTTGCCGTCGTGGACGAACCACACGTGTGACGCAGGGCAGGAGGGACTCGAACCCCCAACCGCCGGTTTTGGAGACCGGTGCTCTACCAATTGAGCCACTGCCCTACGGAGCCTCCGGTCGGGAGGGGGCTCCGCCCGGCGCGCCCGCGCCCCGGGCAGGCCGAAGGCTGGTGGTCGCACCGAGCCGCCAGCATACGTGACCGGCGACGGCGGGCGCGAACCCGCCGGTTCGCGCCGGCTCAGTACCGGTGGACAGCCGCCCCTCAGTCTACCGGCGCCCCACGGTGCCCACCGTCGCGACCTCGGTCCTCGTGGCGGGCTGGTCCGTCGCGGAGGGCGCGAGCTCTGCGACGATGGGCGCGTGAGCACTGAGACCACCGCCACTGCCGACCGGACCCCTCTCGCCGAGCTGTCACCGGAACACCTCGACACCTTCCTCGGGCGCCAGCGTGCCGCCTACGAGGCGCTGGCCGCGCGGGGGCTGAGGCTGGACCTCACCCGCGGCAAGCCCAGCACCGAGCAGCTCGGCCTCTCCGACGGCCTGTTGCGGCTGCCCGAGGGCGTGAGGGACGGCGACGGCGTCGACGTGCGCAACTACGGTGGGTTGTCCGGGCTGCGCGAGCTTCGCGAGATCTTCGCCGAGCTGCTCTGGGTCGACCCGGAGCAGCTCGTGGCCGGTGGCAGCTCGAGCCTGACGATGATGCACGACGTGCTCGTCCAGCACCTCCTGCACGGCGGCGTCGACTCCCCGCGGCCGTGGAAGGACGAGGAGCGCGTCACCTTCGTCTGCCCGGTGCCCGGCTACGACCGCCACTTCACGATGCTCGCGTCCTACGGGATCGACATGGTGACCGTGCCGATGCTCGACGACGGGCCCGACGTGGCGGCCGTCGAGGCCCTCGTGCGGGAAGACCCGTCGGTCAAGGGCATGTGGGTGGTGCCCACGTACGCCAATCCCGTCGGCTCCGTCGTCACCCAGGAGGTGGCCAGCCGGCTGGCCTCGATGCCCACCGCTGCGCCCGACTTCCGGATCTTCTGGGACAACGCGTACGCGCTCCACCACCTCACGTCCGTGGAGGCGAAGTCGGCCGACATCCTGTCGCTGTCGTCCGCCGCCGGGCACCCGCACCGCCCGGTGATGTTCGCCTCGACGAGCAAGATCACGTATGCCGGTGCGGGCGTCGCGTTCCTCGCGGGCTCACGGGAGACAGTCGCCTGGTACCTCGGTCACCAGCAGTTCGCGTCGATCGGGCCGGACAAGGTCAACCAGCTGCGTCACCTCCAGCTGTTCGGCTCGGCCCAGGGAGTTCGGGACCACATGGCGCGGCACCGCGAGATCCTCGCGCCGAAGTTCGCGGCGGTGGAGGCGGCACTCACCGCCGAGCTCGCGGGGCTGGGCGTGGCCGAGTGGACGCGGCCCGCCGGGGGCTACTTCGTCAGCCTCGACGTCCTGGAGGGCTGCGCCTCGCGGGTCGTCACCCTGGCCAAGGAGGCCGGCATCGCCCTGACCCCTGCCGGGGCGTCATTTCCGCACGGGCACGACCCCCGCGACCGCAACATCCGCCTGGCACCGTCCTTCCCCGTACTGGCCGAGGTCGAGACCGCGATGGCAGGGGTCGCGACGTGTGTGGCGCTCGCGGCAGCGGAGCGGTTGGCCCACGTAGGGTGAGTGACATGTCCGAGCAGCAGGAGAACATCACGACCGACCTCGGCGACTACAGCGTGGACGACGAGGACCAGCTGCAGCCAGAGGACACCCTCGTGCAGGAGGACGTCGACGACGTCCTCGACCGCGGGTACTCCCCACCCGAGCGGCTCCAGGGGTCGTTGGCGCACGGCGTGACTCCCGAGGAGCAGGGCCGCGGGGAGACCATCGAGGAGCGCATCCACCAGGAGGTGCCCGACCCGGCATCCGCCTACGGCGCCCCCGAGAACGAGTCGGGTCTCGACGTCGACCGGGTGGGCGGTGACGACCCCGACAGCATCGACGCCGAGGACGACTGGCTGGGTGACGGCGAGGTCGGTGACGCCCGGGCCGGCCGGCTCGTGGCCCCCGACGGCGGTCTCGGCGAGGACGTGGAGAAGGACCTCGTCGGTGAGGACGTCGGCGTCGACGGCGCGGGGGCGTCGGCCGAGGAGGCCGCCGTGCACATCATCGAAGACCCCTCCGAGGACCTCGACGCCGAGTGAGCGGTGCGGACGCTGCGCCCCAGCGGTCCGTCACGGACCTGCCCAAGGCCCACCTGCACCTGCACTTCACCGGCTCGATGCGGGTCACGACGGTCCGCGACCTGGCGGCGCAGCACGGCATCCGGCTCCCGGCGTCGCTGACGACCGACTGGCCGCCGCGCTTCGACACGACCGACGTCCGGGGCTGGTTCCGGTTCCAGCGCCTCTACGACGCGGCGCGTGCGTGCGTGCGCGGGGAGGCGGACATGCGCCGCATCGTGCGCGAGGCGGCGCAGGACGACGCGGCCGAGGGGTCGCGCTGGCTGGAGATCCAGGTCGACCCGACGTCGTACGCGCCGTTCGTGGGCGGCATCACGCCGGCCCTGGAGATCGTCCTCGACGAGGCGCGGGTGGTGTCGGGAGAGCCAGGGGCGGCGGCGGTGGGGGTGGTCGTCGCGGCGAGCCGGATGCGGCATCCCCTCGAGGCGCGCACGCTGGCCCGCCTCGCCGCCCGCCACGCCGGGGAGGGGGCGGGCACGGTCGTCGGCTTCGGACTGTCCAACGACGAGCGCCGCGGCGAGACCGAGGAGTTCGCGGCGGCGTTCCGGATCGCTCGGCGAGGTGGGCTGGCGCTCGTGCCTCACGCCGGCGAGCTGTTGGGTGCCGACGCCGTGGCGACGACGCTGGACGCCGTCGCGCCGGAGCGGCTGGGGCACGGGGTGCGCTCGGTGGAGGATCCGCGGGTGCTCGACCGGGTGGTGGAGCAGGGGGTCGCCCTGGAGGTGTGCCCGCTGTCGAACGTGGCTCTCGGCGTGTACGACTCGGCCGCGGACGTGCCGCTGCGGACGCTGGTCGAGGCGGGCGCGCAGGTGGCGCTGGGGGCCGACGACCCCCTGATCTTCGGCTCGCGGCTCGCGGACCAGTACGCGAGTGCCCGGGTGGACCACGGCTTCGGCGATGACGAGCTCGCCGCCCTGGCGCGCACGTCGTTCGCGGCGAGCCGCGCGCCAGCGGACGTGCGAGCGGCGGCCGAGCGCGACATCCAGGCCTGGCTCGGAGCGGCGGACGGTGCGCCGGGAGCCTGACCCGCGCCAACATCGCGAAATCCGCGCGCCGACCCCTCGCCAGCACCCCGGAAGAGAGTGCTGTCTCCGTCCCTATTGGATGCTTCCCCCCAGCGCGCAACTCTCGAACGTGCACGCCAATGGCGAGCACCCGCCTCGTTGCGCGCCCTCGGCGGGCAACTCTCGAACTTGCGCGCCCTGGGGGTGCATCCCATAGCGCGCGCGAACAGGTTCCTTGGCCGGCCCGGTGGGGTCGCTGGGCAGCCGGGAGCGTCCACAGCGGCGACGGCGTCACCCTTTTCGTCCACAGAGCGCGCGCGGGCCTCGCCGGCCGAGCCTCGTCGCGCTGAACTGCTCACATGCCATACCGACCCCGCAGCTGGCCCACCTTCGCGGCCGAGGTGCTCAGCGCCCGAGAGTCCCTGCAGCTCGCCGACGAGGTCGGCCTCGCCCTGCGCGCCGACCGCCAGCGGCTCGGGCTGAGTCAGCGCGCGTACGCCGCGCGGCGCGGCTGGACCCTCGCCACGGTCATCCGGCTCGAGAGCGCGGCCGGCGCCATGAAGCTCGGCGACGTCGATGCCGCCCTCGAGGAGACACCGTTCCAGCTGTGCCTGTGCCACCGCCCGCCCACCGACGACCTCGGCCCGACGGCACCGACCGCCCCCGACCCGCCCGCGGCCGCCGACGGCGAGCCGGCCCCGGCCCCGGCGCCGGCGCCGGCATCACCCACGAGCGCGCCCAGCACCACGCCCGCCCGACCCACTGTCCCCACCGAGCCGCCCACCCCGCACCCCGTGCACCCGGCCTACTGGCCGCGGGCCGAGCTCGTCGCCCGGGTGCGCGGTGGCAGCCGCCGCTTCCCCGCACACCACGTCACCGAACAGGTCGGGGAGGCGCCGCCGTGGTGGTGGTACGCCGAGTCGTCCCGTGCGGGCAGCGTCTCGCCGGACTGGTACGCCCCGCAGTACACCCGTCGCCGTCCCCCGGCCTCCTGACCCCCGCGCGCTCAGAGCGAGGTGCCGACGAGGACCGGCTCGTTGACCAGGGTGACGCCGAAGGCGTCGGCGACCCCGTCCCGTACCTCCCGGGCGAGCGCCACCACGTCGGATGCCGTCGCGTCACCGCGGTTGGTCACGGCCAGCGTGTGCTTGGTCGACAGGGCGACGGGCCCCGGCATCCCGAAGCCCTTGCCGAAGCCGGCCCGCTCGATGAGCCACGCGGCGCTCGTCTTGACCCGGCCGTCGCCGCCCGGAAACCTCGGCGGTGCACCGACCGCCGCCCCCAGCTGCTGCGCGACCCTGGCCTCCAGCGCCGCGAAGTCGTCCGCCGACAGCACCGGGTTCGTGAAGAACGACCCACAGCTCCACGTGTCGTGGTCGGGCGCGTCGAGCACCATCCCACGACGGCGTCGCTGCGCCAGCACCGCCGCGCGCGCGTCGCCCAGCGGCACCCGGGCGCCGACCTCGATCCCGAGGTGCGCCGCCAGGTCGGCGTACCGCACCGGCTGCGACATCGTGCCCGGCACGAGCTGGAACATGACGTCGAGCACGACGTAGCGGTCGGAGTCCTTGAACACCGAGTGGCGGTAGGAGAACCGGCAGTCGACCGAGGTCATCGTGCGCACCCGCTGGTCGGTGCGGTCCCACACCCGCACGCGCGCGATGGTCTGCGCGACCTCCTGCCCGTACGCCCCGACGTTCTGCAGCGGCGTCGCTCCGGTCGACCCCGGGATGCCGGAGAGCGCCTCGATCCCCGACCACCCCTCCTCGACGGCGCGCGCGACGAGGCCGTCCCAGTCCTCCCCTGCGGCGACGACGACGTTCGCCCCGCCGCACTGGTCCTGCGAGTCGACGACGACGCCGCGCGTCGCGACCTTGACGACCGTGCCCTCGAACCCCTGGTCGGCGACGACGAGGTTGGACCCGCCGCCCAGCACGAGCAGCGGCTCCTGCGCGTCGTCGACCTCGCGCACCGCGTCGACGAGCTCGTCGGCCGTCTCGGCGACGACCATCCGCGCGGCCGGCCCGCCGACCCGCATCGTCGTGTGCGCGGCGATCGGCTCGTCGTGCAGCTCCCGCATCAGCTCAGCCGCACGACCGCGACGCACCGGCCGAGCACCTTCTCGCCCCCACAGGTCGTCGTGACGTCGACGGTCACCCGGCCCGTCTCGGCGTCGACCGCCTTGACGACGCCCTGGACGACCAGCTCGGTGCCCGACACCGGCACGACGACGGGCTTGGTGAAGCGCGTGCCGAACTCGACGACGCGGCCGGCATCCCCCGCCCAGTCGGCGACGACCGTGCCCGACGCGCCCATCGTCCACATGCCGTGCGCGATGACGTCGGGCAGGCCGACCGACCGCGCGAACGACTCGTCCTGGTGGATGGGGTTCTGGTCGCCCGACGCGTTCGCGTAGGCGACGAGGGTCTCGCGGGTGACGGGTACGGTCACCGGGCCGACGACGTCGCCGACGGAGACCTCGGAGAGCGGACGCGCGGCCATCCTCACTCCTCCCCGCCGCGCACGACGATCGTCGACGTCGACGTCGCGAGGGCCTCGCCCGCGGTGGTGGCGAGCTCGGTGCGCGTGGTCACCATGGCGTGCCCCCCGGCGGAGCGCACGGCGTCGACGGTGGTCGTCCCCACGACCTCGTCGCCGGCCGTGATGGGGCGGTGGTGCACGAAGCGCTGCTCGCCGTGGACGACCCGGCTGAAGTCGATGCCGGCCTCGGGGTCACCGACGTAGGCCCGCTCCGACTGCTGGGAGAACCGCACCGCCATCGTCGGGGGGGCCACGACGTCCCGGTACCCGGCGGCCCGGGCGGCGCCGGGGTCGGTGTGCACGGGGTCGGTGGAGCCGACGGCGGCGGCGAACGCCGCGATGAGCGCCGCGTCGACGGCATGCGGTCCACTGGGCGGGTAGCTCCGCCCGACGAAGTCTGGGTTCACGGCCATGGCGACCACTCTAGGAGACGGGCGCGAACGGCGAGAGGCCGCCGGCACCTCGCGGGTGCGGCGGCCTCTCGCGGCGCTGACGCTGCAGGTCAGCGGGTCTCGCGGTGCGTCGTGTGCTTCTTGCAGCGCGGGCAGAACTTCGCCAGGTCGAGACGGTCGGGGTCGTTCCGACGGTTCTTCTTGGTGATGTAGTTGCGCTCCTTGCACTCGGTGCACGCCAGGGTGATCTTGGGGCGGACATCGGTGGCCTTGGCCATGGGGGCAACCTGCTCTCGGGAGGAGTTCGATTCTCGGGTGTCGCGCGGGGCGCAAGGGCGCGAGTGCTCGCGCGACGCCAGCACAACAAGATACGCGACCTCGGGCATTCCCCGAAATCACGACCTCGGTAGCGGGAGCGGGGCTCGATCCCGCGACCTCACGATTATGAGTCGTGCGCTCTAACCAGCTGAGCTACCCCGCCAGGGGGGTGCGACCGGACCCGCTCTCTCGACCGGCCCGATCGGACCAGAGCCCCCTGTCGGAATCGAACCGACGACCTTTTCCTTACCATGGAAACGCTCTACCGACTGAGCTAAGGGGGCGTACGCCGCCGACGGACTCCGCTCGGGCGCGACGGAGACACTACACGCTCAGGATCGGTCCAGCGAAATCCGCGCGTCGACCAACGACGGGCCGTACCAGGTCGCCGAACGACCCGACACGAGGCGGGTCGGGAGCCGTCGGAAGGCCTCCGGTCCGTCGTCCTCGGTGAAGGCGTACGGCTCGTCGGGAAGCAGCACGAGGTCGGCCACCGCCGGGTCGTCGAGCCGCGCCAGGTCGACCGTCGGGTACCGCCCCGGCACTCCCGCCGTGACGACCTCGAGGCCCGTCCTCCGGAGCAGGTCGGCGGTGAAGGTCGGCCACCCGACGACCATCCACGGGTCGCGCCAGACGGGCACGACCACCCGGGCCGTCGGCTCGGGCACGGCTCCGCTCCACGCGGCCTCGGCGGCCACGAGCCAGCCGGGGTCCTCGCCGAGCCCGAGCGCCTCGCGGAGGAGCCGCCGCATCGACGTCACCGCCTGCGGCACGGTCTCGATGTCGGTGACCCAGACGGGGATGCCGGCCGCGCGCAGCCGCCGGACGTCCAGCTCCCGGTTCTCCTCCTTGTTGGCGACGACGAGGTCCGGCCGCAGTGCGGCGACCGCACCGAGGTCCGGGTTCTTCGTCCCCCTGACCCGCGCGACGCCGCGGGCGTCCAGGTCGGCGGGGTGCGTGCACCAGTCGGTCGCGCCGACGAGCCGGTCGGGGCACGACGCCGCGAGCGCCTCGGTCAGCGAGGGCACGAGCGAGACGACACCGCCGGACCACGTCGGGCAGGACGACGGCGTGCCCGAGGTCGTCGGCGAGCGTGCGCGGCATCCGCCCGTCGACCGTCAGCGGGGGGCCATCCGCAGCGCGCCGTCCATGCGGATCGTCTCGCCGTTGAGGTAGTCGTGGTCGATGACCGCGAGCGCCAGCTTCGCGTACTCCTCGGGGCGGGCGAGCCGCTGCGGGAACGGCACCCCGGCGGCCAGGCTGGCGCGGAACTCCTCCGACACCGTCGCGAGCATCGGCGTCTCGACGATGCCGGGCGCGATGGTGACGACCCGGATGCCGTGCTGCGCCAGGTCGCGCGCCGCCGGCAGCGTCAGCCCGACGATGCCGCCCTTGGAGGCGCTGTAGGCGGCCTGGCCGACCTGGCCGTCGAACGCCGCGATGCTCGCGGTGTTGACGATGACGCCGCGCTGCCCGTCGGCGTCGGGCTCGGTCCGGGCGATCGCCTCGGCGGCGACGGCCATGACCGTGAACGTGCCGACGAGGTTGACCTCGACGACCTTGCGGAACAGGGCGAGGTCGTGCACCCCCTTGCGGCCGAGGATGCGCGCGGAGGGGCCGATCCCGGCGCAGTTGACGACGGTGCGCAGCGGGTGCCCCGGCTCGCGGGAGGCGCGCGCGACCGCGGCCCGCACCTCGTCCTCCGACGTGACGTCGGTGGGGACGTGGTCGACCCCCGGGACCTCGGCGCCCGCCTCGCAGGCGGCGGGCAGGTCGAGGGCGAGGACGCGGGCGCCGGCCGCGGCGAGGGCGGCGGCGGTGGCGGCGCCCAGCCCCGAGGCCCCTCCGGTGACGATGGCGGTGGTGTTCGCGAGGTGCATGGCGGTCATCCTGCCACCGGTCGCGGGCGTGCCCGGCGTCGGTGCGGCGCCGTACGGTGGACCGCATGGAGCTGCGCATCGGAGGGCACGTCGACCAGTCCGACCCGGTGGCCGAGGCCGCCGCTCGGGGGGCCACCCTGAGCCAGTTCTTCCTCGGCGACCCGCAGAGCTACAAGGGCCCGGTCGTGCGGTTCGAGGGCGGCGCCTCCGCGCTGCGGGAGGCGGCCCGGGCGGCCGGCGTCGACCTCTACGTCCACGCGCCGTACCCGATCAACGTGGCCTCGACGAACAACCGGATCCGCATCCCCGGCCGCAAGCTGCTCCAGCAGCACCTGCACGCCGCCGCGGAGATCGGCGCCAAGGGGGTCGTCGTGCACGGTGGTCACCTCGGCAAGGACGAGGACGCGATGGTCGGGTTCGACAACTGGCGCAAGTGCGTCGACGGGCTCGACATGCCGGTGCCGCTCCTCATCGAGAACACCGCCGGCGGCGACAACGCCATGGCCCGGCGGCTCGAGGCGATCGAGCGGCTCTGGGAGGCGATCGGGCGGGCCGAGGGCGGCGACACCGTCGGCTTCTGCCTCGACACGTGCCACGCCCACGCCGGCGGCAACGACCTCGGCAGCGTCGTCGAGAAGGTGCGCGCGATCACGGGCCGCATCGACCTCGTGCACTGCAACGACAGCCGCGACGAGTTCGACACCGGCGCCGACCGGCACACCAACCTCGGCTCCGGCCACATCGACGGCGCCGACCTCGCCGACGTCGTGCGCGGTGCGGGCGCTCCCGTCGTCGTCGAGACGCCCGGTGGCGTCGAGGGCCAGTCGGCCGACATCACCTGGCTGCGCGAGCGGCTGGGCGGCTGACGCCCGAACTCGCGGGGAGGTCGGGGCTGCCGGCCGATCGGCCGACCGCTACGCCGTGGCGGTCGAGCGGCGCGAGGCCGCGCCCGAGCCCCAGTGCCCGAGGTCGAGCAGGCCGGCGAGCACCACCCAGAACCAGTCCCAGCCGCTGAGGCCACCCGCCGTCCAGAGGATGACGTACATCAGGGTCGCGAACGGCAGGAAGACCAGGCCGAGCAGCGGCCACAGCCACGAGTCGAAGGCCCGGTCGACCATCGCCGGCCGGGCGATCCAGACGATGACGAGCGCCAGCCGGGGGAAGATCCCGGCCATCAGCACGAACAGGCATCCCATGAGTGGCTCCTTCGGTGGCGCGGCTCGCCGCGTGGGGGTGGGTCGGTGGGTGGGCAGGTGCAGCGCGCCGGTCGGGTCAGTGGCCCGGGCCGGTGACGATCTTGGCGCGCTCGCTCGGGTGCGCGCCGCCCTTGCGGGCCAGGGTCGCGCAGGCCTCCTCGATGTCACGGGCGAGGGTGTCGACGTGCTCGCGGCTCATCGTCTCCTTGACCAGGGCCCGCATGATCTTCACGTGCTGCGCGTCCGGCGGCAGCGTGTAGGCGGGGACCATCCAGCCGCGCTCGGCGGAGAGCTGCCAGGCGATGTCGAACTCGTCGTAGTTCTCCTCGCCCGCCAGCCGGAACGCGACGAGCGGGAGCTGCTCCTCCTCGCGGCCGATGATCTCGAACCGCCCCATCGCCTCGAGCTTGTCGGCCAGCGCCCGGGCGTTCTCCTGCATGTTCCGCATGATGTACGTGTAGCCCGGGCGCCCGTACCGCACGAGGTTGTAGTACTGCGCGATGACCATCGCCGAGCCGGTCGAGAAGTTCAGCGTGAAGGTGGCGTCGGTCTTGCCCAGGTAGTTCTCCTCGAAGACGAGGTCGGGCGCGAGGTCGGACGTCTCGCGGAAGATGAGCCACCCGATGCCGGGGTAGACCAGGCCGAACTTGTGCCCCGACACGTTGATCGAGCGCACCTGCTCGAGCCGGAAGTCCCACGGCGAGTCCGGGTAGAGGAACGGCCAGACGAAGCCGCCGCTCGCGCCGTCGACGTGCAGCGGGACGTCCAGGCCCCGCTCCTGCTTGAGGCGCACGAGCAGGTCGTTGATGCCGACGATGTCGTCCTTGTGCCCGGTGAACGTCGTGCCGAGCACGGCGGCGACCCCGATGGTGTTCTCGTCGACGTGCGGCTCGACGTCCTCGGGCCCGATCGTGTACTTGCCGGGCTGGAGCGGCACGATGCGCGGCTCGACGTCGAAGTACCGGCAGAACTTCTCCCAGACGACGTGCACGTCGCCGCCGAACACGAGGTTCGGGCGGTCCGTCGAGCCGCCCTCGGCCGCGCGACGCGTGCGCCAGTTCCACTTCAGCGACAGCGCCCCCAGCATGATCGCCTCGGACGACCCCTGGGTGCGGGCCCCCGTCGTCTCCCCCGGTGCGTGGAAGAGGTCGGCCAGCATCCGGATGCAGCGCTGCTCGATCTCCGCCGTGCGCGGGTACTCGGCGTGGTCGATGAAGTTGCGGTGCAGGTTCGCCGCGATGAGCTGCTCCGCCTGCGGCTCCATCCACGTCGTGACGAACGTCGCGAGGTTACGGGCCGGGTCGCCCTCCAGCGCGAGGTCCTCGGCGACGAGGCGCATGGCGTCGACCGCCGGCATCCCCGTGTCGGGGAAGGCCGTGCTGGGCACCTCGTTGATGACGAAGCGGTTGCCGAAGAGGGCGGCGTCGGCGTCGGAGGGGATGAAGGTGGTCATGCGCTTCTCCTTGGGTGCAGGACGGGCACGTGCTAGGGTCAGGGGGTCGATCGCAGGGGTGCGGCGGCGGCGTCGTCGAGCGCCCGTCGCCACGCGGGGAACATCAGGGCGGCGCCGACGAAGAAGCACACGGCGCCGAAGAGGGTCCCGGCGACGGAGATGCGGGTGCTCACCACCTCGTCGGTGTCGGGGAGCACGTAGCTGGCGAGGGCGGACGCCATGAACAGCACCGACCCGAGCATGTTGACCCAGGCGATACGCCACGGCATCGAGGCGGTGTCGAGGGACAGGAAGCGGCGCGAGACGGCGAGGATGCCGTACGCGCTCGCCACGAGGAAGAGCACCGAGCCGTAGAGGTCGGGCCGCCAGACGTAGCGGTTGGACTCGGCGGCCGTCGCGTTGTGGGTCAGGGCGGCGAAGGTGCTGATGTTGAAGAACACCGTGCCGGGGAACTGGGTGGCCGCGGCGAGCCAGTTGCGGTCGTGCGGCAGCCATCCCCACCGGTTCGCCCGGACCGGCACGTGCTGGCCGGCACGGTCGACCCCGGTCGTGGCGGGGCTCTGCGCCTGCACGAGCTGGCAGTACGAGGCGCTCGTGAAGAAGATCGACCCGACGAAGTACGTGATGCCGTCGAACCAGCCGCCCACCGCGTCGAGGTAGGCCGGTACCGAGCCGAGGACGAAGCACGCGGAACCGACCATGAACAGCCAGGCGATCGCCGCGTTGAGGCGCGCTGGTCGCACGGTCATCCGACTTCGCTCTCTCTCGACGACGGGCGTTGCTCCACTATCGCCGCGGCTGTCGATGCCGCGGCTCACCCCGACCGGGTGACCCCTCGCGCTCGGCGGCGCAGGTCGCGGGTCGCGGGGAGGGGCGGTCCTCACGCCGGTGCGCGGACGGCATCCCCGGTGGTGGGAGGTGCGGGAGGGGATGCCGGCTCGGCCGGCTGGGGCGGCCCGGGCGTCGGCAGCAGCGTGGTGACGACGAAGGAGACGACGACGGCGACGATGACCTCCGGGGTGTTCTGCAGGCCGTCGCTGCCGAGGAGGAGCGTCGCGAGCAGCACGGAGGTCAACGGCAGGCGCAGCATCGCGCAGCACATGGCCCCGATGCCCATGCCGATCGCCGGCGCGAGGCTCATGCCGGGCAGGCCGCTCAGCGCGATGCCGAGCACCGCGCCGACGAACATCGCCGGGAACACCGGGCCGCCGCGGAACGCGCTCAGCGACAGGCCGTAGGCCAGCATCTTGCAGACGCCCGAGCACGACGAGGGTGCGCGACGGAGTAGTCGGCGGCGCTCGCGACGAGGTTCGGCAGGGCGTCCTGGCCGGAGAAGAGCACCTCGGCGAAGCCGTTGCCGGTGATGAGCTGGTACGCCATGGCCGTGAGGCCGATGAGCGCCCCGATCGCGACGGTCACCGGCACCCGGCCGCGGTGCACGACCGGGCGCGCGGTCAGGCCGACCCAGCGGACCGCCCAGCCCAGCAGCGCGGCGAGGAGGCCGACCGGCAACGCCCAGAGCAGGCTGGCCGAGCGTCGGGTCGGCGCCGGGCGGGACCGTCGTCAGGGCCAGCGAGAAGGTGCCGAGGCCGGTCCACGCGTTGAGGCCGAGGAAGACCAGGGTGCCCAGGCCCGCGGCGAGCAGGCCGGGAAGCGCGACCAGGGTGAGGGTCGTCCCCGCGATGCCGGCCGCCTCCATGATGAGGAAGGCCCCGAGCAGGGGCGAGCCGAGGAGCGTGCTGATCGCGGCGAAGCTGCCGGCCGAGGCCATGATCGTCACCGCCATCGGCGGGACGTCCTTCTTGACCAGGCGCACGGTGAGGGCGGCCGAGCCCGCCGCCGATGGCGATGAGCGGTGCCTCGGGGCCGAGGACGGCACCGAGGCTCAGCGTCGCGAGCGAGGCCAGGACGACTCCGGGCAGGTGCCGGTCGACCGGTGGCCCGCCTCCCATCTGGAAGCCCAGCGCCGGCGAGTGGCCGCCCGGGGCCGGGCAGGTACTGTCAGGGTGAGCGCGACGAGCAGCCCGCAGAGCATCAGCCACGGGACCGGCCACCAGGCCGGGCGCGCCACCGTCGAACAGCGAGGCCGGGCAGGTCGCCGAACAGGTACCCCTGCAGCCAGCTCACCAGGGCGAGGAAGCCGTAGGCGACTGCCGAGATCGGGATGCCGAGCAGCGCGGCGAGCACGAGGGCCGAGAGGTAGGCCTTGGAGCGGACCACGCCGACGGGGTCGAGCGTCGGCGGGTGCGGCGGCGGGCACGGGGGCGGTCGCGTCGGACACCGGGTCTGCCTCCTCGGCGCAGGCGCGCACCCGAGGTCCGGCGCGGCGTGCGGCCAACCTATCGCCGGGCTCCGACGTCGTCGCCCACCCGTCACGGGTGAGCGGCGGTACGGCGCTAGACGTTGCGGCGGTACTGCCCGCCCACCTCGAAGAAGGCCTCGGTGACCTGCTGCAGCGAGCACACGCGGGCGGCATCCATGAGCACGGCGAAGACGTTCTCGCCCGTCGTGGCCGACGCCTTGAGCCGCGCCAGCGCCTCCTGCGCCTCCACCCGGTGCTCCGCCTGGAACGCGGTGACCCGGGCGAGCTGGCCCTCCTTCTCCGCCTCGGAGGCGCGGGCGAGCACGACCTCGCGCGGCGACCCCCCGGCATCCGGGTTGCGGAAGGTGTTGACGCCGACGATCGGCAGCGAGCCGTCGTGCTTGCGGTGCTCGTAGAGCATCGACTCGTCCTGGATCCGGCCGCGCTGGTAGCCGGTCTCCATCGCCCCGAGCACACCCCCGCGCTCGGAGATGCGGTCGAACTCGGCGAGCACGGCGGCCTCGACGAGGTCGGTCAGCTCGTCGACGACGAAGGCGCCCTGCAGCGGGTTCTCGTTGACGGCGAGTCCCCACTCCTTGGTGATGATCATCTGGATCGCCAGCGCGCGGCGCACCGACTCGGTCGACGGGGTCGTGACGGCCTCGTCGTAGGCGTTGGTGTGCAGGCTGTTGGCGTTGTCGTAGATGGCGACGAGCGCCTGCAGCGTGGTGCGGATGTCGTTGAAGTCCATCTCCTGCGCGTGCAGGCTGCGGCCGCTGGTCTGCACGTGGTACTTCAGCTTCTGGCTGCGCTCGTTGGCGCCGTACTTCTCGCGCATCGCGACCGCCCAGATCCGCCGGGCCACGCGGCCGATGACGGTGTACTCGGGGTCCATGCCGTTGGAGAAGAAGAACGACAGGTTGGGGGCGAAGTCGTCGATGTCCATGCCGCGGGCGAGGTACGCCTCGACGTAGGTGAACCCGTTCGCGAGGGTGAAGGCCAGCTGGCTGATGGGGTTCGCCCCGGCCTCGGCGATGTGGTACCCGCTGATCGACACCGAGTAGAAGTTGCGCACCCGGTGCTCGATGAACCACTCCTGGATGTCGGCCATCATCCGCAGCGAGAACTCGGTGGAGAACAGGCAGGTGTTCTGGCCCTGGTCCTCCTTGAGGATGTCGGCCTGGACGGTGCCGCGGACCGTGGCCAGGGCCTGCGACCGGATGCCGTCCGACTCCTGCGCGCTCGGCTCGCGTCCCTGCTCGGCGGACCACGCCTCGACGGCACGGTCCATGACGGTGTTGAGGAAGAACGCGAGGATCGTCGGCGCCGGGCCGTTGATCGTCATCGACACGCTCGTCGTCGGCGAGGTGAGGTCGAACCCGGCGTACAGCTCGCGCATGTCGTCGAGCGTGGCGACCGAGACACCCGAGGTGCCGACCTTGCCGTAGATGTCGGGCCGCCGGTCGGGGTCGCGACCGTAGAGGGTCACGGAGTCGAAGGCGGTCGAGAGCCGGGTCGCCGGCTGCCCCTCGGACAGCAGCTTGAAGCGGCGGTTCGTGCGGAACGGGTCGCCCTCGCCGGCGAACATCCGGGCGGGGTCCTCGTTGTCGCGCTTGAAGAGGAAGACCCCGGCGGTGAACGGGAAGTGACCGGGGAGGTTCTCGCGCCGGAGGAAGAGTCACGAGGTCGCCGTCGTCGGAGTAGCGCGGCAGGGACACGCGACGGATCCGGTTGCCGGACAGCGACTCTCGCACCAGCGAGGTGTGGATCTCGCGGTCGCGCACCGTGACCACCTGCTCGTCGCCGGAGTACGCCTCGACCACCGACGACCACCCGGCGAGCTGGCGGGAGACGGCGAGCGGCAGGTCCGTCGCGGGCCTCGCGCAGCAGCGCGTCGACACCCGACCGGTCGGACCCGGCGCGCTCGAGCTCGGACCCCACCTCCGTCAGCCGCTGGACCCGGCGCGCCGCCTCCGCGAACCGGCGGGTGTCGTCGTGGTAGCCGCGCACCGTCTCGGCGATCTCGGCGAGGTACCGCACACGCTGCGGCGGCACGACCTGGCGCAGCACCGACGAGTGCCGGACCGTGACCGCCGGAAGCGCCCCCTCGGCCACCTCGAGGCCGGCCTCCGCGAGCAGGCCGCGCAGCTCCTGGTAGAGGGCCGTCACCCCGTCGTCGTTGAAGGTCGCCGCGGACGTGCCGAACACCGGCATGTCCTCCGGCTTCTTCCCGAACGCCTCGCGGTTGCGCACCATCTGGCGCCCGACGTCACGCAGCGCGTCCAGGGCCCCCCGGCGCTCGAACTTGTTGATGGCGACCACGTCGGCGAAGTCGAGCATGTCGATCTTCTCGAGCTGGCTGGCAGCGCCGAACTCCGGCGTCATGACGTAGAGGTTGACGTCGGCGAAGCTCGTGATGGCCGCGTCGCCCTGGCCGATGCCCGGGGTCTCGACGACGACGAGGTCGAAGCCCGAGGCCCGCAGGATGGTCAGCACGTCGCCGAGCGCCTCGGGCACCTCGCGCCCGCCGCGGGTGGCGAGGGAGCGGAAGTAGACGCGGTCGCCGTCGAGCGCGTTCATCCGGATGCGGTCACCCAGCAGCGCGCCGCCACCGCGCCGTCGGGTCGGGTCGATCGCCACGCAGGCGATGCGCAGCTTGTCCTGCTGGTCGACCCGCAGCCGGCGCACGAGCTCGTCGGTGAGGCTCGACTTGCCCGAGCCACCGGTGCCGGTGATGCCCAGCACGGGGGTGCGGCGGCCCGCGGCGGCCGCCTCGAGCTCGGAGCGCAGCCCGTCGGGCAGCTGCCCCGTCTCGGCGGCCGTGATGGCCCGCGCGATGGCCGACCGCTCCCCCGAGAGCACCGCCGCGGCGGAGGTCGGGTGCTCGGCCCACAGGTCGGTGTCACAGGCGCGGACCACCTCGTTGACCATGCCGGGCAGCCCGAGCCGCTGGCCGTCCTCGGGGCTGAAGATCGTGACTCCCGCCTCGCGCAGCCGGTCGATCTCCGTCGGGACGATGACCCCGCCGCCGCCCCCCACGACCTTGACGTGGCCCGCGCCGGACTCGCGCAGCAGCTGCACGAGGTACTCGAAGTACTCGACGTGCCCGCCCTGGTACGAGCTGACCGCGACGCCCTGGACGTCCTCCTCGATCGCCGCGTCGACGACCTCGCGCACGCTGCGGTTGTGGCCGAGGTGGACGACCTCCGCGCCCTGGCTCTGCATGATCCGCCGCATGATGTTGATCGACGCGTCATGGCCGTCGAAGAGTGCCGAGGCGGTGACGATCCGGACCGGGTTCACGGGCACGTGCAGGGCGGGCCCTCCTGGCGCGGGAGGCGGTGTGGTCGGCTGCGCTGCCATGGGGTCCCTTTCGTGGCGGTCCCCAGATGCTAGGACGTCCTAGTACCTACTCGGAAGTCACCGACGATTCCACATCAGCGGGCCGGATGCCGGTCAACGGCCGACGGCGCTCGCGTACGGGTCGGGCGCTGCCGCGTCGACGAGCCACTCGGGCACCGAGCGCAGGAACGTCTCGTCGACACGCTCCACCGGCACGTCGGCCTGGAGCCGTCGCCAGGACTCGGCCCGGTGCAGGCACGAGATCCGCTCGGCGTCGGGCAGCAGGGCACGCAGCGTCGGCAGGTCCTGGTGGTCGGTCCACGGCCCGAGGTAGGCGTCGACCGCACGGCGCAGCTCGGGCGCGCCCGGCTCGAGCGAGAACCGGTTGCGCAGGATCCACAGGGGGATGCGCACGGCGGTGAAGGGGTGGGTCCACAGGGCGTCACCGAGGTCGATGTAGGCGATCTCCCCACCGGGGCGCCGGAACGCGTTGCCGAGGTGGAGGTCGTTGTGCTGGAGGGATCGCGGGATGCCGGCCGCCGCCAACCGCTCGGCGGCGTCGCGGATCCGCGCCAACCCTGCATCCACAGCAGCTGCCTCGGCGTCGTCCAGCCGTCGAGGGTCGGCGTCCGGGAGGGCTCGTGACGTCTCGACGAGTGACCGCACCCAGGCGACGACGTCGTCGGGCGCCTCGGGGAAGGCCGGGACGCCCGTGGCGAGCACGGTGTCCGCGTGGTCGGCGAGCACGTGCTGCACGCGGCCGTACCCCTCCGCCACCGCCACCCAGTCGGCCACGGGCGGCACCTCCTCGTCGTGCCACATGGGCAGGCCGAGGTCCGCGGTCGCCAGCCAGCCTCGGTGGAGGTCGACGGCGAGGGGCGTGGCGACGGCATCCGGGACGAGCTGGTCGACGACCTGGACCAGCCCGGCCTCGAAGGCCTGGGACGGTGCGTTCTCCTTGACCCAGACGCGACCGGCATCCGTCTCGACGCGGGCGACGACCGACCAGAACCGCACGCGGTCGCGCACGACCGGTGCGGTGGCCCGCACCCCGACCGCCTCGAGCGCGGGCACGAGCCACGCCTCGAGGTCCGCGAGCCACTGCCGGCTCTCCCAGCGGGCCGGGAGGTCAGCGGCGGGCACGGCGACCCGCGAGCCACTCGACGGCCTCGGCGTAGCCCTGCACCCCGTGGCCGATGACGTGGTGGTCGCAGACGTCGGTGAGGTAGCTGTGGTGGCGGAACTCCTCGCGGGCGGAGATGTCGCTGATGTGCACCTCGACCCGGGGCACCCGGCAGGCCGACAGCGCGTCGCGCAGGGCGATCGACGTGTGGGTGTAGCCGGCGGCGTTGAGGACGATGCCCGCGGTGCCCGAACGGCCCTCCTGGACCCAGTCGACGAGGGTGCCCTCGGAGTTGGTCTGCCGGAAGTCGACGACGAGGCCGTGCGCCGCGGCGGTCGTGCGGCACAGCGCCTCGACGTCGGCGAGGGTCGCGGTGCCGTACACCTCGGGCTCCCGCTCGCCGAGCAGGTTGAGGTTGGGCCCGTTGAGCACGAGCACCGTCCGGTCGTCCATGCCCCGGAGTATGCCGTCCGGGCGCCCCGTCGGCTCGCGGGTTTCGGCGTCAGGGACGGTAGTCGTCGGTGTGGTACGGCGCGCAGGTGCTGTCGGACGGCGCCGGGGGCAACGTGTCGCGAGCGGCCGTGGCTCGGCTGCGGCCGAGGTTCCAGGCCAGCCAGTCATCGGTCTCGAACGGCGTGCCCGACCAGGAGGAGGTGATGCACGAGGCCATCTCGGCCGGGAGCCGGTCGACGATGACCGGTGTCGCGTCGGCCCCGAGGGTGGAGAGGTAGCCGGTGTCCAGGCTCGAGCCGGCCTCGAACCGGTCGATGTTGCGCCCCGCGACCCAGGCGTCCGGGTTCATCGCGGCGAAGACCAGCGCGAAGACCGCGGCGGAGACGAGCACCGCGCGGGGCACCCACCGCCGCTCAGCCGCACCCCGGCCGACGAGCAGGAACACGATGACCAGCCCCAGCCAGAGCTCGAACCCGTCGACGAAGACCCGCAGCACGGTGTAGCCGAAGGCGTCCTGGTAGAGGGACATCCGGTACAGCGCGCTGGCGACGACGGCGAGGGTGAGCACGCACAGGGCGCCCAGGAGCAGCCGGAGGAGCAGCCGGTCGCCGACCGGTGTCGCGGGCGGCGACGTGCATCGTCAGCGCCACGACGACGACGGTGAGGAAGGTCGCGACGGTGAGCTGCCCGAAGCCCTGGTGCACGTACTCGGCATAGGTCAGGCCCGTGGTGCGCTCGAGGTAGTCGTGACCGCCCCACATCGCCGTGGCCTGCGCGACGAGGAAGCCGGCGAACAGGGCGACGACGATGCCCACGGGCACCCCCCACTCCCAGCGGTGGGCCGTGCGGCGGCTCTCCGGCAGGGCGACGCCCGCTACCGGCGGCGGGTTGAGGGCGAGGTAGGCGCCGGTGAGGGTCGACCCCGGCGACGAGGGTCGAGCACGAAGGTGCGCGCGATGATCGTGTCCCAGCCGAGGTCGGGCACCAGCGCCTCGGCCCACGAGCCGAACAGGGCGTCGCCCGAAGCGAACAGGCCACCGAAGAGGGCCAGGGCGACCAGGGAAGGCCCGACGGTGCGCAGGATCGGCCACAGCTTGGAGACCTTGCTCGTCGCGGTGATGGTGCGGCCCAGGAGCGGCAGGCCACGGAGCGCCGGACAGGGGCCAGGCGACGACGCTCAGCGGCACGGACAGCAGGGTGCGGGCCCGGGTGCAGGCCCGCGGCCGCCACGACGACGCCGACGAGCACCGCCAGCGCCACGACTCCCCCGCCGTCGCGGATCATCGTCGTCGTCGCGAGCGCGGCGGCGAGCGCGGCACACCCGATGGTCCAGGGGTCGCGGCGGTGACGCGCCACGAGCCACATGAGCAGCGCCGGCGGCGAGCAGCGTGAGGCAGACGGCGAGCCCGAGGTTGCGCTCGGGCCAGGTCAGGGCCGCCCAGGCGCCGATGCCGAGCGCGGCCAGCACGGTGAGCGGCTGCGCCGGCACGCCCTTCTCCGGCCAGAAGCCGTCGAACGCTCCCCCACCGCCGGACGGACCGGCGGGCCGGGCGACGGGCGGCGGCGGGACCACGCCGACCTCGGCAGGGTCGGGATCGACGTCCTGGGTCGTCGCGGGGGTGGGCTGTGGGCTCATCGTGGTCTCCCGGGTGAGGTGGGTGGGACGGGTCGTCGGCGGCTGCAGGGGCAGCACCGCCCGGAGGACGGCGCCGGTGGTTCCGGGCTCGGTCGGCAGCGCGGCGACGCTGCCGCCGTGCAGCTCGCAGACCCAGCTCGCGATGGCGAGCCCGAGCCCGGTGCCGCCCGCGGAGTCGCCACCCGAGCCGAAGCGGTCGAAGACGCGGTCCGCGCGGTCGGCGGGGATGCCGGGGCCCTCGTCGCGCACCTCGAGCCACCACGACACGTCGTCGGCCCGACGTGCGACGACGCGGACCTCGCCCCCGGGAGGGCTGTGCCGCACCGCGTTGTCGACGAGGTTGGCGACGAGCTGCGCGAGCCGCGCGGGGTCCGCCCGCACGGTGAGGTCGGCGGGCTGCACGTCGTGGACCACCCGCACCGCCCGCCCGCCCACCAGCGCCTCCGACACCGCGGTCCCGACGAGCTCGGCGACCCGTACGTCGGTGAGGGCGAGGGGCGCGGCTCCGGCGTCGATGCGCGAGAGGTCGAGCAGGTCACCGACGAGGGCGCTGAGCCGCTCGGACTGGGTGAGGGCCGCCTCCAGCGCCGCGTCGTCGGGGCGGACGACCCCGTCGACGAGGTTCTCCAGCAGTGCCCGCTGGGCGGCCAGCGGGGTGCGGAGCTCGTGCGAGACGGTGGCCACGAGCTGGCGGCGCTGCATGTCGGCCGAGGCGAGGTCGGCCGACATCGCGTTGAAGGCGCGTGCGAGGTCGCCCACCTCGTCCGACGAGGATGCCGTGACGCGCTGCCCGTAGTCGCCGCCCGCCATCGCTCCGGCCGCCTCGGTCATCTCTCGTAGTGGCGACGTCATGCCGCGGGCCAGCCACTGGGTGACCGCGAGGGCGGCCGCGACGGTCACCGGCACGCTCGTCCACCACGGCACGCTCGCGGCATCCCCCACCTCGGCGACGACCGTCGCCACGACGACGCTGGCCCCGACGAGCACCCCGAGCTTGACCTTGATCGAGGCGATCCCGTCGAGGGGGCGCTCCGCGTTCACCGGCCGACCTCGAGGGCGTACCCGACGCCGTGCACGGTCCGGACCCGGTCGGCACCGATCTTCGCGCGCAGCGACTTCACGTGGCTGTCGAGGGTGCGCGTGCCCGAGGCGTCGGCCCAGCCCCAGACCTCGCGCATCAGGGCGTCGCGCGAGCGGACCGTGCCGGCGTCGCTGGCGAGGGCGTGGAGGAGGTCGAACTCGAGCGGCGTGAGGTGCACGTCGGACGCGCCGACGCGCACCCGCCGGCTCGCGACGTCGATGCGCAGCCCTCCGACCTCGAGGGCCGGCGCGCCGGTGGCGGCGAGCTCGCGAGCCCGGTCGACCCGCCGCAGGAGGGCGCGGATCCGGGCGACGACCTCCCGCATCGAGAAGGGCTTGGTGACGTAGTCGTCGGCGCCCACCCCGAGCCCGACGAGCAGGTCGGTCTCGTCGTCGCGGGCGGTGAGCATGAGCACGGGCACCGGACGGGTGGCCTGGATCCGCCGGCACACCTCGAGCCCGTCGAAGCCGGGGAGCATGACGTCGAGGACGACGAGGTCGGGGGCCACGGCATCGAAGGTGCTGACCGCCGTCGGGCCGTCGTGGGCCTGGTCGACGACGAACCCCTCGGCGCGCAGCCGGTCGGTGACCGCCTGGTTGATCGTCGGCTCGTCCTCGACGACGAGGATGCGCGACCCGACCTCGGTCGTGCGGTCCTCGTCCATGCTTGGAGCGTAGGGCGCGGCGCGTGCGGCCGTCGGGGGCACCGTGTGGAGATCGTGTGAAGGGTCCGCCCGGGCGGCCGCGCGCCCGGGCGGGGCGGGTCAGGCCGTGTAGCGGTGCTGCGTGCGGAACGCCGTCGGGGTGATGCCGGTGCACCGCGTGAAGTGGTGGCGCAGCAGGGCGGCCGAGCCGAACCCGGCGTCACGGGCCACGGCGTCAACCGACAGCTCGGTGTCCTCGAGCAGCTGGCGCGCCCGCAGCACGCGCTGGTCGGTGACCCACTGATGGGGGGTCGTGCCCGTCTCGGCGACGAACCGCCGGGCGAACGTGCGGGGCGACATGGCGGCGCGGCGGGCCAGGTCGTCGACGGTGAAGGGCTCGTCGAGGTGCTCGAGCATCCACGTGAGGACGGGTCCCAGGCTCTCGGCGGTCGTCGCCGGTACCGGGCGGTCGATGAACTGGCGCTGGCCGCCGTCGCGGTGCGGCGGGACCACCATCCGGCGGGCGATCGTCGTCGCGGCCGTGCTGCCCAGCTCGGTGCGGACGAGGTAGAGGGCGGCGTCGATGCCGGCCGCCGTGCCGGCACTGGTGATCACCGTGCCGTCGCGCACGTAGAGGACATCCGGGTCGACCCGTGCCGCCGGGTGGGCCGCGGCGAGCTCGGCGGCGTGCTGCCAGTGGGTGGTGCAGTCGCGCCCGTCGAGGATGCCGGCCGCGCCCAGGCTGAAGGCTCCCGAGCAGACCGACATCACCCAGGCCCCGCGGTCGACCGCGTCGCGCAGCACCTTGACGAACGCGGGCGACGGGGTGCGCGCCGACGGCGAGGCGGGCACGGCGACGAGGTCGGCGTCGGCCGCGGCCTCGAGACCGAACGCCGCCGTGACCGTCGTGCCGTTCTGCGCGTCGAGCGGGCCGGGCGACTCGGCGCAGACCCGGTAGTCGAAGGGCGCCAGGCCCTCGTCGGAGCGGTCGATGCCGAACACCTCCGCGAGCACGCCGAACTCGAAGAGGGCGACCGGCTCCTGGAGGAGGACGGCGACGGAGCGAAGCGTCATGTCGACGAGTATGGCAGATATTTGTCGAAGGGTGTCATCCCAGCCACTGTTGGCAGGTATTGGTCGACCGGCAAACTCGTGCCATGAACACGAACACCGCCTCTCGACACCATCCTCACCCTCGCCGCCCTGGGCGGCATCGCGGTCCCCCTGGCCGTCCTCATGGAGCGCAGCCACCGACGCGAGCGGCGCGAGCACGGCGCCCGCACGACGTGGACGTGGACCCGCCACGACGCCGACAGCCGTCGCGTCGCCGACGAGATCCACGCCCTCGACGGCGCCGCCCACCGCTGAGCCCTAGCCGCCGGGGTGGTGGATGGGCCCGCTCGTCTCCTGCAGCCGCGCGCCGCCGCCACCCCACTGCCGGGCCACGATCTCGGCCGCGATCGACACCGCCGTCTCCTCGGGGGTGCGCGCGCCGAGGTCGAGGCCGATCGGCGACGACAGCCGCGTCCAGCTGGTCGTCCGTGACCCCCACGGCCCGCAGCCGCTCCAGCCGGGCCTCGTGGGTGCGGCGCGAGCCCATCGCCCCCACGAAGGCGAGGTCGAGGCGCAGGGCCACCTCGAGCACCGGCACGTCGAACTTCGGGTCGTGGGTCAGCACGCACACGACCGTGCGTGGGTCCACCCGGCCGGCCTCGGCTTCCGCCGCCAGGTAGCGGTGCGGCCAGCCGACGACGACGTCGTCCGCGGCCGGGAACCGCGCGCGCGTCGCGAACAGCGGTCGGGCGTCGCACACGGTGACCCGGTAGCCGAGGAAGGCGCCGACCTGCGCCACGGCCGCAGCGAAGTCGATCGCCCCGAAGACGAGCATCCGGGGACGGGTGCCGTACGAGGCGACGAAGACTCGCATCCCCTCACCGCGCCGCTCCCCCTCCGGTCCGTACGTCAGGGTCTCGGTGCGGCCCAGGGCCAGCAGCCCACGCGCGTCGTCCGTGACCGCGGCGTCGGCGCGCGCGCTGCCGAGCGAGCCGGTCGCCGACGCTGGGGGCGGGCCACCGGCATCCGGCGCTTCGTGCCCGGTCGCACCCTCGGGCCGCACGACGAGGTGACGGCCCACCCGCCCGGGGTCCGGGTGGTCGATCACCGTCGCGACGGCCACCGGCCGGCCCTCGTCGACGTCCGCGACGACCGACCCGAGCTCCGGGAAGGTCTCCTGCGACACGGCCTCGACGAACACGTCAAGGACCCCGCCGCACGTCAGCCCCACCGCCAACGCGTCGTCGTCGGACACCCCGTACCGCTCCAGCACGGGGATGCCGGTCGCCGCCACCCGGGTTCCGAGGTCGTGGACCGCCCCCTCGACGCAGCCGCCGGACACGGAGCCGACGGCCTCGCCGCCCGGGCCGACGAGCATCGAGGCGCCGGGCGGCCGGGGCGCGGACCGGAAGGTCGCGACGACCGTCGCGACGGCCACCACCTCCCCGGCACGCCACCACTGCAGCAGCTCGGGCAGCACGTCACGCACGGGCGACCACCTCCGTCAGCTCCTCGAAGGCCGCCATCGAGTGCCCCGCGACGAACGCGTCGACGTGCGGCAGCACCGCGAGGATGCCGCGCTGCACCGGCTCGTACCCGTCCAGCCCCCGGTGCGGGCTCACCCACACGACCCGGTGGGCGAGCCCGGCCAACCGCCGGACCTGCTCACCGAGGGCCTGTGGGCGGTCGCGCTCCCACCCGTCGCTGAGGACGACGACGACCGCGCCGCGAGCCATCCCCCGGCGCCCCCAGCGGTCGAGGAACACCTTCATCCCCTCCGCCAGCCGGGTGCCACCCGACCAGTCCGGCACGGCCCGCCCTGCGGCGGCCACGGCGCGGTCGGGGTCGCGCGTGCGCAGGTGCGCGGGTGACGTGGGTGAGCCGCGTGCCGACCGTGAAGACCTCGACCGGCATCCCGGAGGCGCAGTAGGCGTGCGCGAGGCGGAGCAACGCGTCGGCGTAGGCGCTCATCGAGCCCGACACGTCGACGAGCAGCACGACCCGCCGGGGGCGCGTGCCGCGACGCCGCCGGTGGACCTCCGCCGGCTCCCCCAGGCGCCGCAGCGACGCCCGGAGCGTGGCGCGGGCGTCGACCGTGCCCCGCCGGGCCGGGACGAGTCGGTGCGCGCGCCGGCGAGGGGCGCGCGGCCGCAGCGTGGCGAACAGCGCGGCGAGCTGCTCGCGCTCACGGCGGTCGAGGGTCGCGACATCGCGGTGGCGCAGCACCTCCGTCGCGCTCGCCCGGGCCGCCACCGCCCCCGGCTCGGCGGAGCCCGGCCCGCTCCCGTCGTCGCCGGTGAGCGCCGGCCCGTGCCACGACCTGCTGGGCGGCCCGACGGGGACGCCCCGGCCGGACCGCGCCGAACCACGCGGCGTACACGTCGTCGTGGCGCTCGAGGTCGGCCGGCGAGGAGCAGAGCGTCGCGCGCCCGGCGTGGTACACGGCTCTCCGGTCCGCGAGGCCGACCGCGGCGACCGCCTCGAGGTACGAGCGCTCCCGATCGGGCGTCACGAGCACCCCGGCCGCGCGCAGCGCCCGGGCGAAGCCGAGCAGCACCTCCTCGACGGGGCGGACGGCGCCCTGGGCAGGCGTCATCGCGCAAGCAACGACTCGAGCGCCGGGCGCACGCGGTCGGCGTCCTCGCGGTACTTCACGGCGACCCCCAGGGTCGCCGCGGCCGTCTCGGTGTCGAGGTCGCGGGTGCCCAGCTCGTGCAGGGCCCGGGCCCAGTCGAGAGTCTCGGCGACCCCCGGCGGCTTGACGAGCTCGCGGTCGGCCCGGATGCCGTGGACGAGCGAGACGACCTGCTCGGCGAGTGCTCGCGAGACCTCGGGCGCCCGGCCCGCGACGATCGCGAGCTCGCGCTCGAGGCCCGGGTGCTCGAGCCAGGCGTAGAGGCAGCGGCGCCGGAGCGCGTCGTGCAGCTCGCGCGTGCGGTTCGACGTGAGCACGACGACCGGCGGCACGGCGGCCGACACCGGCCCGAGCTCGGGGATGGTCACCTGCCACGTCGAGAGCACCTCGAGGAGGAACGCCTCGAACTCGTCGTCGGCCCGGTCGACCTCGTCGACGAGGAGCACCGCCGGGGCCTCGCGCAGGGCGCGTAGCACCGGGCGGGCGAGGAGGAACCGCTCGTCGAACAGCCCGTCCTCGACCTCGCGGACGTCGCGGGCGGCGCCCTCCACGGCCTCGAGCGCCCGGACGTGGAGGATCTGGCGCGGGAAGTCCCAGTCGTACAGCGCCTGGCTGGCGTCGATCCCCTCGTAGCACTGGAGGCGGATCAGGGGCAGGTCCATCGACTCGGCGAGCGCCTCGGCGAGCGCGGTCTTTCCGGTGCCCGGCTCGCCCTCGAGGAGCAGCGGCCGGCCCAGGCGCAGGGCCAGCCACGTGACGGTCGCGAGGCCGTCGTCGGTGAGGTAGCCCGTGGCACCCAGCGCGCGCGCCAGGTCGTGCGCCGATCCGAAGGTCGTCCGCGGGTCCATGGCGCCAGCATCCCCGACGCGGTGTCCCTGCGGAAGCGAAGGCCCGGCACAGGTGCTGCGAGCGGACGCAGGCGCTCGCCCGGCACACCGGGACTGCCGCGTGGCAGCCGGCGCCCTGCGCCGGGCCAGGTGCGCCGGCCGAGAGGGCCGTCAGGCGAGGGTCGGCGAGCGCCGCGAGCAGCTCGCCGAGGGCCAGGCCGCCGACCAGGGCGGCCACGACGGCGGGGAGCCGGCCGTCGGCGAGCACGGAGAAGCCGGGTTCACCCGGGTGCGGCCGGGCCAGCCGGCGGGCGCGCAGGGCGAGGACCACGACCCAGCCGGCGGCGGCGACCCCCACCACGGTCGGGACGACGACCGCCGGGCCGAGGGCGTCGAGGGTCAGCCGCCCGATCGTCAGGGAGCCGACGAGCAGCGCGAGCCCCGTGCGCCGCCAGGCGAGGGCAGTGCGCTCCTGGGGTGCGGCCGGGTCCGGGGCCGCACGCCCGGTGGCCGGCGGCGGCGCCCGGGGCGGCTCAGCCACCGGTCAGGCTCCCGACGCCGAGCACCACCGCGGCGACGACCACGGCGACGAGGACCACGAGCATGGCGGGGTTCGCCGGCAGTGGCGCGTTCTCACGCATCGCCCGCTCCGTGCGCGCCCAGCCCCGCCATGCCGCCCCGGCCGTGAGGACCGCCGCGAGCGCCAGCCCGAGCGCGAGGAGCGACTGCACGGCATCCGGCAGGGGCAACGCAAGCGCGTCGACCGCGGCGGCCCCGGCGACCAGCGCCAGCGCCGTGCGGACCCACGCGAGGAAGGTGCGCTCGTTGGCGAGGGAGAACCGGGGGTCCGGGTCGCTGCCGTGCGCGTAGACGCTGCTGGGCCAGCGGGTCTCCGGGTCGCTCACCCGCCCATCATCCCCGGTCGAGGTCCTCGGGCGTGTCGAGGTCGCGCCCGGTCGCCAGGTCGCCGCACTCGACGACGAGGTGCGGTGTGGCCCCCAGGTAGTCGCGGGCGCCGCGGTCACCGTTCGCTCCGGCGCGCACAGCGGCCCAGTGCTCGCGACCGATGGCGACCGGGTGACCGGGGACGCCGGCGTAGCCCGCCCGCACCAGGGCCGCCGGCCCGTCGGCCACGGCCGCCCTCAGCACCCGCGCCATGACGTCGGCCGTGACGTCGGGCAGGTCGACGAGCGACACGAGGGCGAGGTCGTCGGGGCCCGCCTCGAGAAGCGCGAGACCGGCATCCAGCGAGGCACCCATTCCAGAGGACCAGTCGGCTGCCGTGACGACCTCGGCCCCCGTGCCGGCAACGGCTGCCGCCGCCTCGTTCGCCCCCGCTCCCACGACGACCACCGCACGGTCGCAGCCCGCGGCGAGCAGCCGTTCCACCGCCGACTCGACGAGGGTGGGGCCACCGGCGACGAGCCGCACGAGGGCCTTGGGGCCGCCCATCCGTCGCCCGGCGCCCGCGGCGAGCAGGAGCCCGGCGACGGTCACCGAGCCACCTTCCACGGGTGGCGCCTCGCGGTGCTCGTGCAGTTGGGTGTCGGCATGAGCGGTCCGGACGAGGAGTCGGCCCTGCTGCTGCGCTGCCCCGCGGCCGAGGCCGCCGTCCGCGACAGCCGGGCCCGGCTCGACCTGGCGGCCGGCGTCGGGGTGCCTGCCCACGTGACGGTGACCTATCCCTTCCGGCCCGTCGTAGCGCTCGGCGAGGCCGACCACCACCGGCTCGAGCGGCTGTTCGGCGCAGTGCCGACCTTCACGCTGACCGGTGAGCGCACTGGGTGGTTCGGTGACGAGGTGGTCTACGTCGCCTTCACGGGCGCTGACCGGGTGTCCGCACTCATCGGCGCCGTGTCTCGTGAGTTCCCCGAGCACCCGCCCTACGGGGGGACGATCTCCGAGATCGTGCCGCACCTGACGATCGGCCACGACCACGACGTCGCCACGCTGCGCGCGGCCGAGGATGCCGTGAGCGCCCGGCTGCCGTTCGTGCAGCACGTCGACGAGGTCGAGCTGTGGAGCGGCCCACCACCGGTGTCGGCCCACGGCCGCTGGCGACTCGTCCGGGCGTACCCGCTCGGTCGCACTGCGGCTCCCTGACCCGACGTCCGCGCGGCATGCCGCGCGCCAGCGGTACTGCGCGGGCACGCAGAGACCTCGGTGGAGCTCGTCGTGAGTGGAGAACACGCCGTGTCGCCCCCCGGGCCCGTACGGCGTGTTCTCCACTCTCGAACCGGGGAGTCAGCCGGCCACGGCGTCGATCGCCGCGACGATCCGGGGGCGGATCTCTTCGGGGGCGATCACCGCGTCGACGGAACCGACCCGCACCGCCCGGTGGATGTCGTGGACGCGGTCGAACTCCGACGCCACCCGGCCGAGCATCTCGGCCCGCACCGCGGTGCGGACCGACGCGAGCTCGGTCGCGAGCGCCGCCCGCTCCGCCCCGCTGGCCTCGCCGACCCGGGCCTGGAGCTCGGCCACCCGCGGGTCGGCGGCGGTCCGGGCGTCGACGTCGCGGGCGAAGACCACGGCCGCTGCCGGCGCGCCCCCGATGACCGACGCGAACGACCCCTCGACGGCGAGCACCGTCATCCGCGGGTTGAGTGCCTTCGAGAACACCACGAAGGCACCCCCGTGGTAGCGCGAGATGACGACGAACACGATCGGCCCGTCGAAGTTGACGACCGCACGCCCGATCTCGGCGCCGTACTCGAGCTGCAGCGCCCGCATCGAGTCCGGCGAGCCGTCGAAGCCGGACAGGTTCGCGAGCACGACGAGGGGCCGGTTGCCGCTCGCGGCGTTGATGGCGCGCGCCGCCTTCTTCGAGCTCCGCGGGAACAGCGTCCCGGCGGTGTAGACGTCCGGGCCGTCGGTGGGTGGCACGCCGCGTCGCGGCACGGACCTCGACTCGATCCCCAGCAGGCACACCGGGATGCCGCCCAGCCTCGCGTCGACCACGACCGCCGTCTCGGCGTCGGCCATCCCCGCCCACCGCTCGAGCGTGGGATGGTCCTGGTCGGCCACGGCGCGCATCACCGTGCGGATGTCGAACGCCTTCTTGCGGTCAGGGTTGGTCGCAGGGGAGAAGATGTCGCCGACCGTCGTGAAGTCGCTGCCCGCGAGCGAGTGCGGGAACGTCGTGACGTCGCGGTCGACCGGGTCGCTCGTCGGCGCGCGCCGGGGCCCGTCGTCACCGGGCGCCACCCAGGTGTTCTCGTAGTGGGACAGGAGGATGCCGTAGGCCGCGGCGAGGTCGGGGGCCCAGTACTGCGCCTGGCCGTTGGGCCCCATGACCCGGTCGTAGCCACCGATGCCGAAGTTGTCCTCGGCGGACACCCCGCCCGAGAAGTCGAGCGACTGCTTGCCCGTGAGGACCATCGCCGAGTCGGGGGTCATGACGAGGATGCCCTTGGTGTGCATGAGCATCGTCGCCTCGGCGTTCCAGTACGGCTGGGCACCGACGTTGATGCCGGCGACGACGACGTTGATCTCGTGGCCCGCCTGGGTGAACTCGATGATCCGCTTGAGCGCCCGGGCGACCCAGTCCATGTTCTCGGTGCCCGAGTCCATCGAGATCCGGGCGCCCGCCGAGATGGCGAACCACTCGACGGGAAGGCCGCGCTCCTCGGCGAGGTCCAGTGCGGCGATGACCCGCGCGCACTCCGGCTCGGCGACGGCCCCGAGGGCCCGCAGCGGGTCGCCGCAGAGCAGGACCCGGGTCACGCCGTCGGGGTGCAGCGCGGTGGGGGTGCTCACGAGCCCGCAGATCAGGCCCGCGGTGTTCTCGCCGTAGGGCCGGTCGACGGGCACGAGGCGACCCGCGTCGTCGAGGTCGAGCTCCTGCACCGACCCCCCGGCGCCCGCCACCATCGCGACGAGCTCGTAGGGGTACACCAGCCCGCGGCGCCGGGCACGAACGACCTTCTCCGCGTAGCCGTCGAGCGGTGCCACCCGGGTCGTCGGGGGCGGCTCGACCGTGAAGGTGACCCCTGATCCCGGCTGGTAGGAGAACCGGGCGCAGATCGGCACCGTGTGCCCGTGCTCCCCGGCGATGGCACCCTGGATCCGCACCTCCTCGATCCCCGCGCCGGCCGTCATCGGCGCCACCTTGCCCTGCAGCGCCGTCAGCTGGTCGAGGTCGGCCTCGACCGGGGGCCAGATGTGCAGCCACACGTGGTTGGTGTCGAGCCGCGCGCCCGAGCCGAGGGTCGTGCGGGCCCGGCGGACCGCCTCGAGGCAGTTCGCCAGCGCGCGCTCGATGTGGGGGATCGCCGTCACCTTCCCGGTCTCGTCCCGGACGACGACGAGCTGGCGCACCTGGGCGAGCGCCACGAGCCGCTGGTCGGAGGGGTTGCCCGCCGCCACGGCGTGGAGGAGCAGGACGTCCTCGGGCGCCTCGAGCCGAGTCAGCCCGAAGTCGCGCAGCCGCCAGAGGTTGAGCCGGCGGCCGACCATGGGGTGCACGTCGCGGACCGGCCGGTCCTCCTCCATCGTCCCGTCCGCCTTCGGGCGGAACGTGAAGTAGCCGACCTCCCGGTCGTCGTCGGGCACGACGCCGACGGCGACCCGGCGCACCGTGGCCGCGAACGGCATCCCGGCGAGGTGCCCGGCCAGCGCGGTGGAGGCCTCCTCCTTGTCGTGGGGGAGGTCGGGCCAGTGCACGTAGAGGTCGACGACGGCCTCGTGGTCGGCGGGGCGGTCGTCGACCAGCGCCGACAGCGTGTTCGACAGCGCGCTGTCACCGGCGAGCTCGTCGAGCGTGCCGGCAGTGCTGACGAGGTGGGACGCGCGGTCGTCGAGCACGTAGTCGGCGGTGGCGACCGCCCGGCCGTCGACCGTCGCCTCGTGCAGGTGCGACAGCGCGTACTCGCGGTAGTGGCGCTTGACGAGCACGGCGAGCATCGGCTCGCGGGCCGGGACCCCCCGCCGTAGCCGCTCGCCGAGGAACCGCACGATGCGCTCGGGGATCGCCGCCAGCGCGTCGACCCGGCGGGTGCGCTCCTCGCCGTCGGGCATGGCGTCGATCTCGTCGAGCTCCTCACCCACGGAGCCGAGCACCGACGCGCGGTCGGCGTCGACGAGCGGCTGGTCGAACCAGCGGAAGCGCACGCTGCGGGCCAGGTCGCCGATGATCGGGAAGCGCAGCTGGGTGGCGGTGACGAGGCGGTCGAGCAGCTCGCGCGCGGCGGCGTCGGCGGGCGGCTCGGGCGCCGGCTCGGCGAGCCACCGCTGGAGGATCGAGGTGGCCATCGCGACCTCCGGGGCCGAGCGCTGCTGGGCGAGGAAGACCCGGAAGACGGCCCCCTCGAGCGCCTCGCTGCGCTCGAGGTCGGTGACGCCGTAGTGCCGGAGCACCCGCTCGAGCCGGCCGACGAAGTCGGCGGGCAGCGCGCCGCGCTCGGGGTCGAGGGTCTGCAGGTAGGTGTGGAAGTGCTCGCGCGGGCTGTGCACGCGGTTCTCGATGTGGGCCTCCTCGCCGACCGGCCGGTTGCGGCTCAGCTCGGCGAAGTCGGCGAAGACCCCGAGCAGCTCCATCTCCTCGACGACCGGGGTGCGTCCCGAGGTGGCGAGCTCGTCGCGGGCCGTGAGGTAGCCCGGCAGCGTGCGGGTCTCGTGGCCGGGGTCGAGGTCGTAGCCGAGCAGCATCGCGGCGAGGTCGGCGCGCAGGCGCACCGCCCGCTTCCCGGGGTCGCCGTTGAGGACGTCCTCGGGCAGGTCGAGGTCGGGCGCGTCCGCGGTCGCCTCGACCGGGCCCTCCGCGGCGTCGCCGGTGGGCTCGAGGCGCACGAGCGCCGCACCGGTCTCGACCTGGCTGCCCGTGGCGACGAAGAGCTCCTTGACCCGGGCGGCGAACGGCGCGGGCAGCACCGTCTCCATCTTCATCGACTCCGAGGACGAGCACCGGGTGCCCGGCCGCCACCTCGTCGCCCACCGCCAAGGGCGTCGCGACGACGAGCGCCGGTGCAGGAGAACGCATGACGCCACCCTCGTCGCGGCTGACCCGGTGCGTGACGCCGTCGACCTCGACGAGCTGGACGGTGCCGTGCGACGCCGAGACGAGGCGGTGGGTGCGCCCGCCGACGGTCACCCGGCTCGCGTAAGGGCCCGACCCGCTCGAGGTCGGCGTCGACGGTCGGACCGTGACCCCCGGCATCGGCCACCCCGACCCGGAAGCGTGCCGGGCCGGTGCGGAAGACGGTGACCTTGTACGCCGTGCCGCGCAGCTTGAGGTCGACGGCGCGACCCACGTCGTGCTGCACCTGCGGGCGACCGCCCCGGGCCGTCTCGAGGAGCCGGGTGCGCTCGATCGCCTCGGCCTCCTCGTACGCCTCGATGCCGGCGACGACGAGCGCCACCCCCGAGTGCTCGGTGTCGACGAGCCGCCCCTCGGCGCGCACGCGGTCGATCCACCCCGTGTCGGCGGAGCCGTCGACGACCTCGGGCTGGTCGAGCAGGTCGAGGATGAACGACTTGTTCGTGGCGCCGCCCTCGATGACGACGGTCGTCTCGCGCATCGCCCGCCGCAGGCGCGCGAGGGCCTCGTCGCGGTCGCGGCCGTAGGCGATGATCTTCGCGATCATCGAGTCGAAGTCGGCGGGGATCGAGTCGCCCTCGGCGACCCCGGTGTCGACCCGGATGCCGGGGCCGGCGGGGAGCTCGAGGTGGGCGATCCGTCCCGGGGCGGGGGCGAAGTCGCGGTCGGGGTCCTCGGCGTTGAGCCGCGCCTCGACGGCGTGCCCGACCTCGTCGGGCCGCTCGCCCTCGAGCCGGCCGCCGGCCGCGACGTGCAGCTGCAGCCGCACGAGGTCGGTGCCGGTGACCGTCTCGGTGATGGGGTGCTCGACCTGGAGCCGGGTGTTGACCTCGAGGAAGGCGAAGAACCGCTCGGCGGGGTGGTAGAGGAACTCGACCGTCCCGGCACCGGCGTACCCGACGGCGACGGCGAGGCGCTCGGCGGAGGCCTTGAGCTCGGCCACCTGCTCGGCGTCGAGCACCGGCGAGGCGGACTCCTCGACGACCTTCTGGTTGCGGCGCTGCACGGAGCAGTCGCGCACGCCGATGGCCCACGCGGTGCCCTGCCCGTCGGCGATGACCTGGACCTCGACGTGGCGTGCGCCGGTGACGAGCTTCTCGAGGAACACGACCCCGAGCCGAAGGCGCGCTGCGCCTCGTCGCGGGTGCGCTCGTAGGCGTCGGCGAGCTCGGCGTCGGTCGTGACCTTGCGGATGCCGCGGCCGCCGCCTCCCGCCGTGGCCTTGAGCATCAGCGGGTAGCCGATCCGCGCGGCGGCGGCCGTGGCGTCCTCAGGGTGTCGACACCGCCCCGGCTCCACGGGGCGACGGCACCCCGACCTCCTCCGCGATGAGCTTCGACCCGATCTTGTCGCCGAGGCGGCGCATGGCCTCGGGGCTCGGCCCGATGAAGGTCACGCCGACCCGCTCGCAGAGCTCGGCGAACGTCGGGTCCTCGGCGACGAAGCCCCAGCCGACCCAGGCGGCGTCGGCGCCGGTCTCGCGCAGGGCCCGCTCGAGGACGGCGTGGTCGAGGTACGGACGCTCCGACGCGGGCCCGAGGTCGTAGGCCGCATCGGCCTCGCGCACGAACATCGCGGACCGCTCGCCCTCGGTGTGCAGCGCCACCGTCTCGACGCGGTGCCCCCCGGGTCCCGCCTGCGCGTTGAGGTCGCGCACGGCGTGGATGAGCCGCATCGCGGCCTCCCCGCGGTTGACGATGGCGATCCGCTGGAACATCTGGTCCTCCCGGGTCCGGTGTGGCGCGTCGTCTCGGGCAGGAGGGCCTGCCGCCTGACGAGCCTGTCACCATCACCCGGTGACTCGCGAGTAATGAGCGCGCCCGTGTGGGTCGACGTGGGCTGCCCGGACGGTCCGCGGG
>CAWERJ010000016.1:0-250761 GCA_963811475.1 uncultured Actinomycetota bacterium
CAGCGCGTCCTCGTGGTGGATGATCAGCTCGCTGGTGTTGGCGATCGCGTCGAGGCGCGACAGGCGCAGGGGAGACCAGCGAGGCGGCCCGGACCGCACCTTCTCGACCAGGGCGCTCCAGTCGCCGTTCGCGATCCGTGCCTGCGCGTGCTCGGTCCGCCCAGCCAGGGCCGGGAGCCAGATGCCCGCCGCCAGGTCGGGACGCCCTTCCCGGACCACGAGGTGCGCCGCGAGGTCCCGGGTGCGCCAGGGGCTGCACAACGTCGGGGCGTCCGGTCCGAGCTCGAGGAGGGTGTCGCACAGGGCCTGGCGTTCGGCGCGGGCGACGGGGACGTGCGCATCGGAGGTCATGGAACCATCATCGGCTCGACCCGCGCGAACCGGTCGAAGGGTCGCCGAACCCCGGCGGCAGGCCGCGGCCCCTAGGCTCGCCCGGGTGACCGCCTCCCGCGCCCGCGCCGTGCACCTCGTCACCGCGGCCGGGCCGTCGCCGCCCTGTGCTCCAGACCGTGCTCGTCGTGACGGGCGCGTCGGTGCTCGCCGAGACCGAGGTGCCGCCGCTGCTGACCCGGCTCGGCCGGCTCGCCTCGTACTTCACGATCCAGAGCAACCTCCTCGTCGCGGTCACCGCGGTGCAGCTCGCCCGCGACCCGTCCCGCGACGGGCGGTGGTGGCGGCCGGTGCGGGTCGCCGCGGTCGTCGGGATCACGGTGACGGGCCTGGTGCACTTCGTCCTGCTCCGCCCGCTGCTCGACCTCGAGGGCGCCAGCCGGGCTCGCCGACACGCTGCTCCACCTGGTCGTGCCGGTGCTGGCGGTCGTCGGGTGGCTCGCTCGCCGGCCCGCGTCCGCGGCCCCCTGGCGCGACGCGCTCCCGCACTGGTGTGGCCGGTCGCCTGGCTCGTCTGGACCCTCGCCGTCGGCGGCGTCACCGGCTGGTACCCGTACCCCTTCCTCGACGTCGGCGCCGAGGGGGCCGCCGCGGTGGCCGTGACCTGCGTCGGGGTCACCGCTGCTCTTCGTCGCCCTCGCCGCCGGCTCTCCGCGCTCGACCGACGGATGCCGGCCGCGCCCGGTCCGCGGGCGGCCCCCGACCCGGCGCACCGCCGCCACGGCAGAATGACCGGGTGCCCACCCCGACCGATGCCGTCCTCGACCCCGCGATCGCCGCGCGCCTGAAGCGCGACGCCGACCGGCCTCGTGGCCGCCGTCGTCCAGCAGCACGACACCGGTGAGGTGCTCATGCTCGGCTGGATGGACGACGAGGCGCTGCGCCGCACCCTCACCGAGGGCCGGGTGACCTACTGGTCGCGCAGCCGCGGCGAGTACTGGCGCAAGGGCGACACCTCCGGCCACGTCCAGCACGTGCGCTCGGTGGCGCTCGACTGCGACGGTGACGCCCTGCTCGTGCGGGTCGACCAGGTGGGCGCCGCCTGCCACACCGGCGACCGCACCTGCTTCGACGCCGACGACCTCGGCGCGGTCGTCGGCGGCCCGGCCGGTGACGACCCGGGACGGCCGGCGTGAGCACGGCATCCGCCGTCGGCTACCACGCCCGACCTCGCCTACGGCCAGACCTGGCCCAGCCTCGACGTCTTCGGCGTGCTCGCCCGCGACCGCCGGGTCATCCCCGTCGTGCGCCGGCTCATGGGCGACGCCGAGACCCCGGTCGGGGTCTACCGCAAGCTCGCCGGCGACCGCCCGGGCACCTTCCTGCTCGAGTCGGCCGAGCACGGCGGCGTCTGGTCGCGCTGGTCGATCGTCGGCGCCGCGAGCCGCGCCACCCTCACCGAGCGGGACGGCGCAGGTGCACTGGGTGGGGGAGCCGCCCGTCGGGGTGCCCACGACCGGCCCGGCCACCGACGCGCTGCGCGGCACCATGGAGGCCCTGGCGACCGAGCCGATCGCGGGCCTGCCGCCGCTCACCGGCGGCATGGTCGGCGCCATCACCTACGACGCGGTGCGCCGCTGGGAGCGCGTGCCCGAGACCGCCGCCCGACGAGCTGCGAGCTGCCCGAGCTCGCGCTCATGCTCGCCACCGACCTCGCGGTGCTCGACCACACCGACGGCTCGATCCTGCTCGTCGCCAACGCGATCAACTACGACGACACCGACGAGCGGGTCGAGCTGGCCTGGGCGGATGCCGTGGCGCGCCTCGACGCGATGACCCGCGCCCTCGCCGCGCCCGCCGAGAGCACCGTCGCGGTCGTCGACACCGAGGCCGTCGACGCGGCCATGGCGCGGGTGCGCTCGAACACGACCCGCGAGCGCTACGAGGAGGTCGTCGAGCTCGCCAAGGAGGACATCCGGGCGGGCGAGGTGTTCCAGGTCGTCCTCTCGCAGCGGTTCTGCCTCGACTGCGCCGCCGACCCGCTCGACGTCTACCGCGCGCTGCGCGCCGTCGAACCCCAGCCCGTACATGTACCTCTTCCGGCTGCCGGCACCCCGACGGCTCGTCCTACGCCGTCGTCGGCAGCAGCCCCGAGGCGCTCGTGCGGGTGACGGGCGAGCGGGCCATCACCCACCCGATCGCCGGGTCGCGCCCGCGCGGCAAGACCCCCGAGGACGACGTGCGCCTCGCCGAGGAGCTGCTCGCCGACCCCAAGGAGCGCTCCGAGCACGTCATGCTCGTCGACCTCGGCCGCAACGACCTCCAGCGGGTCTGCCGCCCGGGCACGGTCGACGTCGTCGAGTTCATGGACGTGCGCCGCTACAGCCACGTCATGCACATCGAGTCGACCGTCGTCGGCGACACCCGCCCCGGCGTCAGCGCCTACGACGTGCTCGTCGTCGACCTTCCCCGCCGGCACGCTCTCGGGCGCCCCGAAGCCCCGCGCGCTCGCCCTCATCGAGCAGTACGAGCCCTCGCGGCGCGGCGTCTACGGCGGCGTCGTCGGCTACCTCGACTTCCACGGCGACCTCGACATGGCCATCGCGATCCGCACCGCGGTCGTCAAGGACGGCGTCGCCCACGTGCAGGCCGGCGCCGGCATCGTCGCCGACTCGGTGCCCGCCGCGCGAGCACGAGGAGTGCGTGCACAAGGCGACCGCCGCCCTGCGTGCGGTCGCGACGGCCGGGGCGATGCGGACCGTCACGTGAGCCGCCTGTCGTGCAAGGGCGTCGTCGTCCTCCTCGCGCTGCGTCGGCGCCGGGCTGCTGCTCGTCTGCGCCTTCCGCCCGTGGGTCACCGGCGCCGTCGACGACGCCGTGCTCGGCGCCGACCCGGATCAGCGCCACCGGCGCCGAGGTGGCGCCGGGCCTCACCGCGGTCGCCCTGGCGATCGCCGCGGCCGCCATCGCCGTCGTCGCCGCCGGGCGGGTCGCGCGCGTCGTCGCCGTCGTCGCGTATGCCGTGTGCCTCGCCATCGCCGCCGGCGCTCGCCGTGCGCGTCATCCTCGACCCCGACGGGGTGCTCGGCCCGGTCGCCGCCTCGCGGGTCGGGCGCACCGGGCTCGGTCGAGACCGTCGCCGAGGCCACGGTGTGGCCGTGGGTCGCGCTGGCCGCCTGCGCTCGTCGCCCTGCTCGGGCTGGTCGGGGCGGTCGTCGGCCTGCGGACGTGGGGCGGCCCGTCGCCGCGCTACGAGGTGCCCGACGCCGGGGGCGCCGACGTCGCCGGGCCCCGGGGCGAGCGGGTCGCGCAGCGACTGGGACGAGCTGACGGCCGGCCGGGACCCCACCGATGTGGGTCCGGACGGCCCGACCTGACAGAATCGGACCCGAGCCGACCAGGGTCGGCCGACCCCCGCACGAAAGGAGACGAGATGAGCGAGCACGAAGACGACCACGGGCACAGCGTCGCCGCCTGGACCGCGGTGACCATCCTCATCATCGCCTCGGCGATCATGGCCGCCGCCGTGCTGTGGCCGAACGTCTGGCTCTTCGTCGGCGGTGCCGTCCTCGCCGTCGTCGGCGTCGTCGC
This sequence comes from uncultured Actinomycetota bacterium, assembly GCA_963811475.1. GTDB lineage: Bacteria > Actinomycetota > Actinomycetes > Actinomycetales > Dermatophilaceae > Fodinibacter. Next base: position 3,922 of record CAWERJ010000016.1, read on the forward strand.
GGGCAAGGTCCTCTCCATGGCCGGGTACGGAGCGGCCGAGCGCGACCGCGACGAGGCCCCGTCGATCCACTGATGGCGGTCCGTCCGTGACCACCGTCCTCGAGTCGATCGTCGCCGGGGTCCGCGAGGACCTCGCGCTGCGCGAGCGCCGCACGTCGCTCGCCGACGTCGAGCACGCCGTCCTCGCCGCGCGCGCCGGCCCTCGACGCCGAGGCGGTGCTGCGCCGCCCGGGCCTGTCGCTCATCGCCGAGGTCAAGCGGGCGAGCCCGAGCAAGGGCGCCCTCTCCGACATCCCCGACCCCGCCGCGCTCGCCGCGGCCTACGAGGCCGGCGGTGCGCGCGCGGTGTCGGTGCTCACCGAGCAGCGCCGCTTCGGCGGCAGCCTCGACGACCTCGACGCCGTGCGCGCGGCCGTCGGCGTGCCCGGTGCTGCGCAAGGACTTCATGGTCACCGACTACCAGCTGTGGGAGGCCCGCGCCCACGGCGCCGACCTCGTGCTGCTCATCGTCGCCGCCCTCACCGACCCCGAGCTCGCCGCCCTGCTCGCGCCGCGCCGCGCGAGCTCGGGCATGACCGCGCTCGTCGAGGTCCACGACGAGGTCGAGACCCAGCGGGCCGTCGACGCCGGCGCCACGCGTCATCGGCGTCAACGCCCGCAACCTCAAGACCCTCGACATCCACCCCGAGACGTTCTCGCGCCTGCGCCCCCTCATCCCCGAGGGCTCGTCACCGTCGCCGAGTCCGGCATCGCCGGCCCGGCCGACGCCGCGGCCTACGCCGCGCAGGGTGCGGATGCCGTGCTCGTCGGCGAGGCGCTCGTGCGCACCGGCGACCCCCGCGCCGGCGCCGCCGCGATGGTCGCCGCCGGCGCGCGCCCGACCCGGACGGACACCCCGTGACTGACCCGCACGTGCCGACCCGCACCGACCCGGACGACGCACGACCGGCGACCTCGTCCCCGAGGAGCTGCCCCGCCCGGGGCGGTTCGGGCCGTTCGGCGGCCGCTACGTCCCCGAGGCGCTGATCCCGGCGCTCGAGCAGCTCGACGAGGCCCGCCAGAAGGCCATGGTCGACCCCGAGTTCCTCGACGAGCTCGACCGGCTGCACCGCACGTACACCGGCCGGCCGAGCATCATCACCGAGGTGCCGCGCTTCGCCGCCCACGCCGGTGGGGCGCGCGTCGTCCTCAAGCGCGAGGACCTCAACCACACCGGCTCGCACAAGATCAACAACGTCCTCGCCCAGGCGCTGCTCACCAAGCGGATGGGCAAGACCCGGGTCATCGCCGAGACCGGCGCCGGCCAGCACGGCGTCGCCACGGCCACCGCGGCCGCCCTCATGGGCCTGGAGTGCCGCATCTACATGGGCAGGGTCGACACCGAGCGCCAGGCCCTCAACGTCGCCCGGATGAAGATCCTCGGCGCCGAGGTCGTCGCCGGTCGAGCACGGCAGCGCCACCCTCAAGGACGCCATCAACGAGGCGCTGCGCGACTGGGTCACCAACGTCGCGCACCACCCACTACCTCATCGGCACCGTCACCGGCCCGCACCCGTTCCCCGAGATGGTCCGCGACTTCCACAGGATCATCGGCGAGGAGGCCCGCGGCCCAGGTGCTCGAGCTCACCGGCCGCCTGCCCGACGCCGTCATCGCGTGCGTCGGCGGCGGGTCCAACGCGATGGGCATCTTCCACCGCTTCGTCGCCCGACGAGGGCGTGCGCCTCATCGGCGTCGAGGCCGGGGGAGCGGGCATCGAGTCCGGGCCGGCACGCGGCCCGGTTCGCGTCGGCGGCCGTCGCCCGGGGTGCTCCACGGCGCGATGAGCTACCTCATGCAGGACGACGACGGCCAGACCGTCGAGTCGCACTCGATCTCCGCCGGCCTGGACTACCCGAGCGTCGGGCCCGAGCACTCGTTCCTGCGCGACAGCGGCCGCGCCGAGTACCGCTACGCCACCGACGACCAGGTCATGGAGGCGTTCAGCCTGCTCTGCCGCACCGAGGGCATCATCCCGGCGCTCGAGTCGGCGCACGCGCTCGTGGGGCGCCATCGAGGTCGGGCGCGAGCTCGGCCCCGACGCGCTGCTGCTCGTCAACCTCTCCGGCCGCGGCGACAAGGACATGCACACGGCCGCCGAGTGGTTCGGCCTCGTCGACGAGGCGTCGTCGTGACGCACCGCCGTGCGCGGCGTCGAGGAGGTCCTGCGCCGCTGCCGCGACGAGGGCCGGGCCGCCCTCGTCGGCTACCTCCCCGTCGGCTTCCCGACGGTCGAGGGCTCGATCGAGGCGATGCGCGTGCTCGTCGAGGCGGGCTGCGACGTCGTCGAGGTCGGCGTGCCCTACAGCGACCCCCTCATGGACGGCCCGGTCATCCAGCACGCCGCCGCCACGGCGCTCGCCGGCGGCACCCGCGTCGACGACGTGTTCCGGGCGACGGATGCCGTGCGCGACGCCGGCGGCACCCCGCTCGTCATGACCTACTGGAACCTCGTGCTGCGCCGCGGGGTCGAGCGCTTCGCCGCCGACCTCGCGGCCGCACGGCGGCGCCGGGCCTCATCACGCCCGACCTCGTGCCCGACGAGGCGCGAGGAGTGGATCGCGGCGAGCGACGAGCACGGCCTCGACCGCGTCTTCCTCGTCGCGCCCGTCGTCGACCCCCGAGCGGCTCGCCCGGGTCACCGCACGCCTGCCGCGGCTTCGTCTACGCCGCGTCGACGATGGGCGTCACCGGCGCCCGCAGCACGGTCGACTCCGACGCCCGCGACCTCGTCGAGCGCACCCGGGCCGTCACCGACCTGCCGGTGTGCGTCGGCCTCGGCGTCTCGACCGGCGCCCAGGCCGCCGAGCTCGCCGAGTTCGCCGACGGCGTCATCGTCGGCTCGGCCCTCGTGCGCACCCTCAGCGGCCCCGGGGAACTCGCCGACCGCCTCGACGCGTTGCGCGCCCTGACGGCCGAGCTGGCCGACGGAGTGAGGAGCGGACGCACGTGAGCACCGAGACAGAGCACGACACCCCGGCGCCGGGGACGGCGGGCCCGTCGCCGGGCCGCGAGCGCCTCCTCGACGCCGTCGGCCTCGTGGCCCGGCTCTTCCTCGGCGCCGTGCTCGTCTACGCCGGCGCGGTCAAGGTCGGCCACCCGCTGACCGCCGAGCGCGCCGTGCAGGCCTACGAGATCTTCCCGATGGACCTCGCCGGCTGGATCGGGCTGGCCCTGCCCTTCGTCGAGATCGTCCTCGGCGTGCTGCTCGCTGCTCGGCCTGTTCACCCGGCCCGGTGGCGATCGTCTCGACGGTGCTCATGGTGGCCTTCATCATCGGCATCTCCCAGGCCTGGGCCCGCGGCCTGACGATCGACTGCGGCTGCTTCGGCGGCGGCGGCCAGATCGGCGCCGCCGAGACGAGGTACCCGCAGGAGATCGCGCGCGACGCGGCGTTCGCCCTCGCCGGCGGCGTGGCTCGTCTGGCGACCCCGCACCCTCGCCTCCCTCGACCGCTTCCTCTTCGGACACTGACAGGAGCCCCTGACCCCCATGGCCAAGAAGCCGTCCACGCCGCCCGCCTCGGCCCGCCAGGCCAAGATCGAGGCCGCCCGCAGCTCCGCGGGGCGGTGGGCGCGAACAAGATCGTCGTCGCCGCGGTCGTCGTCATCGTCGCGATCATCGCGGTCGTCGGCGGGGTCATCTGGGTGCAGCAGTCGTAGAAGGACGCCGTCACCGGTGGCGGCAACGCCCTGCCCGCCGGGCGTCACCGCGCTGGGGGCAGGGGTTCCCGGCCTTCGCCGACGTCACGCCGGCCGCGGGCGCCCCGACGCTCGACATCTACGAGGACTTCCAGTGCCCGGCGTGCGCGCAGTTCGAGGACGTCCTCGGGCCCGACGATCGAGGACCTCGGCCCAGCAGGGCAAGGTCAAGCTCGTCTACCACGTGAAGAACTTCCTCGACGACAACCTCGGCAACGACAGCTCGACGCGGGCGGGCAACGCCGCGTTCTGCGCCGCCGACGCCGGGAAGTTCCAGGAGTTCCACAACCAGGTCTTCGCCAACCAGCCGGCGCACGGAGGGTGACGGCTTCACCGACGCCCAGCTGACGGGCTTCGCCGAGAGCGGCGGGATCACCGGGGACGGCGCTCGACGACCTGGCAGCGTGCGTCGACGCCGGCAAGTACGTCGACTACGTCAACTCGGTCGAGGAGCAGAGCTTCGAGGACGGCGTGCGCGGCACCCCGACCGTGCGGATCGACGGCGAGGAGCGTCGAGCTGGGCTCGATCGCGCACCCCCGAGCTGCTCACCCAGGCCATCGAGAACGCCACGCAAGTGACCGTCCTACCTGCCCAGCCCCACCGTCGGGGTCCTCCACCTCGGCCCGCTGCCGGTCCGGATGTACGCCCTGTGCATCCTCATCGGCATCGTCGTCGCCATCTGGCTCACCGGCCGCCGCCTCGTGCCGCGCGGGGGCGAGCCGGGGCAGGCGCTCGACGTCGCGCGCCTGGGCCGTCCTCTTCGGCATCGTCGGCGGCCGGCTCTACCACGTCATCACGACCCCGGGCCCCTACTGGGGCGCGGACGGCCACCCGCTGGACGCCCTCAAGGTCTGGGAGGGCGGGCTCGGCATCTGGGGCGCCATCTCGCTCGGGGCGCTGGGGGCGTGGATCGGATGCCGTCGCGACGGCCTGTCGTTCCTGGCCTTCGCGGATGCCGCGGCGCCCGGCGTCGCGTTCGCGCAGGCGATCGGCCGGTTCGGCAACTGGTTCAACAACGAGCTCTACGGCGGCCCGACGACGCTGCCGTGGGGGCTGGAGATCCACGAGTGGGACCAGTCGGCCGGCCGGGCCGTGGTCGACGCGGCGGGCGAGCCGGTCGTGCTCGGGCGTCTTCCACCCGACGTTCCTCTACGAGGCGGTCTTCCTCGTCGTGCTCGGCGTCGGGCTGCTCGTCGTCGACCGGCGGCGCACCTCGCGCCGGGCCAGCTCCTCGGGCTCTACGTCGCCGGCTACCCGGTCGGGCGGATCGTCATCGAGACGATGCGCACCGACGAGGCCGAGCTCGTCCTCGGGCCAGCGGCTCAACGTCTGGACGAGCATCGTCGTGTTCCTGCTCGGGCGTCTGGATCTTCTGGTACACCGGCCGCCGGGCCCGTCGCGCCGAGCCGTCCCGGTGGGCGAACCCGAGTCCCAGGATGTGGGATAGCCCGGCTCAGATGGCAAGACGACGGGGTCCGGGGATATCCTTCCGGCACGTGGCCAGAGCCGTCCGCGCCTGACCTTGCCGTGCCCGGTCCCCAGGGATCGACGACCCCGAGGACGGTGATCCGACGTGACCGTCGCCCGCTTCTCCGCCCAGCCCGCCGACACGGGCCTGTACCGCCGCGAGCACGAGCACGACGCGTGCGGCGTGGCCCTGGTGGCGACGATGCGGGGCAGCGCCGGCCACGACATCGTCGTCCACGCCCTCGACGCGCTGCGCAACCTCGACCACCGCGGCGCCACGGGCGCCGACCCCCTCGTCGGTGACGGCGCCGGCATCCTCACCCAGGTCCCCGACGCCTTCTTCCGCGCCGTCCTCGGACGCCGACGCTGCCGCCGGCCGGGTCGTACGCCGTCGGCATGGCCTACCTGCCCGGTGGACGCCGACGAGCGGGCCGAGGCCGAGCGCCGCATCGAGCGAGATCGCCGCCGAGCGAGGGCCTGCGGGTCCTCACCTGGCGCGACGTGCCCGTCGACCCCCGACCTCGTCGGCCGCGCGGCCCGCGAGTGCATGCCGTTCTTCCGCCAGCTCTTCGTCGCCTCCGAGCCGGGCCTGACCGGCCTCGAGCTCGACCGCGTCGCCTACTGCCTGCGCAAGCGGGCCGAGCACGAGGCCGCGGTCTACTTCCCGTCGCTCTCGGCCCGCACCGTCGTCTACAAGGGCATGCTCACGACCGGGCAGCTCGAGCCGTTCTTCCCCGACCTGTCCGACGAGCGCTTCGCCACCGAGCTGGCGCTGGTCCACTCGCGCTTCTCGACCAACACCTTCCCGAGCTGGCCGCTGGCCCACCCCTACCGGCTCATCGCCCACAACGGCGAGATCAACACCGTCAAGGGCAACCGCAACTGGATGCGGGCCCGCGAGAGCCAGATCAGCTCGGACCTCATCCCCGGCGACCTCGAGCGGGTCTTCCCGATCTGCACCCCCGGCGCCTCCGACTCGGCGACCTTCGACGAGGTGCTCGAGCTGCTGCACCTCGGCGGCCGCTCGCTGCCGCACGCGGTGCTGATGATGATCCCCGAGGCCTGGGAGAACCACGAGTCGATGGACCCCGCCCGCCGGGCGTTCTACGAGTTCCACTCGACCTTCATGGAGCCGTGGGACGGCCCGGCCTGCGTCACCTTCACCGACGGCACGCTCATCGGCGCCGTGCTCGACCGCAACGGCCTGCGCCCCGGGCGCTACTGGGTCACCGACGACGGGCTCGTCGTCCTCGCCTCGGAGGCCGGCGTGCTCGACCTCGAGCCCGAGCGCGTCGTGCGGCGCGGCCGCCTCCAGCCGGGCCGGATGTTCCTCGTCGACACCGCCGCGGGCCGCATCGTCAGCGACGAGGAGGTCAAGTCCTCCCTCGCCGGCGAGCGCCCCTACGAGGAGTGGCTGCACGCCGGGCCTCATCGAGCTCGCCGACCTGCCCGAGCGCGAGCACATCATCCACACCGCGGCCTCCGTCGCCCGCCGGCAGCGCACCTTCGGCTACACCGAGGAGGAGCTGAAGATCCTCCTCGCGCCGATGGCCGCGCACGGGCGGCGAGGCGCTCGGCTCGATGGGCACCGACACCCCGATCGCGGTGCTGTCCGAGCGCCCGCGGCTCGTCTTCGACTACTTCAGCCAGCTCTTCGCCCAGGTGACCAACCCGCCGCTCGACGCGATCCGCGAGGAGCTCGTCACCTCCCTCGGCTCGAGCATCGGCCCCGAGGGCAACGTCCTCGACGCCAGGCCCGGCGCACGCCCGCCAGGTCGTGCTGCCGTTCCCGGTCGTCGACAACGACGAGCTCGCGAAGATCGTGCACATCAACGCCGACGGCGACCTGCCCGGCTACAGCACCGTCGTCGTCAAGGGCACCTACGACGTCACCGGGGGCGAGCCGGCGCTGCGCGCGCGGCTCGACGAGATCTTCGCCGAGGTCTCGGCCGCGATCCGCGGCGGCGCGCGCTTCGTCGTGCTGTCCGACCGCGACTCCGACCGCGACCTCGCCCCGATCCCGTCGCTGCTGCTCACCTCGGCGGTGCACCACCACCTCATCCGCGAGAAGACCCGGACCCAGGTCGGCCTCGCTCGTCGAGGCCGGCGACGTGCGCGAGGTGCACCACGTGGCCCTCCTCGTCGGCTACGGCGCCGCGGCGATCAACCCCTACCTCGCCATGGAGACCGTCGAGGACATGGTGCGCCGCGGTGCCATCACCGCGGTCACCGAGGAGAAGGCGGTCGCCAACCTCATCAAGGCGCTGGGCAAGGGCGTCCTCAAGGTGATGTCGAAGATGGGCATCTCCACCGTCGCCTCCTACCGCGGCGCCCAGGTCTTCGAGGCCATCGGGCTGTCGCAGGAGCTCGTCGACGAGTTCTTCACCGGCACCGTCAGCCAGCTCGGCGGGCGTGGGGCTCGACGTCATCGCCGCGGAGACGGCGGCCCGGCACGCGGCCGCCTACCCGCCCGACGGCATCCGGCAGGCGCACCGCAAGCTCCTCGTCGGGCGGCGAGTACCAGTGGCGGCGCGAGGGCGAGCCGCACCTCTTCGACCCGGACACGGTCTTCCGGCTCCAGCACGCCACCCGGTCGCGCCGCTACGACGTCTTCAAGCAGTACACCCGGCGGATCGACGAGCAGTCCGGCCGGCTCATGACCCTGCGCGGGCTGTTCGAGCTCGGCGGCGAGCGACGCCCGCCCGCCCGTGCCGATCGACGAGGTCGAGCCGGTCGCCGAGATCGTCCGGCGGTTCAACACCGGCGCGATGAGCTACGGGTCGATCAGCAAGGAGGCCCACGAGACCCTCGCGATCGCGATGAACCGGCTCAAGGCCCGCTCCAACACCGGCGAGGGCGGGGAGGACGCCGAGCGCCTCATGGACCCCGAGCGCCGGTCGGCGATCAAGCAGGTCGCGTCCGGCCGGTTCGGCGTGACCTCGCTCTACCTCACGAACGCCGACGACATCCAGATCAAGATGGCGCAGGGCGCCAAGCCGGGGGAGGGCGGCCAGCTGCCCGGCCCCAAGGTCTACCCGTGGATCGCCCGGACGCGGCACTCGACGCCGGGCGTGGGGCTGATCAGCCCGCCGCCGCACCACGACATCTACTCGATCGAGGACCTCGCCCAGCTCATCCACGACCTCAAGAACGCGAACCCCGAGGCGCGCATCCACGTCAAGCTCGTCTCCGAGGTCGGGGTCGGCACCGTCGCCGCCGGCGTCAGCAAGGCGCACGCCGACGTCGTCCTCATCTCGGGCCACGACGGCGGCACCGGGGCGAGCCCGCTGACCAGCCTCAAGCACGCCGGCGGCCCCTGGGAGCTCGGCCTCGCCGAGACCCAGCAGACCCTCGTCCTCAACGGGCTGCGCGACCGGATCGTCGTCCAGGTCGACGGCCAGATCAAGACCGGGCGCGACGTCGTCATCGCGGCCCTGCTCGGCGCCGAGGAGTTCGGCTTCGCGACGGCTCCGCTCGTCGTCTCCGGGCTGCGTCCTCATGCGGGTGTGCCACCTCGACACCTGTCCGGTCGGCATCGCCACCCAGAACCCCGAGCTGCGCGCGCGCTTCTCGGGCAGCCCCGAGTTCGTCGAGACCTTCTTCGAGTACATCGCCGAGGAGGTCCGCGAGCACCTCGCCGCCCTCGGGTTCCGCAGCATCGAGGAGGCCGTCGGCCAGATCCAGTACGTCGACACCGCCAAGGCGATCTCGCACTGGAAGGCCTCCGGCCTGGACCTCAGCCCGATCTTCGCGCGGGTCCAGAGCCCCGACGGGTCCGGCATCCGGCACACCGTCGGGCAGGACCACGGGCTCGAGAAGGCGCTCGACCACCAGCTCATCGCGGCGGCGCGCGACGCCATCGACTCCGGCACCCCGGTCACCGCCCGGTTCGCCATCCGCAACGTCAACCGCACCGTCGGCACGATGCTCGGTCACGAGGTCACCCGGGCGCACCCGCAGGGGCTCGCCGACGGCACCATCGACCTCACGCTCACCGGCTCGGCCGGGCAGAGCCTCGGGGCCTTCCTCCCGGCCGGCATCACGCTGCGCCTCGAGGGCGACGCCAACGACTACGTCGGCAAGGGGCTCTCCGGCGGCCGCGTCGTCGTGCGCCCGGCACCGGGCTCGGCGCTCGTCGCCGAGGACAACGTCATCGCCGGCAACGTCATCGCCTACGGCGCCACCTCGGGCGAGCTGTTCCTGCGCGGACGCGTCGGCGAGCGGTTCTGCGTGCGCAACTCCGGGGCCACCGCCGTCGTCGAGGGCGTGGGCGACCACGGGCTCGAGTACATGACCGGGGGGACCGCGCTCATCCTCGGTCCGACGGGGCGCAACGTCGCGGCCGGGATGTCCGGTGGCGTCGCCTACGTCCTCGACCTCGACGAGCGCCGCGTCAACCGCGAGCTCGTCGACCTCTGCCCGCTGCGGCCCGAGGACGAGCTCGTCGTCCGCGACCTCCTCGAGCGCCACCAGGAGTGGACCGGCTCGCCGGTCGCCGCCCGGCTCCTCGCCGACTGGGACACCGCCCGGTCGGCCTTCACCCTGGTCCTGCCCCGTGCCTACCAGCGGGTGCTCGACGTGCGCTCGCGGGCGTCGTCGGAGGGCCTCGACCCCGACGGCGCCCAGGTGTGGGAGCGGATCATGGAGGCCTCCCGTGGCTGACCCCCAGGGCTTTCTGCGCACGCGCGAGCGCGAGCTGCCCCGTCGCCGGCCCGTCCCGGTCCGCATCAAGGACTGGAAGGAGGTCTACGAGGAGCAGCCGGCGACCGAGCTCCAGCGGCAGGCCGGTCGCTGCATGGACTGCGGAATCCCGTTCTGCCACAGCGGGTGTCCGCTCGGCAACCTCATCCCCGAGTGGAACGACCTCGCGTGGCGCGGCGAGTGGCGCCAGGCCATCGACCGCCTGCACGCGACGAACAACTTCCCCGAGTTCACCGGGCGGCTGTGCCCGGCGCCGTGCGAGGCGGCGTGCGTCCTCGGGATCAACCAGCCCGCCGTGACGATCAAGCAGGTCGAGGTCAGCATCATCGACCGCGCCTTCGCCAACGGCACCGTGACGCCCGAGGCCCCGGAGCGGCTATCCGGCAAGACCGTCGCCGTGGTCGGCTCCGGCCCCGCCGGGCTCGCGGCGGCCCAGCAGCTGACCCGCGCCGGTCACACCGTCGCCGTGTACGAGCGCGCCGACCAGCCGGGCGGGCTGCTGCGCTACGGCATCCCGGAGTTCAAGATGGAGAAGGCGGTCCTCGACCGCCGCATCGCGCAGATGAAGTCCGAGGGCACCCGCTTCCGCAACGGCGTCGAGGTGGGCCGCCACATCACCGGGGCCGACCTGCGCAAGCGCTTCGACGCCATCGTCGTCGCGATCGGCGCCACGGTGCCGCGTGACCTGCCGGTGCCGGGGCGCGAGCTCGACGGCGTCCTGCAGGCCATGGACTTCCTCCCGCCGGCCAACCGGGTCGCGCTCGGCCAGACCGTCGAGGGCCAGGTGACCGCCGAGGGCAAGGACGTCGTCGTCATCGGCGGCGGCGACACCGGCGCCGACTGCATCGGCACCGCGCACCGCCAGGGCGCGAGGTCGGTCACGAGCCTCGAGATCATGCCGCAGCCCCCGGCCGAGCGGGCCGCGAACCAGCCGTGGCCGACGTACCCGATGACCTTCCGCGTCGCCTCGGCGCACGAGGAGGGCGGCGAACGGGTCTACGCCGTGTCGACGAGCGAGATGCGTCGGCGACGACGAGGGGCGGGTCCGCGCCTGCGCATCTGCGAGGTGCGGATGGGCGAGAACGGCTTCGAGGAGGTCGAGGGCTCCTCGCGCGAGCTGCCCGCCCAGCTCGTCCTGCTCGCCATGGGGTTCCTCGGCCCGCAGCAGGAGCTGCTCGACCAGCTCGGGGTCGAGCGCGACGCCCGCAGCAACGCCGCGCGCGACGACGCCTTCATGACCAACGTCCCGGGCGTCTTCGTCGCCGGGGATGCCGGTCGCGGCCAGTCGCTCATCGTCTGGGCCATCGCGGAGGGCCGTTCCGTCGCCCACGAGGTGGACGCCTGGCTCATGGACAAGCCCTCGCGACTGCCCCGCCCGGTCAACCCGACCGACCGCCCACTCATCGCCTGAGCCGCCTCGTGAGGGGCGCTCGGCAGGGCCCCGACGGCGGGTCCGCGATGTGGCACCCGTCACGGTGGAAGCGGTTGCACCGATAGGCTCGGCGCCATGCGTCGCGCCAAGATCGTCTGCACCCTCGGCCCCGCCACGACCTCGGCCGAGAACCTCCGCGAGCTCGTCCGCGCGGGCATGGACGTGGCCCGGCTCAACCTCAGCCACGGCGACCACGCCGACCACGAGCGCGTCTACCACGACGTGCGCAAGGCGAGCGACGCGACCGGGCGCGCGGTCGGCATCCTCGTCGACCTCCAGGGCCCGAAGATCCGCACCGCCCGCTTCGCCGAGGGTCCGATCCAGCTCGTCCCGGGCTCGACCTTCACCATCACGACGCGCGACGTCCCGGGGAACGAGAAGGAGGTCGGCACGACGTACGACGGGCTGCCCGGCGACGTCACCGCCGGTGACCGCATCCTCATCGACGACGGCAAGCTCGCCCTCATCGCCACCGAGGTCACCGAGACCGACGTCGTGTGCCAGGTCCTCGAGGGCGGCACGCTGTCGAACAACAAGGGGATCAACCTGCCCGGCGTGGCCGTGTCGGTCCCCGCGATGTCGGAGAAGGACAAGGACGACCTGCGCTGGGCGCTGAGGATGCGCGTCGACATGATCGCGCTGTCCTTCGTCCGCACCGCCGACGACATCCGCGACGTGCACCTCATCATGGACGAGGAGGGGCTCCGCCTCCCGGTCGTCGCGAAGATCGAGAAGCCGCAGGCCGTCGACAACCTCGACGAGATCATCCGGGCCTTCGACGGCGTGATGGTCGCCCGGGGGGACCTCGGCGTCGAGATGCCCCTCGAGGAGGTCCCCCTCGTGCAGAAGCGCGCGTGCGAGATCGCCCGGCGGCGCGCCAAGCCGGTCATCGTCGCGACCCAGGTGCTCGAGTCGATGATCGAGAACAGCCGGCCCACCCGCGCCGAGGCCTCCGACGCCGCCAACGCCGTGCTCGACGGGGCCGACGCGCTGATGCTCTCGGGCGAGACGAGCGTCGGCAGGCACGCGTTCGCCGCGGTGCGCACGATGGCGCGGATCATCGAGAACACCGAGGACCACGGGCTGCACCGCATCCGTCCGCTCGGCACCCGCCCCAACTCCAAGGGCGGTGCGGTCACCGCCGCGGCGGCCGAGATCGGCGAGCTGCTGGGCGTGAAGTTCCTCATCACGTTCACGACGAGCGGCGACTCCACGCGGCGGCTGAGCCGGGTCCGGCCGCGCATCCCCATGCTCGCCTTCACCCCGAACCAGTGGACGCGCAGCCAGCTCGCGCTGACCTGGGGGGTCGAGACCTTCCTCGTCGAGGAGGCCCGGCACACCGACGAGATGGCGATGCAGGTCGACGAGGTGCTCCTCGCGACCGGGCGCGTCGTCGAGGGCGACAACGTCGTCATCGTCGCGGGCTCGCCGCCCGGCATCCCGGGGTCGACCAACGCCCTGCGGGTGCACCGCATCGGTGACGCCAAGAACCGGGTCGCGCCCGCGTACAGCGACATCGCGACCGGGGCCGTCTGAGGCCGGGGTCGCCGTCGATACACTGGCGACACCCCGGCCGGGGTGGTGGAACGGCAGACACGGAGGACTCAAAATCCTCTGCCCGCGAGGGCGTGCGGGTTCGAGTCCCGCTCCCGGCACATGAGTGAGACCCCCACCCCTGCGGCCCCCGCCTCCGGCCAAGCGCGTCCTCGTGGCCGAGGACGAGGCGATCATCCGCCTCGACCTCGCCGAGATGCTCGGTGAGGCGGGCTACACCGTCGTCGGCCAGGCCGGTGACGGTGAGCAGGCCGTCGCGATGGCGCTCGAGCTGCAAGCCCGACATCGTCATCATGGACGTCAAGATGCCGGTCATGGACGGCATCACCGCCGCCGAGCAGATCGGCAAGGAGCGGATCTGCCCGGTCGTCATGCTCACGGCGTTCAGCCAGACCGAGCTCGTCGAGCGGGCCCGCGACGCGGGGGTCATGGCCTACATCGTCAAGCCGTTCACCGCGGGTGACGTCACCCCTGCGCTCGACATCGCGCTCTCGCGCTGGTCCGAGCTCAAGGCGCTCGAGGAGGAGGTCGCCGACCTCGGCGACCGGCTCGAGACCCGCAAGGCCGTCGACCGGGCGAAGGGCGTGCTCATGACGAAGCTCAAGATCAGCGAGGCCGACGCCTTCCGCTGGATCCAGAAGACCGCCATGGACCGGCGGATGGGCATGCGCGAGGTCGCCGACGCCGTCGTGGCCGGCATGGAGAAGGCCTGACCACGGCTGGTCCGCTCAGCGCAGCCAGACCACGAGCTGGGTGAGCAGCGGCGCGACGAGCAGCGCCGGGAGCATGTCGCCGACCGGCACGTCGCGGATGCGCAGCAGCCGCAGGGCGATGCCGGCGAGCAGCAGACCGCCGGTGGCCGTGAGGGCCGAGATGTGGGACTCGGGCACGAGGGACCCGAGGAGGACCCCGAAGAGCGTCAGGAGCCCCTGGACGACGAGCACGGACACCGCGGAGAGCATGACGCCGACGCCGAAGCTCGCCGCGAACGCCATCGCCGCGAAGCCGTCGAGCACCGACTTCAGGGCGAGCTGGTCGATGCCGCGACCGAGGCCGTCGTTGAGCGACCCGAGGATGGTCAGCGGGCCGACGCAGAACAGCAGGGATGCCGTGAGCCACCCCTCGATGAACCGTTCCCTCGCCGCGTGGTCGGTGCCGCCCTCGGTGCTCCACCGCCGGGCCACGGCGCCCTGGATCCGGCCGGCGAGGCCCTCGAGCCGCTCCTCGATCCGCAGGGCGGAGCCCGCGATCCCGCCGATGAGCAGCGAGCCGAGCACGACGATGATGGGGAAGCCCGGCCCGACGGCGTCGCGCAGGGCAGGGTCGGTCACGGCGGCGGCCGACAGGCCCGCCACGAGCAGCGTCACGAGCCCGAGGACGTCGGTGACGACGGACCTCGTGTGCTCGCGGAGGCGGTGGCCGACGAGCATCCCCAGACCGGCGCCGACGAGCACCGTGACGACGTTGAGCAGGGTCCCGGCCCCGGGGAACAGCGACGTCACGCGGCGCAGCCTACGGCGGTGGTTCAAATGTCATCCACCCGGGTTACCCTGCGACGGCCCGCGGGTCTAGGGTCAGGTGCCTGAGGCGAGTTCATCCCCTTCCGGCGCGTCGTCGCGCCGGCGGACCGACGACGGAGGTGCCGGTGGCCAGGCGGACGGTGGACGTGAGCCCGGTCGACCGGGACGACCTTCGCGACGTCACGAGCCTGTGGCTGGCCGCACGGGTCGACTCCGGCTCGAGCAAGGACGCCGCCCGGCGGTGCGTCACCGACGGACGGCTGAGCACCGCCCTGCGCCGACCGGGGGTCCAGGCGTTCGTGGCCCGGCTCGACGGGGAGGCCGTCGGCTACGCGATCGTCACCGAGAACCCCTTCGGCCTGAGCCCGCAGGCCGAGCTCGCCATCGAGCAGCTCTGGGTCGGGCCGGACGCTCGCCGGCACGGGGTCGCCAAGGCCCTCATCGCGGCCGTGCTCTCGTGCGCGGAGCGCTCGGGGTGCGAGCTCGTCGTGTCGAACGTGCCGACGAGCAGCCGTGACGCCAACCGGTTCTTCGCCCGGCTCGGCTTCTGCGTCGTCATCGTGCGCCGGGTGGCGTCGACGAGCCAGCTGCGCCGCAAGCTCGCCCCGGAGAGCGTCGAGACGGGGCACGAGCTGCTGCGCCGCCGGCGGTCGCTGCGCAGCCGGGCCTTCGTGGCTCCCTCGAGCCGGGTCTGAGGCACCGCCCGCCCGAGGCGGGCCGTCCCGCTCAGCTGCCCGGGGCGGCATCCCGGATGAGGCAGGTGATCCGGCTGGTGCAGAGGCGACGCCCCGCCTCGTCGGTGACGACGACCTCGTACGACACGAGCGTGCGGCCCAGGCTCAGGGGGATCGCCGTGCCGGTGACGGTCCCCGAGCGCGCGGCCCGGTGGTGCGTCGCGTTGATGTCGAGGCCGACGACGGCCTTGCCCGGGCCCGCGTGCAGGGCCGCACCGATCGAGCCCAGGGTCTCGGCGAGCACCACCGACGCGCCGCCGTGGAGCAGACCGTAGGGCTGCGTGTTGCCCGCGACCGGCATGGTGGCGACGATCCGGTCGGGGGAGGCCTCGACCACCTCGATGCCCATCCGGTCCATGAGCGAGTCGGGGTTCATCGCGCGCATCGCGGCGACGCCCGACATGTGGTCGGCGTCGGGTCCGGGCTGCGGCTCGGGGGATCCGGAGGTGTCGGTCATGGTGGATAGGCTGCCACGCGTGAAGCTGCTCCTCCTCGACGGACACTCCCTGGCCTACCGGGCCTTCTTCGCCCTTCCCGTCGAGAACTTCTCGACGAGCACCGGGCAGCACACCAACGCCGTCTACGGCTTCACGGCGATGCTCATCAACGTCCTGCGCGACGAGGCGCCCACCCACGTCGGCGTGGCCTTCGACGTCTCGCGCCAGACCTTCCGGGCCGCGGAGTACGCGGAGTACAAGGCCGGCCGCTCCGCCACGCCGACCGAGTTCTCCGGGCAGCTGCCGCTGCTGCGCGAGGTGCTCGACGCCCTGCGCATCCGCCACGTGGGCGTCGAGGGCTTCGAGGCCGACGACGTCATCGCCACGCTGACCCACCGCGCGGTCGAGCAGGGCTCCGAGGTCGTCATCTGCAGCGGTGACCGCGACGCCTTCCAGCTCGTCTCCGACCGGGTGACGATGCTGTACCCGGTGCGCGGCGTGTCCGAGGTGTGGCGGATGGACCCGGCCGCGGTCAACGAGAAGTACCTCGTGGCACCCGAGCGCTACAGCGACCTCGCGGCGCTCGTCGGCGAGTCGAGCGACAACCTGCCGGGAGTGCCCGGGGTGGGTCCCAAGACGGCGGCGAAGTGGCTGGGGCAGTACGGCGACCTCGCCGGGGTGGTCGCCCACGTCGACGAGATCAAGGGCAAGGCGGGCGAGAACCTGCGCGAGCACCTCGACGGCGTGCTGCGCAACCGCCGCCTCAACCGGCTCGTCGACGACCTCGACCTGCCGCTGTCCGTCGACGACCTCGAGCGCCAGTCCTGGGACCGCGAGGAGGTGCACCGGGTCTTCGACGGCCTGGAGTTCCGGGTGCTGCGCGACCGGCTGTTCCAGACCTTCGAGGTCGAGCAGGACGAGGTCGAGGGCGGCTTCGAGCTCGACGGCCACGTGCTCACCACCGACGAGCTCGGTGAGCCGGCTCGCCGACCCCCAGCGGGCGGCCACGCCGCACGGGCTCGTCGTGGGCGGCCACTACCGCGGTGGCGTGGGGGACGCCGAGTCCCTCGCGGTCGCGGGTGACGACGGCACGGCCGCCCACGTCGACCTGGCGCGCCTCGACCCCGAGCACGAGCGGGTCGTCGCCGCGTGGCTGGCGGACCCGGCCGCGCCCAAGGTCCTGCACGACGTCAAGCCGCAGCTGCAGGCACTGACCTGCCGCGGCATCACCCTCGCCGGGGTCACGAGCGACACCGCTCTGGCGGCCTACCTCGTCCGCCCCGACCAGCGCTCGTACGACCTCGAGGACCTCGTCGTGCGCCACCTCGGCCGCGAGCTCAAGGCCGAGTCCGAGGGCGCGAGCGACCAGGGCTCGCAGGGCACGCTCGACTTCGACACCGACGACGACACCGCCGCGCGGGACGCCATGGTGCGGGCCACGCGCGGTGCTCGAGCTGTCGACCGTGCTGGCCGAGCGGCTCGACGAGACCGGCGGCACCGAGCTGCTGCGCGACCTCGAGCTGCCGCTCGTCGAGATCCTCGCCCGGATGGAGCGCACCGGCATCGCCGTCGACGAGCCGGCGCTCACCGAGCTCGAGGCCGACTTCGCCGCGAAGATGCGCCAGGCCCAGGAGGACGCGTACGACGCCATCGGGCGCCACGACGTCAACCTCGGCAGCCCCAAGCAGCTGCAGGAGGTCCTCTTCGACCAGCTCGGCATGCCCAAGACCAAGCGCACGAAGACCGGCTACACGACGGATGCCGACGCGCTCGCCGACCTGTTCACCAAGACCGAGCACCCGTTCCTCGAGGCGCTGCTGCGGCACCGCGACACGAGCCGGCTGCGGGTCACCGTCGAGGGGCTGATCAAGTCGGTCGCGCCCGACCGGCGCATCCACACGACCTACCTGCAGACCATCGCCGCCACGGGGCGGCTGTCGTCGACCGACCCGAACCTGCAGAACGTGCCGATCCGCACCGAGGAGGGGCGCCGCATCCGCGACGTCTTCGTCGTCGGCGAGGGCTTCGAGTCGCTGATGTCGGCCGACTACAGCCAGATCGAGATGCGGATCATGGCGCACCTCTCCGGCGACGAGGGGCTCATCGAGGCGTTCCGCACGGGGGAGGACCTGCACCGCTTCGTCGGGGCGCGGGTGTTCGGGGTCGAGCCCGAGGACGTCACGCCGGCGATGCGCAGCAAGGTCAAGGCGATGAGCTACGGCCTGGCCTACGGGCTCTCGGCGTTCGGGCTGTCCAAGCAGCTGACGATCTCCACGGGCGAGGCGCAGGGCCTCATGGACGAGTACTTCGCCCGCTTCGGCGGGGTCCGCGACTACCTGCGCGAGGTGGTCGCCGAGGCGCGGGCCACCGGCTACACCGCCACGATGCTCGGGCGGCGCCGCTACCTGCCCGACCTCATGAGCGACAACCGACAGCGCCGCGAGGGTGCCGAGCGGATGGCCCTCAACGCCCCGATCCAGGGGTCGGCGGCCGACATCATCAAGCTCGCGATGAAGGGCGTCGACGAGGCGCTCACGGCGCAGGGGGCGCGGTCACGGATCCTCCTCCAGGTGCACGACGAGCTCGTGCTCGAGGTGGCGCCGGGGGAGCGCGAGTCCCTCGAGGCGCTCGTGCGCCAGCAGATGGGGGCCGCGGTCGCCATGGACGTGCCGCTCGACGTCAGCGTCGGCGTCGGTCGCAGCTGGCACGACGCGGCGCACTAGGTGTCGGGGCCACGGCTTCGCCGCATCAGGGCGCGCCCTCACCAGCCAGTTCTGCGGAACCGAGCGGGTCCCGAATGATCGACCACACGGCGAACGCCGCGAGCACGGCCAGCACGGCAGTCGTCGTTGCCGCAATTGCTGAGATCGAGTCGACGCGGAGGAGCAGGACGATGCCTGGGATGACCACAGCCGCGCCCCAGACGAACAGCGACAGGTGGTGCCGGCCCCGAGCCACGTCGACGTAGATCGCGAGCTGCACCACCGCCAGCAGCGCCCCGATGGCGGCGAACCACGGTGCGTACACCTCGGCGCCGGCGTAGGCAGACCCGGCGAGGAGCGAGACCAGCCATTCCCCCATGACGCTGACGACGAAAACCGCCGTGCCGCCCATGGCAGCGATGACGACGAGAGCGAGGCGTAGGGCCCGCTGGGCCGAGCCAGTGGCCGCAACCCTCGGGAAGACCCACAGCGACAGGAAGCTGGTGCCCCAGAACGTGACCCGGCCGAAGATGGTGAGGAAGGCGTACCAGCCGGAGGGCCTGTCCGCGAGGGCTGACCGCGCGACGAGCAGGTCGACGTTGAGCAGAACGAGCAGCGCGCCCGCCCCCGACGCAGCGCGAAGCAGCCCGGCGCCCCAGAGGCGCGGTGGCAGCCGCACCCGTGACCGGGGCAGCGTCGGTGACTGGCGCAACCAGACCAGGCCACCCACGGCGACGACGGTGGCGCCCACCGCAGCCGCGGCCAGTGCGAAGGAGGAACCCGCCCCGACCCACGCGGTGACGACCGCGGCCGCCAGGCGTGAGGCCGCACTGAGCACGAGGAGAACGGCGTAGGCCGTGACCCGCCGCCGCCCCAGTGCCAGCCCCTGGATGCCGCCCGAGAGGGTCTGCGGGACCAGGAGCACGGCCAGGAGCAACGTGTCCCGGGGACCCGAGAGCCGGAGTGCACCGCCGATGAGGGGGCTGCCGACGGCGACGACCGCACCGGTCAGCAGCGCCACACCGGCCGAGATCCGCATCGCGTCACGGGTCGCGACCCCTCCGGGCCGCGCGGCGGCCCGAGCCACCTCGAGCTGCAGGGCGGTGGAACTGACGGCCGCGATGATCGCGACGCCGAGCAGGGCGCCCAGGGCGCCATACCGCTCGGGACCGAGCGCACGGGTGAGGATCAGGTTGAAGGCGTAGCCGAGCAACCCTGCAACGACCGTCGCGGCAGCCAGCCGCGGACCGGAGTGGGCGAGGTCGGAGGATTCGGCACGCGCGGGTGCGGGCACGCTCAGCGGTCGACCTCGGGTCTCGTGACGACATAGAGGTAGGAGACGAACGGGGGCCCGGCCGTACCCTCCGGCAGCACCGCGAGCACCAGCCCGCCCGCCAGCTCGACGTCGCGCTCGACGTGGCGCCTCGGGTAGGTGTGGAACTCCATGACGGCGTCGTAGCCGTACTTGCGACGCCGGTAGATGTTCTGCACCGGGTTCGGCAGGCGCCGCACAATGCCCACGGGGGAGAGATCTGCGTGGCTCGGCACCGTGAACACGGCGACGCCGCCGGGCGCGAGCACCCGGACGAACTCGCGCAGGTATCCCGCCTTGAGCTCGTTGCTCATGTGCTGGAACACCACGATGCTGAGGACCGCGTCGAAGCACCCGTCGTCGAACATGCCGAGGTCGGGGCGCTCGTTGAGGTGGAACGTGATGCGGTCCGGGTGTGGGTTGTGCTGCCGGGCCAGCTCGACCATCGACGCGGCCACGTCCACCCCGTCGACCCGCTCGAAGTGGTGACCCAGCGCCTGGGTCAGCCGTCCCGCGCCGCAACCGAAGTCGAGCGCCCGCACCCGGTGGGCCGGTCCGACGCCGAGCTGGTCCAGCACCGCCAGGTACTCGCCCACCTGGGTCTCACCCGTAGCGAAGAACTCCTCGGCGGTCCATCGGTTCCCGAGGCGGTCCGGGAACGCCAGGATCGCCCAGAGCGGGTCCACCGTCCCCAGGTCGTTCCAGTTGCGCTTGAGGTCGTCGAGGTGCATCGGGGCCGATCGGTGGGAGCGGGGTGGAGGGGTCGGGTTAGATTATCCCCGCCGCCGTCGATGGAGCACCGTGAAGCACGTCCCTCCCCTCCTCCGCCGGAGCTGGTGGACAGGCGAGCGCCAACTGCTCCTTGCCCTCGCCATGCTCCTCGTCGTCGTGGTGCTCGCGAACGACTGGGCCGTGCTCACCCCGGACACCAAGCCGGAGATCTTCCTCGCGCCGTGGCGCACCGCCGCGCGCTTCGCTCTCCCGTGGCTCGACTCGCCATCGCTCGGCGCGCCGAGCTTCAATGTCGGCGTCTCGCCGGTGGCGGCGGTGGTCGGAGTACTCGAGGCGGGGATGCCGCCGTGGCTCGCCATGCGCGTGTGGCGCATCCTCCTGCTCCTGGTGGCCGCGTGGGGTGCGCGGCGGCTGTACCGCGACCTCGTCGACGGGTCCTCCGCCGACACCGCTGCGGGGCGGGTGGCCGTCGCGGTGGCGTACGTCGCCAACCCGTACGTCGTGAGCGGAGGCGGCACGACGCCGACGATCCTGCCGTACGCGCTGCTGCCGTGGTTCGTGCTGCTGACCCGGCGTGCGATGCGCGACCGCTCGTGGGCTACTGCCTGCCTGGCCGCACTCGCGCTCGCTGGGACGAGTGGCCTGAACGCCGGCGTCGTGGGCCTGCTCCAGCTCGTCGCCCTGGTCCCACTGGGCGCGTACGTGCTGGCCGTCGACCGTGTGCGGCTGCGTCACGCCGCGGCGGCCATGCTGAGGATTGGTGCGGTGGCGTTCGGGCTGTCTCTCTACTGGCTCGTCCCGACGTTCGGTGCGGTGGCGGCGGGGACGACCGCGGCGGCGTCGACGGAGAGCATCGAGGCGATCAACGTCGCCAGCTCGTTCGCCGAGGTCGTGCGGGGTCTTGGCCTGTGGACCCTCTACGGGGGGGCGGCGAAGCTGCCGTTCACCCCGGGGCACATCAGCTACCTCACGGCACCGGTCGTGGTGCTCCTGACCTACCTACCCGTGGCGTTCGGCGCGGTCGGCGCTCGGATGCGCGCGCGGCCCGTGACCTTCCTTGGCGCGGGCCTGCTGCTCACTGGCGCTCTCGTCATGGTCGGCACCTTCCCCGACGACGGTCCCAGCGCCTGGGGACGCGCAGTTCGTACCGTGCTCGACGATGTTCCGGGAGCCGTGGCCTTCCGCACGACCAACAAGGCCGGCGCCGTGCTCGAGCTCGGCGTGGCCCTGCTCGTTGCGGCCGCGTGCGTCGAGGTGGCCCGCCGGGTTCGCCGGCCCTCGGCCCGGTGTGGTCCTGGTTGCGGCCGGGCTCGCCACTGCTGCGGCGGGGGTCGCCCCGGCGTGGTCCGGGGACCTCTTCCCGGTGCGGCTCGACCTGCCCGGCTACTGGTCGGCGGCGGCCGCCTCCGTCAACGCGTCCGACAGTCCGGGCCGGGTCCTCGTCGTTCCCGGCGTGCGCCTGGCCGAGTACTCCTGGGGCTACACCGGTCCGGACGACCTCGGCGGCAGCCTCTTCCGGCAGCAGAACGTGGTCCGCACCACGACCCCGAACGGCAGTCGCTATGCCGTCGGTCTCCTGGCTGAGACCGACGCGCGCCTCCTCGACGGCACGGCCCCGCCCGGCACGGTCTCATCCCTCCTGCGCTACCTCGGTGCCGGTCAGGTCGTCGGGCGGTATGACTCCCTGCGGTCGGACTCGCTGGCCGGCCACGTGGAGTCGAACCTCGCCGAGGACCCGGGCCTCGGTCCCGCCACCGGCTTCGGGCCGCCCAGGGGCGAGGTGCCGTCGACCGTGACGGTGCGCCAAGCGCCCGGTGAGGTAGTCGCCGCAAGACCCGCGCGTGGCGCCCTGCTCATCGACGGAGACGGTTCCGCGCTGCCGTCCCTGCAGAGCGCTGGCCTGCTCGACGACGCACCGGCGCTGCTCCCCGTCGCCGGCATGACGGCGGATGCCGTGCAGCGAGCGGTCGAGGACGGCGCTCGCTACGTCATCACCGACACCAACGCCCGACGCGAACGGAGCCTCCAGAACCAGCAGGCGACCTCCCCCCTCCTCGCCGCCGACGACCCCCGAGGCGACGGAACGGCCGTGGGGAGGCCGGACGAGCAGACGGTGGCCGTCCTTGAGGGGGGCGCTCGGCTGTCCACGGAGGGCCGCGGCACCTTGTTCGGACCGGTGCCGCATTCGGACCCGTCGCTCGCGTTCGATGGTGACCCGTCGACGGCCTGGCGCTTCGGGAACTTCGGTACTGGTGTGGGCAAGGCGCTCACGGTGCACTTCGACGAGCCCACCGATGTACCCGAGGTGTCCGTCCGGGTGACCGACGATGGCGGGGTGCGGGCGTCACGACTGCGGGTGACGGCGACGAGTGCCGGTCGTACGGTCAGCCGTGACCTCGACCTGCCGGAGTGGTCGACCTTTCCGGGCGTCGTTGACCTCGACGCCCGTCACGTCGACAGCCTGCGGGTCGAAGTGCTCGACACCGAGGGTGATGGCTTCGGCACGATTGGCATCGCCGAGGTCGCCGTGCCAGGCCTGCGGCTCGAGCGGTTCGCCCGCACTCCCGTGGCGGTGACCCAGGCCATGCGCACGTGGACCGGCTCGGCTCTTGGCGCCCTCGACGACGCGCCGGTCGATGTGGTCCTGCGGCGCCGCACCGGCCCGGTCGACGGCCAGGCGGTTGAGGAGGCCCGGCTCGACCGCGAGGTTCGGCTGCCGGTGGAGCGGGCCTTCACCGCGTCCGGCACGGCGCGCGTCTCCCGCACCGCCGATGACGCCTATGTCGACCGGCTTGCCGGCATCCGGCGTGACGTCGAGGTCACGACGAGTTCCCGGGCCTTCGGCAACATTGCGCTGCGCGGGTCCGCCGCAGTCGACGGCAGCACCGGCTCCCCGGACCGTTCCACGGCATGGGTGCCGATGGAGCCGGTGGTCGGCGAGTGGTTGCTCGCCACTTTCCCCAGGCGCACCCTGGAGCGGTTCACCGTCACCCAGCCCGATGCCGGGCCCGTCGCGACCAGGGTGCTCGTCTCCCTCGACGACGGCCAGCCCTTCGAGGCGACCCTCGGCCCAGGAGTGTCCACCGTCGAGCTGCCTGCGCCCACCGCCGCCACCAGGCTGCGGTTGCTCATCGCCGAGCGGTCCCAACCCGGCCTCGTCCGCATCGAGGACATCGGCATCGACCGCACCGAGGAGACGGTCACCGCGGATGCCTGCACCGAGGTCGGGACCGTCGACGGCCGCTCCATCCTGGGTCGCCTCGGCGGCTCCCGCGACGCCCTGCTCGCTGGACAGCCGGTGGCCTTCGAGGGCTGCGCCGGCGAGCTCCGGCTGGGACCGGGACCGCACCGCGTCCGGTCGGCCGGCCCGCTCGTCGTCGACGACCTCCGAATGGCGTCCACCGACCCCGCGGAGCCGCGATCCACATCGGCGCCGACGAGCGTGGCGGCCGAGATCGAGTCGTCGTCGGCAACCCGCCGCGTGGTACGGCTGCCGGAGGGATGCGATCCGTGCTACATCTCCGCCGGCCAGGGCTTCGACCGGCGATGGGCGGCCACCGTCGATGGCAAGGACCTCGGTGCGCCGTTGGTGGTCGACGGCTACTCGGCCGGGTGGCGGGTGGAAGCACCGCCGGGCGCCGCCGTGACCATGGAGTACGGCCCGCGACGCGCTGGGCTGCTGGCGTGGGCCGCAAGCGGGCTGGTGCTCCTCGGCTGCCTCGCCGTCGCCCTCCGCAGGCGGAGGAGCCCCGCGATGGTGGCCAGAACCGGCACCACCCCTCGGCACGAGGTGGCGAGGGACCGGCTCGGCGCCCGGGGGACCTCCACAGGACTCCTTGCTGCCCTGCTCCTCGTGGTGCTGGTTCTCCTGACCGTCGGCTGGCCGGCTGCCTTGGGGGCCGCGGCGGTGTCGGGGTGGGTCGTGCGCTCGAGGAACCGACAGCGCTACGTCGACGCCGCGGTGGGCCTGCTGTTCCTCGTGCCCGTGGTCGTGCTCGCCGCAGAGCCTGACGGGTTGACCGATGCTGTCCGCAACATCCGGGACGGATGGCCGGACCACCAGCTCGCCGGCCTGGCGCTGTGGCTGCTGCTCGCCGGTGTGGTCCCGCCGGGTGTCGCAGACGATGCCGACCCGCCCGTCCAGCACAATGATCGCTGATCCCGATCGCAGTCCAGAGAGGCGACGTGCATGCAGCTCCGACTCGACGGTGCGGCCGAGGACTGCCTGACTGGCCTTGTCTTCGTCGCCGCGCCACCCGTCGTGGGATCGGGGTGCGTCTCCGGCGCGGCGCAGGCCACCGAAACTGCGTCCTCGGTTGAGGCCCCGGACCGCGCGCAGGGGCAGGTTCCCGCGTGACCTA
Organism: uncultured Actinomycetota bacterium; assembly: GCA_963811475.1. Lineage (GTDB taxonomy): Bacteria > Actinomycetota > Actinomycetes > Actinomycetales > Dermatophilaceae > Fodinibacter. The sequence goes on from CAWERJ010000016.1 coordinate 28,613, forward strand.
CGAGGACTACTACCGCAACAACGTCACCTACATCTCGAAGGTTGACCCGAGGCTGCGCAAGATCATCGACATCGTGAGCGCTGCGCGCCCCGCATCCCTTGCCGACATCGGGTCGGGCCGGGGGTTTCTCCTCGACCAGCTGGCCGACCGCGGGCTCAAGGGGATGGTGGGGCTCGACGTCTTCGACGACGTCGCCAGCGACCGGTGGGACTACCGGCCCGCTGACATCACCGAGCGCCTACCCCTCGAGGACGCCTCGATGGAGTGCGTGGTCGCCGGAGAGATCATCGAACACGTGCCCAACCCTGACCACCTGGTGCGGGAGGCTCGCCGTGTTCTCCGGCCGGGCGGGATGCTGGTCGTCTCGACCCCCAACCTCGTGTCGTGGGCCAACCGGGTGCTGGTGCCGTTCGGCATCCAGCCGCTCGGTACCGAGACAAGCAGCGAGGTGGCCATGGGCCGGCGGTTCCGGGTACTCGGGCAGGGTAACCAAGTACAAGGCCACCTCAAGGTCTTCACCCATCGTGCCCTGGGGGAGATCCTCGAGCGGTACGGCTTCACCGTTGTCGAGAAGCACGGTGTGCCGGCCTTCTTCCCTGCGCCCATGGACCGCATCGACCGGCTCATGGCCAAGTCGGTCGCCTTTGCCTCAGGGCTGCTGTACGTGGCGCTCTCACCTCGTGGTCCGTGGCCGGAGGCTCCTGCCGGCCGCCGTCACGAGGAGCTTTGAGCCGGCCCCTCGGCCGGTAAGCCAGGGGAACATCATGGTGCCGCCCGCTTCGGACCGTCGGCTAGTCTGCAGCCCGCCCGCCATCCTGAGCAGCGAGAGAGGGGACGATGACCCAGCAGCCCCGCGTCTCCGTCGTCGTCCCGACGAAGAACGTCGGCCGGACGATCGAGTCGTGCCTGCGGTCCGTGCGCGCCAGAGCTGGTCGGCCATCGAGCTGATCGTCGTCGACAACTTCAGCACCGACGACACGTTCGAGGTGGCCGAGGCCTTGGCGGACACCGCGGTACAGGCAGGCCCGGAGCGCAGCGCCCAGCGCAACCTGGGCATCGAGCTGGCGACGGGGGACTACGTGCTGTGGATCGACGCCGACATGGTGCTCACCCCGCATGTCGTCGAGGACGCCGTGCGCGAGGCCGAGCGGAGCGGCGCCACTGCCGTGTTCATCCCCGAGCAGACCGTCGGCACAGGGTTCTGGACGGCGTGTCGTGCTCTCGAGCGCCGGTGCTACGTCGGTGTCGAGCTGATCGAGGCCCCCCGCCTGATCAGTCGCTCGTGGTTCGCCGCCCACGGTGGCTTCGTGCCGGACGTCGCGGGGCAGGAGGACGCCGACCTGAGGATGCGGCTGTTGCGCGAGGGGCGACCCATGCCGCACATCGACACGGTGATCCTGCACGACGAGGGGCACCTGACGCTGCCGTTCGTCATTCGGAAGCGCTACTACTACGGCAAGTCCCTTCCGGCGTACAACCGGGCGCAGCCCGGTGCGATCGCGGCACAGGGCAGGGCCACGGTCATGGCCCTCGGCGGCAACGTCCCGACCCTCCTCGGCAGCCCGGTGCACGCCGTGGCGCTGATCGGCCTGCGCGTCGTGGAGGCCGTGGCGTACGCCGCCGGCGCCGCCCGGGCATCCTGGGTGACACGACGGGCATGACGCGGCTGCGGCGCCCGCGCCGCGAGGTCTTCGTGCCGGCTGCCGTGTCCGCGGTCGTCGCCACCGTGGTCCTCGGGCCGGCGCTCGGTCGTGGCGTGGTCCTCGCGTACGACCTCGCCTGGTCCCCGGACCCCCGCCTCACCCCGTTCGCGCTGGGCACGAGCACGCCGGCGCCGCGCGCGGTGCCGAGCGACGCCGCGGGGGTCGTCCTCGGCTGGGTGGTCGGCGCGGGCCCGGCCCAGGCGCTCGTCCTCTGGGGGTCCCTCGTCATGGCCGGCGTCGGCGCCGCGCGACTGGCGCGCGTCCTGGTTCCCGATGTGGGCGCGGCGACCGGGTCGGTTGCAGCGCTCGCCGCCATCTGGAACCCCTTCGTCATGGAGCGGCTCGTCGTGGGCCAGTGGACGGTGCTGCTCGGGTACGCCGCAGTCCCGCACCTCGTCATCACGTGCCTGCGGGTTCGCGCGGACCGCTCCCCGGTGTGGGCACCGGCGTTGGGCCTCGTCGCGTGCGGGCTGGGCGGCGCGAACACCGTGGTCATCGGCGCCCTGGCCGTCGGCGGAGTGCTTCTGTTCCCGAGGCCCCGCTGGGCGGCCCTCGGGTTGGCGACCGCAGGGGCGCTCGGGGTCTCCGCAGTGTGGGCCCTGCCGGCGGTCACCGCCGGGGTGAGGTCGGCGACGGCCGGTGTCGCGGCCTTCGCTGCGCGGCCGGACACCCCGCTGGGGGTGGTCGGGTCGCTGGTCAGTGGTGGTGGCTTCTGGAACCCGGCATCTCACCCGGCGTCCCGCGACGTCCTGCTCCTCGCCGTCGTTGCGATGGTGGCGGCCCTCGTCACCGTCGCCGCCGCCGCACGAGCCGCGAACCAGCGCGGACAGCTCGCCGTGCTCGTCCCCGCGGTCGTCGGCCTGCTGCTGGCGTGGATGAGCGCCGTCGACCCGTTCGGCGTCTGGAGCGCGCTCGTGGTCGTCGCCCCCGGAGGTGGTGTCCTCCGCGACGCCCAGAAGCTGCTCGCCCCCTGGGTGGTGCTCGCCGCCGCGGGCGCGGGAGTCCTCGCCCGAGACCTCGTGCGACGTGCGTCCGCCGGCCGGCTCCGCACTTGCGGTGCTGGTGGCCGTGCTGCCGGTCGTGCTCCTGCCGTCCCTGGCGTGGGGAGTGGGTGGGCGGGTGACGGCGGTCGAGGTGCCCGAGGACCTCCGCGACGCCGCGGGCAGCCTGTCCGCCGCGCCGCCGGGCACGGTGGGTCTGCTCCCGTGGTCCCAGTACCGACGCTACGGCTGGAACGGCAGCCGGGTGTCCCTGACCCTGGTGCCCCGCATGGTCGACCAGCCGGTGGTCCTCGACGACGGGTTGCCCCTGGCCAACGGCGCCGTGCCGGGGGAGGACCCCGTGGCCCTGCGGGTGGGCCGGCGCATCTCTGACGGGGTTCCGCCCCTCGATGCCCTGGCCGCGGAGGGCGTGCGTTGGGTCGTCGTCGAGAAGGACTCCGGCTTCCCTGATCCGGTGCCGGCGGCATCCCTTCCGGCAACGGCGAGGGTGGTCCACGACGGTCCGGCGGTGCGCGTGCTGGAGCTCGCCACGAACGGTTCCGCCACCGCGAGGAGGGCCTCGGGGGCCACGGTGTGGGGCTGGGCGGTGACCTCGCTCACGTGGCTCGTCGGGGCTCGGGTGTGTCGTCGCCGCGAGGCTCCGCCAGCGCTCTGGCTGACTGGTACAGTCCCCGCCATGGCTCTTGGTTGGATCGTGTCGCTCGTGGTCGGGATCGCGCTCGCGGTGGTGGCTGTCGTCGGTGGCGTCACCCTCATCACCCCCAAGGCGAACTCGGCGGCGGCCTCCGACCAGGTGGTGCGGTACGACGCTCCCTGACCCTCGCGACCACCCCGGCCCCGGTCGTCGCACCGGGGCCGTTCTCGTCCCCGGACCGCGTCGTCAGCGCCCAGCCTCGGCCAGGAGCAGCTGCTCCCAGGCCTCGACGCAGTCCTCCCACCGGAACCGGGCGACCCACTGGCGCGCCGCGCCGGACATCCGTGTCCGCAGCGCCTCGTCCATGAGGAGAGCCTCCAGGGCCCGCGTGAAGGCGGGTGAGCGGGAGTCGGGACCGCAGTCGTCGACCAGCAGGCCGGTCTCCCCGTCGCGGATCGAGTCGGCCGGACCACCGGCAGTCCTGAAGGCGACCGTCGGCGTGCCGTGCACTCCTGCCTCGACGACCACCAGTCCCCAGCCCTCCTTGAGGCTGGGCATCGCGTGGACCCACGCGCGCGACAGCAGCCGGTGCTTCTCCGCCTCTGACACGTGGCCGTGGAAGGTGACCGAGCCCTCGAGCCCCAGATTCCGGACGTGCTCGCGGAGGTTGGGCTCCCACCAGCCGGAGCCGACGACGTCCAGGCGGAGGCCCGGCACCCGCTCACGCAGGACGGACGCTGCGTCGAGGGCCACCTCCACCCGTTTCTGGGGCACCAGCCGACCGAGGACGATGACGCGGGGCTCGGGTGACCTCTCGGCGGTGTCGTCGGCGACGGCATCCGTACCGTTGTGGATGATGGTGACCCGCTCGGAGTCGACACCGAGCTCGACGAGCTCGCGTCGGGTCGAGTCGCTCACCGTCACGTAGCTGGTCCCGCGGTAGACACGCGGGGCGAGCCGGGACTCGAGCCACCACCCGACGCGAGCGGTACGCGGGCCGAAGACGACCGGCCACTGCTCACGGTGCACGTGGTGCACGAGGTTGACCACCGGTGTGCGGGTCGCGATCGGCGACAGGTACGGCACGCCGTTCTGCACGTCGACGACGACGTCGTGGCTGGCCGTGGCAGTGGCCGCGAGGGCCCTCGGGTAGATCGAGTAGTGCCCACCGCGCCGCAGGTAGCGCACTCCCGCAACCGTCTCGTCGGGGAGGGCGCCGGGGTAGGCGGCGGTGCGGAAGGTCACCGCGTGGCCGCGTGCGGCGAGCCCTTCGGCGACGGTCACGAGGTACTTCTCGGCCCCGCCCGCCTCAGGGTGGTGAAGGTCGCGCCAGTTGAGCAGCAGGACACGAAGGGACATCTCACCTCGAGGTCTCGGGGGCCGGCACGACGCACGGCTCGCATGGCTACCATGCCCCAATGCGTTCCGAGCCGACGAGAAGGTACCGCACGCTCGGGCGCTCCGTTCGCCTGTTCCGGTCCTTCCTCGTCGAGCAGACCGACCCGCAGCGGTTCTACAGCGACCTCGCCCAGGACACCGCCGAGCTGATCCGCCAGCACGAACCCCTCGCGGGCCGGACCCTCGTCGACGTGGGGGCCGGGCAGCCGGCGTTCCCGCGGGCCTTCGCCGCAGCGGGCGCCCGATACATCGCCGTCGACACCGACCGGCACGCACTCCACGACGTCCCCGGCACCGCGCGGCTGCAGGCCCGCGGCGAGGCGCTCCCGCTCGACGACGGCGTCGCCGACATCGTCGTGTCGAGCAACGTCATGGAGCACGTGCGGGTGCCCGCCGCTCTCGCCACCGAGATGCTGCGAGTCGCCCGGCCCGGAGGCCTCGTCGTCATCTCGTACACGTCGTGGGCCTCCCCGTGGGGTGGCCACGAGACGTCACCCTGGCACTGGCTGGGCGGCGACTACGCGGCGCGGCGATACACCCGGAGGCACGGGCACCCGCCGAAGAACCGCTACGGCGAGACCCTCCACCCCACTCATGTCTCCGACGGCCTGCGCTGGGCCCGGGCGCGAGACGACGCCTGGCTGGTCGAGGCCGTTCCCCGCTACCACCCGGACTGGGCCGGTGCCGTCACCGGAGTCCCGGGGCTGCGCGAGGTCGCGACCTGGAACCTGCTCCTCGTGCTCAGACGCCGATGACCGATGCCGCCCGCGGGGTCCGCCCACGGCTCGCGGCGGCCCTGCTGCTCGTGTGGGCGGTGGCGTGGTCGGTGCCCGGAGGGCAGGTCTCCGAGGACACGAAGAACGACCTCTACGTCGCACCGTGGCGCTTCCTCGCGCGCGCCGCCCACCTCTGGGACCCGCAGGTCACCTGGGGGGTCCTCCAGAACCAGGGCTACGGCTACCTGTTCCCGATGGGTCCGTTCTTCGGCGCCGTCTCGGAGGTCCTTCCGGTCTGGGTGACCCAGCGGCTCTGGTGGAGCCTCCTCCTGACCGTCGGACTCCTCGCGAGCTACTTCCTGCTCACCGCGCTGCGGGTCGGGGGGCCCACGTCGAGAGTCCTCGGTGCGCTCGCCTACACGCTCAGCCCGCGGGTCCTCTCCACGGTCGGCGGGCTGTCCTCGGAGACGCTGCCCGTGGTGCTGGCACCGGCGATCCTGCTGCCGCTGGTGCTTGCAGGCCGGGGCCGGATCGGCCCGCGCCGTGCTGCCGCGCTCTCCGGCGTCGCCGTCCTGTGCTGCGGAGGCGTCAACGCCACGGCCACGATCCTGGCGGCGGTTCCGGCCGGGTTGTGGCTCGTGACGCGGGCCCGCTGGTGGCGCTCTCCGTCCACCTGGTGGTGGTCCGCCGCGGTCGCTCGCCGCGAGCGCGTGGTGGCTCGGGCCACTCGTCGTGCTGGGTCGCTGGTCACCGCCCTTCCTCGACTGGATCGAGCGCAGTGCGGACGTCGTGCGCGAGATCGACCTCCTCGACGTGGCCCGCGGGACGACTCACTGGCTGGAGTTCGTCGTCACCTCGGGCGGCCAGTGGTGGCCGGCCGGGTACGCCATCGCCACCGGGCCGCTGCTCATCGTCGCGACCGCGCTGGTCGCCGGGGCATCGCTGGCCGGCCTCGCTCTGCCCGGCCTACCGGAACGCCGGTTCCTGCTCCTGACCCTGGGCCTCGGGGTCGCTCCTGCTGGGAGTCGCACACGTGGGCCCGGTGTCCTCCCCGCTCGCTTCCTCGGCCCAGGCACTGCTCGACGGCCCGCTCGTGGCCTTCCGCAACATCCACAAGGCCGACCCGCTCGTTCGCCTGCCCCTCGCGGTGGCCCTGGCCCATGCCCTGCACCGGGCCGCCGTGCCGCTCCGCGAGCGCCGGTTCTCGCCTCGCGGGTCCCGGCGGTCGCTGCCGTCGGGCTGGTCGTCCTCGTCGTGGCGTCGCCGGGCCTGTCAGGAGCGATCGCCCCACACGGCACCTTCGTCGACATGCCCCGCCAGTGGCGCGATGCGGGGGCATGGCTGTCCGACCGCGCCGGAGACGGCCGGGCGCTCGTCGTCCCGGCCTCGAGCTTCGGCGAGTACGACTGGGGCCGCACCATCGACGAACCGATCCGTCCCCTCTCCAGTGCGGACTACGCGGTGCGGGATGCCGTGCCGCTCACCCCCGCCGGCACGACCAGGGTGCTCGACGCCGTGGAGCAACGGCTCCAGACCGGACGCGACGTGGCGGGGGCGGCCGACGTGCTGCGGCGGCTCGGGGTCCGCTACCTGGTGCTGCGCAACGACCTCGACACGGCATCCGCCGGTCAGCCCTCGGTGACCTACGCACGCTCGGCCATCCGCTCCACCCCTGGTGTCTCCCTGGCTCGTGGCTTCGGGCCCACCCGTCTCGACGCGAGCGGCGAGCGGGTGTTCCCCGTCGAGGTCTACGACGTCGGGCGGTCCGCGCCGCTGGCCGTCACGCAGCCGGTGTCCGACACCATCGCCGTGTCGGGAGGCCCCGAGGACCTGCTCGCCGTGGCGGACGCCGGCGTGCCCGGCCTCACGGTGCTCGACGGTGACCGCTTGCCCGGAGTCGACCCCGGCCACCGTGTGGTCACCGACGGGTACCGCGGGCGCGAGCGGTGGTTCGGCGCGACCCGCGGGCGTGACACGTCGTCCACCCTGACCGCACGGCAGCTCGCGGGAACCCGCGACTACCGGCCCTGGGAGGGCCTCGACCGGCACGCGGTGACCGAGCTCGACGGTGTCGCGTCCATCACCGCCAGCACGTCCCTGGCCACGGACCTCACGCTGGCGGGCCTGCGGCCGGCGGACCGCCCGGCCGCCGCGCTCGATGGTGATCCGACGACCGGCTGGGTCACCCAGTTCGACCCGCGGCCGGTGCTCGAGGTCGCCCTCGATGGCAGGCGTCGGCTCGACACGCGCTCGGATCCAGGTGCTCACGGACCGTGAGCGTCATCCCGGTCTCGGGGTGCCGACCCGGCTGGCCGTGCGCACCGACGCCGGCGAGACGCGCGTCGACGTCCCGAGGTCGGGCCGGGTCGAGGTGCGGCTGCCCGAGGGGGAGAGCGACTCCGTGGCCGTCGAGGTGCTCGCCACCGACCGGGGCCGGCCGGTCGGGGTGCTCACGGGCCTCACCGAGGTCCAGCTGGACGACATCGCCGTGAGGGAGACGGTGGTGGCACCGGCCGAGCGCGGCGGGCTCGCCGAGGAGATCCTCCTCTCGGGGGGACTTCCCGGCTCGGACGGGTGCGTCCATCCCGAGGGCGACGTCGTGTGCTTCGGCGAGGGCGCTCACGACCCGGAGGGCGGTGCGGTCCTGTCTCGTCGGTTCACGGCCTCTGGTGGGCAGACGTACGAGGCCACCGGGACCGTGGTCGCCTCACCGTGGGCGCCGACGGTCCCCGGTCTGCGGGCGCCGGGCGTGTCGGTGCGGACGAGCAGCAGCCGGAGCTCTGCGCTCGGCGCCCGCCCAGAAGCCCTCGTCGACGCGAACGAGCACACGGCGTGGAGCCCCGCCCCGGACGACGCCTCGCCGGAGATCTCCCTCACCCTCGACGAGCCGGCGGACATCGATGCGGTCGTCCTGCACGCCCGGCGTGGCTGGTTCGCCCGCTACCGCCCGTTCGTGCGGGTGCGCCTCGACGGTCGCGAGCAGCTCGTCCGGGCGTCGGGGGACGGCCGTCTCGACGTGCGCGGACGGGACGTGCGGACGGTCTCGGTCAGCGTCCTACCGCTTCCCGGCCGACAGCGATCGGCCGCTGCGTCCCTCGAGCTCGAGGAGCTCGAGCTGGCCGGTCACGACCTCGCCCGTCCCGCTGACCGGGTGACCGAGAACTGCGGCGCCGGACCGAGCCTGGAGGTCGACGGCACCGTGGTGCCGACGCGGCTCGACGGGCCCGCGCTCGGCCCTGTGGGGCCAGGGGGACCTGTCCTGGAGCGCGTGCAGCGCTGTGGTGCTCGGCCCCGGCGCCGCCCACGAGGTCGTCGTCCGGGGCGACGAGGCGCTGCGCCCGGCCACCGTGCGTCTCTCCCGCGTGGGCTCCTCGGTCCCGACGGGTCGACGACCCCGGTGACGGTGACCGCCGAGTCGGCCACGCACCTCACCGGGACGGTCGCCGAGGGAGCCCAGCGCCTGCTGGCACTGACCCTGAACCAGAACCCGGGATGGGAGGCGACCCTCGGCGGGACCAGGCTCGCCCCCATCGTCGTCGACGGGTTCCGGCAGGGCTTCGTGCTCCCGGAAGGAGCGGCCGGGACGCTCGACGTGGTGTTCGCGCCGGACCAGGCCTACCGGGCGGCGCTGGTGGTCGGTCTCGTCCTCGCCGCCCTCCTGGTCGTCGCACTGGTCATCCCCGAACGGGCGCGGTCGGTCACTCCGGTCGCTGGCGATCCGCACGCGGGCACCGCGGTCGGCCGTCGCCGCCGCGGTCGCGGTGGCCTTCGCATTGGTGGTCGCCGGGCCCTGGGCGGCGCTGACGGCGGGGTGCGCCGTGGGTGGCCTCGGGCTGCGGCGCACCGCCTCCTCGGCGACGAGTGGCGGTCACCGTCGTCGTCCTGGTCACCGGCGCCGGGATGCTGGTCGCCCTGACCCACCCCGCCGGGCGCACGCCCTCCTGGGTGGAGGCGACCGTGACCGTCATGGTCATCGCGGCAGGGGCGCTCGCCGGTGCGGCACCGTACGTGCCGCCCAGCGCATGGCAGGTCGTTCGACGGCGACGTGGCTCAGCCACGCCAGGAGCAGGCTGATCGGGAGCCCGAGCGCCAGCAGCGGCAGGATGCCCCCGGTGAACACCTCCACCCCGGTCACGGCATAGAGCCCGGCGAAGACGGGCAGGTGCCACAGGAAGAGGCCGTACGACACGGTGCCGACACCACTGGCCACGGGTGACTCGAGAACGGCGTGGTACGCGTCGTGTCGGCCGAGCACCAGCGGTGCCAGCAGCAGTCCGGCGACCGAGGTGGACAACGCCAGCCGCACGGAGAGCTGCGTCCCGGACACCGGCCCGAGGGTGAGGGGCCCGGCGATGGTGGTGGTGGCGAGGAGGAGGGCGGCACCGGCGAGCACGAGGCAGCCCGCCGTGTCACGAGCCAGCCGCCGTACCGCCGCTGCCCCGCGGGTGGTCGGCCGGAGCACCATCTCGGCGAGCACCATCCCGACGGCGAAGTTCGGCCACCGCGCCGGGAGCCAGCGCTCGACGAGCACGTCCTGTGCCGACCTCCCCGACCGGCACGAGGGCGAGCGCGAACACCGCCACCACCGCGCTGCCGGCGAGCAGGACGAGCGGCAGGTCGGGGTGCCGGTGGCGCACCCTGTCCAGGAGCCACACGACGACGGGAAGCACGACGTAGAAGGAGATCTCGGTGGGGATGCTCCACGACTGCGAGAAGGCGTCGATGTCGGTGCCCCGGGACATACGTCTGGATCGCGAGCGCCTGCGCGACGACGGTGCGCACCGGTGGCTGTGACGAGTGCGACGACGACGGCGAGCGTGACCCAGTAGGCGGGCAGCACGCGAGCCACCACGACGGACGGCGTACGCCTGGAGGTCGGTCGGCCGTCACGCGCGTCGGACACGAGATGGTGGTGCAGGAGGAATCCGGAGAGGGCGAAGAAGATGGCGACGCCGAAGTCCCCGCGACCGGCGAGGCGCCCGAGCAGGCCGCCGTTGACCGTGAACCCGCTGAGGTAGGCGGCATGCGTGGCCACGACCAGCAGGGCGGCCACGGCGCGCAGTCCGTCCAGCGCGCGGAAGGCGGACGGTCATGCTCGGCACCATAGGCGACGCGGCCGCCGGCTCCGGAGCGCCGCCGGAGGTGGCGAAGCCCGACACACGGGTCGGCCAGCCCGAAAGCGGGCCGCCGCGGCCCATACCGACTGGTAGGGTCGCGGCGATCCCCACCTCTCGAGACAAGGCAACGGTGCCATGCGCAAGACCGTCGGATTGGTCCTCCTCGGGCTCGGGGGTTTCCTCGTGACGGCCGCGTTGCTGGCCCTCCTGTGGGTCCCCGGGCAGGTGAAGAAGACGCCCCTCGACGTCGACACGACCACCCGCCTCTCCGGGAACGCAGCAGTGCTTCCCACCGGCCCCGGGGCCCCGGTCAAGGCCGTCAGCCACTCGGTGGCCGACGGCTCGGCCTCGGACTCCGAGGTCGTCGTCTTCGACACCTTCTCGTGCGTGGTGCAGGACCCCGACGGCACGGCCCCGGACTGCGTCGACGACACCGACCCGGACAAGCGGCTCGTCACCGCATCCACCGACCGCTTCGCCACGAACCGGGTCACCGCCCTCGCGGTCAACGACGAGGTGTACGTCGGTGCGGCCGCCGAGCCCCACGACGGGCTCGTCAACAAGTTCCCGTTCGACGTGGAGCAGAAGACCTACCCGTTCTGGGACGGTGTCGTGGGCCGCGCCGTCGACGCGACCTTCTCGGGTGAGGAGGACGTCGACGGGCTCGCCACGTACAAGTTCGTCGTGTCGCTCGTGGACGAGCCGGCCGAGATCAGCAGCGGTGTCTCGGGTCTGTACTCCGACGAGAAGACGATGTGGATCGACCAGGGCACCGGGTCGATCATCGACCAGTCCGAGGCCCAGACCCGCAAGCTCGACGACGGCACGACCGTCCTGGACCTCGAGCTGAGCTTCACCGACGACACCATCGCCGCGAACGTCGAGGACGCCAAGGCGAACAACTCCCAGCTCGCGCTCGTCGCCGCCGCCCCGCCCGTCCTGGGCATCCTCGGCCTGCTGGCCCTTGCCGGTGGGGCCTTCCTCGCCTTCGCCGGTCGGCGCGAGGCGGACGAGCAGCCACCGGCCCGGCGCGCGCGCGTCAACGCATGACCCGTGCCGTCGTCACCGGCGGCGCGGGGTTCCTCGGCTCGCACCTGTGCGAGGCGTTGCTCGACCGTGGCGACGAGGTCGTCTGCCTGGACAACTTCCTCACCGGCTCCCCGGAGAACGTCGCGCACCTCGCTGCCGAACCCCGGCTTCCGGCTGGTCCGGTCGGACGTCACCGACTACATCCACGTCGGCGGGCCGGTCGACCTCGTCCTGCACTTCGCCAGCCCGGCGTCGCCCATCGACTACCTGAGCATGCCGATCGAGACGCTGAAGGTGGGGTCGATCGGCACGCTGCACGCCCTGGGCCTGGCCCGCGACAAGGACGCCCGCTTCGTGCTCGCCTCGACCTCCGAGGTCTACGGCGACCCGGAGGTGCACCCTCAGCCGGAGTCGTACTGGGGCAACGTCAACCCGGTCGGGCCGCGCGGCGTCTATGACGAGGCGAAGCGGTTCGCCGAGGCCGTGACCCTGGCCTACCGCCAGACCCACCACGTCGACACCGGCATCCTGCGCATCTTCAACACCTTCGGCCCGCGCATGCGACCCAACGACGGTCGCGCGATTCCCAACTTCATCCGCCAGGCCCTACGGGACGAGCCGGTCACCGTGGCCGGCGACGGGTCGCAGACGCGGTCGATCTGCTACGTCGACGACCTCGTGAGGGGAGTGCTCTCCCTCGCCGACAGGGACGAGCCGGGCCCGGTCAACCTGGGCAACCCGCACGAGCTGTCCATGCTCCACCTCGCGCGGTGGATCATCGACCTCGCCGGGTCGGCCTCGACGATCATCCACGTCGACCGACCCGTGGACGACCCGTCGGTGCGCCGTCCCGACACCACGCTCGCGCGCGAGCGGCTCGGCTGGTCGCCCCGCGTGCCGATCGAGGAGGGGCTGCTGCGCACGATCGAGTGGTTCCGCCGCCACCCCGAGCTCGTCTGAGGCGCGGCTCAGGCCGGGCGGTCCGCGACGAGGATCGCCGTTCCCGGCAGCAGCCGGCCGCGCAGCGGCGACCACCCGCCCCACGTCGCCTCGTTGCGGGCCGGCCACTCCGGCTCGACGAGGTCGGTGAGCACCAGCCCGGCCGCCACCACCTGGCGCACGAGGTCGCCGAGCGTGCGGTGGTGCTCGGCGTAGGTCACGACTCCCGACTCGCTCTCGACGTACGGCGTGCGGTCGAAGTACGACGTCGTCGCCGTGAGCCCGGCCGGGCCCGGGTCGTCGGGGAACGCCCACCGCACCGGGTGCGACGTCGAGAACACGAACCGCCCACCCGGGCGCAGCACCCGCGCGGCCTCCGCCAGCACGGCACCGCTGTCCGCGACGAAGGGCACGACCCCGTAGGCCGTGAACACCCGGTCGACGCTGGCATCGGCCAGGGGCAGCGCGAGGCCGTCGCACTGGAGGAGGGGGAGCGGGCGCCGAGGGACGTCGGATGCCGTGCCGCCGGCATCCGCGCCCGTCACCGCACTCGTCGTGGCGTCGCCGTCGATCCGGCGAGCCGTCCGCAGCATGCCCATCGACAGGTCGCTCGCGACCACCCGCACCCCCGGGTGCTCCCGCGCGAGCCAGCGCGAGCACTGCCCGGCGCCGGCGCCGACCTCGAGCACGGTCATGCCGTCGCGCACCTCGAGCAGGTCGAGCTCGCCCTCGGTCCATCCCTCCGGCCCCCAGACGAACTCGCTGTCACCGAGGAAGGCTCCGTGCTCGGCGTGGTAGTCGTCGGCCTCGGCGTCCCACCAGGCCCGGTTCGCGGCCCGGGTCTCGTCGTCGCCGACCGGTCTGCGGGCGACCTCGCCGCCGCTCACGGCGACGACCGCGGCGGGCGGCCCGACGGCATCCGAACCGTTTTGCCCGCGGCCCGCGCGCACGAGTAGGCTGAGGGCGCACCCGTGTGGCCGCAGTCGGTCACGCGCGCGCTCGTACCCTCCCATCGAATCCATCTGTCCACATCGGAGTTCCTACTACATGACTGCCAGCACGGTCGACACGACCGCCCCTCAGGTTGCCATCAACGACATCGGCTCTGAGGAAGACCTCCTCGCCGCGATCGACGCGACGATCAAGCACTTCAACGACGGCGACATCGTCGAGGGTCGCATCGTCAAGGTGGACCGCGACGAGGTCCTGCTCGACATCGGCTACAAGACCGAGGGCGTCATCCCCTCGCGCGAGCTGTCCATCAAGCACGACGTCGACCCCAACGACGTCGTCTCCGTCGGCGACGAGGTCGAGGCCCTGGTCCTCCAGAAGGAGGACAAGGAGGGTCGCCTGATCCTGTCCAAGAAGCGTGCGCAGTACGAGCGCGCCTGGGGCACGATCGAGAAGATCAAGGAGGAGGACGGCGTCGTCACCGGCTCCGTCATCGAGGTCGTCAAGGGTGGGCTCATCCTCGACATCGGCCTGCGCGGCTTCCTCCCCGCCTCCCTCGTCGAGATGCGCCGCGTCCGCGACCTCCAGCCGTACGTCGGCAAGGAGATCGAGGCCAAGATCATCGAGCTCGACAAGAACCGCAACAACGTGGTCCTGTCGCGCCGTGCCTGGCTCGAGCAGACCCAGTCCGAGGTGCGCACGACGTTCCTCAAGGAGCTCGGCAAGGGCCAGGTCCGCTCCGGTGTCGTCAGCTCGATCGTCAACTTCGGTGCGTTCGTCGACCTCGGCGGCGTCGACGGTCTCGTCCACGTCTCCGAGCTGTCCTGGAAGCACATCGACCACCCCTCCGAGGTCGTCGAGGTCGGCGACGAGGTCACCGTCGAGGTGCTCGACGTCGACATGGACCGCGAGCGGGTCTCCCTGTCGCTCAAGGCGACCCAGGAGGACCCCTGGCAGCACTTCGCCCGCACCCACGCGATCGGTCAGGTCGTGCCGGGCAAGGTCACCAAGCTCGTCCCGTTCGGTGCGTTCGTGCGCGTCGACGACGGCATCGAGGGCCTGGTCCACATCTCCGAGCTGGCCGAGCGCCACGTCGAGCTGCCGGAGCAGGTCGTCACGGTGGGCACCGACATCTTCGTCAAGGTCATCGACATCGACCTCGAGCGTCGCCGCATCTCGCTGTCGCTGAAGCAGGCGAACGAGGACGGCGCCAACCAGGTCGAGTTCGACCCGACCCTCTACGGCATGGCCGCCGAGTACGACGACAAGGGTGACTACAAGTACCCCGAGGGCTTCGACCCGGAGACCAACGAGTGGCTCGAGGGCTTCGAGAAGCAGCGCGAGACCTGGGAGAAGCAGTACGCCGAGGCCCACGCCCGCTGGGAGGCCCACCGCGCCCAGGTCGAGGCGTTCGCCAAGGCCGACGCCGAGGCCGCCGGGGGCAGCAACGAGACCTCCTACTCCTCCGAGTCCGGCGCGACGCCGGCGACCGACGAGGAAAGCGCCCCGCGTCCGCCGGCCCCGGCGACCGAGGGCACCCTCGCCTCCGACGAGGCGCTCGCCGCACTGCGCGAGAAGCTCACCGGCAACTGAGCCGGGTCGGCACCCGTCGAGGGATGCCGTCCGCTCACCGCACGAGGCCCGGTCACCCAGCAGGGTGGCCGGGCCTCGCGCCGTCCGGGGTGCTGCGGACGGGCGGCATGACGCATGACAGGCTGCGTCGGCATGCGGTTCGGCGATCGACCGACCGGCGAGCCCGAGCTGCGGACACCGCACCTCGACCGGCTCGTCGACGCCGGGGAGCTGCTCGGGTACTCCGTCGCCGTGCTCGCCGCCGACGGCACGACCCGGCTCAGGACGCGAGGCGTCACCGACCCCGGCGGTGGTCGAGCAGTCGAGACCTCGACGGCCTACCGGCTCGCCTCGCTGTCCAAGCCGGTCGGGGCGCTGCTCGCCGCCGTCCTGACGGCCGAGGGCGTCATCTCGCTGGAGGACCCGATCCGCCGGTGGATCCCCGAGCTCGACGGCGTGCGCGTCCTCCGTGACGCAGCCGGGCCCGCTCGACGACACCGAGCCGCTGATCCGGCCCATCACCGTCCACGACCTGCTGACGATGACGAGCGGCCTCGGCATCCGCTTCGACGACACCCCGCTGAGCCGGGCCATGGGCGAGGCCGGCGTCCACCCGGGGCCGGTGCCCCCGGAGCTGGATGACGCGACCTTCCTCGCGCGCCTCGGGGAGCTGCCCCTCGCCTTCCAGCCGGGTGCCGGCTGGGCGTACCACACGTCGACGGACGTCCTCTCGGTCCTGCTCGCCAGGGCGTCCGGCGTGCCCCTGGACCGGCTGCTCGCCGACCGCCTCACGGGGCCGCTCGACACGCCCTCCGTGTCCTTCGCGACCCCGCCTTCCGCCGATCGGGCCGACGCGTACACCAACGACGGCGACGGCTGGACGCCGATCGAGCCCGACGGGCCCGCTGACCCGGGCATGCTCACCCTGTCCTGCGGCCTCTGGGGCACCGCGGGCGAGACCGCACGGGTGCTCGGAGAGCTCGTCAACCCGTCGTGCGTGCCGGCCGACGCAGCCGCGGCGGTGCGAACACCGGCCCTCACCCCGGCCCAGCTCGACGCGGCTCGACCGATCGTCCCGGAGGGCTACTCGTTCGGTCACCAGGTCTCCGTCGCCACCCGTGACGACCCCAAGGGACCTCGGGCGGGCGCGGCCGGGTGGAGCGGAGGGACGGGGACTCTCGGCATCGCCGACCCGGCCGCCGGGCGCAGCGTCGTCCTCCTCACCAACCGGGGGCTCGACGGGCCGCTGGGGACCGGAGCCCTGGACGCGTGCCTCGAGGACCTCTGGTCGGACGTGCGGGATCGCTGACGATAGGGTCGCGGCCATGCTGCGCGTGGGCCTCACCGGGGGCATCGGCTCCGGCAAGTCGACGGTGTCGGCGCAGCTGAGGTCGCTGGGGGCGGTCGTCGTCGACGCGGACGCCGTGGCCCGCGAGGTCGTCGAGCCCGGGATGCCGGCCCTCGCCGCCGTGGTCGACCGCTTCGGCCCCGACGTGGTCACCGCCGACGGCGGGCTGGACCGTGCCGCGCTCGGCCGGGTGGTCTTCGGTGACCCGGCCGCCCTGCGAGACCTCGAGGCGCTCACCCACCCGGCGATCTGGGCGCGCACGGAGGAGCTCGTCGCCGCGGCCCGCCCCGACGCCGTCGTCGTGCACGACATGCCGCTCATCGTCGAGAAGCACCTGGGCGCGCAGTACCACCTCGTCGTCGTCGTGGGGGCGTCGGAGGAGGTGCGGCTGCGCCGGCTCGTCGAGCAGCGGGGGATGCCGGAGGCCGACGCCCGGGCGCGGATCGCCGCCCAGGCCGACGACGTGGCCCGCCGCGCCGCTGCCGACGTGTGGCTCGCCAACGAGGCGACACCCGAGGCCCTGCGCGCCGCCGTCCTGCGACTGTGGCACGAGCGGCTCGAGCCGTTCGAGGCGAACGTGCGCCACGGCATCCGGTCTCGCCTCTCGCACCCCACCCTCTCCGCGCCCGACCCGACCTGGCCGGCGCAGGCCGCGCGCCTGCTCGCGCGAATCGGTCACGCGGTCGGACCGGCCGCGGTCACCCTCGACCACATCGGGTCGACGGCGGTGCCGGGGCTGGTCGCCAAGGACGTCGTCGACCTGCAGGTGGGGGTCGCCTCGCTCGACGTCGCCGACGGACCCGAGTTCCTCGAGGGGATGCGCTCCGCGGGCTTCGTGCGCCCGGAGGGGGAGTGGCACGACAACGGCAAGGACGGCACGCGGTGGCCGAAGCGGCTCCACGGCTCGTGCGACCCCGGACGCGTCACCCACGTGCACGTCCGCGAGGTGGGGTCGCCGGGGTGGGCCTGGGCGCTGATGTTCCGCGACTGGCTGCGCGCGGATGCCGGCGAGCGCGCCGGCTACGCGTCGATGAAGACGGGGCTCGCGACGAGCGTGGCCTCGGTGACCGACTACGCCGAGGCCAAGGAGCCGTGGTTCGAGGAGGCCGACCTGCGGGCCCGTGCGTGGGCGGCGAGCACCGGGTGGCAGCCGCCTGCAGCCTGAGCAGGCCTGTGGACGACGGGGTCGTCACCTGTCCAGGGGTTCTCGGCTCCGGACCGATGAGACGACGTCGAGGATGGCTTCGAGTGGTGGCGGCGGCATCGTGCTGCTCCAGGATCAGCGATTCGTGGGTGGCGCCGTCGACCACGCGGTGCGCGCTGTTCGTCGACAAGGCCGTCAGGTCGTCGTGGGCGGCGATCTTGTCGGCGTCACTGCCACTGGCGGCTGTCAGGACGACCAGGGGCTTGTCACCGAAGTCGACGAGAGCTGCGGCTTGACGGCTCGAGGCGCCCGCCCGGAGGTACTCCTCGATCGTGCTCTGCATGTTGCTGGGGTCGACCCGGTGGCCTCCGCCTCGCCGGCATACTGCGGCGGCAGGCTGTCGTACGAGCCCTGGCTGAGCAACCGCCCGACACCCAGCTCGGCGGTGGAGGACAGCAGTGCGGAGACACGGCTCATGATGTCGTGGGAGCTCTCGTCGTCGGGCGATGTCGTCGGGGTCGCCGTCGACGTCCGTCCGGTGGTGTCCACCAGCACGAGTCCGGCGACGTCGTCGGGGTACTGCGCGGCGAAGCTCTGCACGTAGAGGCCGCCGAAGGAGTGGCCGGCCAGCACATACGGTCCAGGAACGTCGCCGCGCTCCAGCAAGGTGTGGAGGTCGGTCGCTGTCTGCGCGCCGTCCTGGGGGCTGTCAGCGGGCTCGCTCCAGCCGTGACCGGCGCGGTCATAGACGCAGACGCGGGTCTCTCGGGCGACGGCCGGCGCGATCCACCCGAGAGTCGATGACATCAAGCCGGCACCGGGTTCGAGGACCACGGTCGGGGCTGCCTGACCCGCTGCACCTCAGATGCAGGCGGTGTCCGCCCACGTCGATCAACTGTCCCGGCATCGGGGGGTCTTCATCCAGCGCTTCACTCACCGTCTCGTAGCCGCCACCTATCGCGGCCACAGCCATGAGCGCGAACACCGGATACAGCAACCATCGCCTGCTTCGACTGTGAAGCCGGCGACGCGTTCGGCCGACCATCCAGACCACCAACGCCAACAAGGCTGGGGGCCACACCCATGCGAGGACCCCGTGCACCGCCGAGCCGAACACCACCAAGAGCAGTCCGCCCAGCCCCAGGAACAGTGCGGGAGCCGCAGCCCACCGCTGAGGCTGATCGGTGAACCGCACCGAGAGCACGGCCAACATCGCCCAGCCCAGCGCGAATCCGCACAGGACCGCGCCAGTGACGGCGCTCTCCTCCGCCGGGATGAACGGGGCGACGACGAAAAGTACTGCTGCGACGAGTCCGGTGGCCAACGAGCCGGCCACGATCCAACCGATGTGTCCCCTCGCACGCGGTTCAGGGCGGGGCGGACGTTCGCCCATGCCGATGGGGGTGGGCGTGCCTGATGGGTTCGGCGGTCACAATGGACTCCTTCCACACACACGCTGCGCAACAGGAGTACAGCCTGCACACGTGGCGCATGACGTCATCTCGACACTAGATGATCACCGATCCGACGCAGCCGGAAGGGACGAGCTCGCGAACGCCTGGGAGGCTTCAGTTTCGGTGTCCAGATGGGGAGCGTGTCGTCCTTGATCGCCTCGCCGGACACCGACCAGGTGCCGACCAGCCGCCCGAGGCAGCCCTCATCGCAGGCATGAGCGCATGCGCGAGGACTATCCTCGTGGACGCGAGTGACGGGAGGACCCGGGGGATGGCCATCTTCACCGATCCGATCTGCGGGATGCGGATCGATCCGGACGACGCGGTGGCGAGCGCGCAGCGCGACGGCCAGCGCTACTGGTTCTGCTCGGACCTGTGTCGCGCAGCATTCGACGCCGATCCTGAGCCCACCGCCGACCGTCTGTCCGAGGAGGTGATGGCCCGGCGCAGCGGCACCACCGTCGAACGGATCCGGCGGCTGGTGGCGGCCGGAGTCGTGGAGCCGGAGGAGGACGGGAGCTTCGCCCGTCGCGACGTGATGCGGGCGCGCATCACCGCGTACCTGGCGACGATGGGGATCGAGGCCGAGGACCTGGGCCGGGGGCTCGAGTCCGGCCACCTGACGCTGGGCTACATCGAGGACGCCGGACGGCAGCAGCCGCGGTCATCGATGACGCACGCGGAGGTTGGCGACGAGATCGGGATCCCCGTCGAGACGGTCCAGCGCCTGTACGTCGCGTTCGGCCTCCGCCGCCCAGCGCCGGGCGAACCGGTGCGCGAGGAGGACCTCCCCGTCCTCAGGGCGCTCGCCATCATGGCCGAGGCAGGTGTCGGAGAGGACGGCCTTCTTCGAATGGCCCGGGTGTTGGGCGAGAGCACGCGCCGCATCGCGCAGTACCTGCCGCATCACTTCCACACGGCCGTCGAAGCGGCCTTCCGGCAGAGGGGCCTCGGCGACAACCAGGCGTACGAGGCGGCCCTCCGCGAGGTCGGCCTTCGTGTCGGGCACAGCGGCGAGGACCTCATCGGCTGGCTCTTCCGGCGTCACTCGGAGGTGTTCATGACCGCCCACCAGGTG
Organism: uncultured Actinomycetota bacterium; assembly: GCA_963811475.1. Taxonomy (GTDB): domain Bacteria; phylum Actinomycetota; class Actinomycetes; order Actinomycetales; family Dermatophilaceae; genus Fodinibacter. Next base: position 48,697 of record CAWERJ010000016.1, read on the forward strand.
GATCACGTCGAGGCCGCGCTCGAGAACGCCGGCATCCGCCGGCGTCCGCTTCGAAGGCCCGAGGCGGTGGCGTTCGCGGACGTGTCGGGCTACACCCGTCTGACCGAGGAGTCCGGCGACGAGGCGGCCGCTGACGTGGCGCTGCGCTTCGCCGAGCTGGTGGGCGAGGTCGCCACCCGACACCGTGGCAGCATCGTCAAGCTGCTCGGCGACGGCGCCTTCCTCCACTTCGCCGATCCCGGCGACGCCGTCCGGGCCTCACTCGACCTGGCCGATCGCGCACCGGCGACAGGGCTTCCGCCGACCCACATCGGGGTCAACGCCGGAGCGATGCTCTACGACCAGGGTGACTACTTCGGCCGCACCGTGAACATCGCCGCCCGGATCGCCGCTCATGCGACATCGGGCCGCGTATTCGTCGGTGAGTCGGTCGTGGGAGCCGGTCACGAGGACGGCTTCACCCTGCGCGAGGTCGGAGCGTTCGAGCTCAAGGGCATCGCGGAGCCGATGACCCTCTTCGACGCGACGCGCGCCTGACGAGCCGGTGGATGGCGGACTTCGTGTGCACCGAGGAGCTGCGCTCCGTTTGACGGGGGAGCCGGGCGGCGGGATCGTGATGGGGACGGCGGTGGAGCGTGGGCGCCACCGTGGGAGGGAGCCCGTCATGACCGGTTCGATCAGCCCGTGGCCGCAGGTGCGTCAAGGCGACCGGGAGCATCCGGTGCGAACGCTCCAGGATCTGTTGCGGGCGCGGGGCCACAGCGTCGCGGTGGACGGCAGCTTCGGGCCGCTGACCGACGGCGCGGTCCGCGCTTTCCAGCAGGAGAAGGGCCTCGTCGTCGACGGAGTGGTCGGCCGGCACACGTGGGGGGCTCTGATCATCACCGTGCGCCGCGGGAGCACCGGTGACGCGGTGCGGGGGGTCCAGGAGGAGTTCCAGTTCCGGAACCTGTCCGGTGACCCGAGTCAGGGACTGGCCGTCGACGGCAGCTTCGGCCCGCTCACCGAGGCAGCGGTCCGCGGCTTCCAACAGGCCCTGCACACGGACATCGCCACCGTGGTGGTCGACGGGATCGTCGGACCGGTGACCTGGCAGGCCCTCGTCAGCGGGATGCTCTCGTTCTGACACCGCCCGATCGACGACGGGGGAGGATCCATGAACACCAAGCCGTGGAGAACAGCCGGATCGGGAGCGGTGTCGTCGGCGGTGTCCGGCATCCAGTACCTGCTGCGGGCGCATGGCCACCTCGTCACGCCCGGACGGGTCCTACGGGCCCGCCACGAGGGCCGCGGTGACGGCCTTCCAGGCCGCCGCAGGGGTGGCGGCCGACGGTGTCGTCGGACCGCAGACGTGGGCGCGGCTCGTCATTCACCACGCGTGGCGGTTCCACCGGTGACGCGGTCCGTGCCGTCCAGCAGTTCGGGCTGGTCCCGTCGCCGGGTGTGGAGCCCCTCGTCGTCGACGGGTCGTACGGGCCGGCCACGACGGCCCGCGTCACCGAGTTCCAGCGGTCGTGGGGACTGGCGCTCGACGGCGTCGCCGGCCCGGAGACGTGGTCGTTCCTCAGCACGCAGAGCCCGGGACCGCGCCCTTGGCCGCTGGTCAGGCAGGGAGCCACCCAGTCCGCGAACTGGAGGGTGCTCGCGGCCCAGCATCTGCTGCGCGCCCGGGGCGCCACGATCGCCGCCGACGGCAGCCTTCGGGCCGGCGAGCGGCGCGGCAGTGCGGGCGTTCCAGCAGACCCTGCGCGCCACCGACCTCGGCACCACCCTGGGTCAGCTCGACTGGCCGTCCCTCGTCCGCACGGTCCGCTCGGGTGATCACGGCGAGGCCGTCAAGGCCGTCCAGACGCTGGTACCGGGCGGTCTCGCGGTCGACGGGTCGTTCGGCCCCGCTGACCGAGGCTGCGGTCCGGGAGTTCCAGTCGATGTTCGCGCCGCCGGTCGACGGCGTGGTCGGCCCGTCACCTGGCACGTCCTCACCCTGGCCATCTTCGACTGAGCTGCTGCGGCGCCCTGGCCGGGACTGCGACACGGGCGTCGGGGTGTGGGACCTCACCCCGCGTCGAGGTCGGAGGCGACCTCGGCGCCGAGCCGGAGGAGGGCCTCGAGGAACAGGTCGAGGTCCTCGTCGCGGGTGCGGTGGTTCGAGATGGCCACCCGGATGGCAAGGGCGCCATCGAGGACGGTGTCGGACACGATCGCGACGCCGCTCTCGTGGACACGCAGCACGAGCTCCTGGTTGACCTCGTCGAGCCGCTCCGGGGGGACCGACGCAGGCGCGTAGCGCAGGCACACGATGTCGCACCCGACCGGGCGCGAGGCGCTCGAGGTCGGGGTGGTCGTCGATGCGCTGCGCGAGGCGGTGCGCCTGGGCGATGTTGCGGTCCATCACCCGGCCGAACGCATCGGCGCCGTACGCCTTGAGGGCCATCCACACCCGCAGCGCACGGAACCCGCGGGAGAGGGCGATGCCGTACTCGTTGAACCAGACGGTGCTACCGGCGAGGCCGCGGGTCGCGTGCGACAGGTAGTGGGGCACGACGGAGAAGGTGGCACGGTGGGCCGCCTCGTCCCGCACGAGCGCCAGTCCGACGTCGATGGGGGCCTGCATCCACTTGTGGAGGTCGAGCGCGAGGGAGTCGGCGCGCTCCAGGCCGCGCACGGCATCCGCAGCGGTGCTGAGGCCGAGGAACCCGCCGATCGCGCCGTCGACGTGGAACCACAGGCCCTCGGCCTCGGCGACGTCGGCCACCGCCTCGAGGTCGTCGACCGACCCGGTGTTGATCGTGCCCGCCGACGCGATGACGGCGAGCGGCTCGATCCCGGCAGCCCGGTCGGCGGCGATCGCGGCCGCGAGGGCGTCGACGTCCATCGTCCAGTCGTCCCTGACCGGGACCTGCCGCAGCGACGACGCGCCGAGACCGAGCAGCTCGACGGACTTGCGGTGGCAGCTGTGGACCTCGGTGGAGGCGTAGACGGCGAAGCGTCGTCCGGCGGGCAGGCCGTCCTCGCGCACGGCGGGGCCGAGCCGGGCCGTGCGGGCGACGGCCAGCCCGACGAGGTTCGCCTCCGAGGCGCCCGTGACGAGGAGGCCGCCGGCGGTCGTGGGGAAGCCGGCCGCCTCGGCGCACCAGCGGACGACCTGCTGCTCGACGAGCACCGGGGAGTGGTCGCCGCCGCCCATGTTCGGGTTCAGCACACTGGCGAGCAGGTCGGCGAGGTTGCCCACGGGGTTGCCGGCGCCCATGTACCAGCCCCAGAAGCGCGGGTGGTCGTTGCCCATCGAGTAGGGGACGACCGTGTCGACGAAGTCCGCGTAGGCGGACCGGAGCCCCTCGGGCGCGCGGGGGAGCGGGCCGTCGAAGGCTCGCCGCACGGCATCCGGCATCGGTCGCCAGACCGGTTCCTCGCGCCGTCCGACGATGTGGTCGAGGGAGTCGTCGAGCATCCGGTGGGCGACGGCCCGGAAGGCGTCCCAGTCGGCGGGGTCGAGCCCGTCGCCGCCGTCGCCTCCGTCGCCGAGGATGCCGTCGCCCGGGCGCGGTGCCGCCTCGCTCGTCATGCTGCCGATGCTGTCACTGCACCCGCCCGCTGACCAGTGCCGGCCGGTGCCGCCTGTCGGTGGGGCGGCATACCGTAGGGGCATGCGTCCGACCACCGACCTCCAGCGCCGCCTCGCGCCGTTCGAGGTCGTCTCCGACTTCCAGCCGGCCGGCGACCAGCCCGCCGCGATCGCCGAGCTCGCGCGCCGGGTGCGGGCCGGTGAGCACGACACGGTGCTGCTCGGTGCCACCGGCACGGGCAAGTCGGCCACCACGGCCTGGCTGGTCGAGCAGGTCCAGCGGCCGACCCTCGTCATGGCTCCCAACAAGACGCTGGCCGCGCAGCTCGCCAACGAGTTCCGCGAGCTGCTGCCGCACAACGCGGTCGAGTACTTCGTCAGCTACTACGACTACTTCCAGCCCGAGGCGTACGTCCCGCAGACCGACACCTACATCGAGAAGGACTCCTCGATCAACGACGAGGTCGAGCGGCTGCGGCACAGCGCGACGAACTCGCTGCTGACCCGGCGTGACGTCATCGTCGTCGCGTCGGTGTCCTGCATCTACGGCCTGGGCACGCCGCAGGAGTACGTCGACCGGATGGTTCCCCTGCGGGTCGGCGACGAGGTGCCGCGCGACGACCTGCTCCGCCGGTTCGTGCAGATGCAGTACACGCGCAACGACCTGGCGTTCACCCGCGGGACCTTCCGGGTGCGCGGCGACACCGTCGAGATCATCCCGATGTACGAGGAGCTCGCGGTGCGCATCGAGTTCTTCGGCGACGAGGTCGAGGCGATCTACACGCTGCACCCGGTGACCGGCGAGGTCGTCCGCGAGGAGCAGGAGATGTACGTCTTCCCGGCGTCGCACTACGTCGCCGGGCCGGCGCGCATGGAGCGGGCCATCTCGGGCATCGAGCACGAGCTCGAGGAGCAGCTGGCCCTCTTCGAGCGGCAGGGGAAGCTGCTCGAGGCGCAGCGGCTGCGGATGCGCACGACCTACGACATCGAGATGATGCGCCAGATCGGGTCGTGCTCGGGCATCGAGAACTACTCGATGCACATCGACGGGCGGTCACCGGGCACGGCGCCGAACTGCCTGCTGGACTACTTCCCCGAGGACTTCCTCCTCGTCATCGACGAGTCGCACGTCACCGTGCCCCAGATCGGGGCGATGTACGAGGGCGACGCCTCGCGCAAGCGCACCCTCGTCGACCACGGCTTCCGGCTGCCGTCGGCGATGGACAACCGGCCGCTGAAGTGGGAGGAGTTCCTCGAGCGGATCGGCCAGACCGTCTACCTCTCGGCCACCCCCGGGCCGTACGAGCTCGCCAAGGCTTCCGGCGTCGTCGAGCAGATCATCCGGCCGACCGGCCTGGTGGACCCGGAGGTCATCCTCAAGCCGACCAAGGGCCAGATCGACGACCTGCTCCACGAGATCCGCACCCGTGCCGACCGCGACGAGCGGGTGCTCGTGACGACCCTGACCAAGAAGATGGCCGAGGACCTCACCGACTACCTGCTCGACAAGGGGGTGCGGGTCCGGTACCTCCACTCCGACATCGACACCCTGCGCCGGGTGGAGCTGCTGCGTGAGCTGCGGCTGGGCGAGTACGACGTCCTCGTCGGCATCAACCTCCTGCGCGAGGGGCTCGACCTGCCCGAGGTCTCCCTCGTCGCCATCCTCGACGCCGACAAGGAGGGCTTCCTGCGCTCGAGCCGGAGCCTCATCCAGACCATCGGCCGGGCCGCCCGCAACGTGTCGGGGCAGGTGCACATGTACGCCGACAAGGTCACCCCCTCGATGGCCGACGCGGTCGAGGAGACCTCGCGCCGTCGCGAGAAGCAGATCGCCTACAACCGCGAGCGCGGGCTGGACCCCCAGCCGCTGCGCAAGAGGATCGCCGACATCACCGACATGCTCAACCGCGAGGACGCCGACACCGAGGAGCTCCTCGGCTCGGGGCGGGCGCGCAGCCGCGGCAAGAGCGACGGCGGCCGCGGTGGCCGGGGCGCGGCCTCGGCGGACATCGCGCTGGGTGCCCGGCGGTCCGAGCCGGTCGCCGCGAGCGACCTCGCCGGGCTGATCCAGGAGCTCACGGCCCAGATGCACCAGGCGGCCGGCGACCTGCACTTCGAGCTGGCGGCCCGCCTGCGCGACGAGATCGGGGACCTCAAGAAGGAGCTCCGCCAGATGAGCGAGGCGACGAGGTGACCCGCCCTGCGGAGCCCGACGCGCCCACGCGGAGTCGGCCGGTGACCGGCCCGGCCGCAGGGCCCGCTGGCCGAGCACGCGCTGGGCAAGCCCGGCGCGTGGGCCGACCAGCCGTGGGAGGGCGACCACGTCGCCAAGGTCGGCGACAAGATCTTCGCCTTCCTCGGCGAGTCGTCGATCGGCGTCAAGTGCGGCACCCGGGCCGAGGCCGACGAGTGGCTCGCCGAGTACCCGGACGACGCCTCGGTCATGGCCTACATCGGGCGCCACGGCTGGAACACCCTGCGGGTGGGCGGCGCCATCCCCGAGACCGCGCTGCGCGAGGCCGTCGACACGTCCTACGAGCTCGTCGTGGCGGGTCTCCCGCGCTCGCGCCGACCCCGCACCTGACCACGTCACCGGGGTCGCGCGGCCGTCGGTAGAGTGCTGCCGGTGACCTCCGCGATCCTCCCGGCCGCCTCCGAGTCCCTGGACCTCGACCCTGGGTCTGGTGGGTGACCATCGGCATCGCGGCCGCGGTGCTCGCCTTCGACGTCGTGTGGATCGCCCGCCACCCGCACCGCCCCAGCAACCGCGAGACCGGCAGGGCACTGGCGTTCTACATCGGCGCCGCGATCGCCTTCGGCCTGGGCATGTGGTACTTCGCCGGGGCCCAGCTCGCCGGCGAGTACTTCGCGGGCTGGCTCACCGAGTACTCGCTCTCGGTCGACAACCTGTTCATCTTCATCCTCATCATGGCGAAGTTCGCCGTACCCGAGAAGCTCCAGCAGTTCGCCCTCATGGTCGGCATCGTCATCGCGATCATCCTGCGCGGACTGTTCATCTGGCTCGGCGCAGCGGCGATCGAGCGGTTCAGCTGGGTCTTCTACATCTTCGGTGCGTTCCTCCTGTACACGGCGTGGAAGCTCATCCGCGAGGGCGAGAGCGACGACGACGAGTACGAGGAGAACCGCTTCATGAGGTTCGTGGAGTCGCGCTTTCCCGCCACGAAGGAGTTCGACGGCACCAAGCTGTTCAGCCTCCAGAACGGCAAGCGCCTCGCGACCCCGCTGTTCTTCGTCATCATCGCCCTGGGCACGACGGACCTGCTCTTCGCCCTCGACTCGATCCCGGCGATCTACGGGCTGACCGACGAGCCGTACATCGTGCTCACCGCCAACCTGTTCGCCCTCATGGGACTGCGCCAGCTGTACTTCCTCATCGGCGGCCTGCTCAAGAGGCTCGTCTACCTCAGCATCGGCCTGGCCGTGCTGCTCGCCTTCATCGGCGTGAAGCTGCTCCTGCACGCGCTGCACACGAACGAGCTGCCCTTCATCAACGGCGGCGAGAACATCCCCGTGCCGGAGATCCCGATCTGGATGTCGCTCGCCGCCATCGTGCTCATCCTCGGCACCACCACGGTGCTCAGCCTGCTGAAGACCCGGCGCGACGAGCGCGACGCGGCGCTCGGCGCCTGAGCCCTACCCGCCGGTCGCCTCGGCGGGGTCCTTGCGGGAGCCGAGCCCGAGGACCAGGGCGGACGCGGCGACGACGAGGGCCATGCCGACGAGCTGCGTCGGTGACAGCACCTGACCGAGGACGACCAGCCCGGCCAGCGCGGCCGCCGCCGGCTCGAGGCTGAGCAGGATGCCGAACACCTTCGCCGAGAGCCTGCGCAGGGCGAGCAGCTCGAGCGAGTAGGGCAGCACCGACGACAGCAGCGCGATGCCGAGGCCCTTGAGCAGGGTCTCCGCGGTCCACTGCGGCACGCTCGCGACGCCCAGGGGCAGCGTCACCAGGGTCGCGACGACCATGGCGAGCGCGAGCCCCTCCAGGCTCGGGAAGAGCGCACCGGTGCGCCCCGACAGCACGATGTACGCCGCCCAGAAGCCGCCGGCCGCGAGCGCCAGCGCGATGCCGACCCACTCCAGCTCGTCCAGCGGTGTCTGCAGCGCCTCGGAGATCAGCACGACCCCCAGCGCCGCCGCGGCGACCGCCACGGCGTCGACGACGCGGCGCGACAGCACGGCGGCGAGGGTGAGGGGCCCGATGAACTCGATCGTCACGGCGACGCCGATCGGCAGGTGGGCCAGCGAGCTGTAGAACGTGAAGTTCATCAGCCCCAGGGCGACCCCGAAGGCGATGACGGTCCGCCAGGCACGCCGCGAGTGGCCTCGCCACCTCGGCCGGACGAAGGCCAGCAGCAGGACGGTCGCGAACAGCAGCCGCATGACGACGGAGCCGCCCGCACCGATGACCGGGATGAGCGTCTGGGCGAGGGCGCCCCCGAACTGCACCGAGACGATGCCGAGGAGGACGAGGACCGGCGCGGGGACCCGGTCGGCGGCGCTCGTCACCGCGTCAGGCTAGCCACTCGTCGGTCGGGCGGCCGGTCGTCTCACGGACAGCCGCCGGCGGCGGTCTCAGTCGCGGTGCTCGACGATGTTGACGACGTTGCCGTCGGGCGCCCGCACCATGAACCGCCGCACGCCCCAGAGCTCGGTCGTGACGGGGTGGACGATCTCGTAACCCAGCTCCTGGGCCTCCTCGTAGGCCGCGTCGACGTCGTCGGTGTGCACCGAGATCACCGAGTCCTCGGGCGAGGTGGCGTCGCCGGAGACCAGCTGCACGCTGGCACCGGAGTCGGGCGACGTGTACCTCGCCACCCAGCCGAGGCTGAACTCCTGGGTGCTGAGGCCGAGGAAGTCGGCGTAGAAGGCGCTCGCCCCCTCGACGTCGGGAACGCGCAGGTTCGGGGTGACTCTCTTCGCCCTCATGGGGTGCTCCTCGTCGGTGATGGGGATGCTGGGTCACCAGCCGCGCTCGCGCCACTCCTCGAGGTGCGGTCGCTCCGCACCGATCGTCGAGTCGTCGCCGTGGCCGGGGTAGAACCAGGTGGCGTCGTCGTGGGTGGCGAAGACGCGCTCGACGACGTCGCGGTAGAGCGAGTCGAAGCTCTGGCCCGGGTTCTTCGTGTTGCCGACCCCGCCCGGGAAGAGCGAGTCCCCGGTGAACAGGTGGGTGCCGCCGCCATCGGGGTCGGCCCAGGAGAGCGCCACCGACCCGGGGGTGTGGCCGCGCAGGTGGATGACGTCGAGCTCGAGCTCGCCCACCGTCACGACGTCGCCGTGGCGCAGCCGCACGTCCGGGGCCACCGGCAGGGCATCGGCGTCGTCGACGCCGGCGTAGGTCGTGGCCCCGGTCTGGCGGGCGACCTCCTCCAGCGCGCGCACGTGGTCCCAGTGCTGGTGGGTGGTCACGAGGTGGTCGAGCCGCCCGGTGCCCTCGCGGACGAGCAGCAGGCAGCGGTGCGGGTCGTCGGCGGCGTCGACGAGCAGCTGCTCGCCCGTGGCGTTGCACGTGAAGAGGTACACGTTGTTGTGCATCTCCGAGACGGACATCTTGCGGATCGTCGCCCGGTCCAGCCGCCGGATGTCGGTCGGGCCGCCGGGGACCACGTGTCCGGTGTACGGCATCCTCGTCACCGTCCTCCTGGGAGTGGGGGAAGAGCGTCGGCGGCCACGCCGTCGGTCAGTCCGCGGCCGAGCCAGCCCAGCAGCGCCCCGCGGTTCCCCGAGACGGATGCCGTGCCGGCGCCGACCGCCCAGGCGTCACCCTCCGTCGTGCGCAGCTCGACGTCGACCGGGGGGTCGCAGGCCGCCAGTCGGCGCACCTCCTCCTCGAGGAGGAGCCGCTGGAGCTCGGGCTCGACGTCGGTGAAGCCGAAGCCGGCGTCGAGGTCGACGTGGTGGAAGACCAGCTCCCGCAACCGGGTGAACGGGATGGACTGCGCCGTCATCATGAACACCCCGGGCGTGCGCTCGAGGCGCACCTCCGCGTGCTCGGGACCAAGGCGGGGGAGCTGCGCGGCCAGGGCGTCGGCGCTGTTCCTGACGTCGGCGACCAGCTCCGCGACGGGTCGGTCGGCGCCGGCGTCGATGTCGGCGTCCCGCTGCTCGGGGCTGGCGTACATCGTCTCCCCGCTGCCGTCGACGGCGGCGCGGACGAGGGCGGCGAGGCCGTCGGCGTTGCGGGCGACGTGGCTCAGCACGTGGGCGCGGGTCCAGCCCTCGCAGAGGGAGGCGGCCCGCACGTCGTCGAGCCCCTCGGCCGTGGCCAGGAGACGCGAGGTGTGCTCTCCGACGGCGCCCAGGAGGCCGGGGGAGGTCGGGTCCATGCACCGACGCTACCGCCGGCCGGGCCGCTGCGCAGGGTCCGTGCGCGTCGTGCACGCCCCGGCCGTCTGACGATGCGGGTCTTGTCGGTGGCCAGACCTAGGCTGGGGGACGTGAGTCATGACCACCTCGTCATCCGTGGAGCCCGCGAGCACAACCTCAAGGACGTCAGCCTCGAGCTGCCCCGCGACGCCCTCGTCGTGTTCACCGGGCTGTCCGGATCCGGCAAGTCCAGCCTGGCCTTCGACACGATCTTCGCCGAGGGCCAGCGCCGCTACGTCGAGTCGCTGTCGGCCTACGCGCGGCAGTTCCTCGGGCAGATGGACAAGCCCGACGTCGACTTCATCGAGGGCCTGTCCCCGGCGGTCTCCATCGACCAGAAGTCGACCAACCGCAACCCGCGCTCCACCGTCGGCACGATCACCGAGGTCTACGACTACCTCCGCCTCCTCTTCGCCCGGGCCGGGCGGCCGCACTGCCCGGTCTGCGGTGAGCCGATCACCCGCCAGAGCCCGCAGCAGATCGTCGACCGTCTCCTCGAGCTACCCGAGCGGACGCGCTTCCAGGTGCTGGCACCGGTCGTGCGCTCCCGCAAGGGCGAGTACGTCGACCTCTTCGCCGAGCTCCAGTCCAAGGGCTTCGCCCGGGCCCGCGTCGACGGCGAGGTCGTCGCCCTCACCGAACCTCCCAAGCTCGAGAAGCAGGTCAAGCACTCCATCGACGTCGTCGTCGACCGGCTCGTCGCCAAGGGGGCCGACGACACCTCCGCCAAGCGTCGCCTCACCGACTCCGTCGAGACGGCCCTCGGGCTCGCCGGTGGCGTCCTGGTCGTCGAGTTCGTCGACCGCGACGAGGGCGACCCCGAGCGTGAGCGCCGCTTCTCCGAGCGGATGGCCTGCCCCAACGACCACCCGTTGGCGATGGACGAGGTCGAGCCGCGCTCCTTCTCGTTCAACAGCCCCTTCGGCGCGTGTCCCGAGTGCACCGGCATCGGCACCGAGCTCGAGGTCGACGACGAACTCATCGTGCCCGACGAGGACCTCAGCCTCGCGCAGGGTGCGATCGCCCCGTGGGCGAGCGGGTCGGGGGCGGCCGACTACTTCCAGCGGGTCATGGCCGCCCTCGCCGACGACCTGTCGTTCTCCATGGACGTCCCGTGGCGCCAGCTGCCGCTGCGGGCCCGGCAGGCCGTCCTCCACGGCAAGAACCACAAGGTGCACGTCCGGTACCGCAACCGGTTCGGGCGGGAGCGGTCGTACTCCACCGGCTTCGAGGGTGCCGTCCCCTTCGTCAAGCGCCGGCACGCCGAGACCGACTCCGACTGGAGCCGGGAGCGGTACGAGGGCTACATGCGGGAGGTGCCCTGCCCGGTCTGCAAGGGCGCCCGGCTCAAGCCGGAGTCGCTCGCCGTGCTCGTCGGCGGCCGCAACATCTCCGAGGTGTCCGCCCTGGCCATCCGCGACGCCGCGAGGTTCTTCGAGGACGTCGACTTCACCGTGCGCGAGCGCCAGATCGCCGAGCGGGTCATCAAGGAGATCAACGCCCGGCTGGGCTTCCTCCTCGACGTCGGGCTCGACTACCTCAGCCTCGACCGCCCGGCAGGCACCCTGTCCGGCGGTGAGGCGCAGCGGATCCGGCTCGCCACCCAGATCGGGTCCGGGCTCGTCGGGGTCCTCTACGTCCTCGACGAGCCGAGCATCGGCCTGCACCAGCGGGACAACCACCGGCTCATCGAGACCCTCACCCGCCTGCGCGACCTCGGCAACACCCTCATCGTCGTCGAGCACGACGAGGACACCATCGCCGTCGCGGACTGGGTCGTCGACATCGGTCCCGGCGCGGGGGAGCACGGCGGGCAGGTGGTGCACTCGGGCACCGTCCCCGACCTGCTGACCCACCCCGACTCCATCACGGGCCAGTACCTCTCGGGTCGGCGCGAGATCCCGACGCCGCAGGTGCGCCGCCCCCAGCAGAAGGGCCGGGCCGTCTCCGTCGTCGCGGCCACCGAGCACAACCTCGACAAGGTGTCGGTCTCCTTCCCGCTCGGCAACCTCGTCGCGGTGACCGGGGTGTCCGGCTCGGGCAAGTCGACCCTCGTCAACGACATCCTCTACAACGTCCTCGCGAACAAGCTCAACGGTGCCCGGCACGTGCCCGGCCGGCACAAGACCGTCACCGGTCTCGAGCACCTCGACAAGGTCGTCCACGTCGACCAGAGCCCCATCGGCCGCACGCCGCGCTCCAACCCCGCCACGTACACCGGCGTGTTCGACCACGTCCGCAAGCTGTTCGCCACGACGACCGAGGCGAAGATCCGCGGCTACCAGCCCGGGCGGTTCTCCTTCAACGTCAAGGGCGGCCGCTGCGACGCGTGCTCCGGTGACGGGACGATCAAGATCGAGATGAACTTCCTGCCCGACGTGTACGTCCCGTGCGAGGTCTGCCACGGTGCGCGCTACAACCGCGAGACGCTCGAGGTGCACTTCAAGGGCAAGACCATCGCCGACGTCCTCGACATGCCGATCGAGGAGGCCGCCGACTTCTTCTCCGCCGTCCCGGCCATCTCCCGGCACATGCAGACGCTCAACGACGTGGGGCTCGGCTACGTCCGGCTGGGCCAGCCGGCCCCGACGCTGTCCGGTGGGGAGGCCCAGCGCGTCAAGCTGGCCTCCGAGCTGCAGAAGCGCTCGACCGGGCGCACCGTCTACGTCCTCGACGAGCCGACGACCGGGCTGCACTTCGAGGACATCCGCAAGCTCCTCGGGGTGCTCCAGGGCCTGGTCGACAAGGGCAACACCGTCATCGTCATCGAGCACAACCTCGACGTCATCAAGTGCGCCGACTGGGTCGTCGACCTCGGCCCCGAGGGCGGCAGCGGCGGTGGACGGGTCGTCGCCGAGGGGACGCCCGAGCACGTGGCCACCCTCGAGCACTCGCACACCGGGCGGTTCCTCGGCCCGGTGCTCGCCAGGACGGCACGGACCACGACGCGCGCCACCGGCGCGGGCCGCTCACGCGCTGCGGCGGCCCCACGCCGCGCGGCAGGCCGCGCCAAGCGCGCGGCCAGCTGACCCCGAGCGACCACGCCGACGGCCACGCTCGACCTCGACTTCCCGCCCGGCGGGACCTTCACCTCGGCTGGGACGGTTCCGGCGAGGTGAAGGTCGCGGATGGCGGGAACCTTCACCTCGACCGGGGAACGGTTCCGGTGCTGAGGTGAAGGTGGAGGGATGGGGCGGGAAAGCTCGCGGCGTCAGTCTTCGCCGAGGTAGGCCTTGCGCACGTCGTCGCTGGCCAGCAGCTCGGGCCCGGTGCCGGACAGCACGATGTTGCCGACCTCGAGGACGTAGCCCTTGGTCGCCCGCTTGAGGGCCGCCTGCGCGTTCTGCTCGACGAGGAGGATCGTCGTCCCCTGCTGCTGCAGGGTCGTCACCGTCGTCATGATCCGCTTCATCATCAGCGGCGAGAGGCCCATCGACGGCTCGTCGAGCATGAGCAGCTTGGGCCGGCTCATCATCGCGCGACCCATCGCGAGCATCTGCTGCTCGCCACCGGAGAACGTGCCGGCCGGCTGGGCCCGGCGCTCCTCGAGGATCGGGAACAGGGCGAAGGCCGCGTCGAGGTCGGCGTTGATGCCCTTGTCCTTGCGGGCGAACGCGCCCAGGCGCAGGTTCTCCTCGACGGTGAGATGCGGAAAGATCCGCCGTCCCTCGGGGGAGTGCGCCAGACCGAGCTGGACGATGTCGTGCGCCTGGACGGTGGTGAGGTCCGTGCCGTTGAAGGTGATCGACCCTGAGACCGGACGCAGCAGCCCCGAGATGGTGCGCAGCGTCGTGGTCTTGCCCGCACCGTTGGTGCCGATGAGCGTGACGACCTCACCCTCCTGCACGTCGAAGGAGATGCCCTTCACGGCGCGGATCTTGCCGTAGCTCACCACGAGGTCCTTGACCTCCAGCATGGCGCTCACGCGCTCTCCTCCTCCTCGTCGTCCCCGCCGATGTACGCCTCGATCACGCGGTGGTCGGACTGCACCTCGCCGGGCGTGCCCTCGACGAGCAGGGCACCGCGCACGAGGCACAGCACCCGGTCGCACAGGTTGAAGATGAAGCGCATGTCGTGCTCGATGACGACCACCGCGAGGCCGCTGTCCCTGATCTTGCGGATCAGGTGCATCGTCTCCTCGGTCTCCTTGGGGTTCATGCCGGCGGTCGGCTCGTCGAGGAGGAGGAGCTGCGGGTCCGTGGCGAGCGCGCGGGCGATCTCGAGCCGGCGCTGGTCGCCGTACGGCATGTTGCGGGCGAGCAGCTCGGTCGACTCTGCCGAGCCCGACGTAGTCGAGCAGCTCCTGCGACACGCTCCCGGGTGGCCGCCTCCTCGCGCCGGAACTTCGGGCCCGCGCAGGATCGAGGTGAGAGCCATCGAGGAGGTGCGGCAGTAGCGGCCGACCATGACGTTCTCGAGCGCGGTCATGTTCGCGAAGAGCCGGATGTTCTGGAAGGTCCGGGCCATGCCGGCCCGCACGACCGCCAGCGGCTTGGGAGGCAGGGTCTCGCCGTTGAGCGTGACCCGGCCCTCGGTCGGGACGTACATGCCGGTGAGGCAGTTGAAGAACGTCGTCTTGCCCGGCGCCGTTGGGGCCGATGAGCCCGACGATCTCGCCCTCGTGCACCTTCAGGCTGACGTCGTCGACGGCGGTGAGGCCACCGAACCGCATCGATCACGCCGTCGGCCTGGAGGATCAGCCGCGCTGGCCGTCCACGGGACGGCTTGCGGTGACCGGGTCACCCGTGGCGGTGACTCATCTCGGGCCTCTTCCTGCTCGATGTGTGCTCGGCCGACGACGCCGCGAGCTCGGTCGTCATCCGCGTGGAACTCCAGCTGCCGCCGCTGTGACGGGCACGATGCCCTCCGGCCGCAAGCGCATCATGAGGACGAGGAGAGCCCCGAACATGAGGAGCCGGTAGTCGCGAGAGCAAGCGGAGCTTCTCCGGGAAGCAGCTTGAGGATGGTGGCGCCGACGAAGACACCCGCGACGGTGCCCATGCCGCCGAGCACGATGGCGGCGAGGAGGAAGGCCGACTCGAGGAAGACGAACTGGTCGGGGGAGACGGAGACGTCGTGGTGCGCCTTGATCGTGCCCGACGAGGCCGGCGAGGAAGGCTCCGCTGGCGAACGCGAAGCAGCTTGAGGCCGAAGACGTTGACGCCCATGGCCTCGGCGGCTCGCTCGTCCTCGCGGATGGCGACCCAGCCGCGGCCGATCCGGCTGTTGTTGAGCCGGGTGAAGATGAGGATGACGAAGGCGGCGAAGACCAGGAGCAGGAAGTAGTAGTTGCGAAGCGGGTGAGGGTGATCCCCGGCAGCCGTGGCTGTCGCCGAAGTTGAAGCTGCCGAACTCCAGGTCAGGGATCGCCGGGACACCGTTGGGACCGTTGGTGAGGTCGGGCCCGTTCTCACCGTCGAGGTTGTTCATCGCGAGCCGGAAGATCTCGCCGAACGCCAGGGTGACGATGGCGAGGTAGTCGCCCGAGACGCGCAGGGTCGGCGAACCGATGATGAGGCCGAGGCGTCGCGGAGGCCATTCCGCCGATGACCATGACGACGAGAAATGGTGGCTTCCAGCCGATCGTCGCGAAGGCCGAGTACGACATCGTCGCGCCGACGTAGGCGCCGGCGCCGAGGAACGCGATGTAGCCGAGGTCGAGCAGGCCGGCCAGGCCGACGACGATGTTCAGGCCCAGGGCCGTCGTCGCGAAGATGAGGACCTGGGTCGCGATGGACATGTTGGCGTCCGACCCGCCCTGGGTGAACGGGAAGAGGAACGCGACGGCCACCGCCCCGAGTGAGCAGCGGTGCCGGTTGTTGGCCGCAGGAACCCGAGGTACTGGACGAAGCCGCACGCCCAGCAGGCCGCCGACCATGCCGATCAGGGCACGAGGAACGAGCGAAGAGACGCCGTCCTTGACGTCGAGGGCGTACGCCACGACGAGAGCAGCCCCGCCAGGAGGACGACGAAGATGAGGATCTCCGTGGTGCTCCCGTAGTGCGCGCGCAGCGGATCCTCGGTCTCCGTCGGCGGCATCAGCCGCACCGCCGAGGGCCATCAGGCCGGAGGCCACGAGCAGCAGCCAGCCGCCGGGGTCGACGTTGATCAGCCCGCTCGACTCGAAGGCGATCGAGCGATGAACCACGGCGAAGAACACGAGGGCGGTCACGCCGAGGGCGCGGGCCGCCGCAGCGCGGTCGATCCACGGGAGGAAGCGGCGCAGCGGGCAGCACGCCGAGGATGGAGCCCGAAGACGCCAAGGACGAGGGCGAAGAGCTGGAAGCCCGGGTTGCCGTAGATGCCGACGTTGCCGAGGATGCTCCGGTCGTAGGACCAGGAGAGGAAGCAGGAGAGCACGACGAGGCCGGAGCCGACGACGAACAGCGGGGTGGCCGCCGGGGCCAGGCGGGCGAGGTGGCGCGAATCGGCCCCGGGTGGTCGATGTCCGTCCGGCTCACGTCCTGACGGAAGTCCAGCTCGCTCCCTCGGGTGTGCGTTCGGTGCTCATGCGCGGTCCACCACCTGCGCGCCGAGGAGGCCCTGTGGTCGGAAGACGAGGACGACGATGAGCAGGCCGAATGCCCAGATGTCCTTCCAGGACGAGCCGCCGAACTGACCGGGGATGAACTGGGTCGCCAGTGCCTCGACGACCCCGAGGACGAGCCCACCGACCACGGCTCCGAGGATGTTGCCGATCCCTCCGAGGACGGCCGCCGTGAACGCCTTGAGACCGGCGAGGAAGCCCATCCTGTAGTCGATGTTGCTGTTCTGCAGGCCCTGCGCCACGCCGGCGACGGCCGCGAGCACGGCCCCGATCGCGAAGGCGATGACGATGATCCGGTTGACGTTGATGCCCATCAGCCGGGCGGTGTCGGGGTCCTGGGAGACGGCCCTCATCCCTCGCCCGAGCTTGGTCCGGTTGACGAAGTACCAGAGGAGGGCCCCGCACACAGCGAGGGAGACGACGGTGAAGACGGCGGCCCGCTGGACCGTGATGTCGCCGATGTGCACCGCTGGACCCGTGACGACGTCGACCTGCGGGAAGGGCAGCTTGCTCTTCGCGCCGGGGTAGAAGAGCCGCACGGCCTCCTGGAGGAACACCGAGACCCCGATCGCGGTGATCAGGGGGGCGAGTCGGGGGGCGTGCCGAAGGGGCCGGTACGCGAACCGCTCCATGAGGATGGCCACGGTGACCGACGCTGCGACGGCCCCGAGGATCATGACGGGGAGCACCCACAGCGACGTCTGCCCGTTGAAGAGCACCGTCCACGTGGCCAGCGCCCCGAAGGCGCCGATCATGAAGACCTCACCGTGGGCGAAGTTGATCAGCTGGACGATCCCGTAGACGACCGTGTACCCCACCGCGATCAGGGCGTACAGGGAGCCGAGGGTCAGTCCGTTCACGAGCTGTTGGAGCAGGTCCGTCATGGCGCCACCGATTTCCTCATCGTCGTCCGGACAGGTCCCCGTCAAGGAACCGGCAGGGGCAGGTTAGTGCCTGCCCCTGCCGGTTCGTCACCCCTAAGGGCGTCTTCGGTCTCGCGTGTCGGCTTTCAGCTGACCGTTTCCGTCTTGACGGTGGCCCACTTGCCGTCCTGGACCTTGTAGCCCGTGATGACCTTGACCTTGGTGTCGCCGAACTCGTCGAACTCGACCTGGCCCGTCACACCGGGGAAGGAGACCTTGCCGACCTCGGTGATCGTCGCGTCGCGAGCCGACTTGGCGTCGGATGCGTCCTTGAGCGACACCTTGAGCGCGTTGATGATCGCGTTGGCCGCGTCGTAGGAGTAACCGCCGTAGGCGGCCGACGGCTCGGCGAAGCCTGCGGCCTCGTAGTCGGCGAGGAACTTCTTACCGGCCTCGGAGCTGTCGACGGGAGCACCGACGGAGGTGGCGAGGTCGCCCTCGCTCGACTTGGTGCGCGAGCTCGATGAACGTCGGGTCGAAGATGCCGTCGCCGCCCATCAGGGGGACGTTGAGACCGGCGGCCTTCATCTGCTGGGAGAGGGGTCCACCCTGCGGGTACTCCCCGCCGAAGTAGACGACCTCCGGGTTCGACGGCTTGACCTTCGTGATGGCGGCGTTGAAGTTGTCGTCGTCAGCACTGATGGTCTCGGCAGCGACGATCTTGCCGCCCATCTCCTCGAAGTTCTTGGTGAACGCCGCGACGAGGCCCTGCCCGTAGGTCTTCTTGTCGTGGATCGTCGCGACATTGGTGATGCCCTCGTCCTTGAGGAACTTGGCCGCGAACTTGCCCTGCACGAGGTCGGTCGTGCAGGTGCGGAAGAAGGACGGGTACTGCCGCTTGGGCGCGGTCGTCGGCTCGGCGCCCATGGTGAGGGTCGGTCCGGTGTTCGCCGGGGAGATCTGGGTGATCTTGGCGGTGGCGAAGACCGGCTGCGTCTGCTGGGTCACGCTGGAGTTGAGGTTGCCGACGACACCGACGACGTCGTCGTCACCGGCGAGCTGGGTGGCGCCGTTCTTGCCGACGTCCGGCTTGCCCTCGTCGTCGACCGCGGCGACCTCGAGGGTCCAGCCGGGGATCGCGCCGGAGTCGTTCGCCTGCTTGACGGCGAGCTCGACCGAGTGCTGGATGCCCTTGCCGAGGGCCGAAAGGTTGCCGGACAGGGGCGCGATGACGCCGATCTTGGCGACCTTGTTCTGGCT
Source organism: uncultured Actinomycetota bacterium (assembly GCA_963811475.1). GTDB lineage: Bacteria > Actinomycetota > Actinomycetes > Actinomycetales > Dermatophilaceae > Fodinibacter. The sequence continues at coordinate 67,322 of CAWERJ010000016.1, forward strand.
GGCGCCAGATCCGGTCGAGTCACTGCCGCTGTCGTCGCGCGTGCCACAACCGGCGAGCGCGAGCGAGGCCACGAGCAACGAGGCGCCAACGGCGACCACGGAACGCTGGGGCACGTTTCCTCCTGAGTTGTACGAAAGGGTGAGCAGGTGTGCTCGTGCGCCGCACGAGTGGCGGGCATGCGCACTGTAACCACTGCTGTGCCGGGCCACCCAGCCTTGGCCGGATTGTGGTGCCGAGTTGTTACCTGACGAGGCGGAACTTCCCGCAAGTCCTGTCGCGGGGCACAGGTTCGGCGGTGATACTTCTCGGACCCGACGCCCGCGCCCCAGCGACAGTGAGGACCACGATGACCACGCAGCACCCGAGCGACCAGAACCACCCCTCCCTCAGCGACCCGGCGGCGGCGGCCTGTGCCTGCCTCTCCCGCCGCGAGAGCCTCCTGGCCGCGGGCGTCGTCGTCGCCGGCGCCGCCACGCTCGGCGCCTGCGGGGCCGACGGGGCGGTGGGGGCGGCGGCGTCCTCTGCTGCCTCCGTGGCGGCGTCCGCCGCGTCCGGGGCGATCCAGGCCGCCGAGATCCCGGTCGGGGGTGGCCGGGTGTTCGAGGCCCTCAAGGTCGTCGTCACGCAGCCGACGTCCGGCGACTTCAAGGCGTTCTCCGCCGTGTGCACCCACCAGGCCTGCACCGTGGCGGAGGTCGCCAACGGGGTCATCACCTGCCCGTGTCACGGCAGCCAGTACGACATCGCGACGGGTGAGGTGCGCAAGGGCCCGGCGACCAAGGCGCTGCCGCCGAAGAGCGTCTCGGTCGGGACCGACGGCCTCACCGTCTCCTGACCGGCCCGTCCCGCCGCCGGGGCGGGAGGGCTGTCGGGTTGCGGTCGTAGGGTTGTCAGGTGGCTGACCCGTCGACGTACCGTCCGCGGCCGGGGGAGATCCCCACCGACCCGGGCGTCTACCGCTTCCGTGACCGCGACGGGCGGGTCATCTACGTCGGCAAGGCGAAGAACCTGCGGGCCCGGCTGTCGTCCTACTTCCAGGACGTCGCCGCGCTGCACCACCGCACCGCGACGATGGTGCGCACCGGGGCGAGCGTCGAGTGGACCGTCGTCGGCACCGAGGTCGAGGCGCTCCAGCTCGAGTACGCGTGGATCAAGGAGTTCGACCCGCGCTTCAACGTCCGGTACCGCGACGACAAGTCGTACCCGTACCTCGCGGTGACCCTCGGCGAGGAGTTCCCCCGGGCCCAGGTCATGCGGGGCGCCAAGCGCAAGGGCACCCGCTACTTCGGGCCGTACGCCCACGCGTGGGCCATCCGCGAGACCCTCGACCTCGCCCTGCGGGTGTTCCCCGTCCGCACGTGCTCGAACGGCGTCTTCACCCGGGCCGGGCAGGTGGGGCGCCCCTGCCTGCTCGGCTACATCGACAAGTGCAGCGCGCCGTGCGTCGGCCGCGTCGACGCGCAGCGCCACCGCGAGATCGCGGAGGACTTCTGCGACTTCATGGCCGGCGAGACGGGCCGGTTCCTCGGGCGGCTCACGGCGGAGATGAAGGCGGCCGCCGCCGAGCTCGACTTCGAGCGGGCGGCCCGGCTGCGCGACGACATCGGTGCCCTCGAGCGGGTGCTCGAGAAGTCCGCCGTCGTCCTGCCCGACGCGACCGACGCCGACGTGTTCGCGCTCGCCGAGGACGAGCTCGAGGTGGCGGTGCAGCTCTTCCACGTCCGGGGCGGCCGGGTCCGCGGGCAGCGCGGCTGGGTCGCCGAGCGTGACGCCGAGACCACCGCCGAGGTCGTGGAGCACCTCCTCCAGCGGGTGTACGGGTCCGAGGAGGGCGAGGCCGTGCCCCGCGAGGTGCTCGTGCCGGTGCTCCCCGACGACGCGGCGGCCCTCTCCGAGTGGCTCTCGGGCCTGCGCGGCAGCCGGGTCGACCTGCGGGTGCCGCGGCGCGGCGACAAGCGGAACCTCATGGAGACCATCGGGCGCAACGCCCAGCAGAGCCTCGCGCGGCACAAGGTCGCCCGGGCCGGCGACCTCACCACCCGCAGCCAGGCGCTCCAGCAGATCCAGGACGCCCTCGCGCTCGACGAGGCGCCCCTGCGCATCGAGTGCTTCGACATCAGCCACGTCCAGGGCACCCAGGTCGTCGGCTCGATGGTCGTCTTCGAGGACGGCCTGCCCCGCAAGTCGGAGTACCGCCGCTTCCTCGTCCGCGGTGACGAGACGGGCGCCACCGACGACACCGCCGCGATGCGGGAGGTGCTGACCCGGCGCTTCCGCCGGGGCCAGCGCGAGGAGGCCGAGGCGTCCCAGCAGGATGCCGGGGGGCCGGGTCCCGGGGCCACGTCACCGGAGGGCGGGTCACGGCCGGCCCGGTTCGCCTACCGCCCGAACCTCGTGGTCGTCGACGGCGGCCTGCCCCAGGTCAACGCGGCGGCCCGGGCCCTCGCGGACTGCGGCGTCGTCGACGTCGCCGTCGTCGGCCTCGCCAAGCGGCTCGAGGAGGTCTGGGTGCCCGGTGAGGACTTCCCCGTCGTCCTGGCGCGCACGAGCGAGGGGCTCTACCTCCTGCAGCGGCTGCGCGACGAGGCGCACCGCTTCGCCGTGACCTTCCACCGGCAGCGGCGCTCCAAGGCGATGACCGCGAGCCAGCTCGACGGCATCCCGGGGCTGGGGGAGAAGCGGCGCAAGGCGCTGCTCCGGCAGTTCGGGTCGGTCAAGCGGATCCGGGCGGCGTCGGTCGACGAGCTGGCGGCCGTCTCGGGGATCGGCCCTGCGCTCGCGGCCGTCGTTGCGGCAGAGTTGGGCTCGGCCGCGGACTCCACCCCGGCGGTCAACCTCGCGACCGGAGAGGTCGTCGACGACGAAGGAGGCGACCGTGTCGATGGATCGGTCGGTCACTGAGGGCGGCCCCGAGGCGGCGGGGGCGGCGCCCTCGGTGCCCCGGTCCACCGACTTCGTCATCGTCACGGGGATGAGCGGGGCGGGCCGGTCGACGGCCGCCAACGTCCTCGAGGACCGCGGCTGGTACGTCGTCGACAACCTGCCGCCCCAGCTGCTCTCACCGATGGCGGAGCTCGCGAGCAGCGTGCGCGACACGGGGGTCTCCGACCTCAAGATCGCCGCCGTCGTCGACGTGCGGGCCCGCGCCTTCCACTCCGAGGTGCAGGCGGGGCTCGCTGCGCTGCGCGAGGCGGGCTGGCACCCGCACCTCATCTTCCTCGACGCGACCGACGAGGCCCTCGTCCGTCGCTTCGAGAGCGTGCGCCGCCCGCACCCGCTGCAGGCGGACGGACGGCTGCTCGACGGCATCCAGGCCGAGCGCGAGACGCTGCGCGACCTGCGCGCCGAGGCGCAGATCGTCATCGACACCTCCGGCCTCAACGTCCACCAGCTGGGCCGCAAGCTCACGCCGCTGCTCGGAGACGGAGGGCGGTCCGAGCGTCCGGCTGGCGCTGATGTCCTTCGGCTTCAAGTACGGCGTGCCGCTCGACGCCGACTTCGTGTTCGACATGCGCTTCCTGCCCAACCCGTTCTGGGTGCCCGAGCTCAAGGCCCTCACCGGGGCCGACGCGCCCGTGGCGGACTGGGTCATGGGCCAGCGCGGGGCCCCGGAGTTCCTCGACCGCGTCGTCGACCTCATGGGCCCGGTGACCGAGGGGTACCGGCGCGAGGGGCGGCGATACGCGACGGTCGCCATCGGCTGCACCGGCGGCAAGCACCGCTCGGTCGCGGTGGCGCAGGCGCTCGCGTCCCGACTGACCACCGAGCGGGTCGCGACCTTCGTCGTGCACCGCGACCTGGGGCGCGAGTGACCGGCCCGGTCGTCGCCGCGCTCGGCGGCGGCCACGGCCTGTCCGCGACCCTCACCGCCCTGCGGTACGTCACCGACGAGGTCACGGCCATCGTCACGGTGGCCGACGACGGCGGGTCGAGCGGGCGGCTGCGCGACGAGTTCGGGGTGCTGCCTCCCGGCGACATCCGGATGGCGCTCGCGGCGCTGTGCAGCGAGAGCGAGTGGGGACAGACGTGGCGCGACGTCCTCCAGCACCGGTTCGCCGGCGACGGTCCGCTCGGCGGCCACGCCCTCGGCAACCTCCTCATCGTCGCCCTGTGGGAGCTGCACGAGGACCCCGTCGCGGGGCTCGACCTCGTCGCCCGCCTGCTCCAGGCCCAGGGCCGGGTGCTGCCCATGGCCGCCGTCCCGCTGACCATCGAGGCCGACGTCAGCCACCTCGACCCCGACGACCCCACGCGCGTGCGCGTCGTGAGCGGCCAGGCGCAGGTCGCGGTGACGCCGGGCTCGGTCGAGACGGTGCGGCTCGTGCCCGCCGACCCGCCCGCCTACCCGGAGTCGGTGGCGGCGATCCGGTCGGCCGACTGGGTCGTCCTCGGGCCGGGGTCGTGGTTCACCTCGGTCATGACGCACCTGCTCGTCCCGGAGGTCCGCGAGGCCCTCGAGGTCACCCGGGCCCGCCGGCTGCTCGTGCTCAACCTCGACCCCGGCACGGGTGAGACGGCGGGGTTCAGCGCCGAGCGGCACCTCGAGACCTTCGCCGCCCTCGCGCCCGACCTCCGCCTCGACGCCGTGCTGGCCGACCCGGCCGTCGTCGACGACGAGGCGGCCCTCGAGCGGCACTGCGCACTGCTCGGGGCGAGCCTGCTCGTCGCCCCGGTCGCCCGCCGCGACCGGCCCGGCGAGCACGACCCGCTGCGCTTCGCGGCCGCCCTCCGGGACATCGTGGCGACTCCGAGACCCCCTCGATGACGCGTGGCAGGATGACCGCCATGGCGATGACGGCGAAGGTCAAGGACGAGCTGAGCCGGCACGTGGTGACCAAGCCCTGCTGCCGCAAGGCCGAGGTCGCCGCGACGCTGAGGTTCGCCGGGGGGCTGCACATCATCGGGGGACGCATCGTCGTCGAGGCCGAGCTCGACACGGCGAACGCCGCCCGTCGGCTGCGCCGCGAGCTCTCCGAGGTCTACGGCCACACCCCCGAGGTGCTCGTGCTCGCGGCCGGCGGCCTGCGCAAGGGCAGCCGCTACGTCGTGCGGGTGGTCCACGACGGCGAGTCGCTCGCCCGCCAGACGGGGCTGATCGACGGCCGCGGCCGGCCGGTGCGTGGGCTCCCGCCGAAGGTCGTCAGCGGCTCGGTGTGCGACGCCGAGGCGGCGTGGCGCGGTGCCTTCCTCGCCCACGGGTCGCTCACCGAGCCCGGCCGCTCCTCGGCGCTCGAGGTCACGTGCCCCGGTCCCGAGGCGGCCCTCGCCCTCGTGGGGGCCGCCCGCCGGCTGGGCATCTCGGCCAAGGCGCGCGAGGTCCGGGGGGTCGACCGCGTCGTCATCCGCGACGGCGACGCCATCGGCGCGATGCTGACCCGCCTCGGTGCGCACGACGCCGTCCTCGCCTGGGAGGAGCGCCGCATCCGGCGCGAGGTGCGGGCCACCGCCAACCGGCTCGCCAACTTCGACGACGCCAACCTGCGCCGCTCGGCCCGGGCCGCGGTCGCCGCGGGGGCGCGGGTCGAGCGGGCGCTCGAGATCCTCGGCGACGACATCCCCGACCACCTGCGCGAGGCGGGCGAGCTGCGGCTGGAGCACAAGCAGGCCTCGCTCGAGGAGCTCGGCCAGCTGGCGTCGCCGCCGATGACCAAGGACGCCGTCGCCGGCCGGATCCGCCGGCTCCTGGCGATGGCCGACAAGCGCGCCGCCGACGACGGCATCCCGAACACCGAGGCCGTGCTGACGCCCGACATGCTCGACACGTAGCACTCGCCGCGAGTGCGGAAGTGGTTGCCCCGGCAGCCGTTTCCGCACTCGGCGCCGGGCGTCGGCCGGGGTGGGAAGAGCGGTTACCCGCCCGTACCCCGGACGGTGCGCTGGGCCTTCGGGCTGAGGTCTAGGGTGGGTGGTGAACCCAAGGTGCCGCTGACCTGCGGCACGCCCGCACCACATGGAAGGCAGCACACACCGTGACCGTTCGCGTAGGGATCAACGGCTTCGGCCGCATCGGCCGCAACTTCTTCCGGGCCGTCCAGGCGTCCGGTGCCGACATCGAGATCGTCGCCGCCAACGACCTGATGGACAACAAGAGCATCGCGCACCTGCTGAAGTACGACTCGGTGCTCGGTGTGCTGCCCGACGAGGTCTCCTCCACCGAGGACTCGATCACCGTCGGCGGCAAGACGATCAAGATCTTCGCCGAGAAGGACCCGGCCGCCATCGCCTGGGGTGACGTGGGCGCCGACATCGTCGTCGAGTCGACCGGCTTCTTCACGGACGCGACGAAGGCGCACGCCCACATCGACGGTGGCGCCAAGAAGGTCATCATCTCGGCCCCGGCCAAGAACGAGGACGCGACGTTCGTCATGGGCGTCAACCACGAGGACTACGACCCGGCGACGCACCACGTCATCTCCAACGCGTCGTGCACGACGAACTGCCTCGCCCCGATGGCCAAGCCGCTCTCCGACGAGCTCGGCATCGTCAAGGGCCTCATGACGACCGTGCACGCCTACACCTCGGACCAGAACCTGCTCGACGGCCCGCACCGCGACCTGCGCCGGGCCCGCGCCGCCGCCCTCTCGATCATCCCGACGAGCACCGGCGCCGCCAAGGCCATCGGCCTCGTCATGCCCGAGCTCAAGGGCAAGCTCGACGGCTACGCCCTGCGCGTGCCGACCCCGACCGGGTCCGCCACCGACCTCACCTTCGAGGCGGGCCGCGAGACGTCCGTCGAGGAGGTCAACGCCATCGTCAAGGCAGCGTCCGAGGGGACGCTCAAGGGCTTCCTCAAGTACACCGAGGACCCCATCGTCTCGGCGGACATCGTCACCGACCCCAGCTCCTGCATCTTCGACTCCGGCCTCACCAAGGTCATCGGCACCCAGGTCAAGGTCGTCGGCTGGTACGACAACGAGTGGGGCTACTCCAACCGGCTCATCGACCTCGTCCTCCACGTCGGCAAGAGCCTCTGAGCGAGCGGGGCCGCACGCGACCATGGCTGACATCGCCTCGCTGGGCGACCTGCGCGGCAAGCGCGTCCTCGTCCGCTCCGACCTCAACGTGCCGCTCGACGGCACGACGATCACGGACGACGGCCGGATCCGGGCGTCGGTCCCGACCATCACCGAGCTCGCCGAGGCGGGCGCGCGCGTCATCGTGTGCGCCCACCTCGGCCGGCCGAAGGGCGCGCCGGAGGAGCGGTACTCGCTCGCCCCGCTCGTCCCGCGGATGTCCGAGCTGCTCGGCCGACCGGTCAGCTTCGCCACCGACACCGTGGGCGAGAGCGCCCGTGCGGCGGTCGACGGGATGTCCGACGGTGACGTCGTGCTCCTCGAGAACCTGCGGTTCAACCCGGGCGAGACGGCCAAGAGCGACGAGGAACGCGCCGGGTTCGCCGACGCGCTGGCCGGGCTGGCCGACGCGTACGTCTCCGACGGGTTCGGCGTCGTGCACCGCAAGCAGGCCTCGGTCTACGACGTCGCCACGCGGCTCCCCTCCGCCATGGGCGGGCTCGTCCGCACGGAGGTCGAGGTGCTCCGCCGGCTCACCGAGGACCCCGAACGGCCGTACGCCGTCGTCCTCGGTGGCGCGAAGGTCGCCGACAAGCTCGCCGTCATCGACAACCTCATGCGGACCGCCGACCGGCTCCTCATCGGCGGGGGCATGCTCTTCACCTTCCTCGCGGCCCAGGGCCACGAGATCGGCACGGAGCCTGTTCGACGCCGACAGCGTCGACGCCTGCGCCGACTACCTGCGCCGGGCCGAGGAGACGGGGGTCGAGATCGTCCTGCCCGTCGACGTCGTGTGCGGCCGCGAGTTCTCCGCCGACACCGAGACCGTCACCGTGGCGGCCGACGCGATCCCCGCCGACCTCATGGGGCTCGACATCGGCCCGAGGTCGGCCGAGCTGTACGCCGAGAAGCTGGCCGACACCCGGACGGTGTTCTGGAACGGCCCGATGGGTGCGTTCGAGATGGCCCCGTTCGCGGCAGGCACCCGCCGCCTCGCCGAGGCACTGGTCGAGGTCACCGAGAAGGGCGCGCTGACCGTCGTCGGCGGCGGCGACTCCGCGGCGGCGGTGCGCCAGCTCGGCTTCCGCGACGACCAGTTCGGCCACATCTCCACCGGTGGCGGTGCGTCGCTGGAGTACCTCGAGGGCAAGGAACTGCCCGGCATCGCCATCCTCACGAAGGAGCACTGACCCATGGCCACCGGCCGCACGCCCCTCATGGCGGGGAACTGGAAGATGAACCTCGACCACCTCCAGGCCACGCACCTCGTGCAGAAGCTCGACTGGACCCTCAAGGACGGCAAGCACGACCACGCCGCGGTCGAGGTGGCGGTGCTGCCGCCCTACACCGACATCCGCAGCGTGCAGACGCTCATCGACGGTGACCGCCTCGAGCTCCGGCACGGCGCCCAGGACCTCTCCGTGCACGACGCCGGCGCCTACACCGGCGAGGTCAGCGGGGCCTTCCTCGCCAAGCTCGGCTGCTCGTACGTCGTCGTCGGCCACAGCGAGCGGCGCGAGTACCACGCCGAGGGCGACGACGTCGTCAACGCCAAGGTCGCCGCGGCCTACCGGCACGGCCTCACCCCGATCTTCTGCTGCGGCGAGGGGCTCGAGATCCGGCAGGCCGGCACCCACGTCGAGCACGTGCTCGCCCAGGTGGAGGCCGGCCTGGCCGGGCGTCACCGTGGAGCAGGCGCGCACCCTCGTCGTCGCCTACGAGCCGATCTGGGCCATCGGCACCGGTGAGGTCGCGACCCCCGAGGACGCGCAGGAGGTGTGCGCGGCCATCCGCACGAAGCTGGCCGAGCTCTTCGGCGGCGACGTGGCGGACGGCATCCGCGTCCTCTACGGAGGCTCGGTGAAGTCGGGCAACGTCGCGGCCATCATGGCCAAGGAGGACGTCGACGGCGCCCTCGTCGGCGGCGCCTCGATCGACCCCGTGGAGTTCGCCGCCATCTGCCGGTTCCGCGACCACCTCGCGACCGCCTGACCCGACCCTGCAGGGCGCCGCCCCACGGAGCGGTTATCCTGAACAGGTTGTCCCCCCGACCCCGCACGAAGGATTCCCCGTGGACGCGGTTCGCATCGGCCTCCAGGTCCTCCTGGTCCTCGGTGGCCTGTTCCTGACCCTGCTCATCCTGCTCCACAAGGGCAAGGGTGGCGGGCTGTCCGACATGTTCGGTGGTGGCATGTCGAGCTCGCTCGGTGGCTCCTCCGTCGCCGAGCGGAACCTCGACCGGATCACGGTCGCCGTCGCACTGGTGTGGTTCACCTGCGTCGTCGCGATCGGCGTCCTCGAGCGCTTCGCGGCCTAGGGGGCTGGCACATGGCTGGAGGCAACGCCATCCGTGGCTCGCGCGTCGGCGCGGGCCCCATGGGTGAGGCCGAGCGCGGCGAGGTGGCCCCGCGGGTGCACGTCTCGTTCTGGTGCTCCAACGGTCACGAGACGCGTCCGAGCTTCTCGGAGGAGCCGGGCCTCACCATCCCCGAGCAGTGGGACTGCCCGCGCTGCGGCTTCCCCGCCGGGCGCGACAAGGACGCCCCGCCCGCACCGCCGAAGGTGGAGCCGTACAAGACGCACCTCGCCTACGTCAAGGAGCGGCGCTCCGACGAGGACGGCGAGGCGATCCTCGACGAGGCGCTGCAGTCGCTGCGCGACCGCGGCCTCATCCAGTAGTCCGCGACCTACCGGCGCCCGACGTCGGCCAGGTGCCCGGTGACCCCGGCGACCCAGCCTCGCTCGCGCGCCATCCAGCGGACCGCGACGAGCATGCGGGTCACGACCGGGACGCCGCGCCGCGGTGGCTCGACCGCGAGGTCGGTGCCGAACGGGTCCGTGCTCATGACCCAGCGGTAGCCGGCGGCCGCCACGAGGTGGTCGCCGATCGCCGTCCCGAGCACGGCCACGACGTCGGACGGTCGCATCGCCGTCCGTCGCCGTCGGCCCGGTCCAGGGCCCGGTCGTACGCCGCCGCGATCGTCGACAGGTCGGCCGGGTCGATGCCGTGCGCCGCGTACCCGGCCCGCGCCTCGTCGAGGACCGCCTCCTCGTCGGGCGAGAGCCGGCGGACGCCGATCTCCTCGAGCGGCTCGACGGCCTCGACGGCGCCGCTCCCCGCGGTGCCGGCGTCACCGGCGTCACGGCCGCGCTCGGCCCCCTCGACCGCGGGCGTCGCGTCGTCGTCGCGTCCCCGCAGCCGGTCGAGGAAGCCCACCGCTCAGCGCTCCAGGTCGGCCGCGGCGTCCGCGTCCACGAGCCACAGGGTCCGCTCCCGACCGTGCACGTGGGCGGCCGGAGTCGTCTCGAAGGGGTCGCCGGCGACGCCCCGCCGCACGGCGTCGGCCTTGTCGCCACCACTGACGAGGAACCAGACCTCCCGGGAGCGTTCGAGGCACTCCCGCGTCAGCGAGACCCGGTCCGGTGGCGGCTTGGGGGAGTCGTGGACGGCGACGGCGAGCGCGCCGGTGGTCGGCGCCGCCGGGTGGCCGGGGAACAACGACGCGACGTGGCCGTCGGGTCCCACCCCGAGGACGACGACGTCGAAGAGGCCACCGCCGTGCTCGCGCAGGGCCGCGGCGTAGGCCTCCGCGCTCGCCTCGGCGCTCCCGCTCGTGTCCGGCCCGGGGACCCGGTGGACCCGGGCCGGGTCGAGGCCGAGCTCGGTGAGCCCCGCCTCGTCGTTCTGGGTGTCGTTGCGGTCGGGGTCGCCGGCCGCCAGCCAGCGCTCGTCACCCCACCACACGTGCACGCGCGACCAGTCGACGGCATCGCGCGCCGGGACCCGGGTCAGCGACGTGACGATCGCCGAGCCCATCGACCCACCGGTCAGCGAGACGTGGGCGTCCCCGCGCGCCGACTGGGCGTCGACGAGGGCGACGACGAGCCGCGCCGCCACGGCGTCCGCGAGCGGCTGGCGGCCGCGGTGGACGACGACGGTGGAGCCGGGTGCGGTCATGAGCGGCGTTCCTTCACCTCGGCGAGCCTGGTGACGGCGGCCTCCTTGACGGCGGCGGGGTCGTCGACCTTCGCGGGCATCGGCTGCGCCTCGACCATGGCGCTGCTGGCGCTGGCGCGCGCGGCCCGCCGCAGCCGCTTGGCGGTGCGGGCGGACTCGGCGACGGAGGGCGCCTTGCCCGAGCGCACGGCATCCGAGGCCGACTGCCGGGAGACGGTGCAGCGGCGCAGCCCGACGACGAGGGCGTCCTCGTAGACCTCGTCCGGGTCGAGCCGCCGGAGCTCGTCGGCGAGGCACTCGGCGTCACCGCGGTGGGGCAGCGCGAGGGTCCGCACCGGCTGCCCAGGCTGCGCGAGCGTCGCCGTGTTGCCGTCGACCGGCCGCACGAGGTCGACGTTGCCACTGGCCCGCTCGAGCCGCACCGAGATGATGCCGCTGCGGTTCCGCGCCCGGGCGATCGTCACGGGGCACCTGAGTCGCACGGCGAGCCAGCCCGCGAGCAGGTCGCCCGAGGGGGAGTCCGGCGCCGCGACGACGACGGCCGCGGTGACCTGCTCGTACGGCGCCTGGTCGAGGGCGGCCGCGAGCAGGCCGCGCCAGATGGTGACCCGCGACCACGCGAGGTCGGAGTCGCCGTCGGCGTACCCCTCGGCGAGGCGACGCAGGACGGTCCGCGGGGCGATCGAGGAGCGGGCCGCGTCGGTGACCCGGCGCTGCGCCATCGCCCCGATGGGGTCGGTCGACGGCTGCTTCGGCCCGTTCGTCGGCCACCAGGCGACGATGGGGGAGTCGGCGAGCAGCAGCGGCGTCACGACCGCGCGGCCGTGGGCCGCGAGCGGGCCGAAGAGGCGCAGCACGACGACCTCCGACGCGCCCGGCGTCGCCGCCGACCCGGATCTGGCCGTCGAGCCGGGCCGCGCCGCGCTTGTTGCCGGCGACGACGACGATGATGCGGCAGGGGTGCTGGCGGCTCGCGTCGTTGGCCGTCTCGATGGCCGCGTCGGCGTCCGCCTCGTCGACGACGACGAGGAGGGTCAGCACGCGGGAGAGCGCCATCGACCCGGTGTCCGCGCGCAGCCGGACGAGGCGCTTCGCGACGTCGGCGGTCGTCGTGCTCGGCAGGTCGACGATCACCGGGGTCCCCCATCAGTATCGGACGTGGACGAGCGCAGAACTGCTTGGGGTGGTGATCACGGCAGCCTCCACTCTCGTCCGTCACGACGCATGAGCGCGTCGGCGCTGGGCGGGCCCCAGCCGCCGGAGGGGTACTGCTCGGGCGCCGCCCCCTTCTTCTCCCAGAACCGCACGACGGGGTCGAGGATCTGCCAGGAGAGCTCGACCTCCTCGTGCCGGGGGAACAGGGGCGGCTCGCCGAGGAGCATGTCGAGGATGAGGCGCTCGTACGCCTCGGGGGAGGACTCGGTGAAGGAGCGCCCGTAGCCGAAGTCCATCGTCACGTCGCGCACCTCCATCTGCGCGCCGGGCACCTTCGCCCCGAAGCGCAGCGTCACGCCCTCGTCGGGCTGCACCCGGATGACCACCGCGTTCTGCCCGAGCTCCTCGGTCGCGGTGTGGGTGAAGGGCAGGTGGGGCGCCTTCTTGAACATCACCGCGATCTCGGTGACCCGCTTGCCCAGCCGCTTGCCGGTGCGCAGGTAGAACGGCACCCCGGCCCAGCGGCGGGTGTCGACGTCGAGGCGCACGGCGGCGTAGGTCTCGGTGCGCGAGTCGGGTGCGACACCGTGCTCCTGGAGGTAGCCGATGGCCTCCTCACCGCCCTGCCACCCCTTGGCGTACTGCCCTCGTGCCGACCCGGTCGCCAGGTCGGCGGGGAGGCGCACCGCCGAGAGCACCTTCTCCTTCTCGAGCCGCAGGCCGTGCGCCTCGAACGAGACCGGCTCCTCCATCGCGGTGAGCGCGAGCAGCTGGAGCAGGTGGTTCTGGATGACGTCGCGCGCGGCACCGATGCCGTCGTAGTAGCCGGCGCGCCCCCCGATGCCGATGTCCTCGGCCATGGTGATCTGCACGTGGTCGACGTAGTTGGCGTTCCAGACCGGCTCGAACATCTGGTTCGCGAAGCGCAGGGCGAGGAGGTTCTGGACCGTCTCCTTGCCGAGGTAGTGGTCGATGCGGAAGACCGAGTCGGCGGGGAAGACCCCCTCGACGATGTCGTTGAGCCGGCGGGCCGACGCGAGGTCGTGCCCGAACGGCTTCTCGATGACGACCCGGCGCCACGAACCCGGCTGGGGCGTCGAGAGGCCCGAGCGCTCGAGCTGCTGGCACACCGTCGCGAAGAACGACGGCGGGATGGACAGGTAGAAGGCGTGGTTGCCGCCGGTGCCCCGCTGCTCGTCGAGCTCGGCGACGGTGTGCGCGAGCAGGTCGAAGGATGCCGGGTCGTCGAAGGTGCCGGGGACGAACCGGATGCCCTCGGCGAGGGAGCGCCACACCTCCTCGCGGAACGGGGTGCGGGCCCGCTTGCGCACCGACTCGTAGACGATCTTCCCGAAGTCCTGGTCGGCCCAGTCGCGGCGGGCGAAGCCGACGAGCGAGAACCCGGGTGGCAGCAGCCCGCGCGCGGCGAGGTCGTAGATCGCCGGCAGGAGCTTCTTCGTCGCCAGGTCGCCGGTCACCCCGAAGAGCACCATCGAGCACGGGCCGGCGATGCGCGGCAGCCGCTTGTCGCGGGGGTCGCGCAGCGGGTTGGACCCGGCGGTGACGCGGGCGGGACTCACGCGCGGCCCCGCCCGAGTGCCGCCCGCACCTGCCCCAGCCCGTCGTCGTGGGAGGTGAGGTGCAGGCGCAGGACCGGGTCGGCCGTGGTCGGCGAGGACGGCGGCGTCACCGGCGGCCTGGGCCGCGATGAACTGGCCGAGGGTGAAGTCGCGCCCCGGTACCGCCAGGTCGTCCACGGGGGTGGTCGTCACCTGCACGTAGACGCCGGTGGCCGGCCCGCCCTTGTGGTACTGCCCGGTGGAGTGGAGGAAGCGCGGACCCCACCCGAAGGTCGCCGGGCGGCCCGTGCGGTCGAACAGGTCGCGGGCGACGTGCTCGAGGTCGGCGTCGGCCTCGCGGTCGAGGTACGCCATGACCGCGACGTAGCCGCGGGAGGTGTCGAGCTGCGCGAGGAGGGCGTCGACCGCGTCGTCGACGGTCGTCGCCTCGCCGAGCCAGTCGCCGCCGAGCGCCCTCACCTCGACGGCGCCGTCGGTGAACGCGGGCGCCTCGCCGGCGCCGATGCCGGCATCCAGCAGCTCGCGGGCGGCCGCCTTCGCGCTCTCGACGTCCGGCTGGTCGAAGGGGTTGATGCCGAGGAGCCGTCCGGCGACCGCGGTCGCCGCCTCCCACAGCAGCACCTGGGCACCGAGCGGCCCGGCGACCGTGACGAGCGAGGCCGCCGTCCCGGACGAGACCTCGTCGAGGGCGTCGTCGCCGTCGGAGGCGACGAGCCGCACGACGGTCCCGTCGTCGTAGAGGTCCGCCGGCTCGTCGCCGATGGCGACGACGGGCAGGATGCCGGTGCCGTCCTTGCCGGTGGACTCGGCGATGAGCTGCTCCGCCCACGCGCCGAACCCGACGTTCTCGGTGCCGGCGTCGACGAGCACGAGCTTGTCGCGCAGCGGCTCGGTGCCGGCCATCGCGGCCCCGAGGCGCAGCGCGGGGTTGGCGTCGTCGTCGGCCGCGAGCAGGTCGGCGACCGCCTCCGCGTCGTCGAGCAGCGCCTCGATGTCGGCTCCCGCGAGGCCACTGGGCACGAGGCCGAACGCGGTGAGCGCGGAGTACCGGCCGCCCACGTCGGGGTCGGCGTTGACGACCCGGAAGCCGGCACGCCCGGGCCTCGCGGTCCAGGGGGCTGCCGGGGTCGGTGACGACGACGAGCCTCGTCGTCGGGTCGATGCCGGCGTCGCGGAAGGCCTGCTCGAAGGCCCGGCGCTGGCTGTCGGTCTCGACGGTGGAGCCGGACTTGCTCGACACGACGACGACGGTGCGGTCGAGGTCGGTCAGGGCGCCGCGGACGACGTCCGGGTCGGACGAGTCGAGGACGACCACGGGCACGCCGGCCGTCGCGCAGATGACCTCGGGCGCGAGGGAGGAGCCACCCATCCCGCAGAGCACGACCCGGTCGTAGCCGAGCTGCGCGAGCTCGTCGCGCAGGGCGGCCACCTCGCCGACGAGGTGGCGCGAGGTGCGGTGCAGGCCGGTCCACGCCAGCCGCTTGGCCGACTCGGCCTCGGCCTGCGCCCCCCACAGGGTGTGGTCCTGGGCGAAGAGCCGGCTCGCGACCTGGTCGGTCGACCAGCGTCGGCACGTGGGCGGCCACGGCATCCGCGGCCGCCCCCGTCGCCGAGACGGCGAGCGTGCTCACGCGGTCGCCTTCTCGAGCTCGCGGGTCACGCGGTCGAGCAGCTCACCCCACGACGTCTCGAACTTCTCGACGCCCTCGCGCTCGAGCTTCGCCGTGACCTCCGAGTACGAGATGCCGAGCCGCTCGAGGCTGTCGAGGACCTCGGCCGCCTCGGCGTAGAACGGGGTCACCCGGTCACCGGTCACCTCGCCGTGGTCGGCCGTGGCGTCGAGGGTCTTCTCGGGCATGGTGTTGACGGTCCCGGGCGCGACGAGCTCGGTGACGTACATCGTGTCGGGGTAGGCCGGGTCCTTGACGCCGGTGGAGGCCCACAGCGGGCGCTGGACGTTCGCCCCCGACGCGGCCAGCGACTCCCAGCGCGGCGTGGAGAAGACCTCCTCGTAGGCCTGGTAGGCCAGCCGGGCGTTCGCGACGCCGGCCTTGCCGCGCAGGGCCTTCGCCTCGTCGGTGCCGAGCGCGTCGAGCCGCTTGTCGACCTCGGCGTCCACGCGCGAGACGAAGAACGACGCGACCGAGTGGATGCCGGACAGGTCGGCCGACGTCTCGCGGGCGGTCTCGAGCCCGGCGAGGAAGGCGTTCATGACCGCGCGGTACCGGTCGAGCGCGAAGATCAGCGTGACGTTGACCGAGATGCCGGCGCCCATGACCTCGGTGATGGCCGGCAGTCCCTCGACCGTGGCGGGGATCTTGATGAGGACGTTGGGCCGGTCGACGGCGGCGGCGAGGGACTTGGCCTCCTCGACCGTGCCGGCCGTGTCGTGGGCCAGGCGCGGGTCGACCTCGATCGACACCCGGCCGTCCTGGCCGCCGGTCGCCTCGTACACCGGCAGGAAGACGTCGCAGGCGTCACGGACGTCCTGCGTCGTCAGGGCGAAGACGGCCTTGTCGACGCTGGTGCCGTCCGCGGACAGCTGCGCCACCTGCTCGTCGTAGGCATGGCCCTCGGCGAGGGCGGCCTGGAAGATCGACGGGTTGGTGGTGACCCCCACGACCCCCTTGGTGTCGATGAGCCGGCGGAGGTTGCCGGAGGTGAGGCGCTCGCGGGACAGGTCGTCGAGCCAGATGGAGACGCCGTTGGCGGCGAGGTCCTTCAGGGCGGTGTTCGTCATGGTGCTCACTTCCCGGCCGTGGCCGCGCTCTTGCGGCTCGGCGCGTTCTCGGTACCGACGTCGGTGCCGGTGTCCTTGCGGGACCGGGGCGCGGTGTCGTTCACCGCGGGGACCTGACCGGCCTTGCGGGCCGCCGCGAGTGACTCCTTGGCGGCCTTGACCACGGCCTCGGGGGTGAACCCGAACTCGCGGAAGAGGGTCTTGGCATCGGCCGAGGCCCCGAAGTGCTCGATGCTGATGCATCGGCCGGCGTCGCCGACGAGGTCGTGCCAGCCCATGGCGACGCCGGCCTCGACGCTCACCCGGGCGCGCACCGCCGGGGGGCAGCACCTTGTTCTGGTAGCTGCGCGGCTGCTCCTCGAACCACTCGCGGCACGGCATCGACACCACCCGCGTCGCCACGCCGGACTTCTCCAGACGCAGCCGCGCCTCCAGCGCCAGCGACACCTCGGAGCCGGTCGCGAGGAGGATGACGTCGGGCGAGCCCGACGAGGCGTCGACGAGCACGTAGGCGCCCTTCGCCACGCCCGACGCCTTGGCGTGCTCGGTGCGGTCGACGATGGGCAGGTTCTGGCGGGACAGCGCGATGCCCGCGGTGCGGCCGCGTCGCAGGATCTCGCCCCAGGCCGCCGAGGTCTCGTTGGCGTCGGCGGGCCGGACGACGTCGAGGCCCGGCATCGCGCGCAGCGCCGCGAGGTGCTCGATCGGCTGGTGCGTGGGGCCGTCCTCGCCGAGGCCGATGGAGTCGTGCGTCCACACGAACGTCACCGGCAGCTGCTGGATCGCGGCGAGCCGGACCGCCGGGCGCATGTAGTCGGAGAAGACGAGGAAGGTGCCGCCGTAGGGGCGGGTCATCCCCTCGAGCGCGATGCCGTTGAGGATCATCCCCATGGCGTTCTCGCGGATGCCGAAGTGCAGGGTGCGCCCGTACGGGCCGCCCTTCCACTCGGAGGTCTGCTTGCCCTCGGGGATGAAGGAGGGCTCGCCGGCCATCGTCGTGTTGTTGGACTCGGCGAGGTCGGCCGAGCCGCCCCAGAGCTCGGGCAGCGTCGCGGCGAGCGCGCCGAGCACCTTGCCGGATGCCGCCCGCGTCGCCAGGCCCTTCTCGGTGTCGGTCTCGAAGACGGGGAGCGCCTTCTCGAAGTCGTCGGGGAGCCGGGCGTCGACGAGCCGGTCGAGGAGGGCGGCGCGCTCGGGCTGGGCGCGGCGCCACGCGGCGTACCGCTTGTCCCACTCCTTGTGGGCGGCCTTGCCGCGCTTGCGGACCTCGCGGGCGTGGGCGAGCACGGCCTTGTCGACCTCGAAGGTCTTGCCCGGGTCGAAGCCCAGCAGCTCCTTGGTGGCGGCGACCTCGTCGGGCCCGAGCGCCGAGCCGTGCGACTTGCCGGTGCCCCGGGCGTTCGGTGCGGGCCAGGCGATGACGGTGCGCAGGCGCACGAGGGTCGGCCGGTTGCGGGAGCGCCGGCTCTTCTGCAGCGCGGCGAGGAGCGCGTCGACGTCCTCGGTGTACTCCGGGGTGCCGGCGGGCTCGGACGAGCGGCGCCAGTCGACGTCGACGACCTCCCACCCGTACGCGGCGTAGCGGGCCGACACGTCCTCGCTGAACGAGATGTCGGTGTCGTCCTCGATGGAGATCTGGTTCGCGTCGTAGACGACCGTGAGGTTGCCGAGCTCCTGGTGGCCGGCGAGCGACGAGGCCTCGGACGCGACGCCCTCCATGAGGTCGCCGTCGGAGGCGAACACCCAGACGTGGTGGTCGAACACGCTCTCGCCGGGGGCGGCGTCGGGGTCCAGCAGGCCGCGCTGACGGCGCTGGGCCATCGCCATCCCGACCGCCGAGGCGAAGCCGGAACCGAGCGGGCCGGTGGTGATCTCGACGCCGGTGGTGTGGTGGACCTCCGGGTGGCCGGGCGTCAAGCGAGCCCCACGTGCGCAGGGCCTTGAGGTCCTTCAGCTCGAGCCCGTAGCCGCTGAGGAACAGCTGGATGTACTGGGTCAGCGAGGAGTGCCCGCACGACAGGACGAACCGGTCCCGGCCGAGCCACGTGGGGTCGGACGGGTCGTGCGCCATGACGTTCTGGTACAGCAGGTACGCGGCCGGGGCCAGGCTCATCGCGGTGCCGGGGTGCCCGTTGCCGGTCTTCTGCACGGCATCCGCAGCCAGCACGCGGACGGTGTCGACGGCGCGCACGTCGAGGTCGCTCCACCCCGCCTTGCGGGCGACGGGCCGGGTGAGCTCACGGCTCCGTGTGGCGGTCGGCTTGGTGCTGCGGCTGCTCGTGGTCTGCGTGCTCACAGGGGCCTCTCTCGCGGGGTCGTGCACACGGTGGGGGCGGTCAGTCGACCACCCTAGTGTCTGCATTACCCCGTGGCCGGGGTCGCGCAACGCTTCCTGTCCCACCGGTGGAGGGGTGCCGCATTCCGGGACGGCTAGAATCGCCGAGCACCCCTCCAGGCGACCCGAAGGACGACGTGGCCACCACCCCGATGACGACCGACTCGCCGTCGGTCCCGCGGCCCGGCCGACGACGGACCTGGTCGAGCTACCTCGCCCTCACCAAGCCGCGGATCATCGAGCTGCTCCTCGTCACGACCGTGCCGGTGATGTTCCTCGCCGAGGGCGGCGTGCCGTCGCTGTGGCTCGTCGTCGCCACCCTCGTCGGGGGCAGCCTGAGCGCCGGGGCGGCGAACACCTTCAACTCCGTGTACGACCGCGACATCGACCGGCTCATGCACCGCACGAGCAACCGCCCCATGGTCACCGGCGAGGTGACCCCCCGCAACGCCCTGCTCTTCGGCGTGGTGCTCACCGTCGTGTCGACGGCCTGGTTCGCCCTCGTCGTCAACGTCCTGTCAGCGGTGCTGTCGCTCGTCGCGATCGTGCTCTACGCCGTCGGCTACACCGTCCTCCTCAAGCGCCGCACGTCGCAGAACATCGTCTGGGGCGGCGTCGCGGGCTGCATGCCGACCCTCATCGGCTGGTCCGCGGTCACCGGCACGGTCGGCTGGCCCGCGGTCGTGCTCTTCGGCGTCATCTTCTTCTGGACACCTCCGCACTACTGGCCGCTCTCGATGGCCTTCCGCGACGACTACTCCGCCGCGGGCGTCCCCATGCTGCCGGTGGAGCAGGGTCCGGTGACCGTCGGCCGCCGGATCGTCGCGTACTCGTGGGTCATGGTCGCGACCTCCCTGGTGCTCGTCCCGGTCGCCGACATGGGGTACGTGTACGCCGTCACCGCGGTCGTCGCCGGTGCCGTGTTCCTCGTCGAGGCGCACCGCCTCCTGCGGGCCGCCCGCGCCGGGACCACCGGTCTGGCGCTGCGGCCGATGCGGCTCTTCCACTACTCCATCACCTACGTGACGGTGCTCTTCCTCGCCGTCGCCGTCGACCCGCTGCTCCACGTCGCCATCGGCTGATCCGGCAGGTTGCGCCCGCGCCCGTACGGTCCGACCAGGGTGGTGAGCGTCGAGACCAGGTGGATCCCGGCCATCACCGCGATCGTCTCCCTCACCCCGAGGTGCACCCCGAGCCAGCCGGCAGCCAGGCCGGCGACCGGCATGGTGCCGAAGTTGACCAGCGAGGAGCTCGCTGTGGTGCGGGCCAGCAGCGGCGGCGGGATGTAGCGCATCCGGAAGGTGCCCCGGATGACGTTGGCCCCCACCACCCCGATCCCGACCAGCGCCAGTCCGAGCGGGACGAGCGCGACGCGACCGCCGGGCTGCGCCATCGCGATCAGCAGGGCCGGCGGGCCGGAGGACACCTGGAGGACGACCATCGCGCGGGCGTTCCCCCACCGGGTCGCGGCCCGTCGGGCGACCGAGGCACCGACCAGCCCGCCGACGCTCCCGGCCGACAGCACGATGCCGACCCCGCTCGGGTCGAGGTCGAGGTCGCGGACCAGGAAGAGGACGAGCAGGGCGGAGTACCCGGTGAGCGCGAAGTTCGACGCGCCGCCCTGGAGGGTGAAGAAGCGCAGGTAGGGGTCGCGGGCCACGACGCGGATGCCGGTCGCGACCTCGCGCCGGAGGGGCTCGCGCCGCTCCGGCGGGGAGGGCGGCACCAGGCGGCGGCGGTCCATGAGGTGCAGGCAGAGGGCCGAGACGACGAAGGACAGGGCGTCGACGACCACGGCGTAGGCCGCGGACACGATGGCGACGAGGGCGCCGCCGAGGCCGGGCCCGACGACCTGCATCGCCGACTCGGTGCCGAGCAGCCGCGCGTTGGCGGTGGCCAGGTCGTCGGGCCGCACGACGCGGGGCAGCAGGGGCAGGTACGCCGCTCGCAGGAAGACCGACGCGGTGCCGACACCGAGCGCGGCGACGACGAGATGGGGGAGGGTCAGCACGCCCATCGCCCAGGCGACCGGCACCGACCCGATCGAGGCGGCCGCGCCCAGGTCGGCCACGATCATGACGCGCCGGGCGTCGGCGCGGTCGATCCACGCCCCGGCCGGCAGGCCGACGACCAGGCAGGGGAGCCAGGCGGCCGCGGTGAGCAGTCCCATCCAGGCCGCCCCGGCGTCGAACGCGGTGACGGCGACCAGCGGCACGACGACCGCGGTCGTCGTCGACCCGAGCACCGACGTCCCCTCGCCGAACCAGAGCAGGCGGAAGTTGCGGCTGCCGGCGATCGGGGGAGCGGCGGGCGGCGCCTGCGCATGGCGGCCGTCACGGCTGGCTCGGGAAGGCTCGGGCGAACGCGAACACCGGCTCGCGGTGGACCCCGTCGTCGGGGACCTCGCGGTTGGCCCAGCGGGTGAGCACCGCGACCACCTCGTCGGAGACCTGCTGCAGCTCGTCCGGGCTCAGCCGGAGCCAGTTCTGTGTGGCGAAGGCCGCGTCCTCCCACTGCGGGTCGGTGTCGGCGTTGGCCATCCAGTCCCGCAGCCGCTCCTGCTGGCGGCGGGCGTTCAGCGCCTCGGCCTCGTCGGCCGCCGAGACGGCGGCCTGGTCGACCAGGTCACGCCGGTTCCACCGGGTGCCGGTGCTCACCAGGCGCCACCAGCGCTCGCGCCGGTCGCGGGCCAGCTCGGGGGCCTCCTCGACGAGCCCCGCCTCGGCGAGGACCTTGAGGTGGTGGCTCGCGTTGCCGACGGCCTGCCCGGTGCGGCTCGCGAGCATGGATGCCGTCGACGGGCCGTCGACCTTGAGCGCGTCCATGATCCGGGAGCGGAACGGGTGGGCCAGCGCCGCGAGGGGGGCGGCGTCGCGCAGGGTGCGTACCTCGGGTCGGGTCATCCGTCCACCCTAGACGCACAACGACTGTTGCACAAGAGGTCTTGTGGAAGCCGTCGTGGACTGCACTCGCAGAGACGTCTGGCCGCGGGAATGAGGTACCTCAGACGGCGACACCGGTGCAGAGATGAGGAGGTCACCCGATGTGGGGCCCCACCTCAGCGGACGACCGTTGAGGACGTCGGCAGGACCCGCCCGCCGACAGCAGACGGAAGAGAGAGTCGTCATGACCGTCCACACGGACCAGCGTTCCTCCAGGCCGAGATCGACCGCCGCCTCGAGCTGTACGGCGTCGGCCGGTACGACCGCGACCACAACCACCGCCACGACGGCGGACTCCGTCCCGCTCGCCGCGACACCCCCTGGCCGCGTTCGTCGCCCGTCTCGTCGGCGGCTCGGACGAACGCCCGCGAGGCGACGTCGGCGCAGCGGGGCGGCCAGGTCGCCCCCGGCCGTCCCCGTCACCCGTGACCGCACCACGGCGTGCGGCGCCGGGTGCGATGATCGGGGCCGTGCCGCCCCGTACCCCACCCGAGCTCGTCGGCCGATCGGACGAGGTCCACCGGGTCGTCGAGGCGCTGGGCTGGGGCGACGGGGGCGCGGGGGCGGTCCTGCTCGGCGGTGACGCCGGCATCGGCAAGACCGCCCTCGTCGGCCACGTCCTCGGCGGCGCCGGGGGTCGGCGCACCCTCGTGGGGCACTGCGTGGGGGAGGGCGGCACGAGCCTGCCGTACCTCCCCTTCGTCGAGCTCTTCGGCGCCCTCGACGCCCGGGAGCGCGGCCTCGTCGACGAGCTCGTCGTCGAGCACCCCGGGCTCGTCCCGCTCGTCCCGCGGGTCGCGGCCGGCGCCCGGGGCGACGCCGTGCGCGCCGACCTCGTCGAGGCCGTGCACGGCGCCCTCACCGACCTCGGCCGCCGGGCCCCGTTGCTCGTCGTCGTCGAGGACGTCCACTGGGCCGACGAGTCGACCCGCGAGCTGCTGACCCTGCTCTTCACCCGCGGCTGCCCCGACGGCGTCTCGCTCCTCGCGACCTACCGCAGCGACGACATCCACCGTCGTCACCCGTTGTTCTCCGCCCTCGCGCTGTGGTCGCGCCTGCCGGGCCTGACCCGCATCGAGCTCGGCCCGCTGCCCGACGCCGAGCTGCGCCGGATCGTGCGCCGTGCCGGGAGCCCACCTCGGCGAGGACGTCGTCGACGACGTCGCCCGCCGCGCCGAGGGCAACGCCTTCTTCGCCGAGGAGCTCGCCGTCGCCGCCGCGGACCGCGGAGGGTCCGACCCGGCCGACCTCGCCCGGCTCCTGCTCACCCGGGTCGACCGCCTCGACGAGGACGCCCAGGGTGTCGTCCGGGTCGCCGCCGTCATCGGGCGGCGGGTGCCGCACCGGCTGCTCGAGCGCGTGGCCGGCGTCGACGCGCCCACGCTGAGGGCGGCGCTGCGCGCCGCGGTCGAGCACCACGTGCTGGAGCCGTGGGGTGAGCGCGGCTACGAGTTCCGCCACGCCCTGCTCGCCGAGGCCGTCACCGACGACCTCCTGCCCGCCGAGCGCCTCCAGCTGCACCGCGCCTGCGCCGAGGCGCTGGTGGCCGACCCCGCGCTCGGCACCTCGGCCGACCTGGCACGGCACGCCCTGGCCTCGGGGGACCGGGAGGGCGCCCGGAAGGCGTCGGTGCTCGCCGGCGACGCGGCCCGCCGGATGGGTGGCCCGGCCGAGGCGCTGGCCCACTACGAGACGGCCCTCTCCCTCGCCCTGGCCGACGACGACCCGGGCGCCGCGCACGCCCTGACCCTGCGCGCGGCCGCCGCCGCGAACGCGAGCGGCCGCACGGCGCGGGCCATGGCGCTGCTGCGCCAGCGCCTGGACACCGACCTCCCGACCGACCGGCAGCGGGCCGAGCTGCTCGCCGCGCTCGCCGCCGCGGCACGGATGACCGAGGAGTCGGTCGACCGGCTGGCGCTCACCGACGAGGCGCTGCGCCTGCTCCCCGACGACGCGCCGGTGGGGCTGCGGGTCGGTGTGCTCGCGCGGCGCGCCGAGGCCCTCATGGACGCCGGCCGTGACGCCGAGGCCCTGGCCGTCGCCGACGACGCCATGGTGCTCGCGGTGGAGCACGACCTCACCGTCGACCGCACCGACCTGACCTCGATCCTCGCCCGGCTCAGCGAGTCGGCGGGCGACCCGGGGGAGTCGATCCGTCGTCTCGAGGGAGCGGTGGCCGCGTGGACGAGGGAGCCCGACCTCGCCCTGCTGCGGGCCATGCACATCCTCGCCTCGATCCACTACCGGCAGGGCGACCACCCCGCCGCCCTGGCGGCGTTCGAGCGCACCGTCGGCGAGGCCCGCAAGGCGGGCCTGGAGTGGTCGGTGTACGGGGTCGACACCCTCGCCATGGCCGTGACGACCGCCTACGAGATGGGGGAGTGGGAGCACGCCCTCGAGCTCGCCGACCACGGCTCCGACCCTCGGATGCCGGCCTGGGCCGGCGCGAGCATCGAGGCGGCCACCGCCGGCATCCTCGCGGCGCGCGGCGAGGCGACCGCGGACGAGCTGCTCCGGGCCACCCGGCCGTGGTGGGCCGAGGACGGGCGGATGGCGGTCCAGTCCGGGGCGGCGGCCCTCGACGTCCTCGGGCGTGACGGCGACGTCGACCGGATGACCGAGCTGCACCGCGACCTCGTGGCCTACCTGCGGGGTGCCTGGGGCGCCGGCCGGGTGGCGGCGGAGGTGCGGCTGGCCGCGCTGGCCGCCGGGCACCTCGCGACGGCCCTGCGCACGGGCCCGCCGGCCCGTCGCGCCGAGCTCCTCGAGCACGTCGAGCGCCTGGCGGACGAGGCAGCCGCGGTGTGGGGCCCGTCGTCGCTGCTCCCTCCTCCGAGCGCCGAGGGCGTCGCGTGGCAGGCCCGGATGGATGCCGAGGTCGAGCGCGCCCGCTGGGCCGCCGGCCACGACGTCGCCCACGACTCGCTCGTCGACGCGTGGCGCGAGGTCGTCGACCGCTTCGACCGGTACGGCGAGCCCTACGAGGCGGCCCGCACGCGCGCCCGGCTGGCCGAGGTGCTGCTCGCCGCCGGCGACCGCGGCGCCGACGAGGTGCTGGCGGCGGCCCGCTCCGTGGCCCTCGGGCTGCGGGCGACCCCGTTCCTCGCGGTGCTCGACCGGCTGGCGCCCCGCCCCGGCGCGCGCACCGACCTGACGCCCCGCGAGGCGGAGGTGCTGGCGCTCGTCGCCGAGGGGCGGTCCAACGGTGAGATCGGCCGGGCGCTCTTCATCAGCACGAAGACCGCGAGCGTGCACGTCTCGAACATCCTCGCCAAGCTCGGCGCCGCCTCGCGCGGGGAGGCTGTCGCCCTGGCCCGCGCGTCAGGGCTGCTCGACGACTGAGCCGGCCGAGGCCACCGAGGAGGGGCGGGTGACGTCAGGGACGTCGTCGCGGGTGCGCAGCGCGAGGATGCCGTTCGTCAGCGCGACGACGAGCAGGCTCGCTCCGAGCATGTGGGCGATGACGAGCGCCTCCGGGAGGTCGGTGAAGTACTGCACGTAGCCGATCAGCCCCTGGGCCAGCGCCACGCCCAGCACGACCAGCCACGCCCGTGCCGGACCGCGCTCGTCGTCGACCGCCGTGAGCCGGGCGGTCAGCCAGGTGGCGACGACGAGACCGAGGAAGACCATGACGAGGTCGGCGTGCAGCCAGGAGACCGTGCGGGCGTCGAACCCGAACCGGTTCGGCTCGTCGGCGTCACCGGAATGGGGGCCCGAACCCGTGACGACGGTCCCGAGCGCGAGCACCGCGGCACCCACGACGACCGTGACCCAGCCGAGCCGGGCGCTCAGGGGTGCGACCAGCGGCCGCGGGGCCCCGACACCGTCGTGGCGGGCGAACCACAGGTAGGACGACACGGCCACGAGGCCCATGGACACGAGGAAGTGGGCCGCCACGATGGCGGGGCTGAGCCCGAGCAGCACGGTGATGCCGCCGAGCACGGCCTGGCCGACCACGCCGGCGAGCACGAGCGCGGCGCCGACCTTCATCGCACGGCGGGGCGCGGCGAGCCAGACGACGAGCACCGTCGCGATCGCGAGGACGAGCAGCACGCCCGTCAGGGTGCGGTTGCCGAACTCGATGTACTTGTGGAACCCCTCCGCCTGCTCGACGGTCGGCGTGATCGAGCCGTCGACGCACTCGGGCCACGTGGGGCAGCCGAGCCCGCTGCCGGTGACCCGCACGAGGCCGCCGGTCACGACGATGCCGACCTCGGCGACGAGGTTGGCCAGCAGGACGGGGGAGAGCCAGCGCGACCCGGGTCGTGGGCCTGCCGGGAGCGGCGTCGCGGTCGTGCTCGTGCTCGTCACGGCACAAGGTTACGGCGCGGGGTGAGGTGGCCCGTGGCCGGTCAGTCACCCCAGCGGAAGTACCGCGACGCGAGCCCTGCCGCCACCACGCCCCAGGCGAGCAGGACGGCCCACTGCGGCCACGGCCACGTCCCGTCGACGAGGGACGCCCGCATCGCGTCACCGAGCGCACCCGACGGCAGCAGCGCCGCGACCTCACCGAGGATGCCGGGCAGCAGCGCGGTGGGCACGAGGACTCCCAGCCCGAGGAGCAGCACCCACACGAGGTTCGCCAGTGCCAGCACGGCCTCCGCCCGCAGGGTGCCGGCGAGGAGCAGGGCCAGGGCCACGAAGGCGGCACTCCCGAGGAGCAGGCTCACGGCGGCGGGCACGAGCCCGGCGGGGTCCGGGCGCGCGCCGAGGGCCAGGCCGAGGGCGCCCAGCGCGACGACCTGGACCGCGAGGACGGACAGCACGGCCAGCCCCTTGGCGGCGAGCAGGCCGTCGCGACCCAGCGGGGTCGTGCCGAGCAGGCGCAGCACCCCGGCCCGCCGGTCGAACCCCGTGGAGATGGCCTGGCCGGTGAACGCGGTCGAGACGACGGCCAGGGCGAGTGCCCCGGCCAGTGCCAGGTCGACCCGTGCCCCGCGGCCGAGGTCGGGCACCGACGACAGGGCGAGGCCGGCGAGCGCGAGCGCCGGGAGGAGGACGGAGACGAGCAGCTGCTCCCCGTTGGTGAGGAGCGCCCGGGTCTCGAAGGCGGCCCGTGACCGGACCCGCTGCCGCCCGGGTGCCGCGGCGCTCACCGGCCGTCCCCGGTGGTCAGCGCGAAGTACACGTCCTCGAGCGTCGCCCCGCCGCGCACCTCCGCCAGGGTGCCGTCGCCGACCACCCGGCCGGCGGCCAGGATGACGACCCGGTCGGCGATCCGCTCGGCCTCCTCGAAGGAGTGCGTCGTGACGACGACGCACGCACCGCGCTCGGACTCCTCGCGGAGCATGGCCCACACGTCGAGCCGCGCGTGCGGGTCGAGCCCCGCGGTCGGCTCGTCGAGGAAGACGACCTCGGGGCGGGGCAGCAGTGCCGCCGCGAGGGCGACGCGCTGGCGCTGGCCGCCGGACATCCGGCGCACCGTCGTCCCGGCGAAGCCGTCGATGCCCAGGCGCGCCACGAGCTCCTCCACCGGCCGCGGCTGCGCGTACAGCGCCGCGAGGTGGCGCAGCAGCGGCAGCGGCCGGCTCGTCGTGGGCAGCCCACCCTCCTGGAGCATGACGCCGACGCGGGCCCGGTGGTCGGGTCCGGAGCGCCAGGGGTCGGTCCCGAGCACGCGCACGGCACCGGCATCCGGTCGCTGGAGGCCGGCGAGGCACTCGACCGTCGTCGTCTTGCCGGCCCCGTTGGGGCCGAGCACGGCGGTGACGCTCCCGGCACCGGCGGCGAAGGAGGCGCCGTCGACCGCGGTCGTCGCCCCGAACGACCGGCGCAGGTCGCGCACCTGCACTGCCCCGGCCATGGTCGGCATCCTAGGCTGGCGCCCATGCCACGCATCGACCGGGAGGCCGGGCCCGCCACCGCCGTGGCCGCCGCGCCCGCCGCCCTCGCCCTCGTGCTCGGCCGCCCCCGCACGGCGGCCCTGCTCGGGGTGCTCCCGGTCGCCGTCGCCGCGTTCTTCCGCGACCCCGACCGCACGCCCGACTCCGCCCCGGTGCCCGACGACGACGTCCTCGCGCCCGCCGACGGCAGGGTCATGCACGCCGGTGCCGGCCAGGAGGGGGTCGCCCCCGAGGGGGAGTGGCAGCAGGTGAGCATCTTCCTCTCGGCCTTCGACGTCCACGTCAACCGCGCTCCCTACGGCGGCCGGGTCGTCGAGGTGGTCGAGCGTCCGGGGAAGTGGCTGGCGGCGTACCGGCACGAGAGCGCCCACCTCAACGAGCGCAGCGACATCACCGTCGAGCGGCAGGTCGGCGACGAGCTGCGCCGGGTGCACTTCCGCCAGATCGTCGGGCTCATGGCCCGCCGCGTCGTCACCCGGGTGTCCGAGGGTGACGAGCTCGCCGACCGGGCAGCGGGTCGGCCTGATGAAGTTCGGCTCGCGGATGGACGTCTTCGTCCCGCCGGAGTGCGACCTGCTCGTCTCGACGGGGGAGCGCGTCGTCGCCGGGGAGACGGTCATCGCCCGGTGGACGCGGCCGGCCCGGGGAGCCTCGTGAGCACCCCGGCGGCACCGGGCCGCCGGCGGATCCTCGACCGCTGGCGGCTGGTGTCGCCGACCGGGGCCCGGGTCGTCTCGCTGCGCCAGCTGCCCAAGCGCGAGCGCGCCCGGCTGCTCGCCCCGAGCGCCTTCACGACGCTCAACATGATGAGCGGGCTGTCGTCGGTGCTCCTCGCGTTCCGCGGCCACTTCACGGTCGCCGCCGTGCTCATCGCCGTCTCGATCGTCCTCGACATCGCCGACGGCTTCGTCGCGCGCCTCGTCGGGGCCACCTCGCCCTTCGGCCTCCAGCTGGACTCGCTCGCCGACCTCATCTCCTTCGGGCTGGCCCCGGCCGTGCTCGTGCACACCTGGGCGCTCGACGAGTGGCCGGTGCTGGCGTGGCTCGTGGCCTTCCTCTGGCTCGCCTGCGCGGCGTTCCGCCTGGCCCGGTTCAACGTGACGATCGACCCCCTGGCCGACAAGCGGTACTTCGTCGGGCTGCCGTCACCCGGCGCCGCGGCGGTCGTCCTCGCGACGATCCTCGCCCTCGACTCCCCGCACTGGGGACCGGGCTCGGGGCCGTGGCGCGCCTGGTTCCCGCTGCTCGTCAGCGTCGTGCCGGCGCTGCTCATGGTCATGACCGTGCGCTTCCGCTCCTTCCGCGCGCTCCTGTCCCCGCAGACGACCGGCGCCCGGCTGACGACCGCCGCCGTCGCCCTCGCCATCCTCACCGGCCTCGTCCTCGCCCCCGGGCTCACCGGCATCGTCGTCGCCTACGGGTACGTCCTCACCGCACCGCTCGGCGTCCTCACCGCCCCGGTGCGCGAGCGCCTCCTCGGCACGGATGCCGTGGCGCCCCCCCGCCGCCGGATGCCGTCGGTCTTCCTCCCGCTCGACGACGAGGACGCGACGGATCGCGGAGGGGGCGCTCGACGACGAGCACCGAGGTCGTGGACGGGCCCGTCGAGGGTTAGGCGACCCTTCCTTGGACTCCGCGGCGGCAATTACCTAACATGGGTGTGTGGTTAATGCAGACGCCCACGTCCTCGAGTCGCGCACCCGCGACCGGGTCCTGCGCGTCGTGAGCCAGGAGGGCCCGGTGAGCATCCCGGCCCTCGCCGAACGGCTCGGCCTCACCGAGACCGCCCTGCGCCGCCACGTCGACGCCCTCCACGCCGAGGGGCTCGTCGAGCCGCGGGAGCCGACCGGGCCGCGCCGCCGGGGGCGCCCCGCGAAGGCCTGGGTGCTCACCGAGCACGGCCACCGCACCCTCGTCAGCGACTACGACCACCTCGCCGGCGACGCCCTGCGGTTCCTCGGCGCCACCGTCGGCGAGGCCGCCGTGCAGCAGTTCGCCGAGCAGCGCGTCGCCTCGCTCGAGGCCCGCTACGCGGACCGGATGGCGGCCGCGGGCGACGACACCGCCGCGCGGGCCGGAGCCCTCGTCGACGCCCTCAACGCCGACGGCTACGCGGCCTCCGCCCGCCCGGTGGGCGCTGCGGGGGGCCGGCTCACCGGCATCCAGCTGTGCCAGGGGCACTGCCCGGTGCAGCACGTCGCCGCCGAGTTCCCGCAGTTCTGCGAGGCCGAGACCGAGGCGTTCTCCCGCCTGCTCGGCGTCCACGTCCAGCGCCTGGCCACCCTGGCCCACGGCGACCACGTCTGCACCACCTTCGTCCCCACCCCGACCACCGAGAGGCCCTCGTCATGACGAGCCACATCGAAGAGCTCAACCCGGGTCTGAAGGACCTCGGCACGTACGCGTTCGGCTGGGCCGACAGCGACACCGCCGGCGAGACCGCCCGCCGTGGGCTCAACGACGAGGTCGTCAGCGACATCTCGGCGCGCAAGGGCGAGCCGCAGTGGATGCTCGACCTGCGGCTGAAGTCGCTGCGCCTGTTCGGCAAGAAGCCGATGCCGACCTGGGGCTCGGACCTGTCGGGCATCGACTTCCAGAACATCAAGTACTTCGTGAAGTCCACCGAGAAGCAGGCGACCTCCTGGGAGGACCTGCCCGAGGACATCAAGAACACCTACGACCGGCTCGGCATCCCCGAGGCCGAGAAGCAGCGCCTCGTCGCCGGTGTCGCCGCGCAGTACGAGTCGGAGGTCGTCTACCACCAGATCCGCGAGGACCTGGAGGAGAAGGGCGTCATCTTCGTCGACACCGACACCGGACTGCGCGAGCACGAGGACCTCTTCCGCGAGTACTTCACCTCGGTGATCCCGGCCGGCGACAACAAGTTCGCCTCGCTCAACACCGCCGTGTGGTCGGGTGGCTCGTTCATCTACGTCCCGCCGGGCGTGCACGTCGACATCCCGCTGCAGGCCTACTTCCGGATCAACACCGAGAACATGGGCCAGTTCGAGCGCACCCTGATCATCGCCGACGAGGGCTCCTACGTGCACTACGTCGAGGGCTGCACCGCGCCGATCTACAAGAGCGACTCGCTGCACTCCGCGGTCGTCGAGATCATCGTGAAGAAGAACGCCCGGGTGCGGTACACGACCATCCAGAACTGGTCGAACAACGTCTACAACCTCGTCACCAAGCGCGCGACCTGCGCCGAGGGCGCGACGATGGAGTGGATCGACGGCAACATCGGGTCCAAGGTCACGATGAAGTACCCCGCCGTCTTCCTGCTCGGCGAGCACGCCCGGGGCGAGACGCTCTCCATCGCGTTCGCGGGCGAGGGCCAGCACCAGGACGCCGGCTCCAAGATGGTCCACGCCGCCCCCAACACGAGCAGCCAGATCATCAGCAAGTCGGTCGCCCGAGGCGGTGGCCGCACGTCGTACCGCGGCCTGGTCCAGATCATGGAGGGCGCGCACGGCTCGAAGAGCTCGGTCGTCTGCGACGCCCTGCTCGTCGACACGATCAGCCGCTCCGACACCTACCCCTACGTCGACATCCGCGAGGACGACGTGCAGATGGGCCACGAGGCCACCGTCTCCAAGGTGTCCGAGGACCAGATGTTCTACCTCATGTCCCGAGGCATGACCGAGGAGGAGGCGATGGCGATGATCGTGCGCGGCTTCGTCGAGCCGATCGCCAAGGAGCTCCCCATGGAGTACGCCCTCGAGCTCAACCGCCTCATCGAGCTGCAGATGGAAGGAGCGGTTGGCTGACATGAGCCTGCTGACCCCCCAGCGCCCCACTCGCGGGCGCGCACACCGACAGCGCCGCGACGATGGTCCCGAACCAGTCGCGCGCCGAGCGCACGACGTCGTACGCCGTCGCCGACTTCCCGCAGCCCACGGGCCGCGAGGAGGAGTGGCGGTTCACGCCGGTCGACCGGCTGGGCGCGCTGTTCCGCGACGAGGCCACCGGCGCGCACCTGGAGTGGAGCGAGTCGCTCCCCGACGGCGTCACGCTCGGCACGGCATCCGTGGAGGAGTGGCGCGCCAGCGGCGCACCGGCGCCCGGTGACCGGGCCGCCGCCGTCGCCGCCGCCCACAGTGGCGGCGTCGCGGTGCTCGACGTCCCGGCCGAGGCCGAGCTCGACGAGCCGGTCCGCATCCGGCTCACCGGCACCGAGCACGAGGTCGTGCACGGCCACCTGCTCGTGCGGGTCGGCCGGTTCGCCCGCGCCACCGTCGTGCTCGAGCACACCGGCACCTCCGAGTACAGCGAGGTCGTCTCGGTCGTGGCCGGCGACGGCGCCCAGGTCACCCTGGTCACCGTGCAGGAGTGGGACGACGACGCCCACCACCTGGCCCAGCACGACCTCGTCATCGGCCGCGACGCCGCGGTGCGGCACATCGCCGTGACCATCGGCGGCGGCATCGTCCGGTTCAACACCAACGCCTCGTACACCGGCCCGGGCGGCTCGTTCGAGGGCCTGGGCGTCTACTTCGCGGATGCCGGGCAGCACCTCGAGCACCGCCTCTTCGTCGACCACGGGGCGCCGCACTGCCGCTCCAACGTCGAGTACAAGGGCGCGCTGCAGGGCGACACCGCGCACACCGTGTGGGTCGGCGACGTGCTGATCCGCGCGAGCGCCGAGGGCACCGACACCTACGAGCTCAACCGCAACCTCGTGCTCACCGAGGGCGCCCGCGCCGACTCGGTGCCCAACCTCGAGATCGAGACCGGTGAGATCAAGGGTGCCGGGCACGCCTCCGCGACAGGCCGTTTCGACGACCAGCAGCTGTTCTACCTCATGGCGCGCGGCATCCCCGAGGACGAGGCCCGCCGCCTCGTCGTGCGCGGGTTCTTCGCCAGCGTCGTCGGCCGGATCGGCGTCCCCGAGGTGCAGGAGCGCCTCATGGACGCCATCGAGCGCGAGCTCGCCGGGAGGTGCCGCGTGAGCGAGCAGCTGACCGACACCGACTTCGTGCGGGTCTGCCGCCTCGACGAGCTGCCCGCCGTGGGCGCCGCGCTCGCCGAGATCGAGGGCCGCCGGGTCACGATCGTGCGCACCGCCGACGGCGACGTGCACTGCGTCGACGACACCTGCACCCACGCCAACGTCTCGCTGTCCGAGGGCGAGCTCGACGGCTGCACCCTCGAGTGCTGGCTGCACGGCTCGCGCTTCGACCTGCGCACCGGCGAGCCGACCGGCCCGCCGGCCATCGTCCCCATCGCCGTCCACACCGTCCGCATCGAGGGTGACGACGTCTACGTCGCCCTGTCCGAGGAGAGCTGAGCACCGCATGTCCACCCTTGAGATCAAGGACCTCCACGTCTCCGTCGACACCGAGGAGGGCGCCAAGGAGATCCTCCGCGGCGTCACCCTGACGATCCGCTCCGGCGAGACCCACGCGATCATGGGCCCCAACGGGTCCGGCAAGTCGACGCTGGCCTACTCGATCGCCGGTCACCCGAAGTACACGGTGACCTCCGGCTCGGTGACCCTCGACGGCGAGGACGTGCTCGCGATGAAGGTCGACGAGCGCGCCCGCGCCGGCATCTTCCTCGCGATGCAGTACCCCGTCGAGGTGCCCGGGCGTCACCGTCTCCAACTTCCTGCGCACCGCCAAGACCGCCATCGACGGCGAGGCGCCCAAGCTGCGCACCTGGG
The DNA here is from genome assembly GCA_963811475.1 of uncultured Actinomycetota bacterium. Lineage (GTDB taxonomy): Bacteria > Actinomycetota > Actinomycetes > Actinomycetales > Dermatophilaceae > Fodinibacter. The sequence continues at coordinate 100,554 of CAWERJ010000016.1, forward strand.
TCAAGGACATGAAGGACGCCATGGGCCAGCTGCGCATGGACCCCGCCTTCGCCGAGCGCAACGTCAACGAGGGGTTCTCCGGCGGCGAGAAGAAGCGCCACGAGATCCTCCAGATGGAGCTGCTGCGGCCCAAGTTCGCCGTGCTCGACGAGACCGACTCCGGCCTCGACGTCGACGCCCTGCGCGTCGTCTCCGAGGGCGTCAACCGCGCCAAGGAGTCCACCGGCGCCGGCGTCCTCCTCATCACCCACTACACGCGCATCCTGCGCTACATCGAGCCCGACTTCGTGCACGTCTTCGTCGACGGCCGGATCGCCGAGGAGGGCGGCAAGGAGCTCGCCGACCGCCTCGAGGCCGAGGGCTACGACCGCTTCCTCCCCGAGACCGTCGAGGCCTGAGTGGCTGCCGCCCCCTTCACCGACGAGGAGCTGGCCCGCATCCGGGCCGACTTCCCGATCCTGGCGCGCACCGTGCGCGGGGGGCACCCGCTGGTCTACCTCGACTCGGGTGCGACCTCGCACAAGCCGCGCCAGGTGCTCGACGCCGAGCGCGACTTCTACGAGCGCACCAACGCGGCCGTGCACCGCGGTGCCCACCAGCTCTCCGAGGAGGGGACCGACGCCTACGAGTCGGCGCGCGACACCATCGCGCGCTTCATCGGGGCGCGGGCCGACGAGGTCGTCTTCACCCGCAACGCGACCGAGGCGATCAACCTCGTCGCCTACGCCTTCACCAACGGGGCGCACGGCGGTGGGGGCGGCCACGGCGACCGGTTCACCCTCGGCCCGGGTGACGAGGTGCTCGTCACCGAGATGGAGCACCACGCCAACCTCATCCCGTGGCAGGAGGCCTGCCGGCGCACCGGCGCCACCCTGCGCTGGGTGCCGGTCACCCCCGACGGCCGGCTCGACCTCACCGACCTCGACGGCCTGCTCACCGAGCGCACCAAGGTGTTCGCCTTCACCCACGTCTCGAACGTGCTCGGCACGATCACCCCGGTCAAGGAGCTCACCGAGCGCGCGCACGCCGTGGGTGCGCTCGTCGTGCTCGACGCCTGCCAGTCGGTGCCGCACCTGCCGGTCGACGTCGACGACCTCGGGGTCGACGTCCTCGCGTTCTCCGGGCACAAGATGTTCGGCCCCCTCGGCATCGGCGTGCTCTGGGCCCGCCCCGAGCTGCTCGACGAGATGCCGGTCTTCCTCACCGGCGGCTCGATGATCGAGACCGTGACGATGGAGGGCTCCACCTACGCGGCGCCGCCGCAGAAGTTCGAGGCGGGCGTGCCGGTCGCGGCGCAGGCCGTCGGGCTGGCCGCGGCCTGCGACTACCTCACCGCGCTCGGCCTCGACCGGGTGCACGCCCACGAGCAGGCGCTCACCCGTCGGCTGCTCGAGGGCCTCGCCGTGCGCCCGTGGGTGCGGGTGCTCGGCCCGGACGACCTGCGCGAGCGTGGGGGAGCCGTCGCGTTCGTCGTCGACGGCGTGCACGCCCACGACGTCGGCCAGGTGCTCGACGACAGCGGCGTCGCCGTGCGGGTGGGGCACCACTGCGCGTGGCCCCTGCACCGGGCCCTGAAGGCCCAGGCGAGCACCCGGGCCAGCTTCGCGGCCTACACGACCCCGGCCGAGGTCGACGCGCTCCTCGAGGCGCTCGACCGCGTGCCGGCGATGTTCGGGCTCGAGGTGGCGGTCTGATGGACCTCTACCAGGAGCTCATCCTCGAGCACTACAAGCGCCCCGTGCGCGCGGGCCTGCGCGACCCGTTCGAGGCGGAGGTGCACCACGTCAACCCGACCTGCGGCGACGAGGTGACCCTGCGCGTGCACGTCACCGGCGCCGGGAGCGACGCCGTCGTCGAGGACGTGTCGTACGACGCCATGGGCTGCTCGATCAGCGTGGCGTCGGCCTCGATCCTCGCCGAGGAGATCACGGGGGAGTCCGTCGCCCACGCGCGGGAGACCGTCGAGGCGATGCGCTCGATGCTCACGAGCAAGGGCGAGGACCCCGGCGACGAGGAGCAGATCGGCGACGGCGTGGCGCTCTCCGGCGTCGCCAAGTACCCCGCACGAGTCAAGTGCGCCCTCCTGTCGTGGATGGCGTTCACCGATGCCCTGCACCAGGCCGAAGGAGCGAAGCAGTGACCCAGACCACCACCTCCGCCAGCAACACCCCGGCGAACGTCGCCGACGTCGAGGAGGCGCTGCGCGACGTCGTCGACCCCGAGCTCGGCATCAACGTCGTCGACCTCGGCCTCGTCTACGGCATCACCGTCGACGGCCAGAACCACGCCGTCATCGACATGACCCTCACCTCGGCCGCGTGCCCGCTCACCGACGTCATCGAGGACCAGACCGAGCAGTCGCTCGAGGGCCTCGTCGCGTCCTACCGCGTCAACTGGGTCTGGATGCCGCCGTGGGGCCCGGACAAGATCACCGACGACGGTCGCGAGCAGCTGCGCGCCCTCGGCTTCAACATCTGATCCGCAGCACCACGTGAGCCGGCGCGTCGTCGAGGTCGCGCCCGAGCGCCTCGACGGCTGGCTCGAGCGGTTCGCCGCCAACAACCCCGTCGACCTCGGGGTGGGCGGCCCGGTACTCCTCGAACCGCGGCGTGGTGATGGAGCCGAGGGCGACGGCGTTGGCCCGGATGCCGTCCGGGCCGTGGTCGACCGCCACGGCCCGGGTCAGCCCCTCGACCCCAGCCTTCGCCGTGGCGTACGGCAGCGCCCCCCGGACCGGCCGCCGCGCCTGGTGCGACGACACGTTGACGATCGCGCCATGACGCCCGTGGTCGAGGAAGTGGTTCACGGCCGTGTGGCAGCCGACCAGCGCGAGCGCGAGGTTCGTCGTGACCAGCCCGAGGACGTCGGTCGCCGAGGCGGTCGTGAGGCCGGCGTCGTCGAACACCGCGGCGTTGTTGACCCACCCCGTGAGCGGAGCCGCCTCCTCCGCGACGCGGGCGGCCTCACGCGCGACCTGCGGGTCGGTGGCGTCGCCGCTGACCAGCCGGACACCGGGGTGCTCCCAGCCCAGGGTCTCGGCGACGTCGAGGACGACGACCGGTCCGAGGTCCGCGAGCCGCACCGCGATGGCGCGGCCGACCCCTCGGGCGCCCCCGGTGACGACGGCCGACGTCGCCGTTCCTCGTCGCGGCACGGCGTCAGTTGACCGAGGCCACCGCGAACGTGTCGCAGGAGTTGAGGTCGCCGGTCTTGAACCCCTGGAGGAACCACCGCTGGCGGGCCTCGGCCGACCCGTGCGTCCAGCTCTCGGGGCTGACCCGGCCCTGGGTCTTCTCCTGGATGCGGTCGTCACCCACGGCCGAGGCGGCCGAGAGGGCGTCCTTGATGTCCTGGTCGGTGAGCGGCTTGAGGAACGGCTGGCCGGTGTCCTCGTCCTTCACCGTCGTGGCGTGGTTGGCCCACACCCCGCCGAGGCAGTCGGCCATGAGCTCGGTGCGGACGCCGCCGGACTCGGGGCCCTGCGGGTCCTGCTGCGCGCGGTCGAGGAGGCCGAGCTGGTCCTGGAGCGCGTGACCGTACTCGTGCGCGACGACGTACTCCTGGGCGAGCGGCCCACCGCTGGACCCGAACTGGTCCTCGAGGATCTTGAAGAAGCTCGCGTCGATGTAGACGGTCTTGTCGAGCGGGCAGTAGAACGGCCCGACCTGGTTGCTCGCCGTCCCGCAGGCCGACTGGGCGCTGCCGTCGTAGAGCACCGTCGGGGTCTCCTGCCACTTCTTGCCGAAGCGGGGGAGCTCGTCGGTCCAGAAGGCCTGCACCGAGTTCACCGTGCCGATGATGCGGCACTCGGTGCTGCGGTTCGCGTCGGCGCCGGTCCGGCACACGGCGAACGCCTCCGCGTCCTGGTCACCGCCCGCCTGCACCTGCCCCTGCCCCTGGTCGGGCGAGGTCCCGCCGCCGACGTCGCCGGGGTTGATGCCGAAGATGAGCGCGAGGATGAGCATGACGATGCCGCCGAGCCCGCCGCCGACGACCATGCCGCCCGGGCCGCCGCCCCCGCCACCCGTGCGCACCTGCGAGGTGTCGAGGGTGACGTTGTCGTTGAAGCTCATGCGGGCCCTCCGTCGGCTGGCGTGACCGCGCGGCGCGCGGCGGCACCTAGACTAGACGCCGACTGCCCGTCGTCGTGCCCTCGCGCGCGGCCGTGACGTGCGCGTCCGACACCTCCCGCGAAAGGCCCCTCCGTGATCACCGCTGCCTCCGTCGAGCTGCGCGCGGGCTCCCGCCTGCTCCTCGACGACGCGACCTTCCGCGTGGCACCGGGCGACCGGGTGGGCCTCGTCGGGCGCAACGGGGCCGGCAAGACGACCCTCACCAAGGCCCTCGCGGGGGTCGCCCAGCCCGCCGCCGGGACGATCACCCGCAGCGGCGCGGTCGGCTACCTGCCGCAGGACCCGCGTGGGGTCGACCTCGAGGTCACCGCCCGCGACCGCATCCTGTCGGCGCGCGGCCTCGACACGATCGTGCGCGACCTGCGCGCCGCCGAGGTGGCGATGGGCGCCGAGGCCGGGGAGCGGCAGGAGCGCGCGATGCGCCGGTACACCCGCCTCGACGCCGAGTTCACGGCGGCCGGCGGGTACGCCGCGGAGTCGGAGGCGGCCTCGATCGCGGGCGCGCTGGGGCTCGACGAGCGGGTCCTCGGCCAGACGCTGGGCACGCTGTCCGGTGGCCAGCGACGCCGGATCGAGCTGGCTCGCATCCTGTTCTCCGGCGCCGAGACCCTCCTCCTCGACGAGCCGACCAACCACCTCGACGCCGACTCGATCGGCTGGCTGCGCGACCACCTCAGGGGCTACCGGGGCGGCCTCGTGGTCATCTCGCACGACGTCGACCTGCTCGAGGCCGTCGTCAACAAGGTCTTCCACCTCGACGCCAACCGCGGCGAGATGGACCAGTACAACCTGGGCTGGAAGGCCTACCTCCAGCAGCGCGAGACCGACGAGCGTCGCCGCAAGCGCGAGCGCGCCAACGCCGAGAAGAAGGCCTCGGTGCTCATGGCGCAGGCCGACAAGATGCGCGCCAAGGCGACGAAGACGGTCGCCGCACAGAACATGGCGCGCCGGGCCGAGCGGCTGCTCTCCGGGCTCGAGGCGGAGCGTGCCCACGACAAGGTGGCGAGGCTGCGCTTCCCGAAGCCGGCCCCCTGCGGTCGGACGCCGCTGCGCGCCAGCGGTCTCTCGCGGTCCTACGGATCGCAGGAGGTCTTCACCGACGTCGACCTCGCCATCGACAGGGGCTCCCGGGTCGTCGTGCTCGGCCTCAACGGCGCCGGCAAGACGACCCTGCTGCGCATGCTCGCCGGCGTCGACACCCCCGACACCGGTCAGGTCGAGCCCGGTCACGGGTTGAAGATCGGCTACTACGCCCAGGAGCACGAGAACCTCGACGTCGCCCGCACGGTGCTCGAGAACATGAAGTCGGCCGCCCCGGAGCTCGGCGAGACCGACGTGCGCAAGGTGCTCGGGTCGTTCCTCTTCAGCGGCGACGACGTCGACAAGCCGGCAGGCGTCCTGTCCGGTGGGGAGAAGACCCGCCTCTCCCTGGCCCTGCTCGTCGTGTCGTCGGCGAACGTGCTGCTCCTCGACGAGCCGACGAACAACCTCGACCCTGCCTCCCGCGAGGAGATCCTCGGGGCCCTGCGCACCTACGAGGGCGCCGTCGTCCTCGTGACCCACGACGAGGGAGCCGTCGACGCACTCGAGCCCGAGCGCATCCTCCTGCTGCCCGACGGCGTCGAGGACCTCTTCGGCACCGACTACCGCGATCTCGTCACCTTGGCCTGAACCCGGCCCTCACCCGCCGACGACGAAGATCTCCAGCAGCACCAGGTAGATGGCGACGGCGGACATCGCCATGCCGACGGCTGGTCGACGGCATGCGGCGGGCCGGCGCTCGACGTCGTCCTCCGCGAGGACGTTCGCGGCTCCCAACGGCGCCCGGGCTGCAGCTGAGGGGCTGACCACGCCTCCCGGCACGCCCCCGGCGCGGCGGTCGTCGTCACCCTCGACCGCTCGCCGGCGACCTTGCGCCGTGGAGGTCCGCACGGTCCGGCCCCGACCTCCGCCGCCGGCCGGCGCAGCTCGCCTCGTCGGCCTCCGGAGCGCGTGCACCTCTACGACGGGTCCCTCGACGGCGGGGCCCACGGACGAGGGCGCTTCGTGCTGAGCGCTCGGTTCCCGCGCTCTACCGACTGCGGTCCTCGTGCTGAGTGCGGCTCGCGCCTCACGGCGCCCGGTCGGGCCGCGCTGAGGCCTGCCTCCCGGCTGTCTAGCCGCGGTGGCCGTCGGCGCTCAGCGGCATCACGGCGTGCGCCGGTCCGAGGCTGGCCGGCCGGGGCGGGTGCTGCCGACGCGCGGCGGCCCGGCATCGCGGCCACGAGCGCCTGACCTCCGCTCGAGGGCTCGACTGGCTCCGGACGACGGCCGGCGTGCTCGGCGGTGCATCCTCGCGCTGCTACGCGGTCGTCGTCCGGCCTGGCCTCGCGAGACGGAGCCGACTGCCGCGATGCCGCCGGTTCCCGTGCCGCTGGGCCGGCGGCGCAGGGGCTCGACGCGCTGAGGGGTCGCTGGAGGAGCAGGTCGGCGTCCTCGCGACCGAGCCCCGGGTCCCGACGACGCTCTGGGCACCGCTTCGCGAGGAACACCTGTCGGCGCCCGGTGGTTGACTGACAGGCGATCGACGACGAGGGAGCGACAACCGGTGAGCATGCAAGGGTGGCAGGCGCTGCACAGCCTGAGCAGGGACTCGAGCGTCAAGGAGCGACGCCTCGCCCCGGGCACCACCCGCAGGGTCGTCGGCTACGCCAAGCCCTACAAGACCCAGATCGCCTGGTTCCTCGGGCGTCGTCGTCATCGAGTCGTGCCTCGTCGTGGCCACGCCACTGATCCTCAAGTCGCTCGTCGACGACGGCATCTACCCCAAGGACTCCGCCGTCGTCGTCCGGCTGTCGCTGCTCGTGGCGGCCATCGCCGTCGTGGGGGCGGGGCTGACCCTCGTCGAGCGGTGGTTCTCCGCCCGCATCGGCGAGGGCCTCATCTACGACCTGCGGACCCAGGTGTTCTCCCACGTGCTGCGCCAGCCGGTGGCGTTCTTCACCCGCGCGCAGACCGGCGCCCTCGTCACCCGGCTCGGCAACGACGTCATCGGCGCCCAGCAGGCCTTCACGTCGGTGCTGTCCAGCGTCGTCAGCAACTTCATCACCCTCGTCCTCATCATCGGCGCGATGGCCGTGCTCTCGTGGCCGCTGACCCTCGCCTCGCTCGCCCTCGTGCCCTTCTTCCTCGTCCCGGCCCGGGTGATGGGCCGTCGCCTCGCCGGCCTGGCCCACGAGCAGATGGTCCAGAACGCCGAGGTCGGCACCCGCATGACCGAGCGGTTCAACGTCGCCGGCGCGCTGCTCGTCAAGCTCTTCGGCCGCCCCGCGGTCGAGGACGAGGAGTACGCCGTGCGCGCCGCGCGGGTGCGCGACATCGGGGTGCGCATCGCGGTGAACCGCTCGGTGTTCTTCGTGGCGCTCACGCTCGTCGCCTCGCTCGCGACGGCGATGGTCTACGGCGTCGGCGGCCTCATGGCCGTCGGGGGGACGCTCACCGTGGGGACGCTGCTCGCGCTCACCGCCCTGCTCGGCCCGGCTCTACGGGCCGCTGACGGCGATCTCCAACGTGCGAGTCGACATCATGACCGCGCTGGTCTCGTTCGAGCGGGTCTTCGAGGTGCTCGACCTCGAGCCCCTCGTCGCCGAGGCGCCGGACGCCCGCCCGGTGCCCCGAGGGCCCCGTGGCGGTCGAGGTCGACGGCGTGTCGTTCTCCTACCCCTCGGCCGACGAGGTCTCCCTCGCCTCGCTCGAGACGACCGCGTCCGGTGACCGGCGGGGGAGCGGGCCGGTGCTGCGCGACGTCTCCTTCACCGTCGAGCCCGGCAGCCTCGTCGCCCTCGTCGGCCCGAGCGGCGCCGGCAAGACGACCATCACCTCGCTCGTCGCCCGGTTGTACGACCCGATCGTCGGGGTCGATCCGGATCAACGGCGTCGACCTGCGCGAGGCCGGCCTCGAGTCCCTCCACGACGCCGTCGGCGTCGTGACCCAGGACGCCCACCTCTTCCACGACACGATCCGCGCCAACCTCGCCTACGCGGCACCGGCGGCCACCGAGGCCGACATGGTCGCCGCGCTGCGGGCCGCCCAGGTCTGGTCCCTCGTCGACTCGCTGCCCTCCGGCCTCGACACGGTCGTCGGCGACCGCGGGCACCGCCTCTCCGGGGGCGAGAAGCAGCGCCTGGCCATCGCCCGGCTGCTGCTCAAGGGCCCCGGGCTCATCGTCCTCGACGAGGCCACGGCCCACCTCGACAGCGAGTCGGAGCAGGCCCTGCAGCGGGCCCTCGACGAGGCGCTGCGCGACCGCTCGGCCCTCGTCATCGCCCACCGCCTCAGCACCGTGCGGCACGCCGACGTCATCCTCGTCGTCGAGGACGGCACCATCGTCGAACGCGGCACGCACGCCGAGCTCGTCGCGGCGGGTGGCACGTACAGCGAGCTCTACCGCACCCAGTTCAGCGAGGAGCTCGGCGAGGTGCTCGACCAGACGCTCGCCTGACCTGGGACGTGCGCCGCTCAGGTCCGCGGGTCGTCGAGGGCGAGTCGCGTCTCTCAGGAACGACCCGCCGTCGCCGCGTTCGGGCGTGTCAGGCGGGCGCGACGTGCGCGAACCGGCCACCGCGGAACGCGTCGACGAAGAGCCGGTGGTCCTCCCGTGCCTGGAGAGCGTAGTCACGCGCGAACTCGGTCATCGACGCGACGAAGCCGTCGGCGTCGCCGCCGATGCTCGCTCCCACGGCGTCCTCGACGCTGACCGAGACCAGTTCCTGATCGGACTCGGAGTCGGCCACGCAGTGGATCTTCGCCGTCGCCCTGCCCAGCTGCGTCACGAGGACCGCGAGGTCGTCGGGCTCGGACACGTCGTCCCAGGCGAGGTCGGCCTCGTACGGCGAGACCTCGCTGACGACGTACCCGACGGGACCGTCAGGCCCCGGCAGGGTGGCCCAGCCCAGGAACTGGTCGGCGTGCGCCTGCAGGGCGCGCTGCGAGATGGCGGTCCGGTGCCCGTGGTGCTCGAAGTACGAGGGCGGCATGCTCGTCGCGCACCACTCTGCTGGGCGTGGCGAGGTTCCCCTGCTTCATCGACAGCACGACGTCGTTGTCCAGCGCCTGGCTGAACCCCTCGATCAGGATGCTGTACGCCGGCAGTCCAGCGCTGCCCACGCCGAAGCCCGAGCGTCCGACCACATCGAGAACGTCGAACATGACAGTGCCGGGGTGGGAGTCGGGCAGGGTGTCCAGGAAGCCGCCGAAGGCGGCCCTCACCGCATCGGCCTCGTCGTCCTCGAGCCGGCGCACCCCGGAGCTGTCCGCGAAGCGGCGCCGGTAGTCCTCGACCACGGTCATCGACTCGAGCATCCCGAAGCGCGTCGACATCTTGGCCCGGTGCAGCGCGTCGAGCACGCGCACCCTCGGCAGTGTCGAGGGTCAGGGCCCACTCGGTGTCGTCCGGGCACTCTCTGGTAGTGCTCGATCTGGTCCGCGTAGGCACGCACGTAGCGCCTCGACGAGGTCCTCGATCACCTCGTCGGGCAGCGCCTTCTGCCAGCAGAGCAGCGCCAGGCTGGCGCAGAACCGCGCCAGGTCCCACGTGTAGTGCCCGAGGTAGGCCTCGTCGAAGTCGTTGACGTCGAAGACGAGGCGCCCATCGGCGTCCAGGTAGGTGCCGAAGTTCTCGGCGTGCAGGTCACCCTGGATCCAGATGCGGGACGCGTCCTGGTGGACCCAGTCCCGGTCGAAGTCGGCGTACCGCCCGCCCCCGCCCACGTCGGCGTAGAAGAGGCACGCCGTTCCGCGGTAGAAGGCGAACGGGTCGCGGGCCATCCTGCGGAACTTCGTGCGGAACCCCTGCGGGTCGGACTCCATGAGCGGCTCGAAGGCCAGCGTGACGGTGGTCTCGGCGGTCGGGATGTGCAGCGCCGCCAGCGCCCACCGGGTCAGCAGCCCGGCGACCAGCCCGACGCCCACGCCCGCGACGAGGGCGACGAGGAGCCGGATCGACACCCCTCCCGCGGTGACGTGGCCGCTCACGACGGCGGCGACGGCCGCGCCGTAGAGCACGAGGGCGGTGGCGTCGTTGAACATCCCCTCGCCCTCGAGCACCGTGACGAGCCGGTGGGGGAGCCGCAGCCGGCGGGCCACGGCCGTGGCGGCCACCGGGTCGGGGGGCGCGACGACCGCCCCGAGCACCCACGCCGCACCCCAGCCCAGTCCGGCGAGGTGGCGAACGCGGCGGCCGGCCCCGACGCGCTGACGACGGTGAGAAGGTAGAGCGCGACGGCAAGCAGGATGGGTCCGGAAGCCTGAGGTCGCGGAGACGCCCGCACCGCGTCGACCGCGCTGGTGTGTGGCGCAGGAGGGCGGCAAAGCAAAAACAGAAGCTGCAGCGCGCGCTAGCGGAGCGAGCGAGCGACGAGCACGCGCGAGACGCAGCGGATGGCGCAGGTCGCGGAGCAGGACTACCTGCGGTCGGCCGGGTCAGCACGCCGCGGCTGTGGCAGGGAGCCAGGAGGTACCGAAGATCGTGAGGAGCACGCACAGCGGGTGCGACGCTGGCAGGCGCTCGGCGAGCGGGAGCGCTGATGCCGGCCGCCGAGCGCGCAGCGAGGACGCGCGGATGCCGGAGACCACGTGACAGTGGGCGAGCATCGAGCGCGAGGTGCAGGACATCGGCTTAGCCTCCCGGGCGCGCTCGCCCACGTCGTCTGCCGGCGACGTCACGGCTCACTCGTCCTCGTCGTCCCAGATGCGCGGCCGGCGCTCCCGAGGCGGGTACCGCGCAGGATCCTCCGCGCGCAGCTCCCGGCGGATCCCGAACCACACGAGGACGAACCCCACGACCATGCTCAGCCACCACTGGTAGGCGTAGGCGAGGTGCGGCCCGAGGCTGCGGTCCGGCGGCCCTAGGGGTTCGGGGCGCTGCGGGGTCGTGCCCTCGGCGGTCCGCTCGGTCTCGAGGAGGACGTATCCCGGCAGAAGGTCCGGGACGCTCAGCTGCGCGGCAGCCTCACCCAGGTTGAGGCTCGCCAGCTGGCCCGGCGCGGGCTGTCGACCCCGTGATGCCTCGCCCCGGCGCACCCAACCGGTCACGGTGACGTCGCCGTCCGGCGCGGCGGGCACCGACGGCAGCACGCGCGCGCCCCCGGTCGACGGGCGGACGAAACCGCGGTCGACGACGACGGCGGGGCCACCGGCATCCGGGCGCAGTGCCCACAGCACCTCGAGCCCCGGCTCGCCGTCGACGGTGCGCCCGCGCACGAACACCGGGCCGCCGTCGTACCTCCCGCTGACGGTGACGCGGGTCCACTCGTCGTCGGGGTCGAGCCCGGCAGGGGACAGCACGGCCGTCAGGGGTACCGGCGCGGCCGCGTAGTGCTCGTCGAGGCGCTCGTTGCGTTCGGCCTTGGCGAGGTGCCGGTGGTACTGCCACCAGCCGAGGTGGTAGCACGCGACGGCGAACAGCACGGCGAGGAGGAGGGCGCCCAGCCAGCGAGGTGTGACGAGCCGCCTGAGCACGTGGCCACCGTACGCGACGTACATTGGGAGCCTATGGCCGACCTCCCCGCCCCGCGCCTGCTCGACCGCTTCGGTCGGGTGGGCCGTGACCTGCGGGTTTCGGTGACCGACCGGTGCAACCTGCGGTGCACGTACTGCATGCCGGCCGAGGGCCTCGACTGGCTCCCCAAGCCGGAGATGCTCACCGACGACGAGCTCGTCCGGCTCGTCCGCGTGCTGGTCGGCCTCGGCGTCACCCAGGTGCGACTCACCGGCGGCGAGCCGCTGCTGCGGCGCAGCCTCGTCGACATCGTGCGGCAGGTGGCGGCCCTCGACCCGCGGCCGCGCCTCGCGATGACGACCAACGGCATCGGCCTCGACCGCCTCGCCGCCCCTCTCGCGGCGGCGGGCCTGGACCGCGTCAACGTCAGCCTGGACACGATCGACCCCGCCCACTTCGCGCGGCTCACCCGACGTGACCGGTTCGACGACGTCGTCGCCGGGCTCAAGGCCGCGGCGGATGCCGGCCTCGCGCCGGTCAAGGTCAACGCCGTCGCGATGCGGGGCGTCAACGACACCGACGTGCCCGACCTCCTGCAGTGGTGCCTCGACCGGGGCTACGAGCTCCGGTTCATCGAGCAGATGCCGCTGGACCCGCAGCACGCCTGGGACCGCGAGCAGATGGTCCCGCAGTCCGAGATCCTCGAGAGGCTCGGCGAGCGCTTCCACCTCACCGCCGTCGCCGAGCGCGGGAGCGCCCCGGCCGAGCTGTTCCTCGTCGACGGCGGCCCGCAGACCGTCGGCGTCGTCGCGAGCGTCACCGCCCCGTTCTGCGGCAGCTGCGACCGGGTCCGGCTCACCGCCGACGGACAGCTGCGCAACTGCCTCTTCGCCCGGCGCGAGGTCGACCTGCGCGGGCCGCTGCGCGAGGGGGCGAGCGACGCCGAGCTCGCCGACCTCGTCGTCGCCGAGATGTGGGCGAAGAAGGCCGGGCACGGCATCGACCGGGCCGGCTTCGAGCAGCCGCAGCGCCCGATGTCAGCGATCGGTGGCTGACTCGTCCGGGCCGCTCGTGAGGTGGCGGGTGTCGTCGACCGTCGGCAGCACCGGGCGCACCCGGCCGACCACCCGCGGCTTGACCGCGTTGGCCGCGACGACGGCGAAGAACGGCAGGAAGACCGCACCGGCGGCGAAGATCCAGCGGTACCACTCGTCGACGACGACGAGCAGCACGAAGCACGCCGTGCGGATGCCCATCGTCAGGAGATACTGCTTCAGCCGGCGGGCCTGGTCCTCGGTCCGCGACTCCGCGACCGACGTCACCGACTGGGCGTCGGGAGCATGGTGGCGGGAGGTCAAGGGCACCCTTCCACTGTATGTCTCGGGGGTCCGGCTACCCAGCGGTAGTCCACTAGGTTCGACAGCATGAGCGAGCCACGCACCGTCCTCGTCACCGGCGGAAACCGGGGGATCGGCCTCGCGATCGCCCGGTCGTTCGCCGCGGCGGGTGACGCCGTCGCGGTGACGCACCGCTCGGGCGACGCCCCCGAGGGCCTGGTCGGCGTCCGGTGCGACGTCACCGACTCGGCGTCCGTCGACGCGGCGTTCACCGACGCCGAGGAGCGCCTCGGCGGTCCCATCGAGGTGCTCGTCGCCAACGCCGGCGTCACCAAGGACGGCCTGCTCATGCGGATGAGCGACGAGGACTGGGACACCGTCCTCGACACCAACCTCGCCGGTGCCTTCCGCTGCGTGCGGCGGGCGAGCAAGGGCATGATCCGGCTGCGTCGCGGACGGATCATCCTCATCTCCAGCGTCGTCGGGCTCTACGGCGGACCCGGCCAGGCGAACTACGCGGCGAGCAAGGCCGGGCTCGTCGGGCTGGCCCGCTCGATCACCCGCGAGCTCGGCGGCCGCGGCATCACCGCCAACGTCGTGGCACCCGGCTTCATCGACACCGACATGACCGCCGCGCTCCCGGAGGACACCCGCACGACCTACCAGGCGGCCATCCCCGCCGGCCGGTTCGCCACGCCCGACGAGGTCGCCGGCGTCGTGCGCTTCCTCGCCGGGCCGGACGCGGCGTACGTCACCGGTGCCGTCATCCCGGTCGACGGCGGCCTCGGCATGGGGCACTGACCTTCTCCGACCGGATCCGCCACCCACTCCGCCGCCAGGCACCGCCCCGACCCCCAGCGAAAGGTCACCCACATGTTGCTCGAGGGCAAGAAGCTGCTCGTCACCGGCGTGCTCATGGACTCCTCCATCGCCTTCCACGTCGCCCGCCTCGCCCAGGAGCAGGGCGCCGAGGTGGTGCTCACCTCGTTCGGCAGGACCATGAGGATCACCTCGACGATCGCCAAGCGGCTGCCCGACGACACCGCCCGTCGTCGAGCTCGACGTCACGAGCGACGACGACCTCTCGGCGCTCGCCGACCGCGTCCGCGAGCACGTGCCGCACCTCGACGGGGTGGTCCACTCGATCGGCTTCGCGCCCCAGGGGGCGTTCGACTTCATGCAGGCCGGCTGGGACGACGTGTCGACCGCGCTCCACGTCTCCGCGTACTCGCTGGCATCGCTGACCAAGGCCGCCCTGCCCCTCATGGACCGCGGAGGCAGCGTCGTCGGGCTGACCTTCGACGCCCGCTACGCCTGGCCGGTCTACGACTGGATGGGGGTGGCGAAGGCCGCCTTCGAGTCCACCAACCGGTACCTCGCCCGCGACCTCGGGCCGAAGGGGATGCGGTGCAACATCGTCGCCGCCGGTCCGATCCGCACCACCGCCGCCAAGTCCATCCCGGGGTTCGAGCGCTTCGAGGAGGAGTGGGGCAGCCGGGCCCCGCTGGGCTGGGACGTCAACGACGCAGAACCCGCGGCACGCGCCTGCGTCGCGCTGCTCTCGGACTGGTTCCCGGCGACCACCGGGGAGATGGTGCACGTCGACGGCGGCTTCCACGCGATGGGCGTCTGAGCCGGCGACCGCCCACCCGGCGTCGCACTAGGCTCCCGGCGTGACCCGCACCGACGACGACGCCTCCTGCGGTGGACACCCGCGAGGTGCGCCTCCTCGAGGGTCCGAACCTGTACTTCCCGCGCCCCGCGGCCAAGGTGACCCTGGCCCTCCCCGGCTACCTCGGCGCAGCCCCGGACGCGGTTCGGGCGGTGTCGGCGACGCTCGGCCTGCGCCGCGGCCAGCCCGGCGCTCCGGGCTCGGCGCAGCGCCAGCAGGCTGCTCGTGCGCATCGTCGAGCGGGTGGCCCGGGTGCTCGCGGCCGCGGCGGGGACCGGCCGGCTGGGGGTCCGCACCCGGGCCGCGACCGAGCCCGACGTCGTCGTGTGTGCCTTCGTGTGGCGGCATCGCGGTCGGGCCGAGGCGCTGGGCGCCGCGATCGGCTTGCTGCTCGACGACCTGCTCGGCGGCCACCCCCTCGACGATGCCGTGGCGCGCCGGGCCGCCGACGTCGCCGCCGCGCCCCCCGGCGACGGCCCGCGGGTCGTGACGCCGCGGATCCCGGTGGTGTCGGTGACCGGCACGAACGGCAAGACGACGACCACCCGGCTCGTCGCGCACATCTGCATGACCGCCGGCCTCACCACCGGGTGGAGCTCGACCGACGGCGTCGTCGTCCAGGGCGTCACGGTCGAACCGGGCGACTACTCGGGCCCGGCCGGCGCGCGGGCCGTGCTCGAGGCGCCGGGCGTCCAGGTCGGTGTGCTGGAGACCGCGCGCGGGGGGATGCTCCTGCGCGGCATGGGCGTGACCCACAACGACGTCTCGGTCGTGACGAACGTGTCCGCCGACCACCTCGGCCTCCAGGGCATCGACACCGTGGACCAGCTGGCCGAGGTCAAGGCCATCGTCACCCGCGTGACGCGGCCGTCGGGGTGGGTGGTGCTCAACGGCGAGGACCCGCGCGTGTGGGCGATGCGCGCCGGCATCCGGGCCCGGCCCTGGGTCTTCTCGGCCGACCCCGGTGCGCCGGCGGTGCGGGAGGCGCTCGGGGCCCGCGGTCGTGCCACCACCGTCCTCGACGGCGCCGTCACCGTGCTCGCCCACGACGCCGCGCCGGACCGCCTCGTGCCGGTCGTCGACCTGCCGATGACCCTTGCGGGCCTGTCGCACCACAACGTGCTCAACGCGCTCGCGGGGGCGTCGGCCGCCCTGGGCCTCGGCATCGACCGCGCCGCCGTCGTCGAGGGGCTGCGCTCGTTCCGGCCCGACGACGTGCTCAACCCCGGCCGGATGAACACCTACACGCTGCCCGTCGAGGGTGGGGACGTCACCGTCGTCGTCGACCTCGCGCACAACGAGGCCGGGCTCGAGGCGCTCCTCGACGTCGGCCGGGGGCTCTGCGCGCCCGGCGGCCGGCTCCACCTGGCCCTCGGGACCGGCGGCGACCGCACCGACGAGATCCTGCGCTCGCTCGGCGAGATCGCCGGCCTGCGGGCCGACCACGTCGTCGCGGCGCACAAGGAGCACTACCTGCGCGGCCGCACGACGACGGACCTCGAGGCCCAGCTGCGCATGGGCCTGGGCCACGCCGGGGTGGCCGACGTGGCGTCCTACCCGACCGAGCTGGCCGGCCTGCAGGCCCTCGTCGAGGGAGCCGGCGACGGCGACGTCGTGGCCGTCATGTGCCACGCCGAGCGGGAGGAGATCGTCGCGTGGCTGCGCGGGCGAGGTGGCGTGGCCGACGACCCTGACGGCATCCGGCGCAAGGTCGTGCGGGCGCGGGGCGAGCACGAGTCGGAGGAGGAGATCGCCGCCCTCTGGGACGTCGCGGATGCCGGCGAGCGCGTCGAGCGCGCAGCGGCGCTGCGTGCCGCCCACCCGGGCGACGCCCGCATCACCTACGAGCTGGCGGGGGCCCACGACAGCGCGGGCCAGGATGATGAGGCGGTCCCGCTCTACGAGGAGGCGCTCGCCCTCGGCCTGCGCGAGCCGTACCGCCACCGGGCGCAGGTTCAGCTCGCGTCGAGCCTGCGCAACCTCGGGCGGCTGGCCGAGGCGGCCGAGGTCGTCGACGAGGCCCTTGCGCGGCACCCGGACAACCTCGGTGTGGCGGCCTTCCGGGCCCTCGTGCACCACGACGCCACCGGACCGACCCCCGCCCTCGCCGCGCTGCTCGCCACCCTGGCCGCGACGAGCACGGACCCGGACGTCGTGCGCTACCGGCGGGCGCTCGCGGCCTACGCGGCCGAGCTGGAGCCCTGACCGGGCGCCGTCACGAGGGGGAGGGTGACACCGGCTCGAGGTCGCGGGCCGCCGTGTTGCCTGCCACGGTCGCCTCCTCCGAGAGGGCGCCGGGGTCGAGGTCCGGGTCGCCGACGCCACCGCCGGTGTGCGTGCCCGGCTGCGCCTGCGAGGTCATCGACTCGAGCTCGGCCATGACGTCGGCATGCTGGTCGACGGTGAGCACGACGATGTCACCCGGGTTGGCCCGAGCCATGACGTGGCGCACGGCGGGCGTCTCGTCGAGCACGATCTCGACCTGCCGGCACCGGACCCCCGGCTCGCCGATCCGGCCGCGGACGCCCTCGGCCACGAGGTTCGCCGTGTAGCCCCGCTCCCGGCCGCGCAGCCGCTGGTCCTCGCGGACGACGACGACGTCGAAGTGCTCCGCGGCGACGGCCCCGAGCTCGCGCATGTCGTCGTCGCGGCGGTCACCGGCGGTGGCGACCATGCCGATCCGCGAGATCTTGCCGAGGTCGGTCTGCCCGGCCTTGGTGGCGGCGTAGCGCTCGAGGAACTCGCCGAGGACGCGCATCCCGGGGGCGTTGTGGCAGTAGTCGACGAAGACGTCGACGTTGTGGACGTTGATCTGGTTCATCCGGCCGGGGGAGAGGTAGTACGACGTCGTGAAGGTGCGCAGCCCCTGCCGGATCTCGTGCAGGCCCGCTCCGCTCGCGAAGGCGGCGCCGGCGGCGGCCATGGCGTTGGCGACGTTGAACAGGGCGGCCCCGCCGAAGGACGAGGGCAGCAGGTGGGTCCAGGCGAGCTGCATCGAGCGTCGTCCGTGCCGGATGACGATCATGTCGCCGCGGTCGGTGCGGGTCGAGCACGACGGCCCGGCCTCCGCGCCGGCAGTGGTCGTCGACGAGGTCGCGGGCGCTGCTGCCGGGCTCGGCGAGGCGTGAACCACACGACGGAGCCCGAGCACCGGCGCCGCATCCGGCGCACCAGCGGGTCGTCGGCGTTGAGCACGGCGAACCCGTTGCGGGGCACCGCCTCGACGACGACGGCCTTGACGTCCGCGAGCTGCTCGAGGGTGTCGATGCCGCGCATGCCGAGGTGGTCGGGCGCGACGTTCGTGACGACCGCGACGTCGTTGCGGTCGTAGCCGAGGCCCTCGCGCAGGATGCCGCCGCGCGCCACCTCCATGACCGCGAAGTCGACGCGCGGGTTCTGCAGCACCATCCGGGCCGAGCGTGGCCCGGAGGCGTCGGACTTCACGACGAGCCGCTCGTCGATGACGATCCCGTCGGTCGACGTCATGCCGACCTGACGGCCGAGCCCCTTCATGATGTGCGCGATCATCCGCGCGGTCGTCGTCTTGCCGTTGGTGCCCGGTGACGGCGACGATCGGCACCCGCGACGCCGACCCGGGCGGGAAGAGGAGGTCGACGACGGGCTTGGCGATGTACTGCGGCTCGCCGATCGTCGGGTGCGTGTGCATCCGGAACCCCGGCGCGGCGTTGACCTCGCAGATCGCGCCGCCCGCCTCACGGACGGGCGAGGCGATGTCCGGGCAGATGAAGTCGATGCCGGCGACGTCGAGCCCGATGAGGCGGGCCGCCTCCTCGGCGATCTCGACGTTGTCGGGGTGGGCGTCGAAGGTGCGGTCGATGGAGATGCCTCCGGTCGACATGTTGCCGGTCAGCGCGAGCTTGACGATGGTGTCGGCGGGCGGCACGTCGTCGAGGCCCAGGCCCTGCTCCGAGAGCAGCTCGACCGCGGCGGCGTCGACCTTGATCTTCGTCAGCACCTTCTCGTGGCCGACGCCCCGTCGCGGGTCGGCGTTGGTCAGCTCGACGAGCTCGGCCACCGTGTGGATGCCGTCGCCCGTCACGTGCGCCGGCACGCGCTCGGCGATCGCCTGCATCCGCCCGCCGACGATGAGGCAGCGGTAGTCGCGGCCGGTGACGAACGACTCGACGAGGACGTACCCCCGCCGGGACTGCTCCTCGGCGACGGGGAACGCGGCCCGCACGTCGGCATCGGTCTTCAGGTCGAGGCAGACCCCGCGCCCGTGGTTGCCGTCGAGCGGCTTGACGACGACGGGGAAGCCGATCCGCCGGGCCGCGGCGACGGCGCGCGTCGGCCGACCGGACCGTCTCCTGGCGGGGCACCGGGAGCCCCGCGGACGCGAGCAGCTTGACGGTCATGTCCTTGTCGCCCGCGATGTCGACCGCCAGCGCCCCGGTCTTCGACGTCATGGTGGCGCGGATGCGCTGCTGGTGCACGCCCTGGCCCAGCTGGACGAGGCTGCCGCTGTTGAGCCGGATGTAGGGGATGTCGCGGCTCACCGCCTCCTCGAGGATCGCGGCCGTCGAGGGGCCGAACGCCGTGCGCTCGGCGCGGGTGAGGAAGCGCTCGAGCTCGGCCGGGAAGTCGAACCCGTCCTCGGGCTGCACGAGGTGGTTGACGAGGCGCACGGCGAGCTGCCCGGCCGCGACGGCGACCTCCTCGTTGGTGTAGCCGTAGACGACGTTGTAGACCCCGGGGCGGCCCTTGACCATGCGCGTCTTCCCCCGGCGCTGGTCGTGCCCGGCCTCCTGCTGCAGCTGGAGGGCCACGTGCTCCGCGACGTGGCCCAGCCAGGTGCCGTCGCGCATCCGCTCGACGAAGCCGCCCCGCACGCCCTTGGAGCAGGTGTGGTGCTCCAGCCCCGGCAGCAGCTCGAGGAGCCCGTCGGTGAAGCCGGGCAGGGTGTCGGTGGGGTACCCCTCGAGCACGCCCAGGTCGACGACGAGGTGCACGGACGGGTCGTAGCTCCAGATGTTGCCGCCCCGGTAGACACGTGACTCGACGATGCGCAGCTCGGGGGCGGCGAGGGCCGGTCGGGGTGGGGCGGTCCATCGGCGGGTCTCCTCGGCGGTCGGGGCGGTGGGGCTCTCGGGGACGGCTCGGTCACGCCTTGGCGGCCGCGAGCGTGACGGTGAGGTCGGGGTGGTGCTCGACGAAGCCGGTGAGCCGACGCTCGACGAGGTCGAAGGTCGAGCCCGCCGGCAGGGTGTGCACGGTCGCGCCGGACACGAGGACCGGTGCGCCCGGCCTCGCGTCGGGGGCGTCGGTCACGGCACCGCGGCAGTCGACGACGAAGACGGCCCCACTCCCGCGGACGGTGAACTCGCGGGAGTCCGTGACGACGATCGCCGTGTCCTCGTCGATGCCCACGCCGAGCAGGTGCGGTGACGGCGCGATGACCGAGAGGAGCCGGCCGTAGCGCGAGCGCTGGTCGAAGTGCTGGTCGAGGACGACCCCGCGGACCAGCCCGAGGCCGGCGGTCACCTGGCTGGCGCGCTGGCGCGGCGTGACGCCCTCGTCGCCCATGGAGATCATGAAGTCGGACATGATCGACGCGCCGGCGGAGGTGCCGCCGACGACGGCCCCCCGGTGGTGGGCCCGGTGCAGTGCCTCGCCGAGCGGCGTGCCCGGCAGCAGCTGGGACAGGCGCAGCTGGCTGCCGCCGCTCATGAAGACGCCCGGTCGCCCCGTCGACCGCCTCGACGGCGCCGCGGTCGTGGGCGTCCTCGCGGGATGCCGGGTTGACGACCTCGACCTGCGTCGCCCCGAGGCGGTGGAACACCTCGGTGTACGACGACACCACCTCGTCCTGGAACGACGAGGCCGTGGGGACGAGCACGAGGCGCGCTCGCCGCCCCCCGGACAGCTTGACGAACTCGCGCAGGAGCGACGCCCTGCCGACACGGTCCTCGGCGCCACCGATGACGAAGAGCGTGGGGGTCGTCGACGGGTAGCGCGGCACGCCGGTCAGCCTAGTGCGGGGTCGTCGACGGCGTCCGCGTCCTCGATCTCCTCGCGGGAGATGCCGAGGAGGAACAGGACGGCGTCGAGGAACGGCACGGTCAGTGACGTGTCGGCCTGCCGGCGCACCATCGGCTTGGCGTTGAACGCCACGCCCAGGCCGGCGGTGCGAGCATGTCGAGGTCGTTCGCGCCGTCCCCGATCGCCACCGTCCGGGTGAGGGGGAGGCCCTCGAGGGCGGCGAGCTCGCGCAGGGCGGCCGCCTTGCCGGCCCGGTCGACGACGGGACCCGCCACCCTGCCGGTGAGCCGGCCGTCGACGATCTCGAGCCGGTTGGCGCGCACGTGGTCGACACCCAGCTCGCGGGCGACCGGCTCGACGACCTCGGCGAACCCACCCGAGACGACCGCCACGGTGAAGCCCAGCCGCTTGAGGGTGCGCACGAGGGTGCGGGCACCCGGGGTGAGGCGCACGGCATCCCGCACCTCGTCGAGCACCGAGACGGGGAGGCCGGCCAGGGTGGCCACCCGCGCGTGCAGGCTCTGGCGGAAGTCGAGCTCACCGCGCATCGCCGACTCGGTGACGGCCGCGACCTCCGCGGCGCGGCCGGCGTGCGCGGCGAGGAGCTCGATGACCTCGTCCTGGATGAGGGTGGAGTCGACGTCCATGACGACGAGCCGCGCCCCGCGCCGGGCCAGGCCGGCCGGGGCCACCGCGATGTCGGCGCCCACGGCGTGCGAGACGAGGGCGAGGTCCTGTCGCAGGTCCGCCACGTCGGCTCCCGAGACGTCGAGCTCGACGGTGGTCACGGGGTAGCGCGACAGCCGCCGGATGCGGTCGATGTTGGCCCCGTGCTCGGCGACCGCGGACGCGACCGCGGCGACCTGGTAGGTCTCGAGGGGTGCGCCCATGACGACGACGGCGGCGCGGCCGGTGCGGCGCGGGGCGTTGTCGCCGCGACCGGCCTCGAGGCCCACCCGCAGCCCCATCGACTCGCCCGCCCGGGTCAGCCGGTCGACGAGCACGTTCTCGTCGCGCACCGGGGCGAGGAGGATCGAGAGCGCGAGGTGCCCGCGCACGACGACCTGCTCGAGGTCGAGCACCTCGGCGCCCACCGTCGAGGCGGCCTCGAACAGCGCCTTGGTCACGCCGGGTCGGTCGGGCCCGTCGAGGGTGACGAGCAGGGTCCGCTGACCGGGGTCGGGGTACGCCGCCGGCGCCGGGTCGGAGCGGTCGCGGGACACCCCAGCAGGCTATCGAGCAGCGGCGTCACGCCACGCGACGAGGTCACGGATCGGACCCCGGTCGTAGCGGGGGCCGCTGAGCCCCACGGTGAACAGCCGGGTGCCGACCTCGTACAGCCGCTCGGCGCCGGCGGCGTAGTCGGCGACGTCCTCGGGCAAGCGGCCCGGCGTGGGGGAGACCCCGGCCGACCGCTCGATCTCCGCGGGGTCGCGGCCGACCCGCCGGCACCAGTCGTCGAGGACCGCGTGCTTGTGGGCGATCGTCTCGGGGGAGCCGAAGCCGTGCCAGATGTCGGCGTGCTGGGCGACGATCCGCAGGGTCTTGCGCTCCCCGCCTCCTCCGATGAGCACCGGGATGTCGCGCGTCGGCGCCGGGTTGAGCCGGGCCCACCGCTCGCGGATGACCGGCAGGTCGCGCTCGAGAGCGTCGAGCCGCCCTCCGGCCGTGCCGAACTCGAAGCCGTACTCGGCGAAGTCGCGCTCGAACCACCCGGACCCGATGCCGAGGATGAGCCGGCCGTCGCTGATGTGGTCGACGGTGCGGGCCATGTCGGCGAGCAGCGACGGGTTGCGGTAGGCGTTGCACGTCACCAGCGCGCCGATCTCGACCCGCTCGGTGGCCTCCGCCCACGCCGCGAGCGTGGTCCAGCACTCGAAGTGGGCTCCGTCGGGGTCACCGTGGAGCGGGAAGAAGTGGTCCCAGGTGAAGAGGACGTCGACGCCGATCTCCTCGAGGTCGGCGCAGGCGCGCCGGATGTCGGCGTAGCTGGCGTGCTGCGGCTGGAGCTGCGCCGCGATCCGGGCGGGGCGGTCCGCCCCGGTCACGCGACGACCACCTGGCCCTTGCCGACGACGGTGATGCCGGACTCGGTGACGGAGAAGCCCCGGGCGAGGTCGTGCTCCTTGTCGTACCCGATCGACGTCGCCTCGGGGACGACGACGTTCTTGTCGATGACGGCGCGCTGGATCTTGCAGTTCCGCCCGATGAGGACGCCGTCGAGGATGACGCTGGAGTCGATCTCGGTGTAGCTGTGCACGTGGACGTCCGGGGAGACGACCGACCCGTTCACCCGGGCGCCCGAGATGACGACGCCGGGGGAGACCGCCGAGTTGAGGGCCTCGCCGAACCGGCCGTGGTGGCCGTGCACGAACTTCGCCGGGGGGTAGGGGCCGTACGTCGTGTAGATGGGCCAGTCGTAGTTGTAGAGGTTGAAGATCGGGTGGATCGAGACGAGGTCCATGTGGGCGTCGAAGTAGGAGTCCATCGTCCCCACGTCGCGCCAGTAGCCCATGTCGCGCTCGGTGCCGCCGGGGATGACGTTGTTCTTGAAGTCGTAGGTGTACGCGCTGCCCTGCTCGACGAGGGCCGGCACGATGTCGCCGCCCATGTCGTGCATGGAGCCCTCGAGCGTCGAGTCCTTGGTGACGGCGTCGAGGAGGACGTCGGCGTCGAAGACGTAGTTGCCCATGCTCGCGAGGATCTCGTCGGGGGAGTCGGGCAGCCCGTCGGGGTCGGTCGGCTTCTCGAGGAACGCCCGGATGCGCATCGGGTCGTCGGGCATGACGTCGATGACACCGAACTGGTCGGACATCGAGATCGGCTGGCGGATCGCCGCCACGGTGACGCCGGCACCGGACTCGATGTGCTGCTCGACCATCTGCGAGAAGTCCATGCGGTAGACGTGGTCGGCCCCGACGACGACGACGATGTCGGGCTTCTCGTCGGTGATCGTGTTGACGCTCTGGAAGATCGCGTCGGCGCTGCCCTGGTACCAGGACTTGTCGATGCGCTGCTGCGCCGGGATCGGCGCGACGTAGTTGCCGAGCATCGTCGACATCCGCCACGTCCTCGTCACGTGGCGGTCGAGGCTGTGCGACTTGTACTGCGTCAGCACGACGATCTTGAGGTAGCCGGAGTTCACGACGTTGCTCAGCGCGAAGTCGATGAGGCGGTAGATGCCGCCGAACGGGACCGCCGGCTTGGCCCGGTCGGCCGTCAGCGGCATGAGCCGCTTCCCCTCCCCGCCAGCGAGGACGATGACCAGGACCTTCGGACCTCCGCTGCGGTACGCCATGGCCCCACGCTATTGGGTTCCTTCGCCCGCCGGGAGGGCACGACCTCACTAGGGTGAGTTTTCGTGCGCATCGACATCCTGACCAAGGAGTACCCGCCGACGATCTACGGAGGCGCGGGCGTCCACGTCAGCGAGCTCGTGCGGGCGCTGCGCCAGCGCGGCGACCTCGACGTGCGGGTCCACGCCTTCGGCGAGCCCCGCGACGAGGACGGCACGACCGGCCACCCCGACCTCGCCGAGCTCTCCGGGGCCAACGCCGCCCTGACGACCCTCGGCGTCGACCTGTCGCTGGCGGCGGCCTGCGAGGGAGCCGACCTGGTCCACTCGCACACGTGGTACGCGAACATGGGCGGGCACCTCGCGAGCCTCATGGGCGACATCCCGCACGTCCTCACCGCCCACAGCCTGGAGCCGATGCGGCCGTGGAAGGCCGAGCAGCTCGGCGGCGGCTACCGGGTGTCGTCGTGGGTCGAGCGCACGGCCTACGAGGCCGCCGCCGCGGTCGTCGCGGTGAGTGCCGGCATGCGCGAGGACATCCTGCGGTCCTACCCCTCGGTCGACCCCGACAAGGTCAAGGTCGTGCACAACGGGATCGACTCCCAGCTGTGGCGCCCCGAGCGGGACGAGGACACCGTGCGCCGCCACGGCGTCGACCCGGACCGCCCGAGCGTCATCTTCGTCGGGCGGATCACCCGGCAGAAGGGGCTGCCGTACCTCCTGCGGGCGGCCGCCGAGCTGCCCCCGGAGGTCCAGCTGGTGCTCCTCGCCGGGGCACCCGACACGCCGGAGATCAAGGCCGAGGTCGAGCACCTCATCGACGGGCTGCGCGAGGGCCGCGACGGCGTCGTGTGGATCCCCGAGATGCTGCCGCGCGACGAGGTCGTCGCCCTCCTGAGCAGCGCGACGGTGTTCGTCTGCCCGTCGGTCTACGAGCCGCTCGGCATCGTCAACCTCGAGGCGATGGCGTGCGAGCTGCCGGTCGTCGCGACGGCGACGGGCGGCATCCCCGAGGTGGTCGTCCACGGCGAGACCGGCTGGCTCGTGCCCATCGAGCAGGTGCAGGACGGCACCGGCACCCCGGTGGACCCGGACCGCTTCGTCGGCGACCTCGCGGCCGCCCTCACGGATGCCGTGAGCGACACCGCGCGCGCCGACCGGATGGGCCTCGCGGGGCGTCGCCGGGCCGTGGAGTCGTTCTCCTGGGGGTCGATCGGCGAGCAGACCCATCAGGTGTACCTGGACGTCCTGAGGCAGCGGATGCTGTCGTCCTGACTCGGTTAGGGTTCCGGGCATGAGTGACGTCCTGGCGCTGGCCGGCGTGAGCGTCGTCCGCGGGGAGACGGTGATCCTCGACGACGTCAGCTGGGAGGTCGAGGAGGGGCAGCGTTGGGTCGTCCTCGGCCCCAACGGGGCCGGGAAGACGACGCTGCTCCAGATCGCGGCCGCGCGCATCCACCCCACGACCGGGGTGGCCGGCATCCTCGGCGAGGTGCTCGGCACCGTCGACGTCTTCGAGCTGCGGCCGCGCATCGGGCTGGCCTCGGCCGCGCTGGCGGACCGCATCCCGGGCCACGAGCGCGTGCGGGACGTCGTCGTCACCGCCTCCTACGGCGTCGTCGGTCGCTGGCGCGAGGCCTACGACGGGCTCGACGAGGGGCGGGCGGACGAGCTGCTGGAGGCGCTCGGCGCGAGCCACCTCGCGGACCGCCGGTTCGACACCCTGTCGGAGGGCGAGCGCAAGCGGGTGCAGATCGCCCGGGCCCTGATGACCGACCCCGAGCTCATGCTGCTCGACGAGCCCGCCGCCGGACTCGACCTCGGGGGCCGCGAGGACCTCGTGCGGCGCCTCGGCGAGCTCGCCGCCGACCTGGCGGCGCCGGCGCTCGTCCTCGTGACGCACCACGTCGAGGAGATCCCGCCGAACTTCACCGACGTCCTCCTCGTCCGCGAGGGACGGGTCGTCGCGCAGGGGCCGATCGAGATCACCCTCACCGCCGAGAACCTCGAGGCGACCTTCGGCCTGCCCCTCGAGCTCGAGGTGCGCGGCGACCGGTACGCCGCCCGGGCCAGGTAGTCGTCAGCAGCGGAACCGCAGGCCGTAGGGTTGTCGTGAGGTCGTGACTTCTGAGCACGGAAGGCAGGTCGCCCGATGGACTGGCTGAACGACAACGTCTGGCTGTTCTGGATCGGGGTCGCCCTCGTCCTCGCGGCCATCGAGGCGGCGACCGTCGACTTCGTCTTCATCATGTTCGCCGGTGGCGCGCTGGCCGCGGCCGTGGCGGCGGGCCTCGGCGCCTCGTTCCCGCTCCAGGTCGTCGTGGCCGTGGCGGTCGCCCTCCTCCTGCTGTTCCTCGTGCGACCCCTCATCAAGCGCCAGTTCCTGGACGGCAAGGTCGACCACCAGATCGGCGCCTCCGCCCTCGTCGGGCGTCAGGCCCGGGTGCTCCAGGCCGTCACCGACAGCGACGGCCGGATCAAGCTCGGTGGTGAGACGTGGTCCGCCCGGCTCGCCGAGGGCACGACGACCGCCGTGGGCCCGGGCGAGGAGGTCCGCGTCATCGCCCTCCACGGCGCCACCGCCATCGTCGCGCCCGTCGCCCCCGTCGACGACCCCTCGCCCGAACCGCCATCCGCACCTCTCGCCTGACCCCACGACAGCGGCGCCCCGGCGCCGCATGAAAGGCAGTCCATGCCCGACGGCACCCTCCCCCTGATCGTCCTCCTCCTGCTCGCGGGCTTCGTCATCATCGTGCTCGTCCGCACGGTGCGGATCGTGCCGCAGCAGACCGCGCTCATCATCGAGCGCCTCGGCCGCTACTCGCGAACCCTCGAGCCCGGCCTGCACCTCCTCGTGCCGTTCGTCGACGTCGTCCGGGCCAACATCGACCTGCGCGAGCAGGTCGTGTCCTTCCCGCCGCAGCCGGTCATCACGAGCGACAACCTCGTCGTCAGCATCGACACCGTCATCTACTACCAGGTGATCGACCCGAAGTCGGCCGTCTACGAGATCGCCAACTTCATCCAGGGCATCGAGCAGCTCACGGTCACGACGTTGCGCAACGTCATCGGCTCGCTCGACCTCGAGCAGACCCTGACCAGCCGCGACCAGATCAACGGGCAGCTGCGCGGGGTGCTCGACGAGGCCACGGGCAAGTGGGGCATCCGGGTCAACCGCGTCGAGCTCAAGGCCATCGACCCGCCGCAGTCGATCCAGGAGTCGATGGAGAAGCAGATGAAGGCCGAGCGTGACCGCCGCGCCATCATCCTCAACGCCGAGGGCACCAAGGCGAGCCAGATCCTCACCGCCGAGGGTGAGAAGCAGAGCCAGATCCTGCGCGCCGAGGGCTCGGCGCAGGCCCGCATCCTCGAGGCCCAGGGCCAGGCGCGCGCCATCCAGCAGGTCTTCGACGCCATCCACCGCGGCAAGCCGACCCAGAAGCTGCTCGCCTACCAGTACCTCCAGGTGCTCCCGCAGATCGCCCGCGGCGACTCGAACAAGATGTGGATCATCCCGAGCGAGCTCACCGACGCCCTCAAGGGCATCGGCGGCATGCTCGGCCGCGGCCAGGGCGGCTTCGACGGCGGCGACGAGGACGACTGGGTCGACCCGGGCGAGGAGTTCGCCGACGCCTTCGAGGACGCCACGCTCGAGGACCCCGCCGAGGCCCTCGCGCGGGCCCGCGGCCAGGCCGGCCTCGCCAGCCGGGAGGCCGAGGAGCACGGGGCGCCCGCCTCGCGCGTCCAGCCGCCGATCGCGCCCGGTGCGGATGCCGTGCCCGGGCGTCCCGGGACGGCACCCCCGCCGCCGCCTCCCTCCGCTCCGCCCGGTGCCGAGGAGCCCCCGCCCCCGCCACCGGCGCCCCCGGTCGCCGGCACCGACGAGGAGCCGCCCCCGCCCCCGCGCTGAGGGCGGTCAGCCGACACGGGACACCCGGCCACCCGCATAGGGTGGCCGGGTGTCCGCGGTCGAAGCCCTGCTCGTCGTGCTCGCGGGGATCGGGGCCGGCACGATCAACACGATCGTCGGGTCGGGCACGCTCATCACCTTCCCGACCCTCCTGCTGCTCGGCGTCCCGCCGATCACGGCCAACATCTCGAACAACATCGGGTTGGTGCCGGGCAGCCTCACCGGCAGCATCGGCTACCGCAAGGAGCTCGTCGGCGCGGCCCCGACGCTGCGCCGCCTGGCCCCGATGTCCTTCCTCGGGGCGGTGGCCGGCGCCGCGCTGCTCCTCGTGCTGGACCCCAGGCTCTTCCGCGCCATCGTGCCGGTGCTCATCCTGGTCGGGCTCGTGCTCGTCGTGGCCGGCCCGCGGATCAACGCCTGGGCGGAGCGACGGCGGCAGGAGGGCACGGCCGACCCCGCCACCCACGCCCTCGCCATGCAGGGTGGGGTGTTCGGCGCCGGCGTCTACGGGGGGTACTTCGGTGCCGCGCAGGGGATCATCCTCATGGGGATCCTCGGCAGCCTCTCGAGCGAGCCGATCCAGCGCCTCAACGGCTACAAGAACGTCCTGGCGACGGTCGTCAACGCCGTCGCCGCCGTGGTGTTCGTGCTCGTGGCGCGCGACCGGATCGACTGGCTGGTGGTGCTGCTCATCGCCATCGGCTCGACCGTCGGCGGAGTGATCGGCTCGACCGTCGGTCGTCGGCTCTCACCGCCGGTCCTGCGCGGGGTCATCGTCGTCATCGGGGTCGTGGCCATCGTCAAGCTCGTGCGCTTCCCCTGATGGACTGGCTCCTCGTCGGAGGCCTCGGGCTCGCGGTGCTCGCCGGCGGTGTCGTGCAGTCGACGATCGGCTTCGGGATGGGCGTGGTCGCCGCACCGTTCGTCGTCCTGCTCGCGCCCGACCTCATGCCGGGCGCGCTGCTCCTGCCCACGCTGGCCCTGCCCCTGCTGCAGCTGACGCACGGCGTGCGCGACATCGCCTGGCGGCCGCTCGGCTGGGCGCTGGGTGCGCGGACCCTCTTCACCCCGGTGGGCGTCGCGGTCGTCGCGTGGTTCTCGCCGCGGGCGATCGCCGCGCTGGTCGGCATCCTCATCCTCGTCACCGTCGCCCTGTCGGTGCGCACCATCGAGCTGCGGGCGACGCCACGCAACGCGGCCGTGGCGGGGGCGGTCTCGGGGGTGTCCGGTACCGCCGCCGCCATCGGTGGGCCGTTCCTCGCCCTCGTGCTCCAGCACGAGCGACCGGAGCGGCTGCGCTCGACGCTGGCCGTCTTCT
This sequence comes from uncultured Actinomycetota bacterium, assembly GCA_963811475.1. Lineage (GTDB taxonomy): Bacteria > Actinomycetota > Actinomycetes > Actinomycetales > Dermatophilaceae > Fodinibacter. The sequence continues at coordinate 129,697 of CAWERJ010000016.1, forward strand.
TCGTCGCCGGGTCGCTCCTCGGGCTCGGGGGGCTGCTGGCGGGCGGCGAGCTGACCCGCGCCCAGGTGGCCGCGGGGCTGGTCTGGGTGCCGTTCGGCCTGCTCGGGTACGCCGTCGCGCGCCCGGTGAGGGCGCGCATCGACCCCGACACGTTCCGGCGGGTGGTCCTCGCCTTCTGCGTTCTGGCCAGCCTGACCGTCATCGCCCGGGCGGCGCTGGCCTAGCCTTGCGGGCGTGCCCACGAGGATCGAGGACCCCACCGACGCCCGGCTGGCCGACTTCGCCGGGCTGACCGACGTGGCGCTGCGCCGCCGCACCGAGCCCGAGCGCGGGCTCTACGTCGCCGAGTCCGAGAAGGTCATCCGCCGGGCCCTCGCCGCCGGTCACCGTCCGCGGTCGTTCCTCATGGGGGAGCGCTGGCTCACCGACCTCGCGGACGTCGTCGAGCGGGCGGAGGAGGACGGCATCCCCGTCTTCGTCGGCGAGCCGGAGGTCGTCGAGGCGCTCACCGGCTTCCACCTGCACCGCGGAGCCCTCGCGTCGATGCAGCGCCCGGTGCTGCCGACCGTGGCCGAGACCCTCGACGGCGCCCGCCGGGTGCTCGTCCTCGAGGACGTCGTCGACCACACCAACGTCGGCGCGGTGTTCCGCAGCGCTGCCGCGCTCGGTGTGGATGCCGTGCTCGTCACCCCCCGCTGCGCCGACCCGCTCTACCGCCGCTCCATCCGGGTGTCGATGGGGACGGTGTTCCAGGTGCCGTGGACGCGCATCGACCCGTGGCCCGGGGGAGTGGACCTGCTCCGGGAGCTCGGCTTCACCACGGCGGCGCTGGCCCTCGACGACGACGCGGTGGGGCTCGACGAGCTGGCGGCTGACCCGCCGGAGCGTCTCGCCCTCGTGCTGGGCACCGAGGGCGACGGACTGTCGCACCGGACCGTCGCCGCGGTCGACCTCACGGTGCGGATCCCCATGGCGGCGGGCGTCGACTCACTCAACGTCGCCGCGGCCGGCGCGGTGGCCGCCTGGGCCCTGCGGGTGCCCGGCTGAGCGCGCCGACGGTACGGTCCGCTCGTGCGCATCGTCGTGTCGGAGACCCACGCCACTGGCAAGAGCACGCTCCTCGCGGACCTCGCGCCCCTCATGCCGGGCCGCACCGTCCAGCTCGACCCGCGACGGCATCCCACCTCGCCGTGAGTGGCGCAACTGGCCGCGTGGACAACCACCTTTCCGCACTCACGGCAACTCGGTCAGCGGACGAGGCGGTCGAGCAGGCGCTCGACCTCGGCCTCCGGGTCGGTCACCGAGCCGCCGTGCACCGGGCCGGGCTGCAGGACCGTGGAGCGGGGGGCGCTGATCCAGCCGAAGCGCTTGCCCTGGGTGGACAGGGTCGCGTCGGTCTCGCTCGGCGGCCGCTCGCACATCGTGCCGACCGCCTCGAGCGCGGCGCGCAGGCCGTCGACGTCGGCGTCGGGCGCGACGGCCCGGATCCGCTCCTCGTCGAGGTGGAACGCGCAGCGGAGCACGCCGGCCGACTGCGAGTGCACGACGACACCGACGTTGAGGCACTCGCCGCGGTCGACGCGGGGGACGTAGCGCAGGACGACGTACTGGTAGGGGTGGCTCATCGGGACGCTCCCGTCCAGGCGCTCGGGTCGGCGAGGCGGAGGGTGAGGTGCTCGACGTAGGCGGCGCGGGCGGCATCCGGGTCGGGCAGGCTGGAGGTCGGCTCGAGCCACTCGTCGGGGACCAGGGCGACGACCTCCTCGACGAGGGCATCGGTGACGAGCGGGGCGAGCCGCTCGTGGGTCTCGGCCACCGGGGCGGCGACGCTGCCGAGCACGTGGCCCTTGGGGTCGAACGGCTGGTCGACGAACCGGCGCACGTCCGGCGGCCGGCTCGGCCAGGAGTGGTGGAACCACAGCGACGCGCCGTGGTCGATGGCCCAGGTGCGGCCGTGCCACACGAGGAGGTTGGGGTTGGCCCAGGTGCGGTCGACATTCGCGGTGTAGGCGTCGAGCCAGAGGATGGCGCCGGCGTCCTCGGCACTCGGGGGGCGCGAGCCGTCGTAGCCGAACGACCCGGGCAGGAAGTCGACGCCGAGGTTGCGCCCCGGGCTGGCGTTGAGGAGGTCCTGGACCTCCTCGTCGGCCTCGTAGCGGGCGATGGCCGAGGGGAGGTCGACGACGGCGAGACGCGGCGTCGGGATGCCGAGCCGCCGGGCGAGCTCGCCGACGAGCACCTCGGCGACGAGCACCTTGCGGCCCTGCCCGGCCCCGGTGAACTTCACGACGTAGGTGCCGAGGTCGTCGGCCTCGACGAGCCCGGGGAGCGAGCCGCCCTCGCGCAGGGGGGCGACGAAGCGCGTCGCGGTCACGGACTCGAGCACGTCGGACAGGCTACGGGAGTGCCAGTAGGGTTGCACCGATGAGCAGCGAGCAGCGCCGCCTGGCCGGTCGGTACGTCCTGGAGACGCCGATCGGGCGTGGCGGGATGGGCCAGGTCTGGCGCGGCACCGACAGCGTCCTCGGCCGCGAGGTGGCGGTGAAGACCATCGACCTGCGCAACCTCCCCGACGAGTCCGGCGCCGCGCGGTTCGAGCGCGAGGCCCGCGCCACGGCGGGCCTCAGCCACCCCGGGGTGGTCACCGTGCACGACAGCGGGGTCGAGGGTGACACCGCGTACATCGTCATGGAGCTGCTGCCCGGGCCGACGCTGGCCGACCGGATCGCGGACGGGCCGGTCCCCGTCGACGAGGTCGTCGAGGTCGGCCGCCAGGTGGCGTCGGCCCTCGACGCCGCCCACGCCCGCGGGCTCGTGCACCGCGACATCAAGCCGGCGAACGTCTCGTACGCGGCGGACGGCCGGGTGCGGGTGCTCGACTTCGGCATCGCCCAGCTCGCGGAGTCGCCCGGGTCGCAGGTGCTCACGGCGACGCACACCGTCATGGGCACCGCCGAGTACCTGGCCCCCGAGCAGGCCATGGGGGGCCGGGTCGACGGGCGCGCCGACCTCTACGCGCTCGGCTGCGTGCTGTACGCCTTGCTCGCCGGGCGGCCGCCGTTCCGCGGCGCCACGCCGGTCGCGACGATGATGATGCACGCCAACGACCCGGTGCCCGACGTGCGCGAGCTGCGCCCCGACACCCCGGACTGGCTCGCCGACCTCGTGCACCGCCTGCTCGCCAAGGACCCCGCGGACCGGCCCGCCGGTGCGGCAACCGTGGCCGAGGCACTCGCCTCCCGGGAGGCGCTCGCCGGTGCCGCGACCACCGTGCTTCCGGCGGCGGGTGCGGCGACCACTCAGCGCCTCGACCCAGGCTGCCGCCGGTGGTGGCACCGCTGCCGCCCACCGGTCCCGAGCCCTTGCCCGAGCGGCGCAACAGCTGGGTCGCACCGCTGCTCGCCATCGTCGCCCTCGTCGCGCTCGGGCTGCTGGCGTGGCAGCTGCTCAACAACGGTGACGACCCCGGCGCGACGCCGTCGACGAGCTCGACGCCCTCCGTCTCCACGCCGCCGGCCACGTCCGAGGCGCCGGCGACGTCCGCGGCCCCCACGCCCACCCCGACGCCCGACGCCCACCACGGAGGCTCCGTCACCCACGCCGGACCCGGCCGACGCCGTCGACGCCGCACTCGCTGACTTCTCCGACGAGGTCGACACCGTGGCAGGCGAGCAGCTCATCACCGCGGACGCCGCGGACACCCTGAACAAGCGGGTGCGCGACATCAACAAGGCGCTGCGGCAGGACGAGCAGGACAAGGTGGCCGAGGAGACCGACAAGCTCCGCGAGGACTTCGACAAGGCCGTCGCCGACGGTGAGATCACGCCGGACGGCGCGAGCCGTCTCGACCCGCTGCTGCAGAAGGTCGAGGATGCCGTGGCCGCCTACGCCGGCTGATCGACGCTCTGCGGGAGCACGGGTTCAGAACGGTGGCTGGTCGTCGACCGGCGCACGGGCTCGGCGACGATGAGTGCGGTGCGCAGGGCCGCGGCGCTGGTGCACCGGCGGTGACGAGGCGCGTGCTCGAGGTGCAGCTCGAGGCGGGTCTCGAGCGCGCTCCACGGAGGAAGGACCTCTGAGGGGCCGGCGATGGTGTCGACTCGAGGCCAACTCCGCGGTCGGCTCGTGGCGCAGCACGGTGGCGTCCAGCGCGTTCAGCGGCGCGGTGGAGCGGACGGCGCCGACCGGGTCGGTCCACGTGGCCGTGCCGTCGGGGCCGAGCCGCAGGACCCAGCCCGCGGACTGCTTGATCCGGTGGTGGCGCCGGCAGAGGCAGAGCAGGTTCGTGGCAGCGGTGGCGCCGGTCGGCCAGGGCCGGACATGATCGAGGTCGCAGAACCTCGCCGCCACTGCGCACCCCGGGAAGCGGCACCGCCCGTCGCGTGCTCGGACCAGTGCCACCAGCTCGGCTCCCGGCCGGTAAGCGGTGGTCGCCAGGGCATCCTCGAGGTCGAGGCGCGCCCCGCTGCGCGGGTCGCACGGCGCGTGCGGCACGCCTCCCGGATGCCGCAGTCGGCGGCGGTCTCCGCGGTTCCGGTTCACGCCTTCTCGAGCGTCGGTCAGGTGGCTGCTCAGCCAGGCACGCCGCACGAACATCGGCTCGGACGGGCGGGCGCCCTGCACCTCGATGAGGTCCTCGTGGAGGTCGGGACGAGAGGTGCCCTGCTGGGAACGGGTCGGGCACCCGTCACCTGGGTCGGGGGACAGCGCCTTGTCTGCACGAGGGAGGGATCCGGCAGCTGTCGGTGTGGAGCCAGCTCGGTCGGCACGGGTCTTCCGCCCACCGCTCGTGCGTGCGGGACGACCCGCCTGGGACGAGCCCACGACGGGATCGCCGGCGCAGGCGTCGGCCGGGAACGGTGAGCACCACCTGCACGTCGACCGTGGCGTTGCCGGTGACGAGGTCGGTCAGAGCGCGACCGCGGGCCTGCTCCACCGACGAGCACATGCCGTCGGCCACGTACCGGTGCGCGAGCCGGTCGATGGCCGCCCACGCCGTGGCGGCCTCCTCGCTGGGGAACGTGCCGAACCACGCGTCCACCCCGGGCTCGGCCACCCACCGCCGCAGGCCGGTCGACGCCCGCGCCCGCTCCGCGCGCTGCCGCAGCAGGTCCGGGCTGATGCGCGCCAGCAACCGCCGCACCCGGCGCCGCATCGTCGGGGCGTCCTCGGCGAGGTGCTCGGTCAGCGCGGCCACGACCGCGTCGGCCACCTCGGCCGGTGCTTCCTCGAGCTCGAACGCGACGACACCCGCTCTGTACCCGTCGAGGTCACCGTCGGCCATCGCGGTGTGCAGCCCGCCCAGGCCGTTCTCCGTCGCCACCTCACCGCGGTCGGCCTCCACCGGCGCCCGCCCGAGGGCCAGCTGGACCGCCTGCTCCACCCGCCGCTGCGCCTGGCTGTGCGAGACACCGAGCGCCGGAGCGACCACGTCAGCCGCGTCGAGGGTCACCGTGCCGCGCCCGTGCACCTGCTCGCCGAGCGTTCCGTCCTCGCACCAGGTGCCCTCGCGGCGAGCGGCCTCGGCGACCGCGAGGTCCTGGGCCGCCGTCACCGTGTTGACCAGGGACTGGCAGGCACCCGCCAGAGCCACCCACTCCGACCGAGAGCGGTCCGACCCAGGGGTGGTCAGGGCGGCGACCACGACGCCGGCAGCCGCGGCGACGGCATCCCCGAGCGCCTGCTCGGTGCTGCGCTCAGCGCGGCCGAGCGTCATCTCGGTGTCGCTGCAACCGCCCACTCGAAACCCCTCCCCGTGCACTCCACCCTACCCGCGGACAGCCGTTCGCACAAGTGTTCGATAGCGAGTGAGTTTCGGTGTGCGAGAGGCAACGACAGACAGGACCTTGCGCTCGGGAGACGTCCGCGACCATCCCGAAAGGGAGATGCCGGGCGCTACAGCGGGGTGCTCCCGGACGTCCCCACCAGCTGGTCGCGGAACTCCGAACCAGCCAGGCGCTCGGCCTCGGTGCGCGCCGCCTCGACGCGGGCCGGCATCCCGAGCCTGGCCGTCGGCTCCTCGTTGCCCGGGGTCGCGACGAACCGCTCGATGACCGCCAGACCCTCCTCGGCACGCGCCAGCGCAGCCGCCTGCTTGGCATCGAGGCGCGCCGCGTACCAGTCCGACGCCAGCACCGACTCGCGGGTGAACAGGTCACGGAACTCGGGGGAGTCCAGGCGCCACCCCTCGCGAGAGGCCCCGTCGGCCATGATCTCGAGCAGCGAGCGCAAGGGTGGGACGGCGAGGTCGACCGTGCCGTCCTTGAAGTAGGCACGCGCCACGCGCTCGTGGGTGGCCGCGATGGTGGCGACCGACTCGGCGAAGACGCCCATGTCCTGAAGCTCGGGTCGGAGCATCTCTGGCGTGAAGACGACGTCGGGGTGCAGGAAGATCCGGCCGAAGTACTTCGTGGCCATCCGCTCGGTCATGCGGTACCCGAGCCGGCTGGCGGGCACCCGCTGTCCCTCGTGCTCGACGTCCTCGATCCGCTCGAGGGCGCCCTCGGCGACGAGGTTTCGGGCGTCGCGCTCCTCGGGGGTCATCCTCGCGAACAGCTCGGGCACGAGGAGGGAGAAGTCGTGGTCGACCTGCACGTGCGGGCCGACGTATCCCGCGGCCGACAGCCAGCCGTCGTGCCCGGTGAGCACGTAGGACAGCAGGTTGGCGTTGAGGTCGATGATGGTGGGGAGCGCGTTGAACGGGCCCTTGGTCAGCGCGCCCTCGGAGCCGGCGCCGGTCGTCGACGGTGACTTGCCCGTCATGGACGAGATGAACTCCATGAACAGCTCGGGCACCTCCATGTAGTGCAGCGGCCCGTAGGAGCACAGCGCGGGAACCGGCCCGTCCGGCGGGTTGTTGCGCCGCCCGGCAGCGACGACGTCGACCGGGCGCGCGAGTGGCGCGGCGGACGGCATCCGGCGGACGAGCCGCTCGGACAACTCGGCCACGGCGGTGGCCCTGGCATCGGTGCGGTCGGGCCGCTGCTGGAGGTAGCGCGGGTTCTTCGAGGGTGCGCCGTCGACCAGCCGCGGGTTCGCGGAGCTGACGACGTACGAGGGGCCCTCACCTTCCTCGGCCTCGACGAAGGCGCTGATCAGCTCGGCCATCGGTGCGCTGAACGCGGTGAAGGAGACAGCGTCGTCACGCATGGCGACGGCATCCGCGCGGGTGAGCGGCTGGAAGTTGGACAGGAACGTGCCGGGTGTCGCGATGTCGCGCTCCGCCACGGTGTCGTAACCACGGTGGATCGCGTCGTCGGGGCGCTGGAAGAGCAGGCTCTCGCAGTTCTCGACGAGCTTGTACGAGCGCGCCGGGTCGAGCCCGAGCTGGCTGCCCGGCACGACGGTCGAGGCGGTGATGTCGTCCTGCGTCTGCACCTTCACGGCCGGTGAGAAGTCGTGGCGCAGGCTGAAGAGGCGCCAGCACCCGTCGGCTTCATAGCCCACGCGGAGCATGTTGAGGGTGATCTTCACGTCGTCGAGGCGCAGTGAGTTGCCCTGGCGCCCGTCGATGACCGCCACGCTGAAGTGCTTGCGCCAGTCGTCGCCCCACTCGGGGCGGTAGGAGTGCTTGACGACGTACACGAGCTCCTTGACGTACGGCGGGATGCGCGACAACCACGCGTTGTAGTCGGGGTGGTACTCCGAGCGTGAGGGGGTGAGCAGCTTGATGACCGAACCGATCGAGCGGTCCTGCGACAGGATCGGTCGGAGGTCCGTGCCGTTGCGCTCGGGGTCGAGGAACCGGCGCGAGAAGTCGCGGTCGAGGATCGCCGTCACGGCATCCATGTCGGTGTCGAGGTCCGCGACGAAGGCGGACCCGACGATGAACGCGTCGGTGATGGCCTTGGAGATCTCGGACTTTCCGCCGCCCGAGACGGTTGCCGGCTTGTGGCACGACGTCGGGTTGGGGACCGTCCCGACGAGCGTCCAGGTGCTGGGGTCGTGCGGCTGCTGGGCCACCGTCACGCGGTAGCCGTTGGGGCTCAGGTACGCCTTGTCGGCCCGCAAGGGGACCGAGCCGGCCGCTCCGTCGGGGCGGGTCCAGGAGACGGTCATGTCGTGCATCGAGTAGTGCGCGCCGCCAGGGACGAGCACGATGTGGGGCTGCTCGAGGTCGTCGGCGTGGCCCTGCGGCTGGGCCACGAAGCGGTCGGGGTCGCGCTCGAGCACGTCGGCAAGGGTGTAGTCGTCGCCTCCCGAGGTCTCGTCGTACTCCTGCCCGAGGTTGTAGCTCGCGAAAACCAGTGCGCCGCCGGAGTGTTCCTCCTCGGCGTTGCCGAAGAGGTTGGCGGAGTAGGAGATCTGGGTCTTGACTTCCTTCTTGCAGTACCCGAAGTAGGTGTCGGCGATCACGGTGACGATGACACCGCGCTCGTCACGGGCGCAGATCTTGAAGGCGCGGCCGCCGTTGTAGAGCTCGCCGTCGCTCTCCCAGCACATGCCGTCGCGCTGCTGCCGGTCGGTGGCCTCGCTGACGTGGGGGAGCCCGAGCTCCTGCTTGGTCACCTGGGTCAGGTGGGGGGCGAGGATGACACAGCCGGTGTGGCCGGTCCACGTCTCAGGGGCCAGTGACGCGTCGTTCTCGGGAAGGTAGGGGTCGCCGCCGTTGCCGAAGATGCCCTCGACGAAGTCGAGGTTGGCCACCGTGCCGCCGGGCACGATGAAGCGCGTCTCCATCCGCTTCTCGCGCACCGAGCCCGGCACCTCGGGCGCCACGAGCGGACGCAACAGGAGGGAGACGAAGCAGGATGCCGGCCGCGCCTGGTTGGCCGTGTACGGCAGCTCGAGGTCGGCCTCCGGCGGCTCGAAGGCGCGGGTCAGCAGTCGACCGAAGACCTCCTTCGGCACGGCGATCTTGTCGTCGGGGATCGGAAGGCCGCCCTCGGCGATGTGGAAGACCCCTGCGGTCGTGCGACGGTCGTTCGCGGGGTTGTGCAGGACGCCGTTGACGAGGCGGTAGCTGCTGAGCAGCGGGCTCGTGAAGCTGTCGCCGTCGAACGGCAGTGAGAGCTCGCGCGCCAGCCCGGGCTCGTCGAGCACGAGGGTGCGGTGGGGGAGCCGCGGCTGCTCGCCGGTGTCGGCGAGGTAGGCGTCGAGGAAGTCCTGGATGCGCCCGTCGGCCGCGCACAGCCGGTCCGCGAGGCGGCGGCTCAGCTCACGCTGGCGGGCGAGGATCGGGGCGGCCAGCCGCGCCGCCTCGGTGTCCTCGAACCCCTCGGGGAGGGGGAGCCCGAGCTGGGCCAGCCGGAGGTTGATGGCAGCGTTCTGGTGGTAGGGCACACCTGATTGTCTGCCCCTCTCGTGTGGTCCGCCATGCCCAACCACACCTCGGGCACGCAGGTGCGCGGCCGGCATCGGTCCATCGCGGCCCGACACGTGCCCGGCCGTAACGAAGGCGAGAAGCGTTGACCATCACCCGAATGGGTGGCGCCGGAGTTGTCGGTGCCGACGCGGCCTCGGGGGCGGCGGTCGCTCCTCGCGACCACCGCCCCCGGGCGACGGGGGAACCGGTTACAGGCTGCTCAGCGGAACCCGCCAGATGCCGCGGCCGTGGGTCGCGGCGTAGAGGTTGCCGTCGGGTGCCACCGAGAGGTCGAACACCGTGGTGAGCGGCAGCGCACCCGCGGTGCCGGAGACGCCGCCGACGCGCTTCCAGCCGGAGACGTCGCCGGTGCGCCCGATGGTGCCGACGAGGACGCCGTAGTCCGTGCTGACGACGAGCTTGCTGCCCGACCGGACGATGTCGGTGAAGGGCACGTCCGGCGTGCCGGCGGACTGGTTGGTCCAGGTCACGCCGCCCGACTTGGTGAGGACGCCCTTCCAGAGGTGGTCCTGTGCGGCACCCGGGACCCTCGATGAAGCGGCGGTTGTACCCGTTGAACGCGAGGTAGACAGTCGCCGTGTCGGCGCTGACCGAGTCGATGTAGACCTGGTTCGGGAACCGGTTGGGTAGCCCGGTCATGTCGAGCTCGTGCCAGGACCCGCCGAAGTTGGTCTGCACGCCTCGGGTGAACCCCGTGCTGTTGCAGTTGGACTCGCCGCACCACGCCGCGACGACGACGTCCTTGGTCGCGTCGCGCTGGCGCCGAGGTGCTGGCGACGGCATCCAGCCCGACGACCATGCGCCCACCGGTGCCGAGGGTGGCCCGCTTCGTCCACCCGTGGTTGGCGAGGGACTCCGCCTGCTCCTCGGTCGTCGAGAACCCGAGGTCGTGGGTCCACACGGCGTTGCCGCCGGCGACCCAGCGCTCGCTGGCGTGGTCGCCGGTGTTCTCCGAGCCACGGACCACGCGGAACGGGGCGGTGAAGCGGGGGTTCGCGTCAGGGACGCCGACGTCGATGATCGCGCTGCGTCGTGCCGTCGGTCTGGCCGCAGTTCGTCGTCATCCACAGCTCGAGGTAGACGTACTCGTCGAGGATGTGGCACCCGTTCCTCGGGTCGACGATGCTGTCGCCGCCGTCGCCACCGAAGGGCGAGACCATCTCGGTGTGGCCCGAGTTGTCCTTGCGGTCACCGCGCAGGAGCGCGCCGCCGTTGTCCTGGAGGCCGCCGAAGACCAGCGTAGCCGCCACGCTCGGGGTCGGCGCCGACGCCGACGGAGTAGTACTGCAGGGTGCGAAGGCCGGTGGACAGGTTCGTCCAGTCGTTGGCGTGGCCGAGGGAGTCGACCGTGCCGTTGACCGGCCGTGACTTCACTCCACCGTCGTTGCCGACGTAGACCCGGCCGCCGGCAGCGCACGATCGAGTGCTGGTCGGCGTGGGTCGTCTGCGGGCAGGTGTTCTTCGCGTCGGAGATGTTCCAGCACGAGAAGTCGAAGTTCCAGTACGGGCCCGGCGTCGTCCACGACGCGCCGCCGTCCTTGCTCTCGTAGACCTCCTCGAGACCCAGCCACACGTGGTTGGGGTTGCCGGGCTCGGCGAGGATGAAGTTGTTGTACCAGGCCTGCACGCCCGGGCCGGTAGCCGTTGCCGGCGCCGCCGCTGAACGCGGAGCCGGACGACTGGAGCGCACCGCTGTCGGCGATCCTGTTCCACGGCCCCGCCAGGGTCCCGTTGGGGGACTTGAAGACGCCATCGAGCACGGTCTGGGGGGAGTGGTTGAGCTTGTTCGGCGACTCGACCACGGCGTAGAGCACCGTCTTGTGGCCCTGGGCGTCGGTGCCCCAGGCGAACTCGGCGTTGCCGACGTCGTTCGTACCGAGCGCACCCTGGGGGTTGACTGAGGGTGTAGCTGCCGACCGCGCCGGTCGTCGAGGTGTAGAAGCCGTTGTAGCTGGCGTCGCCGCTGCGCCAGGCGGCGTTGACGAGGATCCGCCCGGCGTCGTCGGTGGCGACGTCGTTGACGATGTTCTTGTACGGCGTGGAGATGTCGCTGTCGGCGGTCGGGGTTGGGCATGAAGACGTTGGTCCAGGTGCCGCCCGTGACCGCCGTGTTGGTGTCGTCGAGCGGGTAGCGCCACAGGCCGCGGGTGGTCGCCGCGTACGCCCAGTGGTGCACGTCGTCGAACCGCACCTTGTTGATGCCGCGGCTCTCGAGCACCGTGCCGCCGAGGCGGTCGCCGTCGGTGAACTGGGCCGACGCGGCATCCGAGCGTTGGCTGCGCGCGGGTTGCGGTACATGCCCGAGCCGACGTAGGAGGTGCCGCCGGTGTTGGCCTCGCCGGTGGCGTACCAGAGGGCGCCGTCGTGGTACTCGAGGTCACCGGTCGAGAGGGACAGGATGGCGTCGGAGATCGGCTGCCACGGGCCGTCGTCGCTCGGGTTGGCCTCGTTGTTGAGAGCCTTGCGGAAGACGCCGCCGTTGGCGCCCCCGGCGAAGAGGTAGCCACCGCCGACCGCGAGCCCGGTGATTCGACCAGCGACGTAGCCCGCGCCGCCCGAGCTGTTCGAGAACTCGGGGTCGCGGTAGCTCGGGTCGTCGGAGTCGTAGTCGAGGTTCGTGACCTCGGACCACGAGCTGCCGTTGGAGGTCAGCGTCCGGAAGCTGCCGAGGCTGGAGGAGAGCTGCCCGGCGGCGACGGAGCCGAAGGGCGCGAGGCGTGCGTTGGCGGCCGAGCTGATCGACGAGAAGATCTCGGCCGACTCCTTGTCCGCACCACCGACGACGCCCTCGACGCCGTGCTCGGACTCCTCGCCTTCCTCTCCTTCTTCGCCCTCCTCACCGCCGATGCGTTCGACGTACCCCCGGTAGTGCGCCTCGCTGCCCGGGTCCTCCCGGAGGGTGGTCACCGCGACCGCACCTGCGGTGACGACGACGGCTGCGGCAGCCGCGGCTGCGATGGAACGGTTCCTGGTGAGTGCTCGTGACATGGACGACGTCCTCGGAGAGGGTCAGTCGGGGTTCCCGGCTGGCACAGGGTGGTGGGGGCCTCGCTCGCGCGGCGTCCCCCAAGCCGCAGGTCAGCGGCTTGCCACTGGGCAACGTAACTCCGCCACCGGACCGCGGCAAGAGGAGGTTCTTCGCGCCCTCTCAGGTGGGTGCCGGTGGCCTACTGCGTTGACCCGACAGGGGCTGATGGCCGAACGACAGCACCGGTCGGAGGTCGGCAGGCGTCGTGGGAGGCTTCTGCGCCTTCTTGCGATTTGCCGACTTTGGAAGAGTTGGCGAAGGCCAGGGGAGGCGGCCCCTCTTGCTTTCATGTCAGTATTCACCGGATCGGACGGCACGATCGGCCCGGGCTGGTGCCGCGGGCCACGCGGGCGTCGGAGCTCGACCTACTTCAACTGGAAGTTGGCCGAGATGCTGCTGCCGTCGTCGGCCTTCATCGTGACCTTGTAGCAGCAGCCGGCCTTCTGTCGGGGTCTGCCAGTTCTGGATGAACTGATCTCCCGTGGACGTCATACCGAAGGACCGTCGCCGCGTCTCGTGACTCGTCTCATCGCGTCCGTCGCCTCGCCGTTGAAGGTGCTACATGGGACGCAGCCCCACGTGAACGCTGTCCACTACTGAGATGTCTCTCAACTCCGTCGCCCCAGCAAACACTTCGAACTTCAGGGGGACCGTCGAGCCGCTCTTCACGGTGTTGACGCGCCTCCCATGTCGACCGGCTGGTAGAACCCACCGAGCGTCCAGGCAAGGACGGTCGTAGCTCGCGCTGGCAGAGTTCTCGTTTCCAGCATTGTCCTTAGCCGTCGCGGTCACGGTGTGACTTTCCACCGCGGTGCTGAAACCGCTGACGGAGCATGTAGCCGAGCCAGAGCCGGATGTCGCGTCGGACGCGTCACAGGTGGGTGCGGCCGGCACGCTGCCGAAGTAGTAGCTGCCACCGTCACTGGGGCCACCGGTCAAACTCACGGCAGGCTTGGTCGCGTCGCGCTTCACGGTCAAGGCCGTGGCATTCGTCGGCAGGCCCGCGTTGTTGGTGCAGGACCCGTTGAACACGGTGCCGGTGGTGTCCGTGATCTGTGGCTGGTCATCCGAGCAGGTGACGGGGCTGCTGATGCTGTCCGAGCCAGTGGTCGTCACTGTCACGTCGGAGGTGTACCACCCGTTGTCTCCAAGTGTGCCAACTGCCGCAAGCGAGGCGGACGGGCCGCTCTTGTCCAGCTTGACGGTCAATGCGGCCGCACTCGTGGTCAGCCCAGCATCGTTGGTGCACGACCCGTTGAACACGGTGCCTGTGCTCTCGGACGTCAGCGACTGTGTGGTGGGGGTACAGGTCACGGGGCTACTGATTGTGTCGGAGCCCGTGGTCGACACCGTGACGTCCGAGGTGTACCAACCGTTCGCCCCAGACGTGCCCGTGGTGACCGCAAGGCTGGCCGAGGGAGCGGTCTTGTCGAGCTTGATGGTGACCGACTTGGAGGAGGTGCCCCCGGTGCTCGTGGCCGAGCAGGTCAGGGTCTGTCCCGCCGTCTCGGTGCTGATTGTCACCGCAGTACAGCCGGTGCTCGACGTGATGGCGGACTCGTTGTCGACGACCGACCATGAGACGGTGACATCAGAGGTGTACCAGTCGTTGGTTCCAGCCGTGCCCGTGACGATCGGAGTGATGACCGGGGCTGTGGAGTCAGAGGCACCGGAGCGTTCACAGTGAGCGTGAAGGCCGCCGGTGCAGAGTTGTAGAGGCTTCCGGACTTGCCTCCCGTCACGCTGAGGACCGTGATGTTGTACGAGCCCGGGGTGTTCGAGGAGAAGGTCAGGTTCTGCACGGAGTCACACGTGGTGAACGAGAGCGAGGTGGCGCTCGCCGTCACTCCACTCGGAACGGAAAAGTTCACGACAACCGGGGTAGGACCGGCTGCATTGCAGCCGATGGTGTCGCCGCTCGGGTCCGTCACCACACCGCCAGGTCCACCGCTCTGGGCGGAGATCACCTGGAAGCCCACGGAGGTGGACCCGCCGGCCACGATGGTCTTTCCTTCCAGCCCAGCGTCAGGCGTGGAGTCAATCGTGTTCGTTACCTGGTCCGCGTAGGCAGCCTGGCTGCCGAGTGCGACGAGCAATGGCGCTCGTAGCTACGAGGCCCAAGCCCCGAAGTGCTCTGTTCATGATCTCCCCTGCGTGTGGGTGTGCGCTGCTGCGCGGTGCACCCGCGCAGACGTCCCCAACCGGGATGCGGACGTCAAACGGGACACTAGTGAGCACGGCATCCGCTTGTTCGCAACTTGAAAAGAACCCGACCGTTCGGACGACGAGACGTCGCCACACGGGGGAGCGGTGCCCGGGATGCGGCAACGCCCCGAACCGCGATCGGTTCGGGGCGTTCGATCGGTGTCCGAGGGGGACTCGAACTCCCGCGGTCAAAGCAGCATCCAGATACATCCGGGTACCGATTCGTGCTCAACAGGCGACGTGCTGCGGTTCGCGGAGTCGCCCGGACATCGTCCATAGGCACGCAGATACCCAGGCGGCGGTATCGCGGCGGTATCACGGGGCCGACCCCCGCATGTGAAGCTGCCACCAGGCCCCCGCAGAATCGACGTGGCGCACCATCCGGCTGGGCTGGCGAGACGTACAAGGAACTTGGACGAGCCATCGGCCCTGACCCCCAAGATCCCGGCTTCGCAGCACCTCAAATGGCGTCCTGGAGCTCGTATCGAAGGCATGCCGCGGGGGAGAGCCCTCGCTGGCCGTTCTTGTGGCCGCGAGGACTCGGGTGAGCCAGGCAGTGGTTTCGTTCCTGGAGCGAGGCCGTGGTTCGCCGAGGGACAGCAGCGCTTCCGATTCTGAAGGATCCAGTTGTCGAGGCGATGCGCTACGACGGGCCCTCGACCGAATCCACGCCACCCGGCTGACCCTCGTCGTCGACTCCCGACCGCCTCTGCCGACCTTGGCCCAGCGGCTCCACGTCGACGCCATCAAGACCCGCCTCGCCGGTGGCTACTGCACCCGGGCCACGTCGCGTGACCACCCTCGGGGTGGATAGGAGTCTGATTCACCGAGAGTCGGGGTCCTCCCCACGCGCCTCCACCACGGATCGGGTCGAAGACCGCCATGAAGCCGGACACGCTGCACGGGGTCTTATCGCACCCCTGTTCCGTGGGCCGAAAGGAGACCTGACCGGCAGAGAACGCGTGCTAGCGTCCCGCAGGTGGCTCGCCCTTCAGGCACCAGTGGCCGAACGGCCGGCGGTGACGGTGTCATCCGATCGTGGGTCCGCCGAGTTCTCCCAGCGTGGGTCCGTCGAGCCCTCTGGGAGCTGGTTACTCCCGCGAGGCGCCCCTCGACGTACGACGATCTGTATCGCCGGGCCTCGGACGCTCCGGAGACCTTTTCTGAGAAGGTCATCTACCGGATGGCGTTCGACCGCCGCCCCCTGCTGACGACGTTCGCCGACAAGATCGCGGTGCGCGACTTCGTGACCGAGCGATTGGGCCGGGAGTACCTCCCCGAGACCTACGGCATCTACAGCCGTGGTCGCGACATCGACTGGGACCCACTGCCCCGAGAGTTCGTCCTCAAGGCGAGTCATGGCTCGGGTGCTGTGGCCATCATCTGTGACACGGCGCCCCGCGGGGTCCTGCCGACCAAGACCCAGGGTGCTTCGTGGGGCCGGATCTGGTGTATCCACCCGGACGACGTGGACCGGACCGAACTCGCGAGAATTGCCGATGGGTGGCTCCGGCTCTCCTATGAGTACCGGTCTCGTCGGAGCCTTCCGGAGTGGGCCTATGCCGGTATCCCCCCAAGAGTCATGACACAGGAACTGCTCCTCGGCGCAGACGGCCAACTTCCTCACGACTACAAGTTCTTCATGATGAACGGCGAGTGCTCGGCCGTCCAGTTGGTTGCGGGGCCATTCGGCGAGAGGCGGCTTGCGCACTTCTCGCGGGAGTGGGAGCACCTGCACGTCACCCGGCCTGGGTCTGGGTTCTTACCGCCGCATGATGAGGACCTGGCCCCGCCCACACACTTGGATGGGATGCTGCTGGCGGCACACAAACTGAGCAAGGGCATCGACTTTGTCCGCGTCGACCTGTACGACCTCGAAGACCGGGTGGCATTCGGTGAGATGACGAACTACCCGTCAGGCGGCATGCTTCGCTTCGAACCTGCGGAGTTCGACCGCGCTCTTGGCGCTCGCTGGCAGGTACCCAGCCGCGGGGACCTGACGGTCGTGCCGCGACCGCAGGCCTGACAGGGGCCGGCCTCCGCGCCACCCGAGGTCGGCGAGGGTGGGCCGCTAGGGTAGCCGCCGTGAACTCCCGCGGGCCGAGGCGAGTGTGTGCGGGCTGACGGCCTGCCTCGGCGCCGATCGAGAGCATGCGGCCGACGAGGCCTGGGTCGCGTCGGCGACCGCGACTCTGGGCCACCGAGGGCCTGACGACAGTGGTTTCCACGCGGGCGCGGGTGTCGCGCTGGGCTTCAGGCGGCTCGCGATCATGGATCCGAGTCCACGCGGCCACCAGCCCATGCGCTCGGCCGACGGCCGGTACTGGCTCGTGTTCAACGGTGAGGTCTACAACTTCCGCGAGCTGGGAGCGACCCTTGCGGCGCAAGGGGTCGTCCTGCGCACCACCTGCGACACCGAGGTCGTCCTGGAGCTGCTGGCGCGTCGTGGGATCGATGCTCTCGAGGACCTTCGGGGCATGTACGCGCTGGTCCTCTACGACTCGGTCGAGGGCGAGCTCCTCGCCGCACGCGACCCGTTCGGCATCAAACCGCTGTACTACGCGTGGCAGGACGGCGTGCTGAGGCTCGCCTCGGAGAAGAAGGCCCTGGCACCCGCCGTGGCCGGGGACCCCGTCGACCCGGACGCCGTGCGGTTGCTTCTCTCCTTCTCCTTCGTCCCGCCGCCGCAGACCATGTCGGCGGACATCCGATCGGTCCCGCCGGGTTACACCCTCCGCGCCCGGCACGGCGAGCCTCCGACCGTGAGCAGGTCATCCCCACCCGCCTTTCGGCCGGTCCGCCCCGGGCGGGCCACCGGGTCCGCCACGCCGGCCGCCATCCTCGACGCCCTTCGTGACTCGGTCGGCGTTCACCTCCTTAGCGACGTCCCCGTGGGCGCCCTCCTGTCCGGAGGCGTCGACTCCGCGGCCATCTGCGCGCTGGCCGCCGAGCAGCGTCCCGGACTGGATGTCTTCACGGTGGGCTTCGACCGCGAGGGGTTCAGCGAGGTGGCGCTCGCGCAGGACACGGCTGCCGCGCTCGGCCTGTCCCACCACGGGCTGCATGTCGACGTCAACGAGTTCGTGGAGTGCCTGCCGCGGATCGTGTGGCACCTCGACGACCCGCTCGGCGACGCCTCGGCTGTCCCGCTCTGGTTCGTCGCACGAGAGGCGCGTCGACATGTCGGGGTGGTGTTGTCCGGGGAGGGTGCGGACGAGCTGTTCGGTGGCTACCACAACTACCGAGCCGCGGTGCTATCCCGGGCTCGCCGCGTTCCTGCCGACTACATCGGCGGGGAGCACGTGTTCGTCCGCGGCGAGATCGACGACGTGGCCCGGGCTGGCTCCGCGTCGGTCGACGACGTCGTCGGCCCGGTGAAGGACCACGCCCGCGCCGCGGGCCTCGACGTGGTGGCCGGGATGCAGCTCGTCGACCTGCGTGCCTGGCTGCCGGGGGACATCCTCACCAAGGCCGACCGGCTGACGATGGCCCACGGCCTCGAGCTGAGGGTCCCGTTCCTCGACCGTCGCGTGGCAGAGGTGGCTGCCGCGCTGTCCCCCGGCGACAAGATCGCGGGGTCCACGACGAAGTACGCCCTACGCCGCGCCGTCGCCGGGCTGGTCCCGCCTGCCGTGGCGGAGCGGCCCAAGCTGGGCTTCCCGGTGCCGATCGGCCACTGGTTGAGGGGCGAGCTGTTCGGGTTCGCAGACAGCCTTTTTCGCGAGGCCGAGGTGGATCGATACATCCGCCGCCACGTCGCCTTGGACCTGCTGCGCCGCTACCGCGCCGGGGATGACTTCGACTGGCGCAAGCTCTGGGTGCTCGTCAGCTTCTGCTTGTGGCACCAGGTACACGTTGAAGGGCGATACGACCCAGTGGCCCTCGGCTGGCAAACGGAGGTGCCCCTGTTGCGCACGGGCCCGGAAGGGTTCTAGTCAGTCCCTCGGCGGACTCCTATGATCCGAGCACTGTCATCCAACGGACGGAGCCCGCGTGCCCGACTCGCCGGAGCGACCGACTGGACCCTTGCTGTCCCGACCGCGCGTGGTCAGCCGTCGAGACTGGGGCGCTGACGAGTCGCTCCGCTTCAGAGCGTCGGGCGTCGAGATCTGGCCGCGTGACACCGACCCGGTCGCCGGGCTGGTCCTGCACCACACGAAGACACCCAACGTCGAGGAGAATCCAGCTGCTCGCCTGCATGGGGTCTACGCGTTCCACGCGGTCGATCGTGGCTGGGGCGACATCGGCTATCACCTCGTCGTCGACGAACGGGGTGTCGTGTACGAGGGCAGGGCCGGCAGCGCCCTTGTTCTCGACGGCGGACCGGTCGTGATTGCCGGTCACGTCTACGGGCACAACCACGGCAACATCGGGATCGCGATGCTCGGGACGCTGTTCAAGGAGCCACCGAGTCCCCGTGCGTGGGCCGCGCTCGTCGGTCTGGTGGCATGGCTCGTCAGCGTGCACCACCTCGATCCGACCGCGACCCAAGGGGTCGATGGCGCCAGGTCGACCACCATCCGGGCCCATCGTGACCTCCGGGACACGACGTGCCCGGGGGACGCCTTCTACGCCCTGCTTCCCGCGCTGCGTACTGAGGTCGCGCGACGCACGGGGTCTCCATGGAGCAGAGCGGGTATCAATGCGCCCGACCGTCCGACCACACCCCTGGGACACACCGTAGGAGCCGTCCATCGTGACATCCCCGGGCATCTCCGTCGTCATCCCGACGTACGGCAGACCGACCTGCCTGCCAGCTTGATGGAGCCGGGACCTGGGCGGCGGTGAACCGGCGGTATCGCGGACACCGATCAGGGGGAACGCAGAACCGCCCCAGGTCACTGACCTGCAGTGACGCCGGAGCGGTGTGGTGTCCGAGGGGGGACTTGAACCCCCATGCCCAATAAGGGCACTAGCACCTCAAGCTAGCGCGTCTGCCAATTCCGCCACCCGGACGAGGTGTGCGCGGGCGGCCAGGGGAGGCCGTCCTGCGTCCCGGAACATTACACGGTCGCGCCTGCCGAACCGAAATCGCCGAGCCCGCCGCGGCCGCCGCCCGACCGCCCCTCCCACCTAGAGTGGCTGACCATGACCGACACCGAGATCCGACCCGAGGACGAGGTCGTCCGGCTCTGCCAGGAGCTCATCCGCATCGACACGAGCAACTACGGCGACGGCAGCGGCCCGGGGGAGGCCGAGGCGGCGGCCTACGTCGTCGAGCAGCTCCGCGAGGTGGGCCTCGAGCCGCAGACGTTCGAGAGCGACCCGGGCCGCGTCAGCGTCGCCGTGCGCATCCCCGGGGCCGACCGCGAGCGGGGCGCGCTCTGCATCCACGGCCACCTCGACGTCGTGCCCGCCAACGCGGCCGACTGGTCGGTCGACCCGTTCGCGGGGGAGGAGCGCGACGGCTGCATCTGGGGCCGCGGGCGCCGTCGACATGAAGGACATGGACGCGATGATCCTCGCGTGCGTGCGCGACCTCGCCCGCACCGGCACCGTGCCCCCCCGCGACCTCGTCGTCGTCTTCTTCGCCGACGAGGAGGCCGGCGGCACCAAGGGGTCGCACCACCTCGTCGCGAACCACCCCGAGGTCTTCGACAACGTCACCGAGGCGATCAGCGAGGTCGGCGGCTACAGCGTCACGCTCACCGGCCACGACGGCCGGGAGCGCCGCGCCTACCTCCTGCAGACCGCGGAGAAGGGCATCGTCTGGCTGCGGCTGACCGCCCACGGGCGGGCCGGCCACGGCTCGGTGCCCAACGAGGAGAACGCCATCGTCCGCCTCGCCGAGGCGATCGGGAGGATCGCCACCCACAAGTGGCCGCGCGAGTTCATCCCCTCGGTCCGCGACCTCTGCGACGGGCTCTCCGAGCTCACCGGCACGAGCTGGTCCGACGAGGACCTCGACGAGCTGCTCGGCCACCTCGGCGGCGCCCAGGGGTTCGTGCGCGGCACGCTGCAGAACACGAGCAACGTCACGATGCTGGATGCCGGGTACAAGCACAACGTCATCCCCCAGCACGCGTCGGCGAACGTCGACTGCCGGTTCCTGCCCGGTCACGAGGAGGAGCTTCTCGCGACGATCCGCGACCTCGCCGGGCGAGCACGTGGACGTCGAGGTGCTGCACCGCGACATCGCCCTCGACGCGCCGTTCGAGGGCGCGCTCGTCGACGCCATGGTGGCGGCCCTGCGCACCGAGGACCCCGACGCCGACGTGCTGCCCTACTGCCTGTCCGGCGGCACCGACAACAAGGCGCTCTCGCTGCTCGGCGTCACCGGCTACGGCTTCGCCCCGCTGCGCCTGCCGGCCGACCTCGACTTCGCGCCGATGTTCCACGGCATCGACGAGCGGGTGCCCGTCGAGTCGCTCCGCTTCGGCACGCGGGTGCTCGGGCGGCTCATCGCGACGTGCTGAGCGAGCGGCGGGGCCGGATGATGCGCCGCCGCAACCAGGTCCGGGTCAGCCCGCCCACGTAGGTGCGGGTGCGTTCCAGCTCCCAGCGGCCGTACTCGGCGTGCTCCGTCAGCTGCCGCCGGATGTCGCCCCGGCCGACGTCCCGCCCGAAGGACAGGACGAGGTACTCGTACTCGACCATCGCCACATTGTGCCCAAGGACCGGTAACGTCGACACCATGAGCGCCGACCCGCGTGCCGCCCTGAACCAGCTCGTCTCGGCCTTCGAACGCCACCTCGAGGCGAGCAGCACCCGGCACGGCGACGACGACCCGACGGTGGTCGCGGCCTACGAGGACCTCGCCGACGCCTTCGAGGCCTACGACGGCGCGCTCTACGACGCCTACGGCGAGATGACGCCCCTCGACATCTACACCGGCGACGACGACGAGGGGGACGAGGACGACGACTCCGACGACGACGGGGACGACGACTCCGACGACGACGTGGCCGACGAGCTCGACGACCACGACGACGAGGACGGTGACGGCGCCCAGCTCTACGCCGGTCTCGACGACGACATCGAGTTCGAGGAGCCGGACGACTCCGACCGGCCCGCACCGGGGCGACGACGAGGCCGCCGAGCGCCGCTGAGCCTCGCGGGCCGAGCGCCGCCGCAGCCCTCGGATCAGGTGTGCTCGACCGACACCTCGTCGAGCGCGTGCACGATCTGCTCCGGCAGCTCGACGTCCTCCGACTCGAGCAGCGCCGCCAGCTGCGTCGGCGTGCGCGGCCCGATGACCGGCGCCGTCACCCCGGGCCGGTCGCGCACCCACGCCAGGGCGACCACGGCGGGCGCCACCCCGAGCCCGCCGGCGGCGGTGTGCACCGCCTCGACGACGCCCCGGGTGTGGTCGCCCACGTGCCGCCCCGCGAAGCCCGCGAACTCCTCCGAGGCCAGCCGCGAGTCGGCCGACACGGTCGTCCGGTAGCGCCCGGCCAGCACGCCCCGGCCGAGCGGCGACCACGGCAGCAGGCCGAACCCCAGGGACGCCGCGGCGGCGGCCAGCTCACGCTCGGGCGTGCGCGCCACGAGGCTGTACTCCACCGAGTCGGCGACGAGCTGGACCCCGGATGCCGCGAGCAGCGACATCGTGCGGGCGGCCTGCCACCCGACGTGGTTGGAGACGCCGACGTAGCGCGCCCGGCCCGACTCGACGGCCCAGAGCAGCGCGCTCACCGTCTCCTCGATGGGGGTGTGCTCGTCCCACGTGTGGGCCAGCCAGACGTCGACGTGGTCGGTGCGCAACCGCCGCAGTGAGGTCTCGAGCTGGCGCATCATCGCCCGGCGCGAGCAGTCGACGACCCGCTCGCCCGTGGCCCGGCTGATGCCGGACTTCGTGACGAGCACGACCTCGTCGCGGTCCGCACCCTGAAGGAGCCCGCCGAGCAGCTCCTCGGCGGCGCCACCGGCATACCCGTGCGCGGTGTCGACGAGCGTCCCGCCCGCGGAACGGAACGCCGTGAGGAGGTCACCGGCATCCTCGGCGGAGGTGCGCGTGCCCCACGCCATCGTCCCCAGGCCCAGCCGCGAGACGGCCAGTCCCGAGGTCCCGAGGCGGCGGGTGAGCATGGCGGCGACCCTATCGGCAGGCCCCTCGCTACCGTGGGCGCCATGCGGCTGGCGATCACCTGCGGTTACGCGGGCATGGGACTGGGCACCGACACCCTCGAGCTCGTCCGCGAGGCCGAGCGCCTCGGGTACGCGCAGGCCTGGGTCGCCGAGGCGTACGGCTCCGACGCCCCCACGGTGCTGGCCTGGCTCGGCGCCCAGACGTCGACGATCGGCCTCGGCGCCGGGGTCATGCAGATCCCGGCGCGCACGCCCGCGATGACGGCGATGACCGCGGCCACGCTCGACACGCTGACCGGCGGGCGCTTCCACCTCGGCCTCGGGGTCTCCGGCCCGCAGGTGAGCGAGGGGTGGCACGGCGTGCGCTTCGGGGCGCCCCTGGCCCGGACGCGCGAGTACGTCGAGATCGTCCGCATGGCCCTGCGGCGCGAGCAGGTGCTCTACGAGGGCGAGCACTTCACGCTGCCGCTGCCCGACGGCCCCGGGAAGGCACTGCGCCTCACCCTCCGCCCGCCGCGGGCCGACCTGCCCGTCTACCTCGCCGCCGTCGGGCCGCGCAACCTGCGCCTCGCCGGGGAGGTCGCCGACGGCTGGCTCGCCGTCTTCCTCTCGCCCGAGCACTGTGCCGACCAGCTGGATGCCGTCCGCGCCGGTCGTGCGTCGCGCGCGGCCGACGCTGCGGCCGAGGAGGAGAGCGGACGCCGACCCCCTGGACGACTTCGACGTCGTCGCCACCGTGCCGGTCGTGGTGACCGACGACCTGGAGGCGGCCCGGGCCGCGGTCGCCGACTACACGGCGCTGTACATCGGGGGGATGGGCAGCCGCGACGCGAACTTCTACAACGCCCTCGCCCGGCGGATGGGCTTCGACGAGGCCGCCGACACCATCCAGGACCTCTACCTCGCCGGCCGCCCGCGCGACGCCGCCGACGCGGTGCCGTTCGACCTCGTCGACTCGACCGCGCTGATCGGCCCGCCCGAGCGCATCGCCGAGCGGATCGGCCGGTACGCCGACGCCGGGGTGACCACGCTGAGCGTCGCCCCCTACGCGGCGAGCACCGCCGAGCGGGCCGCCGTGCTGCAGACCGTCGCCGACGCGCTGCGCCGTTCGGCCGGGTGAGCTGCACCTAGGCTGTCTGCTCGTGCCCGTCGAACTCAGCTACTTCCAGGCCGTCGTCCTCGGTGTCGTCGAGGGACTCACCGAGTTCCTCCCCATCAGCTCCACCGGACACCTCACCATCGCGGAGCAGCTGCTCGGGCTCCCGGTCGACGACCCGGCGGTGACGGCCTACACGGCGATCATCCAGCTCGGTGCCATCGCGGCGACGTTCCTGTTCTTCGCGGCGAAGATCGCCCGCCTGTTCATGGCCTGGGTCAGGGGGCTGGCGTCCGCGGAGGCGCGAGAGGACCCCGACTACACCCTCGCGTGGGCGGTCGTCGTCGGCTCGCTGCCGGTCGGCATCGTCGGCTTCCTCGCCCGCGACCTCATCTCGGGCGCGCTGCGCAGCCTGTGGGTCGTCTCGGCCGCGCTGATCCTCTGGAGCGCCGTCATCTGGTACGCCGAGCGTCGCCACGACCAGCTCGTGGCCGTGGGGGAGCAGCGGGACGAGTACGGCGTCACGGTGCGTGACGGGCTCGTCATCGGGCTGGTCCAGTGCTTCTCGCTCATCCCCGGCGTGTCCCGCTCCGGCGCGACGATCTCGGCGGGCCTGATCCGCGGGATCGACCGGGTCAGCGCCACCGAGCTGTCCTTCTTCCTCGCCATCCCGGCGCTCACCGCGGCCGGCGTCTTCGAGGCCGCACGGGGCACGGAGTACCTGCCCGACCTCGGGATCGGGCAGATGGCCGTCGGCGTCGTCGTCGCGTTCGCCACCGCCTACGCGTCGATCGCCTGGCTGCTGCGCTTCGTGGCGTCGAACTCGCTGCGGCCGTTCATCTGGTACCGCGTCGCGCTCGGCCTGGGCGTCGCTCTCGCGCTGGCGGCCGGGTGGATCACCGCGACCTGACCGGATGCCGTGAGGGCACGTCAGCCGGTGGTCGGTCCGGGTCGGCTGCCGCTACAGCCAGCCGCTGCGCTTGAACCCGGTCAGATCGACAGGCAGGCGACCCCATGAGGGCGAGGACGCCGAAGTACCCGTAGCGCCACCGCAGCTCGGGCATGTTGTCGAAGTTCATGCCGTAGATGCCCGCGATCATCGTCGGCACGGCGGCGATCGCCACCCAGGCCGAGATCTTGCGCATGTCGTTGTTCTGCTGCACGGTCACCTGGGCCAGGTGGGCCCCCACGATGTCGGTGAGGAGCCGGTCGTAGGACTCCGCGTGGTCGATGACCGCCTGCAGGTGGTCCGACACGTCGCGGAACTGCAGCCGAAGCTCCGGATCCGTCACCGGTGAGTCCTCGTCGCTGAAGAAGGCATGCAGCGGAAGCGCGAGGGGTGCGGCCGCCCGGCGGAACTCGAGCACCTCGCGCTTGAGGCGGTAGACGACGGTCGAGTCCATCGGCCCGCCGGAGAAGACCTGGGCCTCGATGTCGTCGAGGTCGTTCGCGATCTCCTCGTCGATCGCCCGATAGGTGTCGACCACCGTGTCGACGATGGCGTGGAGCACCGCCATCGGCCCGAGCCGCATCCGCTCGCGGCTCGGCCTCGAGCTGGTGCCGCAGGCCGGAGAGCGGGCTGGCCTCGCCCCGCCGGACCGTGACGAGGAACCGGTCTCCGACGAAGCACATGAGCTCGCCGGTCTCGATGTCCGAGGACTCCTCGACGTAGAGCAGCGGCTTGAGCACGACGAAGACGCTCGTCTCGTAGAGCTCGACCTTGGCCCGCTGGCGGCCCTTGATCGCGTCCTCGACGGCGAGGGGGTGCAGCTGGAGCTCGTCGTTCACCTCGTCGAACTCGGCCTGGGTGGGGTCCTTGAGGCCGATCCAGAGGAAGTCCCCGGGCCGGCCCGCCGCACGAAGCGCCGCGAGCTCGTCACTGAGGTCGCCGCAGGGGAGCCGCTCACCGTCGACGTAGAGCGCCTGGTCCATGATCACGGGGCCATTGTGTCCGAGCGTCGCGCATGGTTGCTCGCAGCGCGCGGGTGGCCGCGGCATACAGTGTCCCTTCGTGGCCATCGTCCTCCTGCTCCGGCACGGTCACTCGACCGCCAACGCCGCGGGCGTCCTCGCGGGCTGGGAGGACGGCATCGGCCTCACCGACACGGGACGGGCGCAGGCCGCCCGGGTCGCGCAGCGCCTCGCCCCGCTGACGATCGCCAGGGCCGTCTCGAGCCCCCTCCAGCGGTGCGCCGAGACGGTGGCCATCGCACTCCCGGGGCAGGCCGTCGAGACCGACGACCGGCTGGGGGAGTGCCACTACGGCGGATGGACCGGTCGCACCCTCGCCGAGGCGGCCAAGGAGGAGCTCTGGCGGGTCGTGCAGGACGACCCGGCCGCGGCGGCCTTCCCGCCGCACGACCGGTTCGCGGCGGAGTCGCTCGCCGAGATGGCCGATCGGGTCATCGGTGGCGTGCGCGCCCTCGATGCCGACGTCGAGGCCGAGCACGGCAAGGATGCCGTCTGGCTGGCGGTGAGCCACGGTGACCCCATCAAGGCGGTGGTCGCGGAGGCCGTCGGCGCCGGCCTGCCCGGGCTGCAGCGGGTGCGCGTCGACCCCGGGTCGGTGACGGCGGTGGCCATCACCCGGTCCCGCATGGTGCTCCTCGCGAGCAACACCGTCGAGGGGGACCTGCTGCCCCTCGTCGGGCGGCCGGCACACGCACCGGCCGGTGACTCGGAGGTCGGCGGCGGGGCCGGCTGATTGCTCGGGTCCCTTGTTGCGAATAATGTGCAACAAGACCCACCGACCCCGAGGAGCAGCGCGTGCACGTCCCCGACGGCTTCCTCGACGCGCCGACCTCGGCGGCGACGGCGGTCGTCGCCGCCGGTGCCGTGGCGTGGGCGCTGCGGGGAGCGCGCCGTGAGCTCGACGACAGGGTCGCACCGCTGGCCGGCCTCGTCGCGGTGTTCGTCTTCGCCGCGCAGATGGTCAACTTCCCCGTGGGGGCAGGGACGTCCGGCCACCTGCTCGGGGGCGTCCTCGCCGCCGTGCTCGTCGGCCCGCGGACGGCGACCGTGTGCCTCACGGTCGTCGTGACGGTCCAGGCGCTCCTCTTCGCCGACGGCGGGGTCAGCGCCCTCGGCACCAACGTCCTGCTCATGGCGGTCGTCGGGCCGTGGGCTGGCTATGCCGTCTTCGTCGCCACCCGCTGGGCCCTGCCTCGCAGGCTCGGGGCGGTCCCCCTGGCGGCGGCCGTGGGCGCCGTCGCCTCGGTCCTCGCGGCCGCGTTCGTGTTCGTCGGGCTGTACGCGGTCGGCGGGGCCGCGCCGATCCCGCTGGCCGCCCTCGCCACCGCGATGGGGACGTGGCACCTCGTCATCGGGCTCGGCGAGGCAGCCATCACCTTCCTCGTCGTCTCCAGCCTGCTGGCCACCCGCCCGGACCTCGTGTTCGGGGCCCGGGCCGTGCTGGAGAGGCCGCGAGCTCGTCGTCCGTGCCGGGGTGGCACGCGTGAGCCGCCGGCCCAGCACCCGCTCCGTCGTCGTCGTGGGCGTCACCGTGTCGCTCCTCGTCGCCGGGGTGCTCTCGGCGTGGGCGTCGACGCACCCGGACGG
Source organism: uncultured Actinomycetota bacterium (assembly GCA_963811475.1). Taxonomy (GTDB): domain Bacteria; phylum Actinomycetota; class Actinomycetes; order Actinomycetales; family Dermatophilaceae; genus Fodinibacter. The sequence continues at coordinate 156,937 of CAWERJ010000016.1, forward strand.
GCTCTCGCAGGTCGCGACGTCGCTCGGCTTCGCCGACCGCGCCCGCGACTCCGCGGCATCCGGCTCGCCCCTCGCCGACTACGCGACGACTGGCGTCAGCGACCCCCGGCTGTCGGGCGGCCTCGCGGGCGTCGTCGGCGTCGTCGTCGTCGGCCTCGTCATGGTCCTGCTCCTCGCCTGGCTGCGCCGCCCGTCCGACGGGGAAGGGTGACGTGGGCACCGGCCACTCCGACCACCTCCACGTCGACGGCGACTCCGCCCTGCACCGGATGCCGGCCCACGCCAAGCTCGTCGGCCTCGTCCTCTTCGTCCTCGCCGTGGTGTCGGTGCCGTCGACCCAGCCGTGGGTCCTCGCCGGCCTGCTCGGCGTCTCGGCCACGGTCCTGCTCGCCACGGGGGTGGCCTGGCGCCACCTCCTCCCGCGGCTCGCCGTGGGACTGCCCGTCGTCGTCTTCGCGCTCCTGCTGCCGTTCGTCGCGACCGGCCCCGACCGGGTCGTCGGCCCGGTCGCGGTGAGCACCACGGGTGTCGCCGCGGCATGGTCCGTGCTGGCCAAGGGGCTCGCCGGGGTGCTCGCCGCGGTCGCCTTCGCCGTGACGACCCGCCCCGCCGACCTCGTCCTCGCGCTGCAACGGCTGCACGCCCCGGACCTCGTCGTCACCGTCCTGTCCTTCATGGTCCGCTACCTCGGGGTCGTCACCGACGAGCTGAGGCGGATGCGCGTTGCCCGCGAGTCGCGAGCGTTCACCGGTCACGGCCCCCGCGCCTGGCCGGTCCTCGCCGCCGGGTCGGGTGCGCTGTTCGTCCGCAGCTACGAGCGCGGGGAGCGCGTGCACCTCGCGATGCTGAGCCGCGGCTTCTCGGGCCGGCTCCCCGTCGTCACCGAGCTCGTGGCGACGCGGGCCCAGTGGGCGCTGGCCCTGGCCCCGGCAGCGGTGGCGCTGACGGCATCCGTGCTCGTGCGGCTGCGATGACCGACCCGGTCCTCGACGTGCGCGGTGTCGCGTACGCGTACCCCGGCGGCCACCAGGCGCTCTTCGGGGTCGACCTCCACGTGCACCGCGGGGAGCGGGTGGCGCTGCTCGGGCCCAACGGCGCCGGGAAGACGACGCTCGTCCTGCACCTCAACGGCATCCTCGTCCCGGGGCGGGGGAGCGTCAGCGTCTCGGGCCTGCCGGTCGGGCCCGACACGTTGCTCGAGGTGCGGCGGCGGGTGGGCATCGTCTTCCAGGATCCGGACGACCAGCTCTTCATGCCGACGGTGCGTGACGACGTCGCCTTCGGGCCGGCGAACCTCGGCCTGCGCGGTGAGCAGCTCGAGGAGCGGGTCGTCGAGGCGCTCACGGCGGTGGGGGTCGCCGAGCTCGCCGACCGGGCGCCCCACCACCTCTCGTTCGGCCAGCGCCGACGGGTCGCCATCGCGACCGTGCTCGCCATGCGCCCGGAGGTGCTCGTCCTCGACGAGCCGTCGTCGAACCTCGACCCGGCGTCGCGGCGCGAGCTCGCCGGCATCCTGCGCTCGCTCGACGTGACCGTGCTCATGGTGACCCACGACCTGCCCTACGCCGTCGAGCTGTGCGAGCGCGCGGTCGTGCTCTCGGAGGGGACGGTCGTCGCCGACGGGCCGACCCGGGCGGTGCTCGGGGACGCCGCGCTCATGGCAAGGCACCGCCTCGAGCTGCCCGTCGGGTTCTCGATCTAGGGTGGGACGCATGCCAGCAACCGTCTTCGACCCGCCCGAGCGCTTCGTCGCCGGGACCGTCGGGCCGCCCGGCGGCCGCACGTTCTTCCTCCAGGCCAGCGGTGGGGGCCGCCTGGTGTCGGTGTCGCTCGAGAAGGTGCAGGTGAGCGTGCTCGCCGACCGCGTCAACGACCTGCTCGACGGGCACGCGGAGGGGACCGCCACCGAGCCCGCCGACGAGGGAGACACCGAGCCCCTCGCGACGCCCATCGAGGACGAGTTCCGCGTCGACACCCTCGCCCTGGCCTGGGACCCCGAGCGGGGGGTCATCGTCATCGAGTGCCACGACCAGGACCCGGAGGAGGCCGACGAGGCCGCCCTCATGACCCTGCGGGTCGTCCTCACCCCCCAGGCGGCGCGGGCGTTCGCCCGGCGGTGCAGCGCGGTCGTCTCGGCCGGCCGCCCCTCGTGCCCGTTCTGCGGCCAGCCGCTCGACCCCACCGGCCACATCTGCCCACGTGCCAACGGATACCGACGCTGAGCTCGTCGACCTCCTGACGAGCGGGGACCTCACCCCGGTCGGCCGGATCGTCGACTCCTCCAACGGCGCCCTCCTCTGCGAGGTGGGCGACGAGGCCGAGCCGGTGCTCGTCATCCACAAGCCCGAGGCGAGCGAGCGGCCGCTCTGGGACTACCCCGACGGCACCCTCGTCGCCCGCGAGCGCGCCGCCTACCTCGTCAGCGCCGCCGGCGGTTTCGACGTCGTGCCGCCCACGGTCCTGCGCAACGGACCGCTCGGCCCCGGTTCGGTGCAGCTGTGGGTCGGCCCGGTCGACGGCGTGCGCGAGGCGCTCGTCGACGTCACGCCCGCGGATGCCGTCCCGGACGGCTGGGTCGTCGTGCTCGAGGGCGAGACGCCGGGTGGGCGGCCGGTCGTCGTCTCGCACAGCCCGGAGCCGGCCGTGCGCACCGTCGCGGTGCTCGACGCCGTGCTCAACAACTCCGACCGCAAGGGCGGCCACCTCCTGCGCGACGGCGACATCGTGCGCGGGTGCGACCACGGCGTGAGCCTCGGCGTGCAGCCCAAGCTGCGCACCGTGCTGTGGGGCTGGGCCGGTGAGGAGATCCCCGACGCGGAGCTCGCCCGGCTCGACGCCCTGCTCGTCGCCCTCGACGACACGGCGCCGGGTGCCCTCGCCGCCGAGCTCGGCACCCTCATCACCCGGGCCGAGGTGGAGGCGCTGCGGGCGAGGACCCGCGCGCTCCTGCGCACCCGCCGGCACCCCGAGCCGCAGCCCGGCTGGCCCGCCATCCCGTGGCCGGCGCTGTAGGAGCAGCACCGTAGTCTTGCCCGGTGAAGTCGTGGCCCGCCCCCTTCGTCCCGGCCGTGCCCGGCCACGGGGACCCCCTCAGCCTCTTCGACACGCGGACCCGCTCGGTGCGCCCCGTCGACGCCGGGCCGGTCGCCCGCCTCTACGTCTGCGGCATCACGCCGTACGACGCGACGCACCTCGGCCACGCCGCGACCTACGTGACCTTCGACCTCGTCGGGCGGGCCCTGCGCGACGCCGGCCACCGGGTCGAGTACGTGCAGAACGTCACCGACGTCGACGACCCGCTCCTCGAGCGCGCGGCACGGGACGGCCGCGACTGGCGCGAGCTGGCCACCGCCGAGACCGACCTGTTCCGCGAGGACATGACGGCGCTGGCCGTCATCCCGCCCGACGCGCTCGTCGGGGTCGTCGAGTCGATGCCCGAGATCACGCGCGAGGTGCGGGCGCTGCTGGACGGTGGCACCGCCTACCGGCTGCCCGTGCCCGCGGGCGAGGGCTCCGGCAACGACATCTACCTCGACCTCGGGCAGGTCCCGAGCTTCGGGTCCGTCTCGGGCTGGTCACGCGAGCAGATGGCCGCGGTGTTCGCCGACCGCGGGGGCGACCCGGACCGGCCCGGCAAGCGCGACCCCTTCGACCCCCTGCTCTGGCGCGGGGGACGCGACGGCGAGCCGTGCTGGCACGACGAGGTGCTCGGCGCGGGCCGCCCCGGGTGGCACATCGAGTGCACCGCCATCTCCCTCGACCGGCTCGGCCACCCGCTCGACATCCAGGGTGGCGGCACCGACCTCGTCTTCCCCCACCACGAGATGAGCGCGGTGCAGTCCGCGGCACTGACCCAGGACGACACCTTCGCGCGGCACTACGTGCACCAGGCGATGGTCGGCTTCGAGGGCGCGAAGATGAGCAAGTCCCGCGGCAACCTCGTGCTCGTCTCCCGGCTGCGCGCCGACGGCGTCGACCCGATGGCCATCCGGCTGGTCCTGCTCGGCCGCCACTACCGCACCGACTGGGCGTACACCGCCGACCTGCTCGAGGCGGCGCAGGCACGGCTGCACCGGTGGCGCGAGGCGCTGTCGGTGAACCGGGGGGCCGACGCGGCGAGCACGCTCGCGGCGGTGCGGGCCGCCGTGGCCGACGACCTCGACACCCCCACCGCGCTGCGGGCCGTCGACGCCTGGGCCGAGCGCACTCTCGCCGGGGAGTGGGACGACGAGGCGGCACCCGGGCTCGTGGGCCGCACCCTCGATGCCGTGCTCGGCATCCGCCTGTGACCGCACCGGAGCGGCGGCGGCTGGGTCAGGGGCGCTCGAGGTAGTACTCCGTGAACTCCCGGCAGCGCCCGGCGTCGTCGAAGCGCACGACGAAGCAGTTCTCGAAGGTCTTCACGACGGGGCCGTCCGGCACCTCGCGGTACCGCGACTGACCGGTCGCCACGACCGTGTCGCCGTCGACGGCGACCGGGGTGTACTCGGCGTCGTACGTCCCCGGGGCGTCACGCGTCGAGGCGGAGTCCGCCCCGGCCTCGCCGAGCCACGAGGCCACGACGGCGTCCCGACCGACGACCGGCTCGTCATAAGGGTGGTAGCGGTACTCGACGTCGGCGCTGAACAACCCCGCGACGTCGTCGCGTTCGTAGCTCCGCCACGCCGCAACGTACCGGTCGAGCCAGTCCTGTGCACCCTGCCTGTCCATGGGACGACGCTAGTGCGCGAAGGGGTCCCTCGGCCGTTGCCGCTGCGCCTGGTCAGGGAAGGACGAGAGTGATGCCATGGCCGTGCGCTACATCGTCAATGACGTCCGGGCCGCGGTGGAGTTCTGACACCCACCACCTGGGCTTCCGCCTCGACTTCGGTCCCAAGCCCGGGTTCGCGATCCTCGTCCGGGAGGAACTGACGCTGTTCCTCAACGAACCGGGGGCGGGCAGTGCGGGCCATGCGGGTGAGCGTGAGGGGGTGGCCCCCGCACCCGGAGGTGGAACCGCTTCCAGATCCAGGTCGACGACCTCGATGCCGCCGCCGCGCGGCTTCGGGACGCGGGCGTGGCGTTCCGGGGTGACGTCGCCGAGGGGGCCGGCGGCCGACAGATCCTCGTCGAGGACCCCTCGGGCAACCCGGTCGAGCTCTTCGAGTCCCGGAGCCCGTGACGGGTTCGCCGACGGCTACGGCTCGTCGGTGCTGCGCCGACGCAGGTAGCGCTCGAACTCCTTGGCGATCGCGTCGCCGCTGGCCTCGGGCAGGTCGGCGGTGTCCTGGGCCTCCTCGAGGGACTCGACGTACTCGGCGACCTCGGTGTCGGAGGCCGCGAGCTCGTCGATGCCGCGCTCCCAGGCGCGGGAGTCCTCGTCGAGGTCGCCGTGCTCGATGGGGCCGTCGAGGAGCTCCTCGAGCCGGCTGACGAGGGCCAGGGTGGCCTTCGGCGAGGGGCTGTGCCCGGCGTAGTGGGGGACCGCGGCCCAGCACGACACCGAGGGGACGCCGACCTGGGTGGCGGCGTCGGCCAGCACCCCGACGATGCCGGTCGGGCCCTCGTACGAGCTCATCTCGAGGTCGTGGCGGTGCCGGGTGTCCTCGCTGTCGGACGTCGCCGACACGGGGATGGGGCGCGAGTGCGCGACGTCGGCCATGAGCGCCCCGAGGGTGACGACCATCGAGACGTCGGCCGCCTGGGCGAGCTCCATGAGCTCGATGGCGAAGGCCCGCCAGCGGAACGACGGCTCGACGCCCTGGACGAGCACGACATCACGGCCAAGGGACGTGCCGGTCGCGACGAGCACGCGGGTGGTGCGCCAGCTGATCCGCCGGCGGCCGTTCTCGAGGAGCACGCGCGGGCGGTTGACCTGGAAGTCGTAGTAGTCCTCGGGGTCGAGCGCCGCGACCACCTCGGCGTCCCAGATCTCGGCGAGGTGCTCGATGACCGCGCTGGCGGCCTCGCCGGCGTCGTTCCAGCCCTCGAAGGCCGCGATCAGCACCGCGTCGTTCAGCTCGGGCAGGTCTTCGAGCTCGATCACCGCGTCCTCCTGTCGTCAGACCTCCACCCTAAGCCTCAATAGACTCGCCACCCATGAGCCTCCCCGCTGCGGTCCTCTGGGACATGGACGGCACCCTCGTCGACACCGAGCCGTACTGGATCGCCGCCGAGCACGACATCGTCGAGGAGCACGGCGGCACGTGGAGCGACGAGTTCGCCCACCAGCTCGTCGGCAACGACCTGCTCGTGTCCGCCGCCTTCATCCGGAACCACTCACCGATCAGCTGGGAGCCCGAGCGGATCGTCGACGAGCTCCTCGTGCGGGTCGTCGCCCGGGTCCGCGAGCACGTGCCGTGGCGGCCCGGTGCGCGCGAGCTCCTCGCCGCGCTGCGTGCCGAGGGCGTGCCGAGCGCCCTCGTCACGATGTCGTGGCGGTCGCTCGCGGACGCCGTCGTCGAGGCGCTGCCCGAGGGCGCGTTCGCGGCGGTCGTGACCGGCGACGAGGTCGACCACGGCAAGCCGCACCCCGAGCCGTACCGGGCCGCAGCCCGCCTGCTGGGGGTCTCGCCGCGCGACTGCGTCGCCATCGAGGACTCGCCGACGGGCGTGCGCTCGGCCGTCGCCGCAGGGCGTGCCGACGATCGCCGTGCCCCATGTCGTCGAGGTCCCGCCGACCCCCGGGGCGGTGCACCTCGCAAGCCTCGAGGAGCTGACGCCGACGACCCTGGCGGACCTCGCCCGGGGTGCCTCAGTCGTCGGCCGGCACGGCCTCGCCTGAGCGGGCCGGGTCGAGCGCGATCGCGGCGGCGCCCTCGGGCAGCGGCGGGGGCGTGCCGCCCCAGGCGGGGCACAGGTCGCGGAAGTCGCACCAGTCGCACAGGCGCGACGTGCGCGGCCGCCAGTCGCCGGTGCGCGCGGCGTGCACGACGGCATCCCAGATGGCCCGCACGTTGCGCTCGACGGCGAGGAGGTCGCGCTCGTCGGGCGCGTACCGGACCACCTCGCCGTTGCCGAGGTAGACCAGCTGCAGCAGGCGGGGGACCTCGCCGTGGATGCGCCACAGGACGAGCGCGTAGAACTTCATCTGGAACAGCGCCTTGGCCTCGAACAGCTCGCTGGGGGAGCGGCCCGTCTTGTAGTCGACGACCCGCATCGCGCCGTCGGCCGCGACGTCGAGGCGGTCGACGTAGCCGCGCAGGGTCAGGCCCTCGACCTCGGTCTCGACGTAGAGCTCGCGCGCGGCGGGCTCGAGCCGGGTGGGGTCCTCGAGGTCGAACCACTGCTCGACGAGGGCCTGGGCGCCGGCGAACCAGGTCTCCTCGGTGAGGGCCTCGTCGTCGTCGATCATCGCCGCGAGCTCGGGACGCTCCTCGACCAGGGCGCGCCAGCGCGGCTCCAGCAGGGCCGTGGCTGCGGCGGGCGTGCGCTCGGTGGCCGGCAGGTCGAAGAGGTGCTCGAGCACTGCGTGGACGAGGGTGCCCCGAGCGGCCGCGGGGGAGGGCGGCCCCTCGAGCCGGTCGATCGTGCGGAACCGGAACAGCAGCGGGCACTGCTTGAAGTCCGCGGCTCGGCTCGGCGACAGGGCGGGGGTCATGTCCACAAGGTATGCCGGGTCACCGACACCTCCCCGCCGCCACCCCGGCGCGCGGTCCGGTCAGTCCTCCGGCTGGTAGCCGAGGTTGGGGCCCAGCCAGCGCTCGGCGGTGCGCAGGTCCCAGCCCTTGCGCTCGGCGTACGACTCGACCTGGTCGCGACCGAGCCGGCCGACGACGAAGTACTGGCTCTCGGGGTGCGCGAAGTACCAGCCGGACACCGAGGCGCCGGGCCACATCGCCATCGACTCGGTGAGCCGGATGCCGGTGCGCTCCTCACCGCCGAGGAGCGCCATGAGCTTCTCCTTCTCGGTGTGCTCCGGGCAGGCGGGGTACCCGGGCGCGGGGCGGATGCCGGTGTACTTCTCGTGGATGAGGTCGTCCATCCCGAGGCGCTCGTCGGGGGCGTAGCCCCACAGCTCGCGCCGAACCTTCTCGTGCAGCCGCTCGGCGAAGGCCTCGGCGAGCCGGTCCGCCAGCGACTCCAGGAGGATCGCCGAGTAGTCGTCGTGGTCGGCCTTGAAGGCCTCGAGCCGCTCCTCGATGCCGAGCCCCGCAGTCACCGAGAACGCGCCGACGTGGTCGGCGAGACCGGTCTCCCGCGGCGCCACGAAGTCCGAGAGGCACTTGTTGGCGACCCCGTCGCGGTGCCGGCCCTGCTGGCGCAGGCCGAGGAGGGTCGTGAGCACCGTCGTGCGCCCCTCGTCGGCGTAGACCTCGATGTCGTCGCCGACGCCGTTCGCGGGGAAGATGCCGACGACGCCGCGGGCGGTCAGCCAGTGCTCGCCCTCGATCCGGTCGAGCATCGCCAGGGCGTCCTCGTGCAGCCGGCGGGCCGCCTCGCCGGTGCCCGGGTTGTGCAGGACGTCGGGGTAGCGCCCCTTGATCTCCCAGGCCTGGAAGAACGGGGTCCAGTCGATGTACGGGCGCAGCTCACCGAGCGGGAAGTCGTCCCACGAGCGGGTGAACTGGGTCGCGGCCCGGTGCCAGTGCGAGTCCGTCGGCCCCGACCAGCGGTCGCGGCTCTGCTGCGCGAGGAGGTGCGGGCGCATCGGGCGGTACGCGGACCAGTCCGGCCGCGACCGGTTGGCGCACGCCTGCTCGTAGCTCGTCAGGGGACGCTCGCCGCTCTTCGCCGCGTGCCGCGCGCGGATGGCGTCGTAGTCCTTGGCCACGCCCTCGAGGAAGGGTCCGCGCTGGCCGTCGGACAGCAGCTGGCTGACGACGGGCACCGAGCGGGAGGCGTCCTTGACCCAGACGACCGGGCCGCTGTACTGCTGGTCGACCTTGACCGCGGTGTGGGCCCGCGAGGTCGTGGCGCCACCGAGGAGCAGCGGGATGTCGAAGCCCTGCCGCTCCATCTCGCCGGCGACCCGGACCATCTCGTCCAGGCTCGGAGTGATCAGGCCCGACAACCCGATGATGTCGGCCCCGAGCTCACGGGCGGTGTCGAGGATCTTCTGGGAGGGCACCATGACCCCGAGGTCGACGACGTCGTAGTTGTTGCACTGGAGCACGACGCCGACGATGTTCTTGCCGATGTCGTGCACGTCGCCCTTGACGGTGGCCGTGACGACGAGCCCCTTGCTGCGCTTGCGGGCCTCCTCGTCCTTCTCCGCCTCGATGTAGGGCACGAGGTGCGCGACGGCCTTCTTCATGACGCGGGCGGACTTCACCACCTGCGGCAGGAACATCCGGCCGTCGCCGAAGAGGTCGCCGACGACGTTCATCCCGTCCATGAGCGGACCCTCGATGACCTCGAGGGGGCGACCCCCGGCATCCGCGATCTCGAGGCGCAGCTCCTCGGTGTCGGCGACGACGTGCTCGTCGAGACCCTTGACGAGGGCGTGCGTGATCCGCTCGCGCACCGGCAGCGAGCGCCACTCCTCGGCCGCGGGGTCGGCCTCGCCGCCGGCCACGCGGTAGTCCTCGGCGATGGTGAGGAGGCGCTCGGTGGCGTCCGGGCGCCGGTTGAGGACGACGTCCTCGATGGCGTCGCGCAGCTTCTCGTCGACGGTGTCGTACGGCTGCAGCGCCCCGGCGTTGACGATCCCCATGTCCATGCCGGCCCGGATGGCGTGGTAGAGGAAGACGGCGTGGATCGCCTCACGAACGGCGTTGTTGCCGCGGAAGCTGAACGAGACGTTCGAGACGCCGCCGGAGACCAGGGCGTGGGGCAGGTTCGCCTTGATCCAGCGGGTGGCCTCGATGAAGTCGGTGCCGTACGCCGCGTGCTCCTCGATGCCCGTGGCCACCGCGAAGATGTTGGGGTCGATGATGACGTCCTCGGCGGGGAAGCCGACCCGGTCGACGAGCAGCCGGTAGGCGCGCCCGCAGATCTCGCGCCGGCGCTGCAGGTCGTCGGCCTGGCCCTCCTCGTCGAAGGCCATGACGACGACGGCGGCGCCGTACTTGCGGGCGAGCCGGGCGTGGTCGAGGAAGGCCTCCTCACCCTCCTTCATCGAGATCGAGTTGATGATCGGCTTGCCCTGGGTCACCTTGAGGCCCGCCTCGATGACCTCCCACTTGCTGGAGTCGATCATCAGCGGCACCCGGCAGATGTCCGGCTCGGACGCGACGAGCTTGAGGAAGCGGTCCATCGCGGCGACGCCGTCGATCATCCCCTCGTCCATGTTGACGTCGATGACCTGGGCACCGGCCTCGACCTGCTGGCGCGCGACGCCGAGGGCCGTGCCGTAGTCGTCCTCGGTGATGAGCCGGCGGAACCGCGCGGACCCGGTGATGTTGGTGCGCTCGCCGACGTTGACGAAGAGGCTGTCGTCGTCGATGACGCACGGCTCGAGTCCGGCGAGCCGCAGGGCGGGAGGGACCTGCGCGGGATGCCGTGGCGCGCCCTGCGTGGACGCCGCGGCGATCGCGGCGACGTGCTCGGGCGTCGTGCCGCAGCACCCGCCGACGATGTTGACCAGCCCGGCCTCGGCGAACTCGCCGATGACCCGGGCCATCGCCTCGGGGGTCTCGTCGTACTCGCCGAAGGCGTTGGGCAGCCCGGCGTTCGGGTGGGCCGAGACGAAGCAGTCGGCGATCCGGCTCAGCTCGGCCACGTAGGGGCGCAGCTCGCCGGCGCCCAGGGCGCAGTTCAGCCCGATCGCGAGCGGGCGCGCGTGCCGGACGGAGTACCAGAACGCCTCGGTGACCTGCCCCGACAGGGTGCGCCCCGACGCGTCGGTGATGGTGCCCGACACCATGACCGGCCAGCGTCTGTCGTGCTCCTCGAAGAGGGTCTCGAGGGCGAAGATCGCCGCCTTGGCGTTGAGCGTGTCGAAGATCGTCTCGACGAGCAGCACGTCGGCGCCGCCGTCGACGAGCCCGCGGGCCTGCTCGAGGTAGGCCTCGACGAGCTCGTCGTAGGTGACGTTGCGGGCGCCGGGGTCGTTGACGTCGGGCGAGATGGATGCCGTGCGGTTCGTCGGGCCGAGCGTGCCCAGCACCCAGCGCGGGCGGTCGGGGGTGAGCTCGGTCATCGCGTCGCACTCGGCGCGGGCCAGGGACGCCGCGGCGACGTTGAGCTCGTAGGCGAGGTCCTCCATCCCGTAGTCCGCGAGGGAGATCCGCTGGGCGTTGAACGTGTTCGTCTCGACGAGGTCGGCGCCGGCCTCGAGGTAGGCGCGGTGGATCTGCCCGATGACCTCCGGCCGGCTCAGCGAGAGGAGGTCGTTGTTGCCCTGCTGGTCGCTCGGGTGGTCGGCGAAGCGCTCGCCCCGGTAGTCGGCCTCGGAGAGCCCGTGCGCCTGGATCATCGTGCCCATCGCGCCGTCGAGCACGAGGACGCGCTCGGTCAGGGCCGCGGTCAGGGCGGCCGTGGCGTCGGGGCGGTGCTGGGGGCTCACGGGGCGTCGTCTCGGGTCGTCGTCAGGTCGGGAGAACAGTATGTCGCGATCCTCACGTAGGGTCGCTGGCATGTCCGACCAGCAGCCGCCGGCGGGCGCGCTGCGCCTCGCGCGGGTGGCCGGTGTGCCGGTCTACCTCGACCGCACCTGGCTGCTGCTCGCGGCGTTCGTCGCCTGGACCGGGTGGCGGAACGCCAGCGACCTGGGCACGGGCGGAGCCCTGGCGGCCGCCGCCTTCATGGTCGTCGGCATCCTCGTCGCGGTGCTCGGCCACGAGGTGGCGCACGCGGTGGCGGCCCGCCTGCTCGGGTTCCGGGTGCACCGTGTCGTCGCCACGCTGTGGGGTGGGCACACGGCCTACGACGCGACCGGGTCCACCCCCGGCCGCACGGCGGTCATCGCGGGCGCCGGCCCGGTGGCCAACCTGGCGCTCGCTGCGGTCGGGAGCGCGATGGCTGCCGTCCTGCCGTGGCCGGCATCCCGGTTCGCCTGGCTGTTCATGTTCCTCAACCTGCTCCTGGCCGGGTTCAACCTGCTTCCCGGCCTCCCGCTCGACGGCGGCCAGCTCGTGCAGTCGCTCGTGTGGTGGGTGAGCGGGCGCCGCGACACCTCCCTCGTCGTCGCGGGCTGGTGCGGCCGGCTGCTCGCCGTGGGGCTCGTCGTCTGGTACGTGGCCAAGCCCCTCCTCGAGGGCAGCACCGACCTGTTCGGCATCGGTCTGGGAGCGGTCATGGGGTGGATCCTGTGGAGCGGCGCGACGGCGGCGATCCGGCGCGCCCCGTTCGAGCGGCTCGTCGCGCGGCTGCGACCCGACGACGTCATCGAGCCGGTGGTCGTCGTCCCCGCCGCCACCCCGGTGGGCCGGCTCGTGGGCCTCGACCGCAGGGTGCTCGCCGTCGACGAGCGCGGGATGCCGACCCTGCTCCTGCCGCTGCCCTCCGACGACGGCCCGGACGTCGCCGCGCTCGACCCGTCGACCCCCCTGGCGGCCGTGCTCGTCCGGCTGCCCGACGACGGCGTGGTCGACCTGCCGGCCGGCTCGAGCGCGGAGCCGCTCCTGCGTGCCATGGCGTCCTCGAGCTGGGGTGCCGTCGTCGTGACCTCGGGGGGCCAGGTGCGCGGCCTCGTCACCGCTGCAGCGCCTCAACGCCGTGGCCGAGCGGGTGCTGGGCCGCAACTAGACTCGCCCGCCCATGACCTCCCCCACGGGCGCCGAGCTGCGGCGCGGCCCCTTCACCGCGGGCGAGCGCGTCCAGCTCACCGACCCCAAGGGTCGGATGCACACCGATCGCGCTGACCCCCGGCAAGCAGTTCCACACGCACCGCGGGCACCTCACCCACGACGACCTCATCGGGCTGCCGGACGGCTCGACCGTCACGAACACCGCCGGGGTCGAGTACCTCGCCCTGCGCCCGCTGCTGTCCGACTACGTCATGTCGATGCCGCGCGGTGCCGCCGTCGTGTACCCCAAGGACGCCGGCCAGATCGTCATGATGGCCGACATCTTCCCGGGCGCGGTCGTCGTCGAGGCGGGCGTGGGCTCGGGCGCGCTGTCGATGTCGCTGCTGCGGGCCGTGGGGGAGTCCGGCCACGTGCACTCGTTCGAGCGGCGCGAGGACTTCGCCGCGATCGCGCAGGCCAACGCGCGCGACTACTTCGGCGCCGACCACCCGGCCTGGACGGTGACCGTCGGCGACCTCGTCGAGGCGCTGCCCGGGACCGTCGAGGCGGGCACGGTCGACCGGGTCGTCCTCGACATGCTCGCGCCGTGGGAGTGCCTCGAGGTCGTCGCGCAGGCGCTGGCGCCCGGGGGCGTGCTCATCTGCTACGTCGCCACGGCCACCCAGCTGTCCAAGGTCGCCGAGGCGATGCGCGACGTCGGCACCTTCACCGAGCCCCAGGCGTGGGAGTCGCTCGTCCGGGGGTGGCACCTCGAGGGGCTCGCCGTGCGGCCGCAGCACCGGATGCACGGGCACACCGGCTTCCTCGTGACGACGAGGCGGCTCGCCCCCGGCGTCACGCCGCCGCTGCGCAAGCGCCGACCCGGCCGCGGGTACGTCACGGCGGAGGACGCGGAGGAGCAGGACTGGACCCCCGAGGCGGTCGGCGAGCGCGTCCCGTCGGACAAGCGGGTGCGCCGCGTGCGCCGATCGGTGACCGATACGTCCCCGCAGACCTGAGCCCCGCGGGTTATCGTCGAGCATGAGCACCGACGAGCCCAGGGCCGACCGGCCCGGCACCCGCGAACGCCTCGAGGCGGAGCGGGAGTCGCTCGAGGCCGAGATCGCTGCGCTGCGGGCCCGCGGGCAGGGCACCCCCGCCCAGCTGCGGGCGCTGGAGCGCGACCTCACCGGCCTGCGCTCGCAGCTCGCCACGGTGTCCGCGCAGAACGAGCGGCTCGTGCGCACGCTGCGCGACGCCCGGGAGCAGATCGTCACGCTGAAGTCCGAGGTCGACCGGCTGGCCCAGCCGCCGGCCGCCTACGGCATCGTCATCGAGACCTTCGACGACGGCACCGCCGACATCCTCACGAGCGGCCGCAAGATGCACGTCGCCGTCAGCCCCTCGCTCGAGGAGGGCGCCCTGGTCCCGGGCCGCGAGGTCATGCTCAACGAGGCGATGAACGTCGTCGCGGCGCACGGCTACGAGACGACCGGCGAGGTCGTCCTCTGCAAGGAGATCCTCGACGACGGCCGGGTGCTCGTCGTCGCGCAGGCCGACGAGGAGCGGGTCTGCCGGGTCGCGGCATCCCTCGACGGCGAGACGATCCGCGCGGGTGACGCGCTGCTCCTCGAGTCGCGCTCGGGCTTCGTGTTCGAGCGGATCCCCAAGGCCGAGGTCGCCGACCTCGTCCTCGAGGAGGTCCCCGACATCGACTACACCGACATCGGTGGCCTCACCGGGCAGATCGAGGCGATCCGCGATGCCGTCGAGCTGCCGTACCTGCACCCCGACCTCTACGTCGAGCACCAGCTCAAGCCCCCGAAGGGCGTGCTGCTCTACGGCCCCCCCGGCTGCGGCAAGACGATGATCGCCAAGGCCGTCGCGGCATCCCTGGCCCGCAAGGTGGCCGAGAAGGAGGGCCGCGAGCCCGGGAAGTCCTACTTCCTCAACATCAAGGGGCCCGAGCTGCTCAACAAGTACGTCGGCGAGACCGAGCGGCACATCCGGCTGATCTTCCAGCGGGCGCGCGAGAAGTCCAACGAGGGCTACCCCGTCGTCGTCTTCTTCGACGAGATGGAGTCGCTCTTCCGCACCCGCGGGTCGGGCGTGTCCTCCGACGTCGAGACGACGATCGTCCCGCAGCTGCTCGCCGAGATCGACGGCGTCGAGGGGCTCGAGAACGTCATCGTCATCGGCGCCTCGAACCGGGAGGACATGATCGACCCGGCGATCCTGCGGCCCGGCCGGCTCGACGTGAAGATCAAGATCGAGCGCCCCGACGCCGAGGCCGCCCGCGACATCTTCGGCAAGTACCTCATCGCCGGGCTGCCGCTGCACCCCGACGACGTCGAGCAGAACGGCGGCTCCGAGGACGCCACCCTCCAGGCGATGATCGACGCCGTCGTGCTGCGCATGTACACCGAGGAGGAGGAGAACCGCTTCCTCGAGGTCACCTACGCCGGTGGCGACAAGGAGATCCTCTACTTCAAGGACTTCAACTCCGGCGCGATGATCCAGAACATCGTCGACCGCTCCAAGAAGATGGCGATCAAGGACTTCCTCGACACCGGCCAGCGCGGGCTGCGGGTCGAGCACCTGCTCCAGTCGTGCACCGACGAGTTCCGTGAGAACGAGGACCTCCCGAACACGACCAACCCCGACGACTGGGCGCGCATCTCCGGCAAGAAGGGGGAGCGGATCGTCTACATCCGGACCCTCATCAAGACCAAGGAGGGGACCGAGCCCGGCAAGTCGATCAACACGGTCGCCAACACGGGCCAGTACCTCTGACCCCGCGGCTGCACTCCCTCGAGCTGCTGCCGGACGCCGACGGCGCCGACGCCGTCCGGAACTCCTGGGCGGCCCTGCGCGAGGCGGGCCTGCCCTCACAGCTCGACCACCGCGGGGCGAGCAACGCCGTGCACCTCACCGTGGTGTCCGCGCCAGCCATCCCCGACGTGGCGGTCGACGCGGCCCGGCAGGTGCTCGGACCCATGCTGCCCATCCGGGTGCGCGTCTGCGGGCTGCTCGTGCTCGGTGGCAGCCGCGTCACCCTGGCCCGGGCCGTCGACGTGGACGACGCCGCCCTGCGTGCCGTGCTCGACGTGCGCAGCCGCGTTCCCCGGCGGCAGCACCCCGGCTGGCTGCCACACGTGACCCTCGCCCGCCGAGTGAACCGCGACCGGGTGCAGGAGGCGGTCGACGTGCTGGGGTGGGACGACACCGTCCTCTCGCTCGTCGAACTGCGCCGATGGGACCCGGATGCCGGGGTCGTCACGCCCGTAGTCTGCGTCCCATGAGGCTCGGACTCCAGGTCAACCGCTTCACGTGGCCGGACGCGCCCGCCTCGACGGGCGCGACCTGGCGTGCGGTGGCCCGAAACGCGGACGCGAGCGGGCTCGCCTCGCTCTGGGTCATGGACCACTTCTTCCAGATCGCGAACATCGGGCCCCCCGAGGCCGACATGCTCGAGGGGTACACGACCCTGGCTCACGCGGCGGCGGTGACCGAGCGCATCGAGCTGGGCACCCTGGTGACCGGCGTGACCTACCGGCACCCCGGCATCCTGCTCAAGACGGTGACGACGCTCGACGTCCTCTCGGGCGGTCGGGCGTGGCTCGGCATCGGCGCGGCGTGGAACGAGGAGGAGCACCACGGGCTCGGGGTTCGGTACCCCTCCACGCGCGAGCGCTTCGCGCTCCTCGAGGACACCCTGCGCCTGGCGCACCGGATGTTCGCCGACGACGACCGCCCCTTCGAGGGGGATGCCGTGAGCCTCGAGCGCCCGCTCAACCACCCCCAGCCGGTGCGGCGGCCGCCCATCATGGTCGGCGGCGGCGGCGAGAAGCGCACACTGCGCCTCGTCGCGCAGTACGCCGACGCCTGCAACCTCTTCGACACCGGGCTCGGGCCCGAGGGCCTGCCGCACAAGCTCGACGTCCTGCGCCGCCACTGCGACGAGGTCGGCCGGCCCTACGACGAGATCGAGAAGACCTGCCTGACCCGGCTGACCCTCGACACCGGCGCCGGCCTGCCGCCGAGCGTCACGCCCCAGTCGGTCGACGAGGCCGTCGAGCGGCTCGGGCGCCTCGGCGACGCGGGGATCGACCACGTCATCGCCAGCATGGCCAACACGACCGATCCGGCGGCCTACCCGCTCGTCGCCGAGGTCGTCCGCCAGCTCAGCTGACCGCCGTCCCAACTTTCTCGCCCGGTGCGACGACCTTCACGTCCGCACCAGCACCGTTGTGGTGTCGGGGTGAAGCTTCTGGCATCGGGCGAGAAAGTGTCACGGGCCGACGGCCGCGACGAGGCGACGAGCGCGACGTCGAGCACCGCGCGGCTCAGGACCTCACCCGATCGAAGAGCGAGCGCTGCCGCGGCGGCGCGTGCGTCGGGTCGACGCCGTCGAAGAGGCTCGACACCGACTCGCCCTGGTGGATCCGCTTGATCGCCTCGGCGAACAGGCCCGCGATCGAGCGCACCTCGCAGCTCGGGCCACCCCCGGGGCGCCGGGACGGTGTCGGTCGTCACGACCTCGGTGACCATCGGGTGGGTGCGGAGCCGCTCGACGGCCCGCCCGCCGAACAGCCCGTGGGTGCACGCGACGGCCGCCTCGGTGACCCCGTGGTCGGCCAGCCGGGCGAGGAGCTCGACGATCGAGCCGCCGGTGGCGATCTCGTCGTCGAGGATGATCGCCCGCTTGCCGCGCACGTCGCCGACGATCGAGTCGATGACGACCTCGTCGTCGCCGAGCCGGCGCTTCGACCCGGCCGCCACGGGCAGACCGAGCAGCCGCGAGAACTGGGTGGCGTCCTTGGCGTTGCCGAGGTCCGGGGACACGACGACCGCGTCGTCGAGGTCCTGCCGGCGGAAGTGGTCGGCCAGCACCCCGAGGGCGGTGAGGTGGTCGACCGGCACCGAGAAGAAGCCGTGCACCTGCGGCGCGTGCAGGTTCATCGTCAGCACCCGGTCGGCCCCCGCGGTGGCGATGAGGTCCGCGACGAGACGCCCCCCGAGCGAGATCCGGGAGGCGTCCTTCTTGTCGCTTCGCGCGTACGCGAAGTGCGGGATGACCGCCGTGATCATCGCGGCCGACGCCCCCCGTGCCGCGTCGATCATGAGGAGGAGCTCCATGAGGGAGTCCTGCGTCGGCGGCACGAGCGGCTGGACGAGGTAGACGTCGCGCTGGCGGCAGTTGGCGAGCAGCTGGGCCTGGAGGCAGTCGTTGCTGAACCGGCTGATGAGGGTCTCGGACAGGCCCACCCCGAGCTCGTCGCAGATGCGGTGTGCGAGGGGCTGGTGGGCCGACCCCGAGAACACCACGACCTCGCGCATGGCGGCAGCCTAGCCGTCAGCTCGGCGGCCGCAGCGCGGTCCGCAGCTCGGAGACGAGCTCCCAGCGCTGCTGCCGCGCGACGGCCGGCGCCGCCCCCGGCATCGAGGCGAAGCCGTGGGGAACCCGCAGGTAGTTCGTGAGGCGGACGGGCACCCCGGCGGCGCGCAGCGCGTCGGCGTACCGGATGCCGTCGTCACGGATCGGGTCGATGTCCGCCGTCTGGACCAGCGCGGGCGGGAGCCCGTCGAGGCGGCCGAACAGCGGTGAGAGGAGGGGGTCGCGCGGGTCGTGCCCCGGCGGCACGTAGTGGTCGCGAAAGGCGTCCATCGAGCGCTTGGTGAGGATCGCCGCGTTCGGGTGCTCGCGCACCGACGGCGAGGACATCGTCAGGTCGGTCGCCGGGTAGATCAGGACCTGGTGGCGCAGCCTCGTGTCCCCGTGGTCACGCAGCACCTGGGCGACGACGGCCGCGAGGTTGCCACCGGCCGAGTCGCCCGCGACGGCCATGGCGGTGGTGTCGGCGCGCAGCACGTCACCGTTGACCCCGACCCACGTCGTCGCGTCGACGCAGTCGTGCACGGCCACGGGCCCGCGGTGGTCGGGGGCCATCCGGTAGTCGACCGACACCACGACGCAGCCCACGCCCGCCGCGACGAGGGTGCAGATCGGGTCGTGGTCGACGACGTTGCCGAGCACCCAGCCGCCGCCGTGGAACCACATGACGACGGGGACGTCCCGGGCCGAGTCCCGCAGGGCCCGCGGCCGGTAGATGCGCAGCGGGATCTCGTGGTCGTCGCGCGCCGGTGCGGTGCCGTAGGTGATGCCGACCTCCCGGTCGGCGGCTCCGGTGAACGCCGTGTAGAGCCGGTTCGTCGGCCGCACGGAGGCCCGCGCCTGCTGGATGCCGTCCGCGTCCAGCCGCTCGACCGGCTCCCCGAGGTGGTCGGCGACGAACGAGACCGCGGCCGTGAGGGGGGACATCCCGCGATAGCTGCGCACGCGGTCAGTATGGTCGAGGCATGAGCGTTCGGCGGGTCATGGGGATCGAGACGGAGTACGGCATCGTCGTGCCCGGCAGCCCCGCCGCGAACCCGATGGTCGCCTCCGGCGACGTCGTCACGGCCTACGCCGCCTCGCGCGGCATCCGGCCCGCCCGGGCGAGCTGGGACTACGCCGACGAGGCCCCGCTGCGCGACGCCCGGGGGTTCGACATGGGGCGCGGCACCGCGCACCCGAGCCAGCTCACCGACGTCGAGGACCCGACCCTCGCCAACGTCGTGCTGACCAACGGCGCGCGCCTGTACGTCGACCACGCCCACCCCGAGTACAGCTCGCCCGAGGTCACCTCCCCGCGGGCCGCGGTCACCTGGGACCGCGCGGGTGAGCTCGTCATGCGCGAGGCGGTCGCCCGGCTCGCCACGGTGCCGCCCGGCGTCAACCTCTACAAGAACAACACCGACGGCAAGGGGGCCTCCTACGGCACGCACGAGAACTACCTCATGGCGCGCTCGACCCCGTTCGCCGCCATCGTCCGCCACCTCACCCCGTTCTTCGTCGTGCGCCAGGTCATGTGCGGGTCGGGCCGGGTCGGCATCGGCGTCGACTCGCGCACCGCCGGCTACCAGCTGGCCCAGCGCAGCGACTTCTTCGAGGTCGAGGTCGGGCTCGAGACGACGCTCAAGCGCCCGATCATCAACACCCGCGACGAGCCGCACGCGGTCGCCGACCGCTACCGCCGCCTGCACGTCATCCTCGGCGACGCCAACCACTGCGACGTCGCCAACCTGCTGAAGATGGGCACGACCTCGCTCGTGCTCGCGATGATCGAGGCCGACGCCCTGCGCGACGACCTCTCGCTGCGCCGGCCCGTGGCGACGCTGCACGAGGTGTCGCACGACCCGACCCTGCAGGCGAAGGTCGAGCTGGCCGACGGGCGCCGGATGACCGCGCTCGAGCTGCTCTGGGAGTACCACGACCGGGCCGCCGCCTTCGTGGCGGAACGCTCCCCGGGCGGGGCGGACCCCGACACGGCCGAGGTCCTGCACTGGTGGGGGACCGTGCTCGACCGGCTCGCCCGCGACCCGATGGAGGCGCGCCGCGAGGTCGACTGGGTCGCCAAGCTCGCCGTTCTCGAGGGCTACCGCGAGCGTGACGGCCTGGGCTGGGGCGACCCGCGCCTGAAGGCGGTGGACCTCCAGTGGTCCGACGTGCGCCCCGACCGAGGGCTGGCGCACCGGCTCGTCGCCACCGGGCGCGTCGAGGTGCTCGTCGACGAGGCCGACGTCGAGCGGGCCGTCGAGGAGCCTCCCACCGACACCCGGGCCTGGTTCCGCGGCACGTGCCTGCGCCGCTTCCCGGACGACGTCGTCGCGGCGTCCTGGGACTCGGTCATCTTCGACGTCAAGGGGCAGCGCACGCTGCAGCGCGTCCCGATGCTCGAGCCCCTCAAGGGGACCGAGGCCGCCGTCGGCGACCTCGTGCGGGCGGCTCCCGACGCCGCGGCGCTGCTCGAGGCCCTGGCCCGCGACGGCACCCCGGGGGCCTAGGAGCACCGGGCTGGGTCTGCGACTAGGCTCGACTCGTCAGTCCACCGTCAGGAGGGGTCAGCATGGCCGGTCAGGAGCAGGTCAGGCCGCAGCGTCGTGACGACGGCGGCGACGGCGACGCCCCCGAGCCCGCAGCCGCGGCGGCGCAGGCGCAGGCGAGCGAGATCGACGACATCCTCGACGAGATCGACGGCGTCCTCGAGTCCAACGCCGAGGAGTTCGTGCGCGGGTTCGTCCAGAAGGGCGGCCAGTGACCGCCGGAGCCGATTCCGGGCGACTCCCCGCGGCGTTCCTCGTGCCCGGTTCGTCGTCCTTCAGCGAGTTCCTCGCCGCCCAGGCCCCCGCGATGCTGCCGTCGGGCCGGACGCTGCCGGCCGGGGCGGCGATCGAGGCCCCGCACGGCACGACGATCGTCACGCTGACCTTCGCCGGGGGAGTGGTCATGGCCGGTGACCGGCGGGCGACGATGGGCAACCTCATCGCCAACCGAGACATGGAGAAGGTGTTCGCCACCGACGAGTACAGCCTCGTCGGCATCGCCGGCACCGCGGGCCTGGCCATCGAGCTCGTCCGGCTCTTCCAGGTCGAGCTGGAGCACTACGAGAAGATCGAGGGCACCCTGATGTCCCTCGAGGGCAAGGCCAACCGGCTCGCCTCGATGATCCGCGGCAACCTCGGCATGGCGATGCAGGGGCTGTCGGTCGTGCCGCTGTTCGCCGGTTTCGACCACGACACGGGGCAGGGCCGGATCTTCTCCTACGACGTCACCGGAGGGTGCTACGAGGAGCACGACCACCACAGCGTGGGGTCCGGCTCGCTGTTCGCGCGCGGTGCGCTGAAGAAGCTCTACCGCAGGGCCGGCAGCGCGCAGGACGCCCTGCGCACGGCGGTCGAGGCGCTCTACGACGCCGCCGACGACGACTCGGCCACGGGTGGGCCCGACGTCGGCCGCCGGATCTGGCCGACGGTCGGCGTCGTCGACGACGACGGCGCCCGGTTCGTGCCCGACGACGAGATCGCCGCGGTCGTCGACGCGATCCTCGCCTCGCGCGTCGACAACCCTGGAGGTGCCCGATGACCGCCGGGATGCCGTTCTACGTCTCGCCCGAGCAGCTCATGAAGGACCGGGCGGACTTCGCGCGCAAGGGGATCGCTCGCGGACGATCGGTCGTCGTGCTCGCCTACGACCACGGCATCGCCTTCGTCGCGGAGAACCCCAGCCGGGCGCTGCACAAGGTGTCCGAGATCTACGACCGGATCGCGTTCGCGGCGGTCGGCAAGTACAACGAGTTCGAGAACCTGAGGGTCGCCGGCGTGCGGTACGCGGACCTGCGCGGCTACTCCTACGACCGCTCCGACGTCACCGCCCGCGGGCTGGCGAACGCGTACGCGCAGACGCTCGGGGCGGTGTTCACCCAGGAGTCCAAGCCCTACGAGGTCGAGATCGTCGTCGCCGAGGTGGGGGCGACGCCCGACACCGACCAGGTGTACCGGCTCACCTACGACGGGTCGGTCGCCGACGAGCACGGCTTCGTCGCCATGGGCGGGGGAGCGGAGCAGATCGAGACCGGGCTGAAGGAGCAGTGGCGTGAGGGCCTGGACCTGTCCGAGGCGCTCATCATGGCCGTCGGCCTGCTCGGCACCGACCCCGCCGGCGGGCCGGCCCGCGAGCTCGGGCCCGCCCAGCTCGAGGTGGCCGTCCTCGACCGCAAGCGGCCCGCGCCGCACCTTCCGGCGGATCACCGGCCAGCTCCTCGAGCGCCTGCTGAGCAGCGACGACCCGACCAGCGACGTGCCCGACGACGGCAACGGTGGCGAGGTCGGGTCGCCCCGCGACGCGACGACCAACCCCCAGACCCAGCGCCCCGAGCACGAGGGCCCGCCCGCGTGAGGACCCCCGGCGGCCGGCGGATCTTCGGGATCGAGAACGAGTACGGCATCACCTGCTCCACCGGTGGCCAGCGCACGCTCACCCCCGACGAGGTGGCGCGCTACCTGTTCCGCAAGGTCGTCGCGTGGGGCCGCTCGAGCAACGTCTTCCTCACCAACGGGTCTCGGCTCTACCTCGACGTCGGGTCGCACCCCGAGTACGCCACCGCCGAGTGCGACTCGCTGCGCCAGGTCGTCGCCCACGACAAGGCCGGCGAGCGGATCATCGAGGGGCTCGTCGTCGACGCGCAGCAGCGCCTGCGCGAGGACGGCGTCGCCGGTGACATCTACGTCTTCAAGAACAACACCGACTCGGCGGGCAACTCCTACGGGTGCCACGAGAACTACCTCGTCACGCGGGCCGGCGAGTTCCAGTCGATCTCCGACACCCTCCTGCCGTTCCTCATCAGCCGCCAGATCACCTGCGGCGCCGGCAAGCTCGTGGCGACCTCCAAGGGTGCGACGTACGCCGTCAGCCAGCGCGCCGACCACATCTGGGAGGGCGTCTCGTCGGCGACGACCCGCAGCCGCCCGATCATCAACACCCGCGACGAGCCGCACGCCGACGCCGAGCACTACCGGCGCCTCCACGTCATCGTCGGCGACTCGAACATGAGCGAGTCCACGACGATGCTCAAGGTGGGCTCGGCCGACCTCGTCCTGCGGATGATCGAGTCCGGTGTCGTCCTGCGCGACCTCACGCTCGAGAACCCGATCCGGGCGATCCGCGAGATCTCGCACGACACCACCGGCCGGCGGGTGGTCCGCCTCGCGAACGGCCGACAGCTCAGCGCGCTCGACCTGCAGCGCGAGTACCACACCAAGGCAGCGGAGTTCGTGGCCCGCGAGGGCACGTCCGACCCGCTGCACCACGACGTCCTCGACCTGTGGGACCGCACCCTCACCGCCGTCGAGACCGGCGACCTCGGCCTCGTCGGCACCGAGATCGACTGGGTCATCAAGTACCGGCTGCTCGACGACTACGCGACGCGCCACGGGCTCGACCTCGACTCGCCGCGGCTGGCCCAGATCGACCTCGCGTACCACGACATCGACCGCAGCCGCGGGCTGTTCTACCTGCTCCAGCGGCGGGGCCGCGTCGCGCGGATCGTCTCCGACCCCGAGATCTTCCACGCCAAGGTGCGCCCCCCGGAGACGACCCGGGCCAAGCTGCGCGGCGACTTCATCCGGGCGGCCCAGGAGCACCGGCGCGACTTCACCGTCGACTGGGTGCACCTCAAGCTCAACGACCAGGCCCAGCGCACCGTCCTGTGCAAGGACCCGTTCCTCGCCGCAGACCCCCGCGTCGACCGGCTCATCGAGGGAATGACGGCCTGACACGGACGCCGTGAGGCGGCCCACACGTGCAGGGTTCTCCCAGCGCGCGATGCGCCGGTTCACAACGCCCCGCCGTTATCGTGGGTGGCTGTTGCCCGCTGCTCGGCAGCGTCCCCGACCGAAGGCTCTTCCCCGTGTCACGTCGTCTCACCACCCTCCTGTCCGCCTCCGTCCTCGCCTCGGCGCTGGTCCTCAGCGCCTGTGGTGAGGAGGCGCCGAGCGCTTCCTCCGGAGCGCTGTCGGCGGTGACCGTCGAGGGCACGGACCCCGCGAAGGCGCCCACCGTCACGGTCAAGGCTCCGCTCACCGTGTCCAAGACCGCGTCGGACGTCGTCAAGGACGGCACCGGTGCGGCCGTGGGCCAGGACGACCTGCTGTCGATCCAGGCGGTCATCGTCAACGGCACCGACGGCAAGGTCGCGCACTCGACCTGGGAGACCGGGCCCGTGGGCCTCGACCTCGGTGCCACGCCTCGCCTCGTTCAGGAGCCAGCTGCCCGGCAAGAAGGTCGGCGACCGCGTGGTCATCACCTCGACCGCCGCCGGACGCGTTCGGAGACACGGGCAACGACGGACCTCGGGATGAAGAAGGACGACCCTGTCGTCTTCGTCGTCGACGTGGTCTCGGCCGCCAAGGCGCTCACGCAGGCGCAGGGCAAGGCGGTCGCGCCGAAGAAGGGCCTGCCGACGGTGACGATGAACGAGGGCAAGCCGGCCACGATCACGGTTCCCAAGGGCGCCAAGGCGCCGACCAAGACCATCGTCCAGCCGCTCATCGAGGGCACCGGCCCTGCGGTGAAGAAGGGCCAGACGGCGCGCGTGGCCTACACCGGCGCGCTGCTGGAAGGACGGCAGCGTCTTCGACTCCAGCGCCAGCCGCCCCGAGCAGCCCTGCTTCGACTTCGTCGTCGGCTCCAGGGCCAGGTCATCAAGGGCTGGGACAACGGCCTGCAGGGCCAGAAGGTCGGCAGCCGCCTGCTCCTCGTCATCCCCCCGGCCGACGGGTACGGCGCGGCGGGCAGCCCGCCGAAGATCGCCGGCACCGACACCCTCGTCTTCGTCGTCGACATCCTCGCCGCCTACTGAGAGGTCGCCATGACCACCGAACCGACCCGCCCCGAGATCGACTTCCCCGGTGACGAGCCGCCGACCGAGCTCGTCATCGAGGACATCACCATCGGCGACGGCCCGGAGGCCGTGGCCGGCCACACCGTGCGGGCGCACTACGTCGGGGTCGCGCACTCGACCGGCGAGGAGTTCGACGCCTCCTGGAACCGCGGCGACCCGCTGGAGTTCCGCCTGGGGGTCGGCATGGTCATCGCCGGCTGGGACCAGGGGATCGAGGGCATGAGGGTCGGTGGCCGTCGTCGGCTCACCATCCCGCCGCACCTCGCCTACGGCGACCGCGGCGCCGGTGGCGCGATCAAGCCCGGCGAGACGCTCATCTTCGTCGTCGACCTCACCGACGTGCGCTGAGCGCTCCCGCGTGAGCGCCGGCGGCGGCGGCCGCGACGAACGGGGCGGGGTCCTCCTCCAGGCCCCTGCCCATCGTCGACAGCCCCACCGGCGACGTGCCCAGGGCGGCGAGCAGTCCGTCGGCGGGCACCTCGACGACGGTGAGGGCAGCTCGCGCGGTGCGGACGAGCTCGTCGAGCTGGGTGCGCACCAGGGCGTCGAGGCCGGGGTCGGCCAGCGCCGTCACCGGCACGTCGGCCGGGGTGAGCAGCGCCCGCCCGTACGCCGTGCGGCTGTGGTGGCTGATCCCGCGGTGCCGCTCGCGGCGGTCGGCCCCCGAGACGCGCAAGGACGCCACCCCGCGACCCCCGAGCACCTCGGCGGCGTGCAGGGCGTCGGCGCAGCCCACGCCGGAGTAGCCCCAGCGGGTCCCGGTGCCGACGTTGCCGGGACCCTGCGCGACGACCGCCACGTCGGCGCCGACCACGTGCCGGGCCGCGAGCAGGCCGGTGTGCGTGGTCACGGCCTCGTGGTCGCCGCCGAACGCCTGGCCGACGGTGACCGTCGCCGCCAGCCACCCGGCATCCGACAGGCCCGCGACCGCCCGCGAGAAGGCCGCGGGCAGCGCTCCGCCGTCGGTCATGACGTACGCGACCCGCGCGTCCTCGCGCACCGACCGGATGCCGGCCACGACCGCCGGGAGCGCCGAGTGCAGGTCGGCGACGACCACCGGCATCCCCTCGAGGTCGTCGGCGTCGGCCAGCTCGGCGTGGTGCGGGCTGTCCTGCTCGTCGACCGCCAGCAGCATCTGCTGCATGGGCGTGTAGCGCGCCTTGACGATGTGCCCCGGCCCTGCGGGGGGGTCGGCCGGGAGGTGGTCGGGGCGGGCCACGACGAAGGCGAGCCCCCCGGTACCGAGGCCCTTGAGCAGGGCCGATGCGTTGAGGAGCACCCGCTCGCCCAGCGCGGGCTCGCCCACCATCGCGGTGTACGCGAGAGCGCGCACGCGGGTCTCGGTGACGGCCGTCGAGGGCCACGGCGTACTCCACAGCCCCCGGCCAGCGGTGCACCTCGTCCACCACGGTTCCTGCTCGCCACTGCATCACGGTCCGCAGCGTATCCGTCGGGTAGCGTCGGGTCGGTGAGCAGCGAGCCCGTCACGGGCGCCCCGTCGGCGGCGCAGGTGAAGACCGAGCGACTCCTCAACCTCGTGCTCGTCCTGCTGTACACGCGACGCCCCCTGTCCAAGGCGCAGATCCGCCAGCTCGTGCCGCAGTACGGCCAGTCGGCCTCGACCGAGGCCTTCGAGCGGATGTTCGAGCGCGACAAGGACGAGCTGCGCGAGCTCGGCATCCCGCTCGTCACCGAGGACATCGACCCGCTCCACGAGGACGAGCCGGGGTACCGCATCCACCAGCGCGAGTACGCGCTGCCCGACATCGCCTTCGAGCCCGACGAGCTGGCCGTGCTCGGCCTCGCCAGCCGCACCTGGGCCCAGGCGAGCCTCGCCGGCCCGGCGGCCCAGGCCCTGCGCAAGCTGCGCGCGGCGGGGGTCGAGCGCGACGTCGACGCGCTCATCGGCATCGAGCCGCGGCTGCGCACGACCGAGCCGGCGTTCGACGCCGTCAAGGACGGCGTGCTGCGCCGCGTGCCGCTCCGCTTCTCGTACCGGCGCCCGGAGGAGGCAGAGGCGGCCGAGCGCCGCGTCGAGCCGTGGTCGCTCGTGTCGTGGCACGGCCGGTGGTACCTCAACGCCTTCGACGTCGACCGCGGCGCCCCCCGGGTGTTCCGCCTCTCGCGCATCGTCGGGCCGGTGATCACCGCCGGGCGCCCGGGCGCCTTCGAGGTGCCCGAGGACCACGAGCCCGAGCTCATGGTCTCGCGCGTCGCGCCCGCCTCGACGCCGCCGAGCCCGGCGGTCCTGCGCGTGCGCCGCGGCACCGGCCACAGCCTGCGCCGCCACGCCCGCACCGTCGGCGAGGTCGACGACACGTGGGACCTCGTCGACCTCGACCACCAGGACCTCGAGGACTTCGCCGAGGAGCTCGCCGGCTACGGGCCCGACGTCGTCGTCGAGCAGCCGCGCCGAGCTCGTCGACTCCGTCGTCCGGCGGCTCAGTGGCGCCCTGGCGGCGCACGGGGGTGGACGCTGATGGCCGGGTCCGCGCCGGAGACCGCGACCGCACGGCTGGCCCGCCTGCTGACGATGGTCCCGTGGCTCGTCAACCGTCAGGGCATCGACCTCCAGCAGGCCGCCGACGACCTCGGGGTGAGCGTCGAGCAGCTCGAGGCCGACCTCAACCTCCTCTTCCTCTGCGGCTACGGCCAGATGCCCGACGAGCTCATCGAGGCCGACTGGGAGGAGGGCCGGGTGTTCGTCGGCAACGCCGACACCATCGCCCGGCCGCTGCGCCTCGGTGTCGACGAGGCGGTGACCCTCGTCGTCGGCCTGCGGGCGCTGCGCGAGGTGCCGGGCCTGGGGGAGCGCGACGCCGTCGAGCGCGCGCTGGCCAAGCTCGAGGATGCCGCGGGCGCGGCTGCCGCTCCGGCCCGCCGGGTGCTCGCCGAGGTCGCCGACGGCGCGTCCCCGGAGCTGCTGGCGCGGGCCCGCCGGGCGATCGCCGACCACCGCCGGGTGCACCTGCGCTACCTCGTGCCCGCCCGCGACGAGGCCACCGAGCGGGACGTGGACCCGATGCGGGTCGTCGGCATGGACGGCAGCTGGTACCTCGAGGGGTGGTGCCACCGTGCCGAGGACACCCGGATGTTCCGGATGGACCGGGTGGAGGAGCTCACGGTGCTCGACGTCGACGGCACGCCGCCGGAGGGCTGCGCGCGAGCGCGACCTCTCGGAGGGCACGTTCCGACCGGCGCCCGACGACCTCGTCGTCACCCTCCGGCTGCTGCCCGGCGCCACGTGGGTCGCCGACTACTACCCGGTCGAGTCCGCCGACCACGTGCCCCCGGCCGAGGGCGGCGGCCTGCTCGTGCGGATGCGCACGGCCGACACCGCCTGGCTGCGCCGGCTGGTGTGGCGGCTGGGCGGGCGGGCGTGCGTCGTCGACCCGCCGCAGGTGGTCGCCGACGTCCGTGACGGGGCCGAGGCGGCGCTCACGGCCTACCCGGTCGCGGCGCGGGGCGGGAGCTGAGCCGTGCTGCCGTGGTGGGGCTGGGTCCTGCTGTGGGCCGCGCTGCTGCTGGCGAGCCGGAGTCGTCCTCGGCCGCCTGGCGTGGGGGCTGTGGGGGAGCACCCGAGCGCTCGGTCGCGAGGTGCAGCGGGCGGCGGCCCTCGTCGCCGAGCTGGAGGACCGCGCCGACCGGCTGCGCGACGTCGAGGCACCCCTTCCGGCGGTCACCCAGCCAATGCACAGGGTCCGGGCGCAGTATCGGGAGCAGCGCGCCACGGCGGTGGCCGCCCGGCGAGCCCGTCGCGCCGAGCGGATGCCACCGTGGGCCCGCGTACACTGACGGACAGCTCGACAGGCGTCCCGGACGTCACACCCCCCTCACAGGAGATGAACCCCATGGGCAGGATCGGTCCCACCGAGATCATCATCGTTGCGGTGCTGATCATCATCATCTTCGGATGGAAGCGCCTCCCGGATGCCGCGCGCAGCCTCGGCCGGTCGGCCCGGGTCTTCAAGTCCGAGGTGGACGAGATGAAGAAGGAGAACGAGGCGTCGAAGTCCGAGGCGTCCACGACCACCGTGCGCAGTGAGCCGATCGAGCCCGCGAAGGGCGTCGACACGACCCTGCCGACGAGCGACGGCAACGCCGTGCACGAGAGCGCCCCCCGCACGGACAACCAGCCCGGGCCCGTGGCCTGAGCCTCCCCGCACCGCTCCCGACGCAAGACCCCATGGCCCGACTTCGCCGGCGCCCTCGTGACCCCGAGGGCCGGATGACGCTGGGCGAGCACCTCCGGGAGTTCCGTCGCCGGCTGTTCATCGCGGCGGCCTCGCCGTGCACCATCGCGTCGATCGTGGCCGGCATCTTCTACGACCAGGTCTTCGACTTCCTCTCCGAGCCCTTCAACGACTACAAGCGCGACAACCTCGCAGAGCACGATCAGCCTGAACTTCGGCGAGGCGACCGCGGCGCTGTCGAACCTGATCAGCCTGTCGATCTTCGTCGGGGTCGTGGTGTCCAGCCCGATCTGGCTCTACCAGATCTGGGCGTTCATCGTGCCGGGCCTGACCCGCAAGGAGAAGCGGGTCTCCCTGGCGTTCCTGGGCGCCACCATCCCGCTGTTCCTTGTCGGGTGCGCGCTGGCCTACGCGATCCTGCCGAAGTCGCTGGCGATCCTCTACGGCTTCAGTCCGGAAGGGACCTCGAACATCCAGCAGGTGTCGATGTACTTCTCCTTCGTCACCCGGTTCATCCTCGTGTTCGGCATCGGGTTTCTGTTCCCCGTCGTCCTCGTCGGGCTCAACGCCGTGGGTGTCATGCCGGCCAACCGGTTGCTCGGGGGCTGGCGCGTTGCCGTGGTGCTGATCTTCGTCTTCGCGGCCGTGGCCACTCCCACCGCCGACCCGTTCACGATGTTCGTCTTCGCGGCCCCGCTCACCGCCTTGTACTTCGGGGCATGGTTCGTGTGTCGCATCATGGACAAACGCAAGGAGAGGGCCCGGCCCGACTGGCTCGACGTCGACGACACCGAGGCCTCGCCGCTCTGACCGTGCTCCGGTCGACGGGCTCAGCCGAGACCGGCCAGCACCTGCGCGACGACGATCTTGACGATCATCGCCACCGGGTAGACCAGCGCGTAGGCCACGCCGATCCGGGTGTCGTAGCTCGTCCGGTCGTTGACGTACGCGAGGATCGCGGGCTGGGTCTGGCCTCCGGCGAGGGCGCCCGCGGTCTCCAGCCAGGACATCCTGCGCACGACGTGCACCCCGAGCACGAGCAGGCCCGCGCTGCTGAGCGTCAGCACCAGCCCGAGCACCGCGACGCGCCACCCGGCATCCGAGGCGAGGGCGTCGGAGATCGAGCGACCGGCGCGCACGCCCGCGTACGCGAGGAAGGTGACCATCCCCAGCGCCGACAGCGCGTGCGCGGCGCCGTTCGACATCGACGTGATGACCGGGCCCACGCGGCCGAGGCGGCCGAAGACGAGGCCAACCATGAGCGTCCCGGCAGCAGCGCCGACGGTGAAGCCGCCCCCCGGGGTGGGCACGTGGACCAGGCCGATCGCCATGCCGACGGCCAGTCCCAGCGCGAGCCCGCCCACGTTGATGTCGGACATCCCGCGGTCGCTGTCACCGAGGTACGCTTCCCACCTCGGCCATCCGGGCGCGGGGCGCGATGACCCGGAGCCGGTCGCCCATGGCGAGCACGAAGGTGTCGTGCGCGACGAGGTCGACGTCCCCGCGGCGCACCCGGCTCACGGTCGCCCCGAACTTCTCGTCGAGGTCGAGCTCGCCGACGGTGTGGCCGACCAGCGGCTTGTTCGAGAGGGTGACCCGGCGGAAGTCCAGGTCGTGGCGGTCCTCGACGATGTCGTGCGAGGAGACGTGGCCCAGCCGCTCGGCGACGTCGTCGAGGGCGGCGCGCGGGCCGACGACGGTGACGAGGTCGTTGCGCCCGATCGTCTCGGCGCCGGGCGGCACGATCGTGGGGTTGGCCGCGTGCGCGTGCTTGAGGCGGGAGACGCCGATCTGCCGGTCGTGGGCCTGGGAGAGCTGCGCCACGGTCATCGGCTCGTCGACCTCGACCCGCACGGTGACGTGGCCGATCTCCTCCCGGCGGGGCTGCGCGCCGGGGCGGCGCAGCGACCAGGCCGCGACGACGAGCATGACGACGACGCCGCCGAGGTAGGTGATCGAGTACCCGATCGTCGGTGCCGCCGGGTCGGCTGCGCGGGCGGATGCCGCCGCGAGCGCCGGGGTGTTGGTCAGCGCACCGGCGTAGGCGCCGGCCACCGTGCCCGGCTCGAGGCTCAGGGCACGACCGAGCAGCACCGCGACGGCCCCGACGAGGGCGAGCGCAGCGGCCACGACGAGCATCGTCGGCCAGCCCCGCCGCAGCGAGGCGAAGAAGTGGGTGCCGGACACGACACCGATCGTGTAGGTGAAGAGGACCAGCCCGAAGGTCCCGATGACCTCGGGGATCTCGAGGTCGACCCCCGTGGCCGCGGCCCAGGCGGAGACGCCCAGGGCGGCGAAGAGCACGGCGGCGGGGCCGAGGTGCACGCCCCAGAACCGGACGTGGCCGAGCGCGGCGCCCAGGGCGAGGAGCACCGCGAGCAGGAGGAGGGGGTGCTCGGCCAGCAGCGTGAAGGGGGTGGTCACCCGCCGATCGTGCCACCCCCGCACGTCGCGACCACTACGGTTCGAGCCATGGCGCGACTCGGTCTCATCGTCAACCCCACCTCGGGCAAGAACACCGGGGCCAGGGTCGGGTCCGAGGCGCTCACCCTGCTCCGCGCGGCCGGAGAGGACATCCTCGACCTCAGCGCCGCCGACGCGCGCAGCGCCATGGAGCAGGGCCGCGAGGCGATCGCCAGCGGAGCGGTCGACCGGATCGTCGTGGCCGGCGGTGACGGGATGGTCCACCTGGGAGCCAACCTGTGCGCGGGCACCGGCATCCCCCTGGGCGTCATCGCCGCAGGTACCGGCAACGACATCGCCCGCGAGCTCGGGCTGCCGGTGCGCGACGCGGCGAAGTCCGTGGAGCGCATCCTCGACGGCGGGAGCCGCACCATCGACGCGGCGCGCCACACGCTGGCGTCGGGCGAGGTCCGATGGTTCGTCGGGGTGCTGGCCGCCGGCTTCGACGCCGTCGTCAACGAGCGGGCGAACCAGTGGCGCTGGCCCAAGGGCCCGATGCGCTACAACCTCGCGATCATGCGCGAGCTGCCGGTGTTCCGGGCGATCCCGTACGTGCTCGAGCTCGACGGCACGCGCGTGGCGGCCGAGGCGATGCTCGTCGCGGTCGGCAACGGACCTGCCTACGGGGGCGGCATGCGCGTGACGCCCGAGGCGTCGTTCGACGACGGCCTGCTCGACGTCCTGATCCTCCACAAGATCTCCATCCCGGAGTTCCTGCGCGTCTTCCCCAAGGTGTTCAAGGGGGCCCACGTCGACCACCCGGCCGTGCAGATCCTGCGCGCCCACCAGGTGCGGCTGCGCGCCACCGGCATCGTGTCGTACGCCGACGGCGAACGCTTCGCGCCGCTGCCGATGACCATCGACGTCGTCCCGGGGGCGCTCACCGTCCTCGCGTGAGGGCTGACGTAGCCTGAGAGCGTGCCCAGCCCTGCCGAGCGGTATGCCGCTGCCGCCGACCGCAGCCGCAGGGAGCGTTCCGAGGTGGGCCGCTTCACCGCCGGCCTCGACTTCCCGCTCGACGACTTCCAGCTGCGTGCCTGCGAGGCGGTCGAGGCGGGGAGGGGAGTGCTCGTCGCCGCCCCGACCGGGGCCGGCAAGACGGTCGTCGGCGAGTTCGCGGTGCACCTGGCCCTCGCCACGGGCCGCAAGGCCTTCTACACGACACCGATCAAGGCGCTGTCGAACCAGAAGTACCACGACCTCGTGCGCCGCCACGGCGCGCACCAGGTCGGCCTGCTCACCGGGGACTCGTCGGTCAACGGCGAGGCACCCGTCGTCGTCATGACGACCGAGGTGCTGCGGAACATGATGTACGCCGGGTCGCGCACCCTCGACGGGCTGGGGTACGTCGTCATGGACGAGGTGCACTACCTGGCCGACCGGTTCCGCGGCGCCGTGTGGGAGGAGGTCATCATCCACCTCCCGGAGCACGTCCAGGTCGTGTCGCTGTCGGCGACGGTGAGCAACGCCGAGGAGTTCGGCGACTGGCTCGCCGAGGTGCGCGGCAACCACGAGGTCGTCGTCACCGAGCACCGGCCGGTGCCGCTGTTCCAGCACATGCTCGTCGGCACGACGATGTTCGACCTGTTCGCGGGGAACCGGGTCAACCCGGACCTCCTCCAGGCCATCCGCACCCTCGAGCAGCGGGTGCGGTGGGACGACGAGCCCCGGCGTGGGTCGGCACGCGGCGGCACGCAGTCGCGCGGCCAGCGCGGCGCGGGGCGGAGCGGCACGCGCGGCGGCTCGGGCCGGGGTCCCGGCGGCGGCAGCGGGGGCCGCGGGTTCGCCCGCGGCGGCCGACCCGGGGGAGGGGCGACGCGGGTGGAGGTCATCGAGGAGCTCGACCGCGCCGCGCTGCTGCCGGCGATCACGTTCATCTTCAGCCGGGTGGGCTGCGAGGCGGCCGTCGGCCAGCTGCTCGCCGCCGGCACGCGCCTCGTCCCCGAGCGCGAGGGCCTGCGCATCCGCCGGCTCGTCGAGGAGCG
This sequence comes from uncultured Actinomycetota bacterium, assembly GCA_963811475.1. Lineage (GTDB taxonomy): Bacteria > Actinomycetota > Actinomycetes > Actinomycetales > Dermatophilaceae > Fodinibacter. The sequence continues at coordinate 190,449 of CAWERJ010000016.1, forward strand.
GGTCGAGGGGCTCGCCGACGAGGACCTCTCCGTGCTCGGCTACTTCGACTTCGTCGAGGGGCTGTCGCGCGGGTTCGCGGCCCACCACGCCGGGATGCTGCCGCTGTTCCGCGAGATCGTCGAGGAGCTCTTCACCGCGGCGCGCATCCGCGCGGTCTTCGCCACGGAGACCCTCGCCCTCGGGATCAACATGCCGGCACGCACGGTGGTGCTCGAGAAGCTCGTGAAGTTCAACGGCGAGGCGCACGTCGACGTCACCCCCGCCGAGTACACGCAGCTGACCGGCCGGGCCGGCCGCCGCGGCATCGACGTCGAGGGGCACGCCGTCGTGCAGTGGGCGCGCGGGGTCGACCCGCTGGCCGTCGGCGGCCTCGCCTCGACCCGGACCTACCCCCTGCGCTCCAGCTTCCGGCCCACGTACAACATGGCCGTCAACCTCGTCGCCCAGGTGGGCCGGGAGGTGGCGCGCGAGATCCTCGAGACGTCGTTCGCGCAGTTCCAGGCCGACCGGGCGGTCGTCGGCATCGCGACGGCGGTGCGGCGCAACGAGGAGGGGATGGAGGGCTACGCCGAGGCCATGCACTGCCACCTCGGGGACTTCCGCGAGTACGCGGCGCTGCGGCGCGCACTCGCGGACGCCGAGAAGGACGGCGTCCGGGCGCGCACGGCATCCCGTCGGGCCGAGGCCGCGGTCTCGATGGAGGCGCTGCGGGTCGGCGACGTCTTCCGCATCCCGACCGGTCGCCGCGCCGGGTGGGCGGTCGTCGTCCAGCCGGCCCGGACCGGCCGCGGCGCGCCCGCCGGGCCCGGGGTGGTGACCGAGGACAAGCACTTCCGGCGGCTCACCCTCGTCGACGTGCCCGAGCCGGTCGAGGCGGTGGCCCACCTCAAGGTGCCACCGCACTTCAACCCCAAGTCGCCCCGGTCGCGTCGCGACCTCGCCACCTCACTGCGCATCGCCGTGCCGCACGGGACCGAGGACGCCCCGACGGCTCCGGTCGCGCGACGCCGCCGACCGGCGAGCCGGAACGGGTCCGGATGCTGCGCGAGGAGCTGCGCGCCCACCCGTGCCACGAGTGCCCCGACCGTGAGTCGCACGCCCGCTGGGCGGAGCGCTGGTGGCGCCTCAAGCGCGAGACCGTCGGGCTCCAGCGCAAGGTCGAGGGACGCACGAACACCGTCGCCCGGACCTTCGACCGGATCTGCGAGGCCCTGGAGGCCCGCGGCTACCTCGCCGAGGACGGCACCGTCGTGACCGAGCGCGGCGAGCGGTTGCGACGGCTGTACACCGAGAAGGACCTCCTCGCGGCGGAGTGCCTGCGGCACGACGTGTGGAAGCGCCTCGACGCCGCCGGCCTGGCGGCCGCGGTGTCGGCGCTCGTGCACGAGCCGCGCCACGAGGAGGCCGACGTCTCCCCGCGCATGCCCGGCGACACCGTCGCCGAGGCGCTCGCCGACACGGTCCGGCTCTGGTCCGAGATCGAGGACGCTCGAGGCGGCGCACGACCTGCCGTCGACGTCGATGCCCGACGGCGGCATGGCGTGGATGGTCCACCGCTGGGCGTCCGGCGAGCGGCTGGATGCCGTGCTGCGCGGGCAGGAGATGGCCGCCGGTGACTTCGTCCGGCGCTGCAAGCAGCTCGTCGACCTCCTCGACCAGGTGGCCAAGGCCGCGACCGACCCCCACCTGCGCCGGACGGCTCGCAGCGCGGTGGATGCCGTGCTGCGCGGGGTGGTCGCGGCCGACCGCCTCGACTGACCCCGCCGGGACGCAGGTGGCGAGGCCCAGGGCCGTGAGGACCCGGCCGACCGGGTTCGTGACGCCGTACGCCTCGCCGAGCTGCTCGAGCAGCTCGGGGTCGGCGACCTCCGTGGGCAGGGCGAGGTTCGCGTCGGCCACGGGGGCGTCGCGGGCGACCCGCACGACGGTCGGCGCGACGTCGAGGTACGCGGAGGCCGCCTCGAGGTTGGCGCGCCGGGCCCCCTTGAGCGCCGGGTCGCCCGCGTCGACGGCGGCGCGCAGCGCCTCGAGGGTGCCGTAGGCGGCGATGAGCTGGGCCGCCGTCTTGTCGCCGATGCCCCGGACGCCGGGCAGGCCGTCGCTCGTGTCGCCGCGCAGCACGGACATCTCGAGGTAGGCCTCGCCGGTCGGCACGGCGTACCGCTCGTGGAGGTAGGACTGGGTGGCGATGTCGGGGTCGCGCACGCCTCCCTTGCCGGTGTAGAGCACCCGGATGCCGTGCGCGTCGTCGACCAGCTGGAGCAGGTCGCGGTCACCGGTGACGACGTCGACCGGCATGACCCCGCGGTGCCGCTCGGTGAGGGTGCCGATGACGTCGTCGGCCTCGTAGCCGGGTGCACCGAGCCGGGGGATGCCGATCGCCCGCAGGGCGTCGCGGATCAGCGGCACCTGGGGTGTGAGGTCGTCGGGGCTCTCCTCGACGACGTCGGAGCCGTCGACGAGGCGGTGCGTCTTGTACGTCGGCACGAGGTCGACGCGCCACTGGGGACGCCAGTCGTCGTCCCAGCACGCGACGAGGTGGGTCGGCCGGTGTGTCGTGACGAGCGTCGCGACCATGTCGAGGAAACCCCGCAGGGCGTTCGTCGGTGGCTCGGCCGGCGTCGTGCGCTGGTCGGGCACACCGAAGAAGGCGCGGAAGTACAGCGACGCGGAGTCGAGCAGCATGAGGCGGTCCGGCATGGCCCGAGAGTAGCCGTCACGGGTGACGTGGCCCACGGAGCGGGCGGTCCCGGCCGGCGTGCGGGGCCCGGTCTACGCTGACCACGTGGAAGACCTCGACCGGCGGATCGTCGACCTGCTCGCGAAGGACGGCAGGATCAGCTTCACCGACCTCGGCAAGGCGCTCGGCATGTCGACGTCGGCGGTCCACCAGCGCGTCCGGCGGCTCGAGCAGCGCGGCGTCATCAAGGGCTACACCGCCAGGCTCGACCACCAGGCGCTCGGCCAGCAGATGACCGCGTTCATCTCGATCACGCCGCTCGACCCCGCGGCCCCCGACGACATCCCCGACCGCCTGCACGAGATCCCGCAGATCGAGGAGTGCCACTCGGTCGCCGGCGACGAGAACTACATCCTCAAGGTCCGGGTCGCGACGCCGGTCGAGCTCGAGGAGCTCATCGCGTCGGTCCGGGGCGTCGCGAACGTCTCCACGCGCACGACCGTCGTCCTCTCGACCCCCTGGGAGTGAGCGTGCCGGACGGCCTGGCCGCCGACCTGCGGCAGTACCTCCAGCAAGGGCGCGACAGCCTCCTGCGTTCGCTCGACGGGCTGTCCGAGTACGACGCCCGGCGACCGCTGACCCCCACCGGGACCAACCTCCTCGGCCTGGTCAAGCACGTGGCCGGGGTCGAGCTGGGGTACCTCGTCGAGTCGGTCGGCCGCGAGGCGCCGGTGCTCCCGTGGAACGAGGACGGCTCGGTGTGGGAGGGCGCCGACATGTGGGCGCTCCCGAGCGAGAGCCGCGAGTACCTCGTCGATCTCTACCGGTCGGCGTGGGCCCTCAGCGACGCCTCGATCGCCGAGCTGCGGCTCGACGCTCCGGCATCCGTCGCGTGGTGGCCGCAGGAGCGCCGCGAGACCACCTTCGGCCACGTCCTCGTGCGGGTCGTCGCCGAGACGGCGCAGCACGCGGGCCACGCCGACATCCTCCGCGAGGGCCTCGACGGCCAGGGTGGGCGCGACCACGACGAGATCGGTGACGCGGCCACCTGGTCCGCGTACGTCTCGCGCATCCACGCGGCCGCGGAGGCGTTCCGCACGACCTGACCCCCAACCGGCGCCGGGCTGCGGCTAGCCGAGGTCGGCGACGGATGCCGCGTGGCTGGCACCGGCGCCGACGAGCGCCGCCTCGTGCACGGCATCCATGTCGTGGCTCTCGCGCCACCACCGCTGCCCGGCCTCGGGCAGGGTGTAGATCGGGTCGTAGTAGACGTACTCACGCGACAGCGCCGAGTCGTCGCCGGCCTCGATCGAGGTGCGGTAGTGCTTGCGCCAGAACGACATCCCGCGCTCGGTCTCGTAGGTCTCGGCCTGGTGCACCCAGCGCTTGCCGACGTAGGGCACGTCGCAGACGATGCGCGGCGTGGCGAAGCCGGGCAGGTAGCCCATGATCGCCTGCTGGAGGTCCTGGGCCTCCTTGAGCGAGAGCCGCCAGTGCTCGGCGAACGGGATCATGTCGCACATGTAGAAGTAGTACGGCGTGATCGACGCCTCGTCCTGCAGCGCGAAGCAGAGGTCGAGCAGCGCCTTGGGGGAGTCGTTGACCCCGCGCATCAGCACGCCCTGGTTGCGCACGTCGCGCACGCCGGCGTCGAGCATCGCCCGGGTGGCCTGTCGCGACGAGCGGGGTGACCGACTGGGCGCTGTTGACGTGGGTGTGGATGGCCAGCGACACGCCACGCGAGCGGGCCTTGGCGCACACGCGGGCCACGCCCTCGACGACGTCGTCCTGCAGCCAGTGCTGGGGCAGCCCCATCAACGCCTTGGTGGCAAGCCGGATGTCGCGGATGTTGTCGACCTCGAGCAGCTTGTCGAGGAACCCCTCGAGGTTCTTCCACGGCATGTTGGCCACGTCGCCGCCGGAGACGACGACGTCGCGAACCTCGGGGGAGCGGTGCAGGTAGTCGAGCATCGCGGCGTACCGGTCGACCGGCTTGCCGGCCAGCTTGAGCTTCGTGAACTGGGGGGTCGAGTTGCCGACGAGGTCCATCCGGGTGCAGTGGCCGCAGTACTGCGGGCACGTGGGGAGCATCTCCGCGAGCACCTTGGTGGGGTAGCGGTGGGTGAGCCCCTCGACGGCCCACATGTCGTGCTCGTGGAGGCTGTCGCGCGTGGCGAAGGGGTGGCTGGGCCAGTCGGCGCGACGGTCGGAGAACACCGGGAGCATGTAGCTGCGCACCGGGTCGGCGTAGAACGCCGCGGTGAACGCGGCTCCGGCGGCCGGCATCGGGTCGTCGGTGGCCGGCACCATGGTGTTCATCATCTGCGGCGGAACGAGCATCGACATCGTCGCGCGCTCGGCCTGGTCGCGCTCCAGGTCGGCGTAGAACCGGTCCTCGAGGAGGTCGCCCATGAGCGCGCGCAGCTGCGCGACGTTCTTGACGCAGTGCGCCCGCTGCCACTGGGCGTCCGCCCACTCGGCCGCGCTGACGTCGCGCCACGCCGGGAGTCGGGTCCAGTCGGGCTCCACCAGCTCGCGGCGCCGGTAGGCGTACGGCTGGTCGATGGTCGAGGTCATGCGTGGCAGGATACGCAATGAATGACGCCTGCGTCACGTTTCAGCCGTAGATGCTCCGGTGGCGTGTCGCCGAACAAGGAGATCTTGTGCGAACCACGCCCTCCTCGCCCGTGGGGATCCACCGGGTGACCGACCCCGCGGGCCGGTCGCTGCCGCAGGCCGCGCACACGCTCGACGCCTCACCCGAGCTGTGGCCCGACGAGGTGCGCATCGACGTCGAGACCCTCAACCTCGACGCGGCGTCCTTCCGGCAGCTGCGCGAGAAGCACGCCGACGACGGGGATGCCGTGCGCGCCGAGGTGCTCGACATCGTCGCCACCCGGGGCAAGATGCAGAACCCCGTCACGGGGTCCGGGGGCATGCTCATCGGCACCGTCGCGGAGGTCGGCCCGCAGTCGCCGCTCGGCCTGCGGGCCGGGGACCGGGTCGCGACGCTGGTCTCGCTGTCGCTCACCCCGCTGCGGATCACCGACGGCCTGGCCCGCTGGGACGGCCGGTCCGAACGGGTGCCGGCCGAGGGGACGGCGATCCTCTTCGGGCGCTCGATCGCCGCCCGGCTGCCCGAGGACCTCGCGCCCGAGCTGGCCCTCATGGTCATGGACGTCTGCGGTGCCCCGGCTCTCGTCACCCGGGTGGTGAGGGAGTACGTCGCGTCCGGGACCGCGCCCACCGTCGCGGTGCTGGGCGGCGCGGGGAAGTCGGGTTCGCTCTCGCTCGCCGCTGCGCGCAGGGCGGGGGCCGGCCGCAGCATCGGTGTCGTGCCGGTCGAGCGCGAGGCCGGCCTGCTGCGCGCCAGCGGCCTGGCCGACGAGGTCGTCGTGGCCGACGCGCGATCGCCCCTCGGGCTGTCCGAGGCCGTCGAGGCGGCGGGCGGCCCCGCCGACGTCACCGTCGTGTGCGTCGACGTCCCGGGCTGCGAGCAGCCCGCCATCCTGGCGACCGCCGCGGGCGGCACGGTCATCTACTTCTCGATGGCGACGAGCTTCTCGGCGGCCGCGCTGGGGGCGGAAGGACTCGCGGCCGACGTGCGCATGCTGGTGGGCAACGGGTACGTGCCCGGGCACGCGGACCTCGCCCTCGACCTCGTGCGAGGTGACGCGGCGGTGCGGGCCCTGTTCGAGGGCCGCCTCGCGGAGTAGGAGCCCCGATCTTCACCCGCTGCGGGTGACGCAGCGGCGTCGGCACCGACCTAGCGTCAGGGTGGTCGAGGACTCCCCCTCGCGCAGCCGAGCGGGAGCCTTGCTCCGCCCCGCGAGGAAGAGGAACACCGATGAACCGCACGACCGCTCGCCGCATCGCCCCCGCCCTGGTCGCCCTCGCGCTCGTCGCCGGGTGCGCCGGTGAGTCGGACGACGACGCCTCGTCCGGTTCCGGCGGCTCCGCGAACGCGCAGGTGTGCAGCGGCTACGCAGACCTCCAGAAGTCCGTCGAGGACCTGCGCTCGACACCGCTGAAGACCTCGGGCACCCTCGAGGAGATCCAGGCATCGGCGGCCGCCCTCGAGCCCAAGGCGCGAGACGGTCAAGGCCGACCTCAACCGGCTCTCCGCCATCTCGAACGGGCCCGTCGCCGCGGCGATCGGCGAGATGAACATGAAGGCCGACGCCCTCAAGGAGTCGCTCACCGAGGCGAAGGCGAACGCGCAGGAGTCCATGGGCCCCAAGATCACCGAGGCCCAGACCCAGCTGCAGGCGTCGTACGCCGACGTCACGAAGGCGCTCGACGCGGCCTGCCCCTCCAACTGACGGCCACGACGGCGTCCTCCCACTGCCCCACCCGCCGCGCGACCCGCGCCGCGACACCCACCACGAAAGGAAGCACCCATGTCAGAGAACACCGGTCAGCCCCAGGACGAGTTCACGGCCGAGGTGGCTGCGGTGAGTGACGGCGCCACGACGCTCTTCGTCGCGGACTTCAACGACACCGGCGCCGCGTGGGAGGCGTACGAGGCGCTGCGGTCGATCGAGGACGGTCGGCACGTCGCCATCGACGGTGTCGTCGTCGTCAACCGCGACGCCGACGGCAAGCTCGAGATCCAGAAGGCCACCGACCACTCGACGAAGAAGGGCCTGAAGTGGGGGGTCATCGGGGGTGCCGCCCTCGGCCTGGTGTTCCCGCCGTCCATCATCGGCAGCGCCGTGGCGCTGGGCGCGGGTGGCGCGGCACTGGGCAAGGCCCACCAGCTGCACGACCGGATCCAGCTCGAGAAGGACCTCGCGGACGCGGTCGCTGCCCGGCCACTCCGGCATCGTCGCCCTCGTCTCGGACCCCGGCGCCGTCGAGATCCGCGAGGCGCTCGCCAAGGCCAACGGCATCGTCGAGCACGCGGTCAGCGACGTCGCGGCCAAGGACATCCGCGCCATCGCGGACGAGGTCGAGCAGGGCTGACCCGGAGCCCGCACGGGCTTCGCGTGACCAGTCGGGCGAGCAGCTGGCCGAGAGGCGTCGCGTCCTGTTGGATCGACGGATGAAGGCCACGAGTGCCATGACGTCGACCGTCGACGAGGCGAGCCGGTGAGAGGGCTCTACCTCGCCGGTACCGAGGCCCGGTCGGGGAAGTCCGCCGTCGCCGTCGGGCTGGTCGCGCGGCTGGCCCGACGGCATGCGCGCGTCGGAGTCTTCCGGCCCATCGTCCGCGAGGGCGCCACGGACGAGCTCCTGCGCGTGCTGCTCCAGCAGGCACCGACCGACCTGCGGCCGGACCTCGGCTGGGGCGTGACGCACGAGGCCCTCCACGCCGACCCCTCCGCGGCGCTGGAGACGGTCGTCGACCGGTACCACGCGGTCGCCGCCGGGCACGACGCGGTGCTCGTCGTCGGGTCGGACTTCACCGATGTCGCCGCCCCGACCGAGTTCGGCACCAACGCGCGGATCGCGGCCGACCTCGGCACGCCGATGGTCCTCGTCGTCCCCGCCCGGGACCGCGACGCGCGCGAGCTGGCGTCGAGCGCGTCCGCAGCCGTCGTGGCGGCCCGGGAGGGCCACGCCCACGTCGCCGGGGTGGTGGTCAACCAGGTCCCCGGTGAGGGCCTCGTCGCCCTGCGGTCCGCCCTGCGGGAGCGGTTGGGTGCCGTGCCCGTGTGGCCCCTGCCCGAGACCGCCCTGCTGCGGGCACCGACGGTGGCCGACCTCGTGACGGCGTGCGACGGCATCCTCGTCCACGGCGACGCCGACCTGCTCGACCGCGAGAGCCGGGGTCTCCTCGTGGCGGCCATGTCGATGCCGCACGTCATCGACCGGCTCTTCGAGGGCGCGGTCGTCATCGTGCCGGGGGACCGCGACGACGTGGTCCTCGGCGTGCTCCTCGCCCACCACGCCCGCACGCTGCCGACGCTCTCGGGAGTGGTTCTCAACGGGGGCTTCCGCCTCTCGCCGCAGGTCGACCGCCTCATCGCCGGACTCGACGTGCGGCTGCCGATCGTCGCCGCACCGGACGGCACCATGGCCGTCGCGACGGCACTGGGACGCGTCGAGGGCCGGATCACCACCGCGTCGGCCCGCAAGCTCCGGGCGGCCGCCACCCTGCTCGACGCGGCCGACGACCCGGACCTCGAGGCGCTCCTCGGCGGGGACGACGTCGGGGGGGCCGGCGCCGTCACCCCGTTGATGTTCGAGCACGACCTCGTCGCCCGGGCGCGGGCCACCGACGCCCACGTCGTCCTGCCGGAGGGGACGGAGGAGCGCATCCTGCGGGCGGCCGACCAGGTGCTGTCGCGCGGCATCGCCCGGCTCACCCTGCTCGGCGACGAGGAGGAGGTCCGGGCCCACGCCCGTCAGCTGGGAGTCGACGTCGCCGGCGCCGCCGTCGTCGACCCGGCGACGAGCGCGTGGCGGGAGGAGTTCGCCGACGAGTACGCCGCGTTGCGCGCGCACAAGGGGGTGACGCGCGAGCAGGCGTACGACAGGGTCGTGGACCCCTCGTACTTCGGCACGATGATGGTGCACACCGGGCGGGCCGACGGCATGGTCTCGGGCTGCATCACGACGACCGCCCACACCATCCGGCCGGCGCTCGAGGTGGTCCGCACGGCGCCGGGGGTCTCGGTCGTCTCCAGTGTGTTCCTCATGTGCCTCGCCGACCGGGTCCTCGTGTACGGCGACTGTGCCGTCAACCCCGACCCCACCGCCGAGCAGCTCGCCGACATCGCCGTCTCCTCGGCGCGCACGGCGGCCCGCTTCGGCATCGAGCCGCGGGTCGCGATGCTGTCCTACTCGACCGGGGAGTCGGGAACCGGGGCCGACGTCGAGAAGGTGCGGGCCGCGACCGCCCTGGTGCGCGAACGGCATCCCGAGCTGCCCGTCGAGGGGCCGATCCAGTACGACGCGGCGGTCGACCCGCACGTCGCGCGCACCAAGCTCGAGGGGAGCGCGGTGGCCGGCCGTGCCACCGTCCTCGTCTTCCCCGACCTCAACACCGGCAACAACACGTACAAGGCGGTCCAGCGCAGTGCCGGTGCGGTGGCGATCGGCCCGGTGCTGCAGGGGCTCAACCGGCCGGTCAACGACCTCTCCCGCGGCGCCCTCGTGCGCGACATCGTCAACACGGTCGCCATCACGGCCGTCCAGGGCGAGCCGGGATGAGCGCGCGCCCTCACGTGCTCGTCGTCAACGCCGGGTCGTCGTCCCTGAAGTACCGGGTCCTCGACGGGTCGGGGGCACGCACCGTGGCAGCCGGCCTCGTCTCGGAGATCGGCGGGGCGAGCCGGCACCGCCACGAGCAGGACGGCGAGGTCGGCGAGCGCGACGTCACCTGCCCGGGGCACGCGGAGGCCTTCGCCCTCGCGGGGTCGGCGCTGGGCGCCGGCGGCGGGTTCGGCCCCGAGGACCTCGTGGCGGTCGGGCACCGGGTCGTCCACGGCGGTCCGCGCTTCACCGAGCCGGTCCTCGTGGACGACGAGCGTGCTGGGTGCATTGCGCGACCTCGCCCCGCTCGCGCCGTTGCACAACCCCGCCAACGTCGAGGGGATCGTGCGAGCGCAGGCGGCGTTCCCCGGACGTCCCGCACGTCGCGGTCTTCGACACCGCGTTCCACGCCACGCCTGCGCCGGCCGCCCACACGTATGCCGTGCCGGCGGCCTGGCGCGACGAGCACGACGTGCGGCGCTACGGCTTCCACGGCAGCTCCTACGCGTGGGTCTCGCGGCGCACCGCGGAGCTGCTCGGGCGGCCGGTCGCCGACGTCGCGATGGTCGTGCTCCACCTCGGGAACGGGGCCAGTGCCTGCGCGGTCGACGGCGGCCGCAGCGTCGAGACCTCGATGGGGCTCTCGCCGGCCGAGGGGCTGGTCATGGGCACGCGGTCGGGCGACGTCGACCCCGCGCTCGGCGGCTACCTGGCCCGGGTTGCCGGCCTGTCGGCGGAGGAGTACGACCGGGCGCTCAACCGCGACAGCGGGCTGCTGGGGCTGGCGGGGGTGTCCGACTTCCGGACGCTGCTCGAACGGCGCGCGGCGGGGGAGGGCGACGCGGCGAACGCCTTCGACGTGACGGTGCACCGCATCCGCAAGTACGTCGGCGCCTACGCCGCCGTCCTGGGTCGCCTGGACGCCCTCGTGTTCACCGGCGGCATCGGGGAGCGCAGCGCGGTCCTGCGGGCCGCCGTCGTCGACGGGCTGGGGGTCCTCGGGCTGCGGCTCGACGCGTCGCTCAATAGCGAGGACGGCCCGCCCGAGCGGAGGGTGTCGAGCACGGACAGTGCGGCGGAGGTCTGGGTCGTCCCGACCGACGAGGAGCGCGAGATCGCGCGGGAGACGCTCGAGGTGCTGGGTCTGCCTCATTCCCTCTGACCTGGCGCGCGCCTGGGTGTCAGTGGACACCTGTACGGTTGTGGAATGGCGGGGGAGGTCGACTTCGGGGGTCGGGCGGGAAGCCCGGATGCCGTTGCGTGTCAGGGTGGTTCGGATGCCGGTCCGGCGGGGTCGGGTGCGGTGGGGTGGGTGTCGGGGTTCCGGTCGTGGCTGGCGAGGGTGGACGTCGGCGGGCTGTCGGATGCGCAGCGGGTGGATCTGGTCGGTGAGCTGGAGCGGGTGAAGGGGGCGGCGGCGGCGGTGCAGGCGCGGGCGACGGACGCGCTGCGGGTGTCGACGGAGGCATCGGCGGCTCGGGACGCGGCCCGGTCGGTGGGCTCGCAGGTGGCGTTGGCGCGGCGGGAGTCGCCGGCGTTGGGGGACCGGTTCGTGGGGTTGAGCAGGGCTCTGGTGCACGAGATGCCGTGCACCATGGCGGCCCTGGCCGGTGGGGTGATCGGGGAGCGGCACGCGGTCGCGGTCGTCGCGGCGACGGCCACCTTGTCGGTGGGGCACCGGGGGGTGGTGGACGCGCGCCTGGCGGGGGTGCTGGGCCGGCTCGGGGTGCAGCAGCTGGGGCGGGCGGCGGGTCGGGTCGCGTCGGAGCTGGACGCGGCGAGCGTGGTGGCGAGGATGGAGGCGGCGGTGCGGTCGCGGCGGGTGTCGGTGCGTCCGGCGCCGGACGGGATGGCCTACCTCACGGTGCTGGGACCGCTGCGGGACGTGGTCGGGGCGCACGCGGCCCTGTTAGCGCGCTCCCGTGGCGTGGTGGGCGGGCAGTGCCCGGAGGAGGCGCCGCAGGGTCGGGGGGTGGGGGCGGTCGCCGCGGACACCGCGCTGCGGCTGCTTTCCGGGCGCTCGTGGGGTGAGGTGACCCCGGTGGAGGTGCACCTGGTGATGACCGACCGGTCCCTGCTCAGCACCGGGGACACCTCGAGGTCGGTGTTGGAGCCGGCACGGATCCCCGGGCACGGGTCCGTCCCGGCCCCGGTGGCCCGATCCTGGCTGCGCGAGGGTACTGGCAGCGATGCAGCTGATGCGCTCCCGCCCGGCCCAGGCGGCGGGATCGACGGTCCCGGACGCGCCGCGTCGATGTGGCTGCGCCGCGTGTACACCTCACCCTCGGGACGGGATCTGGTCGCGATGGACTCACGCCGTCGGATCTTCCCGGCGTTGCTGCGCCGGATGCTGGTGCTGCGCGACGACGTGTGCGTCACCCCCTGGTGCGGTGCACCGGTCGTGCACGCCGACCACGCGATCCCCGTGCGCGACGGTGGGGTCACCTCGTGGGTCAACGGTGACGGGCGGTGCGCGCGGTGCAACCACGTCAAGGAGGCCCCCGGCTGGTCGGTGAGCGTGACCGCCCCCGGCCCGCAGATGCCACAACTCGAGGGTCTGGGGGAGCCGTCCCCGATGGCGGACGCACGGTCGGTGCGGTCGCGGCGGGTGACGGTGCGCACCCCGACCGGGCACGGTGTACGCCTCGTCCCCGCCGCCGCTGCTCGGCTGGGGCTCGGACGACCCGGCCGCCGGGGAGCCGACGATCAGCGTGACCGACCTAGGCGTCAGGGGGGTGCGCTTCGTGCTCGGCCCCGGCCAGAGCGGGACAGCGGAGACGCGACGCAACGGCGCACATGGAGCTGACGCAGCCAGGCGGAGGCACCAGGCCCACCCGGCGAGGCCACCCAGTGAGACGAACGGGGCGGCGGTCGGAGCCGTCAAGCGTCCGGTGCGCCGCCGAAGACCCCGGCTGACGAGCCACCTCGAACGGCAGCTCTGCCGCTACCTCGTCTGACGTCGCCGCCGACATTGCCTCGGGCTCCGAGGTGGATCGACAGGGCCGGCTGCACCGTGGGCCGCGCGTGAACCGCGAGTCTGGGCGCCCCTGACCCCGACCATCCCGGCGCCGGGCCGGGGAGCGCCCGCTCCTAGAGTGGCGCCATGGCGACGTCCCTGTACCGGCGCGGAAGGGTGCGCAGTGCGGATGGCCACGAGGTCACCGCCCTCGTCGTCGCGGACGACCGGCTCGCGTGGCTCGGGGACGAGGCCGGGGCCGACCGGCACGCCGACGCCGTCGACGCCGTGGTCGACCTCGACGGTGCCCTCGTGCTCCCGGCCTTCGTCGACGCCCACGCCCACCTGTCGCACACCGGCATGGGGCTGCGTGGCGTCGACCTCGGCGGCACGACGTCCGTCAGCCAGGCGCTGCGGGCCGTCGAGGATGCCGTGCGTCGCTCCGGCGGCCGCCCCGTGTTCGCGCTCAACTGGCAGGAGCACGACTGGGTCGAGGACCGCGCGCTGACGTCCGCAGAGCTCGACCGCGCCGCCTTCGGCGGCGTCGTCTACGCCTCACGCATCGACGGGCACTCGGCCGTGGTCTCCAGCGCCCTGGCCGCCGCCTGCGGGGCGGCCGGGCTCGACGGCTGGATGGGCGACGGCCTCGTCACCCGCGACGCCAAGAACGCCGCCCGGGCCGCCTTCGACGCGGCGCGCAGCCCCGCACAGCGCCGTGACGACATCGCTGAGGCGCTGCGCTCGGCCGCGGCACGCGGCATCGCCCTCGTGCACGAGTGCGGCGGACCGCTGCTCACCTCGGCGGACGACTTCGCCGAGGTTCTCGAGCTCGGGCGCCGCCCCGACCTGCCGCGCACCCTCGGCTACTGGGCCGAGGCGGTGAGCGACCCCGAGCAGGCCCGCGCCCTCGTCGCGCTGCACGGGGCCACCGGGCTCGGCGGCGACCTCAACATCGACGGCTCGATCGGCTCGTTCACCGCGCACCTGCGCGAGCCCTACGCCGACGACCCGACGTGCCGGGGCACGGCCTACCGCTCCAGCGCCCAGGTGCGCGACCACGTGGCCGCCTGCGCGCTGGCCGGCATCCAGAGCGGGTTCCACGTCATCGGCGACGCAGGGATGGACACCGTCCTCGACGGCTACGAGGCCGCCGCCGCGCTCGTCGGGCTCGACGTCGTGCGGGCGAGTCGCCCCCGGCTGGAGCACGCCGAGCTGGTGGACGCCGCGGGCGTGAGCCGGATGGCGCGGCTCGGGATCGTCGCGAGCGTCCAGCCCGCCTTCGACGCGTTCTGGGGAGGCCCGGGAGGGATGTACGAGACCCGCCTCGGCGACCGGAGGGCACGGAGCGCCAACCCGTGGCGGCTCCATGCTCTCTCGCGGCGTCCGCCTCGCGCTGGGCTCGGACTCCCCGGTCACGCCGTTCGACCCGTGGGCGACCGTCCGGGCCGCGGTGGGGCACCACGACCCCTCCCAGCGCCTCGACGTCGCCACGGCCCTCGACGCACACACGGCGGGCGGCTGGGCGGCGGCTCGCGAGGACGGCGGTGGCCGGCTCGGCACGGGCACGGCGGCCACCTTCTCGGTCTGGGACGCTCCGGCTCTGCGCGACGACGGCCTGCCGGAGGTGGGCCACGACGTCGCCCTGCCCACGTGCCGGCTCACCGTCCGCGACGGGATCACGTTGTTCCGTGCCTGAGCACCGGCACGGCCCGGAGATCCTGTCGCCACGGCCCGTGACCGCCGCAAATGCTTGCGTGGACTCTTGGTAGATTGGCGCCGTGTCTTCACGCGTGCGCCCCGTCCTCGAGCTCGACCCGGCGACGGTACGGCGCGCCCGCACCCTCGCGCGCAGGGCCGGCCGGCCGGTGGTCGACCTCGCGCGCAGCCACACCACCGTCTCGGTCGAGCGCGCGACCCTGCGCCTCGCCGGCCTCGAGGGCGCCGACCACGAGAACGTGCCGTGGGTCAACCACCTCGTCGACGCGGTGCGCGCCGAGCGTCGGCCTCGAGCACGGCGTCACGACGCCGGTGTGGGACGCGCTGCGCCGCGGCGAGGCGCCCGACCTGCTGACCCTGGCCCAGAAGTCGGCCGCCGGGGGAGTGGCCTTCCGCCTCCCGGAGGGCAAGGAGGCCACCGCCGCCCGCAAGGGCGCGCGCACGTCGGTGGCGGACGGCATCCGCACGATCGACCGCCAGCGAGCGACGCGAGACCGGCTCGTCCGGCGCTTCGGTGACCCGACGCAGAAGCCGTGGATCTACCTCATCGTCGCCACCGGCGACATCTACGAGGACATCCCGCAGGCCCAGCAGGCCGCGCGCGAGGGGGCCGACGTCATCGCGGTCATCCGGTCCACCGGGCAGAGCCTGCTCGACTTCGTGCCCGAGGGCGCCACCCGCGAGGGCTACGCCGGCACCTACGCCACCCAGGAGAACTTCCGCCTGATGCGGGCCGCGCTCGACGAGTCGAGCAAGGAGCTCGGCCGCTACGTGCGCCTCACCAACTACGCGAGCGGCCTGTGCATGCCCGAGATCGCGGCGCTGGCCGGCCTCGAGCGGCTCGACATGATGCTCAACGACTCGATGTACGGCATCCTCTTCCGCGACATCAACCCGATCCGCACCTTCGTCGACCAGCGCTTCAGCCGTCAGGTGCACGCCCGCGCCGGCATCATCATCAACACCGGTGAGGACAACTACCTCACCACCGCGGATGCCGTCGAGGCCGCGCACACGGTGACCGTGAGCCAGCTCCTCAACGAGTACTTCGCCAAGGAGGCCGGGCTCGAGGACTGGCAGCTGGGCCTCGGCCACGCCTTCGAGATCAACCCCGAGATCCCGGACAGCTTCCGCCTCGAGCTGGCCCACGCGCTGCTCGCCCGCCAGCTCTTCCCCGACGCGCCACTGAAGTGGATGCCGCCCACCAAGCACATGACCGGCGACGTCTTCCGCGGCTACCTGCTCGACGGCTTCTTCAACCTCGTCGGGGCGATGACCGGCCAGGGAATCCTCCTCGTCGGCATGATGACCGAGGCCGTCGTCACCCCGTGGCTCTCCGACCGCGACCTCGCGCTGCAGAACGTCCGCTACGTGCTCAACGCCGCCGGCGGGCTCACCGAGGACTTCCACCCCCCGCACGACGGGCTGATCCAGACCCGGGCGCGACAGGTCCTCGGCGAGGCCGTCGACCTCCTCGAGGCGATCGTCTCCGACTCCGACACCGCAGGTGACCCGCCGCTGCTCGCCGCGATCGCCGACGGCACCTTCGGGTCGATGAAGCGTCCGGCGAGCAAGGGCAAGGGGCTCGAGGGCGTGGTCCACAAGGCGCCGGGGTACGACAACCCGGCGACGACGCTGCTCGAGGAGGGGGCGACCCGATGACGCGACGACGCGACGCCCACGACGCACAGCGCCGCATGGAGCACGCCGACCCCCACGAGCTGAGCCTGCGCGGCGGCGGTCCGCTGGTGCGGCCGTACGGCGACACCACCGGCGACGGCATGGTCCAGGTCTCCTTCACGCTGCCGCTCCCGCACGACAAGCGCGCCGAGGGGGCGGCCCTCCAGCTGGCCGCGAAGATGGGGCTGGAGCCCGCGCTGCTCGTGCACGCCAAGGCGATGGGCCCCGACTTCACGTTCTTCGTCGTCTACGGCTCGGTCACCCACCTCGTCGACGTCCGCGACGTCGTCGTCGTCGAGCGGGAGTTCCCCCTGCTGACCTCGAAGGAGGTCAACGCCGAGATCAAGAAGCGGCTGCGCCGCAAGCTCGTCGTCGTCGGCGCGTGCATCGGCACCGACGCCCACACCGTCGGCATCGACGCCATCCTCAACATCAAGGGGTTCGCGGGGGAGAAGGGCCTGGAGTACTACCGCGAGATGACCGTCGTCAACCTCGGCGCCCAGGTGCTCGTGCCGGACCTCGTCAACACGGCGCGCGAGGTGCGGGCGGATGCCGTGCTCGTCTCGCAGGTGGTCACCCAGCGGGACGCCCACATCCACAACACGACGGCGATGTCGGCCGCGTTCCGGGAGGCGTTCCCGGCCGGCCAGGTGCCACTCCTCGTCGTCGGGGGTCCCCGCTTCGAGGAGGGGTCGGCACCCGCCCTCGGCGTGGACCGCGTCTTCGGCCGCGGCACGACCCCCGGAGAGGTGGCCTCCTTCCTCGTGCACGAGCTCGTCACGGGGCGCACGCAGCCCGACCCGAGAGGAAGCCAGCGATGACCGCCGCCAGCGTGGGGATGACCGTCACCCATCGCCGTTACGTGTCGTTCGCGTCCGCGCACTACGCCGGCGACCTCGTCGACGGCGCCTACTCGCTCGCCGCCTTCGGTGACGTCGCCACGGACCTGTGCATCCGCACTGCGACGGTGACGAGGGGCTCTTCGCGTCCTACTCGGACGTGCAGTTCCTCGCACCGGTCCGCGCGGGGGACGTCCTCGAGATCTCGGCCACGCTCGTGCGCGTCGGCACCCGGTCGCGGGAGATGGACTTCGAGGTGCGCGTCGTCGGCCGCGGGACCCCGGAGCGAGGCGCGTCCAGCGCCTCGGCCCTCGACCCTCCTCTCGTCGCGACCACCGCGCGAGGGGTCGTCGTGGTGCCCGCAGCCGGGTGAAATACCGTGGGCGCGTGCCCACGCCCCTCCGGTATGCCGTGCGCCCCGGTGCGGCGGTCGCCGCCGGGCTGTGCCTGTGGCTCGCCTTCCCGGACGCCGGCCTCTGGTGGCTCGCACCCGTGGGCGTCGCACTCCTCGCGGCCGCCACGCTGACGGCGGGTGCGCTGCCGGGGGCGGGGCTCGGCATGCTCGCCGGCTGGGCCTTCTTCGTGCCCGTGCTCTCCTGGTCGGGCGTGTACGTCGGGGCGCTGCCGTGGCTGGCGCTGGCGACGCTCGAGGCGCTGTACGTCGCCGCGATGTCGGCGGTGGTCGGGTTCGCGGGCGCGCGGTTCGCCGCCGCGGGGCGGCTCGGCACGGCGTACCTCCTCGTGCCCCTCGGGTGGGTCGCCCAGGAGTGGGCCAGGGGCGCCACCCCCTACGGCGGGTTCCCCTGGGCGAGGCTGGCGTTCAGCCAGGCCGACAGCCCGCTGGCCCACGTCGCCCGGTGGCTCGGCGCGCCGGGGGTGACCTTCGCGGTGTCCGCCGTCGGCACCCTGCTGCTCGTCGCCGTCACGTACGGCGTCCGCCGGTCGTGGCCGCGGGCGGCCGTGGCCGCGGCGGGCGCGGCTGCGCTGCTGCTCCTCCTGCCGCTCGCCATCCCGCTGCCCACGGCCGGCCGGCCGGTGTCCGTCGGCTTCGTGCAGGGCAACGTCCCGCAGGCCGGGCTCGAGTTCAACGCCGAGCGGCGCGCGGTGCTGGACAACCACGTCCGGGGCGCGGAGTCCCTGGCCCAGCGCGCGCCGGACGACCTCACCCTCGTCGTCTGGCCCGAGAACTCCTCGGACATCGACCCGTTCCGCAACCCCGACGCCGCCGACCAGATCGAGCGGGCCCGAGCGGCGGTGGGGGTGCCCCTGCTGATCGGCGCGGTCCTCGCCGAGCCCCCCGGGTTCAGCTCCAACGTGTCGCTCTTCTACGTGCCCGGGGTCGCCGAACCGCAGCGGTACGTCAAGCTGCACCCGGTGCCGTTCGCCGAGTACATCCCGGGCCGCCGGTTCTTCCGGCTGTTCACGCCGATGGCCGACCTCGCCGGCAACTTCGTCGCTGGCCGGGAGGTCGGCGTCTTCCGGGTGCCCGCCGCGGCGGGGGACTACGTCGCCCTGCCGACGATCTGCTTCGAGGTCGCCTACGACGGGCTGATGCGCGACAGCGTCACCGCGGCGGGCGACGCGGAGAGCCTCCTCGTCGTGCAGACCAACAACGCGACGTTCGGCTACACCGCCGAGTCCGAGCAGCAGTTCGCCATCTCGCGGATCCGCGCCATCGAGCACGGGCGGTCCGTCGTCCACGTCTCGACCGTGGGGGTGTCGGGGTTCGTCGCCCCGGACGGTGCCGTCACCGAGAAGACCGCCCTCTTCACGGCCGACCAGCGCATCGCGAACCCGGTCGTCCGCACCGAGCGGACCGTCGCCGACCGCCTCGGTCCCGTCCCGGAGTGGCTGGCCGCGGCGGTGCTGCTGGGCCTCCTCGTGTGGAGCACCCGCCTCCCGCGGCGGGTTAGGGTGCTGGCACCAGCCGACCCACGTGACGAGGACCGATCCGTTGCCTGAGACCGCCCGACCGCCCCTGCGGCGCGTCGCCGTCCTCATCCCGACCTACAACGAGCGGGACACCCTGCCCGTCATCGTCCCTCGACTGCTCGAGGTGGTGCCCGAGTGTCGACATCGTGGTCCTCGACGACAACTCGCCCGACGGGACCGGCGCGGTCGCCGACGCCCTCGCCGAGGGCGAGCCACGGGTGCACGTCATCCACCGGCCGCGCAAGGAGGGGCTCGGCGCGGCGTACCTCGAGGGGTTCGCGTGGGCCCTGGACCGGGGCTACGACGCCGTCGTCGAGATGGACGCCGACGGTTCGCACCGCCCGGAGCACCTGCCCGAGCTCCTCGCCGCGGCCGCGGAGGCCGACGTGGTGATCGGCTCGCGGTGGGTGCGCGGCGGGTCGGTCGTCAACTGGCCGCTGCACCGCAAGGCGCTCTCGGTGGGCGGCAACCTCTACGTCAAGGTGCTCCTCGGGATGCCGGTGCACGACGCCACCGCGGGCTTCCGGGTCTACCGTGCCGACGCGCTGCACGTCATCGGCCTGCAGGACGTCGCCTCCCAGGGGTACTGCTTCCAGACCGACCTCACCTGGCGGGCCGTGCGGGCGGACCTCACCGTCGTCGAGGTGCCGATCACCTTCGTCGAGCGCGAGGTCGGCGACTCGAAGATGAGCCGACAGATCATGACCGAGTCGCTCCGGCTCATCACCGGCTGGGGCGTGCGGCACCGCGCGGAGCAGGTCCGCGGCCTCCTCGGTGGGCGGCGCCAGAGCCGCAGTGGCACTCGTTGTGAGCACGCGGGGCCGGGTGCCCTCCGGCACGCCCCGCCGGCGCCCCCGGGTGCTGCGCTGGATCTTCCTCGCCCTGCTCGTCCTGCCCATCCTCGAGATCGCGGTCATCATCGCGGTCGGCCGCGTCATCGGCGGCTGGCAGACCCTCGTCCTGCTCGTCCTCGAGTCGCTGCTCGGCGCGTGGATCGTCAAGCGCGAGGGGTCACGGACCTGGCTGGCCCTGCAGGAGGCGCTGCGCAGCGGCCGGATGCCGAGCCGACAGCTCGCCGACGCCGCGCTGGTCCTCATCGGCGGCACGCTGCTGCTGACGCCCGGGTTCGTCACGGACATCGTGGGCTTCTTCTTCATCCTCCCGCTCACCCGCCCGCGTGACGAGGGCGTGGCTCGAGGCCGTCGTGGCCCGCCGCCTGCTCGGCCCGATGGGGGAGTGGCCCGGGGCCGGAGGCGGCGCGGGACGCGGAGGGCGCGGCACGGCATCCCCGGACGTCATCCAGGGCGAGGTCGTCGACCCCGAGCCGTGACACACGAACGCCGGGCACCCCGCAGGGGTGCCCGGCGTCGGTGGTCTCAGGCGGACTTGCGCTTGCGGGGCCGCTCGCCGCGGGACTCGCGCAGCAGCGTCAGCCGCTCCTCGAGGAGCTCCTCGAGCTCGGGGATGGAGCGACGCTCCAGGAGCATGTCCCAGTGCGTGCGGACGTGCTTCACGGGCTTCGCCTCGGGCTGCGGGCCGCCGCCCTGCAGCTTGGCTTCGGCGCCGCAGCGGCACTCCCACGTGTGCGGGACGTCCGCCTCGACGGAGAAGGGGAGCTCGATGGTGTGGCCGTTCGGGCACAGGTACGTCGTGATGCGGCGCTCCGAGGGGACGACGTTCTCGTCGGTCTCCATGCTGAGGTAGCCGAGTCGGCTGCCGCGCAGGCTGCGTTCTGCCATGGGTTGCTCCCGAGTCTGTGGTGTCCCGATCGGCAGGTCGCCCCGATCGGGTCTAGCGCGTCCAACGCCCGGCGGAGGGGGGTTGTTCCGACCGGGGGAGGGCGTGTACAGGGTTCGGTGTGAGAGCCCTCACAGATGTGGACCGGCCGGTTCGTCCCATCAGGTGGGACGAGACGCGCTGAGTACGGGAACCCATTTCCCGCGTTGCGCATTCCCAGGCGGGGCGCACCTCGCTAGCGTTCGCCGGGTGACGACACCGACGATCCCGGCCGAGGCAGATCCCGCCGGCCCTCCCGCCCTCGACTCCACGGGCCCGAGCTCACGGCGGCGCGTCTTCGCCTGGGGGATGTGGGACTGGGGCACCCAGCCGTTCAACACGGTCATCACGACGTTCGTCTTCTCGGTGTACATCACGAGCGAGAGCTTCGGGGCGACGAACGCCACGTCCACGGCCCTGGCGATCTCCACGGCCATCTCGGGGCTGTTCGTGGCGCTCCTGGCACCCGTCCTCGGCCAGAACTCGGACCGCTCGGGGCGCACGGTCCGCAACCTGCGGCTGCAGACGTGGCTCCTCGCCGGGCTCTCGGCCTCGCTGTACGTCGTCCAGCCGGAGCCCGCGTACCTGTGGGTGGGGCTGGTCCTGCTCGGCGTCGGGTCGGTCGTCTCGGAGATCGCGGGCGTCAACTACAACGCGACGATCGACCAGGTGGCGACGTCGAGGACGGTGGGGCGGGTCTCGGGCTTCGGCTGGGGGATGGGGTACCTCGGCGGCATCCTCGTCCTGCTCGCCCTGTACTTCCTCCTCATCCAGCCCGACGTCGGGCTCTTCGGCGTCACGGACGCCCACGGCCTGGACATCCGGGTCTCGATGTTGCTGTGCGGGCTGTGGACGCTCGTCTTCACCATCCCGGCGTTCCTCGTGCTGCGCGACCGGCCCCGGCCGAAGGCGCCGCGGGTGGGTGTCGTCATGTCGTACCGGCTCGTGTGGAGGTCGATCCGCGGGCTCTGGGGCACCTCGCGGCACACGGTGTACTTCCTGCTCGCCTCCGCGCTCTTCCGCGACGGGCTGGCCGGGGTGTTCGCCTTCGGCGCCATCCTCGCCCACGGCACGTTCGGGATGTCGGCCGGTGACGTCATCGTCTTCGGCGCGGCGGCCAACATCGTGGCCGGGTTCGCGACCATGGGGTTCGGCCTGCTCGACGACCGGATCGGGCCCAAGCGCGTCATCCTCATCTCGCTGGGCTCGCTCGTCGTGCTCGGGGTGCTGATCTTCATCCTGCACGACGGCGGGCCGTCGACCTTCTGGGTGCTCGGCCTGCTCATGACGGTCTTCGTCGGCCCGGCCCAGGCGGCCTCACGCAGCTTCCTCGCCCGCCTCATCCCCGAGGGCATGAACGGCGAGATCTTCGGCCTCTACGCGACGACCGGGCGGGTGGTCTCGTTCATGTCGCCGGTCGCGTTCGGCGCGTTCATCGCCATCGGCGCGGCGGTGACCGGTCAGGAGAACACCCAGTACTGGGGCATCCTCGGCATCGTCCTCATCCTCGCGGCGGGCTTCGCGGTCATGCTCCCGGTCAAGGAGCACGGCGAGCACCGCATCGGCTGATGCCCGGCGGGCGGACCGGGTGCGGTCGCGGGCCTCAGCCCGCGTACTCGAAGTGCCAGGGCTCGGGGAGCGAGCCCCCGGCCGAGGCCCACGAGGGGTGGAACCAGCCGAAGAGCGGCCCGTTCTCGAGCATCCACCGGTGAGCCGGCGAGCTGAAGTCCTGGACGCCACCGCACAGGTCGAGCGCGCGACCCAGCCCGTGCCGGCTGGTGCCGGGCGTCGCCGCGAAGCGGCCCCGCGTGCCCTTGATCGAGATCTGCTCGGGGAGCGAGCGGTAGGAGTCGGTGACGCACAGCGGCACCCCGCTCTGGGCGGCGTAGGCCTTGCTCATGGCGTTGAAGGCGGCGGCCGCGCCCGGGGAGAGCCGCTCGCCGGCGGCGCCCCACAGCGGGACAGAGCGCGCCGGGGGGGTACATCCCGTTGGGGTAGGTGTTCGTGTCGTTGGTGCAGGGCTTGCCGATGTCGGACATGTCGGCCGACGCGGCCCGCAGGGCGTCGCGCAGCCGGGCGGCCGCAGCCCGTGCCTTGGCGCTGCGGGCGCCGACGAGGATGCTCGCGATCGGCCCCGCCTGCTGGACCTCGGCGAACTGGAGCTCGCGCAGGTCCTTGATCCGGGCGCGCTGCTCACGGAGCACCTTCTCGAGCGCCCCGCTGTCGCTGGCGATCTTCTCGGTGGCCGCCCGGGCGCGGGTCTGCGCGGTCTCGGCGGCCGCGCTCAGCCGCACCTGCTCGGCAGTGAGGGTGCGGACGTCGTCGAGGGCCCGGGTGCGCTCGTCGGTCAGGTACGACACGTCGCCGAGGGGGTCGCCGACCGCCTCCGGCTCGGCGGCCATGGCCTCGAGCATGAGGGCGAAGTCGGACTCCTGACCGCCCCCGGCGTAGACGGAGAACACCCACTCGCGAACGAGGGCGCGCGAGGACTCCAGGCGGGCGTCGAGGACGACGAGGTCGGCGCGGGCCCGGGCCGCCTCGTCCATGGCGGCCCGCTGGGTCTCGCGCGCCGCGGCGAGCGACTCGAGCAGGGTGTTGGACCGTCGCGGCCAGCTGGTCCATCTCGCGGGTCTGGACCGCGACCTTGGACGTGCTGGCGTTCAGGGCCGCCGTGATCCGGTCGGCCGCCGCGATCTGGCTGGCGAGGAAGCTCCCCGTCAGCGGCGCGAAGGATGCCGGTGGCACCTCGTCGTAGGCGGGCCCTGGGGGCGATGTCGGCAGGCTGGGGGTGCTCGTCGTCGTCGGGGTGGACGTCGTCTTCGGCGTGGAGGTGGAGGTCGACCCGGGCGTGGTCGGCGTCGGTTCGGCCGTCGTGGGCGTCGGGTCGGGCGGGGGAGTGGTCGGATCGGGCTCGGAGGTCGTCGGGGGCGGGTCGGGCGTCGTGGGGTCGGGGTCCGGCGACACGGTGTCGGTCGGCGTGGGGTCGGTGGTCGGGTCCTCGGCCAGCGCCGACGACGCCCCGGCGACGCCGACGACGCCGACGACGAGGGCGATCACGGTCGCCCCCGCGGCAGCACGCATCCGGACGTCCCAGCGCACAACGGTCTCTTTCCCTGTGGATGTCTGCACGGCACTCGCAGGTGCCGGGTCGTGCCCCTGCGGCACGACCCACCAGCCACGATAGGCGCAGAGGCGCCGCCTCGACACCCGTCGGCACAAATACCCCCCGAACGGGCCATCCACTCCCGGATCCACAGGAGGTGCCGGTTCAGGTGCCCGTCCACAGGCGGTGGGCGGTCCTTGGCCGGCGGCGGGATCGGCTCGAAAGTGGGGTCCGAGGGGGCGTGGGCTCCCGGACGTGAGGGGAGTCGGTCGTGGATTATGTCAACTCGGTCCACCTCGTCGGGCGGGTCACGGCCGTGGCGGAGCCGCGCACGCTGCCGAGCGGCGACACGGTGCAGACGCTGCGCCTCGTCGTCCCGAGGCCGGAGCGCCGCGGGACCCGGCGCGCCGGTGTCGACACCATCGACGTGGCCTGCTGGGCCGCCGGGGTGCGGCGCGGCGCGGCCCGGCTCACCGTCGACGACCATGTCGAGGTGCAGGGCTCCCTGCGGCGGCGGTTCTTCCGTGCCGGTGGGGTCGTGGCCAGCCGCTACGAGGTGGAGGCCCAGCGGCTCTCGCGGTGCGCCGCCCCCGACGCGAGTGCGGACGGTCGAACGGGCTAGGAGCGCTCGGCGAACATCCGCCGCAGGTGCCGTCCAAGGCGGCGTGGCTCGAGGGAACCGGAGAAGTACGCCGATAATCAACATTATGTCAATCCAGCGGAGGGAAACCCCTGCCCCACCGGTCGGACCCGGATCAGCCTCGCAGCGCCTCGGCGAGCGAGCGGAAGTCGTCGACGAGGATGTCCATGTCGGCGTCGGTGTGCGCGAGCGACACGAGCCACTGCTCGTCGAGGCCGGGCGGCGTCAGGACGTGTCGGTTGACGCCCCACAGCCACGACAGCTCGGCCACGCCGAAGTCGGTGGCCTTGTAGTCGCGGTAGTTGCGCACGGGGGTCGTCGCCCACGTGACGCAGCCCTTGACGCCCAGCCCCACGGTGTGGGCGGGCAGCTCGTGCTCGTCGATGATCGCGTCGATCGCGCGCAGCGCCCGCACGTTGACCGCCTCGGCGGCGTCGAGCGCCTCGCGGGTGCAGATCTCGTCGACGGCGCGCGCGGCGGCCATGACGAGCGGGTTGCCGTTGTACGTGCCGAAGTGGGCCATCCGGCCGTCGACGACGACCTCCATGACCTCACGACGCCCGCCGAAGGCGGCCAGCGGCAGCCCCCCGCCGATCGACTTGGCGAGGGTGATGAGGTCGGGCGTGACACCCAGGCGCTGGGCCGCGCCCGCATAGCCGGCCGTGAGCCCCGTCTTGACCTCGTCGAAGACCAGCACGACGCCGTGGGCGTCACAGGCCGCGCGCACGCCGGCGAGGTACCCCTCGTCGGGGACGACGATCGACAGGTTCTCGATGACCGGCTCGACGACGAGCGCGGCGACCTCGTCACCGTGCTCGGCGAGCACCCGGTGCAGCTGGCCGAGGTCGTTGTAGGCGACGACGTGGACCGTGCCCGCCTCGACGTCGAAGGGCACCTGGGGCTCGGGCGCCTCGGCCGGCCCGATCTCGTCGAGCTCGGGCTTGACCGACACCTGGAGCGCGTCGTAGCCGCCGTGGTACCCACCCTCGATCTTGATGATCGCCTTGCGGCCGGTGTAGGCCCGGGCGCACCGGATGGCGTACATCAGCGACTCGGTGCCGGAGTTGGTGAAGCGCAGCATGTCGAGCTGGAACCGCTCGCAGAAGCGCTCGCTCATCTCGGTGGCCTGGGGTGACGGGGTGACGAAGAGGGTGCCCGTGTCGGTGAGGGCCTCGGTGACCCGCTCGACGACGTGCGGGTTGAGGTGGCCGACGAGCATGGCCCCGAACCCCATCGACAGGTCGAGCAGGCGGTTGCCGTCGACGTCGGTGAGCCACGCGCCGCGGGCGGACGCGATGCTGATCGGGTACGGCTCCCAGTGCTGGAACGAGCTCGTGACCCCCAGCGGCAGCGACCTGCTGGCGCGCTCGTGGTGCGCGCCGGACCCGGCCGACCACGACGTGAACCGCTCCCACTCGGCGGCGAGCAGCCGCTCGACGGTGCTCCGGTCGACCGGCCGGGTCCGCTGCGGGAGGCGTCGGTACGTGCCCGGGTCGTGGCGGGGCGGGGCGGTCAGGGTCGTGACGTCGTCGGTCATGGGTCTCCTCCCCCACGCTCAGGTGGGGACTCTGGGCCCGTCGGCCAGGCTCGTGCTCCCGGCGCGCGCCGGACCACGGATCTCGGCTGGCAACACTCTAGCGGCCTACGGATTCCGCTGCAAAGCAGGGACAACAGGTCTGGAACGCGCGGCGAAAGGCGCTGATCGGTGCGGTTCAGCCCTGTCGCAGCGGCGAAGCTCACCTCGGCGGTGGGCACGACGTCCCCGCGCCGCCCCGGTGCCTGCGCCCACGCCCAGTACAGGTTGGTGTGCGAGATGACGAGGTCGGGCGTCGGTGCACCGTAGTCGGTGAGGTCCTCGGTGGTGTGCGCGTCGGCGACGAGGGTCGCGTCGTACCCGCGCACGAGGGCGCCGTGCAGGGTGGACCTGACGCACGCGTCGGTCTGCGCACCGGTGACGACGAGCCGACCGACCCGGCGCTGCTCGAGGACCGACTCGAGGTCGGTGTCCTCGAAGGAGTCCCCGTAGGTCTTGTGGACCAGGGGCTCGTCGGCGCCCGGCTCGAGCTCGGGCACGAGCTCCCAGTCGGCGCTGCCCTTCTCCAGCCCCTCGTCGGAGTGCTGGACCCACACGACGGGCACCTGCTGGGCCCGCGCCCGGTCGACGAGGGTGTTGATGTTCGCGACGACGCGGTCGCGCTCGTGGGCGCCGCGCACGACGCCGTTCTGCACGTCGATGACGACGAGGGCGGTGTTGGGGCGGTCGGTCAGCGTGGTCATGGTTCCCCTCCCGGGTTCGGTGGACCGTCGTACCCCACGCTAGGCGTCGCCACCGACAGGCCGGGGCCGTGCTGCCCGACCCTTGCGGTTCCCGGCCGCGAGCGCTATAGTTAACATTGTTGTGAACCATTCGGACGCTCCCCCCGACGACCTCGACGAGGTCTTCACGGCGCTGGCCAGCCGCCACCGCCGCGAGGTCGTGCTGCTCCTCGCACAGCGGCCCGCAGCCATCCAGGAGGTGGCCGGGCGCATCGGGCTGTCGCTCCCGGCGATCCACCGCCACGTCAAGGTGCTCGAGGCCGCCCACGTCGTGCGCCGCACGAAGGTCGGGCGGGTCAACGTCCTCGCGCTCGAGCGGACGGCCCTGCGCCGGCTGCAGGCGTGGACCGAGCAGTTCGCCCCCTGGTGGGGCACCGATGCCGAGACCCTCGGCAACTACACGGCCGCGGCAGCGCGCGCCACCGACCCGGCCGGCTCGACCGGCACGAAAGGCACGGAGCCATGAGCACCTACCTGTTCCTCTACAAGGGGTACGTCCAGCCGACTCCCGAGATCGGCCAGGCCTGGATGGGCTGGTTCGACAGCGTGGGCCACACGATGGTCGACAGCGGCCACCCGATGACCCGCGGGGTCGAGGTGACTCCCGACGGTGTCGACGAGCTCCCCCTCGGCCATGACTCGTTCACCGGGTACTCGATCGTCGAGGCCGACAGCCACGAGGCCGCCGTCGCACTGGCGCACACCAACCCCATGGTGACGAGCGTCGTCGTCCACGAGCTCGCGAAGATGTAGGCGGACCTCGCGCGGCGCGTGGGCCGGTCCCGAACCGGCCTACGCTGGCGCCACCATGCAGTGCGACCACTTCGACGCCGGACGGTGCCGTTCGTGCACCCTCATGGGGATGCCGTACGCCGTGCAGCTGGCCGACAAGCAGGCGCGGGCGGCCGAGCGGCTCGCAACGGTCGCGCCCGGCATCCGGTGGCTCGACCCGGCGGCCAGCCCGGAGTCGCGCTACCGCAACAAGGCCAAGCTCGTCGTCGGCGGTCGTGCCGGTTCGCCGACGCTCGGCATCCTCGACGAGCGCGGGCGTGGCGTCGACCTGCGGAGCTGTGGGCTCTACGAGCCCGGGCTCGCCGCCACCTTCGACGCCCTGCACCGCCTCGTCACCGACCTGCGGCTGGAGCCCTACGACGTGCCCGCCCGGCGGGGCGAGCTGAAGTACCTCCTCGTCACCCACTCCCCCGACGGCGAGCACCTCGTGCGCTTCGTGCTGCGCTCCGAGCGCCACCTCTCGGCGCTGCGCGACGCCCTCCCGCGCCTTCAGGCCGAGCTGCCGTCGGTGCGGGTGGTCACCGTCAACCTGCACCCCGAGCACAAGGCGGTGCTCGAGGGCGACACGGAGGTCGCACTGACGGCCGAGACCCTGCTGCCGATGCGCGTCGGTGACGTCACCCTCCTGCTCGGGCCGCGCGCCTTCTTCCAGACGAACACGAGCGTCGCCGCCGCGGCTGTACCGCCAGGCCCGCGAGTGGGTCACCGACGCCGACCCGGAGGTCGTCTGGGACCTCTACTGCGGGGTGGGTGGCTTCGCCCTGAACGCCACCGGGCCGGGCCGCACCGTGGTCGGCGTCGAGACCTCCGCGCGAGGCGGTCGAGGCCGCCCGTGTCGCAGCCGCACGACACGCGGATGCCGTGGGCCCGGCATCCGCGGGAACCGTGACGTTCGAGGTCGGCGACGCCACGACCCTCACCCCCTCCCCTCCCCCGGACCTCGTCGTCGTCAACCCGCCCCGGCGCGGCATCGGGCCCGCCCTCGCCGGCTGGCTCGAGTCGTCGACCGCCAGCCGGGTGCTCTACTCCAGCTGCAACGTCGACTCCCTGGCCCGCGACCTCGCCGCGATGCCGTCGCTGCGACCGGTGCAGGGCCGGGTGTTCGACATGTTCCCCCAGACACCGCACCTCGAGGTGATGGTGCGGCTCGAGCGCCGCTGAGGCCGGCTCGCCCCTCTACCGTGGGGCCATGGAGTCGCGGAACTGGGACGTCGAGGGCAGCCGGCTGGCCGACGAGGCCGAGGCGGCCGGGGAGCCGACCCGCTGGTTCGAGCAGCTCTGGTCGGCCGCCGCGCGCGACGAGGTCGAGATGCCGTGGGACCGCACCGCGCCGTACCCGCCCGTGCTCGACCACGTCGACCGCAGCGGTGACGGGTCGGGACGTCGCGCGGTCGTCGTCGGCGCCGGGCTCGGGGCGGATGCCGAGCTGCTCGCCTCCCGCGGCTACGACACCGTGGCGTTCGACCTCGCCCCGTCGGCCGTGCGAGCTCGCGCGGTCACGGCATCCCGGCAGTGCGGTCGACTACCGGGTGGCCGACCTGCTCGACCTGCCCATCGACCTCGTCGGCAGGTTCGACCTGGTCGTCGACGTCTTCACCGTGCAGGCCCTCCCCCGGTCCCTGCGGGCGGATGCCGTCGCCGGCGTGCGGTCGCTGCTCGCCCCGGGCGGTGACCTGCTCGCCGTCCAGTTCGTGCTGGGTCCCGGCGTCCCCGAGGATGCCGGCCCGCCCTGGCTGCTGCGCCGCGACGAGATGGAGTCGTTCGCCGCCGATGACGTCGAGCAGGTGGCACTGAGGCGCGGGCCGCACCCGCTGCGCGCCGACGGGCCAGCGACCTGGGTCGGGGTGTTCCACCGCGCCGACGGCGCGGCCCTGGCGGACTAGAACCCGAGCGCCCAGAGCACCGCCGCGCACGACGGGTGTGCGCGACCTAGCCTGTCGGGCATGACGTTCTCGATCGCCGCCCGCGACGGAGACGCCTGGGGCGTCGCCGTCGCCAGCAAGTTCCTCGCCGTCGGGTCGGTCGTGCCCGCGGTGCGCGCCCGGGGTGGGAGCGGTGGCCACGCAGTCGCTGGCCCGGGTGGCGTACCTCGACGAGGTCCTGGACGCCCTCGCCGTGGGCACCGACGTCGCTGCCGCCCTGCGTGATGCCGTCGCCGCCGACGAGGGCCGGGCGCTGCGCCAGGTCGGCGCGGTCGGGCCGACCGGCGCCGCGACGTTCACGGGCGACGGCTGCTTCGCCGTGGGCCGGTGGGGTCGCCGCCGGCGACGAGCACTCGGCCTACGCGATCCAGGGCAACATCCTCACCGGGCCGGAGGTGACCGAGGCGATGGAGGCGGCCTGGCTCGGGTCGGCGGGCCAGCGCCTCGACCACCGCCTGATCGCAACGGTATTGGCGGGCGACGACGCGGGGGGCGACTCCCGGGGACGACAGAGCGCCGCGATCCTCGCGCACGCCCCCGGCGCCGGCTACGACGCGTGCGGCGTGCTGGCGGACCTGCGGGTCGACGACCACCCCGACGCCCCGCGGGAGCTCGCCCGTCTGCACGACCTGTCCACGCTGTTCTTCGGTGGGCCGGAGGACGTCCGGCCGCTCGTCGGGCCTTCTGCGCGACGAGGTCGCCGCGCACCTGAAGGCATCTGGGACACAGCGGAACTGACGTCGAACGCGGTCTCGACACCTGGCTCTCCGAGGTGAACCTCGAGAACCGCCGCTCCCCCGGCGGCGTCGACCGTCGCGTCCTCGACGAGCTCCGCGCGGCTGCTGTCGCTGACCGGGTTCCTGACCACGAGCCGATCGTCACTCGAAGCGGGACGGGTCGCCGGAGCCCACGCGCACGAGCTCGGGAGCACCGCCCGAGAAGTCGACGACGGTCGTCGGCTCGGTCCCGCACTCCCCCGAGTCGAGAACGAGGTCGACGACGTGGTCGAGGGCCTCCTTGACCGCCCACCCGTCGGTCATCGGCTCCTCCTCCCCCGGCAGCATGAGCGTCGAGGACAGCAGCGGCTCGCCCAGCTCGGCGAGCAGGGCGCGGACGACCGGGTGGTCGGGGATGCGCACCCCCACCGTGCGCTTGCGCGGGTGCTGCAGCCGGCGAGGCACCTCGTGCGTCGCCGGCAGGATGAAGGTGTAGGAGCCGGGCGTCGACGCCTTGACCGCGCGGAAGACCGAGTTGTCGACGTGGACGAGCTGGCCGAGCTGGGCGAAGTCGCGACACACGAGGGTGTAGTGGTGGCGGTCGTCGAGTCGCCGGATCTCGCGGATGCGGTCCTTGCCGGACTGGTTGCCCATCATCGCGCCGAGGGCGTACCCCGAGTCGGTGGGGTAGGCGACGAGGCCGCCGTCGCGCAGCACGGCCACCGCCTGCGCGATGGCTCGCGGTTGGGGGTCGACCGGGTGCACGTCGAGGTAGCGGGCCATGCCCCCACGATAGGGGCGTCGAACGGGGTCAGCTCTCGGTGGGCGTGCGCAGCCCGCGGTTCCAGAGCTCGGTGGTCTGGACGACCCAGAACACGGCGAACAGCGTGATGAGCACGACCTCGACCCAGAGCACGAGCGTGGTCGACGCGGTCGCGAGGTTGATGGCCACCGTCGCCGCGAGGGCGAGCGAGCATGGCGAGGGCGATCGTGCGGTACATCCCGACGTAGCGGCTGCGCTCCGTGGGCACGGCTCCCTGCCGCACCGCCGTCTGCACGTCGCGGGCGTTGAGCCAGACGACGCCGATGATCGCCAGGAACATCGGTATGGCCGAGGCGTCGTGCCCGTGCGCGATGAAGGTGTCACGGTCGACGAAGAACCACACGATGCCACCGCCGAGCACCCCGAGCGACAGCGCCAGGCCGAGCGTGTCGATGGTGCTGAGCCGGGTCGGCTCTCCCGCGCGCCGGGCGAGGACCACGGCGACGATCCCGACGACCGCACCGGTGATGAAGAGGGCCGCCATGTTGTTCGCGACCATGGCCGGGATGTCGGGCGTGATCGAGGCGGGAGGAGCTGCACTCCTCCGCGCCCGGGGTCGGGATGAAGGCGACGCCGGGTGCGAGCAGGCCGGCGAGGTTCATCAGCACGTCCTCGCCGTTGGTGTTGCCCTTCAGCGCCACCAGGCACACGCCCATCGTGACCAGCACGCCGACGAACACCGCGTGCACGGGCGTGTAGTAGTAGGCGCTGATCGAGGTCTGGAGGCACTGGCCCGCCGCCCACCACTCGAGGACGACGGCGCTGTAGAGCAGCAGCACGAGCGCCGCCAGGGCGATGCGCAGCCAGTTGTAGGTCTTGACGGCCGCCAGGGCCGGGTCTGGCTCCACCGTGATCACACTCCCTCCGCTGCTGTCAGGAGTGCCCGCAGGCACCCCCGATACCGGTCAGCCCTCGTGCATCTGGATCGGCGCCCCGCGCTGCACGGTGCGGGACACCGTGCACAGGCGGTCGCGGCTCTGCTCGATGGCGCGTGGCAGGCGCTCGCGGGCCCGGTCGCCCGCCTCGCCGTCGGGGAAGCGCACCGTGAAGGTGACCTCGATGTCGCCGAGGTGGTTCTCGACGCCGTCGCGCATCTTGACCCCCTCGGCGGTCACGTCGAACTGCACCGGTTGGGCGATCCGGCTCGTGATGAAGTCGACGTCGGTCGCACTGCACGCCGCCATCGAGGTCAGGAACAGCTCGACGGGCGTGAAGTCGGCGGACTCACCACCCCCACCGACGCTCAGGGTGCCGCCGCGCACGTTGGTCACGAGGTAGGTGCCCTTCTCGGTGCGGGTCATCGTCACGCTGCGGTGTCCGAGGCCGGTGCCGCCCGTCTCCTGCTCGCTCGGCTGGGACATCAGGCTCCCCACTTCTCGTCGAGGGCGCGGACCACCTTGAGGTCGCGCCACGTGGTCGTGCGCCCGGTGATGCGCTCGATCCTGTTGTTCGTCAGCGTCGTCCGCTGGAAACCGTTCGCCAGCTCGGCGAGCACCTCCGCCCCGAGGACCCGGCACCGCTCCCCCGGGGCGTCCCACCCGTCGAGGGTCTTGGCGGCGGCGGCCGGGACGGCACCGTCGGCGAAGGCGACGTAGCGTCGCCCACCCTCGATCAGGGGTGGGACGGCATCCACGGCGGTGACGACGGCACGCAGCTGCACCGGAGTACGGACGATGCACGGGACGTCGAAGCCGGCGAGCTCCCCCAGGACCCGAGCCATCTCGGCGGCCACGGTGCCGGTCGAGCGGCGCCCGGTGGTCACCCGGACGTTGCCGGACTGGATGTGCGTCTCGACCTCACGGAACCCGGCGCTCTCGAGGGCGGTCCGGAGGTCGGCCATCCGCACGACGCGGCCCCCCACGTTGACGGCGCGCAGGAAGGCGACGTAGGTCGGCATGGCGCTCATCCTCGCACCGCGGTGGGACAGTGGTGCGCATGCCTTCCGCAGCCGAGCCGGCCGGTCGTCTCGTCCTCGTCCGCCACGGCGCGACCGAGTGGAGCAGCACCGGCCAGCACACGGGGACCACCGACGTCCCACTGACCGAGGACGGGGAGCGCGACGCAAGGAAGCTCGCGGCCCGCATGGCCGACTTCGACCTCGGACGGGTGCTCGCGTCGCCGCTGTCGCGGGCCCGCCGCACCGCCGAGCTCGCCGGCCTGGCGCCGGAGCTCGACGACGACCTCGTCGAGTGGGACTACGGCGGCTACGAGGGCCGCACGACGCAGGAGATCCGCGAGTCGCTCGGCGACCCGACCTGGACGGTGTTCGACGACGGCGTCGTCGCGGGGCCGACGCCCGGGGAGACGGTCGAGGAGGTCGCGGCCCGCGCCTCCCGGGTGCTCGCCCGGGTGGCACCCACCCTCGAGGACCGCGACGTCGCCCTCTTCGCCCACGGCCACTACCTGCGGATCCTCGCGGCGACCTACCTGCGCCAGGACCCGCGCTTCGGTGCGCACCTCCTGCTCGACGCCGGCGCGGTGTGCGTCCTGGAGCACGAGCGCGGCGTCCCGGCGATCCGGTCCTGGAACGAGACCGCCGGCTGACCCTCAGCCGTCGATGCCGGGACCCTGGATCACCGACATGACGTTGCCCGACGGGTCGGTGAACCACGCGATGAGGGGTCCGCCCCCGCGGAACACCCCGTCGTCGTCGGTCTGCACCGGGGTGCCCTCGTAGTGCTCGAACCGGACGCCGCGCTCGGTGAGCCCGGCCACGGTCGCGGCGACGTCGTCGACGGGGAAGTTCAGCACCGTGAAGGTGGCCGGCACGTGGTCGGGCTTGGGGTACAGCAGGACCGGCCGGCCGGACCCGGTGCGCAGCACCAGCATCCCCATCTCGCCGTCGTCGACCTGCAGGCCGAGGGTCTCGCCGAAGAAGCGCCTCGACTCCTCCAGGTCCTTGACCGCGATCCCGCTGAACGCCTTCGAGTTCTCGAGCATGCGGCCACGCGTACGCCCGGGTCAGGGCAGGGGCCAGGTGTGCACCGGCTCGTTGGAGTCCATGTGCACGGCGTACAGCTCGAGCATCCGCCGCAGCGCCTCGCGGCGGTCCAGGCCCTGGCCCTCGAACACCTGCACCGCGCGGGTGGACCACTCGGCGCCGTTGACCCCGGTCTTGCAGCGGCCCTCGATGACCCCGAGGTAGCGCTCGCGCACGGCATCCGAGACACCCCACTGGCGCAGCCCCTCGTGGGCCAGCG
Organism: uncultured Actinomycetota bacterium; assembly: GCA_963811475.1. Classification (GTDB taxonomy): domain Bacteria; phylum Actinomycetota; class Actinomycetes; order Actinomycetales; family Dermatophilaceae; genus Fodinibacter. The sequence continues at coordinate 224,741 of CAWERJ010000016.1, forward strand.
GGAGCAGGTGCCGCAGCACGAGCTCGTCGGCCGACAGCTCGCCGAAGCCGGGCCAGTAGAGCCGGGCGTCGATGCCGTCGCGGGCCGACGCTTCGGAAGTTCTCGGTCGCAGGCGGCGAAGCTCATCTTCGTCCACACCGGACGGTCCTCGTGCGCGAGCATCCGGATGGTGCCGTAGTAGAAGGCCGCGTTCGCGAGGACGTCGACGATGGTCGGGCCGGCCGGCAGGACGCGGTTCTCGACCCGCAGGTGCGGCTTGCCGCCGACGATGTCGTAGATCGGGCGGTTCCAGCGGTAGACGGTGCCGTTGTGCAGCCGCAGCTCGGACAGGTCCGGCGCGACGCCCGCCTCGAGCTTGGCCATCGGGTCCTCGTCGCTGGTCTCGGCCAGCAGGGTCGGGAAGTACCGGACGTTCTCCTCGAACAGGTCGAAGATCGAGGTGATCCACCGCTCGCCGAAGAACACCCGCGGCCGCACGCCCTGGTTCTTCAGCTCGATCGGCCGCGTGTCGGTGGCCTGCTTGAACAGCTCGATCCGCGTCTCGGCGTGCAGCCGCTTGCCGAAGAAGTACGGCGAGTTGGCGGCGAGCGCGACCTGCGGCGCCGACAGCGCCTGGGCGGCGTTCCAGTGCGCGGCGAACTCCGAGGGCGCCACCTGCAGGTGCAGCTGCACCGAGGTGCAGGCGGACTCGGGCGCGATCGAGTCGCAGTACGTCGCGACGCGCTCCCCGCTGGGGCCCTCGATGTCGAGGTAGATGTCCTCGCCGCGGGCGACGAAGATCGAGTCGTTGAGGGCCGTGTACCGGTTGTTGCGGCTGATCCACTCGCGCTCGTAGTGCTCGGGCATGATCGTCGGCAGGATGCCGATGGCGACGATCTTCGAGCCCGACCTCGGTGGCGGCGCTGGTCGGCGGCGGTTGAGGCTCTCGCGCAGCTCCCGCCTCGAGCTCGATGGCGGAGTCGCCGGGCAGCGGGACGCGGCGGCACGTTGAGCTCGATGTTGTACTGCGCCAGCTCGGTCTGGTAGTCCTCGTCGGCGATCGCGGCGAGCACCTCGGCGTTGTGGAAGTGCGGCTGCATGTCGCGCGTCGACGAGGTTGAGCTCGATCTCGAGGCCGGTCATCGGCCGGTCGAACTCGAAGGAGCTGGTGTTGAGCATCTTCTCGAAGACGTCGAGGTTCTGGCGGACCTTCTCGCGGTAGCGCTGCCGCTCCTCACGGGTGTAGCTCTGCGACTGCACCTCTGCTCCCATGCGGCCACCCAACCACGTCGTGACCCGAGGTGGTACCCGCAACCCGCGTTTCGGTCACCGGTGCTGTCGCACCCCTCTCCTAGCGTGGGTGACGTGCGGCTGATCCACACCTCCGACTGGCACCTGGGGCGCGCGTTCCACCAGGTGGGGCTGCTCGGCGCGCAGGCGGCGTACCTCGACTCCCTCGTCGACGTCGTCCGGGCGGAGCGGGTCGACGCCGTGCTCGTCAGCGGTGACGTCTACGACCGGGCGATGCCCTCACCCGACACCGTCGAGCTCCTCTCGCAGACCCTCGTCCGCCTCGTCGACGCCGGGGCCGTCGTCGTCGTCAGCAGTGGCAACCACGACTCGGCGAGCCGGCTGGGGTTCGCCTCCGACCTGCTGGAGCGGGCGGGCGTGCACATCCGCACGTCGGTCGCCGACGTCGGTCGTCCGGTCGTCGTCGGAAACACCGCCGTGCACCCACTGCCCTACCTCGAGCCGGCCCTGGTCGCCGAGCAGCTGGGCGCCACGGAGCGCACGCACGCCGGCGTGCTGCGCGCGGCGCTCGCCCGGGTGCAGGTCGATGCCGCACGGCGACGGGGGCGCACCGTCGTCATGGCCCATGCCTTCGTCCTGGGCGGCATCACGAGCGACTCCGAGCGCGACATCTCGGTGGGTGGTGTCTCGGCGGTGCCGCCCGAGGTGTTCGCCGGCATCGACTACACCGCGCTGGGCCACCTCCACGGTCGCCAGGAGGTCGCCCCGGGCGTGCGCTACAGCGGCTCGCCGGTGGCGATGTCGTTCTCCGAGTGGCGCCAGCGCAAGGGCAGCCTGCTCGTCGACCTCTCCGGCGACACCCCCGTCGTCGAGCAGGTCGAGGCCCCCGTCGAGCGGCCCCTGGCCGTGCTCCGCGGCACCCTCGACGAGCTGCTCGCGGATCCCGGCCACGCCGCTGCCGAGGCCGCGTGGTGCCAGGTCACCCTCACCGACGCGCAGCGGCCCCTCGGCGCGATGGACCAGGTGCGCCGCCGCTTCCCCCACACGCTCGAGCTGCGCTTCGACCCGCAGGGGGCGAGCGTGCCGCTGCGGCCGTACGCCGCCCGCGTCGCGACGGCGGGCGACGTCGAGGTCTGCTGCGACTTCCTCTCCCACGTTCGCGGCGGCCGCGCTGCCACCGACGACGAGCGTGCCCTGCTCGCCGAGGCGGTCGAGGCCAGCCGGGTCGGGCGTCAGCTGGGCGAGGACGAGGGGGTGGCCCGGGCCGGCGCGGCTCCGCTGGCCGACGGGTCGGTGGGTGCCGCGTGAGGGTCCACCGGCTCGAGATCGAGGCGTTCGGGCCGTTCGCCGACCGCGTCGTCGTCGACGTCGACGCCCTGTCGGCCGAGGGGCTGTTCCTCATCCACGGTCCCACGGGGTCGGGCAAGACCAGCCTGCTCGACGCCATCTGCTTCGCGCTGTACGCCGACGTGCCCGGCTCGCGCTCCAAGCGCGGCCTGCGCAGCGACCACGCCGCACCGGATGCCGTGCCACGGGTCACGCTCGACCTCACCGCCGGGGGCCGGAGGTTCCGGATCCGCCGCTCCCCGGAGTTCCAGCGTCCCAAGCGGCGGGGCACGGGGTGGTCGAAGGTGCAGGCGATGGTCACGCTCGAGGAGCGGCGCGGCTCCCGGTGGGTGGGCCTCAGCACCCGGCACGACGAGGTCGCCGACGTCGTCCGTGACGCCCTCGGCATGGGCATGGCCCAGTTCGCCAAGGTGGTGCTCCTCCCCCAGGGCGAGTTCGCAGCGTTCCTCCGCGCGACCCCGGAGGACCGCCGTGAGGTGCTCGAGCGGCTCTTCGACATCTCCGCGTTCACCGACGTCGAGGCGTGGCTCGCCGAGTCGCGGCGCACGGCGGGCGCCGACCTCGACGACGCCCACTCGGTGCTGGCCGGGGTGCTCGCGCGGGTCGAGGACGTCCTCGCCGAGGCCTCGCTCCCCGACGGCGACGCGGTCCCGCGCACCTGGGCGAGGTCGCCGGCGGAGTCGGTGGGGAGCCACCTGCGGGTCCTCGCGGCGCTGCTCGACGCGCGGGTGAGCACGACGATGGCCGCCTTCGACACGGCCTCCGGTGCCGAGCGCGACCGCGGCCGAGGCACTGGCCACCGGGCGCGCGCTGCACGACCTGCGCGCCCGGGGGGTACGGGCGCTCGAGCGGCTCGAGCGGCTCGAGGCCGCCCGGCCGAGCCACCTCACCGCGGGTCGAGGCCCTCGCTGCCGCAGAGCGGGCCGCGACCCTCTCCGGGCACCTCACCGCCCACGACCGAGCCACCGACGACGTCGCCGCCGCGCGGGACGCGGGTGGCGCAGGCCCGGGCGGCGCTGCACGGCCGAACGCTGTCGACGCTCGCCGACGACGAGCTGGGCGACGCCCTGCTCCGGCTCCGGGCGCTGGATGCGGTGGTCACCACCCTCGCCCGTGAGCAGACCGACGCCGACGACCGGGCCGGTCGTCGCGCCGAGCTCGACGACCGCGCCGAGCAGCTGGCCGCGGCGACCGAGCGGATGGCGGCCGAGCTCACCGCGGCCGAGGTGGAGCGTGACGACCTGGCCGCCGAGGCCGAGCGGCTGTCGACCGGTGCCACCCGGGTCGCCGAGCTCGAGCTGGTGGTCGAGGTCGCACGCGCCAGGGTCGCGGTCCTCGACGCCGCCGAGCGCGACCTCGCCCGTGCCGAGGCCCTGGGCCCCCGCCACGCCGACCTCCGGTCAGCCGCGCTCGACCGCCGCGCCGAGCTGCTCGACCTGCGCCAGCGACGGCTCGACGGCATGGCGGGCGAGCTGGCGCGCTCGCTCACCGCGAGCACCCCGTGCCCGGTCTGCGGTGCGCTCGAGCACCCGCAGCCGGCCACCGTCGCCGACCCCGTCGCTGCCCGACGACGTCACCGAGGCCGAGCGCCGCCTCGAGGCCGCCGAGGCCGAGCAGCGAGCCGTCGAGGCCGAGGTCGAGGCGCTGCGCGCCGGCGTGCGCACCATGGTCGCCGGGCTCGATGGTGCGGATGCCGGAGAGCTGCGCGCCGCGGTCGTCGACGCCACGGCCGCCCTCACCGCCGCACGGGCCGACGCCGTCGCCCACGAGGCCGTCGCCCGGCGCCTGACGGCGGTCACCCGGTCGGTCGACGACCACCGCCGCGCGCTCGCCGCCACGTCGGCCCGCGCCGAGGCCACCACCGCGGCGCTCGACGAGCTCGCCGCGGCCGCAGCCGCCGCGACGGACCGGGTCGAGGCCCTCCTCGACGAGCACGCGCCGTGTCCCTGTGGTGGCGGTCGAGCCTGCGGAGCACCTCCGGGCCGGCCGGTCGCTCACCGACCTCGTCGCCGCGGCCGACGACCTGGCCGCCGCGCAGGCCCGGCTCGCCACGGCCGCCGGCGACCTCGGCGCCGCCCTCGCCGCCGCCGGCTTCGACGACCCCGAGGCAGCCCGGGCCGCCCTGCGCCCCGAGGCGGAGCTGGCCCGGCTGCGCGACCTCGTGACCACGCACCTGGAGGACGCCGCCGGCGCCCGGGCGGTCGCCGCCGACCCCGAGGTGGTCGCCGCCCTGACCGCCGACGAACCCGACCTCGGCACGCTGCAGGCCGCCGACCGGGCGGCTCGCGACGCGCTGCTCGCCGCGGCCGCCGCGCAGGACGACGCCGCCCGGGCACTGCGGGCCCTCGAACGGCTCGTCCCCCTCGTCGACGACGCCTGCGACCGTGTTGCGGCCGCCGCCGCGCGCGATGCCCGGGTGCGTGAGCTCGCCGACACGACGAGCGGGATCGGCCCCGACAACACGCTGCGGATGCGGCTCACCGCCTACGTGCTCGCGGCACGGCTCGAGACGGTGGCGGCACGGGCCAACGAGCGGTTGGCCGTCATGGGCGGCGGGCGCTACCTTCTCGAGCACTCCGACGAGCGCGCCGCCCGTGGCGCCCGGTCCGGCCTCGGGCTGCGGGTCCTCGACCAGTGGACCGGTCGGGTGCGTGACACCGCGAGCCTGTCCGGTGGCGAGTCCTTCATGGCCTCCCTCGCCCTGGCCCTCGGGCTCGCCGACGCCGTCCGCGAGGAGTCCGGCGGCCTCGACCTCGGCACCCTCTTTCTCGACGAGGGCTTCGGCAGCCTCGACGACGACAGCCTCGAGCAGGTGCTCACCGTGCTCGACGGGCTGCGTGAGGGGGGTCGCGCGGTCGGCGTGGTCAGCCACGTGGCCGACCTGCGCAGCCGCATCACCCACCAGGCCGTCGTGCACAAGGGCCCCGCCGGCAGCACCGTCGAGGTGCGCACGGCTGGCGCGCTGAGCCCGCAGCCAGGGCGATCGCCTGAGGCGCCAGCCGGCCGGCATCCCGCGGGTCAGTCCTCGAACGCCTCCGGCGACGGGCACGAGCACACGAGGTGCCGGTCGCCGTACGCCCCGTCGATGCGGCGCACCGGCGGCCAGTACTTCGCCGTCGGGTCGACGCCCTCGGGGAAGGCCGCGGTGGCGCGGTCGTACGGGTGGTCCCACTCCCCGGCGAGGGCGGCCGCGGTGTGCGGGGCCGCCGCGCAGCACGCTGTCGGCAGCCGCCACGGCGCCCGATCCCACCTCGTCGATCTCGCGCCGGATCGCGATCATCGCGTCGCAGAAGCGGTCCAGCTCGCGCTTGTCCTCGCTCTCGGTCGGCTCGACCATGAGCGTGCCGGCGACCGGGAAGGACATCGTCGGCGCGTGGAACCCGTAGTCGATGAGCCGCTTCGCGACGTCGTCGACGGTGACGCCGGTCTCCTTGGTGATGCCGCGCAGGTCGAGGATGCACTCGTGGGCGACGAGCCCGTCGGTGCCGGAGTACAGCACCGGGTAGTGCTCGCGCAGGCGGGCGGCCACGTAGTTCGCGTTGAGCACGGCGACCTCGGTCGCGCGCCGCAGGCCCGCTCCCCCCATGAGCCGGACGTAGGCCCACGAGATGGGCAGGATGCTCGCGGACCCGTACGGGGCGGCGGCCACCGGCCCGACGCCTCCCGACGGGCCGGCGAGCTCGTCGAGCGGGTGGTTCGGCAGGTGGGGGGCGAGGTGCTCGCGGCAGGCCACCGGGCCGACCCCCGGGCCCCCTCCCCCGTGCGGGATGCAGAAGGTCTTGTGCAGGTTGAGGTGCGACACGTCGGCGCCGAACCGCCCGGGCCGGGCGACGCCGACCAGGGCGTTGAGGTTGGCCCCGTCGACGTAGACCTGGCCGCCGGCGTCGTGGACCATCGCGCAGAGGTCGGTGATGGTGTCCTCGAAGACACCGTGCGTCGACGGGTAGGTCACCATGATCGCCGCGAGCGTGTCGCGGTGCTCCTCGACCTTCGCGGTGAGGTCGTCGAGGTCGACGTTCCCCGTGACCGGGTCGGTCTTGACGACGACGACCCGCAGCCCCGCCATGACGGCGCTGGCGGCGTTGGTGCCGTGCGCGCTGCTCGGGATGAGGCAGACCGTGCGCTGGTCGTCCCCGCGCGAGCGGTGGTAGGCCGCGATGGCGAGCAGGCCGGAGAGCTCGCCCTGCGAGCCGGCGTTCGGCTGGAGCGAGACGGCGTCGTACCCGGTGATCTCGCACAGCCAGCCGCTGAGCTGCTCGACGATGCCCCGGATGCCGTCGGTCTGGTCGTGCGGTGCGAACGGGTGCAGGTGCGCGAACTCCGGCCACGTCACCGCGACCATCTCCGTCGTCGCGTTGAGCTTCATCGTGCAGGAGCCGAGCGGGATCATCCCGCGGTCGAGCGCGAAGTCGCGGTCGGCGAGCCGGCGCAGGTAGCGCAGCATGGCGGTCTCGGAGTGGTGCGCGGAGAACACCGGGTGGGTGAGGTAGTCGGAGGTGCGCACCAGCGCCTCGGGCCACCCTGGTGCGGCCGGACGCACCGACTCGGGTGCCACGACGCCGAACGCCTTCGCCACCGCACCCAGGTCGAGCAGGTCGGTGGTCTCGTCGACGCTGAGCTGCACGGTGTCGTCGTCGACGCGCCACAGGTTGACGCCCTGGGCCAGGGCGGTGTCGACGACCTCGTGCGCCCGACCGGGCACCGCGACCCGCACGGTGTCGAAGAGCGGGCCGGCGGCGACGTCGACGCCGCCCTCGACGAGCGCGGCGCGCAGCGCCTCGGCGTGCGCGTGCACGCGCAGCGCGATGGCGCGCAGCCCCGCGGGGCCGTGGTAGACGGCGTACATGCTCGCCATGACGGCGAGCAGCACCTGCGCCGTGCAGATGTTCGACGTGGCCTTCTCCCGGCGGATGTGCTGCTCGCGGGTCTGCAGCGCGAGCCGGTAGGCGGGGGCGCCCTCCGCGTCGACCGAGACCCCGACGAGGCGCCCGGGCAGCGTGCGCTCGAGGCCCTGCCGCACGCTCATGTACCCGGCGTGCGGACCACCGAAGCCCATCGGCACGCCCAGCCGCTGGGTGGTCCCGACCGCGATGTCGGCACCCCACTCCCCCGGGGGTGTCGCGAGCGTCAGCGCGAGGAGGTCGGCCGACGCGGTGACGAGCGCTCCGGCCTCGTGGGCGGCGGCCGTGAGCTCCCGCAGGTCGTGCAGCGCGCCGTCCATCGCGGGGTACTGGACGAGGACCCCGAAGACCTCCGCGCCGCCGGCGGCCTCGCGCAGCTGCTCGGCCGTGCCGACCGCGGTGAGGTCCGCCTCGACGACCGGGAGGCGCAGCGGGACCGCGCGCGTGCGCACGACGCCGAGCGTCTGGGGGAAGACCTTGTCGTCGACGAGGAGGACGGCGTCCGCGGGCGCCCGCGACGAGCGGCGCATCAGCGTCATCGCCTCGGCGGCGGCCGTGGCCTCGTCGAGGAGGGACGCACCGGCGATCGGCAGGCCGGTGAGGTCGCTGACGACGGTCTGGAAGTTCAGCAGCGCCTCGAGCCGGCCCTGGGAGATCTCGGGCTGGTAGGGCGTGTAGGCGGTGTACCAGGCGGGGTTCTCGAGGACGTTGCGCTGGATGACGGCGGGCGTGTGCGTCCCGTAGTAGCCGAGCCCGATCATCGAGGTGACGACGCGGTTGCGCGCGGCCACCGTCCGCAGCTCCTCGAGCACGGCCTCCTCGGAGTCGGCCGGCTCGATCCCGAGCCGCTCGGCACCGCGGATCCCGCCGGGACGGCGGTGTCGACGAGGTCGTCGAGGGACGAGCGCCCGACGACCTCGAGCATCGCGGCGACGTCGGCCTCGCTCGGCCCGATGTGGCGTGCGGCGAACGCGGGCAGGTCGGGGGGCTGGGTGCTCACGGTGGCTCCTCGGGGCAGACGGCGACGACGTCTCCCCCTCTGTCACGGCCGACCGGTGGCCGGGTGCTCCAGAGGTGCCTGTCCCGAGTGGTCCCTTGCGCCTGAGAGGTTCCGGGGAGGTTTGCCCCTTCGGCGCCCCGACGGGCAACGTCGAGGTCTCTCCCACACGGTGTGAGCGGCGTTCGCCAATCTATCAGGCGAGCCGGGCCGCCCGCCGGGCGCCGAGCTCGTCACCGGGCTCCGGTTCGGCGACGCCGTCGTGCTCCGCACGCTCGCTGGGCAGCTGCGACAGGTCACCCTCGACCTCGCGCCACACCCGACCGATGGCGATGCCGAAGACGCCCTGACCGCCCTGGAGCAGGTCGATGACCTCGTCCGCGGAGGTGCACTCGTAGACCGACGCGCCGTCGCTCATCAGGGTGATCTGGGCGAGGTCGTCGACCCCGCGGGCGCGCAGGACCTGGATCGCCCCACGGATCTGCTGCAGCGAGACGCCCGTGTCGAGCAGCCGCTTGACGACCTTGAGCACGAGGATGTCGCGGAACCCGTACAGCCGCTGGGTGCCCGAGCCGCCGGCGGGGCGGACCGAGGGCTCGACCAGGCCGGTGCGGGCCCAGTAGTCGAGCTGGCGGTAGGTGATGCCGGCCGCCTTGCACGCGGTGGGGCCGCGGTAGCCGGCCTCCTCGTCGAGCTCGGGGAGGTCACCGGAGAACAGGACACCCTGCGCCGGGACGGGCCGTCCCCCGGACCGTCGCGCTTCTCCGCTGGAGACCACGCCTACCTCCTCGACTCACCTTCACGGACGACTGTACGCCTGCGAATGACATCGGCGTCACTTCCTCGCGGAGGGTCGTGACTGGTGTGACTCGTGTGGCGGATGGTACTGGTGTGACGTGTGTGACGGTAAGGGCCACGACCGGCCTGGGTCAACCACCCCGCGTCCGGCGCGCCTCCGGCGTGTCGGCCCCGGAGGGACGTTCAGGTCTCGGTCTCGGTGTCGAAGTCCTCGGCGGTCACCTGGTCGAGGAACTCCTTGAACTTCTCGACCTCGTCGTCCTCGGTCTCGGCCATCTCGACGCCGGCCTCGTCGAGGAGGTCCTCGTCGGCGACGATCTCGGCTCCCGCGCGCAGCGCCAGCGCGATGGCGTCGGAGGAGCGCGACTCGATGTCGGTGCCGCCGGCGTCCGCCCCGCCGTCGAGGTCGAGCATGGCGTGGAAGACGCCGTCCTTGAGGGCGACGATGCGCACCCGGGTCAGCTCGTGCCCCAGCTCGTCGATGACGTTGCGCAGCAGGTCGTGGGTGAGCGGGCGCGGTGGGACGACTCCCTGCTGCGCGTAGGCGATCGCCGTGGCCTCCGCCGCCCCGATCCAGATGGGCAGGTAGCGGTCACCGTCGCGCTCCCGCAGGAGCACGATCGGCTGGTTCGTCGGCATCTCGACCCGAACCCCGAGCACGTCCAGCACCTTCACCCTGTCACCGTACCTCGCGGCATCCGGTGCGCGTCAGTGCGACTCGGCAGCCCGGCCGGCCGAGAGCCCACCGCGCACGAGGGCGACGTGCAGGGCCAGGCACAGCTGCGCCACCTCGGCCTCGTGGCGCGCGGCGTCGCTCCCGCGTCGCGGCCCGACCACCTGCTCGACGAGGCCCAGCTCACGGTCGGCGGCCGCCCGGAAGCCGCGCAGGTGCCGTGGCTCGACGCCGTAGGCGGCCAGCCCGGCCACCGCGTGCGCGACGCGCAGGTCGGACTCGGCGTGCAGGCCGGCGCCGTCGGGCCGCAGGAGCCCGGACGACACGAGGTCCGCGACGGCGCCGGAGCCGAGCCCCGTGGCCCGGACGAGCTCGGCCGCGGTGAGCCGCAGGTCGCGCCGCTCGACGAGGTCCGACGGCATCCGGCACCGCGGGGTCCCGGGCGGGGGCCGGCGGCCGGGCGCGCGCGTCGGAGCCGTCACCGGGGGTGAGCCCTCGGTCGAGCGCCTCGAGGTTGTCCTTGATGACGCGCAGCGGCCAGAACAGGTCGCGCTGCGCCCGCAGCACGTAGCGGAGCCGCTCGACGTCGGCGGGGGTGTACTGCCGGTAGCCGGACGGGGTGCGGTCGGGCGTGACGAGCCCCTCGGCCTCGAGGAACCGCACCTTGGAGATCGTGATGTCGGGGAACTCCTGCGCGAGGGACCGCACGACGGCACCGACGGTGAGGCGCCGGGTACCGGCCTCCGCGGACACGGGAAGGGTCAGGACTGGCTGGCGTAGAACACCAGCCGGAACTTGCCGATCTGCACCTCGTCGCCCGTCCTCAGCACGACCTCGTCGACGAGCTCACGGTTGACGTAGGTGCCGTTGAGGGAGCCGACGTCGTGCACGACGAAGCCCTCCTCGGTGCGACGGAAGACGGCGTGCTTGCGCGAGACGGTGACGTCGTCGAGGAAGATGTCGCTCTCGGGGTGGCGACCGGAGAGCACCTCGTCGTCGTCGAGCAGGAACCGCGCGCCGGTGTTGGGGCCGCGCAGGACGACGAGGAGGGCGGTGCCCGGGCGCAGCGCCTCGACGGTGGCGAGGTCGGCCTTGGTGAGGACGTGGTCGCTCTCCTGGGCGGTCTCGGCGCGCTCGGCTCCCTGGACCGCCTGCAACCGCATCGTCGTCGGTTCGGGGACGGCGCCCGAGGGGTCCTCGCGTTCGTCACTCATTCGCCAACCAGCCTTCCCGTCGTCGGTCCGCGCGAGTTCCACACCCTAGATCACGGCACCGTCGTTGCCCACCCTGTGGGGCGGGCCTGCTCCCAGCATGTCAGGAGAGCTGCGCGGTGTAGGCCTCGACGTCCAGCAGGGCGTCGACGGCCCCGGTGTCGCTCGGGCGCAGCTCGTACATCCAGCCCTCGCCGTAGGGGTCGGAGTTGACGAGCTCGGGGGTCGCGTCGAGGGCCGCGTTGACCGCGGTCACCTCTCCCGAGACCGGGGCGTAGAGGTCGCTCACCGACTTCGTGGACTCGACCTCGCCGCAGGTGTCGCCGGCGGCGACCGCGTCACCGACGGTCGGCAGGCTGACGTAGACGACGTCGCCGAGCGCCTCCTGCGCGAACGACGTGATGCCGACCCGGACCGTGTCACCGTCGGCGCGCACCCACTCGTGCTCGGCGGTGTAGCGCAGGCCGGCGGGGTACTCGAGGTCGCTCATGGGTCTCCTTGGTCGGGCGCCGCGGAGCGGGCCGTCAGGGGGTCGTGGTCGGTACGGGGCGAGCGTACTGAGGCGGGGTCGCGGTGAGCAACGCGTCGACGTCGACCTCGTCACGGATCCGCACGTCGGTGTCTCCTCCGACCCGCCGGACCGTCGCCGTGACCCCTCCCGGGATCTCCATGGCACCGGCCAGGGTGTTGGCGTCGCCGATGGCGTTGATGACGTAGGGCGGGCGGACCTCGCGCCCGGACACCGTGAGTCCGCCGTCGATCTGCGAGAACCAGGTGTCGGCGACCACTCGCACGTCGTCGACCTGGATCGCCTCGGCCCCGGCGTCGCGCAGCTCCTGGATGGCGTCGAGGACGATCGAGGACGTCACCTGCCCCTGCGGGTCGTTGATGGTGAGGACGATGCCCGGGCCGCGCGCGGGTGCGGTGCCGGCGAGGATGCCGAGCGCGTCGAGCCGCTCCTGCGCGGCGCGCTGCGCCTCGGCCTCGTTGGTCGACTGGCTCTCGAGCAGGCCCAGGGAGGACTCCAGGCCGCGGATCTCCTCCGCCAGGCGGTCGTTCTCCTGGTCGACGTCCGCGAAGATGCGCACGAGCTCGTCCTCGCGCAGGTTCTCCAGCCCCTCGATCGACGTCTGGCGCACCTGGGCGATGATCGCGAACCCGAGCACTGCCGCGAGCACCATCGCGAGGACGTTCGCCCGGGTGGCCCGCGGCGAGCCGGCCCGCAGCAACCGGCGCCACGCCCGCTCGGGGTCGCGGGCCCGCTCGGGGTCGCGGGCCGGCCCGGGGACGGGTGCGGCGTCGTCCGGGGGGTCGGGGGTCGTCGGGTCGGGCTCGGTGTCGCTCATGCGTTGAACAGGTGCCGGCGGATGGCCGCGACGTTGGAGAAGATCCGGATGCCGAGGACGACGACGACACCGGTCGACAGCTGGGCGCCGACCCCCAGCTTGTCGCCGAGGAAGACGATGAAGGCGGCGACGAGCACGTTGGAGAGGAACGAGACGACGAAGACCTTGTCGTCGAAGATGCCGTCGAGGATGGCCCGCAGCGCGCCGAAGACGGCGTCGAGGGCGGCGATGACCGCGATGGGCAGGTAGGGCTGCAGCCAGACCGGCACGGCCGGCTGGAGGAGCAGGCCGATGATGATGCCGAGGCCCAGGCCGATGGCAGGGATCACGACGTGCTCCTTCCCGGGGTCGGTGTGGTGGTCGTGGTGGGGGTCGGTGTGGTGTCCGAGTCCCCAGTATCCCCGGTCGTCGCGTACCGCGTCGTGAGACCCACGGCGGCCGGGACCCGGAGCTCGTTCGAGACCTTGGTGTCGACGCGGATGCCGAACGTGCTCGCGAGGGTGGACAGGTAGGTGCCCCCGGGGCCGTCGGCGAAGGTGGCGGGGAAGCGCTGGGGGTCGCCGAGCGCCGTGATGACGTAGGGACGGGTGAGCGGTCGGTAGTCGACGATGACCGCCGACCCGGCGAAGCGGATCGCCGAGGTGGACGTCAGGCGCTTGCCGTTGATGCTGATCGCCTCGGCGCCCGACCGCCACAGCTCGTTCGTCACGAACTGGAGGTCCTTGGCCAGCACCCGTCCCTCGTCGGCCTGGTCGCTCGCGCCCTCGGTGCCGTCCTGGTCGACGGCGTCGGGGGCGTCGTCCACGGTGATGGTGAAGCCCGGCCCCTCCAGGGGGATCGACCCGACGACCGCCGCCAGGTCGCGGTTGCGGTCGGCGTCGGGGTCGCCCGCGAGCTGCTCGGCCTCGAGGTCGGTGACCTTCGACTGCAGGGTCGTGGCCCGGGCCGTCAGCTCCTCGACCTGGCTGCGCCGCTGCTCGATCTGGGTGATGAGCTCGGCGCGCGCCTTGGACCGCGGGGTGCTCGCGGCGGACAGGTTGTAGGCCGCGATGCCCATGACGAGGCCGATGACGAGGGTGGCGACGACGAGCAGCGGGGAGCGCAGGGAGGTGCTGCGGGGCTCGCCGGCCGCCTCGCGGCGGTCGGCCGCGGCGGCGTAGCCGGGGTCGAGGGGCCGCTCGACGACGGTGGTGAGCAGGGTCATCGACTCGTCGGGGCGCCTGCCGCTCGAGGCCTGGCTCATGCGGGCACGACCCGTCGGGCGGCGAGGAGCTGGCGCAGCTGGACGGCATAGAGGATGCCGGCCAGCCAGTAGAGCGCCGTCCCCCACCACGCGAAGCCCCAGCCGACCGGTTCGGCGACGCGCGCCCATGCGCCCTCGCCCGCACCGAGCAGCAGGAGCGGGAAGGCGCACAGGAGGTTGAAGGTGGCCGCCTTGCCGGCGAAGTGGACGGGCAGGCCCACCCAGCCGTGGCGCTGGGCCACGAGCACGACCACGCCCATGAAGGCCTCGCGCGCGAAGAGGATGCCGACGAGCCACCAGGGCAGGATGTCGCGCCAGGCCAGGCCGAGCAGCGTCGTGACGATGTAGAGGCGGTCGGCGACCGGGTCGAGCAGCTGCCCCACCCTCGAGACCTGGCCGTAGTGCCGGGCGATCTTGCCGTCGAGGTAGTCCGTGACGCCCGAGGCCATGAGGAGCACGATGGCCAGCGCGTCGCGCTCGTCGAGGATCGCCCAGAGGAAGACGGGCACGCCGAGCAGCCGCAGCGCGGACAGCACGTTCGGCAGCGTGAGCACCCGGCTGCTCACCTGCTCCTCGGGCGCCCCCGTCGACATGATCGCCACTGTATGCCGTCGCAGGCCCGTCGACCGGCACGGTCCTAGGGTGTCCGCATGGCCGGATCAGCTGCTGCGAGCACCGGAGGCCGAGCTGCGTCGCGACCGCACGAGCGTGAAGTGGGTGGCCTTCGACCCCGACGTGCTCCCCCTCTGGGTCGCCGAGATGGACGTCGAGCCCTGTCCCGCCGTCGTCGAGGCGGTCACCGCCGCCGTGCGCCGGGGCGACACCGGCTACGGGTGGGGACCGCGGTACGCCGACGCCGTGGCGCGGTACGCGGCATCCGCCTGGGGGTGGGAGGTGGACCCGGCCGCGGCGAGCGTCGTGCCCGACGTCATGATCGGGGTGGCGGAGCTGCTGCGGCTGCTCACCGACGAGGGCGGCCCCGTCGTCGTCTCGCCGCCCGTGTACGACTCGTTCTTCGGTTTCGTCGACGCCATCGGCCGACGCCGGGTCGACGCGCCGCTCACCGCGGCCGGCCGGCTGGACCCGGGAACGCTCGAGACGGCCTTCCGGGCGGCGACGGCATCCGGGGAGCGGGCGGCGTACCTGCTCTGCAACCCGCAGAACCCCACCGGGGTGGTCCACTCCCCCGCCGAGCTGGCCGACGCTGGCCGCGCTGGCGCAGCAGCACGGGGTCCGCGTCGTCGCCGACGAGGTGCACGCGCCGGTCGTCTACGAGGGGGGTCGGGGGTTCACGCCGTTCCTCACCGTCCCCGGGGCCGAGCGGGCCTTCTCCGTGTTCTCGCCCTCGAAGGGGTGGAACCTCGCGGGGCTGAAGTCGGCGCTCGCCGTCGCCGGGCCGGCGGGCGTCGGACGTGCGGCTCCACGAGGTGCACACGCACGGCTCCTCCCACCTGGGCGCGATCGCGCACGTCGCGGCGATGGACGACGGGCGCCAGTGGCAGGCCCGGCTGCTCGGCGAGCTCGACGCCAACCGGCTGCTCCTGGGCCGCCTGCTCGCCGAGCACCTGCCGGACGTGCGGTGGGTGGCGCCGGAGGCCACCTACCTCGCGTGGCTCGACTGCCGCCCGCTGGGCCTCGGGGACGACCCGGCTGCGGTGTTCCGCCGCCGTGGTCGCGTGGCGCTGGCGTCCGGCCCGGGGTACGGCGCGGATGCCGGCCGGGGCTTCGCGCGCCTCAACTTCGCCACCTCCCCGGAGGTGCTCGAGGACGCCGTGCGGCGGATGGCGTCCTGCCTCTGACCGGCCTCAGCCGCGGTGGTGGGGACGGGTCCGGCCCGGACCGGGGCGCGAACCGGTCCATCATCTCGTCGACGCGGGCCGACGTCGCGGCGCGCCCGCGCGGGGACCCCGTCATCACGGCGATGAACCGGTCCGCGCGCAGCGTCTCCAGGCGCAGGTCGGTGACCGCCCGGACGGTCGCCGTGCGGGGCACGCGTCGCAGGAGCGCGATCTCGCCGAACGACTCCCCCGGCCCGAGGCTGGCCACCGGACGACCGTCCCCGACGACCTCCGCCGTGCCCGACACGACGACGTAGAACCGGTCGCCGGGATCGCCCTGGTGGAACACCGCCTCGCCGGCGGGCACGACCGCGTGGTCGAGCTGCCGCGCGACGGTCTCGAGGGCCGGGAGCGGGAGGGCGTCGAGGAGCGGTACTCCCCGCAGCAGCGCCAGCTCGTCGTCGCGGCCCCCGATGACGTGGTCCATCGCGGTCAGGCGGCGCCACGACAGGGCCACTGCCGTCGGCGTGAGGAGGCCGAGGACCACGAGGGCGGTCCTCAGGTCGAGGGCCGCCATGACGAGAGGGGTCACGAGGGCACCGACGCCGACCGACAGCGCGGCGATGCTCTCGAGCAGCCCGAAGACCCTGGCGAGGACGTGCGGCGGAGCCATCCGGGCGATGAGGGTGAACGCCCCGACGTCGATGAGGGCGTTGCCCGCACCGACGACCGCCAGCATGACCATGGCCGACGCCGCCGAGGGCACGAGCCCGATGACGACGATCGGGGCGCCCCAGAGCACGGCTCCGAGCCCGAACCAGGCGGCCAGTCGCCTCGTCCCGACGAGGAGCGCGGCCGCGACCGACGCCACGACCGCACCCGCACCGAGCGCGGCGTTGAGCAGGCCCACCCCGGGCTCGCCCAGCCCCACGAGCTCGATCGCCACGACGGCCGTGAACACCGTGACGGCACCGCGCATGAAGGTCTGGGCGCTGGCGAGGGCGAGGAGCAGCTTCAGGTCGCGGTGCTCCTGCACCGCTCGGACGCCCGCCAGGGTCCTCCGCAGCGCGCTCTCGCCGACCTCGGCGTCGCCGACGGCGGCCGGGTCAGGATGGACCCGCGCCATGAGCAGCGCGGCCCAGGCCGACGCGACGGCCGCGACGACGAGCACCCACGCCGGGCCGGCCGTGGCCAGGAGGACGGCGCTGACGGCGGGACCGGCCAGCGTCGCGGCCGAGTCGAGCGCACCCCGCACGACGTTGGCGCCCGCGAGCTCGGGCGGCGTGTCGCAGAGGGACGGCAGCAGTGCCGAGTGCACCGGCCGGAAGAGGACCGCGGCGGCCGACGACAGCGTGACGAGGGCGTAGACGACGAGCGCCGGCCCGTCGACGAACACGGCCCAGCCGGCCAGGGCGATCGACGCCGACCGGACGACCGACACCGCGACGAGCACCTTCTCGCGCGGCCACCGGTCGGCGTACTGGGTGGCGAGCGGGGCGACGACGGCCGCCGGGAGGACGCGGACGAGGGCGACGACCCCCACCTCTGTCGCCCCGCCACGCGCGTAGGCGTACACGGCGAGGACCACGGTGACGGCCCACTCGGCCGTCCACGCGCCGAAGAACGCGGCCTGCGCTCGGCGGAGCTGCACGTTGCGCCAGTTCGTCGCGAAGGCACCACCGGCTGCCCTCAGCCGCGACGGTGGTGGTCGCGAGGCTGCAGCCGGCGCCATCCCCGGAGCGTAACCAGCGGATGGGGGATCCGCCCCTTCACTGGCGCCTGACCACCCTCGACGTCCACCGCGGTGCCTGGCGATGGCGTCGGGATGGGCTCTCGCGGTGGTCCCTCGGGTCGTGCCGTGCAAGCGCGCTTGACCACAGTGCGCCTGACGCTTCCGGAGGCGGTGGCCGGCGGTCCCTGGCCGGCGCTGATCGAGGGGTCCTGGTCGTCGAACCTCCGAGTGGCGCCGCGGTGTCCGGGTACTGGCACCGGCATGGATCACGTGATCGCGCTCGAATCCTCAGGCCACGACGACGCCCCCGAGGACTCCCTGCTCTTCATCGGCAACGCGACGATGCTCATCCGGGTCGACGGCTTCACCGTGCTGACGGACCCGACCTTCGTGCACCGCCACGAGTCCGTCCCGCTCGGCTACGGGCTCCACACCACCCGGCTGACCGACCCGGCGGTCGAGATCGAGGACCTGCCACCCGTCGACCTCGTCCTGCTCTCGCACCTCCACGGTGACCACTTCGACCGGGTGGCGCAGGAGCGGCTCCCTCGCACCCTGCCGGTCATCACGACGGCGGAGTCCTCGCGCGCGCTGCGCGAGCTCGGGTTCGGCGGCGCCGTGGGGCTGGAGACCTGGGACAGCGTCACGCTCACCCGGGGCGGGAGTCGGCTGCGGATCACCGCCTGCCCGGGCCGGCACGGACCGGGGCTGAGCGACCTCGTCCTGCCGGACGTCATGGGCAGCGTCGTCGAGTACGGCCAGGGCGACCGGGTCCGCCGGCTCTACATCAGCGGCGACACCCTCCTCGTCGACGACCTCGCCGAGGTTCCCCGCCGCTACCCCGGCATCGACGTCGCGGTCTTCCACCTCGGCGGCACGCGGGTGTTCGGCCTCCTCGTGACGATGGACGCCGAGCAGGGAGTGGAGGCGGTTCGCCTCATCGACGCCGGCACGTCGATCCCCGTCCACTACGACGACTACGACGTGTTCACCTCGTCGCTCGAGGATTTCCTCGAGGCCGCGCAGGCGGCGGGGCTCCGCGACCGGGTGCTGCCGGTGGCCCGGGGCGAGACCGTGTCACTCGCGGGAGCCGCCCTGGCGAACGGTGACCTCCGGCCGACCTGACACGTCCCCGCCGCCCCGGACGATGGCGAATGCCAGCACCGTCATGACGAGGGCGGCCACGGCGGTGAGGCCGTAGAGCATCGACACGTCCGTACCCGAGTCGACGAGCGGGCCGACGCCGAACGCGGCGATGCCGTAGCCCACCTGGTAGAACGCGATGACCCCACCCGCGACCGCCGCCGACATCGTCGTCATCGCACCCTGGCCCAGGCTGATCGTGAGCGGCAGCAGGGCCGAGCAGCCCAGCCCGGCGAGGCCGAAGACGGCGACCGCGAGCCAGGGCCTGTCGTCCGGCAGGGCGGCGGTGAGGAGGAAGGTGCCGACGAGCACGATGGGAAGGAGGCGGAACACGGTGGTGCCCGGCAGCCACCGTCCGGTCTGCCGCGAAGAGCAGCCGGCCCAAGGTGACCATGGCCCAGAACGCGGTGAGGGCGACCGCCGCCTGCGTCGTCGAGGCGCCGAGGGAGGAGGTCATGTCGGACTGCGACCAGTTCCCGTTCATCGTCTCGCACACGCCGTACAGGACCGCGAACGCGGCGAAGAGCCAGAACCGCGCCGGGATGCCGCGACGACCCGCCTCCGGTTCGACGGCGTGGCCCCGGTCGACGACGAGGGGCAGCCGGACCGCGGTGACGAGGAGGAGGACCAAGAGCACCGTCGACAGCAGCGGGAGCCCCCACCAGAAGCCCAGGCCGACGAAGACCGCCACGAAGACTGGAGCCAGGGCGGTGCCGGCGCCCAGCAGTGCGTTGAGCGTCAGCACCGCACGCTCCGGCCGGTCGGGCCGGAACGCCGCGACGTAGGTGTTGAGGACCGGAACCGTCAAACCGAAACCCGCGCCCAGGAAGCTGGTCGCCAGCAGCAGCAGCGGGAAGGCCACCGGCTCGGTCTGTACGCGAGTCGTCGCGACGAGGACGAGCATGGCGACGACGTTCGCCGAGAGGCCGAGGAGCAGGACCTGCTTGCTGCCGAGACGACGGGCGACACCGGCGCCGAGGAGCGACGCGACGATGGCGGTGGCCACCTGCGGCAGGAACATGGCCCCGTACTGCGTGCTGGTCAGGTCGTACCCCGCCGGGTCGGTGAAGACCGTGCTCGCCGCCGGGAAGGTCACCAGGACGATGCCCTGGACCAGCCCGGCGAGGTTGACCACGCGGAGCTCGGCCGTCGTCGCCATCGCGGCTCTCCGGGACGGACCGGTCAGCCCAGCCGTGAGAGCAGGTGGTCGCCCACCCGCAGGGCGTTGGCGATCGCGGTGAGGGCCGGGTTCACCGCCCCGATGCTGGGGAAGAAGCTGGTGTCCACGACGTAGAGGTTGTCGAGCTCGTGGGCCTTGCAGTCGGAGTCCAGCACGGAGGTCGCGGGGTCGTTTCCGAAGCGGACTGTTCCCGACTGGTGGGCGCAGCCAGCGACGGGGATGTCGTTCTTCATGTAGGCGTCGCGGGGGATCAGGTGGTGCGGGTGCATGCCGAGGTGGTCGAGGTGGTGCTTGACACGGCGGTAGAGCTGCTCGAGGGGTTCCCGGTTGTTGGGCGTGTAGCTGAGGACGACGTCCCCGTCCTTGGTCAGCGAGACGCGGTTCTCGGGGTCGGGCAGGTCCTCGGTCGACAGCCAGAAGTCGACGGCGTGCTCGGCCACCTCGCCGAGCGCGAACAGCGGAGCGAGCTCCGCGATCCGCTTCTCGCCGCGGTACATCGGGGCGGAGGACTTGCCGACCATCTGGACGTTTCCCATGGGGTACTCGAAGTCGTCGTCGCCGAGGTACCAGTCGTTCAGGCCCAGGGTCTTCTGGAACCGCGTGTCGTTCTTCTCCTTGGACACCGCCAGGAAGGCCCGGCTGTTGTGGAACATGTAGTTGCGCCCGACCTGGTCGGAGCCGTTGGCCAGGCCGTTCGGGTGCTTGTCGTCTGCGCTGGCCAGGAGGAGCTTCGCCGAGTTCGCGGCGCCTGCGGAGATGACGACCACCGAGGCCGAGAACCGCTGCTCGACGCCGTCGACGACCGCGATCACCGTGGTGACGCTTCGACCGCTCGGGTCGGTCTCGAGCCGCCGCACCTGGGCGTTGCGCAGGAGGGTCAGGTTGTCGTACTGCAGGGACGGCCGGACGGCGACCACCTCGGCGTCGCACTTGGCGTGCAGGAGGCACGCGAAGCCGTCACACGTGCTGGACCGGATGCAGGGGCTGAAGGCCGGATTCGCCTCGTCGAGCATGATCCCGTTGGGGCTGTGGAAGGGGTGCAGCCCGACCCGGGACAGGTCGTCGAAGGCTCCTGGATGCGTGGCTCGTGGCTCACCGGCGGGAATGGGTATGCCGGACCCGGGGGATCTGTGGGGTCCTCCCCGCGGATGCCGTGGACCTGGTAGAGGCGCTCGGCCTGCGTGTAGTACGGCTCGAACGCGTCGTACCCGACGGGCCATCCCGGTGAGGTGCACCGTGGTGCCTCAGCTCACCGAAGTCCTGCTCCCGCAACCGGTAGAGCGCGGCCCCGTAGAACTTCGTCGCGCCCCCCACGAAGTAGTGGACCTGGGGTTGGAAGGACCGTCCATCCTTGTCGTACCAGGTGTCCGCGGAGACGTAGCGGTTCTGGACGAACACCGCGGTGGCGTCCCAGTTCTGCACCTCGCGCGGAAGCCAGTCCCCTCGCTCGAGGAGCAGCACCCGCTTGCCCGAGGGTGCGAGCCGGTGCGCGAGCGTACCTCCGCCCGCCCCCGATCCCACGATGATGACGTCGTAGTCGTCGGACATGGCCTTCTCCCTCACAGGGTCTCGGTGGTGCTGGTGGTCTGGGTGTCGGGGGCGGGGCCCAGGACGATGTGCGGGACGTCCTCGCCGTGGTCGGCCCAGGCCAGCCGGCGGGGGCTGGCGGACGCCTCGACGGTGGCGGCGTGGTCACGCTCGAAGTAGTCCCAGGCCCACTCGAGGAAGGCGTCGGTCTTGCTGTGCACGCCGCTCAGCAGCGCCGCGTGGACCCCCAGCCAGGCGGCGAACGCGATCGGGCCCTCCACCTCGTGGTGCCGCCTGCCGACCTCGGCGACCGCCGCGTTGCGGCCGATCATCGCCATGATGCCCTTGTCCTTGTAGGCGAACGGCTCGGGGCCCTCGCCCTCGCGTTCGCGCAGGATGTTCTTCGCCGCCCACTTCCCCGACTGCTGCGCCACGGACCCGAGCTGGGGCAGGGTGCCGTCGTGCGGGCCGTCGCCGGACGGGATGTTGGCCACGTCGCCCACCGCGTAGGCGCCCGGGTGGCCAGGCACCGTGAGGTCGCGCTGCACGTCGATGCGGCCACCACGGCCCGTCTTGGAGACCGCGCCCCCCGCGAGGACGGCGCCCGACTCGCCACCGCCCCAGACCACGGTGCGGGTGGGGATGGTCCTGCCGTCGTCGAGCTCCACGTGGTCCGGGTGGACGGTCCTGACGCCAACCCCGAGCCGGACGTCCGCCCCGGCGGTCGGTGAGCTTCTCGTACGCGTACTCGTGGGCCTCTGCCGAGAACTGGCCGAGCAGGGCGGGGCCGCGGTCCACCAGCGTCACCCGGCCGGCGACACCGAGCCGCCCCGTCTCGTGCAGCGCGTTCATCAGCTCGGCCAGGGCCCCGGTGGTCTCCACGCCGGTGGGGCCGCCTCCCACGACGACCACGTCGACCATCCCCTCGGCGGGCGACCGGTCACTCGCTGCCGCTTGGAGCAGCCGCTGCAGGTGCAGCCGCAGGCGTTCGGCGTCGGCGACGGAGTAGAGCGGGAAGGCGTGCTCGGCGGCGCCCGGGATGCCGAAGAAGTTCGGCCGGGCACCGGCGGCGAGCACGACGGCGGAGCCCTGCAGCACCCTGCCGTCCTCGAGCTCGAGGGTGTGGGCCGTCAGGTCGACCGCGCTCACGGCCGCGGTGACCACCTCGACGTTCGCCAGGTCGTGGAAGATGGTGCGGTGCGGTCGGGCGATGTCCTCCGCCGGCAGCTGCCAGCTGGCGACCTGGTAGAGCAACGGCTGGAACTGGTGGTAGTCGTTGCGGTCGACGAGCGTCACGTCGACACCGTGGCTCCCCAGCTCGCGGGCACAGGCGACGCCGGCCAGTCCACCGCCCACCACCAGGACGGGGTCACGCACGGACGCCGCCTCCCTCGGGCGCGACGCTTCCGGCATCCTCGACGGCCGTGAGTGGCGTCGTCACCGTCTCCAGGGACTGGCCCTCTGCCTTGACGCCGAAGACCAGCTCCACGACACCTCCGGCCGCCATGATGACCCCGCCGATGACGTATCCCCAGACCATGCCGGTGCGGCTCGTGCCGTCGCCGATCAGAGCGCCGTAGAGCACCGGACCCAGGGCCCCGAAGATCTGGGCGATGGCGAAGAACACCGCGATCGCCTCGGCACGGATCTCGATCGGCCAGGTCTCGCTGACGGTGAGGTAGGCCGGCTGGCGCCGGCGGAGGCGAAGAAGAAGATCACCACCCAGACGAAGGTCTGCGTCGTCGCGTTGAGCATGTCGGCGTCGAACAGCCAGGCGCTGACACGAGCAGCACGCCCGACATCAGGTAGGTGCCGGAGATCATCTTGCGCGCCCGACGGTGTCGAAGAGGGGGCCGAGCAGCAGCGGGCCCAGCAGGTTGCCGATCGAGAACGCCAGGCCGTACCAGCGGACGCTGGTGGCGCTGACGCCGTAGAAGTTGACCAGCACCAGCGCATAGGTGAAGAAGATCGCGTTGTAGAGGAACGACTGGGTGATCATCAGCGAGGCCCCGAGGATGGCGCGTTTCGGGTACTCGCGGAACACCAGCCGCAGGAAGACGTCAGATAGCCGTACTGCTTCTCGGGCACCAGGGATCGCCTTGCTGTCGTCGACCGGGGCGATCTCGCCGCCCGATCGACGCACGGCTCCTCGATCTTGGCCAGCTCGCGTTCGGCCTCCTCGACCCGGCCGTGGGTCAGCAGCCAGCGCGGGCTCTCCGGGAGCGTCCGGCCGACGACGAGGACGACGAGCGCCAGCAGCGGGCCCATGAGGAAGGCGAGCCGCCAGCCGACGTTCACGGCGAAGGCGTTGAGGAAGACCAGCGATGCCGGGGAGCCGAGGATGGCGCCGGCCCAGTAGGTGCCGTTGATCCAGATGTCGACCCGGCCGCGGTACTTCGACGGCATCATCTCGTCGATGGCCGAGTTGATCGCGGCGTACTGTCCACCGATGCCCATGCCGGCGATGAACCGGGTCGCGTAGAAGAAGACCAGCCACCGGTGTGGTGGCCGGTGGTGAACGCTGCCGGCCCGGTGCCCACAGGTAGAGCAGCAGGGTCATGATGAACAGCCTCTTGCGGCCCGAGCGCGTCGGACATCCGGCCGAAGACCAGGGCGCCGACCATCTCGCCGATGAGGTAGACCGAGGCGATCAGGCCGACCTCGGCGGACGTCATACCCAGCGTCTCAGGTCTGGTGAGCACACCGGTCACCGAACTGGAGATGGTGATCTGCAGCCCGTCGAGGATCCAGGCCGCGCCCAGCCCGGCGACCATCCGGGTGTGGAAGGGGTCCAGCTCATCCTGTCGAGCCGAGCCGGAATGGTGGAACGTAGGGGTGCCGAGGTGTTCGCGGTCATGGTCGTTCCCTCCAGGTCAGCGGCGATGCGGACGCGGCCGCTCAGACAGACATCTCCTCGCGGCGATCGGCCAGGATGATCCGGCCGGCCGCTTCGATCAGGGCGAGGTGGAGAAGGCTTGGGGGAAGTTGCCCAGGTGGCGGGCCCGGTCGACTTCGAACTCCTCGGCGTACAGGCCCAGCGGGGAGGCGATCCGCAGCAGGCGTTCCATGAGGTCGGTGGCCTGGTGCATCTCACCGACGATGGCCAGGGCGGAGACGAGCCAGAAGGAGCAGATGAGGAAGGTGCCTTCCTTGCCCGACAGCCCGTCGTCGGTCTCCTCGGTGACGTAGCGCAGCACGTACCGGTGCTCGGTCAGCTCGTCGCCGATGGCGTCGACCGTGTTCGCATCCGCTCGTCCGTGCCCGGCAGGAAGCCGAACACGGCTGCGAGCAGGGTGGAGGCGTCCAGGGCGTCGGTGTCGTAGTGCTGGCGCAGCACCCCCCGCTCGGTGACGCCGTGCTCGAGGATGTCGGCGCGGATCTCCTCCGCGGCCGCGGCCCAGGTCTTCTAACTCGCTGTCGTCGCGGATGCCGGCGAGCTTGGCGGCGCGGTCCAACGCGACCCAGCCCATCAGCTTGGAGGAGACGTAGGTCCGCGGCTCGCCGCGGGCCTCCCAGATCCCCTGGTCCGGCTCGCGCCACGAACCCAGGGCACCCTCGGCCTGGGACTTCACCAACGGCCACAGCCGGCGCGGCAGGTGCTTGCTGCGCCGGGTGTGCAGCAGG
This sequence comes from uncultured Actinomycetota bacterium, assembly GCA_963811475.1. Classification (GTDB taxonomy): domain Bacteria; phylum Actinomycetota; class Actinomycetes; order Actinomycetales; family Dermatophilaceae; genus Fodinibacter. The sequence goes on from CAWERJ010000016.1 coordinate 249,471, forward strand.
ATCGAGTCCAGCACCGCCCCGTAGACGTCGTTCTGGCGCTGGTCGAACGCGCCGTTGCCGATCCGCACCGGGGAGGCGCCCTCGTACCCCGACAGCTCCTCACGGGTGGACTCGCTCAGGTCCCGGCGCCCGTCGATGCCGTACATGATCTGCAGCCCACCGTCGGGGTTGGTCTCGAGGTCGGCGACGAACTGCATGAACTCGTCGGCCTCCCAGTCCAGGTTCAGGAAGTGCAACGCCTGCAACGTGAACGTCGTGTCCCGCATCCACGAGTACCGGTAGTCCAGTTCCCGCTCCCCACCCGGGGTCTCGGGCAGCGACGTCGTCAACGCCGCCACCGTCGCCCCGGTCGGCATGTACGTCAGCCCCTTGATCGTCAGCGCCGACCGCTCCACCGGGTGCCGCAACGGGTGGTCAGGAATGCGCGCCCGGGCCAGCCACCCCCGCCAGAACTGCACGGTGTCCTCGATCCGCGACGCAGCGTCCTCGACGTCGGCCGGAGCGGCCAGGCCGTCGGCCCACGACAGCGCGGCAAAGGCCCGCTCCCCCTTCACGAGCCGGTGCCGCGCCCGCACGGCGCTGCCCTCGATCCCCAGGGACAGGTCGGTCGCCAGCCGAAAGACCTGCCCGGCGCCCGACGCGTCGGCGGCGTGCCCGTCGTCGTCGAGCGACCAGGACGCCGGCACCCGCCCGTAGTCGAACGCCGGCTCACACACCAGCTCCACCTCCACCCGGCCATCCAGGCACTGGCACCACCCGCACCAACACGTGCTCCGCATCGGCATCCGAGGGTGGCCTGGTGTGCAGCGTGACCAGATCGGGACCGGTCCGGCGTGCCATCGTCAGGGCGTCGTGCACGACCAGCCAGCCCCCCGGGGCGTGCCACGTCGTGGTCATCACGTTGGTGCCGGGCACGTACGAGCGCTGGGTGGGCACGTTGATCCCGTACGGCCCCAACCGGAACGAGCCGGCGCCCTGGTCCAGCAGGTTGCCGAAAGCGCTCGGCGAGTCGAACGCCGGCGCGCACAGCCAGTCCACCGACCCATCAGGCGCCACCAACGCCCCGGTATGACAGTTCGACAGGAACGCATAATCCGCAATCGGGGGAAACGGCGATGTCGAGGAGACTCACGAGCCCGACCTCCTTCACTGGTAGGCCCGTAACGACGATGGCCTCCCCGCCTCCGTGGCGGCATCCCCCCATCGGGATGAAACGGGTCGCGATTCGGCTCCGCCAGAGGGGTGTTCACCCCCTGCTCTAGCGACGACACCACGTCGTCACTCGGACAGC